>NZ_JAJFZN010000009.1 GCF_020731145.1 Sneathiella sp. HT1-7 | reverse complement strand
TTTTTTTGTCCGGAATTTTTGATTTTGGGCGGTTTGATTTTTGACATTGTGGATAAAGATGAGAAGGGATGCCTGGGCGGCGGGGTTGTTGAATGACGACTTTTTGTTGCAACGGGTATCTTGAGACGCTGGTTATTTGGACTTTCGGGTTTGGGTAATCAGTAGGTTTAAGTTCAGCGTACTGATCTGGTTTTAGGATTGGGTTGGTACAAACGTTGTGACGGGAAGAAGTTAATTCTAAATCAAACTTGAGAGTTTGATCCTGGCTCAGAACGAACGCTGGCGGCAGGCCTAACACATGCAAGTCGAACGAGAAGCTACCTTCGGGTAGTGGAGAGTGGCGCACGGGTGAGTAACGCGTGGGAATTTGCCTTTCGGTACGGGATAACGTCTGGAAACGGACGCTAATACCGTATGATGTCTACGGACTAAAGATTTATCGCCGAAAGAGGAGCCCGCGTAGGATTAGGTAGTTGGTGAGGTAATGGCTCACCAAGCCGACGATCTTTAGCTGTTCTGAGAGGAAGATCAGCCACACTGGAACTGAGACACGGTCCAGACTCCTACGGGAGGCAGCAGTGGGGAATATTGGACAATGGGGGCAACCCTGATCCAGCCATGCCGCGTGAGTGAAGAAGGCCCTAGGGTTGTAAAGCTCTTTCGCCAGGGAAGATAGTGACGGTACCTGGTAAAGAAGTCCCGGCTAACTCCGTGCCAGCAGCCGCGGTAATACGGAGGGGACTAGCGTTGTTCGGAATTACTGGGCGTAAAGAGTACGTAGGCGGTAACGCAAGTTGGGTGTGAAAGCCCGGGGCTCAACCCCGGAACTGCATTCAAAACTGTGTTGCTAGAGATCGGAAGAGGTAAGTGGAATTCCCAGTGTAGAGGTGAAATTCGTAGATATTGGGAAGAACACCGGTGGCGAAGGCGACTTACTGGTCCGATACTGACGCTGAGGTACGAAAGCGTGGGGAGCAAACAGGATTAGATACCCTGGTAGTCCACGCCGTAAACGATGAATGCTAGTTGTTGGGAGGTTTACCTTTCAGTGACGCAGCTAACGCATTAAGCATTCCGCCTGGGGAGTACGGTCGCAAGATTAAAACTCAAAGGAATTGACGGGGGCCCGCACAAGCGGTGGAGCATGTGGTTTAATTCGAAGCAACGCGCAGAACCTTACCAGCCCTTGACATGGGTAGTATGATTGGCAGAGATGTCTTTCTTCAGTTCGGCTGGCTACCACACAGGTGCTGCATGGCTGTCGTCAGCTCGTGTCGTGAGATGTTGGGTTAAGTCCCGCAACGAGCGCAACCCTCGCCATTAGTTGCCAGCATTTAGTTGGGCACTCTGATGGAACTGCCGGTGATAAGCCGGAGGAAGGTGGGGATGACGTCAAGTCCTCATGGCCCTTATGGGCTGGGCTACACACGTGCTACAATGGCGGTGACAGAGGGCAGCGAAGGGGTGACCTGGAGCTAATCTTCAAAAGCCGTCTCAGTTCGGATTGCACTCTGCAACTCGAGTGCATGAAGTTGGAATCGCTAGTAATCGCGGATCAGCATGCCGCGGTGAATACGTTCCCGGGCCTTGTACACACCGCCCGTCACACCATGGGAGTTGGTTTTACCCGAAGCCGGTGCGCGAACCTTTTGGACGCAGCCGACCACGGTAAGGTCAGCGACTGGGGTGAAGTCGTAACAAGGTAGCCGTAGGGGAACCTGCGGCTGGATCACCTCCTTTCTAAGGAAGAGGCCGAGCAATTTATTGTTTGATCTCTTTTAAAGAATAAACGCCAACCGGATTTATCCGGGTTAGGCAAACACTTAAATCTCGCCGTCCTGGCATCTCTTCTCTGATAATTAGGTTCTGCTCCAGCTGGTTTGCCGGCTGGATCGGAAAATGTACCCGAAGCGGCGGACCGGGCCTGTAGCTCAGCTGGTTAGAGCGCACGCCTGATAAGCGTGAGGTCGGTAGTTCAAGTCTACCCAGGCCCACCAGCTTGTTTTGGTTTGTTGAGGGGGCATAGCTCAGTTGGGAGAGCGCGTGCTTTGCAAGCATGAGGTCGTCGGTTCGATCCCGTCTGCCTCCACCAACAGCCTGATTGTCGAGAAGGAAACGAGATACTGCGCAAGCGGTTAGCGAAGGTTCAGGCCTTTGTGTTTTATTTGATATTGTGAAGAGGAAATGAATACATCCTAACTGTGGATGTTCGGGTTCGAGATGACCTGAGTATCCATGGGTAGTGTTCAATTTTAAATAACTGTTGTGAATGGTTGTTGGATTGATGTGTTTGTTGCTTGTTGAGGTGATGTTTTTGGATTGTTTCTTGCTGCACGGCAGGAGATGGTTTGAGGCGGATCTGAGGCAGGGCCAAGGGTTGTTTGAGCGAAAGCGAGGACAGCCTGCGACAGCGAGCAAATCTGATCTGACTTCTGTGCATGACGCGAAGTGCTGAGATCAAACGTTTTAAGGGCATTTGGTGGATACCTTGGCGCATAGAGGCGATGAAGGACGTGGCATGCTGCGAAAAGCTTCGGGGAGTTGCAAGCAAACTTTGATCCGAAGATATCCGAATGGGGAAACCCACCGCATTAGCGGTATCGCTATCTGAATATATAGGATAGCGAAGCGAACCTGGTGAACTGAAACATCTAAGTAGCCAGAGGAAAGGACATCAACCGAGACTCCGTTAGTAGTGGCGAGCGAACGCGGACCAGGCCAGTGGCCTTATTCAAACAACCAGAACAGCCTGGAAAGGCTGGCCAGAGTGGGTGATAGCCCCGTATGGGTAATGTTGGATAAGGTCCTTGAGTAGGGCGGAACACGAGAAATTCTGTCTGAACGTGGGGGGACCACCCTCCAAGCCTAAGTACTCCTATGCGACCGATAGTGAACAAGTACCGTGAGGGAAAGGTGAAAAGCACCCCGACAAGGGGAGTGAAAGAGACCTTGAAACCGGATGCCTACAATCAGTCGGAGCCTCTTTATGGGGTGACGGCGTACCTTTTGTATAATGGGTCAGCGAGTTAATCTTTGCAGCAAGCTTAAGCCGATAGGTGTAGGCGCAGCGAAAGCGAGTCTGAATAGGGCGATTTAGTTGCAGGGATTAGACCCGAAACCGGGTGATCTAGCCATGAGCAGGTTGAAGGTGCAGTAACATGCACTGGAGGACCGAACCCACCAACGTTGAAAAGTTGGGGGATGACTTGTGGCTAGGGGTGAAAGGCCAATCAAACTCGGAAATAGCTGGTTCTCCGCGAAATCTATTTAGGTAGAGCGTCTTGTATCATCTTCGGGGGTAGAGCACTGGATGGGCTAGGGGGTCCCAACGACTTACCAAACCTAACCAAACTCCGAATACCGAAGAATGCAGCAAGGCAGACAGGCAGTGGGTGCTAAGATCCATTGCCGAGAGGGAAACAGCCCAGACCGCCAGCTAAGGTCCCTAAGTCATGGCTAAGTGGGAAAGGATGTGGGAAGGCCAAAACAACCAGGAGGTTGGCTTAGAAGCAGCCACCCTTTAAAGAAAGCGTAATAGCTCACTGGTCTAAATTTAAGCCGGCCTGCGCCGAAGATGTACCGGGGCTAAAGCCATGCACCGAAGCTGCGGATTCAACTCTTTGAGTTGAGTGGTAGCGGAGCGTTCCGTAAGCCTGTGAAGGGTAACCGCGAGGTTGCCTGGAGGTATCGGAAGTGAGAATGCTGACATGAGTAGCGAGATGAGTGTGAGAAACACTCACGTCGAAAGTCCAAGGGTTCCTGCGTAAAGCTAATCTGCGCAGGGTGAGTCGGCCCCTAAGGCGAGGGCGAAAGCCGTAGTCGATGGGAATGAGGTTAATATTCCTCAACCTGATGGTAGTGACGAATGGGGTAAATTGTGGGTCCTTATTGGATTGGACCTGCTGTGAACCTGTTCCAGGAAATAGCTCCATCATTATAGACCGTACCCCAAACCGACACAGGTGGACTGGTAGAGTATACCGAGACGTTTGAGAGAACTATGTTGAAGGAACTCGGCAAAATGACCCCGTAACTTCGGGAGAAGGGGTACCTCTCTTTGGGCAACCAATGGGAGGTGGCACAGACTTGGGGGTGGCGACTGTTTATTAAAAACATAGGACTCTGCGAAGTCGCAAGACGACGTATAGGGTCTGACGCCTGCCCGGTGCTGGAAGGTTAAGAGGAGCGGTGAGAGCTGCGAATCGAAGCCCCAGTAAACGGCGGCCGTAACTATAACGGTCCTAAGGTAGCGAAATTCCTTGTCGGGTAAGTTCCGACCTGCACGAATGGCGTAACGACTTCCCCGCTGTCTCCAACATAGGCTCAGCGAAATTGAACTCTCCGTGAAGATGCGGAGTACCCGCGGTTAGACGGAAAGACCCCGTGCACCTTTACTATAGCTTTGCAGTGGTATCAGGATTTGAATGTGTAGAATAGGTGGGAGCCTTTGAAGCAGTGACGCCAGTTATTGTGGAGGCACCTTTGAAATACCACCCTTTTGACTTTTGATATCTAACCGAGGACCGTTATCCGGTTCCGGGACCCTGCATGGTGGGTAGTTTGACTGGGGCGGTCGCCTCCTAAATGGTAACGGAGGCGCGCGATGGTTGGCTCAAGCTGGTCGGAAATCAGCTGATGAGTGCAATGGCATAAGCCAGCCTGACTGCGAGACTGACAAGTCGAGCAGAGACGAAAGTCGGTCATAGTGATCCGGTGGTCCCGTGTGGAAGGGCCATCGCTCAACGGATAAAAGGTACGCCGGGGATAACAGGCTGATAATGCCCAAGAGTCCATATCGACGGCATTGTTTGGCACCTCGATGTCGGCTCATCTCATCCTGGGGCTGGAGCAGGTCCCAAGGGTTTGGCTGTTCGCCAATTAAAGAGGTACGTGAGCTGGGTTTAGAACGTCGTGAGACAGTTCGGTCCCTATCTGCCGTGGGTGTAGGATATTTGAGAGGAGCTGCCCCTAGTACGAGAGGACCGGGGTGGACGTACCTCTGGTGGACCTGTTGTCACGCCCGTGGCACTGCAGGGTAGCTAAGTACGGACGGGATAACCGCTGAAAGCATCTAAGCGGGAAGCCCCCCTCAAAACCAGATATCCCTTGAGAGCCGTGGAAGACCACCACGTTGATAGGCTGGAGGTGGACGTATGGCAACATATGGAGCTGACCAGTACTAATCACTCGATCGGTTTGATCTTAGTGCTTCATCATGCACAGTAGTCAGATTAGACTGAACACTACGGATTTTATGATCTCATTCCGAGGCATCGCTTTGGAAATAAGATCAGTAACAAAATCAAAACACATTCAAGGATGTATTCATAACTTCTGCTTTTTGCCGGCCTGGTGGCTATGGCGGGAGGCCTGCACCCGATCCCATCCCGAACTCGGTCGTGAAAACTCCCAGCGCCGATGGTACTTTGTCTTAAGGCACGGAAGAGTAGGTCGCCGCCAGGCCTGCAAAAAACAGAAGCTCCTCTTTATAAGATCAAAAGCCTCAGACGCCGGCCGCCCACCTCCGTGGGCTCAGGCTTCTCGGGCATCTGCCCGGGCCGCAGTCGCGACCTGCCAAAGGCACAGCCTTTGAAATTGTAAAACCTCACCGCGTCAGAAAGGATACGGATCCGAGGCGCAAGCCGAGGCAAGGCCAAGGGAACGGATGTTCCCGCCGGCGATTGAGGCAAAAACAAAATTACCGCGGGGTGGAGCAGCCCGGCCTGTAGGCAACCAGCCGGAAGCCAGCAAGTAAACCGGGCAACACACCGCTAACCGGAAGGACATCAAACCCCTTCCAGAAAAACAAAATTACCGCGGGGTGGAGCAGCCCGGTAGCTCGTCAGGCTCATAACCTGAAGGTCGTAGGTTCAAATCCTACCCCCGCAACCAAAT
>NZ_JAJFZN010000008.1 GCF_020731145.1 Sneathiella sp. HT1-7 | reverse complement strand
TCCTTGCCCGTCAGGGCAGACCATCGCTCAAGAGCGACATCGACATAGGCCGGATCAATCTCGACACCGCGGAATCGGCGCCCCGCCCGCTCGGCGGCTATCAGGGTCGTGCCTGAGCCCAGAAATATATCAAGGACAAGATCCCCGTGACGGGTCACATCCTTGATGGCATCTGCCACCATCCCCGTCGGCTTAACAGTGGGATGCAGCGCAAGATCCTCGCGCCGGCTGCCCCGGAAGGAATTGACGGACGCATAATCCCAGACATTAGTTCGGTTGCGACCATGCTTGCCAAGCTCCACCATATTGAGATGCGCCGCCTCCCCGACCCGATAGACAAATATCAGTTCATGCTTCGAGCGGTAAAGCGAGCCCATGCCGGCATTGGACTTGTTCCAGATGCAGAGATTGAGGAACGCGCCATAGATATCATGGGCAACAACAGTCACATCCTCCATATGTCGCCAGTCCATACAGACAAAGTGAACGGCGCCATCCCGGGAGACGCTCGCGCAGGCGCCCAGCGTTTCGGTGAGGAAGGTCCGGAACTCCGTCTCACTCATCTCGCCCGATGCCATCGCGAACTCCCGATGCCGGTCGCTGGTATTGGCATGACCACTGATCCGGACATTATAGGGCGGATCCAGGAAGGCTGCGTCAACTTGTGCATCTGTACCAACCACTCTTTTCAAGAAGGCGATATCCCGACTGTCCCCGCAGCCGATACGGTGATCTCCCAGTATCCAGATATCCCCCGCTTTGGTTCTGGGTGTTTCCGGAACGGCTGGAATAACCTCATCGTCGGGATCATCCTGCCCCTCCAGGATCACATCAATCTCGCCCGTTGAGAACCCGGTCAGGGTTGCATCTATATCGACATCTATTGTGGTGAGCTCAGTAAGTTCCTGTTTCAGGATCTCGAGATCCCAGCCGGCATTGAGGGCGATCTTGTTATCCGCGAGCCGGAGGGCACGTATCTGGATCTCTGTTAGCCCCGTGAGGGTAATAACAGGCACCTCATCAAGACCCATCGCCTTAGCTGCAAGCAAGCGTCCGTGCCCCGCAATCAGATGACCTTCCGGATCAGCAAGGATCGGGTTGGTAAAGCCGAACGCGGCAATCGAGGCCCTGATCTGCTCAATCTGTTTCTTTGAATGAGTACGCGCATTCCGGGGATCCGGTACCAGGTCACCGACCGGGCGATAGATCACGCTCAACGGGTTTTCAAGGGCCGACTCTTTGCTCATCTCGTATATCCAACGACGTAATTACACCATATGTAGTATATTAGAGAAGAATCCAACAGCTGCCAACCTTTATAGCCCTCAACCGGGGAGAAAGACTGGACTTAGCTGCACAAAGGAGCCTCACTGTTGCTATGCCCGTTTGCCGGGCTGTTGTCGGTAGGAACGGAATATATCCGACCGACAACAGGAGGACAAACTTATGGCATCTCAAACTTCCAAATCATCTGACAGCAAGCGCTGTAAAGCAAACACTAAGGCGATCCGCAAAGCCGCAACATCTACACCCACAAAACTCGACCGGATGATCACGCTTCTTCGCCAGAAGAAGGGCGCGTCTCTCGAGGATCTCTGTTCCGCCACCGGCTGGCAGACGCATTCGGTGCGGGGCGCGATTGCCGGCTCATTAAAAAAGAAAGGCCATGTGATAACGTCGGAGAAGATCGACGGTGTCCGCAGCTACCGGATCAGAGAGAGGCAATGACGGGTGGTTCCGATCTTGAGGCAGAGATCAAATCATTGGAGACGCTCGGATTAGGTGATCTGCGATCAATTTGGGCCGTGCACTTCGGGCCACCGCCCAAGCTGCGTTCCGAGGAACTCTTGGCTCTGATGTTGGCCTGGCGCCTGCAGGCGGAGGTGTTGGGCGGGCTCTCGCCTGAGACACGCCGTTTGCTGCGCCGGCGCGGGGCCATTGCGCCCGAAGGCCGCGCCCTCGGGGATGGGGCCATCCTGCGGCGCGACTGGCGGGGCCGACAGATCGAGGTTGTGGTCAGGGCGGATGGCTTTTGCTGGGACGGCAAGACCTATCCAAGCCTCTCGGCCATCGCCCGCGCAGCGACCGGCACCCGCTGGAACGGGCCGCGCTTCTTTGGCCTTCGCGAGGATGCTCCATGAAGCCCCCTCACCGACGCTGCGCCCTCTATACCCGCAAGAGCTCCGAGGAAGGACTTGAACAAAGTTTCAACAGTCTCGACGCCCAGCATGAAGCCTGCGAGGCCTATATCAAAAGCCAGACGAGTGAGGGCTGGCGGGCCCTTCCCGGTCGCTATGACGATGGCGGCTATTCCGGTGGTACTATGGAACGTCCCGGGCTTCAAAAACTGCTCAGCGATATCTCAATAGGAAAGATCGACATTGTCGTCGTTTACAAGATAGATCGCCTGACCCGTTCGCTTGCGGACTTTGCCCGCATGGTGGAGCTGTTCGAGCAGCATGACGTCAGTTTCGTAAGTGTCACGCAATCCTTTAACACCACCTCCAGCATGGGACGGCTGACCCTCAACGTTTTGCTCTCTTTTGCCCAGTTTGAACGGGAAGTCACCGGAGAGCGGATTCGCGACAAGATTGCCGCCTCCAAGAAGAAGGGCATGTGGATGGGCGGCAGTCCGCCGCTCGGCTATGATCTGCCGGAAGCCGGCTCCCATAGCTTGCGGGTTAATGACGCAGAAGCCGACACTGTACACATGATCTTTGAAAGATATCTGCAGCTCAAATCCGTCCACGCCTTGGTAAGAGAGCTGGATGCCAAAGACATTCGATCAAAGACCCGGACAACGCTGAAAGGAAGAACCATCGGAGGCCAGCCCTTCAGCCGCGGGGCGCTGTATCATCTGCTGCGGAGCCGGGTGTATCTCGGCGAGGTTCCCCACAAGGATCAGTCTCATCCCGGGCTGCATAAGGCCATTATCGACGTGGAGTTGTTCAAGGCGGTGCAGGCACAGCTGGATGAGAACGGCCGGCGTCGCAAGGTAACTGGAAAGAGCGTTGCCAAGTCACCGCTTGCGGGTCGTATTTTTGATACGGACGGACAACCGATGTCCCCGACCTTCGCCTATGGCCATGGTGGCAAGCTGTATCGTTACTATGTCTCCGCCTCTTTGCAGCGTGGGGCAAAACGGGACCAGCAGGACAACGCACCACGACGTGTTTCGGCGGCAACGCTTGAAGGTCGATTGATTAAAACACTGACCCGCCTTCTTCCCGATCTGCAGGTGGAACCGTTTGAGCTTATAAGTTCCATCGAGATTCATATCAGATGCGTCGAGCTTCTGATCCCGCTCAAATATCTTAACAAGGTCAACGGCAACCTTGCGACTGGCGAACGGGTGCGTCCGGATCCGGCAGAATCGAAATGCCTGCGGTTGACCCTGCCCTGGCGGATGCAGACGCGCGGCGGAAAGACCGACATCCTTGTTGGCGACAGAAATACGCCACAGCCGGACCCCTCTCTCATCCGGGCCTTGCGCAGTGCGCATGCGATGCTGGATCGGGATTCAGGAAAAGGGCCCGTCCTGCAGGCAGCGCCCGCCTCCCCCTGGAAACGCAATCTTGTCCGGCTTGCTTTTCTGGCGCCCGATATCCAGAAAATCATCCTCACCGGACGTCAGCCGGACCATCTGACACTGGCCCTATTGATGAAGAACGAGATCCCGCTCCTCTGGTCCGACCAGAGGCGCAAGTTCGGGATCGATACTCCACTTTAGAGGTGGATTAAGCCACAAAAGAGAACTCCTTACACCACCTGTTAATACACTTAAAACTCCCTGTTAATCGCAATAACAGGCCCTGTTATGGCCTAAAATCATCCTGTTATGGCGAAAAACAGGAAAGTGGCGAAGATGATCTCTAAATTACTGTTTTTACGTGATAAAATATTTTCTTTTGTGCGAAGGAACTCTGATTTTACCTTGTTAACGGTCATTTTTTTAATAAATTCCCTGTTAACGGCCTGTTCTCGTGAAACTCACCCTACCATCAGACGGGCGGAGACTGGCGGGCAGATTGACCCTGGAGAACCGTTATCTGACGGTCCGGAGACTGAGACAAGAAAGGGATTGGCGGCGAAAAAGCGCCCTGTTATGGGCGGTTAGAACACCCAGCGAGAACAGAGACAAATTATAAGGGGTGTGTGGCGGAGGTAGCAGTCCCATGCGAACCCATCTCTGCCATTTTCCCTGTTTAACAGGGAAAATACTGGGATTTTTGGCGATTTTGACCCCAATTAAATCATCGCGCCACCGTAAATCACTATTTTTATTAATGTTTTCAGAATTATCCAAAGAAACTTAACAGGGAAAATTAATTTCTGATCAGGGAATTAATAATCGAGAACAGGGAATTAAATCCGATTGATCTGTATTCAAAGAACATCATTAATACACCAAAGCTTCATTACTATAAATTACGTTAAAAGATAGGCGCCGCCAATAAGAATCCATGCGGCGATGAACAATGTTCCCGGGGTTGCCACATTAACTTAGTAGCGAGAATATTAGAGTGAGCGGATTAAATGGTTGATGCTTCACCTACTGCTGGTGCATGTTTCCTTCGCTAATTCCAGCAAGAACCCCACACGCCTCAATTTCCCGGTCATCGTTGCAACTTGCTCTCAGTGAAACGAGTTGTTTCTCAAGCGTTTGCAGAGCGGTTATCTGCGACCGCACATGTGAGATGTGATCATCGAGCAAGGCGTTGACGGCGGTACAAGGCTGATAAGGGTCGTCCTGATAGCTCTGTAGTTCGTGTATCTCAGCCAGTGACAGGCCCAGAATTCTGCAGCGACGGATGAAGGCCAGCCCCTCACCATGCTTCTCGGTATAGACACGGTAACCGTTGTCCTGCCGATCAGGCGGCGGCAACAATCCCTGCTGTTCATAGAAGCGGATCGTCTGTGTTTCGACCCCTACTAACTGCGCCAACTGACCAATACGCATCAGCATCCTCCCAACGGATTCTTTACTCTATTGACCTTATAGTAGCTTTATAGTTTTAAATGATACCACAACATTGTTCAGGTGGAGTCGTATCATGAGCAAATCCTGTGGTGGCGCCTGTGGCGGTGATGCAACGTCCTCAGCGGATACCGATATACAGGCCTCCTCCGAAGCGCCGGGGAGATGGGTCAGCGTTTATGCCGTGCCGAAGATGGACTGTCCATCAGAAGAGCGAATGATTCGCCTAGCCCTGAACGGCTTTGAGGAGATTCGGGCGCTGTCCTTCGACTTGTCGAAACGCCGACTGAAGATAGTGCATGACGGCGGGGTCGAACCCGTCACCTCGAAACTGAAGACCTTGGGGCTAGGAGCCTCGCTTCAGGAAACCGTCGCTGCAATTCCGGAGACCATCAAGGACGCCGAGTTCTCGGCAGCTTCTGCTAAGCAAGAATCCGGGACTTTGCGCTGGTTGCTCGGCATCAATGCACTGCTGTTCGTTGTGGAAATGACTGCCGGTCTGATCGCCCAGTCAACCGGGCTGATTGGAGAATCCCTGGACAATTTTGCCGATGCGGCGGTGTACGGGCTTGCCCTTTATGCGGTTGGACATAGCGTGAAAATGCAGGTACGTGCCGCGCACCTTGCTGGTGCACTGCAACTGGTTTTGGCTGTTGGCGTACTCGTAGAGGTGGTGAGGCGCTTTGTGTTCGGAAGTGAGCCTGAATCGCTGATGATGATAGCTATCGCATTCGTCGCATTGATCGCCAATACCAGTTGTCTGCTGCTGATATCCAAACATCGAAAGGGCGGGGCGCACATGAGGGCAAGCTGGATATTCTCGGCCAATGACGTGGTGATCAACCTAGGGGTCATCACCGCTGGCGCCCTGGTCGCGTGGACCGGGTCCAATTATCCTGACCTGATTATCGGCACCATCGCGGGGGTCATTGTGCTTAACGGTGCCAGACGCATTCTGGCGTTGAAGGGTTAGAAAATGCTCATAATTGGCAAAAAGCTCTCGCCGTATGCCCTGCTGTCCATATCGGGTCTACTGGCAGTGTCTGATCAGGCTGTAAAGTGGCTGGTGCAGCAATCAATGGCCTATGGCGAGTCTATTTCAGTGTCCCCGTTCTTTAACTGGGTGCACGTATGGAATACCGGTGTCGCGTTCAGTCTTTTTGCGAATAGTGGAGGCTGGCAGCGCTACTTTCTTATCGGAATCGCGCTAGTGGTCTCAATTTTTCTGATTAAGCTGATCCTTGAAAACCGTCATAAAGGAGAGGCCATCGCTTACAGTCTTTTCCTCGGTGGCGCTATGGGCAACCTGATTGACCGGATCTTTCGCGGCTATGTTGTGGATTACTTTGATTTCTATTGGCGAGACTGGCATTGGCCGGCCTTCAACCTGGCTGATATTGCAATTGTCCTCGGTGCCTTACTTTTTGTTTCCTGCAGCTTGTTGGGTAAAAAAGCAAACACCAATGCCGAGTCGGAAGGATCCGGCTGACACCTACACCAATGCAACGACATGACCGAACTTCCCGACAACATCCTTCACCTGCCGCGATACCCAGTACTGGGTTGCAAATCAACCGACAGCCCTAGGACAAGAACCGTGAAAGGCGTGGTTACTCTTTCGAGGAGATGTGGGCAAGAATGCTCTACACCAAGAAGCACAAGAAGAAGGCACCGACTGGGAAGATCTCTCCGTTCCACAAGAAAGCCATCGGTTACGGACTGCCGGACTTCGCGGAGGAACTCAACTATGGGGTCGATCTATCAATCATCTGAAGGTGGCATCAGATTGATGGGGTGAAGGTGCCCCATCAACCATTAATTCCGTATACCCGAATATTAATGATGATCTAATCTCCACCGATGCAAAAGATTTCCTATTCCCGACATCGCTTTTCCTCTCACATCATTCGACATGCCGGTTGGCTTTATACTCGGTTTACATTGAGTTATCGGGATGTGGAGGATTTGCTTGCAGAAAGAGGACCGGATATCTCCTACGAAACTGTCCGAAGATGGTTTTGAAGGTTGGTGAACCAATCACCAGAAACCTGAGATCATCACGCCCTACTCTTAACGATATCTAGCACCTCGATGAAATGGTCATCGTTATTCGTGAAAAACGGCACTGGCTCTGGCGAGCAGATGACAATGAGGGAGAGGTCCTGGATTTTCTCGTACAATCAAAACGAAATACAAAAGCTGCCTTGAAATTGATGCGGAAAATATTGACAACAAACGATCGAACAATCGCGCGGAGAACTCGCATCTCACAATACGACAAAGAGAACGAAAAATGCAGAAGTTTAAATCACCATGATCAGCCCAGAGATTTCTCAATATCCAGTCAGCGACTTACGATGGCTTTTACGTCCAACGTCACCTACTAAATCGGCCTCACCTCAAGCAATGTCGTGCTAAAGATTTTGGCATTTGGGTAACTGCAAGCGCCGCTGCCTGAGATTTTGTAACCGAGGAATATCTGTGCCTATTAGAAGTTAATGTAACAACACCATTGAAGCGCCAATAGTGTTTTAAGTAAAGTGCATTTCCGCGTCTTTTCGTCCTTCCGTGTCTCTGTGGAATGTTAGAAAGCACCACAACACGGTGATCTCAGACCCACATATTCCAATATTCAAGGTGCCATTATATTAAAACCGGCATCGATATAAACAATGCTGCCGGTTACAAGATGCGCTTCATCGCCAACTAAAAATCGGGCGTATGCACCAACGCAATCAATGCAGACTAATTCATGCGCCGGAGATTTTTCGCGCGCCACTTCTAACAAATCATCAAAATGCGCAATCCCTCCGGCGGCGCGAGTGGCCACAGGTCCTGGTGACAAAGCATTGACGCGGATTCTCTTTTGGCCCAGTTCTGAGGCCATGTATTTTACCATCCCTTCCAGCGCAGCTTTGACAGGCCCCATGACACCATAGTTTTCGACCACCTTCTCACCACCGTAATAGTTTGTGGTTAGCAGGCAACCGCCATCCTTCATTAATGGCTCGGCGAAACGGGCTAGGCGCGCGAAGGAATGACACGAGATATCCATGGCTGTCAGAAATCCGTTTTTCGAAGAATCTATTACGCGTCCGTGCAGATCCTCGGAGGGTGCGTAGGCAATTGCATGGAGAAGAAAGTCAAGGCGGCCCCATTTATCACTGATCAAGTGAAACAGCTTCCGCATTTCAGTTTCGTCAGTTACGTCCAATGGACGAATAATCGACGCACTAATTTGTTCTGCGAGAGGGCGCACATAGGGTTCGGCCTTTTCGTTTAGCTACGTAATAGCCAACTCCGCACCCGCCTCACGAAAAGCGCGGGCACACCCCCAGGCAATCGATTTTTCATTTGCGATACCAACAATCAAACCTTTTTTCCCCGCGAGCGTATCTATTGACATTTCGCTCTCGAATCCTTGGTGTTCGTTGTACTAGTTGATGAAAGCCGTATTTCTGGACAGAGGAAAATCATACCTGTTTGCTGTACTATATTCTTCCAGAAGTCTTTATTTTCTGGAAAGTTACTAGGTTTTTTGCTGAAATTCATATTTTTTCAATTCCTATTTATTGTTCTTCATTTCACTTACACAAAAACTTCGTTTCTATGCCATGGGTCTCCCACATTTTCTGAATGGAAAAATAGGTGAAAGCCGCCGACCAGGTAATCAACAGAAGCCCGTTAAGGGCCTCAATTCCAGTGAGGAAGCGCATGGCATCGACGGGGAATACGTCTCCTACACCAAGTGAAGAGTAACTGGTGGCAGAAAAATACAGATAGGTGGGAAAATGATCTTGTACATTGCCGGATAAATCCGCGAACCCCAGAAAGTGAATAAGTATCCAGTAAATCGTGGCATATATGAAAATGGCTGCGCCATGAGCAATGAAAACTCCCGTCACCATGATGTACATGATAGGTCTAGGGCCGGCATTTGTCCTGGAGACAACATGCGAAATGAAACACAAGCATTCATAAAACAGTCCCGTGACAATGAAAATAGCCACGATACTGGCAATTGAAATTTCCAATAGCTGTTCCATTATTGACCTCTCATTTTCCTCCGCCCAGTAACGCCGTTCTTTCCCATTTCACCGGCCAGTTAACCAGTAAGATACCCAAAACTGTCAGGCCGATACCTACTGCCGGTAAAATCCCAATACTTTCTTGAAAGAAAACCACTCCTAAGGTTAGCCCGAAGACTGGTACTAGAAAGCTGAATGCGTTGGCGCGGTTAAGTTGCATTTGTCCTAGCACACGGCACCATAACCAATAGGCTAATGCCGTTCCTGGCAGAGCCAGACCCAGGAGGCTTAAAATAAAAGGTGTATTCCAGGTTATATGGGTCTCTTCGGTAAAGAAGGCGATCAGCGCGAGAAAACAACTCCCGAGGACGAGTTGCCAGCCCATAGCACTAAGGGCGTCTATTCGATGTGCTAAGCGCCGGATGAGGACGTTACTGACTGTAATGCCGGCTGCCGCCAAAACAATGTAGAAAATTCCGAGGGTGTAATTGCCGTTCATGTTCGACATAAGAGAGGGAAGTGCAATCAGCACGATACCAAAAAATCCCAACAGGAGTCCAATTTTCCCAAATCTACTCAGACGTTCTTTTAGGACCAGAGAGGCCAGCACTGCCGCCATAAGCGGTTGAGTGTTTGCGATAACCGTCGCTATACCGGGCGAGATAAATTCCGAAGCATGGAACATGCCGAAAAACCCTAACGTCGTCGCCCCGAGACCAATTGTGCCAAGCATAAGCCAAGTTCCTATATCTCGTGGTTGGGGGCGTTTCATAATGAGCGCAATAGCAAGCAAAGTTGCCCCCGCTAAAAACGCGCGGAGCGCGGCAAACGTCAGGTGCGGCGCGTATGATAAACCCAATACAATCAATGGAAAGCAGATTGCCCAAAGAAACATGACTAAAATAATCTGAGCCGTATTAAGCATGGCTATTTTCCTGAACTCAAAGCTTTTGCACCTCTCACTATTTTGGTTGCCGTTGATAAGCGGATCACGGTCAATCCTGCGCTTGCGGAAAGTAAGGAGCCGATAAGGATAGAAAGCTTGGCCGACGAAATAAGAGCAAGATCATCGAAAGCGAGCGTCGCTACAAATGTGCTCATGGTGAAACCGATACCGGCGAGTAGTGCTGCGCCGTATAGCTGCTTCCATGTTATGCCTTCCGGCAATTGTGCGAGGCCTGTAGCAACAGCCGCACGGGACGCACAGAAGATGCCTATCTGCTTTCCAACACATAGGCCGGCTATGACACCTAGGGATACCGTTTCTAGGGGCCAAGAGTCTGCAGCAGAATCAATTGTGATTCCGGCATTAAAAAAGGCGAACAGTGGAACGACCAGCAAGACATTCCAAGCGTGAAGCCGACGTTCAGTATGACGAAGAGGGGACGAAACTTTGCTGTCGGACACATGCAAGGGAACAGCCAGTGCGATGAAAACGCCTGCGAGAGCAGCTTCCACGCCGGATTTGAGCATCGCCACCCAAAGCACCAGGCCAACAACTATATAAGCTGCCGGCAGTACAACGCGGAACCTGTTAATTAAAATAAAAGCGAGGATTGCTAGGCCTGCAACGAGAAGAGGCATGACGGAGAGCGGCTCCCCATAAAAAAAAACCGACAACAATGACCGCTCCTATGTCATCAAAAATAGCGAGGGCTGTAAGAAATATCCTAAGGCTCACGGGAACTCGCGACCCTAGCAGGGACAGCACGCCGAGCGCCAAAACAATGTCGGTTGCAGTTGGAATTGCCCAGCCACGGAGTGCAATCGGATCTGCCCAGTTCAGGCTTGCATAGATAACTGCCGGAAAGGTCATACCACCTAACGCAGCAAACACCGGCAGTACCGCGCGCTTGTAGTTTGCGAGATGGCCTTCGAGAAGTTGCCGCTTGATCTCCAATCCGACGACCAGAAAGAAAATTACCATCAGACCTTCATTGATCCATTGCACTAACGGCTCATCAATGACGAGGGGGCCAAAGCGAAAATGAACCGGAGTGTGATGAACAAGGGCATATATCCCTGCAAGCGGTGAGTTAGCTGCTACCAACGCTAACAATACAGCCGCAATCACGATCAAACCCGACGTTTGTTCATATCGGAAAAGCCTGGTTATTCTTCCCACGGCTAGCTCGCGGGCGGTAGTTGACAGAATCCCTGTGCCGGCACGTCAAGCGCACTGTTAAACTTGCTTGACAGATTTTGAAAGGCAATTAATCCGGTGAGTTCGACAATTGTGTCGTCGTCGAAATATTTCTGTAGTTCGGCGAATATTTTATTATCCACACCCCGGTCATATTTCGTGACTGCATCGGCATAATCCAGCGCCGCCTTCTGAGCCGGTTCGAACAAATCGCTTTCTCTCCAATTTGGCAGTGCCCCAACCATCCCTTCAGAGACGCCACGTTTCAACAGAATAGCGGAGTTCAAGTCGACGCAGAAGGAGCAGCTATTAATCTGTGATACCAGAACGGTGACGAGTGACCGCAAAACCGGACTAAGAGGCGAGCGTTTTCGGTCTATCATTCCATAGAGTATGGCCACGCCAAGAAACAGTTTCGGTGAACGAGCCCACAGAAGCGCCGCCTCCAGTACAACTCCATATTTACGCCTTTGATTCCAAAAGAAGGGGCGCAGATACCAAGGATAATCTGGATGTTCTTTGGGGTTTATTCGCAATGTTCCATCCTCATTTTTTCACATGCCAAACATAAGTGATTTAATTGGTTACATTTTATGTGGACGAGACGTGATTCCGTTCGCGACTTGAAGCTCGCGTACATACTTCAAAATTGCCTCCAAATCGGCTTCGCTCACCTGCGGTTGTGGGGGCATGTTACCAAAAGGCCAATGATGCTGGCGAACGCCATTTTTCGCTGCAAGATAGAATGCCACATCAGAGTGATGTCCGGGATTATATATATCGTGGACAAGCGGCGGCCCTTTGTCGGTCCCTGCCGCATTGACGCCATGGCAGGCAGCACAATTCGCAGCAAATGCTTTTTCTCCCTTTTCTGCAAGTGCGGTCAGTTTCGGAATGGATATGTCTGTCCGGGTACTATCACCCCGAGGATCGATCAACTGGAAAAGGAAAATGACGGCACTGCCGACCAACAGAACCAATACCGTTATTTTCGACCAATTTGTGCTTATCTTCATGGGTTTAATTCACTTCCATCAGGAACGGGTATCGTTTTTTAATTTGGGTTAGATCTCATTCCTCAACCAATCCGGAGCATTTCATCAGCAAGGAATGCATAAGGGGGAACGACAAGATTCTTGGGTGCAGGGCCTTTGCGAATTCGGCCGGATGTATCATAGTGAGAACCATGACACGGGCAAAACCAGCCGCCCCACTGTCCGAGCGGATCGCTATTGCGTTGACCAAGCGGCACGCACCCAAGATGCGTGCATATGCCAATGACGATCAACCATTCAGCACGCTGAACCCGCTGATCGTCGCGCTCAGGATCGATCAGGTCCGCAGTGTCATCCATGCGTGCCCGGGCGATCTGGGCTTCGGTCCGATAATCGATAAATACCGGGCGTCCGCGCCAGGCGACGGTTACGCGTTGCCCCATTTCTATCTGACTAATGTCAATTTCGACAGACGACAAGGCCACCACATCGGCCGACGGATTCATATTGTCAATAAACGGCCATATCGCGAAGGCACCGCCAACGGCCACCATCGCTCCAGCCGCCACATAAAGAAAATCCCAGCGGCCACTTTCACGCTCTGGATGCGACGAGTCCAGCAATTCCTGAGTGTCAGTTTTTAACGCCATAATGGTGCTCCCCAGCGCCCGAATGATCCATCAATTTCTTCATTCTCTCAGGCACATCTGCAATGGAAAAAATCGCCTGCTCCTTGTGGCTATGAACGAAGGCAATAATGTCTGCAAGCTCCTGGCCGGTCAGCTCAATCGTCTCGTCAAGCTCTTCACGTTGCAAGGCGACCATCGCTTCCGCGCCCCTCCACATCTTGGCGGCAAACTCAAACGGGTTCATCATCAGTGGCATGGATGAAGCGTCAAGAGCGGGAGCGTCATCGCCACCGATACCATTAACGGAATGACAGACAACGCAGCCTTTTGACGCGAAAAGGGCGCGTCCGCGGGCTGGATCCATTTGAGGCATCACCAGCATACCCTCGCGCATCATTCCCGGCATATTATCGTCATTCATCTGCGGCATCTGATGTCTTTTCGTGACTTCGTGACCAGTATCGGTCCAAGCGATGCCTGGAAAGGACACGAGCGCCATAATCATAATCATCTTCCAACGAAAATTTTTCATGAATATCTCCAGTTCAGATTAGCAGCATCAAATTCACAAATTAATTCCATGGCTCCCGGATGAAGATTTCGAGCCACGCCCGAAGGCCGGAATAAACCTGGGCGTAACCTCCGCGTAATCCCGGTAGACATCACCAAACGTCACTTCGGCCTCACGTTCTTCACTCAACGCCAAACGCCAATACATGACCAATAGGATCGGAAACATGGCAAGAGTTAGCAATGTCGGCCATTGGAAAAGAAATCCAAGCATGATAAGCCCAAAGCCGACATATTGTGGATGTCTGATCCGTGCATAAGGGCCGGTCGCGGCCAAATTGCCCGACTTTTGTGCCTGATACAGGACTTTCCATGCAGCGGAAAGCAAGATAAAGCCGCCGCCAATAAATGCGAAGCTCAAGATATGAAACGGTCCGAAATGCGGGGAGGATTTCCAGCCAAAAAGCATCTCAGGCAAGTGGCCGGAGTCATGCGCGAACCAGTTGACATCGGGGAAATTGCTTTGAAGCCATCCGGATAAGAAATAGATGGTCAGCGGAAACCCGTACATCTCCGTGAATAATGCGACGATGAAAGCACTAAATGCACTAAAGGTCCGCCAATCACGCGGGCTATTGGGTTTAAAGAAACTGAAGGCAAAGATAATGAACACTGCGGAATTTATGATCACGAGTGACCATAGTCCATAGTTTACCGGTTGATCAGTCATGTTTTTTATCCGAATGAGATGAAGGGCCATGCTGAGAGTCATCGCCGGAACCATGGCCGCCATGACCATGATGCATGAACAGATGCATCAGAACGCAGCCCCCTAGCAGTAATATCAACGGAAGGTAAGTGATGATATGCGCTGTGTGTTCCACCCACAAAAAATAGCCGGCGACGGCAATAAATCCGATAAGCACAATACCGGTTTTGGAAAAGAAAAGATCTCTCACGACTTACGCTCCTCCTTGAATTAAGAACCTGGCATCACAACCATCTGATGCCCTTTTCCGTCGATCGTGATTTGCCCCAAAAGTTCAAGGCTTTTTTGGTCGACGACCCAGATTTTGGTCTCGTCAGAACTGGAAACGTAAATCTTGTCCGTCTCTGTAATTGTTGCCAGATGATAGGGCGCTGGTGATAACTTGGCAGTCTGTAGGGATCCTGACGCAAGATCGACCTTTGCTATCTTGTCATCCCCAAGTGCGGCCACAAACAACGCGGTGCCGTCCTCGGAAAGATCAATACCATGAAGTACCGATCCCAATTTCATCGTGTTTGTTTCTTGCATCGACTTTGTGTCAACGACAGATACGGTTCCGTCGTCTACATTATTGACGAAGAGAGTTTTACCATCCTTTGAGAGCACGATATGTTCCGGGCTCATTCCAGCTGGAATAACCTTTTCAACGGTCCAGTTCTTACTGTTGATGGTGCTAATGGTGCTGTCACCTGCATTGCTTACAAATAGCCGCTCGCTATCCGGGCTGAAGACGGAATAGTTGGGAAATTCGCCGGTTGAAATGTTGCCGACAATCTCAAAATTCGTCAGATCAATCACCGAAATTTCACTTTCGTTTGGACGGGTGACAGCCGTGTATCTACCGTCAGGGCTGACCGACACATGATGGACCGCACCTGGTACATCGATCGTCCGTATGACCTCCCCTTCGCTGATTTGAATCACGGAAACAGTACTCACCGATGTAATATCTGAATTTTCTGTCTGCACGGATGACGCCTTATGATGAGCTGCATGTTCGTCTTCAGAAATACCCTTCGGTTTTGCCGGTTTAATGTCGACAGAGCGCACTGAATAGCTACCGGCGATTAGAAATCGTCCGTCCGGAGTTCCCGCCAATCCATGAACAGCCTGTAGTCCATCTATGATACCAATGATCTGATCTTTCGCAGCATCTATAACGGCAATTTTACTCTCACTCCCTAGCGGCACGTAAACAAACGGTTCCGCACGAAGAGACCGTGCTCCCACTAGCAATATGCCGCTGACAATCCAGGCCATAGCCAAAAAATTTAAAATCGTTCTCACTATCCAATCTCCTGTCGCGTTAGCACTGAGTTCTTTTGTAAGGACCCCGTAAAAACCCTTTGCATCTATTTATCCAAAGCGCGTTTGCGGTTTTCAAATTCCTCCGGGTCAATTTCGCCACGAGCAAAACGCTCGTTGAGAATATCGACCGCTCGATCTCGCCGATTGCCTGATCCGTCCGCAATACCCATCCAACGGAGAACAAGAATGACTACGCCCACAATTAAGGCGATCATTAAAATCATCATCAAGGGACCGAATATCCATCCGCCCGCCCCCATGCCGTGCATGGAGTAGTTTTCACCGGAATCAGCGAGCGTAATCGGCGCCGATAATGCCAACATTCCGATAGCTGACATGATTGTAAGTTGTGCTCGATACATTTTCATTCTCCTTGACTTGCGAAATGATTTCAAAATTTGCATTACCGTTCCTAGATTTTGACGGACCTCAGTCTCAACGCATTAAGAATGACTGAAAGTGATGAAAGACTCATTGCAGCCGCAGCAAAAATTGGTGAAATCAGGATATCGAAAAATGGGTAGAGCACCCCTGCCGCTACCGGCACGCCAGCGCCGTTATAGACCAGCGCAAAGAACAGGTTTTGCTTGATATTGCGCATAGTTGCCCGCGATAAACGGCGGGCCCGGATAATGCCGTTGAGGTCGCCCTTCACAAGGGTGAAACCGGCACTCTCAATCGCAACATCAGCACCAGTGCCCATGGCGATGCCTACGTCAGCCTGCGCCAGGGCCGGCGCATCATTCACGCCGTCACCGGCCATCGCGACCTTGCGGCCCTCGGCCTGCATCTCTTTAATAATGCGCGCTTTGTCCTCAGGCAGTACATCGGCCCGAATTTCGTCTATACCCAATTTGGCGGCAACAGACTTTGCCGTGCGCTCGTTATCACCGGTCGCCATAACGATCCGAAAACCTTCGGTATGCAGCGCTTTGAGTGCCGCAGGTGTGGTTTCCTTCACGGGGTCGGCGACACTCACCAGCCCGGCGATCTCACCGCCCACGACCACGAACATAACTGTTTCGCCCTGATCGCGTCGGGCGTCCGCGATATCACTAAAACCTTTCGTGGCTACACCAAGATCGACAACCAGTCTGGCGTTTCCGAGAGCAACGGATTTGCCGTCCACAACGCCTGTGACGCCCTTGCCTGTGACAGCCTCAAAATCCTCAGCCTTTGCCAACGTGATCTCGCGTTCTTCGGCGCCGGCAACTATCGCCTCTGCCAACGGGTGTTCGGAACCGCGTTCGAGGCTGGCGGCGAGTCGAAGGACTTCCGCCTCTTCATGCCCGTCTTCAGCGAGTACGGCGATGAGCTTCGGCTTACCGACCGTCAGTGTTCCGGTCTTGTCGACGATAAGAGTATCTATTTTTGCAAACCGTTCCAGCGCCTCTGCGTTCTTGATGAGCACGCCAGCTTGCGCACCGCGTCCGGTTGCTGTCATTATTGAAATAGGCGTCGCAAGTCCCAACGCGCAAGGACAGGCGATGATTAGTACAGCAACGGCGGAAACCAACGCATATGCATAAGCCGGGTTCGGCCCCCAAATTGACCACGAAATAAATGAAAGAATAGCGACAAGGATCACGGCGGGCACGAACTTGCCGGCGACGGCATCCGCTAACTTCTGGATCGGGGCGCGGCTGCGTTGCGCACTCGCAACCATCTCCACAATCTGGCTAAGCATTGTGTCAGCACCGACGCGCTTTGCTTCAATAATAAGGCTGCCAGTACCATTAATGGTGGCTCCCGTAACTGTGTCGCCTGCGACTTTTTCCACTGGTACAGGCTCGCCAGAGATCATTGACTCATCTACAGATGAGCGGCCTTCCGACACTATCCCGTCCACGGGAACTTTATCGCCGGGGCGTACACGCAGCCGATCACCAACCGCAACTTCTTCGAGCGGAATTTCCTCTTCGCTGCCATCATTGCGGATGATGCGGGCTGTCTTTGCGGCGAGATCCAGGAGCGCCTTAATGGCGGCACCGGTACGTTCACGTGCGCCAAGCTCCATCACCTGACCCAACAGCACGAGGACGACGATTACTGCGCCCGCTTCAAAATATACCCCGACATTGCCTTCAGCGTCCCGAAATCCTTCTGGAAATATTCCAGGCACCAAAACAGCAACAACACTGAAGAGATAGGCGGCGCCGACGCCCATGCCTATGAGTGTGAACATGTTGAGGCTCTTGTTGATAACCGACTTGACTCCACGGACAAAAAATGGCCAACCCGCCCAGAGTATAACCGGTGTACCCAAGACGAGTTCAGTCCAGAGGGCCGCTCGCTCTCCAACCATTTCGCGGATGAAACCAAGTCCGACGAAAGGTCCCATCGTCAAAACGAGTAACGGAACCGTCAAGACAGCACCGACCCACATACGCCGCCTGAAATCCAGCAATTCCAGATTGGGACCTTCATCGCCCGTGGGCACGCCCATAGGCTCAAGCGCCATTCCACAGATCGGGCAGTCACCTGGTGCATCGCGAACAATTTCGGGATGCATTGGGCAAGTGTATTTTGTGCCCGCAATAGGCGCTTTCGCTTGTCGCTTGTACGCACCGGAAATATAATGTTCCGGATCGTCCGCGAATTTGTCATGGCACTTCTGCGAACAGAAGTGATAAGTAGTTCCTTCATGATCAAACCGTGGTTTGTCTTTATTCATGTCAACAATCATGCCGCAAACCAGATCTTTGGCTGTTGAGGTAATCTCGACATCCTTTTCTTTTTTGTCGGGATGGGTGTGCGAGTGTGATTTGCTCATGAACTCTTTCCTGTCTCTTCAATTTCCGTGTTCGTCTCAAGGAGAGTGCTTGCCCAGCCAGGATTTCCATAGGCGATGTTGAACTCAAGTTCATAAGCCTCATCGCGCGAGTTGCGGATAATTTCGATCATCTGCGAAACGCTGGTTATAAAGTCTCGTTCCTTCAGGAGCATTGGATGGTCGTCAGCAAGCGGTTTCCGTTTTTCGTTGATATTTTTGGCAACTTCCGCCAGACCCTGCATCCAAGGATTAAATGCCTCTGAGAAAAGATATCGACTGGTACGCATCGGATGCATCCATTTCATAACTTCAGCAGACCAGGGATTTGACACCGCCTGGACCCATGGGCTGATGAAAGTGCGATAGAAAGCCTCATTGGCTTCGGACACGGTGCAAACTCGCTCAAATGCTTCGTCTTGCAGCGGAAACTTTAGACTCTCAACCTCCCGCTCCTCAAATCTGACGGCAAATTGCGGTTTATGACAATCCGGATCACCTGTGGGGTTATCGATCTTCATCTCATAGAGGCCAGGCGCAAGCGCCTCAATCTCATCAAGGCTTTCGAAAATAGCACGGTGTTCGAGGCGGGCGATTTTGGCTGAAACGAAAATGCCTAGATGTCCGACATGGGGATTAGTCAGATAAATAATACGCTGGCCAGCCGACTTGAGAACTTCCGTGTTCTGGTAAACTACAGGAATCCAGCCAAGGGCTTGATGAGGAGGCGTAATGTTGTCACCATAAGAGGCAAAAACGACAAGGGGATTGCGAATCCTTCGCAGGTTAACGGTGCAACCGTCGCAAATGCGGAATTCATCTCTCTCCAGCTTGTTACCGATGAAAAGGTTTTCTGCAATTCCAACCATTTCCTCGCGGCTCAGAAAGTAAAAACCGTTCCACCACCGTTCAAATTCAAGAAACCGGTCTCGCTCAGTATCGACCTTATTGAACAGACCTGCGTATTTCTCCCAGATCGCTTTTTCAGGTTTGAGATTTTCGAAATTTTGCGCAAGCCAGGCACCGTCAAAGCGACCGCTGGCAAGATCTGCCGTGAAATGGGTCAGCCAGACGCCGCCGAGCAATCCTCCAGCGACGCGCATTGGATTGACGCCGGCCTCACCAGCCCAATAAGATAGGGGCGATCCATTCAAGATGGTCGGACCGATCGTCCCTTCGCAGTCCGCTGCCAGAAGAGTGGCCGCCCAGCCCGCTTGGCAGTTTCCATAAAGAACCGGTGGCTTTCCAGTGTGCAATCTAGCCACTTCGTCGACGAACCGCCGCAAGGCGTGATGTACATCGGCAAGAGTTTGTCCCGGTGAAGGCTCTGGAAAGAAGATAACAAAATAAACTGGATGACCTTCGTGGAGCGCCATTCCCACTTCAGAATCGTGTTTAAACCCTCCAATTCCGGGCCCATGTCCAGCACGTGGATCAAGGACGATGACCGGCGGCTTTTCCAGATCGACGCAATCGTCCCAGCAGTCATCCCCTATTTCGACGATCCGCAGCAAAGCGTAGTTGACGGGCGGCTCAAAAGTTCGAGCATCGAGGATCGTCTCATACTTGAAATCCAGCAATGGCGGCAAACCAGCACGCTCGTGCTCCAGCATATTGTCGGCACGCTGTCTGAGCGTATCCCAGAAAAGGATTGTCCGTTGCCAGACGTCAATTTGATAGTCCAATAAATCCCGGCCATGTGGCACTAATCTCTCAGCTGGGGCAGCACCGTCCAATGTGCTAGCATTGTCCTGGTTCTGCTCAACGGAAGGAGACGGCATGTTCTTCACTACTTCGATAGTGGAAATTTTTTTCACAGCTGAGTGGGTCATGAATGATTCCCCGACCCGAGAGCGGCAAAGAAGTTAAAGAGCGGTCCAAAGATTAGGGCGACATACCAGCCATAAGCAAAGCTCTCGCCGAGTCCCAGAAAGAAACTTGGCCAACTCAGCCAAGTAAACCCGGGCAGTAACCCGAGCCATGTTTTGTACATTGCCTGATCAGGGAAAAGCAGATCAAAACTCACACATAAAATGAATGTGACGGCAAAGAACAATCCGAGGCTCATCCCGAGTGCAATAACCGGTAGACGGAAGTTGGTCCGGCTTCTTATGTAGAGTTCTTGGCGTGCTTCAGAAGTATTTTCTTTTACCAGATCAGGCATGCTTAGCCTCCGTTTCAGGGGCTTGTATTTTCAAATTCTCGACACTGAGATACTCTTTCGGATTTGCTTCAAAGATTTCACGACACTCTCGCGAACACAGGTAGTAGACTGACCCATTGTAGACGCTTGATTTGGCGGTTTTTGTGTTGACCTGTGTGCCGCACACCGGATCGATATCACGAGGTGGAGCAACCCAAACCATGTCATTGGAGTTTTCCGAAGCCGCGGGCGGACCACCTTTAGAATGCTTGTGCTTTGATTTGTGACCCATCACATGTGCGCCACAGCCAAATCGCATCATTAGAAAAATAAGGCCTGCCCAAAAAAGGAAATAGAAAAGTGAGCTCATCTCATCGACTTTCAGTGCATAAAATAGAGATATTACGCAACGATACTTATGTGGTCGGGGTGAGATGTCGAGGCAGCAACCGATCATTTCGGTCACATTTAGTGACAGATTACCTTGCAGTTACAAAGTGTTACAAATGAGTTGATCGAGCCCGCATGAAAGTTGGTCAGAATGGCAGATAAGCTTCAACTCTCAGGCCGCCTTCTGCGCGGTTTCGTATGGTAACGTCGCCACCGTGACTGCGGAAAGCTGATCGCGCAATTGACAGGCCGAGACCGGTACCACCTGTTTCCCGGCTTCGAGAGCCTTCCAGTCTAAAAAATGGCTTGAAAACGTCTTTTATGTTTTCGGGAGCGATTCCTGGGCCGTCATCATCAATTGTGATTATGAGCTTTCCGTCAGCAATTAGTATATGAATAGAGGCCCATTCTCCGTATTTCGCCGCATTTTCAATCAAATTTGAAAGGGCGCGGCGTAATAGGTCTTTTTGCCCCTCAAGACTGATGGGATCAGGAGGAACCCATGAGATCGAAAAACCTAACGTGCTCAAATCCACAACGACGTCCGAAATAAGTTTTACTATATCGAATCGATCATTTTTCTTCCTTCCCGCATCTTCGGATGCAAAGGACAACGTTGCCGTAACAATCTGATTCATTTCGTCAATATCTTCGCTAAATTTTCTTTTTAACTCATTGTCATCCAAGAGTTCGCTGCGAAGCTGCATTCTCATAAGAGGTGTTCGCAAATCGTGAGCGATTGCTGCAATCATTTGTGTGCGGTCCTCCACGAAGCGGTAAATTCTTGCTTGCATTTTATTGAAAACGCGAACTGATTGTATAACCTCCAAAGGTCCCTTCTCCGGTATTGGGCGCGCTGTTACGCTACGCCCCAGATCTTCTGCAGCAATACTCAATTTTTTTAGAGGATCGGTCAGATAGTGGGCAGCCCAGGCAGAAAATATTGCAGTTGCGATCATCATCACAGCAATCGATAGGACAAATCTAATAGACCAGGGCATCGTTGCTTCAACATCAGGGGCTTGATAGTTTAGCCAGCTGTTCTCTCCAATTTCTATTGAAACCCGGATTAAAGCGCCCGTCCGAATTTCGTTAACAATGTGCTCGAAATGATCAGTAATAGAAATATGATTTTCGGTTGATTTGCCGGAAAGATGTCTCCATATGCTGTTTTCGCCTGAAACCGTCTCCGCGAGAATTGGCATTCTTGAATCAAACGAGGTCAGTTCCGAAAGCGCCGCTGAAAAGCGTTTAGCTACGAGGGGGTCGTTATTTTTAACTGTATTTGTAGTGCCCAAATCTAGCTGAAAAGTAGAGCTATTGGCAAAGCTGATGATTTTTTCTCTTTCCTCTGGCGGCGCATTTTTTATTATACCGGTTATTGTCGTTATGCGCTCCGTTAATTGTGCTCTTCCAATCAGATTTACGATCTCCTCGCGATCAAAATTGTAAACACTCAAACTGATTACATGTGAAAGACCGAGCCCAACCAGGAGCAATAATACAATCCGGGCCGCCATAGTTTTCGGCCACAATGAACGATTGAATGTCATGTCCGCGCCGTCATGGATTGAGGGGCAAATAAATACCCGCCACTGCGAACCGTTCTAATAATCTCTGGATTCTGGGGATCGCTTTCAAGTTTCCGTCGCAATCGGCTTATTTGCATATCTATGCTACGCTCAAATGGACGAGACCACCGGCCTTTAACAAGATCCATAAGTTGGTAACGTGTCAACACTCTACCGGGATGACTTGCAAGAGCTGCGAGCAACTTAAACTCACCGGTTGTTAATTCTACATATTCTGAAGTGGCGGATTTCAAACTATGACGGACCAGGTCAAGCTGCCAGCCATCAAACTCAATAATTGTGTCTTGCTCGATCTCAATTGCAGCAACTTCACCTGCACGTCTAAGCACAGCACGTATTCTCGCAAGTAATTCTCTTGGATTACAGGGTTTTTGAATATAGTCATCCGCCCCGATTTCAAGTCCCAGAATTTTGTCTGAATCTTCTCCAAGTGCCGTCAGCATTATGATCGGAATATTTGATTGTGCCCTAAGATCACGGCACAAAGTTATGCCGTCTTCGCCCGGAAGCATAAGGTCCAAAATGATCAGATCGATCTTCCAATCTCTCAACGCGACGGTCATTTCGCGGCCATCATTAACGGCTGTGGCGCGGAAACCGTGCCTCTTCAAAACACGGGTTAGGAGATCTCGTATTTCCCGATCATCATCGACTATCAGGATATGCGGTGATTCATTCATTGCATCTATCTATCTGAAAATAAACTCGCTGACTTTAATCCGGAGCAAATTTATCCATAATGAAATCCGTAAAAAGCCAGTTCAATTAACATTGTCCAGGCTACGGTTAGCTATTAGCTTATTTTCTGTAACAAAGTCTCATGTCTTGTTCAACGTCACCATTCTAGAATTTGTAACATTCCGTAACGATTTAATTCACTGTTGCAGAATGTGACCATTCCTTACTTGTGATACCTATAAGCAGAGAATTACTCTGACTGTTCATTGATCTAAAACAAAGGCATGAAAGCAGTCTTATTTGCCCATAATTAGCTTGAAAGAATAACGTTCGCAATGAACCGTATACCCACAATCACTTTTGGATTGAGCCTAAGCGCTTTCACAGCGTTTAGTTACATTTTTTGCGTATTGTTCGACTTATGGCTACCCTATTATGCTATGCATGAAATTTGGCAAAACCTGTTGCCGGGCTTTGTTTGGCTGACTTGGCCAAGCTTTTTTCTGGGCTTGGCAGAAGCTTACGCATATGGCTGGTACATCGCACTAGTTTTTAGTTTAATTTCATATTTTCTCCTTCTGATGAGCAGAGCTTTTACAACTAAACTCCATTGAAACATTTTTGCTGTTAATTTTGTAAAAAACACTAACTGCCCTCGTCTTCCTGCCACTTGAGGAAAAATCTCTCACCAACAAAGATCACGACAATCCCGATTAACGCGGCATAGATAACCAGCATATCAGTTGACGCTTTCACAATCAGGAAGGCACCCAGTACGATGATATCGAAAGTTATCGCCGCCAAAACGATAAACCCGTTGGCTTTCACCTCTTTGCGCAAATACCGATACACACCCCAGTGAATAAAAATATCCATGATGAGATAGAAAATAGCGCCGAGTGACGCGATGCGGCTCAGGTCAAAAAATATCGTCAGGAAAATAGCAATCACGACCGTATAAACCAACGTGTGTTTCTGAATATCTCCCGGCATCCCGAAATGGCTGTGCGGGACCAATTTCATGTCGGTAAGCATGGCCAGCATCCGCGAAACGGCAAAGACACTGGCAATTAACCCTGAAACAGTCGCGACAATTGCCAGTCCAACCGTAAACCATAGCCCGTAACTGCCAAATGCCGGACGTGCGGCCTTAGCTAAGGCGAAATCCTTTGCGGCAATAATTTCGTCTAAAGTCAGGTTTGCGGAAACCGCTAGCGCAACAAGCATATAGATGACAAAACAGACCAAAATCGAAATGATGATCGCCCGCCCAACATTCTTGTGAGGATCGACAATTTCCGATCCACTGTTGGTTATGGTCGTAAATCCTTTAAACGCGAGAATGGCCAGCGCCATCGCCGCGAGAAACCCTGTAATCGGCGTGTCCGATGACGATTGTGGTATGACGCTTTCAAAAGAAATATCTGCGATCCATAAGCCGCCTGTCGCGAATATAATAATGCCACCGATCTTGAGAAACGCCATGAAGAGTGAAAATCCACCAATCAGGCGATTGCCGGATATATTGAGCAAAAATGCGATGATCAACACACCGACGCCCAACGCCGTTACGGCCCAGCCAACGGGTTCTGCATCGAACAATTGCATGGTGTAGGTGCCAAATGTCCGGGCAACCAGGCTTTCGTTAATGACCATAGAAAAATACATAAGCAACGCACCACCCGCCGTGACCGTCCCCCGGCCATAGGCTTTTTGTAGGAACATGCCTATCCCGCCAGCAGAGGGGTAAGCATTTGCCATCTTGACATAGGAATATGCGCTGAAGGCCGTTACGATGGCAGCGGCAAAAAAGGCGAGAGGGAACAATGCCCCGGCAAGTTCCGCAATCTGACCGGTAAGGGCAAGTATGCCCGCGCCAATCATCACGCCGGTTCCCATGGATACGGCACCACTGAGTGTCAGGCTGTCTTTCTTATATTGTGTTGAGCGGTTGTCGTTATGTTGTGTTTCCATCGCTTTTCTCTCCGGTCTGATATTCAATACTGAAGCACGCTGCTCGCGTCAGATATTAACGGTTTACATGGGCTGAAAACGGCAATTCTCCATTGGAGAGAACAAGCTTTAATTCAATAATTTTGCCGATCTCCAAAGGCTCTCTAAAATTGGAAAGACGTACAAATATATGCGTGGTTGTCAGATCAAGGTTCTCTTCCCGCAGTAACGTTATTGATCCAAGCTCTGTGTAATTGTTCGCGTCTATCCTCCCCATAATCTTTGACTGCACGTTATCGGCGTTTGAAACGCCGAGTATTGTCAATTTCCCGGAGCTACTGTTGACTATACGAAAACGCAAGTCTCCCGAAGTATCCTGATCAGATATCGTCACAACGGCATCGTGGATTTCAGCAGGTTGAAAATAGGCATCTGTATTATCGGCAAATGCTGGTGCCTGGAGCGCCAGGAATACCGTTACCAGTAATGATATGATATGTATTTTAGGCATGATGATTCCGTAGTTGAGCCATATCTCTGGAGAGAGCTTTATGCTCCCTCCAGAATCAGTAAAAATCCGTTATCCGACGTTTTAGAACATCAGCTTGGCACCGATAACGGCATACCAGATATCGGCACTTTCACCCTCTGCTTCGACGTAATTTGCAGTCTGACCGAACTTGCGCTCGTAGACGACGCCAACGTAAGGCGAGAGAATTCTATCCCAGACGTCATAGCTGAGCCTTAAACCTGCCTCCACGCTGTTAATACCGGAGCCAACACCAATTTCCCGATCACTCGAAAAGGCCGCATCGATATTTGCGGAAGGCGTCAGGGTTAAGTAATTGGTGAGAAGTATCTCGTACTCAATATCGAGATCAGCAGAAAGCTTTCCCTTTTCACTCAGGAACAGATGCGTATCCACCTCGATCCATTGCGGAGCAAGACCACTCAAGCCAACGGCAGCGTACCAACGATCCGGTCCTTGCGGGCTCGAGTACCGAACACCTCCCTTAATGTCCCAAAAATCCGATATGGGTGTTTGCAAGGCGAGCTGATTGGAGAGGGATTCAAAGCGATTAACATTCAAATCCAGTTCCCCGCTTCCTTCCCACCGGAGTTTCAATTCATCGGTCCCGATAAACGCATCACCGTCAAAGGCAAAAAGCTCTTCGCCGCCTTCTCCATACCGATACTCAAACTCCTCAATCTGAACACCATAGTAGATATTCGACATTTCCGCCGAATGGCCGACAACTGGCATCAAAACAGAAAAGGTGAGGGCCGCTGTCAGGAGAGATTTCTTCAATTTAATCATTGCAGTTCTCCCTGTTCAGACGGATTGAGGCTCGCGGATGTCGGACCGCCTTCAACGACAATCTTCCGGAACATTCCGGCATCCATATGGAAAGACAAATGACAATGGAACGCCCATTGGCCGGGCGCATCAACTTCTGTTTCGGAATAGACGGTTGTTCCGGGAGCAACGCTGATAGTGTGTTTGATCGGGTCCCACTTCCCAGCACCGACATCCAGAATGCTCCACATACCATGCAGGTGCATGGGGTGGGTCATCATGGTTTCATTGACAAACTTGAACCGGACCCGTTCCCCATACTGAAGAACGACCGGATCAGCGTCTTCATATTTCACGCCATTGATGGACCAGATATAGCGCTCCATGTTTCCGGTCAAACGCAACTCGATCTCCCGTGTGGCTTCTCGCTCCTCATAAAGAGGTTTTTGTGCCTTCAGGTCGGCATAAGAAAGGAACTTGCCGCCATTTGCCGCTGTAGGGACAAGTCCACTGCCATTTGCGTAAAAGCTATCCTTCTCCTGTTCCTTACCCATCATATTTGAGTGATCCATGCCTTTCATGCTCGAATGATCCATTCCTTTCATACTGGAGTGGTCCATACTCTTCATATTCGAGTGGTCCATATCTTTCATCGACGAATGATCCATGCCTTCCATATTGCCGTGGTCCATCCCCATATCTGCCATGGTAAGAAGCGGTGCCTTTGTCATTTCCGGAATTTCCGCAACCATGCCTTGGCGCGGCGCGAGAGTGGCCCGAGCGTATGCCGTTCTCCCCATGCTTGCGCCGAATATCGTATAGGCTTTATCGTCCATGGGACGAACGATAACGTCATACGTCTCAGCGACGCCTAGGCGAAGTTCATCGACCGTGACAGGTTGCACATTGTTCCCATCCGCGGCCACAACCGTCATTTTCAGCCCCGGTATGCGAACATCAAAATAGGTCATGGCAGAGGAATTGATGAACCGGAGGCGGATACGTTCTTTAGGCTCGAACAATCCGGTCCAGTTCTGTTCGGGCCCTTTGCCATTGATAAGCGGTGTGAAGCCCTGCACATCCTCAATGTCTGTCGGCATCATCCGCATGTCACCCCACGCCATCCTGTCATCGACGGTTGCTTTAAAACCGTTCTCGCGGACATCCGCGAAAAAATCGCCAATCGTTTGTTGCTGACGGTTGTAATAATCCGCTGACATTTTCAAATTCCGCAATATTCGTTTACCGGAATGAGGATGCGCATCCGTGAACTGAACGACATAATCCTTGTCAAAACGATATGGGTCCCGTTTCTCAGGTTCGATTACAATTGAACCATAGGCTCCGTCCGGCTCCTGAAAACCAGAATGGCTATGAAACCAGTATGTTCCGGATTGCACGATTGGAAATTTATAGGTGAAGGTCTCACCCGGCTCGATTCCGGGGAAGCTGATTTTGGGCACTCCATCCATCTGGAAGGGGAGGATAAGGCCGTGCCAATGGATAGATGTGGATTCATCGAGATTATTCGTCACATTGATCGTGACATCTTCGCCTTCCTTGAACCGGAGTACGGGTCCGGGGGATTTTCCATTGTAACCGATCCCTTCCTTTTGGAAGTCTCCTGTATCAATCATAACTTTGTCGACGGTCAGATTATAGGTTTTCGCGACACTCAAGCTTGGTAGAAGTGCAACTCCTGCGGCCATTGCAAGACCAAGGCAAGTCTTTTGCATGAATGAAATTCTCATCCTGCTGTTCCTTTCATTTTTTGAAAAGCTGGAATGCGCAGCCTCTTTGGGCTGCGCAAAACATTTACTCAAAGTGAACTTCACCCATCATGCCGGAGGCATAATGGCCAGGAACGTTGCAGGCGAATTCCAGCTCGGCATCATCCGAAAATTTCCAGATAACCTCCGCCGTTTCCTTTGGCTCCAGCAACACACTGTTTGGATCGTTATGTTCCATGGTCTTGCCATTTCCCATATCCATCTTCATCATATCCCGATTGATCTTGTCGGCCTCCAAAACTCCATGCTCCATCATCATCATCATTTCTTCCTGATGTGCGGCATGCATGGCGGCAGTACCGATATTGAACTCATGAACGAATTCCCCGGCATTGACGATCTTGAAGCGAACCGTTTCGCCTTTCTTGATGGAAAGTTCTTCCGGCTCGTAATAGTTGTCCCCCATCTTAATCTCGATGGTTCTGGTGACGTCTGCAGCGTTACCAGGGATACCAATTCCCGATTTCTCGCCGTGACTCCCGTGATGATTCCCTGCAGCAAATGCGATCGCTGAGCTTAGTGCTAAGACGGCAGTGAGAGTCGCTCCGGCAACACCGGACAAAAAAGTACGCTTAATTTTCATGTTATCAATTCCTATTCCAGTCTCCATCTAGCGCAGACCTGATCTCGGTCAGGCAGGGAGACAGATTCAAATTTCAATAGTCGAAGTTTGAGAAAGGCGCATAACGGCAGTGACAGCAATAAAGGCTGCCTTGAGTTATCGCCTGAAAAAAGGAACTAATTCTTTGGGGGGTGCTTTGGTGGTGCGAAAGCAATAGATGCGATTTGCACAGCAATGACATCAAACGGCGTTTTCGTACCAAACGCTGTCGATATTACTTGAAAATTTGCGGGCAAGCTAAATGCACAAGAAATCATACCACATTTTTCGACATGAGAACCCTGCTTTTGTTTATGGCTTGAGGTCACGTGATCGTCAATGACGGTGTCAAAATGTGTTTGACTTGCCGTATCAGCATGGTGTGCAGATGCTGGCATACTGGAAAAAACACTAAACGCAAACGCAATAGCCACTATGAACCGCAGCCCTCGTACACGCCAGTCTATATTTCCATTATTATAATTCAATGCTCACTCTCTAAGCCACTATTATTCACGTCAATATATGAACATAATTTGACAAAGCAAGTCTAAAAAATATCTCACTATAAAGTAACCTTTAAACTAAAGCCGTTTGGCGATATTGTCATATGTCCTGATCGTCCAGCCGTCCATCCCGTAAATGAAAGATACGGTCGAAGCGGTCGAAAATTTTCTCATCATGCGTGACGGCAAGGATTGCCGCCTCTTGCTCGACGGCTACTTTACGCAACAGGTCCATTACGATCCCCGCCCGTTCGGAATCGAGCGCCGCTGTAGGCTCATCGGCAAGAATAATCCGGGGCTGGTTGGCGAGCGCACGGGCAATCGCCACCCGCTGTGCCTCACCACCGGAGAGATTGGCAGGCATGGCGTCCTTGCGGTGCCCGACTTCCAGATAGTCCAGCAGCTCAATCGCGCGCCGTTTCGAGTCATCCTTGTCAAACCCGGCGAGGCTGAGAACCACAGCAACGTTATCGGTGCTGTTGAGGAACGGCAGCAGATTGTGGAACTGGAAAATGAAGCCGACCTTTTCCAGCCGAAGCTTGCGCAGATCAGATCGTAGCCAGCGCCCGTCATAGACGATTTCCCCGTCCAGGCTGACCCAGCCGCTACTGGGCTCAAGGATGCAGCCGATGACGTTCAGGAGCGTAGTCTTGCCCGATCCGCTGGGCCCAAGCAGCGCCACCACCTCGCCAGGATGAACCTTCAGGCTGACATCGCGCAAGGCATCGACACGAGTGTCGCCTTCGCCGAAATGCTTCGAGACATTCCGCACATGGACAAGTGGAACTTTATTATCAGGGTTGCTCATTGTTATCCCCCTATTGCCGTTGCCGGATCAACTTTAAGCGCCAGCCGCACCCCAAGAGCACTGGAAAGGACACAAACGAGGATTACCGCTGCCGCCAGCGCCAGCCCGTCTTCCGGCTGGAGCACGACACGCCGCGGAAAATAGTCTTTGATGCTCGTGATCAATATAGCGCCAAACCCGAAGCCGATCGTTCCCATCGCCAACGCTTGCTGCAGGATAAGGCCAACAATGGTCCGGTCCGGCGCGCCGATCAGCTTGAGAGTGGCGATCTCCCGCAGCTTGTCCATGGTCATTGTATAGAGAATCAGCGCGATGATAACGGCAGAGACAATCAGCAATAACCCCGTAAACAGCCCGATCTGCTTGCGCGCGCGTTCAACGACGGACTGCGTCAGGATAAGCTCCTGCTCGGTCTGGCTCATAGCGGCAAGATGCTTCCAGCGCCGCGCCGCTTCCGCCACACTT
>NZ_JAJFZN010000007.1 GCF_020731145.1 Sneathiella sp. HT1-7 | reverse complement strand
GAGGCGGCCACTGTCCGACAGCTGTTTAACCTTTATATCGAGCTCGGGACGGTCCGGCTTTTAAAGGCAGAGGCAGATCGCCTCGGTATCAGGACCAAGAGGGTTGTCCGAAAGGATGGATCTGTTGCGGGCGGCAAGCCCCTTTTGCGGGGCAACCTGTATCGGCTGCTGTCAAACCCGCTCTATGTTGGATTGATCCCGCACAAAGGAGATACCTTTCCCGGGATGCATAAAGCCATCATCGATCAGGAAACCTGGGATCAGGTTCAGTGCACTATGAGCGGTAACCGCCGGGAGCGGTCATCACCAACCAATGTGCAGGCGCCGTTTCTGCTCACAGGGCTGGTCTTCGACGAAGCGGGAGAGCCTCTGTATCAGGCCCAGGCCAGCAAACAGGGCAAGCGCTATCGCTACTATATCTCGAGACAGTTGGCACAGAATGCGGAACCGGAAGCAGGTGGATGGCGTCTGCCAGCATCGACGCTTGAAGAGGCTATCCTCAATCCCGTTCGGGAACTGCTTTGCAATCAGAACCGATTAATTGATGTCCTGCATCTCAAGGACCACAGCCTGCCTGACTTGCATTTGATAAACGAACATGCCATCGCGTTGGCCGAAAAGATCATGAGCGATGATGCTGTTTCGCAGAAAGGTCTATTACAGGCGATCATCCATCGGGTTGAGCTCAAATCAGGTTCTATCTCTATTGACCTGAGCCGGAATGCTTTGGCCCAATTGCTGGAAGTAAAGCGGGTTGCGGATCACGACGGGAGAGACGAAACTATTGTACTCAACATTGCCGTCAAGCTGCAGCGTAAAGGTGTCGAGGCAAAGTTGATCATTGCTGGAAATACGAAAGTCCGTCAGCCTGATCCGGATCTCTGTCGTCTGATTGCCAAGGCCAGGCATTGGTTTGATCAGCTGGCATCAGGAGAGGTCAAGTCAGTGAAGGAAATCGCCGAGCGTGAAAAGGTCTTTGATACGGAGATCACACGGATACTTCCGCTTGCCTTCCTGGGGCCCTCCATCATTGAGGATATTTTCTACGGCCGTCAGCCGGAGACGTTGACTGTTAAATCTCTCAAAAGAATAAATCCACTCCCGACCGACTGGAATGAGCAACGAAAACGGCTCAGTTTCCATCAATAGTCCATCGTAATGTCCCATGAACTGGACCCTGAAACAGGGCGTCAGAGACGAATGCCGAATGGCGGCTTGTTTGCTTTCACGTGAGCGTCTCTGTTCGGATGAGATATCGCCAAAGCCCCCGGAACTGCGGGGTTCAGGGGCGAACCTGGACTGGATCCAGGTTCGCCTCAGATCGAGTGGTGGAGGTAGTAGTCTTATGCGAACCCGTCTCTACAATTTTCCCTGTTTAACAGGGAAAAAACAGGGATTCTTGGCGATTTTGTCTCAGTTTAAGCGCTGGTTACGCCATAACTGCCTATTTTTATTAAGTTTTCATACGTTTACCCTAACAAAGATAACAGGGAAAATTATTTGAAGAGCAGGGAACTAATTTTTGAAAACAAGGTATTTATCTTTTTATCATTGTCGTTTTAAAACTCTACCCCGCGTGGGGGCAGAGGATATATCAGAGAACACAGTTACCTAAATCGGGCAGTCTTTGCGGAAATTCGGCGCGCGTTTTTCCCGGTGGGAGGCGACGCCTTCTTTCACATCCTCGCCCATGAAGCCGAGCATTTCCAGCGCGGTGGAGGCATCAAAGATCGGCCCCGCCTGACGCAGCCAATTATTCAGTGAATATTTTGTCCAACGGATTGCGCTTTGAGAACCATTGGCAAGATCCGTTGCGATACCGAGCGCTGTTTCCTGCAATTCGTCATCCTCAACGCACATAGACACCAGACCGATGCGGTCCGCTTCCTCTCCGGACACAGGCTTACAGGTGAGAAGATAGTATTTCGCTTTCGCCATGCCGCAAAGCATCGGCCAGATGATGGCGGCGACATCGCCCGCCGCAACGCCGAGCCGGGGGTGACCATCGACAATTTTCGCGCGCTTTCCGGCTATGGACACATCGGCCAGAATACCAACAACGAGCCCCGCACCGGCTGCCGGACCATTGATCGCCGAGATAATAGGCTTATTGCAGTTGATGATGTTGTAAACGAGATCCTTCGCTTCCTTCCAGGTCTTCATAATCTCGTCGAAATTGCCGGTCATTTTCTCGATCAGCCCGAAATCGCCGCCCGCCGAAAACGCCTTGCCTTCCCCGGTAACGATGACGGCATTGATGTCCGGATCGCGATCGATATCGCGCCAGATATCCGTCATTTGAGTATGTGTTTCTGCGTCTACGGAATTGAACGTTTCGGGATTGCTAAACGTGATCCGCAGGACACGGTCGGCCGGATAGTCAAATTTCAGTTTGGTATAAGCAGCATAACGATCAGTCATATTATTTGTTCTTTCTTTTCTATCGGATCTATCGAACCATCATCGCCGATGGCACATGTGAACAGGCTATGGATGCCGGGTTTTTTTAGGAGACCGGCAGCGCGACCGATATTCCCGTATCGGCGCGCCGCCCATCGTGACAACGCCTTCATCAAAGCTGAAATACTCCCGGCGTCAGGTTTGTTTTCTTTTTAGTAAATTTCCTAACAGATGTTAGATTAATGTGCGGGCGCCCCGATTGTCAATCCAGAACATGACGCGCAAATCCGCGAACTACCTTACGGCAGGCCCGCGAATTGCCGACCAACCGCCTTATCCGCCGATGGACATATTCGATGTGATGCCGCCATCCACAGTGAAGATCACACCTGAAGTATAGCTGGACCGATCTGAGGCTAGAAAGGCGAACAGATCGGCGATCTCACGCACCGTCGCCGCCCGCCCACGCGGATAATTAGCCAATAGTTCGCCATAGCGGCTTTCATCGCCCCAGCGCTCCTTCGCTCGGGCTTTCATGATCTTGTCGATGCGCGTGGTGGCAACCGGTCCCGGATTGACGCCAACAACGCGGATACTGTCCTGCAAACTATGCCCGCCCATTGCCTTGGTGAAGGCCATCAGCGCCGCATTCCCCGTGGTCCCCGCGATATAGCGGAAATCGAAATTCTCGCCGCCATTACCGATATTGTTGAGGATCACGCCATGCCCGCGCGCCTTCATGCTGGCATAGAAGAGCCGGGTCATGTCAATATATCCCATCACCTTGACGTCCCAGCCCGGGCGCCAGTCATCGACCCCGACCTGCCACAGATCGCCGCCCGGTATGGCCCCGGCATTATTGACCAGAATGTCGATGTCACCGGCGGCGGCATGCAGCTTGTCGATATCCCCTTTTTTCGTAAAATCGGCCGGAAAATATTCCGCCTTGACGCCATGCGCCTCCGTCACGCGTTTAGCAATGCCTTTTAGGCGATCCTCCTGCCGGGCTGCCAGAAACAAGTCTGCCCCCTCTTCCGCGAACACTTCCGCCAGACCTTCGCCAATGCCTTGCGATGCGCCCGTGATCAATACCCGTTTTCCCTTAAGCCCCAGATCCATTTTCCTAATCCCTGTTTTTTATGCGTCGCGTCATGACGGTTCTCCCATGCTGTTTCCCACCAGAGAGCCGACGTTTTCTCATTCAAGCATGTCACTCATGCCCTGCCTCACGGCAGGTCCGGATACTCCCGCAGGGTCAGCGCAACCTTCACCGCCCCCGGCTTTTCGAAGGTATCCGAATCGACAATGCGGACATCTGCCTTGAAGGCGAGCGAATTGCGCAAATGCGTCTCGATCGACTGCTTGAGCGCAGCATCCTGATCCGGGGAACGCCCCCGTCCCCGCTCGACAAGGACCTTGAGCGCGCCTTGCGAGGTATGCCCTTCGAAATCCGCAAGGACGCGCATGACGCCGTTGGTCTCTGGCACCAAATCGGTGATCACACTCTGGATGGCCGAGGGGAACACATTCGCCCCGCGGATGATCAGCATGTCGTCCGTGCGGCCAATGCAGCGCACTTTCGGACCGGTCCGGCCGCAGGCGCAACTGGTGCCCCGCACCTCCACATGATCGCCGGAGCGGAACCGGACCAGCGGGTTCGCCTCCCGCCCGATGGCGGTATAGACGAGCTCCCCTTCCGCGCCGTCGGTGAAGGGAATGACCTTCTCCGTCGCCGGATCCAGCAGTTCGGTGATGATGTAATCCATGCCGACCATATGCATGCCGGACTGCTCCTGGCACTCACCCCAATAGGCGACGGCGATATCGGTGCCGCCGAGCATTTCGTAGCACTTCGCCCCCCAGAGTTTTTCGATTTTCTGGCGGATAGCCGGAATGCCGCCGCCTGGCTCCCCGCCCACGAGAACCACCTCGACACCGAGAGTGCTGGCATCAACGCCCACGGTTTCCGGCGCTTTCTCGGCAAGATACATGGTGAAATTCGGCGCCCCGGCAAGGACGCGGGGCCGCAAATCAGCCGCCGCGCGCAGCAGGCGGTCCGCCCCGCCATCCGCACCGATCGGGATATCGACAACACCCATATACTGCATCGACTGCGCAATCGGCAGGCCGCCGACGAAGCCCTTGGCCATCGCAAAGGCATGCAACGACATATCGCCTGGACGGATGCCGCAGGCGAAGAAGCAGCGCGCATTCATCTCATGCCACATTTCGGCATCATTCTCCGTCAGCGCCACATAGGACGGGCTACCCGTGGTGCCGGAGGAGGCCTGCATCTGCACGATATCCTTGGCGTCCGCCGCGAGATGCAGCCCGAACGGCCGCTGGGCACTCAGGCTTTCGCGGATTTCGGTCTTGTAGGTGAAAGGCAGCCTCTGCATATCCTCGATGGAGCGGATATCGTCGAAAGAGACCCCCGCATCGGCAAATTTTTTCTGGTAAAAGGGGGAGCGTTCCTTGAGATAGGCCATCTGCTCGACCAGCTTACGTTCCTGCAACTTTCTGACCTCGTCAAGCGGCATCACCTCGATGGGATGCCAGCAGGTGTCGCCTTTTTTGCCCGCCGCATCCGCCCGGCGGTATTGCATATTATATTCCCTAGAAGCCATTTTTTTTCCTTTTTGCATCGCTGGAGTTTTATGATTTTCCCTGAAGCCTCGCGAACCCGGAGATTTCTTCTAATGATTCGCGAAAGTTCCGAAACGGATTTTTATGTCTCGTTTTTATCTTATAGAACCGATCCGCAGGACCTCCCTTTTTCTGATCTCCGGGTTCGCCGCAGATCCCCTGCCGGGATCCTAAAGACGGGTTGCCTTATGCCGGGACAAAAAAGCCGCCTCTCCCGGCCGGCAGTGCCCCTTACCTCCCGCAAAGAACCCGTATTCCACCCGCTGTTTCCGGGGCAAATTATTCCCTGTGTCGAGAAATTCTAACTCACGTTAGAAAGCGTGACAAGACAAATAGCCGACAGGCGGCGAGGCCTCTTTTCCGTTTCTCGCCAGCCCCTCTCCTGCCTAGCCATGCATTGTCAGGCCGCCGGAGACCGATATAGTCTGGCCCGTAATGAAGCCGGCGTCATCCGACGCCAAAAAGCAGACAATGCCCGGAAAATCCGACGGCTGCGCCAACCGCTTCATGGGGATCGCGCGTTTCAGCCCCTCGGTAATCTTATCTGCAGCGGGACCTTCGGAAACACTGGCGAACAGCGGCGTATCCGTCGGACCCGGACAGACCGTATTGAGCTGGACACCGGCCCTCGCCAGCTCCCGCGCGACGGTTTTGGTGAAGGCAATCAGCCCGCCCTTGCAGGCAGAATAGACAGCCTCACCCGAGGAGCCGACACGGCCCGCGTCGGAGCTGATATTGATCACCCTGCCACCACCGTTTTCTACCATTCCAGGAAGAACCGCATGATGCATATACAATGCACCGTAGAGATTTATATCGATGACTTTCTTCCAAAGATCCACATCCGAATCGAGGAAATTAACCATCTTGTCCCAGCCCGCATTATTGACCAGAACGTTAATTGGGGCGACTTTCTCCGCCGCAGCCACCGCGTGGCTGACCGCCTCGCAATTGGTGATATCGACCGTGTAAACGGCGCCACGGCCGCCATTTTCCTCAATCATTCCAAGTGTTTCTGAGGCGCCATCAGTATTCATGTCGAACAGGGCAACAATCGCCCCTTCTTCAGCAAAACGCTTGGCAATTTCGCGTCCAATACCGCTACCGCTACCGGTTACGATGACATGTTTTCCCGCAAGTCCACGCATTTCGCCTTCTCCCATACCCGTTTATATTGAATTTTTCCCACTTGCCTGATAAAATCAAACATTTGTTCGAATTACATTGCTTGACAATCTTCTGTCAAGAAGGAATTAAACGTCATGAATGTGACACCGGAAATAACCCTATCGCCCGACGCGACGGCAAAAAAATCAGAAATAACCCGCTTTACTATTTTAACAGCGGCAGCGAAACAATTTCGGGCTTTAGGCTACGGACCATCCACCCTGCGCCGGATCGCTGACGCCGCCGGTGTCGAGGCCGGTAGCATCTACTATCATTTCGCCTCGAAAGAAGAGATATTTGACACGGTTCTCGATAAAGGGCTGCGCCAACTCTACCACGCTGTCAGGGAGGCGCGGGATGCCTGCAAGGTGGAGGGCTGCGACTTTCGCGAGACTTTTGCCCAGATGGTCCATTACCATCTAGTCTATCTGCTCAAGGAAAATGACTTCACCTCCGCAAACATCCGCAACTTTTCCATGCTTCCCCTGCATATGCGCGAGCGCCACCGTCCATTGCGTATGGCCTATGCGAAGCTGTGGGAGGAGCTCCTGCATAAGGCCCTCCAAGAGGGGCAGATCCGTTCCGACATCAAAATTGCACCGCTGCGCCACTTTCTTCTGGGCGCGCTAAACTGGATGGGGGAATGGTTCCACGACTCGAGCTATCCGGTCAGTGCTATATCCGAAAGCGCCGCTATGCTGATTCTCGACGGCATGCTGGTGGAAACCAGCAAGCATCCCTTCCCGGTGGAGGAAATGGACTTTCTGGACGAGGGCTTGATTGAGCAGGCCGACAGCAAGGTGGCGCGAACCCGCATGCACATCCTGTCCTCAGCCGCGAAAGTCATGCGGGCAAATGGCTATAGCGCATCGACCCTGCGCCGCATCGCGGCCGAGGCGAATATGGAAGCAGGCAGCATCTATTACCATTTCAAATCCAAGGAACATCTGCTCGATGCAGTGCTCGACCGAGGCTTGCGGGAAATGGCGGATGGGGTATCACAAATCCTCTATGACCATGCGCGCTACCCCGACAACAGTCGGCAGCTCGCCGCCGCCATCAATGCGCATATGCGGGTTCTGTTCGCACGCGGCGAATTCACCTCCGCAAATATCCGCATGTATGGGCAACTCCCGCATGAGATACGCGAACGGCATCGCCCGGTGCGCATGAAATACGCTGCCGCATGGGATGCATGTCTACAAAACGCTCAGGAAAACCGGATCATCCGCCGTGATTTTGAGGTTGTCCCCCTTCGGCTGTTCCTGATTGGCGCGCTGAACTGGACCGTCGAATGGTTCAACCCGGAAAAGGGCGGACAGGACGGCTACTACAGCTTGCAGGAAATGATCGCCTTGCAACAATCCTTGCTGCTTAACGGCATTGTCCATAATGGGGGCATGACCCCGTAAGGGCTCCTTTTCGCCCCACCCCGCCTATTCAACAACGCGCCACGTTTTTGAAAATCCGTGCCACGGGCCGCCCTCCGCCCTTCTGCAAATCAGGAGCAAGCTGCCGTGCGCCGCCACTTCACAAAAAAAACTAACAAATGTTCAAATCCGTTGACTGGTATTAGTCCTTATGCATAGACTGAACAAAAAAACAGCACGCTCCCTGGTGCACCAACATCAGGAAAAACGGGAGGTTAATAAGTGACAGTTACGTCTTTAGCGCAATGTCTGGAAAATACATCGCACCTTGTTGGGAATCAGATTTTCATCAGCTTTGAAGGGCGGACACTGACCTTTGCCGAATTTGATGCGAGGACTTCACAGCTCGCGAATGTGCTCAAGGCGAATGGCGCAAAGGCCGGGGAGGCGATCGGGCTGTACCTTTCGAGTTGCCCGGAAATGGCCCTAGGGTACTGGGCATGCCAGAAAGTCGGCGCTATCGCCAATCCCATTAGCAGCATGAACCGCGTGCATGAGGTGAAATCCACTGTTACGCGGACTGACATGAAAAACATCCTTACCAATCGGGAGACTCTGCCCTACGCCCTTGAGGTGCGACAGGAAACCGGCAAACTGGAGACGATTTTCGTTACCGGCGGTGCGGCGGACGGCGCCCTTGACGTGGACGCCCTGGCAGATGCCGCCGACACGGCCTATTCATTACCTGATTTCAAGGCCGAAGATGTCGTTGCCCTGTTCTTCACCTCCGGCACCACGGGAGCACCCAAAGGCGCAATGCAGACACAGCTCAGCCAGTATACGACGCTGCGCGACATGGCGGTTCACGGCGGCCTTTTGTGGGGCCAGGAAGTCTTTCTTTGCGCCCTGCCGCTGTTCAATAACTTTGGCGCCACTTGCATGATGAACGGGGCGATTTTTTCGGGCGCAAAAATGATCCAGATGGAGCGTTGGGACACAGATGCCGTGCTGGAGGCGATCACCCGCGAAAAGGTGACCTATCTTGCCGGATCACCGACCATGTTCTTGTACCTGCTCCGCGATTTCGACCCCGCGAAACATGATCTCAGTTCGCTGAAGACCTGTGTGACAGGCGGATCACCCGTCTCGCCGAATGTCATGCAGCAATTTGAAGAGAAAATGGGCGTTCCTCTACTGCAGATTTACGGCGCGACAGAAAGTACTGGCTATGTGACGGGCGAACCACTCTTTGGCGTGCGCAAACGAGGCTCCGCCGGAGTACCGCTCGGCGGCGCCCGCATTAGCATCGTCAATGACAACGGCACGGAAGTATCGAACGGCGAAATTGGCGAAGTACGGATTTCCGGCGACACCATCGGCGCGGGCTACTGGGGCGACACCGAAACAACAGCCGCCAGCTTCACGCCTGATGGCTGGCTCAGCGGCGACCTCGGGTATCTCGATGAAGACGGCTATCTGTTCATCGTGGACCGGAAAAAGGATGTCATTATTTCCGGCGGCTACAATATTTACCCACTGGAAGTCGAGGATCTGCTTTACCAGCACCCCAGTATCCGCATCTGCGCCGTTATCGGCCTGCCGGACAAGGACAAGAGCGAAATTCCGGTCGCCGTGGTTATTCCGCACGCCGGGCATACGCTGGATGCGGCGAATATCATCGCCTTTTGCCGCAAGAATCTGTCGGCCTACAAGTCGCCCCGCCGTGTCTACACAGTTGACGACATGCCTCTCGGCCCGTCCAACAAAATACTCAAACGCACTCTCCGCGACTGGTACACAGAAGGCCAGGGTAAATTGAAAGAGGTCCAGTAATGACAGAACAATCGTCTTTCACAAATAGGCCGCTTCCGCTGGCGGGTACCGTCGCCCTTGTCAGCGGAGCAGGCGGCCCGATGGGCGCGGCGATTGCCGAAAGGTTGGCGGCGGACGGGGCGGCCCTCGGCCTGATAGACATTTCGGGCCGACGTGTTGTCGCGACGGCCGAAGGCATCCAGCCCCGGCATCCGGACACCCGCATTCAGACGGCGCGGGCGAACGCCACCGATGAAAAAGAAACGAACGCCGCCATTGCCGAAATCGTGGACGCACTGGGCCCGGTCTCCATTTTGGTCAATGTTGTGGGCGGTATCCGCGGCGGCGAATTGGTGACCCCCATTCTTGGGATGAGCGAGGATCGCTTCGACAGCACCTTCACCCTTAATCTGAAGCCGCTTTTCTGGATGGTGCAGGCCACGGCCCCAGGCATGATAGCGCGCAAGAAAGGTGTGATTGTCAATATATCCTCAGTGACCTTCGCCGGGGATGGCGATCAGCCGGAATATGCCGCCGCAAAAGCAGCGGTCTCGTCCCTAACCCGCTCTCTGGCAATCGAGCTGGCGCCAAATGTTCGGGTAAATTGTATTGTGCCAGGATTAATACAGACCTCCGTCATTGAGAAAGCAGCTCCTGAAATGGTGAAGGACTACACCAATCGATCTCTGCTGAAACGATTGGGCCAACCAGAAGATATTGCGGGTGCGGTCAGCTTTCTCGTCGGCCCCGATTCAAACTTTATTACCGGTGCCTCCTTGCCGGTTTCAGGAGGAATATCAGCAAATCTTTAGCTCATTAGTACAGTAAAACCGCATAATCAAAAAAACTCAAACCGAGGGAGAATAGTATGTCTATGAAGAAAATAATTGGCATTACTGGAGGGGCTCTACTAGCCTTGTTCAGTGCGCAAACGGCTATCGCCGACGAAACACTCAAAGTGGGCATTTCAGCACCAATGTCAGGTGCAGCGGCGGCATGGGGCTTAGGTTTTGAATACGCGGCCGAACAAGCTGTCGCGAAAATCAACGCTGAAGGTGGCATCAAGGCTGGTGGCAAGACCTATATGCTGGAACTGCATGCATATGACAATAAATACAATGCAGCCGAAGGCGCCAAAACGGCCCAAACGATGCTGAACCGAGAGAATATTAACTTCATTGTCGGCAGCATTGGAACGGCCCCAGTAAAAGCGACGCAGGCGCTATCTGAACGAAAAGGCGCCCTACTCTTCAATACCGGCTGGGGAAAAAGCATCAAAGGGCCAAAGTATCCACTTACCTTTACTCAAATGAACACGCCGTTCGAAATTCTTGCACCTTTCTACGGCTATATAAAAGAGCAACATCCCGATGCCAAAACAGTCGCAATGATCACCCCGAACGACGCGACTGGCCAGGAGCTTGAGCCTGTTGCAATAGATACCTGGGGCAATCTGGACGTAGAAGTCATATCGAAGGACAAATACGAACGTGGCACAACTGAATTCCAGTCAATCGCCACGAAAATAGCAACCAGCAATGCGGATATCGTGGATTTCGGCGCCTCTCCGCCTACTGATGTTGGCTCAATGTTGAAAGCACTGGATGTCCTTGGATGGAATGGCATTAAAGTTGTTCCTGCCGGCACCTCCGCAGGTACGTTGAGCAAAATGGCCGGCGCCGCCGCAGAAGGTACTTATTTAGGAGCATCTGCGGACTTCACCGGGGAGTCAGCAAGCGAAATTCAACGTGAGCTGAACGCTGGGGCAATGGAGAAGCTGGGCGAAGCCCTGAATGGCATCACGATTTCAAGCTATGATGCCGTAATGGCGCTTAAGAAAGCGATCGAAACAGCTGACAGTATCGAGCCAAAAAAGATTGCAGAAACCCTACCGACAATCATTTTTGAATCTTCATATGGCCCCGCGGCTTTTGGTGGTGCAGAAGTTTATGGCAATCCTCAGCAAATACTTGTTCCTGTCATGATTACGCAATTGCGTGACGGAAAAGCCGTTGAAGTAGGACGGATTGCACCAGCTGAACTTAAGAAACGACTTAAGTAAAGCTGAGCAGCGAAGTAACTGATATGCCAGCTCTCACTCTGCGGGCTGGCATATCATAAATTCGGCACTGGAATGACCGGACCATACCTATGGAACTACAAGTACAACTTCTCATGAATACGCTTCAAATCGGATCAGTTTACGTGCTGTTTGCACTTGGACTGACCTTGATCTTCGGCGTTATGAAAATCGTAAATTTTGCGCACGGTACTTTTTTCACAGCCGCGGCTCTAGTCGTCACTTCAGTAATGATGTGGAGCGTGGATACCATTGGAATGCCAATCTGGTTTTCCTATCTTATTGCCTTTGTCATGGCGCTCCTGGTTGTTTGTGTAATTGGCTTTGTGGTTTATTTTTTCGGCTTTAAGTATGTCCTGAAGGATCTGAATGGATCCTTCATCTTGTCGATCGGATTGCTGCTGCTGCTGAACGGCACTTACCTGATCCTCTACGGAGGCGTGCCACGCTCCATTCCCGCCGTCATACCGGGAAACATCACTATTCTGGGCGCAAGTCTCACCATTCAACGGCTGGTGCTCATGATCGTTGCGGCCATCATCACGCTGGGTCTTTATATTCTCGTCCACAGGACAAAGCTTGGTCTCAGCCTGCGCGCGGTCGCCGAAGATCAGGAGGCCGCCATGCTTCAGGGCATCCCCTATCGCCGGGTGGCCCTGTACGGGTTTCTCATCGGCGCCACATTGGCCGCCTGTGCCGGCGCGCTGATGGCGACTGTCACACCGGTTACGACCGTTATCGGCGATGACTTTCTTGTCAAAGCCTTCATCATCATCATTATCGGCGGACTGGGAAGCGTCCTAGGTGCTATTCTGGGGGGCCTTCTAATCGCTCTGATTGAAAGTTTTGGTGGCTATTATTTTGACCCATCCACGGCAACGCTTGCCATGTTTGTACTAGTCGTAATTCTGCTTATTGTCCGTCCACAGGGAATTTTAGGTCATGCTGAAAAGTAATCCGGGGCTCGCCCTTTGCATTCTGATCGCCATTGGCGCGATCTGCTTTGCTCTTTTTAGCGGCGACCCCTACTATGTGCAGGTCGTCATCTGGGTCTTTGCAAACGCGGCGCTGGCAGTCACGCTGAGATTCGTACTGCTGATCGGCGAGTTGAATATCGCAACAGCCGCCTTTTTTGGCATAGGCGCCTATACGACAGCAGTGGCGTCAACCATCCTGGGCTGGCCATTTTTCATCTCGCTTCTTGCCGCCCCAGTAATCGCCGGTGTGATCAGTTCACTGTTCGGATGGATCACCCTTAGAACCAAGGGTCCCTACTTCCTGCTGATTTCATTTGCCTTCACCGAAATTGTCCGGCTTATCTATACAAAAACAGAAGCGCTCGGCGGGAATTCTGGCATGATCGGAATGTTCCCTCCAATGGAACTGGATGCATATTTTCCGGCAATTGCCATTTCCATCCTGGCGGCAATCCTGTTTGGGCTTTACGCGGCAGAACGTTCCAATCTTGGCCGTGTATTTAAGGCAATTAAGAACAACGAAGATATTCCGCGTTCTGTCGGGTTGAATGTAATCGGTCTCAAAATTCTATGTTTAGTTATCGCTTCCACGGCAGTGGGCCTTGTCGGTGGCGTCCATGCCTATACGAATAGCGTCATTGCCCCGGCGGATTTTACCTATTTTGTTGCGGTACTTGCCCTAGCCTATGTCAAAATTGGTGGCGAAGGTCATATTGTAGGCCCCATCATCGGAGCAACAATCCTGACCTTGGCGGGGCAATTCCTTCACAGCTTCGGACCCTATGAGAACATTTTCTATGGCGCAATTATTATTGGCGCCCTACTCCTTGTACCTGGCGGAATTGTCGGTCTTGGCGTGCGTTTCAAAGCTGGCACATTAATGGGGAGGGCGGGACGTTGAACGATACTCAGACAGATACGCTTTCTGGATACAACAAGAGTAGCGAAGGGAAAATCCTCCTGAAGGCAGAAAGCCTGGAGCGCAAATTTGGTGGTCTTACGGCCGTAGCAGATTTCAGCTTTGAATTACACGAAGGGGAAATCCTTGGGCTAATTGGCCCCAATGGCGCCGGAAAAAGTACGACTTTCAATTTGATCAGTGGATTTATACCGCCGACATCCGGGACGCTCTCATTCCTTGACCAGAATATTACTAGTAAAAGCGCAACTTACATCAGTCGTATGGGCCTCATACGAACATTCCAGCATGAGAGTCTGCTCAGTGAAATGAGTGTTGCGGACAATATCATTATAGCAACGACTCATCGTTTAAAAACCGCCGCAGCGCGACAGGAAAAAATGCGTGAAATGGCGAAACTGACTGGCCTAGAAGATTATCTAAAAGTAACTGCCAGCAGTCTTCCACATGGTCTGCAGAGAATGCTCAGCATTGCCATTGCCCTTGCTGCTGAACCGAAGGTGCTATGCCTCGACGAGCCGTTGACGGGGCTGCAAGGATCGGAAGTTAAGGCCGCCCTTGATCTTTTCGAAATGATCCGCAGCGAACTTGGCATAACCATCCTGCTAGTTGAACATAACATGCGGGCTGTTATGCGGATCTGTGATCGAATACTTGTATTGAATCATGGCCGGCTTCTTGCGGCCGGCACGCCTGAAGAAGTAAGCCAGAATGACCTTGTAATCGAAGCTTATCTTGGACATAAAAAATGAACCAACCAAATGTCATTTTATCTATCCACGACCTGTTCGTCAGTTATAGTGGCGTTCCGGCACTTGAAGGTGTCAGCTTATCGGTCAAGCGGGGCGAGATCACCACAATTGTTGGCGCAAACGGTGCTGGAAAAACGACACTAATGAAGGCGGTTGCCGGACTGCTAACCCCGTTAAAAGGAAAAATCGAATTTCAAGGGGAAGATATCACGAGCCTTTCACCCGCCCATACAGTCGCTAGGGGCCTCACTCTCGTCCCAGAAGGGCGGCGGCTGTTTCCGACGATGAACATCCGCGACAATTTGATGTCCGGGGCCTATGTGCGGACAGACAAGGACGCCATCCAGAAGGATCTGGAAACCGTTCTCGATTATTTCCCGATCCTGAAAGATCGTCTGCATATGCCCGCGAATTCCCTGAGCGGGGGTCAGCAGCAAATGCTCGCGGTCGGGCGCGCCCTGATGGCCTCGCCTCGGCTGCTCATGCTCGATGAGCCCTCCATCGGCCTTGCGCCGACCATCGTGGAAACGATCGGCAATATCATCCAGACTATCTCCCGAAATGGCGTGGACATCCTGCTGGTTGAGCAGAATGCACATATGGCGCTCGAACTCGCGGATCAGGCCTATGTACTGGAAAACGGCCAGATCACTCTGACCGGCAAGGGGCAAGAACTCATCCAGAATGACAAAGTGCGAGAAGCGTATCTGGGGCTTTGACGGGAAATTTCCGTACCTACCACAAGGTAACGCGATGGTATCCCGCCGCCTCTACATGAGGCTACAAATTATCTCCAGCACTTACCATATGTCCGCTCTGGACTACGGCCGCTGATATCGCGTCCAGCGCCTCCGGATTGACCAGCGACGAGGTGTCGCCAAGCGGCTTGCCTAGGCAGACCGCACGCACCAGCCGCCGCATCACCTTCATATTGCGCGTCTTCGGCAGATCGGCGACGGTCAGAATGAATTTCGGCTTGTAGGGATAGCCCAATCCGGCGATCACCGCATCGGACAGTTCCTTCTCAACGTCCACGCCCGCCGCTATGTTCTTATCCAGAACAACGACGCAGGCGACGCTTTCACCCTTGATTTCGTCCGGAATGCCGATCGCCGCCGCCTCCCGCACCTTGCCGGTGGCGGTGAGCAATGCCTCAATCTCCGACGGACCGGTGCGCTTTCCCGCGATTTTCAGCGTGTCATCGGACCGGCCGAGGACAAACCAGAAGCCGTCCTCATCCCGCACGGCCCAGTCGCCCTGACGCCAGCAGCCGGGAATATCCCGCCAATAGCTGGAAAGGTAGCGTTCGTTATCTTTCCACAATCCCCGGCTGAGCCCGATGGAGGGAACGCGCAGGACCAGCTCTCCTACATTTCCTGGCCCAACTGGCTTCCCATCCATATCAACAATATCGGCGCCCATCCCCGGCACTGGGCCAGAAAAAGCACAGGCCTTCATGGGACGCAGTACGGAACCAGCCAGAATACCCCCGCCAATTTCCGTCCCGCCAGTATAGTTGATAATTGGTCCGTCTCTTTTGAGAACATTCTCAAATGTCCACCACCAGGCATCAGACGTCCAGGCCTCCCCCGTGGAGGCGACGATCCGTATGGAGGAAATGTCATGATCGCCTACCCCTGCCCCATGCATGAAACCCCGGATCAACGTTGGAGACACGCCCAAGAATGTAACGCGGTGCTTTTCGATCAGTCGCCACATCCGTGTATTGTCGGGATAGTCCGGCGCGCCATCGGCAATGACGAAGGACGCCCCCATCAGGGTTGCGCCGAACGCTAGCAGTGGCCCAACCAGCCAGCCCATATCGGAAAACCAGACGATCCGGTCGCTGCTCTTCATATCCATCATCAAGCCTAGATCAAGCGACAGTTTTGCCGGAAAGCCGCCATGGGTATGTACGGTTCCTTTGGGCTGGCCCGAAGTACCAGAGGTGTAGACCAGCAGTGCGGGTGCTTCCGCTGGCATCTCAGCATTTGGCATGTCCGTCGGCTGACCCTCGCATAGCCCCTCCCAGTCAACATCTGTCTCGCCCATGGTGACGGGATGGCCTGTTCGCCGGAGGCAGACAACATTGCGGACACTTGGCGCGCGGGCGGCCGCGGCATCGGCAACTTCCTTCATCGGTGCTGTCTGTCCGCGCCGCGTCGCACCATCTACAGTGAGGATGGCGACCGCCTCGGACGCCGTCAAGCGGGCAAGAACGGCATCCACCCCGAAACCGGAGAAAAGCGGCATCACCACCGCGCCGATCTTCGGCACCGCCAGCAGGGCGGCGACCGCTTCATTCACATTGGGCATATAGACGGCAACCACTTCGCCGGGCTGCACGCCTAGCGATTGCAACCCCGCCGCCAGCCGAGAGACTTCCGCACTCAACTCCTCATAGGTCCAGATGCGGGTTTCCCCTCCTTCGGACTCGCCGAGAACAGCCGGCGATGTCCATACCTCTGTACCGCGATGACAGCTCAGCGAGTTCTCTACGATATTGGTCGTGCCGCCCACAAACCATTCTGGAAATTCAATCCCGCGGGAGGTATCCAAAATCTTCTCATAAGGTTTTATAAAACGGATGCGATCGGCAATGGCGTTCCACCACCATTCCGGCTCTTCCTCTGCGCGTTTGAACAGCGAGTTATAATCAGAAATGTCATGCTTTTTCATGAACGCTACCAAATTACTTTGGCTGATCAATTCCTCACTGGGTTCCCAGACAATGCTTTGATGTGACAGTTCATTCATTTTTGTTTTTGCCTCCCACAGGATTGAGCATTGAATTATGATCGGAGATAGAGTTACAAGATTGCATAACTATTTATTCTATTGCTTCTTATGCTTTCGTTCCAATAAAATGGAATGTGCAAACAAGTATCAAGCTCTCAAGACATTACCCACAATTTTTCAAGTTTATAATTAGGCTTTTAAGTGTTTAGTATAAATAACTGGACTGGCGAAGTGAAGTTTTCGTGCGGATCAATGGCGAAATCCATTATCTCTGGAGGGTGTTGTCATCTATGGACGCCTCCTTGTCAGTAGAAATTTAGAACCTATCGCTTTCCTAATTCTGATCACTTTCTTACGAGAGATAACGGATTTAATTTGATCTAAATCAATGTTCGCCCGATCGGCCTGTTGCAAAGTTTTGATTGTCAACATTGCTTGGTGAAGGATAAACTCGTGACCGATACAAGATCAGCGGCCCTACTGCCTCCGTTCTCGCCGGTTTTGCTGACAGGTTTCGCGATGCGGCCATTACCCGTGAAGTTGATGTCCCGTCTACTCACTATTTTCCTTGGCCGGATGGAACGGCTATATCCCGAAATTGCAAGCCGGCTGGCACCTTTGGGCTTTTGCCGCTTTCATATCATACCGACGGATTTCTCGTTCAGCTTCCTCATAATACTTGAGAATGGAAAAGCGACCGCAAAAATATTGAGCGAAGGGCAGGCTGTCTCGAATACAACGGCGTCAATATCGGGAGATATTTGTTCTTTCACGAAGCTTCTCGAGGGGAGTGTAGATGGTGACTCTCTGTTTTTCACACGGCGTTTAGTTGTCGAAGGCGATACAGAGGCTGTGCTGACGCTCAGGAACGCTGTCGATAGCGTGGATCTCTCCCTCAAACATATCCTGACGGGATTTACCGGGCCCTTACCTCCTCTTTTAAAAAAGGTGACAACGCCGCTTTCCTCTCTTCATCGAGCCGCTCTCAAGGATTTTGATATCCTTCAGAAATCCCTCATTGGGCCAGTCACACGGAGGATATCCCAAATGGATGAAGAAATCAGCAGACAGGAAAAACTTCTTATCCAGCAGGGAAAAGAAATCCGAAAGATGCAGACCATGAGAAAACACTCTGGCGTCGTGATTGGCGAGCACTGACTATGGAACTCGTATGCCCGGCAGGCACGCCATCCGCCTTAAATGCTGCTCTGAAAGCTGGTGCAGACGTCGTCTATGTAGGATTTCGAGATGAGACCAATGCCCGTAACTTCCCGGGCCTGAATTTCAGCCCCGACGAACTAAAAGTCGCGGTGGCACAGGCCCATTCCATGAGCCGCCAGGTTTATGTCGCCATTAACACCTATCCTGAGGCCGGGAATCTGCCTCCTTGGCACAGAGCTGTTGATATCGCGGCCGACATCGGTGTAGATGCGGTAATCATGGCGGACATCGGTTTGCTTGATTATACGGCACGGCATCATCCCCAATTACGGCGCCATCTATCCGTGCAGGCATCGGCTTCCAATCCAGAAGCAATTAATTTTTACCGCGCGACCTTCGATATACAACGCGTCGTACTTCCACGGGTTTTGACTGTCCGGGAAATAGCCGAACTGACTGGTGAAGTTGAGGTCGAGACCGAAGTTTTCGCGTTCGGCGGCATGTGTGTCATGGCCGAGGGTCGATGTTCCCTTTCGTCCTATATTACAGGAAAATCTCCCAATATGAATGGTGTCTGCTCTCCCGCGAGCCATGTCGGCTATGAACAACGAGGCCAGAAATTGGTCTCAAAGCTTGGAGATTTTACCATCAACGCTTATCCGGATGGGGAAGCGGCCGGTTATCCGACCCTCTGCAAAGGCCGGTTCATTGGGCAAGATAGTGATCCTTCCTACCTCTTCGAAGAGCCGACCTCTCTCAATGTCATGGCGCTTTTGCCGGAGCTAATCAAGACCGGCGTCAAGGCTCTTAAGATTGAAGGCCGCCAGAGAGGCAAAGCTTATGTTGCACAGGTTGTTTCAAGCTATCGACGGGCGATTGATGCCGTCTTGAGGGGGGATGCTCTCCCGGATTCCAATCTCGGTTCAATCACCGAAGGCGCCCGCAGTACGGCCGGCGCCTATCAGAAAAACTGGAGATAAGGATGACGTCCGCAGCGCCACAATTGACGTTGGGTCCAGTGCTCTATAACTGGCCTGCGGAGAAAAGACGGGATTTCTATTTCAGGATTGCAGATGAAGCGCCAATTGACGTTGTTTATATTGGCGAGATTACCTGTTCCAAACGCGCGCCTTTTTTTTCACCCTATATTCCGGAGGTTTGCGAAAGGCTTGAGGCAGCCGGTAAGGAAGTGGTTCTCTCCACCCTCGCCCTTGTTATGTCGAGGCGGGAGAGAAAAGAACTCAATGAGCTGGCGAGCGAGTCACCCAGGCCAATCGAAGCAAACGATCTGTCGGCTATCAATTTGCTGCGCCACAAAAAGCATGTCATCGGACCTTTCGTGAATGTTTACAATGAAGGCACTCTGGAACATTTTTATGAATCTGGCGCATCGCGCGTTGTCCTTTCCTGCGAATTGCCATCGACTTCAGTAGCCCAACTTGGAAAGGCCGCAAATGGCCGGGAACTGGAAGTCCAAACGTTTGGTCGGCTGCCACTCGCGCTCTCAGCGCGCTGTTACCATGCACGCTCCCATAATCTCACCAAAGACGGGTGTCAGTATGTCTGTGAGCTCAATCCCGATGGAATGGATGTAAGGACGCTTGATGGCACGCCGTTTCTGGCTGTTAATGGCACCCAAACCATGTCCTATACGATGAATAGTTTGCTTGGCGAACTCGACCACTTGAAAGAAGTTGGCATCACTCATTTCAGATTATGGCCGCACGACATGGATATGGTCGAGGTCGCCCACCTTTTCCGAAATGTTCTTGATAATCCTGAGGATAGTAAAAAATCTCTTGGGCTACTTCAAGAAATTGTAACAATCGCCCCTTTGTCGAACGGCTTTTTCCATTCAACGGAAGGGTTTCGAATGGTCGAGTAGCACCGTTTTCGAAATTTGAAGTTACGTCACATTTAATCGGTGGTTTTATGCGTCATATAACTCTAGAAAACACCATACCGGATGTACGTTTCCCTTATACAGCTTACTTTAACAGGATAAAAATATGCCTGATACACCAAACATTTACGCCGCAGCCGTAGTTTACTCAGCACAAACTGCTGATAAAGCAGCCTTATCTTTTTTCGCCGCTCAAATGTGTCAACAGGGATACTCTGTCGGAGGCATTATCCAAGATATAATATATGATGATCGTGGCGTAAAAATTGGTGCAGACGCAGTCGCCCTTGATAACGGCGACCGTTTTCCCATCGTCCGGCCAAGTAAAGAGGACATCGCCGCGGGCTCCTGTGGGTTGAACCAGTCTGTCCTTACAGAATCGAGTGTTGTTCTCCGTCGCGCCATTGCCGCAAAGGTGGATCTTCTGGTCGTTGAAAAATTTGGTGAGCGTGAACAACTTGGCGAGGGCTTGGCCGACGATATTATGGCCGCTATGTCAGAAGGCATTCCTGTCCTGGTCGCTGTGCCCGCCACGGCCATCGAAAAATGGAAGAAATTTATGGGTGGATTAGGGGATATGCTGCCGTCAGAACCTAAATCGTTACGAAACTGGTGGCAGAAACGTCAAGTATCTCAACAATAAATCAAACTCGAACAGTAAGACGGTGATGTCATGTCTGGGTGGTTCCGTTTCGGCGAATATACAGATTTCCTACGAAATCGTTGGTTGAGTATCATTTTCGCTGATCGCAAAGGAGTTATACTATCAGAGACAACCTATCTAAGATTCCTAACAATATGCATTCCGACAAACTTGAGAGTCTGTCACCCGCCTATTTCGGGATGGTGATGGCTACCGAAATCGTGTCACTCGCCCCTTGGCAGTTGGGGCTGCCATGCGTGGCATGGGCACTCTTTGTACTGAACATCATGGTTTACGTCCTGTTGTGGGGTTTAAACATTCTCCGGGCGTTTCGCTATCCGAAACAGTATAAAGCGGACCTGATCGACCATGGTCGGGGGCCTGGCTTTTTCACCTTCGTTGCGGCAACGAGCATCCTTGGTAGTCAGTTTGTGCTTATTGCCAACAACGAAACGGCAGGGTTCGTTCTTTGGTTTCTGGCTGTCGGCCTGTGGATCGGCTTGACCTATACAATCTTTACCGCTTTTACCGTGAAAGAGAATAAACCAACGCTGGAACAGGGCATTAGCGGCGCGTGGCTTCTCGCGATCGTCGCAACGCAGTCGATCGCCGTCCTTGCCACGATTCTCGCGATACATGTCGCGCAACCTTATCGGGTCGAACTCAATTTCCTGGCCCTGTCAATGTGGCTTTGGGGCGGAATGCTGTACATCTGGATGATGTCGCTTATTTTTTATCGATATACCTTTTTCCGGTTTGCACCCAGTGATCTGTCTCCTCCATACTGGATAAATATGGGTGCGATGGCGATTTAGACACTGGCGGGCGGGCGCCTGATAGCGAATACACCGGACGCACCGTTTCTGGCCTCGCTTCTGCCGTTCCTGAAAGGATTTACGGTTTTCTAATGGGCAACCGGGACGTTGTGGATACCAATGCTTTTAATTTTGGGCATATGGCGTTGATGAAAACACGCTCATTAGTGAACTTAATAGCGCAATAGCCGATGGACGCTGATCTAATGAGCTCGGACAAGCCTCTGATATCGCTTTTTTTCATAATTGTAGGCCAATAACTCCCCGCTTTCGATGTGAAAATACCAAGCGTGAAGTTCCAGTTTCCTTTTTCAAGCGCGTCGCGAACATAGGGATACTGCATCAAATTGGACAGCGAAACTAACGCCCCTTCCATTTCACAAACTTGGCATTGCTCATCAAGATCTCGATCTCCCATGGCCTCTTTCACGGCCTCTTTTGCTTCTCGAATGACGTTGACCCAGCCACGGATATAGTCATTATCCGGCCCCTGCTCATTTTGGTCATAGGACATCAATGCCCGGACGCCACTACAGCCGCTATGGGCCATGACAATGATATGCTCGACTTCAAGGCGGGTTATGGCAAACTGCACGGCCGCGCCTATGGAAAGATGGGAATGCTGGCCCGTTTCAAAAGGCGGAACGATATTTGCGACATTGTTGGCAGCGAAGATGTCGCCAAGACCCGCATGGGTCAGGATAGCCGGATTTACCCGGTTGTCACTGCAGCCAATAACCATCACTTTTGGGCGCGGCATCGTTGCCGCCCAACTTCGGTAGGCATCGAAATCCTGATGGAGATATTTATGCCGGAACGCCTTATAGCCTTCTACCAATTCCCGATAGCTGTCCATGGAACATCCTCTCTCACCATCACAGAGAGCCTGCCAGATCAAACCCTGAAATGCGGGCGGATCCGGCGAGATGCAGGATGTAGGATCTGATCCCCTCGCGCACGCTCCGGGTATGCAGGTAATCGCGTATCCTCTCTTCGACAGTCTCGTAAGGCAGAATGGCGTTACTGGCGTCCGAGACACGAAAGCGGTGTTTATTCTGTTGGTAGTAAGCGCGGCAGGCGTCGGAGCTGGCGGAGGGAGCCGTTACTTCCTTTTCAACCAGATGCATCAGCGAGGCATCGAGATCGATATCATTCTGATCAGGATCGCCGAGGCCCTGCCTTATGGCTTCCTGGCGCAGCAGCTCCCGCACGACAAGAGCCTGGGCCGCGGCATCGCGCGCCTTCTCCATGCTTTCCGCAGAATGATACTGCATCTCGGAGAAGACGGCGTTGTCGTCAATTTCGGTGTCATTTACGAAAACTGGCATAGTTACCCCCGTTTGCGGACGACTTGATATCCCGGCCGCACAATATATTTTACCGGTGCACTGAACACATGCACCAGGCGGGTGAAAGGGAATATAAGGAAGATCGTCAGGCCGAGAAAGATATGTACCTTGAAAATAAACGCTTCCTCCATCACGAAATCAGCGGCGCCGGCCCGAAAGGTGACGATATGCTGCGCCCAGTTGGCAAGCGCGATCATGCTGCTGCCGTCGGCATGCTGGGCCGATGCCGGTATCGTCGCGAGTCCCAGAATGAGCTGCAAATACAGGACAACAAGGATCAGTATATCAGCGAATGTACTGGTCGCGCGAATTCTGGGGTCCATTATCCGGCGCCAAAGCAGGATCGTCAGGCCAATAAAGCACATGATCCCGAAAATCCCGCCGGCGATCATCGCCATCTTCTGTTTTACGGCGGCGCTCATAACCAAATGATAAACAGCTTCCGGAGTCAGCAGGCCGACAAGATGGCCAACGAACAACAGGATAATGCCAATATGAAACAGGTTGCTGCCCCAGCGCATCCCCTTGCTTCTGAGCAACTGCGAGCTATCGGCTTTCCAGCTGTAGGGGTTTTGATCATAGCGTAAAATACAGCCAAGGATCATGACAAGAACCGCGATATAGGGATAAATACCGAATAAGAGTTCGTTTAGGTAAATGTTCATCTGCCCCTCCTATTTAGACTGGCTGAGTTCTGAATGTTTGGCGCCGAAATCAAGTGGCTGGGCTGTCGGGCAAGTCCCACAGCTCGAATCACCAATACCGTCAAAAGCCGGCGCCTCGTCCCATTCCTTGTCCAGCGCTTCGAGACTGTCGTCGCGCGCCGCCTCTTCGATCAGCGCCTGATGAACAAACTCCTTGTCGATGGCGGCGTCGGTCATTTTCGCGAGCGCCTCGAAAACGATACTGTAACTGGACCCCCGCTTTTTGAGCTTGGCGCCGATGGCGGCGACGATATGCACGACCTCTCCCAGAGTCCCTTGCGCTTCCTGCGGCGCACAGATTGACAGGAATTCCAGAAACAGCGGTAGATAGTCAGGAAGCTCTTTCGCGTTGAGAACGAGTCCCTTTTCCCTGTAATGATCAATTAGATCGACCATCGCCTGCCCGCGATCACGGGATTCGCCGTGGATATGCTCGAACAGATAAAGCGAATTCCCGCGGCCACGGTCGAAGAGTAATACATACTCTTCCTGTGCCCGCAGTAGATCGCGTGCGGCGAGCGTTTCCATAAAGGTAACCAGCCCAGCCTCAAGCTTACGAGGCAGAATATTTTCACTGCGCAAGACCTCAACCAAATCTTCCATGTTTTTCCGGAGTTCTTCAGTTGGGTAAGTGAGCAACAGACCGAGTATTTTGAAGGTTTTCATTTTTGCCTCCGAATTTGTCCATTCAAGGAGTTTTTATGGGTTGGCGTGCCGAACAGGCTCTTCTTGACCTCTCCGCCCGAGCACCCGTCGCCAAAACTGAAACCGCATTCCGAGCGGGACGCAAAGGCGATTTCATTATCAAAGGGGGTTTTGCCCGCATATTCCCGGTGATTGGTCGGGATCACGTAACGGTCTTCATAATTGGCAATCGCCATGATCTGGTACATATCCTCAACCGTCGGTTTATCGAGGCCAACATGGTCGAGGATGCTTTGATCCGGCGCACCTTCGACATGCTTCGTGCGCATATAGGCGCGCATCGCCAGCATGCGTTCCAATGCATGGGTGACCGGCTGCTCCTTCCCGGCGGTGAGCAGATTAGCAAGGTATTTGACCGGAATGCGGAGTTTGCTGACATCCGGGATGACGCCGTCGGTTTCAAGCTGGCCGTCTTCCCACCGGCTCTGGATCGGGCTGAGAGGCGGGATATACCAGACCATCGGCATTGTCCGATATTCTGGATGCAGCGGAAAGGCAACCTTCCAGTCCATGACCATTTTATAAATTGGAGATTTATTTGCGGCTGCAAGCCAGCTATCGGGAACACCGTCACGTTTCGCCGCAGCAATAACTTCCGGATCAGAGGGATCAAGGAATATATCGATCTGCGCCTCGTAAAGGTCCTTCTCATCGGCAACGCTCGCCGCCTCTTCGATCCGGTCCGCGTCATAGAGCATGACACCAAGATAGCGGATACGGCCAACGCAGGTCTCACTACAAACCGTCGGCTCGCCATTTTCTATTCTTGGATAGCAAAAGGTGCATTTTTCCGACTTCCCCGATTGCCAGTTGAAATAGATCTTTTTATACGGACAGCCGGAAACGCACATCCGCCATCCCCGGCATTTATCCTGATCGATGAGGACAATACCATCCTCCTCGCGCTTGTAGATTGCGCCGGAGGGGCAGGCCGCGACACAGGCAGGATTCAGGCAATGCTCACAGAGCCTCGGGAGATACATCATGAAGGTATTCTCAAACTCCCCATACATCTCTTTTTCGATATCCTTAAAATTATAATCCTGACTGCGCTTCTCGAATTCGCCACCGAGAATTTCCTCCCAATTCGGTCCCCATACCGGTTTTTCCATCCGCTCGCCTGTCAGAACGGAATGCGCCCGCGCCGTTGGTACATCCTTGGCTTCGCCAGAGGTTTGCAGATGAGCATAATCGAAGGTGAAGGGTTCGTAGTAATCGTCAATTTCCGGCAGGTCCGGATTGGCAAATATTTTCGACAGCAGGCGAAACTTTCCGCCCATTTTCGGTTTGATCTTGCCGTTCGATTTGCGTGTCCACCCCCCGTTCCACTGCTTCTGATCTTCCCAGTTACGCGGGTAGCCGACGCCGGGCTTGGTCTCGACATTGTTGAACCAGGCGTATTCGACGCCAGCCCTGCTCGTCCAGACATTCTTGCAAGTGACCGAACAGGTGTGGCAGCCGATGCATTTGTCCAAATTCAGAACCATGCCGATTTGAGCGCGTACTTTCATTTTACTCTCCTATTCGGCGGCTTCGGTGACGGGGTTTTCGTCACCAAAATCAACATTTTCAATTTTGCGGACCATGACAAACTCGTCGCGGTTAGACCCCACAGTGCCATAGTAGTTGAACCCGTAGGACAGCTGGGCATAGCCGCCGATCATATGGGTCGGCTTGACCACTGCGCGGGTCACCGAGTTATGGATGCCGCCGCGCGCTCCGGTCGTCGGCGATATCGGTGTGTTGATGGTTTTTTCCTGGGCGTGATACATCATCGTCATGCCCTCCGGCACGCGCTGCGAGACGACGGCACGGGCGACGATGGCGCCGTTGGCGTTGTAAAGTTCGAGCCAGTCGTTGTCCTTCACCTCAATCTTTCGAGCATCAGTTTCGCTGATCCAGACGACGGGCCCGCCCCGGTTCAGCGTCAGCATCAAAAGATTGTCCGAATAGGTCGAGTGAATGCCCCACTTCTGATGCGGCGTGATCCAATTAAGCGCGACATGTTTATCGCCTTTTTCATGGCCGGTTACAAGCGCAAGGGTCTTGGTGTTAACAGGGCCCTTATAAAGGCAGAAGCCTTCCCCGAAATCGCGCATCCATTCATGGTCCTGATAGAAATGTTGACGTCCCGTCAGCGTGCGCCAGGGGATCAGTTCATGGACATTGGTATAGCCCGCATTATAGCTGACATGCTCGTCCTCAAGGCCGGACCAGGTTGGTGAGGAAATGATCTTGCGCGGTTGCGCCTGAAGATCGCGAAAGCGGAGTTTTTCATCCTCTTTCGGGCGCGCGAGGTGTGTATGGTCGCGTCCCGTTGCCAGCCCGAGCGCCTCCCACGCCTTGACGGCAACCTGTCCGTTGGTTTCTGGCGCCAGAGACAAGATCATTTCCGCCGCGTCGATATCGGTTTCCAGTTTCGGACGGTCCGTATTCGATCCTTCATAATGAGTGCCATTGAGAAGACCGAGGAAGGCCACTTCCGCCTCCGTGTTCCAGTTGATCCCCTTGCCGCCATTGCCGAGTTTTTCAAGCAGCGGACCGATGGAGGTAAATCTCTGGTAGGTATTGGGGTAATCTCGCTCGACCGTGATCAGGTTCGGCATTGTCTTGCCGGGGACCGGGTCAACTTCGCCTTTTTTCCAGTCCTTCACGTCGAAGGCCTGCGCGAGCTCACCGGGCGTATCATGGAGGATCGGCAACGACACGATATCCTTCTCCACGCCGAGATGACCGGGGCAGAGGTCCGAATAGGCTTTCGCGAAACCCTTGTAAATTTCCCAGTCACTCCGACTTTCCCACGCCGGATCAACAGCGCAACTCAAAGGATGGATAAAGGGATGCATGTCTGAGGTATTGAGATCGTTCTTCTCATACCAGGTAGCGCTTGGCAAAACGATATCCGAATAAATGCAGGTCGTGGACATTCTGAAATCGAGCGTCACTACAAGATCGAGTTTGCCCTCCGGCGCGTCCTCATGCCAGACCACCTCGGAGGGTTGCTGCGCCTTGTCATCGCCAAGGTCTTTGCCAAGCACGCCATGAGTGGTCCCGAGCAGATGCTTGAGCATATATTCATGGCCCTTGCCTGAAGACCCCAGCAGGTTGGAACGCCAGACGAAGAGGTTGCGCGGAAAATTTTTGGGATCGTCTGGGTCCTCGCAAGAGAATTGCAACTCGCCGGATTTCAGCTTACCCACCACATGATCGGCACCGGAAAGTCCGGCGGCGTCGGCTTCACGCGCGAGCTCCAGTGGATTCTGGCTCAGCTGCGGCGCTGACGGCAGCCAGCCCATACGTTCGGAACGGACGTTGCAGTCGAGAAGGGACGAATCCTTCCACTTCTCCTTATCCGCTGTCGGCGACAGGATTTCGTCCAGCTTCAGCTTCTCATAGCGCCACTGATCCGAATGGGTATAGAAGAAGCTGGTGGAATTCATATGACGCGGCGGACGGCTCCAGTCGAGGCCGAAGGCAAGCGGCTGCCAGCCGGTTTGCGGGCGCAGCTTTTCCTGCCCCACATAATGCGACCAGCCGCCACCGGACTGCCCGATGCAGCCACACATGATCAGCATGTTCATGATCCCGCGGTAGATCATGTCCATATGATACCAGTGATTGACACCCGCCCCGAGAATGACCATCGAGCGGCCATGGGTCTTGTCGGCATTATCGGCGAATTCGCGCGCGACCTTGATGACCTTTGCGGCCGGAACGCCGGTGAACCGTTCCTGCCAGGCTGGCGTATAGGGAATATCTTCATCAAAGGATTTCGCGACATTGGCGCAGCCGAGGCCTCGGTCAATCCCGTAGTTCGCCACCATCAGGTCAAAGACGGTAGCAACCAGCAATTCGCCCTCCGCCGTCGTTATCTTTTTAACCGGGACATGGCGGTCAAGGATACCTTCATGGTCAGAATGATTGAAAATCGGCTGATCATTCTCCAGATTTCCAAAATAGGGGAAACCGACCGTAACCACCTCGTCCTTATCATCGATAAAGGTCATTTCCGGAGAGATATCGCTTCCGACCCGCGCGTCTTTCATCTCCAAATTCCATTTGGCGCTCTTGTCCCATCTTGATCCGACGGTGCCATTAGGCACTTTCAGGCTTTTCGACTTGCTATCGAACAGGACGGGCTTCCACTCCGTGTTCTCGGTCTCGCCGAGGTTGCCTGCGAGCTCGCTGGATCTGAGCGTCCGTCCGGCAACATACCGGCCGCCCTTTTTCTCGAGCCGTACGAGGAACGGCATATCCGTATATTGCTGGCAGTAGTCGCGGAAATAGGATGATTTGCCGGAGAGATGAAACTCCTTCAGGATGACATGGCCCATCGCCATCGCCATCGCGCTATCGGTGCCCTGCCGCGGGTTAAGCCAGAGGTCCGTCAGCTTGGCGACTTCCGAATAATCCGGTGTCACCGACACCGTCTTGGTGCCTTTATAGCGAACCTCGGTGAAAAAATGCGCATCGGGAGTGCGGGTCTGCGGCACGTTCGAGCCCCAGGCGATGATATAGCCTGAATTATACCAGTCAGCGCTTTCCGGAACATCCGTCTGCTCGCCCCATGTTTGCGGCGAGCTCGGTGGCAGATCGCAATACCAGTCATAGAAACTCATACAGACGCCGCCGATCAGGGACAGATAACGGCTGCCAGCGGCGTAGGAGACCATGGACATCGCCGGGATCGGGGAAAATCCAATGACCCGGTCAGGCCCATATTCTTTTGCCGTATAGATATTGGCGGCGGCAATAATCTCGTTCACTTCCTCCCACTCGGCACGGACAAATCCGCCGCGCCCGCGTACTTCCTTGTATTCGCGCGTTTTAGCGGGATCCGAGGCGATACTCGCCCAAGCATCCACGGGATCGGGATGATGTCTTTTCGCCTCCCGCCAGAGCTTGACCAGGCGGCTGCGGACGAGCGGATATTTGAGGCGCGCGGCGCTGTAGAGATACCAGCTGTAACTTGCCCCGCGCGAGCAACCGCGCGGTTCGTGGTTCGGCAAGTCGGGCCGCGTCCTAGGATAGTCCGTCTGCTGCGTCTCCCAGGTCACCAAACCGTTTTTGACGTAGATTTTCCAAGAGCAAGAGCCCGTGCAGTTCACGCCATGGGTCGAACGGACAATCTTGTCATGGGACCAGCGACCACGGTAGGCATGCTCCCATTCCCGGCTTTCATCCGTCGTTATGCCATGTCCGTCCGAAAATTTCTCGGGGCTGGCGGTGAAATAGCTGAGCCGGTCAATCAGGTTGCTCATAGAATTACTCCCAAAGTCAATATTTTACGGGTTCTTCACATACGCGTTCTTGCGAAGGTAGAACCACCAGTTGATCAGAACGCAAGCCCCATAGAATAAGGCGAACCCATAGAGCGCATATTCCGGTGTTGTTGCCTTGATCTGCTCCCCAAAAACCTGGGGGATGATAAACGCGCCGTAAGCAGCAATGGCAGAAGTCCACCCAAGGACGGGTCCGGCCTGTTCTTTGTCGAAAACAAAGGCGATCGTCCTGAAGGTCGACCCGTTGCCAATTCCTGTTGCAGCGAACAGGATCAGGAACAGAATAAGGAAGGGGAAGAAATAGGCCTCCGGCGTCGTTGAGCTATAGGCCGCCTGCATGAAATAGGCGACACCGAGCGCCGAGCAGACCATGACTACACTGATGAGCTGGGTCACCAGCGCCCCACCGAATTTGTCCGCCAGCTTGCCGCCAACGGGCCGGATAAGGGCGCCGATAAAGGGCCCCATCCAGGCATAGGTCAAGGCACTAGGCCCATTCGGATTAGCCACATCATGAGTCATAACCCCATCCACCATGCCATGCTGAAAGCCGAAAATGACCTTGATTGCCAATGGCAAAGCTGCGGAAAACCCGATGAAACTGCCGAATGTCATTGTATAGATGACAGTCATCGCCCAGGTATGTTTGTTGTTGAATATCTTGAACTGACGTTTCAGGTTGGACTGTATTGTCCCGGGAATAAGCCGAAGCAATAACAGTGTAAGCAGAATGACGATGGGCAGCACCAGCCATTTTGACAACTGCAATCCAGAGCCGCCGACGTCACTTGGCAACAGGAGCCACAATCCGAATATCGACGTAATAAGCCCGGCCAGCAGCATTCCACCAATCTTGAAGAATGCACCGAGCGGAGAACTGGCATCCGGCGAAACATGCTCATCGCGAATATTGTTCATACCGAACCAAACCGCAAACGCGAGCGGGATCAGAAAGATCAGCCAGACAAATCCGGCATTCTGGATATAGGTTTCCGTTCCTGCCGGAATTTTCCCGATCAACGTCCCGGACGACGCTTTCAGAATCATCGGATCGCCACCAAACATGGCAAACGTCATCACCAGCGGCACAAGAATCTGCATCGTTGTCACACCGAAGTTGCCAATTCCCGCGTTCATCCCGAGTGCATAGCCTTGAATCTTTTTTGGATAGAAAAAGCTGATATTAGACATGGATGAAGCAAAATTACCGCCACCAAGACCACTTAACAGGGCCATGAGCTGAAACTGCCAAAAGGGCGAATTAATGTCTTGCAACAATATCCCGGCCCCAAGCGCCGGAATAATCAAAAGCGACGTGGTGAAGAAGGTGGTATAACGCCCCCCGCCAATTCGGATAAAGAACGAACTGGGGATACGCAGCGTCGCCCCCGATAGACCCGCTATTGCCGTTAAAGTGAATAGTTGGCTTTGGGTAAAGGGAAAGCCCAAATTCATCATTTGCACGCTAATGATGCCCCAATAAAGCCAAACTGCAAATCCGCAGAGGAGTGCTGGAATGGAAATCCAAAGATTGCGCGTGGCGATGGATTTACCGTCAGTCGCCCATTGGACCGGATCGTCCGGATTCCATCCCCGCAGATCGCGCAAGCTTTCGAATTCAGGCAAGTCATGCGGCTTAAGCAGTTCGGGAACGCGTTTTCCTTCCAGCCTGCGAACGGTGAAATGCATCCAAGTCAGCGCAATCGCGATAAGGATGGTCAGCAACATGAAGCAACTGGTCCACACGCCCGTCAGATCGTTCATGATACCGAATGCGATGGGCAGGAAGAACCCGCCAAGACCGCCAATCAAGCCAACGATACCGCCTACGGAACCGACATGACCCGGATAGTATGTGGGGATATGCTTGTAGACCGCCGCCTTGCCGAGCGACATGAAAAAGCCGAGGATGATCGTTATCGTCACGAAAAGCCATAGCGGAATGGTCAGATTGAAGGTGATGGGACCGTCAATACCGGCAACCGTATAATCCGTTGACGGGTATGAGAGAATAAACACACATATAACGCTGGCGATGAAAGTCCAATACATTACCGTTCGGGCGCCCCATTTATCGGACATCCACCCCCCGAGCGCACGGAAGATCGATCCCGGCAACGCATAGGCCGCTGCCAGCAAGCCCGCCGTGGGCAATTCGAGGCCATAGGCGCCGACGTAATAGCGGGGTAGCCACAGCGCTAACGCAACAAAAGCGCCGAAGACAAAGAAATAATAAAGCGAAAATCGCCAGACTTGCAGATTTTTGAGCGGTTCAAGCTGCTCAATGAAGGAGGCGTGCTTGATGCCTGCCTTTTTGCGTGCCGCAATATCCGGGTCTTCCTTGGAAAACAGGAAAAACAGGACGGCAGCAACCGCCATAACAATGGCATAAATCTGCGCGACACCTTGCCATTGCCCACCCACCATGATCAGCAAATAAGGGGCGCCGAAATTGGTCACGGCCGCACCGACATTTCCCATACCGAAAATGCCAAGGGCGGTTCCCTGCTTTTCTTTCGGATACCATTTGGCGACATAGGCGACCCCGACCGCAAAACTGCCGCCAGCGAGACCAACCCCAAGGGCGGCCATAAGAAACATCTCATATGTCGAAACCTGGGTCAGCAAGTATGCGGCAAAAGCCGTAAGCAGCATTTGGACCGTATAGACGATGCGCCCACCATATTGATCCGCCCAGATACCGAGAAAAATACGGCTTACGGACCCAGTCAGAATTGGCGTGGCCACCAAAATACCAAACTGAGTATCAGATAAGCCCAGTTCCGATTTGATCCTGATACCGATGATCGAAAAAATCGTCCAGACCGCAAAACATACGGTGAAGGTAAGCGTGCTGGCGGCCAAAGCGCGCTTCTGATCCCTGATGTTAATGCTTGGGCTACTCACGATACTATTCCCTCTCAATTTCTACTCTGCCGGACACAAAATAATTCTTGAGAGAGTTGACCCTAGTTACAAAAGCGGAAGATTGATCTAAATCAACGATGTAGGATAAGAATGTAAAAACAAGCCAGGAGGAAACAAATGGCGGCTATTTCATTTTGAAAAAACAATAACATAGATATAAAATGTAGATTTTTTTGATAATTCTGATAATTTATCACTTGATATTTATCAATTAGGATAACGAATGCGTTCAGCTGATTTGCCGGAAGTAAGAGCGATCCACCTTTTTCAATCGCTGTCGGAGGAGACATTCGATTCAATCCTCAAGGCCGCCTATTTTCAAACTTTCCCAGATCATGTGGATTTGATTGAAGAAGGTGATCGCGCCGACTTTCTCTATGTCGTTGTTGAAGGTTGTGTAGAGCTGTATGCCAAAGCAAATGGCCGGGAAACAACAATGGCCATGGTATCTCCAGTTGGAACTTTTATTCTGGCGGCAGTCTTGAAAGATGCCGCTTATCTGATGTCGGCCAGAACATGCCAGCGTTCCCGAATACTAATGATCCCCTCCGAGGATATCCGCTCCGCCATAGAGAAGGACAATGCCTTTGCCGCGGCAATCATTTGGGAACTTGCAGGCTGCTATCGCGCGATCGTTAAGGAACATAAAGGCCTGAAACTCCGGACAGCGGTGGAACGGCTTGCAAACCGGCTGCTGCGCTACCATAACGATCAAGGCGGCAATGGGTCCTTGTCACTTCCTTATGACAAACGAACATTGGCCTCGCTTTTAGGAATGGGGCCTGAAAATCTGTCTCGGGCCTTTAATACTTTAAAGCCCTATGGCGTCACCGTCGACGGTTCAAAGGTACGGCTTGGCGACCTTCAAGCGCTGAAAACATTCGCTAAACCAAACTCACTTATTGATGATCGTTTCATGTAAAAAGGGCATCAGCGCCGTCGTTTCTTGCCTCATATCATTCAGCATACCGTCTGTCTGCATACTCGATTTATACTGAGTCATCGAGATAGTGAAGATCTGCTTGCGGAAAGAGGTCTAGATATTTTCTACGCAACGGTTCGACGTTGTTTTCAAAAGTTTGATGAACCTTGTTCCTACAAGCGTTCAGGCAGGGTCAGATATCTTGCCGCTTCGCCCAGATTTTCAGCGCTCTTCTTTGTTTCCATTCGCGCAATCCCACGCAGATGAACCTCGTCTGGACCGTCGGCATATCTGAGAGCACGGCCCCAGCTGTAAATGTCAGCCAACGGCGTGTCCGGACTCAAGCCCATTGCGCCGAATGCCTGCATTGCCCTATCCGCAATCCGGCACTGCATGGCGGGCACCAGGGCCTTGATCATTGAAATTTCCTTGCGCGCAGAACGAGCCCCAACCGTATCAATCAAATACGCGGTTTTTAGAACCAGCAGGCGCGCCTGTTCAATTTCAATTCTGGAAAGCGCGATATTTTCGGCAACACTGCCATGTTCGCTCAAATATTTGCCAAAGGTTTTCCGCTCTTGGGACCGTTCGCACATCAGTTCGAGTGCAACCTCGCATTGGCCGATTGAACGCATACAGTGATGGATGCGTCCGGGGCCCAAGCGGGCCTGGGCCATCATAAAGCCATCCCCCTCCGACCCCAAAAGATTGCTCGCGGGAACTCGAACATCGCGGAAGACGACTTCACAATGTCCCTCAGGCGCATGATGGTTTAGCACAGTAATATTACGCACTATCTCGACACCCGTCATCTCTATGGGAACCAGGATCATACTTTGCTGGCTATGAGACGGCGCGTCTGGATCAGTCTTGCCCATGACAATCAAAATTTTGCAATTCGGATGCGCCGCGTTCGTGATAAACCACTTGCGACCATTGATGACATATGTATCCCCATCTCGCCTGATCAATGTCTGGATATTTGTCGCATCGGAAGAGGCTACATCCGGCTCCGTCATGGCAAAGGCAGACCGAATATCGCCGTTAAGTAGCGGTTTCAACCACTGATCATACTGCGCCGGAGTCGCGAACATATGCAGCAGCTCCATGTTACCGGTATCCGGAGCATTACAGTTGAACACCTCTGCTGACCACATAACGCGACCCATTATTTCTGCCAAAGGAGCATAATCAAGGTTACTAAGACCTGTTCCGGGCTCATCAGGACGCAAGCTTGGCAAAAACAGGTTCCACAGACCTTCTTCTTTGGCCAAATCTTTAAGATCATTCATAAAGGATACGGGAAACTGGCCATTAGCAACTTCCTTGTGCCAGTCACTATTGCGCGGGAGAATATGTTGATCGATAAAATATCCCACACGCTGACGCAACTCTTCACATTTTGAAGAATATTCAAATTCCATTACACTTCTCCTCAAGCGAATAATTTAAGAGAAACTTCCTATCTATCTTGCCCAACATCCCTTCCCTATAACGCTGAAAAGAGGAAATACCGTTTCTGCTCATCACCCGGCAGCATTTAAAATCAGAAATCTGCACTAGTCTGATGAAACGAACATTGTTTTCAATCAAACAGAGAGAGGAAGAAATGAACGTGATAATTCCGGATGGCTATGAACCGTTTGTCGAAGACAGCGGATATATAGGCCATAATGGCCCATATTATGTGAAGTATATGAATAACGGAATATGCAAATACGGATTTGCGACGAATGAACATCACGCCAATCCCAACAATGTAATTCATGGAGCCGCATTGACCGGGTTCGCCGATACAGCGTTGGGCCATACCATCGTTAAAGAATCGGGAAGGTATTGCGCCACCATATCTCTTACAACCGAATTTATTTCGGCTGCGGCTGTCGGGAGCTGGGTAGAAGCTTCGGTACGCATAAAGCGAATGACAAACAGTTTAGTGTTCGTCAGTGCTGACGTCTATTCGGAAGACAATATCCTGCTAACGGCCACAGGTGTTTTCAGGCTATTTAACGCATCTTAAAGTAAATAATTATGCTCAGGAAAATGCGCAACAAGCAAGAAAACGGTCTAATATCGATTGCTCTGCCTTTCTGTGTGTTTGACATCAATCAATGCGTTCAGTGGCTTTAAGCCCGAAAGTGTACGGCAATGACCGGTTGAAGCGGTTCCTATTTGATATATACCAATCTAGGAGCCGATATTAAAATGGGCGGATAAAGTATTGTGTAGCATTTCGGAAATTCAGGAAAAACTTAATAAGACTGTATATATCGATGGTGAGTGGATCCTCCCACTCGTTCAAGGCGGCAAGGGTATTGGTGTGACGAACGGGAAAAGTGCCGGTGCCTGGGCCGCTGAGAATGCGGGGGGAACCATTTCCGGTACCGGTGCAGCCATTGGCTATGACAAAAATGGCCGGGAGATTTCCTACCCATTTACGGGTAGATCTCGTCATAAACGACATCAGGAGCTTATTGCATGGTCCATTGAAGGTGGAATCTTACAGGCTAATATTGCGCATAAGAACGCTGGTGGTAAAGGCCGCATCCGCATAAATTTCCTTAAGATGGCTGGCGGCGCCCAGTATGTTATGAAAGGCATATTGGCGGGAACACGCCTGTCTAACGGCCGTAACATGATACATGCCGTGACGATGGGAGCTGGTTTACCAACCGAAATGGATGCGCAGAACTGCGCGGACGAAGCTGTCTATCTGGACCCCATTATTTCCGGCGGCATGGCCCTGAAAGTGCTTTTAAATCGCACTTTTCGAAAATGGCAGGGCAGGTACGTCGACATTATTGGTGCCGTGGTCTATGAGGACCCTTGGCTGGCCGGGGGACATAATGGCATTACCAGCAGGGAAAACCCCGATATCGCTGAAGACCCTTATGAACGAGTTAAAGGCTTGCGCCGGATCATGAATGACAACGGCATGGAGAATGTCACCATTGTTATGGCCGGAGGTGTTTGGTATCTGCGGGACTGGGAGCACTGGCTGGAGAACGCTGACATCGGCCCGATTGCGTTCCAGATCGGGACACGAGAAATGTTAGCAAAGGAAAATCCAGCCACGGATGAATGGAAACGTCTTATTTTGTCGATGAAAGAAGGCGATGTGGTCCTTAATAAATTCAGCCCGACGGGCTTCTATTCGTCAGCATATAATAACGGCCTGATTCAGAAACTTTACCAACGTAGCCAAAGGCAGATGCCATACGCCAAACAAAAAGATGAAAACATGACGGCTCATATTGAAAATACGGTTGGCAAGCCGCAATATTATGTCGCAGATGAAAATAAAAGGATGGCGGATACATGGATCGCCGAGGGATTTGACGTGGTCCTGCGTACGCCGGATAACACACTGATTTTTGTAACGGCCGAAGACGCCCGAGAAATCAAACAAGACAAGAAAGACTGCGTCGGCTGTCTGGCCAATTGCAAGCTTAGTGGCTGGAGCCAGGACCCACAGAAAAAATACTCTACGGGGAAACTGCCGGACCCTCGCGTCTTTTGTATTCGCAAACGACTACTTGGTGCTATTCAGGGACAGGATCTGGATAAAAATCTTATTTTTACTGGTCATAATGCCTATAAATCAAGGGACGATCCTTTTTACCGAGATAGAAACGGCGCTCCGTTCATTCCGACAGTAAGACAGCTTATCGAACGTTTAATGACAGGTAACTAACGACTTCATACCCTATCTCAACAGACCCGTTGTATGAAAGTCGCTGGCTGGAATGTTTGATCATGGTACGTAAAGCGGCGTGAAATATTAGCGAGGCATTGTCAGAGTAAAATCACTTGAGCCGTATTGACGCCGGATTTACGGTCAGCGCATGAAAAATCCATTCCGTTATTTCAAGACTTCACCTGAAATCATCCGCCTAGCAGTTATGATGGTGTTGACAACACCGATCTAGGCCTCATTTACAAAAAATTCAATGACTTGCCTGATTTTGCGAAGAAGGTAATCTGGTATCGAGGTAAACCAGATGATGCGCAATCGACCAGACAGCTTTTTATCACGATTTATTTTCCGCAAAGTTCCGGAATCGGTTCTTGTTTCAGATCAGCAGGAACCGGAGCTCCCTACATCGCAAAGGACGGCGTTAAAAATTAGACAAGTATCTGAGGCTTCTTTGCCTTGGGCATCAAACGGTGAACAAATTGTTCAGAGTGTCCGTCATCATATAAAATGGGCTTAGCGTTGGCTTGATCTAAGAGAGGTTTGGCTCATCAGGTTGTTGGTATTATGCGACTGCCTTGCGGTATTGCAAGCGCCGTTGTTTGAATGTTTTCAGTTTGATCCTTTCCCTTTGTTTCAAGATTGATTGTCCGCGGCCGAAGTAGACATCGGCAGGTGTGAGATTTTTGAGACTTTCGTGATATCTATGGTAGTTGTAATGGGTAATGAATGCCTCGATCTGGTTTTCAAGGTCACCGGGTAGGAAGTAGTTTTCCAACAACACACGGTTCTTCAGGGTTTGATGCCAGCGTTCTATCTTACCTTGGGTCTGTGGATGATAGGGCGTTCCACGGACATGTGACATGCCTTTGCCCTTTAGCCATTGTGCCAAATCAGCCGAGATATAGCTGGCGCCATTATCGGATAATAGCCGTGGCTTGTGTATGACATTGGCCTGATGACAGCCAGATGCCTGTAACGCCAGCTCCAGTGTATCCATAACATCGGTCGTCTTCATGGTCGTGCAGAGCTTCCAGGCGATGACATATCTTGAGAAGTCATCGAGAATGGTCGAGAGATAGAACCGTCCCCAGCCAATGATTTTGAAGTAAGTGAAGTCGGTTTGCCACATCTGGTTTATGGCCGTGGTTTTGTCTTTAAACTCACTGGCTGCCTTCATGACGATAAAAGCGGGACTGGTGATCAGATCATGGGCTTTGAGAAGACGGTAGACGGAGGCTTCCGACACAAAGTAGCGTTTGGTATCAGTGAAGGTCACTGCCAGCTCACGCGGACTGAGCTCCGGTCTCCCCAGGGCGAGATCAAGAACCGCGTTCCGTATCTCGTCGGGAATACGGTTCCAGATAACTGTCGGTCGGGGAGCTTGATCTTCGAGGGCATTGCGCCGAGTTCGGGCTGATCTCTGCACAAGGTGCTTCCAAAGTGACTGGCCTGATACACATCATCCATAATCCAGAGGATACCCGTCTTCCCGATCTGGCGCGCGAAGCTCTCGGTCTTTTGGTTGAGCAGCTCATTACAGGCCGGACCCAGGTCAAGGCATCGGAAGCAAGCCTTCTAACCTGACATCGGTTAAACTAGGCAAGCCGCCGACTGGAGACGATTTCCGGGGTCGGCCCGATCATCGCGCTGGCTGTCGAAGTTTTCTCGCCCGACGTGGCGTGCTTTAAAAGTGGCAGGGACCTCGCGGCCTGGCTGGGTCTTGTTCGCCAACAACATTCCTCAGGGGGTAAGGAGCGGTTGGGCCGCGTCTCCAAGGCCGGGCAAGCCGATATCCGCAGATTGGTAAATATAGGGGCGATATCCCGGTTGAACTGGCTGGGCCGCAAATCGATCCCGGAAGGCTCGTGGCTGGCGCGGCTTCGGATGCGGAAACCGAGGATGCTCGTCGCAATCGCCTTGGCCAACAAGATGGCGCGGACGATCTGGGCCATGTTGACAAAGGATGAGGCTACCAAGATCCGGTACGCGCTGTCGTTGCCTGACAATTGATGCAACGCACGACAGGCCAAAGCCGATGAAAGGGAGGGTGAGAAGTCAACGACCTGCATGGGCGAGTTGATTGAATAGATCTGGAGCGGGAAAACCAGTGCTGGCCCACGAGCCATTCCAGGCTCGTTCATCAGATTTGGACCTGATCCGCGGATCACCATACCGGCCCGCGGCTTCTGAAATGGCCACAACTAAAGGCCTCACAGAAGACTGCACTCAATCACTCTTCAAATGCCTCAAAAAACTTCTTGCATAATCAGCGGCAACCACAGAAGGGCCAGCGGTCATCGTACCGCATCGCTCGTCTTCTCAGGCATCACCCGTCGCACTACCAGCCCCTGTATAACCGATTGACCGATCCGGAAAAGGGCGCTACGGTTTTAAGCCTTCGCCGAGGGGGCGGAGCCTCCGCTCAGACCTTATAGCCATTGCTGCCTGGGCCAGGGGAGTCAGATTCCGCACATCCGGACGTTTCCCGGTCTGCGCGCGGGATCCGCGCGGCGTCATTACCCGCAGCGGACAAAACGATAGGAGGCTTTCATGATGCGTAACCATGCTTATGTAACGCTTGCCGCGATGTTTTTAGGAATTGCAACCATTACGTCGGCATCGGCAGCGATCCAAATACCCAATTGCGAGGGGATCGTTAATTGGGCCGCACGAGCTTATCCGGAAGATGAGGCGACATTGGTGCGTAATGCCCAACCGTTCCACAGCGGCGTCTGGCTGCTCTCGGGATTTAAGGACAAACATTGGATACCGGTTTTCGGTGCACCTTTCTCTGAAACCACGGCGGCCGAGTTCGCGAAATTCTCGACAACGGCAGAAGCCTGTCGCCGAGAGCGCCGGTCCGAGCTACAGAGCTTGCCAAACAACCATCCGCGACGGGCCATCCTTGTCGCTGCCGATACATACCTGCTGCGTTCTGCCATTGCCCGGCAACAGCTCAATGCGCAAACCGCCGCGCCAATGCTGGCACGTTATAAAGCCGCCTTCGCTGCGTATAATGATGCGATTGTGACGCGTGACGCACAACTTAGTGCGCTGAAAGACTTGCCCCCGGGGATGGAGAGCTTCACGACCCTGGAAGAGATGAAGAGGGATCCGAAGCTGGCTAGTCTAGGACCGTCGCGGGCACAGCATATTCAACTCTTGGATACCGCAAAGCTTGATCTCGCCGATGCGATGGTCATGGCGGCTGCCGAAGAGATGGCGAGCTTCCCTGTCAGCCTTGACGGGTTGCGCGACTTGATTGCCTATCGGGCGAAAGCGCGGTCGGAACTCAGCAAGCTCAAGAGCACGAAGGTTCAGCACTTCCTGAGCGTCGAAGCGGAGCGCACCAATGCCTTGGCCGCGGCGGCTTTGCCCGCGTTTGTCGAAGAGTTGCAGGCGGCGCCAGCCAACGCTGATGGCAAGGCGACGGTGCAGGCGGCCGTCAACAACCTGTTCCCGCAACAGCCGTTGCCGCGCAATATTCGCGCCTACCAAAAAGCTGTGAAGAAGCGACTAGCCGAGATTGATGAGGAGATAAAGACTGTTGCTTGCAATAGCACCTTAGCCAAGCACGGTATGAGTGATGACGGTAACACGCTTTTGCTGGGACCCGGGGGTGAATCCAGCCTCGGCGCCTTTGTCTGTGCGCTCACCGACAAGGGCCTCGCCTTTGGTGAGTACAAGAAGCCGGGGTTCTTCGGCAGCACTCACGAGTTGGTCATGCAGATACCGTCGGGCCCTTCCTTGGTCTTCGAGATGAAGCTGGTAGAGGCAATCAAGGGAAGGCCAGACATGCTAGTTGGTACCCGCATAACGGATCCGACCCGGACACAGGAACTGACGGTGACATCCTGGCAGGAACTGGCTGCGGAGATGACTGGATACATGCCGCCGGGCATTACTGGGGAGGAACTTCTGCCAGCTGCACAGGCTAAGCTTGATAGCACACCGCAGGGGTGTGTGACGACGGTCTATACCCAGAGCGTAACCGCGTTTCCTGTCGCTCTTCAGGCGGGAGCGTTGGACCGGGACACGATCAGGCGGTTTGCGCTACTCGGCGATCTCAGCTTGGTTAACGTTGAAGAGCAACCGAGCGCAAACAAATCCTACAGAAACTACCGTTACACCTTGACTGCGGCGGCCGAGCCTTACTTTAAGGGTAAGCACGGCCTGTGTTTCGCCAAGCTTATAGCCGAGGACATCAGCGATGTTTCGAAACCGTTCACGCGCGATGGCCGCACCTACGTGACTGGTATTTTGGAAGTATTCCCCGAACTACCCGAATTCGCACTTGATCCGCGGTTTGCGCAAGCTGTTGACGGACCAATTCGAAACCTGATCAATGCGATGAAGTCTGGCCAGGCAATACGATCCAAGGTCGCCTTCGTTCAGACCGATGCAGGCTGGAAAGCGGCGGACTAAAATTGGTTTAAAGTGTGGCGCGTCAGTAAAGAAACTGTGTGCCGCTTCGGTCAGCCTAAACAGGATGCCGATTAGGTGTGCCCCCAGTCTCTGATCCACAGCGCGGCCTTCTTCGGCACCTATTTTTCCTCCGCCGACGGGATGTTCTCCGGCGAGCTTTGCCAGATAAAACGTGCTTGAGCTTGTTTGATGCGGAATTTACGGTCATCTGAATAGCCACGTTTCAAGCTGATACCCAAACTGTCAGCGGGCCACATTGGTGCTGCTGTTAGACGAATGTGATCTCGTCTCCGTTTGACGTAAATTGGTAATAAGGTACCACTGTTGTACCGTGTTAAGTCGCTACCACTCGGCCAGCACAGCATTTCTTTGAAGCTTAAATGTTTCTCGATTGTTTTGATGACACTCATGGTTGAAGTGGTTATGGACTGATGAGTGGATTGAGACGAATTTCCGTAAACTTCGCAGGCACCAAAACTTTAGCATTGCGTATTCTCGTCGTCGAAAAGGTAGGTGAGAATTTTCGTAACGAGGGGAGGAATGGAATTTACCCTGTTGCATCCGCAATACGGTGATTGTTCCCCTTCAGCATTCATGAGACAAATTATTGAGTTTGCGTAAGAGATGATTTTTGGTTCATTGTAGCTATTCAGAAGCAAGGATAAGGCAGAAACCCGAGTTGTCATTTGTTACGCAAGGACCTGGCTCATATTTCCCCTTGCAATCCCCGCGTGTTTACCCTATATTAGAGTTGCCTTAGAAGAAGGCAAACGTCAGGCATGGCCCTGCCGGGACCCTTCTTCGGTGGAGAGAAAAGCGGGGCATGGTCCGGCGCACTTTCCTGAAGGGTCCATAGCTTTCCATGGTGTGAGCGTGGTTTTCGGAAACTTTCCGGGACTGCGCTTTTTTTATGGCTGGTTCCGGTAATTACGGAGCTTTAGCACCATGAAAAATAACACCCTCAGGCAACAGCGTCTTGATGCGCTCACGCCATATGCGCGCAATGCCCGCACCCATTCAAAAAAGCAGATCCGGCAGATCGCCGACAGCATAGAAGAGTTCGGCTTTACCAACCCGGTCCTGGTCGATGGAACGGGCGGTGTCATCGCCGGGCACGGCCGGATAGAGGCGGCGCGTCTTCTCGGGATGGAGAGCGTGCCCACACTCTGCCTTGCGGATCTGACACAAGAACAGGTCCGCGCCTATATCATCGCCGACAACCGCCTTGCGGAGCTTGCCGGCTGGGACCGCGAGATCCTCGCCATCGAGCTGCAGGAACTTCTCACGATCGATCTTGACTTCGATATTACCCTCACCGGGTTCGAGACCCCTGAAATCGATATTCTCATCGGTGAATTGGAGGCGGATGCATCGGATATTCCGGAAGAGGACATCCCTCTCGTTGATACCGGACCGGCCATCACACAGGTCGGCGATATCTGGCAGATCGGAAAACACCGGCTAGTCTGCGGCGATGCTACGGATGCGGACGTCTATGACAGTCTTCTGGAGGGCAGCAAGGCGCAACTGGTCTTCACGGACCCGCCCTATAACGTGCCCGTCGACGGCCATGTCTGCGGTCTTGGCAAGGTCCGCCATCGCGAGTTCGCCATGGCGGCGGGAGAAATGGACGAGGAAGGCTTTACTGGCTTCCTCGGCACCGTCTTCAAAAACCTTGGCCGCTTCAGCCAGGATGGCGCGGTCCAGTTCATCTGCATGGACTGGCGGCATATCGGCGAGATGAGCACAGCCGGCAAGCTCTCCTACTCTTCATTGATGAATATCTGCATCTGGGCCAAGACCAACGGCGGCATGGGATCGCTGTACCGGTCACAGCATGAGTTGGTCTTTGTTTTCAAGGCCGGGACCGGCAAACATATCAACAATGTCGAGCTCGGCAAGCACGGTCGTAACCGGACCAATCTCTGGACATATGCCGGGATCAACAGCTTCGGCAAGACCCGCGACGCTGACCTCGCCCTGCATCCAACGGTAAAGCCCGTCGCCCTGGTTGCCGATGCCATTCTCGACTGCTCAAAACGGAACGGCATTGTGCTGGATGCCTTCGCCGGCAGCGGTACCACGCTGATGGCGGCGGAGAAAACCGGACGGCGTGGCTATGGCATCGAGCTTGATCCTCGGTACTGCGATGTCATTGTCAAACGGCTCGCAGAGGCCACCGGCGTTCCGGCGATCCAAAAGCAGACCGGGAGGACATTTGACGAGATGGCTGCAGAAAGGACAGAAGACGCCGGTGAGAGCTCTCTCCTCGCCCAGAACAGCGATCATGAAGGGAGTGCGTCATGACGGATGAGAAAACGCCTGATGGCGACTATGAGGTCGGCCACGGCCGGCCGCCGAAAGGCACCCGCTGGAAGAAAGGTCAGTCGGGCAATCCGATGGGCCGGCCGAAAGCCGATAAAACGAGTCCGGTCGATATCTCGGCCGTTCTTGATGAGCCGGTAGCGATGAAAATTAACGGCAAAGCCAGAAAGTTACATCCCTTTGAAGCCATGATCATGCGAATGGTCCAGCAGATGATAAAAGGAGAAATCATGCCCCTGATCCGGCTTGTCGAGTTCTGTGAACAATATGACCTCATTGATACCCCGCCCCCGGAATATGGCGGCGGGGTCATGTTCGCTCCAAAGGGAATAACTCCGGAACAATATGTGAAACAATATGGCGAGATTGTCGATGACGAATAACGGTCAGACAGGAGGAAAAAACTATGTCGGATAAAAATACAGTACAGGCATCAGGAAGAAAGACCCTGAAAGACGGTGTCAATCCGGGCGGGCGGCCAAAGGGGTCGAAAAACCTCAAAACGATGCTCCGGGATATCATGATGCAGGAATATGTCGTGATGGATGATGGCAAAAAAAAGCGGCGGACGCTGCTGCACATCACCCTGCTCAATCTTCGCAAGGCGGCCCTGGACGACGCCCGCCCCCGGGCAATGAAGAAATTCGGGCAAGTGCTGGAAAGATACCGCCCCGGCGTCATCAACGAAGCTGCCAGGGTTATTGTTGCCCCCGCAGAGATGACACCGGAAGAATGGGAAGCAGACCAAATAGAGAAAAACAAGACCCGCAAGCCGCCGCCGGGCGCCTTCGACGACGATGAAGACTGGAAAAACCGCTAACATCTTTGCCACAGTCTGTCCCCGTTCTGTGGAAGCCGCGCGTGCCATGTCCTGATCCGCCCGGACTCCGCGGACAGACAGGCCAACATTCGGGTCGCGGGCAGCAATATGCCGGCCGGAGGCTTTTGTACCCTCCAGTCGGCGGCCGGCATCCGCCGGAATGTGGCCGCCGTGTCGTTCCTCTATGCCCCGGGAACGGCGGGAGCAGGCCACACAATCTTTCCATCCTGCAGAAAGCACTGGACTTCCGCCGGCAACAGAGCGGTACTGTTGTCGCGATACAGGGCACACAGACACTCCCGCTCGCCAGCCCGGCATCCCTCTTCAACGACTGTGCCGGGCTTCCCTCAGTGCAAGCCCGGGCGCACCGCCGGGGCAAATCACGGAGGTCGGAGCGATGACACAGAAGATATATACAAAAGCGCGCTATATCAAACTCGGTGCGCGGGGCGGATGGGAACAGCACTGTCTGGAAAAGGGCATTGCTCCCCTCGCCTATTATGACGTCCCGCACGAGATGGCGCTGGCCAGTGACCGGGAGGCCATCCGCAAGATAAATCTCGATCTGGGTAAAACGGCCGGCACCGCCACCGGGCATGCCAACCAGATCCTCGGTTTTTACGATCCCGATCCCGATGTCCTCTGGATTACCTTCTCCGGCGGGTCACTCTGGTGGGCGGAACTTGCCCCTGACGTCGAATATCTAGGATCGGATCCGGAAGAGTTCCCGCAAGGGAGCCGCTTCCGCCGCACGGTATCCGGCTGGCACAGGGTCTCGTTCGGAGGAACGCCTCTGCTGATCGGGGAACTGAGCGGCAATCTCACCAAGGTTGCCGCATATCAGGGCACCATCTGCACCCTCAAACCCGATCAGCTCGACTATCTGCTGCGCAAGCTGAAGGATGAAGACCTGCCCGAGATCACGGTGGCGCAGGACGCCCGCAGGCAGCTGCTGGCGACAGTGGAAGACGTCATCCAGCTTCTCACCTGGCAGGATTTTGAACTCTTTACCGAGCTCCTGTTCAGCCGGAGTGGTTGGCAGCGGGTCAGCTCGCTCGGCGGCACCCAGAAGACCCTGGATCTGGAGCTGCTGCTACCGACCACCGGCGAGCGGGCGGTCGTCCAGGTCAAGTCCGCCACCAGTCAGGCCCAGCTCGATGACTATATCGGGCGGTTTAATGCAATGCCGGCCGACAAATACTTCTATGTCTATCATACCAGCAAGCACACACTTGATCCCCGGGACAGTGATATCTTCCTGATGGGCGCATCTGCCCTTGCCGATCAGGCGCTTAAAAGCGGACTTGTTGACTGGCTGATCAAGAAGGCAGCGTAACGCGGTCGGCTGATGTTCACCCGGAGCAGAAAGGACTGGACTTCTGCTGCCGACAGAGCGGTACTGTGACGGCGATATAAGGGTGCCTGAACGCCTCCCCTCGCCAGCCCGGCTCTCCTTCCCTCAGGCGTCGGGCTCGCCTCAGTGCAAGCCCCGGCATACGGCCGGGGCAAAGTCACGGAGGTCGATATGACAGCAGCAAAGACAGAACCGAAACCGGAGGCAGTCGAAACAAAGGCGGAAATGCCGCCATCAAGTACGAGGCCGGCAAAAGAGGCGACCCGACGGAAGTTCACTTCCGGTGCCCGGAAGAGGATAAAACCCTCCCCTAAAAAGCCCGATATTATCCTCAAACTTGTCAAGCGTTCCAAAGGTTCAAGTATGCAGGACCTGGAGAAGGCCACCGGATGGCAGGCTCACAGCATCCGGGCGGCGCTGACAGGACTACGCAAGAAAGGGGCTACCATTGAGAGGCAGAAGAATACAGCCGGTGAGACCACCTACAAGCTGATGGTCGAGGGATGATGGCATGACAAATATCTCCCCTGAATGCCGGCCTTCCCGGGAAGACCTTATTGACGCCTGGATTAAGGATTACGGCGGACCGCCGCCCAAGGGCTTGAGCACCCGGCTTCTTCTCTACGCCTGTCATTACAACCGTCAGGCAAAGGATTGCGGTGGTTTGAAGAAATCGACCC
>NZ_JAJFZN010000006.1 GCF_020731145.1 Sneathiella sp. HT1-7 | reverse complement strand
CTATAAGGTGGATCGCCTCACACGGTCGCTTGCTGACTTCTCCAAGATCATTGAGAAGCTGGATCAACAGGACGTCTCTTTTGTCTCGGTCACCCAAGCGTTCAATACCACTTCCTCCATGGGTCGGCTGACGTTGAATGTGCTGCTCTCCTTTGCCCAGTTCGAACGGGAAGTCACCGCCGAGCGGATCCGCGACAAGATCGCGGCCTCCAAGAAGAAAGGCATGTGGATGGGTGGTAATCTGCCGCTGGGTTATGATGTTATGGATCGCAAGCTAGTGATCAATGAAAAGGAGGCGGCCACTGTCCGACAGCTGTTTAACCTTTATATCGAGCTCGGGACGGTCCGGCTTTTAAAGGCAGAGGCAGATCGCCTCGGTATCAGGACCAAGAGGGTTGTCCGAAAGGATGGATCTATTTCGGGCGGCAAGCCATTCCTGAGAGGCAATCTGTATCGGCTGCTCTCCAATCCGCTGTATATAGGATTGATCCCGCACAAAGAAGAAACCTTTCCCGGGATGCATAAAGCCATCATCGGTCAGGAAACCTGGGACCAGGTTCAGCAGACGATGAGTGGCAACAGTAGGAAGCGATCTTCGCCGACAAATGTGAAGGCACCGTTTCTGCTCACCGGGTTGGTGTTCGACGAAGAAGGAGAACCGCTCTATCAGGCCCAAGCCAGCAAACAGGGCAAGCGGTATCGCTACTATATCTCGAAACAGTTGGCGCAGGATGCTGAACCGGATGCAGGTGGATGGCGGCTACCAGCGCAAACCCTTGAAACAGCGATCATCAGCCCCATACAAGAACTGCTTCTTGATCAAAGCAGATTAATTGATGTCCTGCATCTCATGGACCACAGCCTGCCTGACTTGCAAGTGATAAACGAACAGGCCATCGCGCTGGCCGAAAAGATCATGAGCGACAATTCCATTTCTCGGAAGGATCTATTACAGGCGGTCATCCATCGGGTTGAGCTCAAATCAGATTCAATCTCAATTGAACTGAGCCGAGAGGCTTTGGCCAAGCTACTGCAAATCAAAATGTCCGATGGTCAGAACGAAGATCGCAACGTCCTCACTCTCAAAATTGACATTAAATTGCAGCGTAAGGGTGTCGAGGCAAAGTTGGTCATTGCTGGTGCGACGAAAGGCCAGACTGATCCGGATCTCTGTCGTCTGATTGCAAAGGGCAGGTATTGGTTTGATCAACTGGCATCAGGGGATGCCGGATCAGTGAAGGAAATCGCCGAGCGTGAAAAGGTCTTTGATACGGAGATCACACGGATACTTCCGCTTGCCTTCCTGGCGCCCTCCATCATTGAGAATATTCTTAACGGCCGTCAGCCGGAGACGTTGAATGTCAAATCCCTCAAAAAAATAAATCCACTCCCGACCGACTGGGATGAGCAGCGAAAACGGCTCGGTTTCCATCAATAGCGCATCGTAATATCCCATGAACTGGACCCTGAAACAGTACGACAGAGACGAATGCCGAATTGCGGCTTATTCACTCTCATGTGAGCGTCTCTGTTCACAGGGGATATCGCCAAAGGCCCCGGAACTGCGGGGTTCAGGGGCGAACCTGGACTGGACCAAGGTTCGCCTCTGTATGAGTGGTGGGCCCGGTAGGACTTGAACCTACGACCAGTCCGTTATGAGCGGACGGCTCTAACCAGCTGAGCTACAGGCCCGAATTTTGTTCCGTCATATCAAACTGACGTGAATAGCCCTTATTCGTGACTATTTAGCCTGTTCGCATAAGAGACGCAATTGGCGAAATGAATTTTCACCAATTTTATCGACGCGTTGGCGCGCCTGATTAAGTATCAAGAAAACTCCGCAGTTTACGTGAACGGCTCGGATGCTTCAACTTGCGAAGCGCCTTTGCTTCAATCTGGCGAATACGTTCACGAGTAACCGAGAACTGCTGACCCACTTCCTCCAGCGTATGATCTGTATTCATGCCAATGCCGAAGCGCATGCGCAGCACACGCTCTTCACGCGGGGTGAGAGAGGCCAGAACCCGTGTCGTGGTTTCGCGCAAATTCGACTGAATCGCCGCATCGAGAGGCTGAACTGCATTCTCGTCCTGAATGAAATCACCCAGATGACTGTCTTCTTCATCACCGATGGGGGTTTCGAGGCTGATCGGCTCCTTGGCGATCTTCATGACTTTACGCACTTTTTCAAGTGGCATGCCAAGCTTCACGGCCAGCTCCTCCGGCGTCGGCTCACGGCCAATTTCATGGAGCATCTGACGTGACGTCCGGACAAGCTTATTGATCGTCTCAATCATATGCACCGGAATACGAATGGTCCGGGCCTGGTCCGCGATCGAGCGGGTAATGGCCTGACGTATCCACCAGGTTGCGTAAGTCGAGAATTTATAGCCGCGGCGATATTCAAACTTATCAACCGCCTTCATCAGGCCGATATTACCTTCCTGAATGAGGTCAAGAAACTGCAGTCCGCGATTAGTGTATTTCTTGGCAATTGAGATAACAAGACGGAGATTGGCCTCTACCATTTCCTTCTTGGCGCGGCTGGCCTCCCGCTCGCCCTGCTGCACCGTGCTGACGATGCGGCGGAATTCATTCATCGGCATACCGAATTCGGAGCTGATTTTGATAATTTCGGTTCGAATATCACCAATGCTGCTCGTCTCATTCGCGACAAAATCCTTCCAGCCTTTGGCCTTGAGGACCCCCATTTTATCTACCCAGCCGGGATCGAGCTCATTTCCGAAATAATTTTCGAGAAAGCTCGCGCGGGAAACCTTGTGACGCTCAGCCAGACGCAAAAGCTTGCCTTCCAGGCTCATCAGCCGACGGTTAATACCGTATAGCTGGTCGACCAGCGCCTCAATTCGGTTGTTTGTGAGATGGACATCGTCCATAAGCTTCACCAATTCAAGCTTCAGCTTTTCGTACTTCTTTTCCTGCGAGTTAGAGACGGATTCATTTTCCAGTGCCGCCGTCAGACGAGCCTCCTGAAGTTTATGCAGTTTCTTATATGTTTTTGCAATTTCATCGAAACGTTCGAAGACTTCCGGTTTCAGTGTCTCTTCAAGGGCCGCGAGAGACATCGTATTTTCTTCGGCGTCATCCTCGTCGTCGTCACTTTCCTTGCTGCTGCCTTCTTCGCCGTCTTCCTCTTCTTTGTCGTCGTCACTTTCCTCAGAATCGGAATCGCTGTCTTCGTCATCCTCGCTCAGGCCCTTAGCGGGAAGCTCGTCGTCCTCGCTATCTTCGCTAAACCCTTCTTGCAGCGCTTTTTCAGCCGCCGCGCCCGCGCCATACGTCGCGTCAAGGTCGATCACATCCCGTAGCAGGAGCTTTTCCTGAAGCATCAATTCGCGCCAGTTCAGAATAGCACGAATGGTTAGCGGGCTTTCACAAATGGCACCAATGAGTTTACCCCGACCGGCCTCAATCCGCTTTGCGATGGCGATTTCACCCTCACGCGAGAGAAGCTCTACTGTACCCATTTCACGCAGATACATCCGGACGGGATCATCCGTGCGATCACCCGCAGTTGATGCAGGCTTTTCTGGCGTTTCCTTTACGCTTTTTTCCGGCACCTCGTCATCGTCATCGTCATCACTGTCTTTACTCTGAGGCGCAGGCGTTTCATCTCCGCCCTCTTCATCATTCTCGACAACATTGATGCCCATTTCCGAGAGCAAGGACATTGTGTCCTCAATCTGCTCTGACGACATCTGATCCTGAGGCAGCACCGCGTTTAACTCGTCGAAGGTCACATATCCCTTTTCCTTCGCTTTCGCGAGCATCTTCTTAACAGCTGCTTGCGAGGCATCAATTAACGGGCTATCAGGACTTTCATCGCTCTGATCCGACGTATCAACGGCTTCCGCACTCTTTGTCGCCATAAATTCTAACTCCTGAAAAATTCCGCTAAATCTGCCCCGCCCTTGCGGGTCCAAATGGGCTTGCCTGTCTAAACAATCTTATTGCGGCCGGACGCCAGTCCAAAACCGTCAAGGTTCGCCTCATTCCCCGAGGCCTCCTCCAATGCTTTCTTCGCCATCTTCAATCGATCGAGATTTTCCGATGTTACGTTTTCTCCCAATTGACGCTCCGCCGCTTCCAGATCTTTTTGCAGTGCCTCCAGTTTGTGGCGGTCCACAATATGTAGCCAAGCGTTCAGCGCGTCTTCATTTGCCGCAGCAGGATCAACAAACCAGTCCAGTGACTTGGTTGTCGGCCCCTGCAATCTCTTTACCTGTTCAGACAAATTACGTTTAGCTAAATGGTGCGCCATGCCTGAATAGTCAAGGGATGATTCGACCGTAGCAATATCTATTATTGCCCGCCGTATTCTGTCAAGTTGAGGGCTGGCGAGATGCAACGACGCCAGAGTATCAAAGTGATTTTCCAGTATTTCCGGGTGATTTACTGCGGTTAGCAGGATTAATTCCTCTCGTCGGGCACCATCCGGCACAGATGCCTTTCGAAGGGTGGCCGAGGGCATTTTGTGCGAATCACCTGATCGATTCGCGAATCGCCCGAATCGATTACGATCTGAACGCCCGTTTAATGTTCGTTCAGTTGCGCCCTGTTTCTTCCGAAAAGCCTGCCAGAGCTTTTCTTTAAAAAAGTTACGATAATACCCTTGCACTGCTGGATCGCGCATCTCATCACACAAACCATATAAAGCTTTTTCAAGAGCTGCTTTCCGCTCTGGTGTGTCAACAGAACGGCCCTCTGTTTCCTTCCGCCAGAGGATTTCTGACAGCGGCAGGGCTTTATCAAGAATGGCCCGCATCGCGCCGGCGCCCTCTTTCCGGATAAGGTCATCCGGATCAAGCCCGGCCGGGAGCAACGCAAATCTCAAAGAATGGCCCGGACGGAGAAGCGGCAGGGCACGTTCCGACGCACGCAACGCTGCACGCCAACCCGCCGTATCGCCATCAAGACACAAAATAGGCTCCGCCGCCATCTTCCAAAGGATTTGCAGTTGATCTTCAGTAATGGCAGTTCCAAGCGGTGCGACTGATTGCGTGAAACCCGCTTCACTCAGCGCGATCACATCCATATAGCCTTCGGCTACAATGATCATGCCGGAATCAAATGTCTTCTGACGCGCCAATGCCAAATTATAAAGAACATGCCCCTTGTGAAAGAGAGGCGTTTCGGGGGAATTTAGATACTTGGCCGGGGCATCGCCGAGCGCCCGCCCACCAAAGGCGATTACACGTCCCCGCCGGTCCGTGATAGGAAACATCAGGCGGTCGCGGAAGCGGTCATAACTCTCCCGACCATCGTCTGGCTTGATGATAAGCCCCCCTTCGATCAGCGTCGCTTCCGTCACACCGCGCGCTATCAACGCTTCCTTTAAGGCCGTTCGGCTATTTGGTGCGAAGCCCAATCGAAAATTTGCGACCGCTGCATCTGATACCTGACGGCGAGATAGATACCCTCGTGCACCGGTTCCGGCCTGGCTCGCCAATTGGGAGGAAAACCATTTCCCGGCCAGCTCCATGGCGTCATGAAGCGTGGCGGTGCGCTGCTGTCGTGCTTTCTCTTCCGGCCGTTCCACCGGCATCTCCAGACCGGCAAGCGCTGCGAGCCGTTCAACGGCTTCAGGAAAAGCCACCCCTTCGGTCTGTTTGACGAATTCAATCAAGTCGCCATTGGCACCGCAACCGAAGCAGTGATAGAAACCCTTCTCCTCATTAACCGTGAAGGAGGGGGTTTTCTCATTATGAAACGGACAAAGGCCGGAATATTCCCGGCCCTTCTTGGTGAGTTTTGTTCGGCGACCAATTAAATCCGCGAGGCTTACACGCGCCTTAAGCTCTTCCATGAAATGTGGCGGAAAGGCCATCTCTTTGTCCAACCTAATTTAATAATTTAACCGGTTAAATTATTAAATGATGATCATCTAAAATCTATCCGACAGGTTTACGCGCCAAGCGTATCCTTTACGATAGCGCTCGCCTTGGAAAAATCCATCTGACCGGCATACCGGGTTTTCAGCTCATCCATTGTCCGCCCCATATCCTTCAGGCCGTTAGCGTCTATATCCGCAATAACAGCCTCCACCGCTTTGCGGGTTTCCGCCTCGTCAAACTGCTTCGGCAGATAGTCTGATATAATATCAATTTCCTCCTGCTCCGCTGTGGCGAGATCAACCCGACCGCCCTTTTCATAAGCGGCAATTGATTCTTTCCGTTGACGCACCATAGTGGTCAGCATCTGCAGAATTTCGTCATCCGTGATTCCCTCTTCCGCGCCTTTATCTCGCGCGGCAAGGTCCCGGTCCTGCAATGTTGCAAGGATAAGACGTAACGTTGAGATCCGCCGCTTATCCTTTGATTTCATTGCTACTTTTAGTGACTCTTTTATTTCGTTCCGTAACATAAATATCCGAATCTATAGTGAAGAAAGGCGACATACTAGCTGAAACCATGGTTTAAGGCAAACCAAATATTATTGCTAAGTCATTGATTTTAAAGATTATTTTTTGCGTCGAAAAACTTGACGCGCTACTACAAACTGCTTATGTTGCTGCGCAATATTCAACTATCAGGCCAGAGAAATTTCGGCTCAGCGGAATTACCGCAAGAGGGTCCCTATTATCATGTCTTATGAAAACAGCGGAGACGCGGTCGATCTGAACAGCGAACGGATGGCGACAGCGGTCCTTGTGCTGGGCGATGGCACCGTATTTCACGGCTTCGGTATCGGCGCCGAAGGCGACACAGTCGGTGAAGTATGCTTCAATACATCGATGACGGGCTATCAGGAAAGCCTGACGGATCCCTCCTTTGCCGGACAGCTCATAACCTTTACATTTCCCCATATCGGAAACGTCGGTTTCAATAATGAGGATATAGAAACTTCCGGTATTGCCGCAAATGGATTGATTATCCGCGCCGATATTACAGACCCTGCGAACTGGCGCGCAATTGGCTCCCTCGATGAGTGGCTAAAATCTCGCAAACTAGTCGGTATTTCCGGCATCGATACGCGCCGCCTCACCCATTTTATCCGCAAATCCGGCGCACCCAACGGCGTCATCGCCCATCGCAAGGATGGCAAATTTGATATTGCCGCTCTTCATGAAAAGGCCGCAAGCTGGCCGGGCCTGGAAGGTATGGACCTTGCGAAGGAGGTCTCCTGCAAAGAACCCTATGAGTGGTCGGAGACAAACTGGAACATCCAGAGCGGTTACGGTGCACAGACAAAACCTACGCGCCATATTGTGGCCGTCGATTACGGAGTGAAACGGAATATCCTTCGCTGTTTGGCGGAGCTTGGCTGCCGTATCACGGTGGTACCGGCGACCGCGACCTATGATGAAATCATGGCACTCAAGCCAGACGGAATTTTCCTCGCCAACGGTCCCGGCGATCCGGCCGCAACCGGTAAATATGCTGTGCCGGTAATCCGTGAATGTGTTGATAGCGGCGTCCCCACTTTCGGGATCTGCCTCGGCCATCAGATGCTGGCCATAGCACTCGGTGCGGAAACAATGAAAATGCATCAGGGCCACCGCGGCGCCAATCAGCCGGTCAAGGACCTGACAACAGGCAAGGTCGAAATTACCTCGCAAAATCATGGATTCGTCGTCAAGCGAGACAGCCTGCCCGATGGGGTGACGGAGACCCACAAATCCCTGTTCGACGGCGTGGTTGAAGGGCTTAAGGTCGATGGTAAGCCGGTTTTCTCCGTGCAGTACCATCCCGAAGCAAGCCCCGGCCCGCAGGACAGCCAATATCTCTTCAAACGGTTTATAGATCTGGTCGATAGAAAAAATGCCTAAACGTACCGATATTCAGTCCATCATGATCATCGGCGCCGGGCCCATTATTATCGGCCAGGCCTGTGAATTTGACTATTCCGGCACTCAGGCCTGCAAGGCCCTGAAAGAAGAAGGCTACCGGGTCATTCTGGTGAACTCCAATCCGGCGACAATCATGACCGATCCGGGTCTGGCCGATGCCACCTATGTGGAACCCATCACACCGGAGATCGTTGAGAAAATCATAGAGAAAGAGCGGCCGGACGCCATTCTGCCGACCATGGGCGGACAGACCGCGCTGAATACAGCCTTGGCGCTCGCCGAAAATGGGGCGCTTGAGCGGTACGGCGTACAGCTGATCGGCGCCAACAGAGAAGCCATTGCCAAGGCAGAAGACCGCGACCAGTTCCGCACTGCAATGCTGAAAATCGGCCTCGATATGCCATTAAGCGCAGTCGCCCACACACTAGAGGAAGCTTGGAAAGTGCTGGAGGAGGTAAATCTCCCCTGTATTATCCGTCCTTCTTTTACGATGGGCGGAACGGGCGGCGGGATCGCTTATAACCGCGAAGAATTTGAAGAGATTGTCACTGGCGGTTTGGATGCTTCCCCCACTACGGAAGTATTAGTGGAAGAAAGCATCGTCGGTTGGAAAGAATATGAGATGGAAGTTGTCCGCGACAAGGCGGATAATTGCATCATCATTTGTTCCATCGAAAATGTCGATCCGATGGGCGTCCATACAGGCGACTCTATCACGGTCGCCCCGGCTCTGACGCTTACCGACAAAGAATTCCAGATTATGCGTAATGCCTCGATTGCCGTATTGCGGGAAATCGGGGTGGAGACCGGAGGCTCCAACGTCCAGTTTGCTGTTAATCCGGAAAATGGCCGCCTAATTATTATTGAGATGAACCCACGCGTTTCTCGCTCTAGCGCGCTAGCCTCCAAGGCGACTGGCTTCCCAATTGCAAAAATTGCCGCCAAGCTCGCCGTTGGCTATACGCTTGATGAACTTGATAACGATATTACCGGCGTCACCCCCGCATCGTTCGAACCAACCATTGACTATGTGGTTACCAAGATTCCGCGTTTCACCTTCGAGAAATTCACCGGTGCCGAAGCAAAACTAGGGACCGCTATGAAGTCTGTCGGCGAGGCCATGGCGATCGGCCGGACATTTACGGAAAGCCTGCAAAAAGCGCTGCGGTCTCTGGAAACCGGCCTTACCGGTCTCAATGAGCAAAGCTTCACGGGCCCCGGTGAGCCGCACGCGGACAAACAACGCATTCAGGCCATCCTCGCCCAACCGACGCCAGAACGCATTCTGAATATCGCGCAAGCCTTCCGCGAAGGTCTGACCCTTGAGGAAGTTCGGGCCGCTAGCAAGTATGAACCCTGGTTCCTTGCCCAAATCCAATCCATCGTCGAGCTGGAAAATGCGGTAAAGGAAAATGGTATTCCCACGACAAAAGGCGGCCTTCTCAAACTGAAATCAACAGGATTCAGTGATCAGCGGCTTGCTGAACTTGCCGGGACGCGGGAAGCGCATGTGTGTGCTGCGCGGAAAAAATTTGGGATAGAGCCGGTCTATAAACGTATCGACACTTGTGCCGGAGAGTTTCCTTCCCAAACGCCCTATATGTATTCGACATATGAAGGCAACGAATGGGACGACACCGTCTGTGAAGCAGAACCGACCGACGCGAAAAAAGTCATTATTCTGGGCGGCGGTCCAAACCGTATCGGTCAGGGGATAGAGTTTGACTACTGCTGCGTTCACGCCGCCTATGCCCTTTCGGAGGCGGGATATGAAACCATCATGGTCAATTGCAACCCGGAGACTGTGTCCACCGATTATGACACCTCGGACCGGCTCTATTTTGAGCCCCTAACTGTTGAAGATACCCTCGCGATTATCCGAAAAGAACAGTCGAATGGAACGCTCCATGGTGTGATCGTTCAGTTTGGCGGCCAGACCCCGCTCAAACTTGCCGCCGGATTGGAAGCGGCAGGCGTTCCCATCCTTGGCACGTCGCCAGACGCGATTGATCTTGCTGAAGACCGCGAAAGGTTTCAGCAGCTTCTTCACAAACTAAATCTTAAACAACCCGAGAATGGTATTGCCCGGTCTGTTCCAGAGGCATTCGACATCGCGGAAAGAATTGGATATCCCGTTGTTGTCCGCCCGTCCTATGTTCTCGGAGGTCGCGGGATGGAAATCGTCCGCGATGGTGAATCACTTGAACGCTATATGCGTGAAGCAGTAATTGTTTCTGGCGAAAACCCGGTTCTGGTTGATGGATATCTTCAGAACGCAATTGAAGTCGACGTCGATTGCTTGTGTGACGGCAAATCGGTCTTTGTCGCCGGCATCATGGAACATATCGAGGAAGCAGGCATTCACTCGGGTGATAGCGCCTGCGCACTACCGCCACATACGCTTTCGGATGAGCTTATCGCGGAGATCAAAAGGCAAACAGAAGCCATGGCTCTCGCACTAAATGTCGTTGGTTTGATGAACGTCCAGTACGCGATCAAGGGCGACGTCATTTACATTCTGGAGGTTAATCCTCGGGCAAGCCGCACTGTTCCTTTTGTTGCTAAAAGCATTAACTACCCCATTGCCAAGATAGCCGCACGCGTTATGGCGGGCGAAGAGCTGGCTGCGTTCGACCTTAAATATCGAAAACTTGACCATGTGACTGTAAAAGAAGCAGTTTTCCCGTTCTCCCGGTTCCCCGGCGTGGATGTGATTTTGGGACCGGAGATGCGTTCCACGGGTGAGGTTATGGGGATCGATACGGATTTCGGCGCTGCTTTTCTGAAGTCCCAGATTGCAGCGGGGGTCAAACTTCCAACCGAAGGAACTGTTTTCGTGTCAGTCAAAGACCTTGACAAGGCAATGATAAAGAATGCCGTTGCCAAGCTGATCAACCTTGGTTTCAAGATCGTCTCTACCGGTGGAACCGCGAAATACTTTAGTGAACAGGGCCTTGAGGTGACCCGCGTGAACAAGGTGATGGAAGGTCGACCAAATATCATCGATACTATGAAGAATGGCGAAATTGCATTGGTCTTCAATACGACGGAAGGTGCTCAGGCACTTCTTGACAGCTATGATATTCGCCATACGGCCCTTGTTATGAAAACGCCTTACACAACGACAGTCGCTGGGGCTAACGCAACGGTTCAGGCAATTGAGAAAATTATAACAGGGACACTTGAAGTTAAATCCCTTCAATCCTATTCTTAATTCCTTGACAAGCTTGGTATGAAACTTTAGTCAAGGCAGCTTTTGCGATTGGCAAACTACGTAATTGAGATTTCAGATGGAAAGACTACCAATAACTGCGGCGGGATACGCTCGGCTCGAAAAAGAGTTAAAAGAACTGAAATCGACGGCGCGTCCGGCGGTTATTCAGGCAATCGCGACCGCCCGCGAACATGGAGATTTGTCCGAAAACGCAGAGTATCATGCCGCGAAAGAACAGCAGTCTCTTATTGAAGGCCGCATCGCCGAGCTTGCCGATAAACTTGGCCGCGCGGAAGTCATTGATGTGTCTTCTATTTCCGGGCGCCAGATCAAGTTCGGCGCGACGATTTTGCTGGCCGATGAAGATACGGATGAAGAAACGAGCTATCAGATTGTCGGTGAAGACGAAAGCAATATCGAAGAAGGCCGCCTTTCTATTACCGCACCACTTGCCCGTGCGCTTATCGGCAAAGAACAGGGCGACAGCATCGAAGTGATGACACCCGGCGGCTCCAAAGCGTATGAAGTCATCGAAGTCAACTACGTCGGCTAACTCACCCTCCCGTTTTTTAAACCCATGGCACCCCTCGCCATGGGTTGCTCTCTCCCGAAATAAAACGACATTAGCGTGGATCCTCTGCCGTGGAATGTTCTGTCGGCTGAGGCGTAGCGGTTAAAACCGTTACACCATCCGGCGCGTGAAATCGATGCCAGCAGCCCTTCGGGACTACCGTCATCATTCCTTCTTTCAGTTCAAGAATATTTTCCGTTTTCTCAGACAGGATAGTCAGGCGTGTCTCCCCTTTCAGGATGTGAACAAGTTCATCACCGCCATTATGTCGCTCCCACGGGCTGGTTCCGTCAAAGCTTCCCGTAAAAACAGCGCCATTGTTAAAGGGCGCGAGAGTGGCAAATGCTGCACGCGCCTCTTCTTCCGATGTATCGTGACTGCGGTTACGAAGCGGTGTTAATGTATTTAGGACAGCGTCAATATCTATGGTTTTTGGCATCCTCACCTCCCGTTCTAAGTATTTTATGAATTAGAATTACAGCATTTATTTGCTTTCACAGCCTTGCAAATGTTTAATGTCACCCTTTAATAAAAATTAGCAATTATTGATTAGTATCCCAAGCATGAACCATATTGAGACGGAAAATTAACCATAAGTTGAGCCAATGTCTATTCACTACAACTTCAGAAACCTCAATATTATCTTTGTCGATGACAATAAAAACATGCATCTGCTCATAAAAAGCATTTTGCTGGCTATGAATATCGTCAGTTCACGGGGATGCTATGACGCGAAAAGGTGCTTTGCTGAGATGCTGGAGGATCCACCGGATGTTGTCATAACAGACCTCTCACTAAATCCGGAAAATGGCCTGGATTTGATAAAGCGAATTCGGGCAGGCGAAAAAGGTGTCGATCGCTATACGCCGATCCTGGTATTGTCAGGCCAAACTAAGCTGGCGAACGTTATGGAGGCGAGAGATGCAGGCGCAACAGAGTTTCTTTCAAAGCCTGTATCCGTAGGCTCACTTCATGACCGGCTGGTTTGGATGATTGAAAATCCTCGTGCATTTATCAAGGCATCCGAATACATCGGTCCAGACCGAAGGCGGGCTATGCGCGGCTATGAGGGTATGGAAAGGCGGCAATGATATGACACAAGCGATGTCCACGGCATGGAAAAACTTCACATTGAGAGGCTCTCTATGACTAAAATTGTCAAGATGGAGGGATATGAAATTCACCATCCAAAGGCCACCTTAAAGAACAAGGTCGGGTCTTCGGGAGGAATATCGCTCAAGGAAATGGAAAAGCGCATGGCCAAGAAAATGGCCGGGCTCACTGAGGAGTTTCTTGCGAGCATCCCGGCAGTGATTGAAAGAATTGAGACGGCCTTGAGCAATCTTGAAGCAGGCAACGGCGGGGAGCCGGAGCAAACAATCATCTTTCGTCAAGGACATGACTTGAAAGGCATGGGAGGCTCCTTCGGTTACCCGATCATGGGGACAATCGGCGAAGGCATATGTGAACTGACAACCAGCGACTTCAAGTCTTCCGCCCTGACCCTGCCTCTCATCCGGATTCATCTGGACTTATTGACCTATGTCGCGGCGAAGCGGATCAAGGACGATAAGGATCCGAATGCCGAGCCGATCATTATCGCTCTGGCAAACGCCAAACCAAAATAACAGTCCCTGCTCCCGCGCCTAACTTTCCGCCGGATACCCGGCTTTCGACAGAGCTTCTGTGATTTCCACCAGGACTTCTGGATCATCAATTGTCGCCGGCGCCTTATAATCTTCCCCATCGGCAATTTTTCGCATAACGCCACGAAGAATTTTTCCTGACCGGGTCTTGGGAAGTCTTTTTACAACAAGCGCAAGTTTAAAGGCCGCCACCGGTCCAATCTTTTCCCGCACAAGGGCAACCAGTTCTTTTTGAATTTCTTCCTCAGAACGATTTACGCCAGCGTTCAGAACAACGAAGCCCATCGGAATCTGCCCTTTAAGCTCGTCTTTAACCCCCATGACAGCACATTCTGCAACATCCCGGTGACCTGCGAGCACTTCTTCCATGCCGCCGGTAGAGAGACGATGCCCGGCGACATTGATAATGTCATCGGTGCGCGCCATGATGAACAGATAGCCGTCTTCATCAATATACCCGGCATCTCCCGTTTTATAATAACCCGGAATGTCTGCCATATAGGCCTGAACATATCCCTTATCATTCTGCCAAAGTGTCGGCAATGATCCGGGAGGTAGTGGCAACTTCACAGCAATTACACCGATTTCACCACGTTTCATTTCGGTAGTACCATCTTCTTCATTAATAATCCGGATGTCATAACCCGGAACCGGATAAGTTGGACTGCCGAGTTTTACAGGCTTCATGCCGTAGCCCATGCAGTTCGCACCAATTGCCCAGCCGGTTTCCGTCTGCCACCAGTGATCAATAACGGGGACCTTAAGCTGATCCTGCGCCCAGATGATCGTGTCAGGATCTGCACGCTCTCCAGCTAAAAACAAGGTCACAAATTTGCTGAGGTCATAATCTGGAATAAGTTTCCCTTCCGGGTCTTGCTGCCGAATGGCGCGAAACGCGGTCGGCGCCGTGAAAAGGGCCTTTACCTTATGATCCTCAATCACCCGCCAGAAGGTTCCCGCATCCGGTGTCCCAACAGGTTTCCCTTCAAACAAGATAGTCGTGCATCCGTGCAAGAGCGGCGCATAAACGATATAAGAATGACCGACAACCCATCCAACATCGGACGCTGCCCAGAAAACTTCTCCCGGTTCGATATCATACACATACTTCATGGACCAGCGAAGCGCGACAGCATGACCGCCATTGTCTCGAACAACACCCTTGGGCACCCCCGTCGTACCCGAAGTATAAAGAATATAGAGCGGGTCAGTCGCGGCAACGGGAACACAGGGCGTTGGTTCTGCATCGGCTTCCAGCACGCGCCAGTCATGATCGCGGCCTGCCTTCAATTCTGTCTCACATTCCGGGCGTTGCAAAATAATGCAATTGGCCGGTTTATGAGTGGACATATCAATCGCGTCATCAATCAAGGGTTTATAGGCGATCGTGCGGTTCGGCTCCAGTCCACATGAAGCCGCAATGATCGCAACGGGCTTGGCATCATCAATACGTGTCGCCAGTTCCTTAGATGCAAATCCACCAAATACAACAGAATGTATCGCCCCTATCCTGGCACATGCCAGCATCGCAATTGCCGCCTCCGGTACCATTGGCATATAAATCAGAACCCGATCGCCCTTTGTAATGCCTAGACCCGCCAAAGCACCGGCAAAACGCGCAACTGTATCGGTTAGTTCCTGATATGTATATTTCCTGACCTGTCCCGTCATCGGGCTGTCGTAAATAAGAGCGTCCTGATCCCCTCTCCCATCTTCAACATGCCGATCCAGACAGTTGTAGCAGGTGTTCATCTCCGCACCTTCAAACCAGCGATAAAAGGGCGGGTTATCCGCGTTCAGTACGCGGTCCCAGGGCTTGCTCCAACTGATCTCCTGTGCGGCAGCCGCCCAGAAAGCTTCAGGATCATGCAAAGACACCTTGTAATCTTCTTCATAGCTGGCCATAGGTTGCCTCCCGAAATTTGTATTATTTGATTTTAGAAAAACAATTGTCTGGTCAGATTGTCAATAGATAGCAACGAGACAAAGCGCCGCATCCGAACCTGTAGATATCAAAAAAACCGCGAAAAAGTGAATTTCCGCGGTTTTTCTCTATTGCTAGCCGGTAATCAATCTTTGGAAGATGACTTAAACAAATCTTCAAAATTTTTGGCGGCATTTTTCTTATCGCCATCTTCGTCCTTTTTCTTCTCTGCCGCTTTCCCAAAGACAGCCTCAGCCTCAGCGCGCGGATCATAGGCTTCTTCTTTCTGAACCTGCTGCTTTTTCAATTCGTAAGGCGTAAGCGGAACAGCGGCAGCCTCGGCGGCAACGGCCGCAGCAACCTCTTCCATCAATTTGCCCCGATCTTCGTCCGTACGACGATGAGCAGATTTCTTAACGGCCTCATCCAGTTCGAGCTGGGTGCAGATACCGAGGCTGACAGGATCCCGCGGGCGGATATTCTGGGAATTCCAATGGGACCGGTCACGCACAGCATTAATTGTCGTTTTCGTTGTACCAACCAGCTTCGAAATCTGTGCATCCGTCAGCTCGGGATGGAACTTGATCAGCCATGTGATGGCATCCGGACGATCACCGCGACGCGAAACAGGTGTGTAGCGTCCTCCCCGCCGACGAGGCTGAGGCACATCGCCCGCAGGCTTGCTGATTTCAAGTCGGGCCGTTGTATCTTCCTGACAGCGGTCTATCTCTTCCTGAGTCAGTTGCCCGTTGGCAACCGGGTCAAGCCCGACAATACCCACAGCAACTTCGCCATCCGCAATTCCCTGAACTTCCAGCGAATGCAGGCCGCAAAAATCCGCAATCTGATTGAATGACAAGGATGTATTGTCAATGAGCCAAACAGCCGTCGCCTTTGGCAATAATGGCGTTACCATATAGTCTCCTTTTCGGTCCGATTACAGAATATTCGGGCCTGTATATAATTCTTGTATGTATATGGCGAAAAACAGCCCCAAAGTCCACACCTAAACCTTTAAAACGATTTTCCCGATATGGGAGGAATCATCTATCCGGCGATGAGCCGCAGCCGCCTCGTTCAAGGGAAAAGTACTATCCATTACCGGCTTCACTGTACCGGCGGACAGCAAAGGCCACACTTTCGCCTTTAGCCGCTCTCCAATCTCGGCTTTTGCCTGAACAGATTGCGGGCGCAGGGTTGATCCGGTGATCGTCAGCCGCTTCAGCATCATAGCCGCGAAATTTACCTTGACCTCTGCCCCGCCAAGAAAAGCGATATAGACAAGACGCCCCTCTACCGCAAGCGCTGAAATGTTGCGTTGAATATAATCCCCACCCACCATATCAAGAACAAGATCAACGCCCTTACCGTCTGTGAGTTCCTTGACGACGGAGACGAAATCTTCAGTTTTATAGTTGATCCCGCGCTCCGCACCGAGCTTTTCCACCGCGCGGCATTTTTCATCTGTCGATGCCGTTGTGAACACGCGCGCGCCGAATGCTTTAGCGAGCTGGATCGCTGTCGTGCCAATACCGCTCGCGCCGCCATGCACCAGAAAAGTCTCACCGCCCGTCAAATGTCCGCGATCGAATACATTTGTCCAAACAGTGAAGAAGGTTTCCGGAATGGCCGCAGCCTCAACCAGATCAAATCCTTTTGGGATATCCAGGCATTGCGCTTCCGGCGCAACGCAATACTCCGCATAGCCGCCACCGGCGACCAGCGCACAGAGTTGATCTCCCACTTTATATTTTGTAACACCCGCGCCTGCCGCCACAACAGTTCCGGAAACTTCGAGGCCGGGAATATCAGACGCACCCGGAGGCGGCGCATATCCTCCCTTACGCTGCAACACATCCGGCCGGTTTACTCCAGCAGCAGCAACCTTGATCAGCACTTCATCATGAGCGGGCGATGGCACTGGGCGACTTGCAGGCACCAATCCTTCCGGTCCGCCAAACTCCTTGATTTCGATGGCTGTCATTGTCTCGGGTAGAGTTGTCATTTTATTCTCCGGGTTATTTTGAGCAGTTCCGCGCAAAATTGCAGACTGTCATGGAACGATTCATTATTCTTATCAGAATTGCAGCCTAGCATATTGAGGAATATGACGATGACAAGTGATGATGACGGCAAACCCGCCCTTGGGCAAAAACCGGTCAATTTCGATAGCATGTCGATAGATGACCTTCATGACTACATTGCCGCTCTGACGGAGGAAATCGAGAAGACAAAAAAGGTCATTGCCAAAAAGGAAGCTGCCCTGAACGCGGCGGACGGATTCTTCAAAAGCTAGCGGTCATAGCACCGCGCATGATTCTCCAATAAGGAGAATCACAACGAAAATCTGAAGAAAAAACCTAAATATATATATTCGTTAATTGTAATTTAATAATTGATGGTTAAGTTGAATGCTGTAGCCCGATTTGGGCTGCAGAAGGTTGGAATCCCTATTCCAGTCTTCATGACGCCTCCCTGTTGACTTGAGCCGCCTATTTATGGGCGGCTCTTTTTTTGGCCAACGACACATAAGAGTTTCATAAAATTGTAACATAGCCTCTTGACTCTTAAGCGGTTTCAGAGTTTTAATCTCGCCCATCAGAAGCAAGTCTGACAGGTTGAGGCATAAAAAAAGAGGGGGCGCCAGATATGGCAGCCCCCTCAATTAATTCTGATGCTATTCCAAAATCTTACAGATGACCAATACGGGGCGGGCCACCTTTTGACGCTTGGCTAGGCCCGAATGCTTTATCAAGTATGCTGGTACTGTCTTCTGCCAGCAATACCGCATCCGTCAAAAGATTAAGGATCCGCATATTATTGGCCAATACGGCTTTTGCCTCTGCCCGCGGATCATCCGTGATCAGCGCACAGCGGTCCAGTATGTCCTTTCGGATCATAGAAAGTACATCCTCAAGCTTTTTGCCCTCTGGATTTTCTTCTGTTACCAAATAATGGCTCAATTTCGTGCCCTCCTAAACAAGAACTGGCGATCAATATGGCCTATTCTTGGTTAATTTTTTGATAATCGTACCACGGTAAATAAAACGATCAGATATTCTTGGCCCGTTCCCGGAGAACAAATTTCTGCACCTTTCCCGTGGACGTTTTCGGGAGTTCCTCAAAGATAACTGTTTTTGGACATTTGAAATGGGCCATATTCTCACGGCAAAACTGGATGATTTCCTTCTCGGATGCCGTTTTTCCCTCACGTAAGGTAATAAAGGCGCAGGGCGTTTCCCCCCATTTATCATCGGGACGAGCAACCACAGCAGCTTCCAGCACCGCCGGGTGCTTATAGAGTACGCCTTCGACTTCAATGGTGGATATATTCTCGCCGCCTGAAATGATAATATCCTTCGATCGATCTCGGAGTTCCAGATAGCCGTCTTCATGAATCACACCGAGGTCACCGGAATGGAACCAGCCATCCTTAAAGGAGGCCTGTGTAGTTTTCGGGTTCTTTAAATAGCCCTTCATGATCAAATTACCACGCAGCATCACCTCGCCCATTGTGGCGCCGTCATGCGGCACAGGCGTCATGGTCTCCGGGTCCATCACATCAAGATCAGCCAGCGCGTGATAGCGTACGCCCTGACGCGCCTTAAGCGCCGCCCGATCCTCCACTGATTTTTCGTTCCAGTCCGAATTCCAGTCGCACAGAACAGAGGGGCCATAAGTTTCTGTCAGCCCATACACATGTGTAACATCAAATCCCATGTCATCCATTTCTGCGAGCACTGTTGCCGGGGGCGGTGCCGCCGCGACCATGAACTTCACGCCCGACGGCGCCTTCGCCTTATCTTCATCCGATGCGTTGATCAGCATTGAAAGAATAATCGGCGCGCCGCACATATGATCAACTTTGTTGCGCTGCATCTCGGAATAAATTGCGCTTGCTTCAATTTTACGCAAGCAAACATGAGTGCCGCCAACAGCCGTCAATGTCCAGGGAAAGCACCAGCCATTGCAATGAAACATGGGAAGTGTCCAAAGATACACCGGATGCTTCGGCAAGCTCCAGGACACCGCATTTCCCATGGCCGAGAGGTAAGCACCGCGATGATGATAGACTACCCCCTTGGGATCACCGGTTGTTCCAGACGTGTAATTAAGAGAAATGGCCTGCCATTCGTCCGCTGGCCCCTGCCAGTCAAACTCTGGATCGCCTGTCGCAAGGAAGGCCTCATACTCCATATCGCCGATCAATTCGCCGCTTTCAGCGAGAGAATCATCTATATCAATAACGATTGGCTGGGATTTAGTCAGCGTTAAGGCTTCCTTGATCAGGGGAGAAAATTCCCGATCCGTCAGCAACATCTTACACTCTGCATGATCAAGGATGAAGGCAAGCGCCTCAGCGTCAAGGCGGGTATTTAGCGTATTGAGAACGGCCCCAGTCATGGGCACACCGTAGTGGGCCTCCAACACGGACGGGATATTCGGGGCCATCATCGACACCGTGTCCCCCTCTCCAATGCCATGTTTAGTAATTGCACTTGCGAGCCTGCGCGCGCGCGCATAAAATTCCCTGTAGCTATAGGTTAGGTCACCATGCACAATCGCGGTCTTATCAGGGTAAACGTCCGCAGACCGGGACAAAAATGTCAGCGGTGACAGAGGCTCATAATTTGCGCGATTGCTATCGAGATCAGCTTGATATGGATTTTTAGTCAAAAGAGTCTCCCAATCTTTTTCTAAAAACAGTGCGTTTTGATATTTCTAGTCTTTTTCGATGTCTTCCCGGCCACCCCCGAGTTCAACCGGCACGCCAGGCAGGAATTTCGACACCCGGATGCCAAGCGACGTCTTCACATGCTCTACATTCGGTGCGCCAGTTAATTCATGGGTCAGGAAATGCTGATATGTATCCCAGTCCTTCGCCACAACTTTTAGAATAAAGTCGTTTTCGCCGGCCAGCATGTAGCATTCACGAACCAGCGGCCAGCTCTTGACCAGAGTTTCAAACGCAGAAAGATCAGTTTCCGCCTGACTTTGCAAGCCGACCAGTGCGAAAACGGTAACTCCAAACCCAAGATGTTCCGAGTTCAGTTGCGCATGATATCCCTCAATATATCCGGCCTCTTCGAGGGCCCGAACCCGCCGGAGACAGGGAGGGGCGGAAATTCCGGCGTTTTTTGCCAGTTCTACATTGGTGATGCGCCCATTTTCCTGCAAATCATGCAGAATGCGGCGATCGATTTCGTCCAGCTTTACGCGTTGCATTTATGTCCTCCGACTATCTGTTACGCGCAATATTATTACAAAGATTGCGCGACGCCAAGCTATAGAAGCAGGGACTATGCCAAAAGGGTAAGAAAATTACTTAAAACGGAGCCAAAACACTTGACCCGCGTAAGATACAGGGCTTATGCCAGAAAAATGAGTGCAAACAGCAAAATTAGTCAGGCATCCTGCTGGGTGGTCACCGACGGCAGCGCAGGAATGGAAATCCAATGCATTGGTCTTGCTGAGGCCTTAAGGCTTGATTTTAAAGTAAAAAAAATCCGGACAACAAAACCATGGCGCTGGCTGCCGCCGCATCTATGGATCAACCCGCTCAAATCCCTCGATAAACGAGGGGATCTGCTGGAGCCCCCATGGCCCGATGTCCTGATTAGCTGCGGTCGCCAGTCAATCCCGCTCAATCTGGCAATAAAAAAGGCAAACGGCGATAAAACATTCACAATCCATATTCAAACACCCAATTGCGATGCGGGGAGTTTCGATCTGGTCATTGTGCCGGAGCATGACAAGCTACGCGGCGAGAATGTGCTGGTCTGTCTCGGGGCGCTTGGCCGAATAACCCCAGAAAAACTGCGGGAAGCCGGAGAGAAATTTGCACCTCAGGTGGCACATCTCAATTCTCCGCTTGTTGCCGTCCTCGTAGGCGGAAGCAATGGTTGCTATGATATGACCGAAGAGGTGATGCGTGATCTCGCGCAGAAGCTGGAAGCGTTACATGAAGATACGGGTTGCAACTATCTCGTGACGACGTCCCGGCGAACGGGCTCTGAAAATGAAGCGATCCTGAAGTCGGCTCTCAAAGGAGTGCCGCATCAGTTATGGACTGGTGAGGGCGAGAATCCATATTTCGGCTATCTCGCGCTTGCAGACGCTCTCATTGTCACAGGCGATTCTGTCAATATGGTCTGCGAAGCATGCTCAATGGGAAAACCGGTGCATATTTTCGAGCTGCCGGGTGGCAACGCCAAGTTCAACCATTTTCACCAAAGCATGCGTGAAAAAGGATATACGCGCCCCTTTTTGGGTAAGCTGGAGCGTTGGGAGTACCCGCCCCTCCTTGAAACCCAGAAGATCGCGCATGAAGTCGAGAAAATCCTGAAGAAACACTTTTCAAAATAATCACCCGGCTAATATCCTTGGCATGGCGAGCAAAGTTGCGGCTTACTCTTGCATGGCCTCCCCGCAAGATATAAATAATCCTGTACCCTAGATATCAGAGCGATTTTGCCCCGGAGTTCGACATGGCGGAAATTCATCATACGGATGTTCTTATTATTGGCTCCGGCCCAGCCGGTGATACAGCTGCGATTTACGCAGCCCGCGCCTCCCTTGACCCGATTCTAGTTCATGGTATCCAACCCGGCGGCCAGCTCACAATCACAACAGATGTGGAGAACTATCCAGGCTTCGCGGACCCTATACAAGGCCCTTGGTTGATGGAGCAGATGGAAGCGCAGGCCCGCATCGTCGGTACGCGCATTTTCAACGACTATATTGTCGATCTGGATGTCAACCAACGACCGTTTGTCGCAACGGCGGATTCGGGCACTAAATTTATCGCCCAATCAGTTGTCGTCGCAACAGGTGCCGCTGCGAAATGGCTCGGATTGCCGACAGAGCAAAAATACATGGGTTTTGGCGTTTCCGCCTGCGCGACCTGCGACGGCTTTTTCTATCGTGGCAAGGACGTCATGGTCATCGGCGGCGGCAATACAGCGGTGGAAGAGGCGATCTACCTCACCAACCATGCCGACAAGGTAACGCTGGTTCATCGCCGGGATGAGCTGCGCGCGGAGAAAATTCTCGTCGAACGGTTAAAGAAAAATCCAAAGATCGAGATTATCTGGGATCACACCTTGGATGAAATTCTGGGAGCGGAGGATCCGTTTGGCGTCACCGGCGCGCGGCTTCGCAATACCAAGACTGGCGAAACGCAAGATGTTTCCGTCCATGGCGTCTTTATTGCTATCGGCCATTCGCCCAATACGGAAATGTTTAAAGGCAAGCTCGATATGGATGACGAAGGCTATTTGATCACAGCCCCCGATTCCACCGCGACAAATATTCCCGGTATCTTCGCCTGTGGCGATGTCCAGGACAAGATATACCGTCAGGCCGTTACCGCCGCAGGAACCGGTTGCATGGCGGCACTGGAAGCCGAGAAATTTATTGCGGAAAATGAAAGCACCTCGGCAGAAGCCGCCGAATAGGGAGATCGCAAGGCAATCTGACGGATAATCCGGGATGTCACCGCGAGCAGCGATATGGATTGGGACAAATTACGCATATTCCATGCAGTAGCTGAAGCTGGCAGCTTTACGCGCGCTGGCGAGACCCTGCATCTTAGCCAATCCGCCGTCAGCCGTCAGGTCAGCGCCCTTGAAGAAAGCCTGCAGGTCGCCCTGTTCCACAGGCACGCCCGCGGCCTCCTCCTCACAGAACAGGGGGAATTGCTATTCCAGACGGCCCATGAAGTGTTCGCGAAACTCGCCATGACGGAAGCGCAGTTGATGGACGCGCATGAAAAACCGTCAGGGGAGCTAAGAGTAACGGCAACGGTCGGGCTTGGCGCCAATTGGCTGACGCCCCGCATACGGGAGTTCATCGAGCTTTACCCGGAAATTACCGTCAACCTTATCCTAGCCGATCGCGAGCTCGACCTAGGCATGCGGGAAGCCGATATTGCCATCCGGTTGCGCGCGCCCGTGCAGCCTGACCTTATCCAGCGTAAATTGATGACGGTTAATCATCATGTATATGCTTCTCCGAGTTATCTGAAGAAGCATGGCACCCCGACCCGTTTGGAAGACATCCTTGAAAGCAATCTTATTACCTATGGCGATGAAGCGCCTACCAATATCGCGAACTTGAATTGGCTGCTGAAGGACCTGATCAAGGCCGGTCGCACGAAAGAACCGGTTTTCAAGGTCAATAATGTCTATGGGTTGCTTCTTGCCGTACAAAGCGGCCTGGGCATCGCCAGCCTGCCCGACTACATCGTTGATGGACATACCAATATCATCCGTATTCTGCCTGAACTAGGTGGTCCGACCTTCGATACCTATTATGTTTATCCGGAAGAATTGAGAAAATCCAAGAGAGTGACCATTTTTCGCGATTTTCTCATTCAGAAGATCAAAGAGTACGCATTTTAGCGAACCTCCGGCAAAGCTATGCGGGTCACGCATAGTAGCGTTGACGAGATTGATCTTTTCTAACTCTCCCAAATTTAATAGAAAGACCGCAGACGATGTTGCGACGCAATATTTGTCTTCATGAAGGTGATGAACCTGAGTGATTTTGCAAAAATCTCCTCCCAGTTTTTTGCAATACTATGTCTTCTTGACATATACCTCCCTGTTAGACTTGCCGGCCATTTATTTGGCCGGCATTTTTTTTCAATGAAACTGCGCCTAAAAGCGCTGTATATAAATTGATCTGATTTGGTGGTGGTTTTTAAGGTATGCGTTTTTTGCATAGGTGCACTGCAATATTATCGGTGGAAACCGGGGTCAATAATGGCTACTTATAATGCATGAATGTTGCATTGCAGCATTTACTAATATCAGCTCCCTGCTGATATCGATTGCATGTATTCCTCCCAATCACATGTAATCTGTATTGCCGAAAGGCAATACCTCCCTGTTAGACTAAGCCGGCCTCTTCATTGAGGCCGGTCTTTTTTTGCAACAGATTTGAAAAACTTACCCTATATCTAGTTTTCCTTATTCACATTGGCGGGCAAAATCCAATATAATGAATAAGTGATATTGAAATATATATCATTTAGGCGCTGGATTTTCCAGGAAGGGGCGAGAGGTTTCCTCCCTGTCCGACTTGTTCCTTTGCATCTTTTATCAAGATGCGCCTCCTGTCAGACTTGCCGGCCATTCATATGGCCGGCATTTTTTTCGTCGAGGCTTAATCGTGATGATGTCCGATGGGGCCTTCTTTAAAGAGAGAGTCTTTCAACTCCTTGTCCATAATTGGATCTCTTCGGCGAATCCATTCCAGCACCATCGCAGCATGTTCCTTTTCTTCATCACGGTTATGGGCGAGAATCTTCTTCAACTCCTCATCCTTGCACGCATCAACACGCTGATTATACCAATCAACAGCTTCAAGTTCCTCCATCAAGGAGACGATAGCCCTGTGCATATCCCGTGTTTCATCAGAAAGTTCCTCGACTGACTCGTGGTATCCTTCGCTGGCCATGTAGCATTGCCCTCCTCGGCGTTTATTCGAATTATTCCAGTTTAACTATTCCACATTGATAGCAGAATCAGCGGCTTTCGCAAACCGCCGAGAGTGGAATTTTCCCTGAAATCAACAAAGGCATGAAGAATCACATAAAGAGGCGCTCGCCCTTCATGTCCTTGTAGATATCGGCAACATATTCGCCATAGCCGTTATACAGGAGGGTCGGAATTTTCTCACCCGTGCCGATGTCCCGCTCTTGCGCCTGAGACCAGCGCGGATGAGACACCTCGGGATTAATATTCGCCCAGAAACCATACTCATTCTTAATTAGTTTTTCCCAAAAAGTTACAGGTCGTTCATCGGTAAAGGAGATGCGGTTGATAGATTTGACCTGCTTAAAGCCATATTTCCACGGTGCTGCGAGCCGTAAGGGAGAGCCATTTTGCTTCGGCAAAGGTTTCCCGTAGAGGCCTGTCACCATGAAGGTGAGATCATTCATTGCCTCTTCAATTGTCAGACCATCCGTATAGGGCCACGGATACCAGAACTGGCGTTGCCCCGGGGCAACTGATTTATCCTCAAAGGTTTGCATAACGACATATTTTGCCCCGGACGACGGCGCCGCCAATTTGACAAGCTCTTTCATCGGAAAGCCGCTCCAGGGAACGACCATAGACCAAGCCTCCACGCAGCGGTGCCGGTAGAGCCGTTCTTCAATGGGCATTTTCGCGAGCAGCTCATCAATATCAATTTCCATCTCTTTTTCGACCATGCCATCTATCTTGACAGTCCAGGGGCGGATATTAAGCGCCTGGGCAGCCTCATAGATTTCCTTGTGAGAGCCGAATTCATAGAAATTATTATAGGTCGTCACAATTTTTTCCGGGGTCAGTTCCCGAGTTACTTTATACTGGTCATTCCGTGGAACCGGATAGAGATCCGCGCTCGGATCGGCGCCATCTGCGGCAAAAGCCTTCCCAATCGCAATGTTTGAGCCTATGGAGGCGATCAATCCAGCACCAGCCATGCCTTTAAGAATAGATCGCCGGTTCAAGTAAGCGTCTTCTGGCGTCGCTTTGGATTCTAGGAGTTCCCAGCCTTTTGGGATTTTAATCAACACGCGCCCAATTCCTTCCGTTATTTACAGATTACAGTAATAATCGGGCGTTGCGGCTTCAACCACAAGTCAACTGTCCGTGAGCTCTTTCCAGACTATGTGTTAGTTCCGGTTTTGGAGTACTTTATCCGCGTTCTGTCCGGTCAGCTCCTGCAAGTGATCAAACTCACTGCGATAGGTTCCAACCCCAAGTGTGGCAGAGCGTAAGTCGACGATCAGGTCATGCACTTCAGATTCCGGGATCATGGCGATAAGAGCGTCCCAGCCCTCCCATCCGTCGCGCGCATCAAAGCCAAGAATCTGCCCTCGCCGACTACTGACGATGCTATTGACCTTTGATGTATATTCCGACGGCATCGAGAGTTCCACCTTGTAAATAGGTTCGAGCAGAACCGGATCGCACTTCGGCATCCCCTCACTCATGGCAATCCTGGCAGCGGAGCGGAACGAATTCTCTGAGCTGTCGACCGAATGGAACTGCCCATCAAACAGGGTAACGGCAACATCAACAACCGGGAACCCGAGCGGCCCTTCGGTGAGATATTCTTTCACACCATGCTCGACAGCCGGGATATACTGCCGAGGGACCGATCCCCCGACAATTTTCTCATTGAAATTAAATCCTGATCCCCGCGGCAATGGCTTGATTTCGATTTGCACATCGCCGAACTGTCCATGGCCACCGCTTTGCTTTTTGTAGCGCGCATGCTGCTTTGCCGTTTTCCGGATGGCCTCTTTATAGGCCACCTTCGGGCGACGTGACTTAACGCTAAGGCTATATTTATTACGCAGCCGATCAATAGCGACGTTGAGATGGATTTCCCCTTGTCCCAGAAGAAGCAATTCCTGTGTCTCCTGCTTATGCTCAACCCTCAGAGATGGGTCTTCCTCAAGGATTTTACTGAGCGCCGCAGAAAGCTTAACTTCATCGTCGCGTTTTTCCGGCACCAGCGCGATACTATAGACGGGCTCCAGAATAGCATCTGTCGGTGAGTTAATTGTTTTATCCGCCATCAATACATCGCCGGTTTGCGCTGCTTCAAGGCGCCCAAAAGCGACAATCTCGCCCGCCTTAGCACTATCCAGTTTATCAGATTTTCCACCTTGCAGCCGAAAGAGACCACCAATCCGGCCCACATCAAAGCTGTCGCCGTCCTTGACATGTCCAGTCCAGATACGGGCAAGAGAGAGCTTGCCGCCTTGTGCTGATATATAGGTCTTGAGTATTTGGGCAACAGCCTCTTCTGAGCTGGCGTCATATCCGGCGCGGGCCGCGGCAATAGAAGCTTCCGGCACTTCATGGCGCAAGGCTTTCAGGAGACGCCGCACACCATTTTCATTCTCCGCTGAGCCGAGAAATACCGGTGTTACCAACCCGTCGCGAAGATCATTCTGCAACAGCGAATATATTTCCTCCCGCTCAGGCTCGATATCCTCAAGCAATTCTTCCATTAAATGATCATCAAAATCCGCAAGTTTTTCGAGCATCTCAAAGCGCGAAGTTCCCTCTTCTTCCGCCATTTCTGGCGGCAAATCTATAATGCGCGATGCGTCGCCCTCCTTATAAACATAAGCCCGTTCGGAGGCGAGGTCGACATAACCGGTGATTATGCTATCCTTGAAAATTGGAACCTGACGCAGGACAAGAGCGCGATCGGACACCGCCTGAAGGGAGCTAAATAAATCATGGACGGAGCCGTAGGCCTTATCTATCTTATTCACAAAGACAAATGTCGGCAGTCCCTTTTCCTGCAAACTTTTTAGCAATGGCGACAGAGTCAGCACGCGGTCACTTTCCGGCTCACACACCACCACGGCGGCATCTACCCCGGCAAGCGCATTCTCTGTTTCCTGAAAAAATTCGATAGAACCGGGGCAATCCAGAATAGTGAACTCGTCGCCAAGATATTTGGCATGGGCGGCGTTTACTTCTACGCTCATTTGCCGCTCCCGCGCTTCCTTGGAACTGTCACCGCATGATGTCCCTGCCGTAACGCTGCCCTTCCTGTCCGTTTCGTTGCAGATATGCAGGATGGCTTCCAGAAGAGTAGTTTTCCCGCTTGAATAGGGGCCTACCAGCGCGATGCTGCGAGGCCCCGTTGGTTTGTCTACGACCATGACGCGCCTCCCTAGTTAGTTAGATAATTCTAATGTTCCTCCTCCATCTCCAATGGTGCAAGAGAAATTTTGTCGGGACGCCGGGAGCGCGCAGAATTGTGGGACCACCGATCTATTTTTCTTCCCTTTGCAGAAGCCATAAAAAAAGGCGGCCGAATCACCGACCGCCTTTCCAGAAATAATTCTGTTGATTAGCTCAAGCTGGAACAGAAACGCTGAATTCGTTCACAGGCTTCTGTCAGGGCCTCCGTTGATGTCGCATAGGAAACGCGGAAATGCGGCGACAGACCAAACGCCTCTCCATGCACCACGGCCACGCCTTCCGTCTCAAGAAGCGCAGATACGAAGTCAAAGTCATTCTCGATCACTTTGCCATCCGGCGTTTTCTTGCCAATGCACCCCTCGCAGGACGGGTAGACATAAAACGCCCCTTCCGGCATCGGGCAGCTCAGGCCTTTGGCCTGGTTGAGCATACTAACCACCAGATCACGCCGCTCTTCAAAAACCTTCGCCCGCTCATCTATAAAATCCTGCGGTCCATTGAGTGCCTCCACAGCCGCATACTGGCTGATAGAGCAAGGGTTTGAAGTGCTTTGCGACTGCACTTTTGCCATTGCCTTGATCAGTTCAACCGGCCCCGCACCATAACCAATACGCCAGCCCGTCATCGCATAAGATTTCGAGACGCCATTCATGGTCAACGTCCGGTCATAAAGCTTAGGCTCTACTTCCGCCGGCGTCGCAAATTTAAAGTCGCCATAGACGAGATGCTCATACATATCATCCGTCAGGATCCAAACCTGCGGATGACGCAGCAACACATCGGTCAGCGCCTTCAACTCATCGTGGCTATACCCCGCGCCAGACGGGTTGGAGGGAGAGTTGAAAATCAGCCATTTTGTTTTTGGCGTGATGGCCGCTTCCAGATCGGCTGGCTGCATCTTGAAACCGGTTGCGGCAGTCGTTGGAACAAACACCGGCTCTCCACCGCCCAGCAGCACCATGTCCGGATAGGACACCCAATAGGGCGCAGGGATCAATACTTCATCGCCCGGGTTCAACGTGGCAACCAAAGCGTTGTAAATTATCTGCTTGCCCCCGGTACCGACCGTAACCTGTGAGGGTTCGTAATCAAGGCCATTGTCACGCTTGAATTTCTCGCAAATTGCCTTTTTCAGCTCCGGAATTCCATCCACAGCCGTGTATTTCGTCTTGCCCTCGTTTATAGCGCGAATTGCCGCTTCCTTGATATTGTCAGGCGTATCGAAATCCGGCTCTCCGGCGCCAAGACCGATCACGTCGCGGCCGGCTGCCTTCAGTTCAGCTGCTTTGGTGGTCACGGCAATAGTAACAGAGGGTTTAATGCGTCCCAGGCTTTCCGCAATAATAGACATAATTCCAATCTCTTTCGGCTAGGGTAAATTCAAGGCGCAGTACGCACCCACAAGCAATTGGTCTATAGCGCTTATTCCGCGTCGAGACCACCCGCTTTTTAATAGCTAAGGCTAATTAATCAATAAACCAGGGACAGCAATCAGTCAGCTTTCGTATCGTTTATAAACCTCGAACCTAATCGCTTCTTATCTGGAAGGTTCAATCGACTGATCGGTACGGGATTTAAACCGCCCGGAACTGACTGAAGCCTCCTCCAGAATCCAGTTTCGAAAAGCAACAATTCTGGGGCGATCCGCCATTTCTTCGGGACTCACGAGATAATAAGCATGATGCGCCTGCAATGGCTGGGTATCGAAAGGTTGTATCAGCCTGCCTTCCATCAGGTCATCCGCGGCGAGCGTACTTCGGCCCAGTGCTACTCCCTGCCCCTCCATCGCAGCAGTGAGCAGCATGGAACTATCGTTAAAACTTGGTCCTTTTTTCGGATCCACATCCATTACCCCGGCCATGGTCAGCCATGCCTGCCAGTCAATCCGCATATCGTCATGCAGCAACGTATGATATTTAAGATCTGCCGGCGTATGCAAAGGGTGTTTTCCTTCAAGAAGGCTCGGACTGCAAACAGGAAACATCACGTCCTCTGTCAGGAGTTTGTCGACACGCAAGCCCGGATAATTGCCATGCCCATACCGGATAACCACATCGACATCCTCCCGGTTGAAATCGGTAAGATGATCTGACGCCGAAAGTCGCACGTCAATATCTGGATGTTCATCCCGAAACCGACTGAGACGTGGCAACAGCCAACGCGCCGCGAAGGATGGCAAAGTGTCGACATGCAGTGCGCCGGATACGTCCTCCTGCATGATTTTTTCGGTTGCCGATCCAATTATCTCCAGACCATTGCGGATATTAACCACATAGTTCTGCCCTTCATTTGTCAGGATAACCGCCCGGTTCAATCGCTTGAACAAAGAAACACCGAGCCATTCTTCCAATGCCTTAACTTGATGGCTGACGGCAGCAGGAGTTACAAATAATTCTTCCGCCGCTTTAGAAAAACTTAAATGCCGCGCGGCAGCCTCAAAACTGCGAAGTGACTTTAAAGGGGGAAGACGCATAACCGGTTTCCATTTCAGATTAGAAAAACTAATTCATTCTATTAGAATTTGTCGTTTGCAATCAAGCCAGAAAATTGACAAATATACGCCATCAGAACAACCGGAGAGGCCCGCAAGCTGGCTGCTCCATGTAAGAGAAGGAGTAGGAAAATGGCAACAAAATCATACGTAAATGGCGGAAACATGCATCTTGCACCTGCCAATGGACTTGTTAGCAGCAACGGGATCATGGGTTCCATCGCCTCAACAATTCTGCAATGGCAGGAACGGGTGTCCATGCGGTACCAGCTTGCCGATCTGGACAAACAATATTTGACCGACATGGGGCTTTCCGCCTCAGAAGTGAAAGCCGAAACTGGCAAAACTTTCTGGCAGTCATAAGTCTTTCAAGCCGCCGCCCGGAACTTTCCCCTTCCCCCTGTCCAAGGACGTCCGGGTGGCACCCTTAAATCACAATATTGCTCGCAACCATCAATCATCAAATTTCCTAAACTTACTCAGATATAGTTGGAAATTTCAAGGCAGGCACCCTATAACCAATCTATGCAGATTGAGAACAAAAATGAAACATCCGGATTGGAAGACGCCTCGGCGCTGTTCATTCCCCATCGCCCTCTCCGGCCCGAAAAATCTGAAGGCGGCATCGCATTTGAAGTTGTTTCGGAATATGAACCCGCTGGCGACCAGCCAGAGGCAATAAAAGACCTTGTCGCGGGCATAAAACAGCATGAAAAAGATCAGGTTCTTCTGGGCGTAACTGGCTCCGGAAAAACCTTCACGATGGCCAAGGTCATTGAGGAAATGCAACGCCCCACCCTCATTCTCGCTCATAACAAAACGCTCGCCGCGCAGCTCTATGGCGAGATGAAAGCGTTCTTCCCCAACAACGCCGTTGAGTATTTTGTCTCTTATTATGACTATTATCAGCCCGAGGCCTATGTTGCCCGGACAGATACTTATATTGAAAAAGACGCCTCGGTGAATGAGCAAATCGATCGTCTTCGCCATTCCGCCACACGCGCCCTTCTTGAACGGGACGATGTGATCATCGTCGCCTCGGTCTCCTGTATTTACGGTATTGGTTCTGTTGAAACCTATAGCGAGATGACCCTGGATCTGAAAGTCGGCAAGGAGTTTGACCGCCAGAACCTTCTCCGTCAGCTGGTGGAAATTCAGTACCGTCGCAATGATGCGAGTTTTACGCGTGGCACTTTCCGCGTACGCGGCGACACCGTTGAGATTTTTCCGGCCCATTTGGAGGATCGCGCCTGGCGCCTCTCGCTTTTCGGCAATGAGCTGGAAAGTATTACGGAGTTTGACCCCCTGACGGGGGAGAAAGCGGGAAGCCTTTCCGAAGTGCGCATTTACGCAAACAGCCATTACGTGACGCCAAAACCAACATTAAAGCAGGCGCAGGAGAAAATTAAGCAGGAGCTTAAATCCCGCCTTGTAGAGTTTGAGGCACAGAACAAGCTGCTTGAAGCGCAACGCCTTGAACAGCGGACCATGTTTGACCTTGAAATGATGGAGGCGACGGGCGCTTGCGCCGGGATCGAGAATTACTCTCGCTATCTTTCCGGCCGCGGTGCGGGGCAACCACCGCCAACCTTGTTTGAATATCTACCAGACAACGCCATGCTGATGGTTGACGAGAGCCATGTTACCGTCAGCCAGATCGGTGCGATGTATAAAGGTGACTTCCGCCGTAAATCAACGCTTTCCGACTATGGCTTCCGCCTGCCATCCTGCATGGATAACCGACCACTCAAGTTCGAGGAATGGGAGGCCATGCGTCCGCAGACGGTTTTTGTTTCTGCAACGCCCGGCCCGTGGGAACTCGAACGAACAGGCGGCGCGTTCGTAGAGCAGGTTATTCGTCCCACCGGCCTGACCGATCCGGACTGCATTATCCGCCCTGTCGATCAACAGGTGGACGACCTGATGCGCGAATGTAAACTCTGCGCAGCAAAGGGGGAGCGCGTACTCGTCACGACACTGACCAAGAAAATGGCGGAAGACCTGACCGAGTATTTTCATGAGAACGGGATTAAGGTTCGGTATCTCCATTCAGACATTGATACGTTGGAACGCATAGAAATTATCCGCGACCTCCGATTAGGCACTTTTGATGTTCTGGTGGGTATCAACCTTCTTCGCGAAGGTCTGGACATCCCCGAATGTGCGCTTGTCGCTATTCTCGATGCAGATAAGGAAGGTTTCCTGCGATCCTCCACCTCATTAATCCAGACAATTGGCCGTGCGGCACGAAATGTGGATGGCCGCGTCATCCTCTATGCGGATAAGATTACCAAAAGCATGCAGTTCGCGCTGGACGAGACCAAACGGCGCAAGGATAAGCAGGAGGCGTTCAACGCAGAACATGGCATTACCCCCGTATCTATTCGAAAGAATATTGGCGACGTCATGCAGAGCGTCTATGAGCAAGATCATTATAACGTCAGTCTGGGTCTCGAAGACGCGAGTCATATGATCGGGCATAATCTTGAAGCCCATATCGAAGACCTTGAGAAGAAAATGCGCACAGCTGCCGGAGATTTGGAATTTGAGGAAGCAGCGCGCCTTCGCGATGAGATCAAAAAGTTGCAAGATCGTGAGCTTGGCATCGGCGGTCCGAATACTGGCCGACCGCAAGGCCGTTCAAGCAAAGGAAGGTCAGGTAGCGGCCATGTGCTTGGCGGCCGGTCCCGTAACGGCTAATTCTCTAGCACGAGGAAGCCATGCCGCCGGAGAATTTCCTGCCCCTCTGCTGATCGCACAAATTTATAAAATAGATCAGTTGAATGGCCGTCATTCCCCTTGATCTTTGCCATTGCATAAGAGATTGCCGGATGGGAACTACGCGGAAATATGGCGGCGAGTTGAATATTTCTGGCAAGCCGCATATCCGTTTCATAGATGATGGCGAACGGTGCTTCCCCTCTTTCCACAAGGGCCAGAACCGCCCGGACATTTGGCAGCATCACCAGATTACCCTCAATCTTCTTCCACAGCCCAAGTGATTCAAGCGCTGCCTTCGCATAAGTGCCCGCAGGCACATGTGCAGGATTGCCGATAGCCAACCGTCCGGATCCGAGAATGGCCGGAAAGTTCTCAAATTTGAAAGGATCGGGAAGCATGGCCTCATTTGGGGCCACGAGGATTAGGTTATTGGACGCAATTGTTATCAGACTCCCCTTCTCGATCAGTGCTGCCTGTTCGAGATAGTCCATCCAAGACAAATTCGCGGAAATGAATATATCTGCCGGCGCGCCTTCCTTGATCTGACGCGCAAGAGTTCCACTTCCGGCGAAGGAGGCAATCACTGGGAATCCAGTTCGCTTTTCGAAGACAGAACCAAGCGCTGAAACAGCCTCAGATGTACTGGCTGCTGCGAAGACAACGACATCCTCTTCCGATGCATGCGCCGTCGAAATAAATAGGTTTAGGAGCAATAGTGACGCCAATATCTGCCTCAAAAGCATCTGACGAGATTTATAAGCCATCATCACTTCGCCCCTTTTCCGGCTACTACATGAAATTATAGAACTTTGTGCTAGTCTAGGATTTATCTGGCGTATTCGCAATCGACGAGGCTTATCAATGACGATGCTAGCGAGGGCATTCTTTACCTCTATTTTTCTGTCCCTGTTTATGGGCCTTTCATCTCCTGCTCTCGCCGAGCCGCTTCCGCCGGAGAATTGCATTGATCGACCTTTCGACGAAGGGCGGCTCTGGAAGCTCTCGCGGGAAGGCGTGCCGCCGAGCTATATTTTTGGCACCATGCATTCACGGGATCCGCGCATTCTATACCTTCCCGGCGTCGTCATGCAGGTTTTCATCGCGTCCAGCACGGCGGTTTTCGAAACTTCCCTGAAGGATGACGAGCTTGCCCGTAATCAGCAGCGGTTACTCCTCCGCCCTGGGGAAAGCCTGCGAGAGAAAATTGGCGCTGAGCGGTTTGACAGCCTTGCCAAACTTGTTACGCCCTACGGCATGTCGCCTGCGACGCTCGACCGGATCAAGGTCTGGGCAGCTGCAACGATTATAAGTCAGCCGCTGCCCGCGAGCGGAAAAACAGGTCGTTCCTTAACCCTGCTCGACAAGGAGCTGGAGAAATCAGCTAGAATAGCCGGAAAACGCGTGGTCGCCCTCGAAAGTAATAAGGAACAATTGGACATTTTTGACACCATGCCGCCAACCGTGCAACTTGAATATCTGGATCAGGCGATGGCCGAACATTCCGAGCTTGATGAAGAACTCGAGAAAATGACAAGCTATTATCTTTCCGGCAATACTGGCTGGATTGCCTGCGATCTTGAGGAAACCCTTGCAGGCGTGAGTTCAGCACTCAATAAAATCATGACAGCGGACCTTATCTATATACGGAACCATCGCATGGTGGAACGGATGCTTCCTGAACTTGCCCGCGGAAATGTATTTGTTGGAGTAGGCGCTCTTCACCTTCCGGGGGACGAGGGAATTCTCTCTCTTCTTGAAGAAAAGGGGTATGTAATCGAGCGAAAATACTGACGTTACGCTCCCGAATATCCCGCAATACCACTGCCGTATCCTCTCCTAAAAGCAACGGTCTACCTTAAATGACGCGAAATTAGTGCCTTTTGCTCTTTTACTGGTACCTAGCCATGTCTATATAACAACCAATCGTCTTCTTGGAACAGTGGTGACTGGATGAGTGTAACGGGAAATCAGTCCCGGGGTGTATGCCCTTTATGATGTACCTACAAGTAGCTGCTGGTCTGGTAATTCTTCTGGTTTGCGGTGAACTCCTCGTCCGGGGCTCGGTTGCCCTTGCCGAGCAATTAGGCGTGTCCAAACTGGTTATTGGATTTACGATAATCGCCTTTGGTACCTCGGCGCCAGAACTGGTGGTATGTATACAGGCCGCACTAGATGGTGCCCCGGGGATAGCTTTCGGTAATGTGATTGGTAGCAATATTGCCAATATTTTGCTGGTCATAGGTGTCCCTGCTCTGATTTATCCGCTTGTCTGCGACACACGCTCCGCACTGCGCGACTGCCTCATCATGGTTTCCGGCTCCATCCTCTTCATGGTTTTGGCTTGGAATGGGACGATCCAAATCTGGCAAGGCGCTCTGCTAGTTGCATTCCTTGCCGCTGTCGTGCTCCGGTCCTACTATCGCGCCCGAAAAGAAGGGGACGAAGGTGCGGAAGAGGCCTTGGAGGAGTATGAGCAGAATATGCCGAAAAATCTCTTCATCAGCATATTCTTCGTTCTGATGGGCCTGCTCGGCCTGGTACTTGGCGCCCATTTGCTTGTGCAGGGCGCAGAAACCATCGCGCGGATCGCTGGTGTTTCTGATGAAATCATCGGCTTGACGCTCGTCGCACTCGGAACCTCCCTCCCTGAACTCGCCACATCTATTATCGCCGCATTTCGCCGCCATGGGGATGTTGCGATCGGGAATGTGCTCGGCTCCAACCTGTTCAATATCACGGGTATTATTGGCGCAACCGCAATTGTCGAACCAATGCAAGCCCCCCTGCAGGTCTTACATTTCGATCTCTGGATCATGCTCTTTGTCTCACTCCTCATGATACCGATTTTTATTTCTAAAAGGCCCATCGGCAGGATTCTGGGCGGAGCCTTTTGTGTTGCTTATGTCGCCTATGTCGCTGCACAGTTTTATGGTATGTCTGGCGTCTATGCTGCACCGGTGCATTAATAAAATAAAATCGGAACATCGCGTGAATGCCAAATAATGTCCTCATTACAGGAGCAGGCCAACGTATCGGCCGCGCCATTGCCAAAGCCTTTGCCAATAATGGATGGGGCATTGCGCTGCACTATCATCAATCAACATCGCAGGCCGAAGCCTTAAAAGATGATCTTACTGCATCGGGCGTACCAGTCGCATTGATCCAAGCCGATCTGTCGGACGCCGTGGAGGTCGCAAAAATTATTCAAGCGGCAACTGATGCCCTTGGTCCGCTCAACTGCCTTGTGAACAATGCCGCCGTATTCGAAATGGATACAATTTCCGATGTGACCGCGGAGAGCTTCCATAAGCATCTCGACACCAACCTTCTGGCGCCGATGCTACTCACTCAAGGGTTTGCCAGGCAGGTCCCTAAGGGACTGCAGGGTAATATTGTCAATATTGCTGATCAGCGGGTTTTTAACCTGCGGCCAGAGTTTATGTCCTACACATTGAGCAAAACAGGACTCTGGACATTAACGCAAACAACCGCAATGGCCCTTGCCCCTCATATCCGGGTCAATGCCATTGGCCCCGGACCGACGTTGGCCAATACAAGACAGACGGCGGCGCAATTCAAACAGCAGCAAAAATCAGTTCCCTTAGGGTACGGCCCTACACCTGAGGAAATTGCTGGCGCGGTCCAGTTTATCCTGACCGCGAAATCCATGACAGGTGAGTTTGTTTCACTTGATGGTGGCCAGCATCTACCAACATATCAAAGCGAGGCGAAAGAAGGTGTGCATGAATAAGTCGACGACCGCCAATGTTCTTTATCCTGGGCAAATGACCCGACCGACCTCATCACATAAGGTTTTCATCAACGATCTTATGGTGGACATGCTGATCGGTGTTTACGCACATGAAAAATCCACGCCACAGCCCGTTCGCTTCAACATTGAGATGACGGTCGATGATTCTCTTTCCCCTCTCGCCGATAACTACAAGAATGTCGTTTGCTACGAGACGATCTCGAATCACATCACCAATATGGCCAAAAGCGAGCATGTTAACCTCGTCGAAACGCTCGCCGAGAAAGCCGCCGCTATCTGCCTCGACAATGATAGAGTTAGCCTCGTGACGGTGAAAGTTGAGAAACTGAATGCCATCAAAAACACCACAAGTGTTGGCGTTGAAATTATTCGCGGAAAGTCTTAAGTCCGCCGAAGAAAACACAAAAATCGTAAAATTTAACGAAATCTCGGCAATAGTTGTGCACATTCCGGCGGAAAGCCTTCAGTTCACTTGCGCCACCCTAAAAAAATTACAATTTTCCAGCAGCCTCTGGCTTGACTTTTAAATATGATATATAATTCAAATGGTTACAAAATTGCCTAAAAATTAAGCAGAGTCGTCAAAGGCTAGGTTTACCATGACTTGTAGCGGCATGTCAGAGGCTTATTCACAAAGTTTTCCACAGATTTCGTGGATAGTGTAAAAAAACTGTAACAACTAAAATTGGAGGCAATTTTTTTGATCTCTAATGTCTCTTACGAATAAGGGAGTTAGAGTGTTTTACTGAAAATCGTTTTAAGTCCACCTACTAAACTATCGCTCCTTTTCGCGACCTGATAAACAGTAATGATGCAGCAAAGCTCAGAATCGACAGAGGACAATAGCGAATCACCTTTCCGCCGCGGCGCCAAGGTGATTGAACGCTTCCTAAAGAACCTGCCCACCTCTCCAGGTGTTTATCGCATGATAGATGCGGCGGGTCAGATTCTCTATGTCGGGAAAGCCAAAAATCTGAAAAACCGGGTCAGCTCCTATGTGAAGATGACCGGCCAGTCGACGCGCATTATGCGCATGGTTTCACTCACCCGTTCCATGGAATTTGTCTCGACCCACACTGAGGTGGAGGCGCTGCTCCTCGAAGCCAACCTGATCAAGAACCTGAAGCCGCGCTATAATATCATCCTGCGGGACGACAAATCCTTCCCCTATATTCTGATTACCGGCGATCACGAATGGCCGCAAATTACAAAGCATCGCGGCGCGAGATCACGTAAAGGCGAATATTATGGTCCCTTCGCATCCGCCGGTGCCGTGAATGAAACACTTGCGACTTTTCAGCGACTGTTTCCCTTACGCTCTTGCTCGGACTCAGAGTTTCAAAACCGCACCCGCCCCTGCCTGCAATATCAGATCAAGCGCTGCTCCGGCCCATGCGTCGGGCTCATCAGCCGTGAAGATTATCTCGATGTCGTCGATGAAGCACGAAGCTTCCTCTCAGGCAAGAGCCACATGTTGCAGGAAAAGCTTGCAGTTCGAATGCAGGTAGCGAGTGATGCGCTTGATTTCGAGCAGGCCGCCGTTCAGCGTGACCGGCTTAAAGCGATGGCGCATATCCAGTCGAAGCAGACGATTAACCTGCCTGGTGTCGAGGAGGTTGATGTCATCGCAGCGTTTCAAGAAGGTGGCCAGACCTGTGTTCAGGTCTTTTTCCTTCGTTCCGGGCAGAATTTCGGCAACCGTGCCCATTACCCAAGCCACAATAAGGAAGACGATCCGGCCGATGTTCTGAGTGCCTTTATTGGACAGTTTTATGATGGACGAAGTGCGCCCCGGCGTATCTGGACAAGCCATGAACTCATGGATGCTGACTTAATCGGGGAAGCTCTGTCCATCGCATCCGAACGCGTGGTCAAAATTGAAACGCCAAAACGGGGCGCAAAGCGGGAAATGGTCGAGCATGCCCTCTTGAACGCGAAAGGCGCCTTGGCGCGGCGCATGGCGGAAAATGCCAGCCAACGTAGACATCTTGAAGGTGTTGCTGCGGCGTTCGGGCTTACGGAATCGCCCACCCGCATAGAAGTTTATGATAACAGCCATATTTCCGGCACCCATTCTGTCGGCGCGATGGTAGTCGCCGGACCAGAGGGGTTTGAGAAAAAGGCCTATCGCAAGTTCAATATCAAAAATACGGCGCTCGCGCCCGGTGACGATTACGGCATGATGCGCGAAGTTCTGACACGGCGTTTTTCTCGTCTGAAGAAGGAGGATCCAAACAAAGCAGGTCCGGCTGTTTCCGGATCACGGGAGCAATGGCCCGACCTGATCCTGATTGATGGGGGCCAGGGACAGCTGAGCGTCGTGCAAGAGGTTTTGGACGAACTTGAGGTCAACGACGTCGCTCTTGTTGGTATTGCTAAGGGACCAGACCGTAACGCTGGACGAGAGCGGTTCTTTATGACCGGAAAAGCTCCTTTTTCACTCCCTGAAAAGGATCCCACGCTCTACTTCCTGCAAAGACTTCGGGACGAGGTGCATCACTTCGCCATTTCAACACACCGGGCAAAACGGTCCCGCGCGATCGGACGCTCGCCGCTTGATGAAATTCCAGGCATCGGCGCCAAACGCAAGAAGGCACTTCTCAACCGGTTTGGGTCCGCTAAAGGGGTCGAACAAGCCGCGCTTAGCGATCTGCAGGCGGTAGAAGGCATATCCCGTGCAACTGCCGAAACCATCTATCAGTTTTTCCACGAAGAAAGCTGATTTCTGCTCTTTAATTCACCCAGTCGCGTGCCTATACTGTTTTTTTAATCAGCCGTTGGCGTCACATAACTCATGCTATCAAGCTTACCTAATTTACTGACACTTTCTCGTATCGTTGTCATTCCTCTTCTGCTGGCGGCCCTGTTTCTACCCGGTAATTTGGGAAGCTGGGTGCCGCTTGGCCTTTTTATTGCCGCCGGGATAACAGATTTTCTCGACGGATATTTCGCACGACGCTATCGGCAAACATCAAATCTCGGACGGTTTATGGATCCCGTCGCTGATAAGTTGCTTGTTGCCTCGGTTCTGTTCGTTCTCGTTGGCATCGGTCGGATTGGGGAATGGGATCTTATCCCCGCCACAATTATTCTCTGCCGTGAAATAATGGTATCCGGATTGCGTGAATATCTCGCAGAACTACGGATTGGCATGCCGGTCAGTAAACTTGCCAAATGGAAGACCGCCGCGCAGATATTTGCCCTTTGCTTCCTGTTGGGAGGGCCCGCTGTTGAAGGCCAGTTCGACGCCATTCTGATCGGTCAAATATTGCTCTGGATGGCCGGCTTGCTTACAGTCTGGACTGGATATGACTATTTACGCCTCGGCCTCAAGCATATGATGGAAGAAGGGTCATAGTCGCACGGATATGGGCAATTGACGCATGGAAATAATCGGCATCTCAGGCTGGAGCGGAAACGGCAAAACGACTCTGTTGACGCGATTGATCCCAGCGCTGATCAAACGCGGCATCAAGGTTTCTACAATCAAGCACGCGCATCACAAATTCGATATTGATACGCCGGGCAAGGATTCCTATCGACATCGGGAGGCCGGAGCCGAGGAAGTACTGATTTCATCATCAAGCCGCTGGGCCCTGATGCATGAAAACCATGGCAGCGGTGAGGCGCGTCTTGAATATCTGATCGCCAAGATGACCCCCGTTGATATTCTCCTGGTCGAAGGATTCAAGTCTGAAGATTTCCCAAAAATTGAGGTATGGCGGCGGGAAAGCGGCACAGAACCAAGGGTTACCTCGGATAGCAATATTATCGCACTGGCAACCCCCGATCTGTCCTACTCTGCACCTGTCCCGGTTCTTGATTTGAATGATGAAAACGCCATCGCGGAGTTTATCGTTCAGTTTTTCAAGCTGGAGGAGACCACCCATGGCACGGCTGGCTAACGATTGCTTTGCAAATCCGCCGGAAATGATCAGCGCGACAGAAGCACTTGAAAAAATATCTGCCGCCGCAGCTCCCGTTGTCGCCACCGAGAGTATATCCCTGTTCGAGGCGGGCGGCCGCATCGTCGCAGAAGATATCATCGCCCCGAGAAATGTGCCGCCTTCGGATAATTCCGCCGTTGATGGATACGCCTTTCGGTTTTCAGACTATGAAAAGGATCCCGATAGACCATACAGCATTGCAGGGCAAAGCAAGGCAGGCCACCCCTGGAAAGGCACATCAACACCCAATACTATGGTCAAGATACTGACCGGGGCGATCATGCCGGATGGCTTTGATACAATTGCCATGGTCGAAGATATCTCATTGCAGGACAATCAAGTCATCCTGCCAACCGGACTGAAGGCCGGCGCCAACTGCCGCAAGACGGGTGAGGATATTCGCAAGGGCGAGGTCCTGCTGAGAAAAGGTACACGCCTTCGCCCACAGGAACTTGGATATCTTGCCTCTGTCGGACTGGGAACGGTTCATGTTTTCAAGCGCCTCAAGGTCGCTCTTTTCTCCACAGGAGATGAATTAATCAACCCCGGGGAGGCTGCTTCCACAACAAGCATCTACGACAGCAATCGGTTGATCCTAGCTGGCCTACTCAACAATCTTGGATGCTCAGTCACTGACCTTGACATCTTGAAAGACCGACTTCCCATCGTCCGGGCAGCCCTGAATGAAGCCGCAAAAGATCATGATCTGGTTCTTACCTCCGGCGGTGTTTCCATGGGGGATGAGGATCATGTCAGAACTGCACTCAGCGATATTGGCCATTTGCATTTCTGGCGAATTGCGATCAAGCCGGGGCGCCCACTTGCCCTCGGTCAAATCGGCAATACTGCCTTTGTCGGCTTGCCAGGAAACCCGATCGCGGCTCTTGTCTGCACGTTGCTGTTTGTCCGGCCACTGATCAAAACCTTAAGCGGTGCAGCCATAGAACCGCCCCTGTCTTTCCGCGCGGCAGCAGAGTTCAGCATGAAGAAAAAATCCGGACGGACTGAATGGCTACGCGGTCGATATTCTGTCTCAAAAGACGGCTCCGGAAGAGCCGAAAAATACCCGACGGAAGGCTCCGGTATTCTGTCGTCCGCCATCTGGGCAAACGGATTAATCGAAATCGGGGACGACGTCACCTATATAAACAAAGGGGATATGGTCACTTTTCTCCCCTTTTCGGAGTTGATGAGTTGAAAATTCTCTATTTTGCCTGGCTGAAAACCAAATTACAGATGACTGAGGAAACCATCCCTTGGTCGGAAGAATGTCCCGATACCGATAGCCTTGTCCGTTGGATGAAAACGCGCGGACCTACATTCGCGGAGGTTTTCAGTGATCTTGAGGTCGTCAGGGTTGCGGTTAATCAGGAATATATCACTGGCAATACGGCCCTTAAAAATGAAGATGAAGTTGCCTTTTTCCCGCCCGTGACAGGAGGGTAGAATGATCCGCGTCCAGCGCGACATATTCGATATTGGCAAGGAAATTGAGACATTGACGAACGGGCGCACCGACATTGGTGCCGTTGTCAGTTTCACCGGCCTTGTCCGCGATTTTAACGATGGAACTAAAGTCACCGGCCTCAGTCTGGAGCATTATCCCGGCATGACCGAACGGGAGCTTTCAAAAATTGAAGATGACGCAAGGGAACGCTGGAACCTGCAGGATTGCCTGATCATACACCGCTATGGGGATATGGCACTTGGGGAGCCAATTGTACTGGTTATTACGGCCTCACCGCATCGACAAGACGCGTTTGAGGCTGCGCATTTCCTGATGGACTGGCTTAAAACCAAGGCCCCCTTCTGGAAACAGGAAATGAATGCAAGTGGTGAAACGAACTGGGTGAAGGAGCGTGAAAGCGATCTCAAAGCCGCGAAACGCTGGAACTCAGATTCTTAGACAACGCGGAACACTTATCCTGCTTGATTAAAGCTCTTTCTGCTGTTCAATCAGCCACTCACCGGCAAGCCGGTTTGCTTCCGCGATTTGTACTGAAGACATTTTGGACATCAGTACCTTGTTCATTTTTGGAGCAGCGTTATCACCCTTCGCGCCGGAAATAAGTGACCATTTCAACGCCTCAATCCGCACCAGCGATTTCTCGATTTCAGATTGCGCCTCAGAATTATTCAGATCGGCAATCTTCGCTTGTTCGAATATTTCCTCAACCGCGTCTTTATCCAACCCATCGAGCGATTTAAATGCCGCGAGGGCCTCTGTTTTAGATTTCGTCAGAGGAGGATTTGTCACCTCTTGCGAACCTTGGCTCTTTACCGGATCGGAAGTTGTTGCAAGAGCTACTTTTTGCGGCGCGGCAACCGCGTCTTTCGTCGTCGACGGCGTGGGGGCACTTTCAATTTCGGTTTCAAGGGCTGCCGCTTTCACGGTTGGCTTTTTACTAATAGTAGCCACTTCCTGCGACGTTTCCGAAACTTTCGGCTCAATCTTTGCCTCCGCCACTGGCTTGGAGGCTGACGACGCGGTCGATACCGCGCCACCTTGTTGCTTGGCCATCAAGTCTGCAAGACGTGCTTTTGCCGCGGCAAGGCTGGACTGGCTTTGCTGGGCATCCTTCTGGGCAATCGCGCGTCGCTGCTCCTCAATTTTCTGCTCTCTGAGTTCGGCCTGGCGCTTGGCTTTTTCGGCAGCCTGCTGTGCGGCCAGAATTGCAGCATGACGGCTATCTTCAAGTGCTTTTTCTTTTGCCTCTGCATCTGCTTTACGCTGTGCGATCAACTCACGCTGTGCGGCGGCCCGTTGCTCGGCGAGTGAACTCTCGGTAACAGGAGCGGATTGCCCTTGCGGCACAGCCAGCGTTGCTTTTGCCTCCTGAAAAGCGGCTTCATCCTGCCCTGTGAAATCACGATACCAGAATCCCAACGCCGCAAAGGAGCGCTCTTGTGCCGCGCGGAGATCATCCGTAGACATTAAATCGCGAAGCCGATCAATTGCAGTGCTTGCTTCCTCAAAATCCTGAGCAGCAGCTAACTTGAACCAAGCATAGGCCTCAACCAAATCCGCATCAACGCCATCTGCTCCGTTCTCGAGAATTTGGCCGAGCGCATATTGAGCCCGGGCATCACCGCGCTTTGCTACCGGTCGCAATTCTTCAATAGCTGTGGAGGCATCATTTCGATCCAGAGCCTCCTGCCCTTTTTCAAAACTTGCCTGAACAAACTGTGTACTCAGAAAAACCAGCCCCAAAGCCAGAGAAAAACGCCTTGCTTTCATAATGATCCAGTGTCCCGATTAGTCTACGGCTTAATCAATTCCTTATATATATAGGCGCTATTTTAAATGAAATTACACAAAAATCAAAATACCCGTCTCAACATGGTTAAGACGGGTATGAAATATAGCCTATTTTAGCAGTTTTATGCGGCAATCTTTCTGCGGACGCAGTTTTCATAGTCCTTGATAAGCTGTGCGCAAATATCACCGGGCGTAAACTGATAAGTATCGATACTGCTGACTGGCGTTACTTCTGCTGCAGTCCCCGTCAGGAAGCATTCATCAAAGTCAGCCATTTCTTCGGGCATGATCGCGCGCTCTACAACTTCGATCCCACGCGCTTTTGCAAGATCAATCACCGTCCGCCGCGTAATACCATCCAGGAAACAATCCGGTGTTGGCGTATGGAGGACGCCGCCTTTGGTAAAGAAGATATTCGCCCCTGTCGACTCAGCTACACGACCGCGATAGTCCAACATCAACGCATCATCAAAGCCTTCGGCCTCAGCGTCATGCTTGCTCAGTGTACAGATCATGTAAAGACCCGCGGCTTTGGACTGGGTCGGGATTGTTTCAGGAGAGGGCCGCTTCCACTTAGAAAGTTTCAACCGAATGCCCTTCATGCGGGCCTCGGGTGAGAAATAGCTCGGCCAAACCCAGGCGGCGATGCCTAAATTGATACGATTGTTTTGCGCCGAGACGCCCATCATCTCCGAGCCGCGCCACGCAATCGGGCGGACATAGCCATCAACGATTTTGTTCGCCAAGACGGTCTGGCGTGATGCTTCATTTATTTCTTCTGCGGTCTGCTCAAGCGTGAAGCCAAGAATTCGTGCAGATTCGATCAACCGATCCGTATGTTCTTCAAGCTTGAAAATTTCACCGTCATAGACCCGTTCCCCTTCAAACACACTGCTGGCATAATGCAATCCATGTGTAAGGACATGGATGTTTGCATCGCGCCATGGTACGAGTTTACCATTCAACCAGATAAAGCCATCACGTTCGGCAAAAGAGGAGGTATCCATTTTGAAGCACCTTGCGTTATTATAATATCGTATATTCCCAAAAATAAGTTCGATTATGTCGAACCGAACGATGATTTTGTAACATTATAAGAAATATATGTCAACATGACTGACGTAAAATCCATAAATAATCCCCTCTTCCTGCGCGAAGAAGAACTGCGTCAGGCAATAGAACTCCTGTTTTTTGCCTATCGCGACTTCACCGCCGGTCCAGATGAGATCCTGAAAGACTATAAATTTGGCCGGGCACATCATCGGGTGATTCACTTTGTCGGACGCAATGAAGGCATGACCGTGTCGGAACTACTCGATATTTTACGAATCACAAAACAAAGCCTGAACCGGGTTCTCAGCAACCTTATCCAGCGAGGATTTGTCGAGCAGCGGCAAGGAGAAGAAGACCGACGGCAACGCTGCCTCTATCTGACAGAAGAAGGCCGCCATCTAGAGCAAAAAGTGAGCCGTGTGCAGCGGGAGCTTGTCGCCAACGCCTTTCGAGAAGCTGGCGGAGAAGCGGTTGCGGGCTATCGGAAGGTTCTCACGGGCCTGATCGACGAGACAAATCGCGACACCGTTCTGAGCCGGATCCTGAAAACATGACAACGAAGCGCAACGGATAGCCAATGGTGATGGATAACGCCCCTCATATTTTGGTTGTGGATGACGATACGCGGTTGTTATCCCTCTTGAAGAAATTTCTTATGGATAACGGGTACCGCGTTTCCACAGCACCCAGCGCGGAAACTGCTGAAGACAAGATGGTTGGCTTCTTCTTTGACCTGATTGTACTGGATCGGATGATGCCGGGGGGAGATGGGATCGATCTGGTGCGTCGAATGCGGCGCGGGCCCGGGATGAGCCGGGAAATGCCTATCTTGATGCTAACCGCGATGGGAGATGCCGAAGATCGCATTCTTGGGCTTGAGGTCGGCGTGGATGATTACCTCAGTAAACCTTTTGAACCACGAGAACTATTGCTGCGTATTGACGCAATTCTGCGACGATCCAAGACGGAAAAGCTGAAAGAGCTGCAATTCGGTGCCTTCACCTTCAACCTGGAGCGCGGCGAGCTGTTAAAGGACGGAACGATTATCAATCTGACTTCGGGTGAATCGATTCTACTAAAATCTCTCGCCGCCATGCCCGGTGTTCCCATTAGTCGTGAGGATCTTTCTCTGTCGAGCGGTAGCCAGGGCCGCGCCGTTGATGTGCAAATCACGCGCCTCAGACGCAAGATTGAAGAGGACCCAAAATCACCCCGACATCTTCAAACTGTTCGGGGTGAAGGATATGTTCTATGGGCGGACTAGCCATAATTCGGAAAATATACCACCAGATCACGGCGGGTTTTATTAAGAACATGATGCCCCGGACGCTGTTCGGGAGATCAATCCTAATTGTGGTACTTCCCATCCTGCTGCTGCAAATTCTCGTAACCTACATTTTTTATGAACGTCATTGGGATGACGTCGCCCGGCGTCTTGCGCAAGGGGTTGCTGGCGATGTAGCCGCCGTCATTTCTCTTCGCGATCGATTTCCCGGCGAAACGGCAGAAGCGGACATCCTCAACATCGCACGGGGACAAATGCGCCTCGCTGTCAGCATCGATCCACAAGCACGGCTCCCCGAGGGTAGTGACAAGCAGCAAAACTACGGCTTTTTGGAGAGCCATCTGGTGAACGCATTGAAGGAGAGCCTACCCGCTCGGTCTTTCAATATCTCAACCAACAAAAAACTCGAATCCGTTATCCTACTGATCCAACTTCCCGACGGTGTGTTGCAAGTCATTGTCCGTGACAAGCGGCTCTTTTCCACGACGACCTATATTTTCGTCATGTGGATGGTCGCCATCTCTCTTGTCCTATTAGGTGTTGCACTTCTTTTTCTGCGCAATCAGATGCGCCCTATCCGCCAACTCGCGACTGCAGCAGAACAATTTGGCAAGGGCCAGTTCGTTGATGATTTCAAACCGAGCGGCGCACAGGAAATCCGATCTGCCTCTCGTGCCTTTCACGTAATGAAGCATCGCATTCTTCGCCAAATCACCCAAAGGACGGAAATGCTGGCCGGGGTCAGTCATGATCTTCGCACACCGCTGACTCGCATGAAGCTGCAGCTTGCGATGATGCCGGGGGACGATGAAAGCAAGGCCAGTCTTGAGGGTGACGTGGCCGACATGGAAAAGATGGTTGAGGGATATCTCGCCTTTGCCCGCGGACAGGAGGCGGAGACGGTCGAGGAAACGGACGTCACAGAGCTTTTCCAGGACATCGTTATGAATGCACGCCGTCAAGGCACAGCGGTTTCATTGGAAACACCGAAGAGCCTTCATGCTGAAATAAGGCCCAGCAGTTTCAAACGCTGTATTACGAATCTGATCAACAATGCAGCACGCTATGCAAAAGAGATATGGATCACTGTCAAGGCGACCAATTCAGAGATAGTTATTCTTATTGATGATGATGGTCCCGGCATACCGAAGAATAAGCGAAAGGATGTATTTCGTCCGTTTTTCCGTTTGGATCCTTCTCGTAACACGGAAACGGGCGGCAGTGGCCTTGGGATGACAATCGCACGCGACGTCATTCACGGGCACGGCGGACAGATTTCACTTGGAGAGGCGCCAGCAGGCGGCTTGCGGATCGAAATCCGCCTGCCGCTCTAGAGCTGAATTATTTACCAAACGGGGCAAATGCCTGCTGAATTTCACTGACAGCCTTCTGGTCAGTGACCGGCACTTTTGCAAACGCGGTATTAGCAAGAGCGAGAACCGGCGGAATGGTCGCCATGGCCAACTGCGGTGTTTTTGCCGCCTTGGCCATCATAAAAACTTCATTGACTTCGCTATTCAGGCTTTGCGTCAGACTGGCGACATCTGAATCCCGGGTTTTGAACACGGAAAAAGCCTGACTTGCCTTTTCGCAGGCATCATTTATCTGCTGGGTTTGTTTCTGAAACAGCGACGTAAGGTCCGGCGGCACAGGCATATCATTATCATTGTTGTCATCATTGGCATCGGCCATCATTCTACTCTCCTCCTTTTCAGATTAGTGAAGGCGGCCACCTATCGGCACATCATGATCCGGTCTCGCAAGGGAGATATTCCCCTCCGCATCGCTGAAGCCCAGCACCAAGACTTCTGACATAAACGGTCCGATCTGCCGTGGTGGAAAATTCACTATTGCCATCACGCGCCGCCCCACAAGCTCTTCCGGCTTATAAAGTACTGTAATTTGAGCAGAACTTTTGCGAATGCCAAAATCACCCCCAAAATCTATCTTCAGCTTGTAGGCGGGTTTGCGGGCTTCGGGAAACTCAACCGCTTCCACCACCATTCCAACGCGAATATCCACCTTCAAAAAATCATCAAATGTAATTTGTTCTGTCATATCTTTCGCATCTCCTTAGTTTCGAAGATGCTATTGCAAAATGATACGAAAATCATCCGCCAGAAGAAAATTTCTCCGCAACCTGCTCAATCGTGGCCAGCGATTGCTCCATTGATTTGTTAATGGCGTCAAAAGACTTGCTGGTCGACGCCGTTAGCGTGTCCGCCGCCTTGCTCAGGTTGTCGACGGTAAGGTTCAAGTTATCGATCTCCGACTGGATATCAGGGGTTGCCCCCTCACCTGCTTTTGCCGTTCCGACTGAGCTGTTGAGTGACGTCTGCAAATTGCCAACCGTCTGCTGCAAAGTCGAGCGCTGCGCAGCAACGATATCTTGCAGGCCTTTCGACGCGGCCTGTACCGCCGCCGTCATCTTCTGCATATTATCATTCTGCATTGTTGTGATAGCGCTGAGATCGGGAATCATCAGCCCGCCTGCAACGATCGGCGCGCCGCCACTACTGGACGCGGCACTCCCATCGTCACTTGTAGACGCCGATGTTGTGTTCGTAGGTGTCTTCGGGTCAGTTTTATCACTCATTACTCTATCCTCACCATGAGCATAAAGAGTATATAGATATTTTTGCACACCTTTAAAGAGAATATCGTAGAGTTTATTTACTTAACCCAGTTCTTTGGATCTAGCAGTAGCGGCCGCGACAGTCTTTTCCATCAAAGGGCCAAGGCCATTCTTCTCGTTCATCAGCACATCAAGCCCTGCGGCGGTCGTACCGTTCGGGCTTGTGACGTTTTTTCGAAGCTGTGCTGCTGTCTCCTCAGATTGACGGGCAAGGGCCCCTGCCCCGGCAACGGTTTCCTGCGCAAGCTGCACGGCCAGGTCTTCAGGCAATCCGGCTTTTAAACCGGCAGCTGTCATCGCTTCAATCATATAAAAAACATAGGCGGGGCCTGAGCCGGACAACCCGGTTACCGCATCCATAAAACCTTCTTCTTCAATCCAGGCAACTGATCCAATAGCCAACATAAGGCGGTCACAATAATCCTTCTGACCGGAAGAAACATGTCCATTGGGACAGCAGACAATCATTCCCTGATGAATGGCGGCGGGGGTATTAGGCATCGCCCGAACAATGGCGGAGGCCTTACCAAACGCCGTTTCGAACGTTTCAATTCTCGTGCCCGCAGCAATCGAAATAACAAGGCTTCCCTTCTCAGCAAAAGCCCGAAACATCGGCAGGACATCACCAATAACCTGCGGCTTGACGGCGAGGACAATCACATCCGGTTGAAAATCACTTGGGATTTCAGATGCGGAACTTAGGCCCAGACAACCCAGCTTCAGGGCAACGTCAAGGTTATCAGAATTGGGATCGATGACAACAATATTGGCCGGATCGATATCATGATCGATCCAACCACCGAGCATTGCCTGCCCCATCTTGCCGCAACCGACAAGCAGCAGGGAAAGGTTCATTCCTATGCCTCACCCATCGTTTCAAACATAGCCGCCTCAATAGCGTCTTCAGGGGTTTTACCACCCCAGAGGCAAAATTGAATTGCCGGATAGAATTTTTCGAGTTCACTCATACCGATCTCGACTAACGTCTGGATCTGTTCATTGGTGACAACGCAGGCGCCGCTCAGCAACAGTGAATGACGGAACAGGATCATTCCTTCTTCCCGCCAAGTGTCAAAATGACCAACCGGCATGCGCTCGTTGACACGCGCCAGCAACTCATAAACGGAGCCATACTGCCGTTCCGGAATCTTAACGTCATATGCACAAGAAAAATGTAGGGCCCGAAGATCAGACCGCCAGGAAAACCAGAGATGATATTGGCACCAACTCCCTTCAACACCGACAGTGAGCTCATTGTTACCCTGACGATCAAACGACCAGTCGTTATCGGCAATAATGCTCTCTATAAGATCGAGGGGGTTGGATTCTTCGAGTTCTTCGCGCGTGAGGTACAAGGACGTCATGGAGGCATTCCTTTCAGAACCATCCCGTCGGCTGGCGCTCTGCTACTGACCTCAACGCTCAGCCGGTAAGGAAATCTACTACAGGCCATATATGGTGCTACAATTTTCGCAACACCATAAATCTAGCGTAATCCGCCTTGAGTTGCGGCGCAACAAAGAATATGGCCCATAGCTATATTTCTTGTGGATAAATATGCGTCAGTCGCAAACTCTTGTTGCCAGGGTATCTATTTTTTCGGGGTGGTAGATTTAGCCTTCGCCGGAGCCGCCTTGCGCGGTCGTGGCGTTTTGGAGAGAGCCTCGATTTTTTCTTCCAACACAGTAAGACGTTCTTTCAGCGCATCATTTTCCTCCCGCGCGAGAGTTGCCATAGCCTTGACGGCATCAAACTCTTCCCGCGGGACAAGATCCATCTCGCTGATAAAGCGCTCCAACCGCTGATGAAAAAGATTTTCCCACTCCGTTTTCACACCCTGCGCCGTCCCGAGGGCGCCTGTGGCAAGGCGGGCCAGATCATCAAAAAGCCGTGAGTTTGTCTGCATCGCGTTGGGTCCTCAAAATTTCCCGTTCATAATGGCGACAGCGGCAAGCGAAAGCAACCTCTTTGCCCTGATTTGCTTGCGATTATTTTCAAGAGCTTTATATAGTACCCCGATGATATTATCGACCCTTTTCACGGCGATCGCGTTTCCAGAAATCGACCCCGTCATTTTTCAGATTGGGCCCTTTGCCATACGCTGGTATGCCCTCGCCTATGTTGCTGGACTGATCATTGGCTGGCGCCTAATGATGCGGCTTGCCGGATCGGAAAGCTCGAACATCTCCGCAAAGCAGGTTGATGAGTTCCTGATCTGGGCAACGCTTGGCGTCATTCTTGGCGGACGTCTCGGCTATGTCCTGTTCTATAAGCCAGACCATTATCTGAGCAATCCCTCGGAAATATTCATGGTTTGGCAAGGTGGTATGTCCTTCCATGGAGGCTTCCTCGGCGTTGTAATTGCAACAATCCTCTATTGCCGTTTTCAGAAGATTGTCATTCTGGAGTTCGGCGATTTATTGGCAACGGTTGTACCGGTCGGGCTCTTCTTTGGGCGGATCGCCAATTTTATCAATGGCGAGCTTTACGGGAGAGCAACGGACGTTCCCTGGGGCGTGCTTTTCCCGGGTGGGGGCGACTTACCCCGACACCCAAGCCAACTCTATGAAGCACTTCTCGAAGGCGCTGTGCTGTTTGTGATCCTGCTCATTTTCCGAAAAACCCGCTTTGCAGAGAAGCCAGGGTTCATAATGGGCCTCTTTTTTGCGGGATATGCCGTCGCCCGCGTCATTGTCGAGTTTTTCCGTGAACCGGATGCTTATCTCGGATTTCTCGCCGGCGGTTTGACAATGGGTCAGCTTCTCTCCCTGCCGATGCTGATAGTCGGCCTTTATTTCATGTTCCGTCCCACCCGTAAGACCGCATGAATGAACTTGGCAAGATCCTGGCGGCAGAGATAGAGAAGAACGGCCCGATTTCACTATATAAATTTATGAAAGCCTCGCTTGGACATCCGGAGTATGGGTATTATTCCCGGCAAGAGCCCTTCGGCGAACAGGGTGATTTTATCACCGCGCCGGAAATCAGCCAGATGTTTGGCGAACTTATTGGGCTATGGGCGGTTGATGTCTGGTTCAAACTGGGCAGTCCGTCAAAATTCCATTTGATTGAACTTGGTCCGGGCAACGGCACTTTAATGACAGATGCCTTAAGGGGCGCCCGTGTCGCGCCAGAATTTTTGGCGGCGGCACAAATTCACCTTGTTGAAAACAGTCCTCGTTTAAAAGCCAAGCAAGCAACTGCTCTGGTCGGTTACGACATTTCCTGGCATGATGCCCTCCCTGACATTGATGGCGCGCCGGTTATTCTGATTGCCAACGAATTTTTTGATGCCCTTCCTATCCATCAATACTGTTATAGAGAGAGTGAATGGTATGAGCGCCTAGTGACAACGACCGAGAGCGAATTCGTCTTTACCTTGGCGCCGGAACCAACCTCCTTTGATCAAATACCGGCTGGCGCAGATGATGATATTTTCGAGACCTGCCCGGACGGAGAGGAAATCATTAGCCGGATCAGCGAACTTCTTTTCGTAAACAACGGCGCCGCGCTGATTATCGATTATGGTGCATCTGATACTCTGCTTGGCGATAGCTTTCAGGCGGTAAAGGGCCATGGACATGTTGACCCCTTAAACGATCCCGGAGAATCCGATCTAACCGCCCATGTTAAATTTGCGACACACAAGAATATCGCGTCTGCCCGTGACATTTCCGTTCAAGGTCCGACGTCGCAGGGACGTTTTCTGGAACGTCTCGGTATAGAGGCACGCCATCACATGCTTAGCCAGAAGGCAAATGAGACGCAAAAGAAAAAGCTCGACGCGCAGCTTCGCCGATTAACAAGCACTTCCGAAATGGGAACCCTTTTCAAAGTCATGGCTTTATCTCATAATATGCCCACCGCCACGGAAGGGTTCGGGAGTTAGGATGCTGAAAAGTCGTATATTTGAAAGTGATGCCCTTGCACATGGCTTCTTTACGCGTGATGGCGGTGTGTCAGATGGACTTTACAGGGGCCTCAATTGCGGACCCGGCTCAAAAGATGATCCGGCATGCGTAACAGAAAACCGATCTCGTGCCATGGCCATGATCGGACAATCGGCCGATGCTCTTCGGACTGTTTACCAGATCCACAGCACCGAGGTTCTTGTTCTTAATGATACGAAGCGCTTGGACCCGCGGCCAAAGGCGGATGCCATGGTAACAACTGTTCCAGGAATAGCGCTCGGTATTCTGACGGCTGATTGCGTTCCGGTCTTGTTTGCGGATGTAGAAAACGGTGTGATTGGCGCAGCCCATTCCGGATGGAAAGGTGCTCTCGGCAATATCAGTGCCGGTGTCGTTGAGGAAATGACCAAACTCGGCGCTAGAAAGCAAAATATCAAAGCGGCCATCGGTCCGGCTATTGCCCAGAAATCATATGAAGTCGGCCCGGAATTCCCGACACCTTTTCTCAACCACGATCCCGCCGCAGAGAAATTCTTTATCCCCTCGGATAACCCAGATCGCTATATGTTCGATTTAACCGGTTATGTGAGGGAAGCACTTGAAAAGGCGGGGATCGGCGGCATTGATCATCTAGAGAATGACACATGCGCTGAAGAGGATCAGTTTTTCAGCTACCGACGTATGGTAAAAAGAGGGGAATCTGATTACGGTCGACAGCTGTCCGCTATCGCCCTTAACGGCTAACACACTTGTGAAAGAGGGGTAAAATGCCGTATATGGTCATCTTTATCGTGATTTGTCTTCTGGGAGTGCTTGCAACCTGTGCGATGTAGTTTTGTCATAAAGGCATTAATGGCGGTACTGGCTATCGCTCTCGTCAGCTGTCAGCCACTGGAACGCCCCTTTCAGCCGGAAGCCAAAGCTTCCTGGCGCGCCGCGCCTGGGCCCCGCGCAGCACTGTATGTGGAACCCTTAAAGGACGGTCCCGCAGGCCTTGAAAAGGCCATCGCCACAAAACTTCAGGGTCTTGGAATTGCAGCCTTCTCCGGCGCTGCTGCACCAAACCGCTATTACGTGCGAGGCAATATTATTGACAAGGATGGCGGGCGCTATCTCAATTGGGCAATTTTCGACCCACAGAACCGCGATACAGGACTCTACGCACTCGAAAAACTCAACGGCGCAGAAAGCCCTGCAGAAATATCCCCGGAAACGATCGAGGCTCTGGCTGTCAAATCCGCCAGCGATATCGATAAACTGCTTGGTGGCGATGGCATAAATTTCGCGGTAATTAATAAACCCATTATTTTCGTTCCTATTGTCGAAGGTGCCCCAGGTGATGGCTCGGAGAGTCTCGCTGCGGCTATTCAGGATGAGCTGGTTCGACTAGGTCTTGATGTTTTGCCAACCGAAGCGGGCGCGAATTTTATTGTCCGCGGACATGCAGAAATTACGCCGCCGAAACTTGAAACCCAGGTGATTGAACTCGTCTGGAGTTTGGAACGCCGGAATGGCGAACAAGTCGGTGAGATCAGGCAACGCAACAGAATCAGGTCTGGCTCGCTAAACGGTGCATGGGGCAATGTTGCCCGCCTGGCGGCTCGCGGAGGCGCCGGCGGCGTCTATGATCTTCTGAAAAAAAGTGAGCCGGACTATTTTAAGTCAAAATCTTGATGTTATTTTACAATTTCCATTAAAAAAGGGCGTTAATGCGTTTACAGGGCTTGAGTGCCTTGGTAAGTTCCGCCCGCCAACGCCAACTCGTTCATTTTCGCGCGAGGGGCAGTGTGTTTTAACTGGAAAAACCCTCTACTGACTAAAGGAACGTTCCTATGAAAGTGCTTTCGGGAAATGGCAACCGACCGTTGGCGGAAGCCATCACCAACTATCTCAAACTTCCTTTGACAGATGCGGATGTCCGTCGCTTCTCGGACATGGAGGTTTTCGTTGAAATTCACGAAAATGTGCGCGGCGAGGACCTTTTCGTTGTCCAGCCAACCTCATTTCCCGCAAATGACCATTTGATGGAACTTCTGGTTTGCATTGATGCGCTGAAACGATCATCGGCATCAAGAATCACGGCGGTTCTTCCGTATTTCGGGTATGCCCGTCAGGATCGGAAACCGGGGCCCAGAACACCCATCTCCGCAAAACTGGTCGCGAACCTTATTACCACCGCAGGTGCGGACCGGGTTTTGACCATGGATCTTCATGCTGGACAGATCCAGGGATTTTTCGATATCCCCACCGACAATCTGTTCTCCGCCCCGGTTATTGTTCCCGATATTGAGGCGCATTACGGTAAGGGCGGCGACATTACTATTGTCTCCCCCGACGTAGGCGGCGTTGTCCGCGCCCGTGCCTACGCCAAAAGACTTGACGCCGACCTTGCAATCGTGGATAAGCGCCGGGAAAAAGCCGGTGTTTCAGAAGTGATGAATATTATCGGTGACGTCAAGGATCAGCGTTGCATCTTGGTCGATGATATCGTGGATAGCGCCGGTACATTATGTAATGCCGCCAAAGCTTTGATGGACAAAGGTGCGAAAAGTGTTTCGGGCTACGTGACTCACGGAGTGCTGTCAGGGGGCGCGATTGCGCGTATTAATGACTCTGCGCTCGACGAGATGGTTACAACCGATAGCATCATGGCAACGGACGCATTCCGTGCCTCTAGCAAGATGCGACAAATTTCAGTCGCTCCGCTGATTGGCGAGGCGATGTATAGAATTTCGAAGGAAACCTCGGTTTCCAGCCTGTTCGACTAATCGCACAGGCAATAGGCGGCGCGGGCACCCCTGGAGGCACGCGCCATTTTGGCACCGGGTTCGTCCCGGTGTTGCTCGTTACTTAGGAGATATACAATGAGCGAAAATGCAGTATTAATTGCAGAAACGCGTGACCGGGTCGGAAAGGGGACCTCCCGTGCATTGCGTCGTGACGGCCGGACTCCCGCCGTCATCTATGGTGACAAAAAAGACCCCATTTCCATTTCACTGGAAACCAAAGAGCTTGTGAAAACCGTCAATCAAGGCGCTTTCCTGTCAACGGTCTTCACAGTTGAAGTTGGATCGACCAAGCACAACGTACTGCCCCGTGACATGCAGTTGCACCCGATTAATGATTTGCCGGTACATGTGGACTTCCTCCGCGTTTCTGCTAAATCACAGATTGCGGTTATGGTTGCCGTTCACTTCCTCAATGAAGAAGAATGTGTTGGCCTGAAACGCGGCGGTATGCTGAATGTTGTCCGTCATGAAGTTGAAATGATGGTCCCCGCCGGCAATATCCCGGAATCGCTTGAAATCGACCTCCTGAACTTTGACATTGGGGATAGTGTTCATATTTCTGAGGTAGCCCTGCCTGAAGGTGCACAGCCGACGATTACGGATCGCGACTTTACGATTGCAACAATTGCGGCACCGACCGTCGAGCCAGATCCTGAAGATGAGGAAGCAGCACAAAGCGCAGAAGGCGCTGACGCCGAGGATACAGGCGCAGAAGCTGAAGAATCCGAAGACTAATCGGGATGGAAAGATGATTTTGCTGGTTGGCCTTGGAAATCCCGGCAAGGGGTATGCAGGCAACCGGCATAATTTTGGATATATGGCGGTGGATGAAATTATCCGCCGCCATTCCTTTATGCCGGAACGCGTTCGATTTCAGGGGCTCGTCGCTGAGGGAAATGTCGGCGGAACGAAAGTTCTTGCGCTAAAGCCTACTACTTACATGAACCTGTCCGGGCAATCCGTTGGCGAAGCGGCCCGGTTTTACAAAATACCTATCGGCAATATCATTGTCCTCCATGATGAGCTGGATTTACCACTCGGCAAGGTGCGTGTGAAGACAGGCGGTGGGCATGGCGGAAATAATGGAGTCCGATCCATCATCGATCATATCGGCGCAGATTTTTGCCGGATCCGACTAGGCGTTGGCCATCCGGGAGAAAAACACCTTGTTTCCGGGCATGTTCTGAAAGATTTTGCAAAAGCAGAAATGTCTATGGTCGAAAATATCGTCGACAGCGTGGCCCGTCATGCTGAGCTTATCGTTGCTGGAGACGCCTCAAGTTTTATGAATAAAATTGCCATCGACATTGCACCGCCGAAAAAAGATCGTGCGGTTAAGAAAGAAGGAAACTGAGTATGGGGTTTAAATGTGGAATTGTTGGTCTTCCCAATGTCGGCAAGTCAACTCTGTTCAACGCCCTGACGGAAACAGCGCAGGCAGCGGCAGAAAACTACCCTTTCTGCACGATCGAACCGAACTTGGGTCAGGTTCCCGTCCCTGACGAACGAATGATAAAGCTAACAGAGCTTGCCCATTCGAAGGAACTCATCCCGACACAGCTGACATTTGTTGACATTGCTGGCCTCGTGCGCGGCGCAGCAAGCGGTGAAGGTCTCGGAAACAAGTTCCTCGCGCATATCCGCGAGGTAGACGCCATTATTCAGGTTGTCCGCTGTTTCGACGACGACGATATCACCCATGTGGATGGCAAAATCGATCCGCTTTCGGATATAGAGACGATTGAGACCGAACTGATGCTGGCGGATCTCGAAAGCCTTGAAAAACGAACCGAAGCGCTGGTCAAGAAAATCCGTGGCGGTGACAAGGACGCCAAGAAGCAGTCGGAGCTGATAGACCGCGCCCTTGTGGCATTGCGCGACGGTAAGCCCGCCCGCATGGTCGATCTCGCCGATGATGAAATAAAACCTTTCCGCAATTTGCAACTCCTGACCCAAAAGCCGGTTCTCTATGTTTGCAATGTCAATGAAGGAAACGCCGCGACTGGCAATGCCTATTCGGATAAGGTCGTAGAAAAGGCATCTGCTGAACATGCGGGAACTGTTGTAATTTCAGCGGCCATTGAAGCGGAAGTCGCGCAGCTTGATGCGGAAGAACGCGCCGAATTTCTCTCCGATCTCGGGCTGAGTGAAACCGGGCTTGGCCGTATTATTCGCGCAGGTTATGACTTACTCGACCTGATTACCTATTTCACGGTTGGCCCGAAGGAATGTCGTGCATGGACCGTTACCAAAGGCACGAAAGCGCCGCAAGCGGCAGGTGTCATTCACACAGATTTTGAAAAAGGCTTTATTCGGGCCGAAACAATCGCTTATTCTGCCTATGTAGAGCATGGCGGCGAAGCCGGCGCGAAGGATGCCGGTCTCATGCGACTAGAGGGGAAGGAATATGTCGTCGAGGATGGTGACGTTCTGCATTTCAGGTTTGCCAACTGAGGCCCTGCCCCAAACCTTGAAGAAGCAATAAATGCGTGAGTGATCGCAACAAGATCAAAAGGTGAAGAAAATGCGCTATTGGGAAGATTTTACCGTCGGAATGGTGATGGAATTCGGCGGATATGAAGTAACGGAAGAAGAAGTGATTGAATTCGCGACCGCGTTCGATCCGCAGCCTTTCCATATCGACAAAGACGCCGCAAAAGAGCATTTCTTCGGCGGCATTATTGCAAGCGGCTGGCACACAGGCTCGATGTGCATGAAAATGATGGTCGATAATTACCTGATTGATTCAGCCTCCATGGGCTCACCCGGGATTGAACAGCTTCGCTGGAAACAGCCTGTGCGCCCCGGTGAAGTCCTTCATGTAAAGGCGGAAGTCCTTGATCGCAGTTTGCCAAAAAGCCGCCCTGAACTCGGCTTCGTTAAATTTTCTCATACAGTCCTTAACCAGAAGGACGAGGTCAAAATGACCATGATTTCAAGCGGTATGTTCCTCCGTTGCCCAGAGAATTCTGAAACGGAGGCCTCACGATGAACAAGATATATTTCGAGGATATCGCCGTCGGAGATAAAACGACCTCTGAAAGCAGGATCGTCACGAAAAAGGAAATTCTTGATTTCGCACGCAAATATGATCCGCAGTCCTTTCATATTGACGAAGAAGCCGCGAAGAAGAGCATCTACGGAGGCCTGATTGCATCTGGATGGCATACGGCATCGACCCTGATGCGGCTCCTCGTCGATAGCATGACAAATAGTCGCGCGGGCCTGGGCTCTCCAGGGTTTGATGATCTGCGCTGGATCCTGCCGGTTCGGCCCGACGATAGTTTGCGGTATGAATCAACCGTTATAGAGACCAGAAAGTCCTCATCCCGGCCCGACATGGGAATTGTGCGCGCTGAAATAAATCTCTTTAATCAGAAGAACGAAATTGTTCTCAGCATGAAATCCATCGGCATGGTAAAAACCCGCCCCGAATAACGCTGTCCAAATTTCAAAATCCGTTGGATTTTTAACTTAGGTCTAACGACTTTACATTATATAGTCCGACAAGCCTGTTATTTATCCAGCAATTCTAGGGGTAGTGAAATGGATTTTTTCTTGTCTGGCTTCGCGATTTTCGTCGTCGTCCTAGTCATTTTTGCAATTGTCATTGTCTTTATGGGCGTGACGATTGTTCCACAAGGATATCAATTTACAATCGAGCGCTTCGGCAGATATACGCGTAGCCTGCACCCTGGCCTTGGTCTGATCGTACCATTCATTGATCGTATCGGCGGTAGGATCAACATGATGGAACAGGTGTTGGATATTCCAACACAGGAAGTCATCAGCCGTGATAATGCCATGGTACAGGTCGATGGCGTTCTTTTCTTTCAGGTTCTCGATGCCGCCAAATCCGCATATGAGGTGCGAGACCTGGAACGGGCCATTCAAAATCTCGCACAGACGAACCTTCGTACTGTTCTTGGCTCCATGGACCTTGACGAAGCGCTTAGCCAGCGCGATGCCATCAATGTCCGCTTGTTGACCGTGATTGATCAGGCGTCCACCCCCTGGGGTTTGAAAGTAACCCGTGTCGAAATCAAGGATATCACCCCCCCTCTCGATCTTGTTGAGGCAATGGGCAGGCAGATGAAAGCGGAACGGTTAAAACGGGCGGTCATTCTGGAAGCGGAGGGTGTTCGGCAATCTGAAATCCTGAAAGCAGAAGGCGAAAAGAAATCTATGATTCTGGAGGCAGAAGGTCGCCGCGAAGCCGCTTTCCGCGATGCGGAAGCGCGCGAACGTGCCGCCGAAGCCGAAGCCAAGGCGACCCACGATGTATCTGAGGCCATTGCGGCGGGCGATATTCAGTCTATCAACTATTTTATCGCCCAGAAATATACCGAAGCGATGAAGGAAATCGGCATGGCCCGTAATTCGAAGGTTGTCCTCATGCCGATGGAGGCGAGTGCTCTCGTCGGATCACTTGCTGGTATCGGATCTATCGCCAAGGAAGTTTTTGGCAAAGATGAAGACAAGCGCCGGTCGAGCGGCTCTGTCCCAACGGTTGAGTGACGGTGATGCTTGATCAAATTATTACATGGTTCGCCAGCCTCGAATTCTGGTCATGGTGGATTCTCGGGCTTATCTTGGTGATCCTGGAAGTTTTCGCACCTAGTACCATCTTTCTCTGGCTCGGGATATCCGCTGGCATTGTGGGCGTTATCGCCTGGATAGCCCCCGACATGCGATGGGAATATCAATGGATATTATTTGCGGTCATCGCTATTGGCAGCATTGCTCTCTCGCGCCTGTTCCTGAAAAAGCACCCGGGCGTCGAAGACAACACAACCTTGAACCAGCGTGGTGTCCAGTATGTTGGTCGTCATTTTACACTGACGGAACCCATCATGAATGGCCGCGGTAAGATTCATGTGGACGATACCCAATGGGCTGTTGAAGGCCCAGATTTGGAGGCCGGCGCGGTCGTGAATGTTACTGGAGTGGATGGGACCTTACTCATCGTTGAACCTGTTGCAAAAAACTAGAAGAGGTAGTCATGGGAGAATTAATTGAGCTGACGGCAGAGGATGGTCACAAGCTTTCCGCTTACAAAGCCTTTCCCGTAGGCAAACCCAAAGGTGGTGTTGTCATCCTGCAGGAGATTTTCGGCGTCAACATCCATATCAAGGAAGTCTGCGACGGATACGCCCAGCAAGGTTATATCGCCATAGCCCCTGCCCTGTTTGACCGGGTTGACCCAAATATTACGCTTAACTACGAACAGACGGATATCCAAACGGGTCTTGGATATATGAAACAGATAGCCGCGGATGACGCGCTGAAAGATACGGATGCAGCTGCGAAAGAGTTAGCGGACGCAGGAGACATCACCGTAATCGGCTATTGCTGGGGCGGCAGCCTTGCCTATCTTGCAGCCTGTCGGCTTTCTTCCATCAGCAAGGCGGTTGGGTATTACGGTGGAATGATCCCTCAGAACCTAGGGGAAGAGCCGAAGGTACCGATTATATTGCACTTCGGCGATCAAGACGCCTCAATCCCGATGTCTGCTGTTGAAGAAGTCAAAGCGAAGCGGCCGGATATTCCTGTTTATATCTATTCCGCCGGGCATGGTTTTAATTGCGATCACCGCGGGAGCTATGATGCAGAGAGCGCCAAACTCGCGCTCGACCGCACCCTCGACTTCATGGCGTAATTAGCCAGTTGTAAATTCCAAGAGCAAGCCACAGGCATCCGCCGGATCAACCCGGAGGGTGCCATTCGCAATTTTTTGCGGCGCGCCCCCGTTTTCCTTAAGAAGTTTCTCTGTCTGTTCGAGATTTTCGACCGCGATTGTCATCGCAATCAAATGTGGAAGAGCCAGCATTTCATCTGAAATAGTCAAACCTGGGAACAAGAGGTCAATATCCCGATCGTTGACGAAAATCAGGCTACCGCGCCCAAAATGCACCGTGAGCGTATTATCCGTCAAGGTGACATTGATGGAGCCACACAGCCGCTGATAATAGGACGCGAGCACAGCGGGATCTTCCACCACTACAACAATTGAATTGATATATTTTGCACCGTTTGGATGCTCTAGCCAGTCAGGCTGGCGTACAAGTTCCGGCGTCATATGATGACAGATAAAGAGGTTTTTGGCTGTCAACCCCGCCGAAGACGTAAGCCGGATCAGCTTGAACTCTGGCAGGACATCTCCTTCAGGAAGCTCCAGCTTGCGCTTCAGCGCTAACAGCGCAGACGGCTCCAACCCATCGTCAACAAGAGATTGATGAGTGGCTTCGGGATCATCACTCGCAAGCGCGACACCAAGTAAACCTTCTCCTCGCTCGGCAAGGGCACTATCAAGGCCATTTGTCTCTAATGACGGGTCCACGATGCCGAGGAGTTCGATATAGTTCTCCTCGAACATAATGCAGTAATTTGCCGTTCCCCAACCAATGTGCGATCCGCGCGGCGTCGGCGTAAATCCCAGTTTTTCGTAAATAGATCGCGCATCTTCAAGATCTTCAACCCCGATCAGGGCATGATCAATTCCGGTTATATTATGTAGCATTCCCTACTCCGATTTTTATAGATGATCGGTTATTAGATAACTCACGCTGTGCGGCGGACAAACGCCGTCAGCATTCCTGCTCCAATCAGGAAACTCGCGCCGACGCGATTAATGATTTTCAAAACCCGCGGATTTTTGAACCTTTCCCTCAGATTTCCAATCAGGAACGCCCAGATTGCAACATTTATGGCCGCCAGCACAAGGAATGTCGCCTCTAAAATCACAAACTGCATAAAGACAGGCGCATTTACATTCACAAATTGCGGAACAAACGCGACAAAAAAGACAATGCTTTTCGGGTTAAGGGCGGTGACGATGTAGGAGGCACGAAACATTGCCGTCTTTGATTTTTCTTTTGGTGAATGAACGGAGCCCATGCCACCCTCGGCCCGCCAGAGCTTGATTCCGAGCCAAACCAGATAGATAGCGCCCAGAATTTTCAACACGGTGAAAAGCGTTGCTGAAGTAGCGAGGATGGCGCCCGCCCCTAACAATGAAGCCGTCATCGCCGTAAAATCACCGAGCGCGACACCCGGGACTGTCGCCCAAGCCGTACTCCTCCCCTGGCCAAGCGCATAGCTTATAACAATCATGACCGTGGGCCCTGGAATAGCAAGAAGGGCCGCGCTCGCAATAAAGAACGATATCCAGATTTCTAGTGACATACCCATATCCTCATCTCATGTCCTTTAATTAGCAAAGACATAGGCAGGAGAAAATGACAAGTCCCATATTACAATCTGGTGGCCGTCCGATTTAATCCCCTTCAAACTCACACAGCGTACGAACACTGACACCCATCGCAGCTATTTTTTTTGCGCCGCCGATATCTGGGAGATCAATCACAAAGGCGGCCCCGATAACGGTTCCGCCTGCATGACGGATGAGGTTGATGGCCGCAGCCGCTGTACCACCCGTCGCGATTAGATCATCAACGAGAAGAATATTCTCTCCTTCTTTTATGGCATCCTGATGAACTTCAACCGTGTCGGTCCCATACTCAAGATCATATTCTTCGCTATGCACTGGTCCGGGTAACTTCCCTTTTTTGCGAACGGGAATAAATCCAACACTAAGCTGATGGGCAATGGCTCCGCCAAGAACAAACCCCCGTGCTTCAATTCCCGCTACTTTGTCGATCCTGACACCGGCGTAAGGCCAGACCAACTGATCGACGACATGGCGAAAGCCACCTGCGTCTTGCCAGAGCGTTGTGATGTCGCGGAACAAGATCCCCTTTTTCGGGTAATCAGGAATGGTCCGAATAACAGATTTTATATCCATAATAACTCCTGGCTAAAGTACGCGGCCTGCTACCGCGTCCAGCTTTTCCATGATTTTGGGGTCGCGTGCGTCCGGCGCGGTGATAAGGGCATTATCAAGTGCATGATGGCATCCAATATCACAAGAAGACTGGCGGGCGCTTAACGTGGGCACCACTGACTTCACGAGATGCCGTGCGTTGTCTGCGTTTTTCATCAACACTTCTATAATCGTCGTTACCTCAACCGCGTCATGCTCCGGATGCCAGCAATCATAATCCGTTACCATTGCCACGGTCGCGTAACACATTTCCGCTTCACGAGCGAGTTTGGCTTCAGGCATATTTGTCATACCGATTACCTGACATCCCCAACTCCGGTACAACTCTGATTCGGCGAGACTGGAAAATTGTGGCCCTTCCATCGCGAGATAAGTACCGCCTCTATGCACAGGAATACCGGTTTCCTTCGCGGCAACTTCCAACGCATCTCCAAGGCGGGAACACACAGGATGTGCCATACTTATATGAGCGACTAAGCCTGTGCCGAAAAAACTTTCCTTACGGTCGATCGTCCGGTCAATGAATTGATCTACGATCACAAATGTGCCGGGCGCGAGTTCTTCTTCGAACGAACCGCAGGCACTCACCGAGATAATCTCCGTCACCCCGGCGCGCTTCAATGCATCGATATTCGCCCTGTAATTCACTTCAGCTGGCGGGATGCGATGTCCCCTCCCGTGGCGGGGCAGAAACACCATCTGAGTGCCATCGAGTGTCCCAAACAGCAATTCATCCGACGGTTCCCCAAACGAGCTCTCCACCGCTTTCCAGTGAGTGTCCGTCAGCCCGTCAAGCTCATACACCCCACTTCCACCGATCACACCGATAACCGGCCTATCGCTTGATGAACTCATTCCGTCCTCCCAAATTGTATCGGCCGAAATTTAGCCTTGAAATAGATGACATGCCATAAAAAAAGGGCGCTATAAAAAGCGCCCTTTTGATTTAACAATTATCTTTTAGTGAAGGTCTGACCAGACTTTACGTTTCACAGCGTAGAAGACAGCCGCGAGAATAAGCAGGAACAGGATTACCCGAAGACCAACACTTTTACGTTGCTCCAGTTTCGGTTCCGCCGCCCATGCCAGAAAGACAGTCACGTCTTTTGCCATCTGATCAACAGTTGCTGGTGTGCCATCCGAATATTCGACCGCATCCTCAGAAAGCGGAGGCGGCATGGCAATCTGGTGGCCCGCAAAGTACGCGTTGTAGTTCATCCCCTCAGCGAGGTTGAAATCAGCAGGCGCATCGCCATAGCCGGTCAAAAGTGAATACAGATAGTTATCACCATTCGGACGAGCCTTGCTCATCAGAGAAAGATCCGGAGGATAGGCACCGCCGTTAGACGCACGTGCCGCCTGTTCGTTCGGGAAAGGAGCCGGGAATTTATCTGATGGCTTGCCCGGCCGATCAAACATTTCACCTTCGCCGTCAGGACCGTCAACATATTCAGATTCAGCCGCAATCGCCTTGATTTCCTCTTCACTGAAACCGAGGTCGGAAAGTGTGCGGAAGGCCACCAGACCAAGGCCATGACAACCGGCGCAAACTTCACGATACACTTGAAGGCCCCGCTGAGCAGCGGCACGATCATATGTTCCGAAAATCCCGCCATGCTTCCATGCAACGGATTTCATTTCCACCGCATCTCCGGCAGCATGGGCTGTGCCCAAGCTGCTGAAAGAAACAAGAGCCGCAATCCCCAGAGACGTCAATAATTTACGCATTGGCCGCCTCCTCGCTCGCGGGCTTCTTCGACAAAACATCCTCCGATATACTCGCCGGAAGCGGTTTTGGCTTTTCAAACAAGCCGACCAGCGGCAACAGGATCAATATATGCACGAAATAGTAAACCGTAGCAATCCGACCCCAGATAATGTAGGCCCCTTCCGCCGGCTTGCCACCGATATAGGTAAGCAGAATACAATCCAGAACAAACACCCAGAAAAGCTGCTTATAGATTGGGCGGAAACGCGCCGAACGGATCCGACTCTTATCTAGCCAAGGAAGCGCAAACAAAACTGCAATCGCACCAAACATCAGCAGAACGCCGCCGAGCTTGTCCGGTACCGCACGCAGGATCGCATAGAATGGCAGGAAGTACCATTCAGGCACGATATGCGCCGGGGTAACCAGCGGGTTGGCCGGGATATAGTTGTCCGGATGCCCCATATAGTTCGGAGCATAAAACAGGAAGGCCGAGAAGAAAATCAGGAAGATCGCCAATCCATACAGGTCCTTGACGGTGTAGTAAGGATGGAAAGGAATGCTGTCCTGCTTGTCTTTTAGTTCCACACCTGTCGGATTGTTGGACCCGTTGGTATGCAGCGCCCAGATGTGCAGAATAACGATTCCGACAATCACGAACGGCAGCAGATAATGCAGGCTGAAGAACCGGTTCAGCGTTGGATTATCAACCGCAAAACCACCCCAGAGCCATGTGACGATACTGTCACCGACAACTGGAATAGCACCGAACAAGTTAGTGATAACCGTCGCGCCCCAGAAGCTCATCTGGCCCCATGGAAGCACATAGCCCATAAAGGCGGTTGCCATCATCAACAGGAAGATTACCAGCCCAAGCCACCACAGAAGCTCCCGCGGAGCCTTGTAGGAGCCGTAGTACATACCCCGGAAGATATGTAGGTAAACGACGATGAAGAACATTGAGGCGCCGTTGGCATGCATATACCGGAGCAACCAGCCATAATTCACATCGCGCATGATATGTTCAACGCTGGTAAAGGCCATGTCGACATGCGGCGTGTAATGCATCGCGAGTACAATACCAGTAACAATCTGCACGACCAGCATAACGCCAGCCAGAGAGCCGAATGTCCACCAGTAGCTTAGATTCTTTGGCGTCGGGTACTCATAGAGGGCATGATGAAGCATCCCCGTGATCGGCAAGCGATCCTCTACCCATTTGACGACAGGATTTTTTGGTTCAAAAGACATCTTGGGGCCCCCTACCCGATCTTGATATTATTATCGTCTAGGAACTCGTAAGGCGGAATGACCAGATTTAATGGTGCCGGCCCCTTACGGATACGTCCTGACGTATCATAATGCGATCCATGACAGGGACAGAACCATCCCCCGTAATCACCCTGCCCTTTAAGCGGGACGCAACCCAGATGGGTGCAGATACCGACCATAATCAGCCATTCAGGTTTGATCACCCGATCAGCATCAGGTTGCGGATCAGGTAAATCCGCAAGATCAACATCTTCCGCTCTCTCGATGTCCTCTTCCGTCCGATGCCTTACGAAAACCGGCTTGCCCTGCCATACGACAGTGACCTCAGATCCGGTTTCAATGCCTTCAAGGTCAACTTCGGTCGTTGACAGCGCAAGAACATCCGCAGATGGGTTCATTTGCGAGATAAAGGGCCAGATGGCCGCTGCCGTCCCCACGGCGCCAAGGCCGCCCGCAGCAATATAAAGAAAATCACGGCGCTTTACGCCGTTTTCTTCCTCAGGGGTGGTTGTCGTCATTTACTTTCCCCAAAGCCTAAAAAAATAATTTACCGCGCCCGCTTTTTGTCATCATAATGCCCACATGTCCAGTCCGAACGTGACGAATGCGACAATAAAGCGCGCAATTTTCCTGTATTTGTTACAACACTCCCATTACAACAGCAAGATGCGACTTGCACTTTACCAACCAGATATAGCCCCTAATGTCGGAACTATGCTCAGATTGGGCGCCTGTCTAAGCGTTCCGGTCGACATAATTGAGCCTTGCGGCTTTCCTTTCGGCGCGAAGGACCTCAAAAGAGCCGTAATGGACTATGCCGACGCGGCAGATGTCACACGTCATGTTTCCTGGCAGGAATTCATGAAGCGTAAAAGTGATAAACGGCTCGTTTTACTGACAACAAAGGCTGATATCGCTTATACGGATTTTACATTCACAGAATCGGATATTCTTCTTTTAGGCCGAGAGAGCGCGGGCGTACCTGAAGAAATCCATGACGCCGCGGATCATCGCGTACTGATCCCTATGGCCGAGGGGATGCGGTCGATCAATATCGCGCTTTCCGCCGCCATGGTACTCGGGGAAGCACTGCGGCAAACGGCCAGCTTTCCAAACCCTCAACTTCTTTCGACAATACGGTAGATTCATGACAGATAACTCAACAGGGTCACAAGAAAACCAAGTAGTAAACTGGTTCCGGACATTACGCGATCAGATACGCGAGAGTTTCGAGACACTGGAACAGGAGCTAACCGGGCAACTCAGTGATCGGGAGCCGGGACGTTTCGAGGTTACGAAATGGGATCGGCCCGGCGGCGGTGGCGGCGAGATGTCCGTGATGAAGGGTCGCGTGTTTGAAAAGGTAGGCGTCAATATTTCAACTGTCCATGGTCAATTCTCGGAAGAATTCCGGAAATCCATTCCGGGAACCGACACCGATGGCACTTTCTGGGCAAGCGGAATCTCCCTTGTTGCCCATATGCAGTCTCCCCTCGTCCCGGCAGTGCATATGAACACCCGTCATATCGTGACCGCTAATCGCTGGTTTGGCGGTGGGGCTGATCTAACCCCCATGTATCCGGATACGCAAGACACAAGCGATTTTCATGCTGCGTTGAAAACGGCCTGTGATCGTCATGATCCGGACTATTATCCAAGATTCAAGAAATGGTGTGACGAATATTTCTTTCTGCCCCATCGCGATGAACCACGCGGCGTGGGCGGCATTTTCTATGATCGCCTGGAGACCGACTGGAAGAACGATTTTGCCTTTACACAGGATATTGGTAGAGCATTTCGCGATATCTACCCGGAAATCATCCGTCGCCATATGAACAAAGAATGGACGGCAGAGCAACGTGAACATCAGCTCATCCGCCGCGGACGCTATGTCGAATTCAACCTCTTATATGATAGGGGAACGACGTTTGGCCTAAAAACAGGGGGCAATACGGAAGCTATTCTGATGTCCCTACCCCCTGAAGTGAAGTGGCCCTAGCAAAACCAGAACACAACCAATTGTGTTAGGCTGTGACGTCGCGCACACCTCTTTCGCTTGGGGAATACACATAGACTATGTAATATACTCCTTGTGATCGCGACTTTAAGAGGAGTGGGACGATGGTCAGATACAGATATAGCATCTTGGTTTTGTTAGCAGACGCACTGAGAAATTTACGTGCACATATGGCAAGCTCAACAATGGGTGTGAAACCTTGTCACGGCTGTGACTGTCTCTAAGTCGGAAACCTCTTTTCCCCTCGACACAGATTAAAATACAGACCTAATTGCGCGGGGCACCGCCGCTTACAAAAAAGGCGCGAAACCTAACTAGTTTCGCGCCTTTTTTGTGTATGTAAGCTTAGCGGATCAATTCGCCTGCCGACGGAGGAAGGCCGGAATATCGAGAAGGTCTTCATCTTCTTGCTTCTGGTCAATTTTTACAGAAGACGTTACTTCCTTGCGAACCGTCGGCGCCTGCGGTGCCGCCGGAGCGGGTGCCGCTGGTGCCGGAGCCACCCGGTTACTTGTCGGCTCTTTACGAACCGGCGCCGGTGTTTCTTCGCGCGCGGCTTCCTTTCGGAAGTTGCGACTAACTCCGGTCATCCGTTCAAACAGGCTCGGTCCGCGTTTTTTCGACTTCGGATCTGCCGCTCCGGCCACCGCCTCTTGCGCGTCCGGATTAACAAGCTTTTCAGGGCTCTTGTCGACCTTCATCGCCGGCGGAGCCTTGAAAGGACTATCCTTCCCCTCTACTGTGGAGAATTCCTGATCGCTTTCTTCCATCTCTTCGTCAATGTCAGACAGAAGATCGCGATCCTGATCAACAGCCAGATTTCCGCTCATATAACCCGCCTCCGTAGAGGTGGAGCCCATTTCAATATTTTCCGATCCGGACGCAGCATCTCCAGCCTGAGCCACTGGCTGACCAGAGAAATTGCCGCCTGGCATAGTCGCGCCAAAACCAGATGCGGATATGTCCGCCGCCGCTGGCACCATAGGTGCCCCGTCTGATGTTCCCGACGTTGAGAGAGACGGCGCCTTGCCTTCACCCCTTAGAGACCTGAGAGATGTGACATTAGGAGAGTTGGCCTTTTGAGCCTCCAGCGCGTCGATGCCCGTTGCAACAACGGAAACCCGCATGCTGCCTTCCATCTCTGTATCAAAGGTTGAGCCGACGATAATGTTCGCCTCCGGATCAACTTCGCTGCGGATCCGATTTGCGGCCTCATCCAGTTCATACAAGGTGAGATCCATACCGCCTGTGATATTGATAAGTACGCCCCGCGCACCCTTCATGGAGACATCATCAAGCAACGGATTGGAGATCGCAGCCTCTGCGGCTTCAATGGCGCGGTTTTCACCGCTCGCCTCGCCGGTGCCCATCATTGCCTTGCCCATTTCGTTCATGACCGTGTTCACATCAGCAAAGTCAAGATTGATCAGGCCGGGCATAACCATGAGGTCAGTAACACCCCGCACGCCGGAATGAAGCACTTCATCAGCCATATTAAACGCGTCGGCGAAGGTGGTTTTTTCGTTGGCTATGCGGAAGAGATTCTGGTTCGGGATAATGATCAGCGTATCGACATAACGCTGCAATTCCTCGATACCATCCTCGGCGATCCGCATCCGGTGATTACCTTCAAACTGGAAGGGCTTCGTGACGACGCCAACGGTGAGAATCCCTTTTTCGCGGGCCGCCCGCGCCACAACCGGCGCCGCGCCAGTTCCTGTACCGCCACCCATACCGGCCGTGATAAAACACATATGGACACCTTCAAGATGACCAACAATTTCGTCAAGCGCCTCTTCTGCTGCCCCAGCGCCGATATGCGGCTTTGATCCAGCACCCAGGCCTTCAGTCAACTCAGCTCCAAGTTGAATACGACGCTCGGCCAAACTCTGCTTCAAGGCCTGCGCATCGGTGTTAGCGACAACGAACTCCACCCCTTGGAGCTCCGAGCTAATCATGTTATTCACCGCGTTACCGCCAGCCCCTCCAACGCCTAATACCAGAATTTTCGGTTTCAGCTCTGCTTGCTCCGGCACTGACAAATTGATACTCACGGCACTCTCCTCCTCTACTACGCTGACTAACAGCTAATTAATACCAAATATTGTGGTTAATGAAACCCTACTTCTCACTATATTGACAATTTTTATGCATTTTTTTGCTCAAAAATTCTCCTTGAACCAGTTTCCAACGCGCAAAAACCGGTTTTTCGGCGGCTTTTCAGCCAACGACATCTTGATACCCTCATCAAATCTTTCGCGCACTGCATAAGACAATAATCCGGCAACAGTGGTAAATGCGGGCCCGTCCGTCGCATCGGCGAGCCCCTTAACACGGATAGGTTTACCCATGCGCACCTGTTTATCGAGAACGCGGGCCGTAAGTTCCTGCACCCCGGCAAGCTGGGCCGCACCTCCACAGAGAACTGCCCGACGTCCCGCCACCTTATTAAACCCGGACGCAGTTAAACGGTCATTAACCAGCTCCAGGATTTCCTCAAGACGGGGTTTGATAATCCCGACAAGCATGGAACGTGGCACATGATTAGCGACGTCATGATCCATTTCGCCGATCAATGGGACATCGATTATTTCCTTTTCATCAGCCGGGCTGGCAAGAGCGTTTCCATAAAGCGTTTTCATCCGCTCCGCATTGGCGAGCGTTGTCGATAATCCGCGCGCAATATCATTGCTGACATGGCCACCGCCAACCGGGATCACCTCGTTAAAAACCATTTCCCCATCATAAAAGACCGCGAAGGACGTGGAGCCGCCCCCCATATCGATCACAGTCACACCGAGGTCCATTTCATCTTCCACGAGGCAGGCAAGCCCGGAGGCGTATGGTGCGGACACCATGCCTGCCACACCCAGATGGCAGCGCTCGACACAATTGGCGAGGTTACGCATATGACTGTTTTGCAAAGAAACCATATGCATGCTGACACCGAGACTTTCGCCGTACATCCCTCGTGGATCGCGAATGCCGCGATTGCCGTCCACCGTGTATCCGACGGGAAGCGCATGAACGACTGTGCGGCCTTCCGGCTGATAGCTGGCGCGTGCTTCCTTCAAGGTACGCTGCAAATCTTTTTCGGTTATTTCCTGCCCACCAATCGACATTTCGACATCCACCGTCTGGGAGGCCTGCTTACCGGCGGAAACGCCGAGGTAAACCTCTCGCACAGTTTCCCCTGCCATGCGTTCAGCGGCATCAACAGCAGATCGAATGGCTTCTTCTGCCATTTCCATATTGGTAATACCGCCTGCCCGCAATCCGCGGGAGACTTGATGACCGATCCCGGTGATGCGAAGACGTCCTGCCTCTTCTGTAGCGACGAAGCAACATACTTTCGTTGAACCGACATCCAGTGCCGCCAAAGGTCCATTACGTCCAGCTGCCATTACCTTTTCACTCGCTTCATCTTTCCTTCAAACCGGCTTGCCCGACTTTTGATCATGTATCGTTCCCCGCAAGACGACGCAGTTTCGCGGCCTCTTCCTTCAACCGCACATACATGCGGTCCTTCCCGCGCATGTCGATCGCAATTACGTCCTTGTCGAGAATCTTCTGCTCATTCTGTATCTGGTTAAGCTGCTTCCAGGCCTTTGACGCCTCTTTTTCGGGAAGCAGAACCGTTACGTCGTTCTTGAACTGCAGGTTCCAACGACGGTCGCGGACACGCACGGCACTTTCAAGACGGGTGAACAACTCCGGCGTTTGCGCCAACATGTCAAATAGTTCCGCGGCATGGCCATTTGCGCCAGGTCCAACTACCTTCGGAAGATACCGGAACGCCGCCTCATCCTTTCTGGAAACCAGGGCACCGGTCCGATCAATCACGCCGGTTTTTCCATCGATCTGCCAGCGGGCATAGGGACGCCGCTCTGTGATTTCTACAAATATCTCATCTGGATAGCGGCGCATCACTGAGGCACTCTCAATCCATCCAAGAGTTTCAAGTCGCTCGCGTGCCGCCTTGGGATCAATACCTAGAATACTGTCTCCGCGATCAACATCGAGAACACGCAGAATGTCATTTCCAGAAGTCTTGTCCCGGCCAACTACGCTAATTTGCTGCACGGTGAGGCCGAAGACTTCCGCGAGGGCCTGCTGCTGTTCATCAATCCAGGTCGCGCTTTTTTCCAGCAATTCAGCCCGAACGATGAAATTTGTGAACCCGCCAATAGTAACCGCCGCAAGTAATACACCGCCGCAAATAATGGCGGGCTTGCGCCACGCGGGGGTGGGCTTGCGGCGTCCACCCCGACGGGGTTTTTCCGACCTGAAAGGCGAACTGATCCGATCGGTAATTTCTACCGTCATACTGCCAAGTCTGGAAAATGCGGCGCCAGTAGAGAATCCAGGTTCCGACTTCCTTTTTGCCGCCTTTTTCTTTTTACCGCTACCGCGCAGGCTTTTAGTTAGCCCGCCATTCTTTGACGTGGTCTTACGCGACCGTGCCGTCGACGGTACAACGCGGTCATCCTTGTCAATGGTTATCGGTCGCATGATGCATCCTCCACTATCCAGCTGACGAGATCTTCAAATGAAATGCCGGAATGAGCCGCAATCTCCGGAACAAGGCTGAGCGACGTCATGCCCGGCTGTGTATTTGTTTCCAGCATATAGAATTTGCCTGACCCGTTGCCTGTATCATCGAAACGAAGATCGCTCCGGCTTACGCCACGGCACCCCAGTGTCTGATGGGCAAGCAAAGCCAACCGCAACGCTTCTTCATAGTCTTTAGGATCAAGCGGCGCTGGCATCAGATGTTCCGCTTTTCCAGCGGTGTATTTAGCCTCATAATCATAGAAACGACCGAGTGGCCTTATCTCAACCGCACCAAGGGCCGCGTTCCCCATAACAGCAACCTGAATCTCACGTCCCGGAATAAAGCTTTCGATCAGGACTTTTTCTCCAAATGTCCAAGGCAGATCCTGAAGGCTCATATTCTCATCATCCATGATGATCGTCACGCCAACGCTGGACCCCTCATTAAAGGGCTTAACGACAAATGGCTTTGGATAGCTGGCACCCTCTTGAATTTCCTGACGCGTGAAAATTTTTCCATCGGCGATAGGGATACCAACCTCCGCAAAGAGCGTTTTGGCAACGGGCTTATCCATCGCGAGGGCCGACGCGAGAACGCCGGAATGGGTATAGGGAATGCCAATGATTTCAAGCAATCCCTGAATGTAGCCATCCTCCCCATAGCGGCCATGCAGCGCATTAAAGCACACATCGGGTTTCACCTCGCTGAGGGTTTCGGCGATATTGCGGCCGACATCGACCGGCGTCACCTTGTATCCACATGATTTCAACGCCTCGCTACAGGCAAGTCCGCTATTCATGGACACTTCCCGCTCGGCGGACCAGCCTCCCATTAAGACGGCAACATGTTTCATGATCCGGCCCCTTCCGTTGGCTCGCCAGTCTCCCCAAGGCGCACTATTTCCCAGCGCAACAACGTGTCATGTTTGGCAAAGACGCGACGGCGCAGTTCTTCGCCGAGCGCTTCAAGATCAGCCGCCCGGGCGGCACCCTTGTTGATCAGGAAATTGCAGTGTTTTTCCGATACCATGGCATCACCAATGGTAAAGCCTCGACCTTTGACATCGTCGATCAGCTCCCACGCCTTTTTCCCCGGCGGATTGGCAAAAGTAGATCCGCCTGTCCGACTACGCACCGGCTGGCTCTCTTCCCGATTACGCGAAATATCTGCCATTCGATCCAGTATTTCCTGCCGATCACCCGGCGTGAGACGGAAGGTCGCTTGCGTGAATATCCAATCCTTCGGGATATCCGTATGACGATAGGAAAACCCCATCTCCTTGAGGCTGAGCTCGTGGCGCTCGCCGTTCCGGTCATAGGCAACCGCAGACAGGAAAATATCGGAAATATCGGCGCCATAAGCTCCGGCGTTCATCCTTAGCGCACCGCCGATCCCGCCTGGAATACCACTCAGGAATTCTGCGCCTTCCAGCCCCGCATCCGCAGCAAAACGAGCCACATGCCCGTCCAACGCACCGGCCCCAACGGTCAGCATATCACTATCACAGTTCATTTTCGTAAAATGCCGGCCGAGTCGGATGACAACACCGCGTACCCCTGCATCCCGCACAAGAAGGTTCGACCCAACCCCGATGACATATACCGGAATATCCTTTGAAAGATTTTTCAGGAAATCCGCAAGATCCTTATCATCCTCAGGCTTGAAAAGAACATCTGCGGGACCGCCCACCTGAAACCAGGTCACCTTGCCAAGATCAGCATTCTCACGCAGCCGACCGCGAACTGACGGCATGCGATCAATCAGCTTCTCATGGGTCGAATTTTGCGGCTCCATAGGAGTCATCTCATTCATCCTATCTTTTCCTCGCTCGACAATTTGTCAAGCTCCGCCGGCAACGCATTGGCCCATGCTGAAATGGAACCCGCGCCGAGGCAAACGACGACATCACCGGGATGGCTGTTTTCCTTGATCAACGCGGCCAGAGCCTCAGGCCCTTCAAGGGGCAAGACATGACGATGACCTCGTGCACGAAGAGCTTCGGCAAAATGCTCCTTGTCAATTCCCGGAATTGGCGCTTCACCTGCTTCATAGATATCCGCGACAATGACGGTATCCGCATCGTTAAAACAGGTGCAAAATTCCTCGAACAGATCATGAAGCCGTGAGTAACGATGCGGCTGCACGACGGCAATCACCTTTTCATCATAGGCCTGACGTGCGGCAGAAAGGACTGAGGCTATTTCCACAGGATGATGACCATAGTCGTCAATAATGGTGACACCGTTCACTTCGCCTGTTTTTGTGAAGCGGCGTTTCACTCCTCCGAAATTGCGAAGGCCTTTTTTAAGATCTTCTTCCGAGAAACCCATTTCCTTGCCGACTGAAATCGCCGCGAGGGCATTCATGACGTTATGTGTTCCCGGCATGGGAAGTTCGAAGCCGGTTATTTCGCGCGCATCCCCTTCGACACGATCACTCATCTCCACATTGAAATGTGCATGTCCGTCTGCAAATCGAATATCCGTTGCCCGATAATCGGCCTGCGGGGAGCGACCGTAAGAGACAAGTCGCCGATCCGAAATACGGCCAATCAGAGCCTGAACCTCGGGGTGATCGATACAAACCGCTGCGAATCCATAGAAAGGTATATTCTGAACAAATGTCTGAAAAGCATCGCGCACGCCGTCAAAATCGCCGTAGAAATCAAGGTGTTCCGGATCGATGTTCGTTACCACGGCGATAGTCGCGGGCAATTTCGTGAAACTGCCATCGGACTCATCAGCCTCAACCACCATCCATTCGCCATTGCCAAGGCGCGCATTGGTGCCATAGGCATTAATAATGCCACCATTTATGACCGTTGGCTCTAACCCGGCCGCATCCAACAGGCTCGCCAGCATAGATGTCGTTGTGGTCTTTCCATGAGTGCCACCAACGGCAATCGCCGATTTCAATCGCATCAGTTCCGCCAGCATTTCAGCCCGGCGGACAACCGGTATCAGGTGGCTTCTTGCTTCTCGCACTTCGGGATTGTCCGGCTTCACCGCGGAGGAAATCACAACGACCTGGGCTTCCCCAAGATTTTTCGCGTCATGGCCCACATGCACCGTAATGCCGAGGCCGCGCAGACGTTCCACGTTGGCATTGGCGGCAAGGTCCGATCCCTGCACCTGATAGCCCAAAGTATGCATCACTTCCGCGATACCGCTCATCCCGATCCCGCCGATACCGACGAAATGAACAAGACCCATATCAAGAGGGAGCTTTCTCATGCAGCTACCTTTCCATTATTCTTGTTGTCGTTATTATTGCGCTTGAACCGGTCGACCAAATCAGCGAGCTTTTCCGCCGCATGAATTTCACCAAGGCTCGTCGCGGCATTGGCCATAACGGACAGACAGTCCGGGTGACGCAAGAGGTCCGTCAATTGGCGGCTGACTTCTTCTACCGTGAAATCATCCTGCAGAATGAGCCGCGCCGCGCCGCGAGCCACCGCATTTTCACCGTTTTTTCGCTGGTGATCGTCCATGGCATGTTTGTAAGGAACGAGAAGTGATGGCCGTCCCGCCACGGTCAATTCTGAAAGGGTAGACGCACCGGAGCGCGTAATCGCCAGATGACATGCCTCAAGCAGTTCCGCCACGTTGTCAAAAAAGCAGGCCAGATTTGCCTCTACCTCGCTTTCCTGATAAATCGCCCGAACCTTTTCGATATCCTCTGCGCGGCATTGCTGCGTTACACGCAGGCGCGTTTTCAGATCATCCGGAAGAGCAGAAAGCGCCACTGGAACGACCTCAGAGAGGATTGTCGCACCTTGACTTCCACCGAGGACAAGCAAGTTGATAGGACCATTTGTCACCGGGCTTTTGTATCCCTTGCCAAACAAGGGGAGAATTGCGCGGCGGACCGGATTGCCTGTGTAGATCATCTTATTCGCCGTCTCGTTATCGGCGCTTTCCGTGTTGTCGAAAGAGGTCGCGATGACTTTGGCATATCCCGCCAGCAACTTGTTCACCCGACCCAGTACGGCATTCTGCTCATGCAACACCAAAGGGATCCCAAGGCTCGCTGCCGCGGCCGTAGGCGGCATGGAGGGGTAGCCCCCGAACCCGACAACGGCTAGCGGACTGATCCGTCTCAGGATTTTGCGTGACTGCAAAAAGCCGGCGATAAGCGCGCCGACAGCCTTTACTTTTCCAATAAACCCGCCGATAGACGGAGAACCGGACTTGACCTGCAGAATAGTAACACCGGGGAAAAGTTCATCATATTTCTCACCGCGCATATCGGTCATAAGCGTTACCTCAAACCCTCGCGCTGTCAGTTCCTCCGCAAGTGCGCGAGCGGGGAAAATATGCCCACCTGTGCCGCCACTCGCCAAGACAATCTGGTTTTTCCCTGCTGTCATCGCAATTCACCTGTTCCCGCGCGACGGCGACTAAGCGCGAGCAACATGCCCATCAATAGCGCGAGCGCGAACATAGAGGAACCACCATAGGAGATGAAGGGCAGCGTCATTCCCTTAGTCGGCATCAGCCGGAGGTTAACGCCGATATTAATCACGGCCTGCAAACCGAATTGAATGAGCAACCCGGCGGCGGCCAGCACGACAAAGAAGTTTTTTTCTTCCAATAGGCGGCTGAAACCCCGCAGCACAATGAATGCAAAAAGAGCAACCACGAAAAGGCAGATAACGACGCCAAACTCCTCACCAAGTACGGCGAAAATAAAATCCGTATGCGCATCGGGAAGCTGGCGTTTCACTGAACCATCTCCTGGCCCGACTCCAAAGAAGCCACCTGTTTGAAAAGCCTCCATCGCACGTTCAATCTGATAGTTTCCGCCGCCCGACGGATCCATGAAGCGGTCAACACGACTCGCCACATGGGGAAACAGACTATAGGCCGCGGCGGCGCTCACAATGCCGACGACGACGAACATGACAACCCAGATAATCGGCAAGCCTGCCAGGAAAAACTGGGCGAACCAGACGGCAGAGACAACCAGCGTCATACCGACATCCGGCTGTAAGAGTAGTAAGGAAACTACGAAAACAAACAATGCAATCGAGATCAAATTGCCCGGAATTTCATCACTACGGCGCTGTTCAGCAAACATCCATGCGGCAACCACCGCGAAGGACGGCTTTAGGAATTCGGTCGGCTGCAGCGTAAAGCTGCCAAACTGCAACCATCTATGCGCGCCTTTTACTTCCGGCCCGACCAGAAGGGTAGCGATCGTCAGAATGGAGAAAAATCCAAAACTGACCACTGCGAGACGCCTCACCCAAAGAGGAGAGAGCAATGAAATGGCGAAAATTGCCATCACGGCCATCGGCAGATACATGAACTGACGCCGAACGAAATGGAAGCTGTCAAGATGAAGCCGCGCCGCAATAGCCGGGCTTGCTGCCAGCACCATTACTCCACCCATCGCGACAAGCAGGCCAACCGCGACAAGAGTCCAACGATCAACAGTCCACCACCAACTGCCTACAACAGATCGATCAAGACGGGTAAAAGTTGTCATAACGTTTTCTCCGTAATCCATTGCCGGACGGCAGCACGAAACGCCTCGCCGCGAGCTTCAAAGCTGTCGAATTGGTCAAAACTCGCGGCAGCAGGCGACAACAGCACAACCGACGGCTTATGACCGGATTGCAACGCGGTCTCTGCTGCCTTTTTGACGGCATCGTTTATGTCTATACACTTTTGATGTGCCGCTTTTTTGTCTAGAGTTGCTGCGAATTGATCTGCAGCCTCACCGATCAGGAATGCCCCCTGAATTCTGTTAAAATGAGTGGCAAGTGAGGCTATTCCCCCGGCTTTTTGACGCCCACCGGCAATCCAGAAGATATTATCAAAGCTGGTCAGCGCCTTTTCCGCGGCCTCCGCATTGGTTGCTTTGGAATCATTTATGAATAGGACATTTTCATACCGCCCCACTTCCTCCATGCGATGCGCAAGACCACCAAAGGATTTAAGCCCATCGCGAATTTCATCCGGCGTCAATCCAACACTTCGTACCGCAGCAACAGCGGCGGCAGCATTCTGCCAGTTATGACGGCCGCGCAAGGAACCAATCTTTGAAATATCCATCGTCCAAGATTGATCGTCAGCGGATCGGTCCTCTAGGCGGCCATCAATAACACTCACCCCGCCGTCAACTGGCGTCGTCGTTGAGATGGGGATCAGCTTTCCGTCACCATAAATGGCTAGGCATGTTGCGATATGCTCACAGAACGGATCATCTATATTGATGATTGCAACACCGGTTTTATTCTGGTTCTGGAAAATGCGTTTCTTAACCGCAGCATATCCTTCCATATCACCATGACGGTCCAGGTGATCGGGTGTGATATTTAGAAGGATGGCCACATCCGCGCACCAGGAAGGGGTTAAATCAAGTTGGTAAGAAGAAAGCTCAAGCACATAACTGCCGTCAGACTCAAGCTCAGGCAAATCCATAACGGGCGTGCCAATATTACCGCCTAACGCCGAGGATTTTCCGGCCGACGTCAAAAGGTGATGTATCAACGCCGCGGTTGTCGACTTCCCGTTCGTTCCCGTAACACCGATAACGCGCCCGGCTTCTTTCTCTTGCAGGAAAACCTCAATATCACCGATAACCACCGCGCCCGCTTTTTTGGCAAGATCCACTACCGGATGCGGCATGGGATGAGTTAGCGGTATGCCGGGGCTCAGGACCAATGCCTCCGCTTCTGGCCAGCTATTTTCCGTCAGATCCTGCACAATCAAACCCGCCTCGAGTGCGGCGGTGCGACGAGCCTCATTATCATCCCAGACAAAAACATGCGCCGCGCCGAGATGAAGCTGTCGCGCCGTTGCCATCCCGCTCTTGCCGAGACCGAAGACGGCGATGTTCTTATGCTGATATGAATGGCTCTGCATCATTCCCTCACCTCAACTTCAACGATGCAAGGCCAACAAGGGCGAGAATGACGGCAATAATCCAGAACCGGATCACGATTGTCGGCTCCGCCCAGCCTTTTTGTTCATAATGATGATGCAAGGGGGCCATACGGAACACGCGCTTGCCCGTAAGTTTGAACGATGCCACCTGAACAATAACAGATACGGTTTCCAGCACAAAGAGCCCACCAATGATCGCCAGCACAATCTCATGCCGCGCAACGAGACTGACAGAGCCAAGCGCGCCGCCCATGGCAAGCGAACCTGTATCGCCCATAAATACCATCGCCGGCGGTGCATTGAACCAGAGAAAGCCAAGGCTTGCACCGATAAGCGCGCCACAGAAGACGGTCAGCTCACCTGAACCCGGAACGTACTGAACCTGCAGATAATTAGAGAAGACAGCATTCCCCACCAGATAGGCTATCAACGCGAAAGAGGCCGCCGCGATCATAACCGGGACAATGGCAAGACCATCAAGTCCATCGGTTAGATTGACCGCGTTCCCCGCCCCGACTGTTACCAGAATGGCAAAGGGAATATAGAACCAACCGAGATTGATGATAGCGTTCTTGAAAAAGGGAATGGTAAGCATCCCGGAAATATCCGCAGGCGAGCTTGCCATAATGACATAGCCGGCAGATCCCGCGATCAACAGCTCCAACAACAGTTTAAGCTTGCCGGGAAGTCCTTTGGTGTTATGGCGACTAACCTTGAGGTAATCATCGGCAAAACCAATAGCGCCGAATCCAAGCGTGACCAGCAGAACCACCCAAACATAGATATTTTTCAAATCCGCCCAAAGCAAGGTACTGACCCCAAGCGCGAGCAGGATCAGGAATCCCCCCATTGTTGGCGTGCCCTGCTTGGCGATAATATGCGATTGCGGTCCGTCGTCACGGATCGGTTGCCCGCGATGCTGTTTGCTTTTTAGCCAACGAATAACAGCAGGACCGCATATGAAGCTGATCAGCAACGCCGTCATCACCGCACCACCTGTCCGGAAGGTAAGGTAACGGAACAAATTAAACAGACTGAAGTCATCTGCAAGCGGGAATAAAAGATTATAGAGCATCAGCGCCCCCTCTGTTCGGCGGCCGCCATAACGGCCGGTCGGCGCTCTAGCAAGGCTTCTAGCGGAATACGCATTTTGCTGCCCAGCGAGCCTTTGATTAAAACAATGTCACCAGCGCCGATCGTCTCCAGCAGGGGCGCAATCAGCTTTTCCGATGTCTCTTCATGATGAGTAATAATTTTACTTGGCATGGAGGCTGCCAATTGCGCCATGTTAGGCCCGCAGGTGAAAAGCAGATCAACGTCCGCCGCACAGACATCCGCTTTCAGGCTCCGGTGAATGTCGGCAGACTTCTCTCCCAACTCCAGCATATCGCCAAGCACAGCAACGCGCCGCCCCTTGCCATCCGGGTAAAGATTTTGGAGCACTTCCAGTGACGCCCGCATGGAAGCCGGGCTCGCGTTATAACTTTCGTCAACAACCATGTAGTTGCCGCCGATACAGGGTATCATATGACGTGCGCCCCGCCCCTTCGGAGATTGCAAGTCACCAAGTGCTTCCGCTGCTTTTTCGATATCAGCACCAAGCTCGCTTACTGCGCCTAAGACACCAAGGATATTACTGATCCAATGGCGTCCCGGCACACCAAGACGGAAAAACACTTCATGAGAGGAGATCTTAACCGCTACATCGCTATGATCGGGATAAAGCGTAAAATCCGTTAGACGGATATCCGCTTCCGACTTTTCACCGAATGTCAGGATGCGCGTAATACCGTTGTTTGCCGCTATGCTTTTAAGTAAGCCGCCATAGCTGTTATCACCGTTGAGGATAACCGATCCGCTTGACGTTAGCCCTTCAAAAATTTCCGCTTTCGCGCGGGCGATGGCTTCAACATCAGAGAAAAACTCCAGATGTACTGCTTCAATCGTTGTGATCAACGCGACATGCGGGCGCACCATTTTCGATAGAGGACCAAGCTCCCCCGGATGGTTCATGCCAAGCTCGAATATCGCGAACTTCGTATCTTCAGGCATCCGTGAAAGCGACAACGGCACGCCCCAGTGATTATTGAAGCTACCGATACTGGCATGGGTTTTTCCTTGCCGCGACAACATGTGCAACAACGACTCCTTGGAGCCTGTTTTGCCAACACTTCCGGTGACCGCAACCACTTGCGCATTTGTCCGCGCCCGGGCAGCGCAACCAAGATCTTCCAGCGCCTTCAGGGTATCGTCGACAAGTATAACATTCGCGTCTGCCGGCAGATCTTCGGGGCGTCGGCTCAACAGCAACGCCGATGCACCATTTTCAAACGCAACACGAGCGAAGTCATGACCGTCATGCACCGGCCCGACAATCGCGACGAACAGGTCATCCTTTTCAAGAGACCGACTGTCGATCGAGACACCCGTCGCGACCCAATCTTCCCGATCGGCCTTTCCGCCAACGGCTGCGATAATGGCGGCTCCCTTCCAGAGCGGTGTGTCAGACATTTTCGCCCCCTAACGCCGAGACGATCTGCTGAACGGCCATTTTGTCATTGAAGGAGATAGTTTCCGTACCAACAACCTGACCTTCCTCATGCCCTTTTCCAGCCACAACCAGAATATCTTCTGGTTCAAGCGCCTTGATCGCCGTCTCAATCGCGGAAAAACGATCCCCGATATTCAGGGCATCAGGACAGGCAACAATGATTTCAGAACGAATTTGAACAGGGTCCTCCGTGCGCGGGTTATCGTCTGTCACAATCGCCCGATCCGCATAAAGACCTGCAATCCGCCCCATTTCCGCGCGCTTGCCCTTATCCCTGTCACCGCCACATCCGAAAACCACGTGAATTTTGCCCTTTGCATGGCCTCTAACGGCCTCAAGCACGGTTTCCAGCGCGTCAGGCGAGTGAGCGTAATCGACATAAATCGCGGCGTTATTCGTGAGTTTAGAAACCAACTCAAGCCGACCTGGAACATTGGTCACCTTGGAGAGAGCTTTGCTTGCCGCCGCGGCGTCACCGCCCGCACCGATCACGAGACCGAGGGCGCAGAGGGCGTTCATGACCTGAAACTCACCGGCCAGCGGCAGCATAACTTCCTGACGATTACCGAAAATTTCCAAAGTAACCATCTGCCCTGCACTTTCCGGTGCGAGATTGATAAGCCTGAGTTCATCCGCCATCCGACCATAGGAGATTATCTTCACACCGCGGTCCTTGGCCGCCCGTAGAAAGGCTGGATATACTCCCGAATCCGCATTGAGAACCGCTGTTCCCGCCTTGTCGAGAACACGAGAGATCAAGCCAAGCTTTGCATTCAGATAGTCTTCAGATGACGAGTGATAATCAAGATGGTCACGCGTCAGATTGGTAAACGCGGCCGATTTTATACGCGCACCATCAAGGCGATACTGATCAAGCCCATGACTAGACGCCTCGATAACCGCGTGCTGCATTCCGTGACCGACGAGATAGGTAAGCGTTTTATGCAGGAGGACAGGCTCAGGAGTCGTGTAGCCGAGGGGCAGTGTCTGGTCGGGCATCATTACCCCAAGAGTGCCAATACTTGCTGCGGGTAATCCCATCGCCTGCCAGATAGCACGCGTAAAATAAGCGACTGACGTCTTGCCGTTTGTTCCGGTGACAGCCGTAATCGTTTCAGGCTCCGCCCCATAGAAGCGAGATGCGAGGCGTGCCAGAACAAGACGCGGATTTTCTTCCCTAAAGCAGGGCAGGTCGCAGTCGGCGGGCTCATATGATGTATCCGTCAGGATAGCAGAAGCACCCCGCTTTACGGCATCAACTATATATTCTCTGCCATCTGCCGCGGTCCCGGACAGCGCAGCAAACAGGAACCCTGGCTCAACATGACGGCTATCGGCAGTTAACCCCTTGATATGAGTATCATGCATGGCCGAAACGTTCCGGCCTTTCATCAATTCAGAAAGACGCAAGCTTCTTCTCCCTTGAATTAATGGGGATAAACATAGCTTTCTGGATAGCCTCGCTTTCTTCGTCTAGCGGCTGGATCGACAGGATAGGGCCTATCCGGGAAATCAGCCGTCCGACGATCGGAGCAGCTGTCCAGCCTGCACTCCTGAAGCCGTGTGTCTGGGCATTGCCTTTTGGTTCGTCCAGCATTGCAAAGACAACATAACGCGGGTCGTTCATCGGAAAGGCGCTGACGAAAGATGCAATCAAGGCATCGCGTTTATACCGGCCACCAACCGCCTTTTCAGCAGTTCCGGTTTTCCCGCCGACCAGATAACCTGGTGCCGCCGCCTTACCGCCCGTCCCTTTTTCGACCACAAGCCGCATGAGCCGCCGCATAATGTCGGAGGTCTTGGCCGAGATCACTTGACGAACCGCAGTTCTTTTTTCAGAGTCCCGCCGGACCACTGTCGGTTTGATATAGTTGCCGCCATTGACAATCGCCGCTATTCCCGTGCTGAGCTGAAGGGGGCTGACAGACAGTCCATGGCCAAATGAAATTGTCATGGTTTCAAGGCTATTCCATCTTGGCGGCAAAATTGGGGCGCCGATCTCGGGAATTTCGAGAGACGGCTTCTCAAGAAGACCGAGTTTTGCCAGAAACGCCTTGTGCCTCTTAGGGCCCACCTCATCTGCCATTTTTGCAGCGCCAATGTTGGATGAGTACATATATATTTCAGGAACAGACAGCCAGCGCTTCTTCGGATGGTCATCCCGAATGCGAAACCCTCCCTTGCGGATCGGTTCCGTTGCATCATAACCACCGTTCAGCCCAACTGTACCCGTATCAAGACCCATGGCTGTTGTGAAAGTCTTGAAAGTCGAGCCCATTTCATAAACGCCGAGGGATATTCGGTTAAATTTGGCGTCGCCGGAGAAATCGCCCGGGCGGTTCGGATCAAAATCCGGCAAGGAAACCATTCCCAATATTTCACCGGTTTTGATATCCATAACCATTCCCGCCGCCCCGATGGCACGGAAAATTGACATGTGGCGCGACAGCTCATCCCGTAAAGCATGCTGTATGCGCACATCGAGAGAAAGGATTAATTCCTGAGAAGCTCTTTCCCCGGAACCATTGAGTTGCTCATCAAAATGCTTTTCGACTCCGGCGATACCGTGGTTGTCCACATCGGTAAAGCCCATCACGTGAGAGACGAGCGGCCCCATCGGATAGAACCGTTTCTCTTCTTCCCGAAAATAAAGGCCCGGAATACCCAGTGAATTCACCTGATACTGCTGGGACGGCGTTAAATTCCGCTTGAGCCAGATAAAGTTCTTGGCCGAGGCCAGCTTACTCAAAATCGTTGCTTCATTCAAATCACCAAGGACGGTTGTCAGCTTCGCCGCGGCTTCCTTGGGGTCCAACACTTTCTTTGGATCAGCAAACAACGACGCTGTGGTCAATGTGGTCGCGAGCAGAACCCCGTTTCGATCCCTGATTTCTGCGCGTTTGCTTTCAGTTGTAGCGACTGGTGGCGGTGCATCGGCTTCCGACGCGATTACCTCTTCGTCTCCGATCCCGCTTATTGCAAGCCCGATGAGCCGACTGGCAAGAGCAATAAAGCAAATGGCGAAGATAACGCCCGCCATGACGAGCCGATTGCGGCCCTGCTCCAGCGTTTCTTTTGCGCTGCCTTCGAGCCTCAACGCCATATGGTTATCATCCGGAAGATTTTGGGCAAGTGACGGCGTCAGCGTGATGCGTGGGCGAGGTGACTTAGTGGACCAAGTCAGTTCGCTCATTGCATATTTCCTTCATATGTGAAGGTAGCAAGTTGGATCGGCCCTTTCGGCAATGGCGTCGCAGGCGAATAGTCCCGGCGCGGATTATGGCGCGGCACAGGAACAGAATACTGCTCAGGATCGACTTGCGGATACGGCACTTCGCCAACCGATGCCACTTGATAGGGAGCAATCAGGAGCAGAGGCAGATGCTTACTTGAAAGCGCCTGCAAGACATCCGGACGGTTCTGATAAGTCCATTCCGCTTTCAGGATGCGAACACTCTCCTTATTCTCGGATATGCCTTTATTGAGGCCCTTCAGGTCTTTTTCCAGTTCCTGCACTTCATAAGAAAGTTGGTAGAGACCGAAGGATACGGCAGCAACAAGAACCAGGGAAATAACTGTTAGATTTAACTTCATGCTGCCTCCGTCCAGGCGGGGGCGCCAGTCCTGATCGCTCCACGCAGACGAGCAGAACGAGATCGCGGATTAATGGCCAATTCGTCGGGGCGGGCCTTAAAAGTTCCCCGTTTGATGAGCTTGAAAGTGGGAGCTGGCCCCTCGTCCGAGACAGGAACATGACGAGACGGCTTGGCGCGCCCTTCAGACCTTGCTGACAGGAAGTTTTTCACGCGTCGGTCTTCAAGACTATGGAAAGACACAACCGCAAGACGACCACCGGGAGTAAGCAGTCGCTCGGATGCGGCCAAGCCCTTGACCAGCTGCCCAAGTTCATCATTTACTACTATACGCAACGCTTGGAAGGTACGCGTCGCCGGATGAATGCCCTTTCCTGTTGGACGAACAACCGACGCAACCACTTCCGCTAACTCAACTGTACTCTTGAAAGGCGCCAACTCGCGTCTTTCGGCTACTGCACGCGCAATTGCACGTGATCTTCGCTCCTCGCCATACACAAAAATAATCCTGGCGAGTTCTGCTTCAGATTCTTCATTAACAACTTCTGCCGCTGTCCGGCCCTTGCCGGACATGCGCATATCGAGTGGACCTTCCCTCATGAAGGAAAAACCGCGCTCCGCTTCATCGATCTGCATGGAGGAAACACCGATATCGAGTGCGATCCCGTCGACCGCGTCTACTCCCAATCCCGAGAGTCCCTCCTCCATATCCGCAAAGCATCCCTCAACCATAACCAGGCGACCATGGAACTCTTCGGCCATCTTACGACCCATCGCAATTGCCGATGGATCGCGATCAATCCCATATACATGACAGTCCGCAGCCTCTAGAATGGCACGAGAGTAACCACCGGCCCCAAAGGTTCCGTCGACATAAATACCGCCATCCTTAGGGCTGAGAATTTCCAGAACCTCGCGAAGCAGAACAGAAATATGTGGTGCATCTTGCCTAGACATCAGCGCCCCCGTCACTTTCCGAACTGGCGGCACGTTTCTTTGCAGCGCGAGCGCGAGCCTGTTTCTTGCGTACCTCAAAGGCCTCCGGCTGCCAAATCTGGAAACTATCCCCCCGTCCGACAAAGGCGCATTGCCCGTCAATACCAGCAGCCTCCAACATATTTAGAGGCACCATAATGCGCCCATCGCCATCAACCGGGAGCTCAATAGCGTCACTCATCAATGCATCGGCAAAGCTTTCCCGATCTTCTGATAAAGGGTCAAAGCCGCCGATCTTTTCAAGCAGGCCTTCCATTACATCCATGCCACAGGCATCAATGGCGTCACCATTGATTGTCGGCAGCAATACAACGCTGTCGAAGCCCTTGGCCGCAAGAACTGCGCGGAAACGCGCCGGGACCGACACGCGCCCCTTCTTGTCGACTTTGTTGACATATGTGGACAGAAACAGGGCCATACAGCCAAAAATCCCCCTACTTTTCCATTCCCCGAGAGCCCAGATAATTTCGCATGAAAGTCAGACACAGACCGATAAAGACGAGAACTTCTGGGATAAAACGGATAAATTCGGGATATCATGGGATTTTCTGGAAGTCAACGGAAAACACCCCCAAATACTGGGGGTTACAGGAGAAAACTCAGACGAATTTAAGTAAAATTTTGACCGATATTAGAGTGTTACTCGACAACAAAATCTGCTTATGGATTTATTGAAAGTAATGAGGAATTTTTTATACGTTCTTTTTTTGTTCTTATTTATTTGTTGCCATTAATCGGCAGTGATGCAACGCAAACAGGCTGCATAAAGACGGAAAAGCATCACTTTTATGCTATAGCTGAGAAAATAAAAATTTGATGTCCGGGAATAATACTGCCTGAATTCAGGAGCCTGGAAAAAGTGATTCGTATTTTTCTGATATAAGCCGGAACTATGGCAAATTTTGCGCCTAAAATCGGCTCCTATTTAAGGATTTCCGCCCGTTCGTGGTGCCGACCATGCAACTCTTCTTCGTCCCGACGGAAGTCCTCAAGCGAGCCTTCCATAGTTCGGGTGATAATGTCTTCCAATGCGCGTGCTGTATTGATCCGCCCCATATAGACATAATCGGCACCGCACGCATAAACTTCCTGCGCGGACGCGAGTTCCTCTGCATTAGCGATTACAATTGCTTTCTCGTTTATCCGCCGAACCACCTTTACCAATTCCTTGTTATTGGTACCCCGCAAGATGTCATCAGGAATGGTGGCAACCACAACTTTCGCTTTCCCAACGCCCGCATGAAGAAGAATTTCATCATTCGACAAATCGCCATAGCGGACCGCCGCACCCAGCTTGCGGATTGCGGGGTGAAGCTGAACGTTGAAATCAATCACCAGGATACGCGGCAACAGCTCCGGCTTGTTCTTGGCAATATCATGCAGCAGCGATGACGCGACACGATGAAACCCGAGAAGGACCAGGTCATATTCCTGCTCCGTATCGAGGGCTCCCTCATCAGGCTCCCGAAACCTCATTGCCTGAAGTAACGGCGCCATCCAGCGATGAATATTATACGCATGCTTGTAAAGCGCCGGGGTCAGAAGCGCTGTAATAATAAACGCGAAGATGATCGCACTCGCAAACTCTCCGGAGATATGGCCGTACTGGGTTCCCAGATAAGAGATAACGAGGCCGAATTCCGAAATCTGCGCAAGCCGGATAGAGGCGACTTCCGCATGACGCTGATCACCACCAGTAAAATAGAGTAACGGAAAGAAAATCAGCTGGCGACTCAGCAGAGCAAAGAAAGCGAGTGCGACTGCAATCAGCATAACGCCTATCCCGTCAATCGGTGGCACGCTCATTCCGAGGCCGACAAAAAACAAGGTAATAAAGAAATCACGGACAATCCCGACCTTGGCAACAATTTCCCTGCTGTAGGGAAGCGTTGCGATTGTCAAACCGGCGATCAGGGCGCTCATTCCGGTGGCTACAGACATATGGGAGCCTTCACCGAAAACAAAATCGCCCACATATTCGAAACCATAACCGATAAAAACAATGGCGAAACACCAGCCAAGCGCGCCGACCAGCATCATCTGCGGCTCCTTGGATAGCCAGCGGAACACCACCGGCACCAAACTCTTGGCCAGAGAATAGGATACAATAGCCAAAAGCCCGATCCCCAGCATGGTATATAGCACCGGCATAATTTTCGGCGCTGCAAAGGAGGGCTGCAGGATGATCACGATAATGGCCCAGAAATCCTGAAACACCAGAAGACCAAGCGCTATACGCCCGGGCTCTGTATCCAGTTCATACTTTTCCTGGAAAAGCTTGATGACCAAAAGTGTGGAGGAACCGGCAATAAACAGACCAAAGTACAAGGCGTCATAGTTGCCGCCAACTGTTGACAGTCCGATCCATGCCAGCCCTTTAGCCGCCAAAATGCCAAACAAAACAGTCAATGGGTATTGCAGCAAACCGGATACGATGATCATCTTGCCGCTGCGGAGCATCCGACGCAGATCAATTTCCATCCCGATCATAAATAGAAGCAGAATGAAGCCCAGCTCCGAAATCGTCTCAATATTTTCGGGTTGAGTAATAAGCTTGACCCCGACCGGCCCTATCAGGATGCCACAAACGAGAAAGGCTGCAATGCTCGGGATTTTGATCCGCACGAAAACAATTGCAAGGATACTGGCGACAAATAAACTAATACCGATATCATAGACGAGCGATGGCATGTCCGTCGCCGCAGCATAAACAGGTGATGCAAAAAATGGGAGAAAAGCTGCCGCCGCTCCAAGACCCGTTGTTCGCAAGAACCCCATATTATTTCCTACTGCGAAAAGACGCCCTAGCCAAAAACTCATTATACCGCAGATCACGGTAGAAAATAAGGCAGATGGCCTATAAGCCGGGTTCTGTCCCTGAAATCAGGGGATGATCATTCATCTAGGATGCCTGTTGCCAGACACCTCAAGCAACCAACCCGGATGGTAGCCCGAAAAACCAGCTTGCGCACAGGTTGCCCTTGCGCAGACCATCCCTATTTGGTTTTGCTCCCGATGGGGTTTACCATGCCGCCGCTGTTGCCAGAAGCGCGGTGCGCTCTTACCGCACCCTTTCACCCTTACCCGGAAGCCGGGCGGTTTACTTTCTGTGGCACTTTCCCTGGGGTCACCCCCGCCGGCCATTAACCGGCATCGTATTTCCGTGGAGCCCGGACTTTCCTCCCCTCCCCTTTCGGTGAGCGGCGATCATCCAGCCATCTGTCTGCTTGTAACTAAGCTTGCAAAATCATCAAGTCAAGCGGCGAACTTCTTCAAGCAACGCGTAAATGATTTCTTGCGTCTGTTCATCTGCTACCCCGTCCACTTTTGAGGGACGCCAATGACGCTGAAAGGCGCAGATTACGCCCGCCAACTCCGCACCGTAATGCCCATCCTGCGGGAGGTCATAGCCAAATTCCTTCAACGCCCCCTGCAAGTCGGAGACAGCGCTCCCCTTATCATTAGACGCCAGTGGCGCAATTTTGTGATGGGAAGATGACTTTCCTCGCACCCAAAGCCCAACACCACATCGCGCAAGTTCCTGCCAATCAAAGAGTTCGCCTGGATCTTCCTTTCGATGCGGTGCCACGTCGGAGTGACCGACAACATTTCGCGCCGGAATGGGGTGACGCGCCACAATATGGGCCGCCAGCGCTGTGACAGCATCCATTTGCACCTTAGGAAAAGCGCGGTAACCGAATTCATGACCGGGATTAACAATCTCTATCCCGATTGATCGGGCATTGATATTTTGCGAGCCGCGCCAACTGGACACTCCCGCATGCCAGGCACGCATTTCTTCTTTTACCAAGGCAAAAATTCGGCCGTCTTCCTCAACAACGTAATGGGCACTAACCTTCGCATCCGGATCACGTAGACGCTCAATGGCTTCAGCGCCCGTTTTCATTCCTGTATAGTGCAGGATAAGCATATCAACCGGTGTATCAGTATCACGCTCATCAAAATTTGGCGACGGATGCCAAATGATATTTTCAATCGCTTTAGACATGTTTTGCTGGCTTCTTTTTTGCCGACCGGAAAGTAATGATCGTAACCCCGCTCATCACCATCGCACCACCGATCATCAGCTCCACCGTAATAACGTCGCCCCAGAAAATAATACCAAGCGCAACGGCGAAGACGGGCACCAGAAGATAATATGGTGCAATTGTACTGACAGGATAATGCTTGACCAGATAATTGCCAAGGCCGTGACCGACAACTGTCGCCCCCAAGGCAGAGAAGGCAACCGCGCTCCACTCTTCCCAATTGGCGGCTTGTATCGCAGCCCATTGGCCATCCTCAAACAGGTAAGAGAAAAAATAGAGCGGAAGCGTCCCGATCGCCGCTGTCCAGAAGGTCAGGTTGAGGGCGCTAACCCCCGGCATTGTCCGAACAATCACCATATTAAGGGAGACCAGAAAGGAGGCGATGATGACAAGCGTCGGCGACAGCCAGTTCGCAAAGATTACCGGATCAAACCCGATCACCATAACCCCGGCGAATGCCATAATGATCGCGCCCCAACGCCGCCAGCCGATCTTTTCTTTCAAGAAAATCATGGCAAGCAGAGCGGAAAAAGGCACGAAGGTTTGATTGATAATCGCCACGGACGAGATATCAGGCGAAAGCGACAAACCCCAAAACATCAGGGAGAAATGTAAAACGCCCATCAAAATGCCGATGATCAGAATCTTGCGCCAATTGCCATGTGGAAGTGAAACAAAGGGCAGCATCACGACAATGACGAGCGAGAAACGAAGCGCCGTGAAGAGAAGTGGCGTGAACACTTCCATGCCGATCTTCGCCGCCAGGAAATTTGACGCCCACAGCATGTTGACCAGCAGCAACAGGGCTAGATCTCTGTTTTTCAATTTTTATTCCGATTCTACAGGCTGCGGATTTTTTCAATCTGATCGTAGGCGGCATTAATTTTGGCAAGCTTGGCATTGGCTACATCCACAAATTCCTGCGGTAAGCCATCGGCGATAACCTTGTCCGGATGGTTCTCACGTATGAGTTGTCGATATGCTTTTTTCAAATCCTGATCGGAAATATCGGCAGAAACACCAAGAATCTGATATGGATCACCCTCCCCGTCCTTTGCATGATAGCTGCGTATACGGGCATACGCAGCCTCATTAAACCCGAAGATCGCCGCGACATTCTGAAGGTAAATATCTTCATCCGGATGCAAAACGCCATCTGCCATGGCGATGGCGAACAGACCGTGAAGTAGATCTTCCATCATCCGGGGCGTATCGTGAAACATTCGCGCTACCTGGGCCGCATATTCTTCATATCCTGCGGTATCCTGACGCGCCATGTTAAAGACACGGCCGACATTTTTCTCTTCATTTGGCGGAATACGAAAGACCCGTTTGAAGACGTCTATCTCCTCCCGAGTAACGACGCCATCCGCCTTCGCCATTTTTGCACCAAGTGCGATGACCGCAATCGTAAAGGCGACTTGCTTGACATGATGTTGACCGATTTCTTCATCGCCCGACGTCGTTTCGCGATATTTATCGACTGCATGGCCTGCAAGCCCGCCAACAAGAGCGCCGAGAGGACCTCCGACAAGAAGCCCGGCCGCACCGCCCAGAATTTTTCCCCAAATTGCCATGATGAGTTATGCCGCCAGAAACTAGTAAAATCAGGAGTACAATATCAGGAGAGTTTCAAAACTGCTAGCTTTGTGCAGCATTAGATACCTGACGCGTCAGGTGATTTCGTCATTTTCGTCATCGATAAGGATGCGATTTGCGGCACCATCCAGATCTTCATACTGGCCGCTTTTCAAGCTCCAGAGGAAGGCGGCAAGCCCGAGCCCCCCTAAAAACAATGCCACCGGAATAAGGTAAAGAAGCACATTCATTGCATCACGCCCTTCCTTTCCATCCGCAGTCGGAGGGAGTTGAGGCAAACAACAAGAGATGATGCGGACATGGCGACTGCTGCAATCAGAGGGGTCACGATCCCGGCAACGGCCAACGGAACGGCAATAGCATTATAAAGAAAGGCGAGAGAGAAATTCTGGAAGATCAAACGCCTGGACATACGGGCAACCTTGATCGTTTCCGCAACGGCTGATAGATCCCTACCCTGAAAAACAAAATCGGCCGCAGTTTGGCTGATATCCGCTGCACTCGCCGGGGAGAGAGAGACATGTGCAGAGGCCAGTGCCGGCGCATCATTAAGGCCATCTCCGACCATCAATACTTTATGCCCAGCCGCTTCCAAAGATTTAAGATGCGCAACCTTATCCTCAGGCTTTTTCTGGGCATACCAATTCTCAATACCAAGCGTGTCGGCAAGACCCTCTACCACAGCCTCCCGATCCCCCGACAAAAGATCAATCTTGAAGCCTTGCGCCTTCAAATTTTCAATTACAACGCGGGCACCGGGACGCAACCGATCCCGGAAACGAAACTGTATAGCTTTCTCATTTTCAATTTTCAGCCATAGTTCGGGACCGGGTGCCTCGTTAGAGCCTGCATCACCGCTCACATGACAGAAAGTACGATTTCCAAGGCGTATTGCTGTTCCGTTCAACACCGCTTTCAGGCCTTCGCCGGGGCATTCCTCAACGTCAAGATATTCCCCTGCGCCATTGCCCGCGCGGGCGACAGCGCGAGCAAGCGGATGACGACTATTGCGGGCAATCCGGGCGGCAAGATCAAGATGTGCGGATGTAATTTCTTCACGATTAACGAGATCAAGACGGCCTTCAGTCAGGGTTCCCGTTTTATCAAAAACAATGGTATCCACCTCAGCGAGGCGTTCAAGACCATCTGCGGCCTTGACCAGAATTCCCTTCACCAGGAGCCGTCCGCTCGCCACCACCTGGACAACAGGTACAGCAAGGCCGAGCGCGCAAGGACAGGTAATTATCAATACGGCCACGGCCTGCATGAGTGCATTTTGCCAGCTACCAGCCAAAATCCACCAGCCTATGAATGTCACCGCCGCCAAAATATGAACTGCGGGCGCATAGAACCCTGCAATCCGGTCGGCAAGGCGAACATATTTCGCACGACCCTGCTCTGCCGCCTCCATCAACCGGACAATGTCACCGAGCAAGGTATTGTCCCCTGTCTTTGTGGCCTCAATCTCAAGCGGCGCGCTCAAATTCAGCGTCCCGGCAAACACATTATCGCCGGCACTAACAACGCTTGGCAGACTTTCTCCGGTTATCAAACTTACATCGAGGTCCGACCGGCCTTTAGCGACCACCCCATCGACGGGCAGTCTGTCCCCGACCATAATTTTGACATGGGTTCCCGGCGTGACGGTTTCGACCGATACTGTTTTACAACTTCCGTCGGGGAGAACGATCGTCGCGGCCACCGCCTTCAGAAGCAACAAACGCTCCGCCGCGGAGCGCGCCTTGCTGCGGGCGGCATTATCAAGGTAACGCCCGATCAAAAGGAAGAAGAGCAAGGTTACCGAAGCATCAAAATAGACATGATTTCCGCCCTGAACAGTTTCGGCAAGACTCATTCCCGCCGCTAAAATAACCGCAAGTGATATGGGAACATCCATATTGAGACGTCCCGCACGAAGGGCGGCCAACGCAGATTTGAAGAAAGGCTGACCCGCGTAAGCGACAGCCGGGAGCGCGACCATAGCAGAAATCCAGTGCAGAAAATCTCGGGTCGCGGGGCCCATATCCTCAGAAAATAATCCTGCCCAAACTGAAACAGAGAGCAGCATCACATTCGCCGCAGCAAATCCCGCAACGGCCAGCGCCCGAAGGAGTCGCGCATTTTCCTCCGCAGCGGCCGATACTATCATCGCAGGGTTATAGGGTGTGAGAGGATAGCCAAGTGCGATAATCGGTTTCACAAGTTCACCGACATCTACGTCGTCAGGGAGCCAACGCAGAAAGAGACGCCGAGTTGAAAAATTGACCCGCGCATCCAATACTGCCGGATTGGATTTTAACGTCTGCTCAATTGTCTTAATGCAATTGGCGCAATGCATATTTTCAACAAGGGTATGCAGTATGGCATTGCCGTCCTGATCAGTTTCAACAAAAGCTGTAGGGTCGGCACTCACAAAGTCATCAAAATCAGCTGCCGGCGATGTCGCATCTTTAAGAGCAATGGCTCCGCTGGAACAACAATCACCACCCAGATCGTACGAACGTCCAGCGGTAAGGTTTTCCTGGTTTTTAAGGGCTATTTGACCCATATCCTCTTATCCAGCCGGTAAGGCTCCTCATAACCGCCGCCATGCGCAAGAATGGAAACATCCCACTGGCCAGACCCCATAAGTGTAATACCCGCCGTGTAATTTTCCTCATTATATATCAACGGGACGCTTTGATCAGTCCCATCAATTACCGGGCGACGAATGGTCGCAACGACGTCAAGGTCCTCAATATTTCTACCATCAGGGTCCAGTATACTGAGGGCTATCGTACCTTCTGCCGCAGCTGTCTGCTCGAATGACAAGGCGGGCTGCCACCCGCGCGCAAGCTGCCGTGCACGGTGATCAATTTCCTCGTTATAACTAAGTCCCCGTTTATAGGCATCATTTTCACTAAGCCCCGAAAAACTACCGAGTGCAAAATACACGAAGGCACCATTGACAGCGAACATCAATCCAAAAAATGCCGCCAGCATGAGTGCAACATGCCGTCCAGTGAGGGGTTTGCCGTTAATGCTAGCACTCATTTCTCCGGCCCCTTGAAGCTGGTTTCCTGAATATCACGTTCATTACTCTTAAAGTCAGTGACGACAACATCGATATCCAACGTCTTACTCGGCAGGTTTTCAGCAGGCGCAGATATAAACAGCTTATAACTGGAAAGGGCATCTGCCGGAACTGTCACGATCATCGGCAACCCAACCGGTGGACCGCTTTCAATCCAGGCCTGAGCATTTTTCAGCCCCTCCACCTCAATCTGAAACTGGCGGGTCTCATGAATTTTATTAAGAATTTTGACCGTGTAGCCATTTCGGATGGATCCATCCGACAAAGTCACAAACAGCGGGTTACGATCACGGATGACATTTACATCGAGAACCGACCGGTTGAGCAAAGTAAAGAGCATCACCGCGCCAACAAGCGCCAGGATCAACCCATAAGCAATCGTCCGTGACCGAATAAAGCGAATATCGAGCTTGCGCTCCGGGTTGCTGTCGAACTGTCCGGCATGCGTATCATACCCGATGAGACCGCGCGGCAAGTCGACCTTGTCCATCACGTCATTGCAGGCATCGATACACAGCGCGCAGGTAATACATTCAAGCTGGAGTCCATCCCGAATATCAATACCCATCGGGCAAACCGCAACGCATTGGTTGCAGTCGATGCAATGCCCGCGATCTGTCCAGGGCTCCCCCTTTTTATGCGGGCCGCGCGGCTCCCCTCTGCCACTATGGTAAGTGACGGTCAGCGTATCTTCATCCACCATTGCGCCCTGTATTCGGGGCCATGGGCACATATAAGTGCAAACCTGTTCCCGCATCAAACCGCCGAACACATAGGTCGTCGCTGTCAGGACGGCCACACTTGAATAAGCGATAATAGGTGCCTCAAATGTGAACAGATCCCGGAGTAACGTGGGGGCATCGGCAAAGTAGAAAATCCACGCGCCACCGGTCAGCACTCCAATGATAATCCAGATTGAATGCTTCGCTATCCGCTTAACCAGCTTGGAGACCGACATCGGCGCCTTATCCAGCCTTAGGCGGGCATTCCGATCCCCCTCTATCATCCTTTCGACAAAGATAAAAAGATCTGTCCAGACTGTTTGAGGGCAGGAATAGCCACACCAGGCGCGCCCAAAAAGAGACGTCACGAGAAACAGGGAAATTGCCGCCAGAATGAGCAGTCCGGTGATGTAGTAGACTTCCTGTGGCCAAAGCTCGATAAAAAAGAAATAGAACCGCTCCCGTGCGAGATCGATTAGCACTGCTTGATCCGGCCCGCTGTCTCCGCGATCCCAGCGAATCCAAGGCGTGATGTAATAGATCGCCAAGGTTACGCCCATGATAATCCATTTCAAACGACGGAAGTTTCCGCGCGCTTTCTTCGGCTGGATTTTCTCGCGTTTTTTGAAAAGCGCCCGGTTTTCTTTCTTGTTAACCGGACGGACATCGATGTTCTCTACGGAGCTGTTAGCCACAACCCTTACTCCAAAATGGAAAGGTTAAACGATTACTCCCCGCCCCCTAGGGAGTGCACATACAGAGCCAACTGGCGAATGGTTGCGTCATCCAGCCGGTCTACCCAAGCTGGCATCACATTATTACGCCCGCGGGAGATAGTTCTGAGAATGATATCTTTGTCTTTCCCGTAGAACCAGATTGCATCGGTCAGGTTTGGCGCGCCGAAGTCCCGGCCACCTTTCGCCTTATCCCCATGACATGATGCACAGTTTTCCATAAACACTTCCTGACCACGATCAACAGCGGCTGTATCCTCTCTCTCTGCCGAAAGGGAAAGAACATACTCCGCCACATCGTTGATTTGCTCCTTAGTGAGCATTTCATCGGTGAGGAAGGCCGGCATTTCACCAATCCGCGTATCGTCATGATCAGAGCGAATGCCATATTTAATGGTTTCGTAAATCGCGTCCACGTCACCGCCCCAGAGCCAATCATCGTCATTCAGATTCGGAAATCCGGGCGCCCCTTGCGCTCCAGATCCATGGCACTGGGAACAATTCACCGCAAAGGCCGATTTACCGCCTCGCAACGCGAATTGATAAAGCTGGCTATTGTTCTTGACGGCGCTAAGCTCCATCGTGACTAGCGCATTCCGATCCTCTGCATGGGCTGCTGTCGCATCTGCCAGTTCCTGTTCCAGCGATCCGCGAGAGGAATAACCGAGAAAACCGGCAGTATGGCTACTAATCAGGGGCCAGGCAGGCATGACAATCCAATAACCAATCGCCCAGATAATGGAGGCGTACATCGTCCATAGCCACCACCGCGGCATGGGCGTATCCAGTTCCTTGATACCATCCCATTCATGCCCCGTTGTATCGGTGCCTGAAAATTCGTCTTTTTCAACCTTGTTGGACATTTTAATCTTCCTCAAGCGGGATATGGGCTGCCTTGTCGAACTTTTCCTTATTTCGTGGCCACAGCGCATACGCCAGCACCGCAATAAACAGGCCAAACAGGTAAAGCAGTCCGTAACTCTGTGCGAAGGTAGAAACGCTATGATAATCCATTATTCCCCTCCTACCGTTTATTGGCATCCACGTCATAGGACGTGAAGTCAACCAGGGTTCCCATCATCTGAAGATAGGCAATCAACGCATCCAACTCTGACAACATCGCTGGATTACCATCGAAGTCCCGAACCTGGGCCTTAGGATAGCGTTCCATAAAGGCATCAATCTCATCCGCATCCGGATTTGTCTGTATCGCCAGATCCAGTTTCGCATTTTCGATCATGTCGTCCGTATAGGGCACGCCGACAATCTTGTTGGTTTTCAGATTATCCGCAATATTCGGCACTTGGAGTGACGTTTTCCCAAGGAACGGATACCCCGGCATCACAGATTCCGGCACCACATCGCGGGGGTTATTCAAATGGGTGACATGCCATTCATCAGAATAGCGTCCCCCGACCCGCGCGAGGTCCGGCCCAGTCCGTTTGGAGCCCCACTGAAAAGGATGGTCATACATGCTTTCCGCCGCCAGGGAGTAATGGCCGTAACGTTCCGCCTCATCCCGGAGCGGCCGCACCATCTGACTGTGACAGTTGTAGCAACCTTCACGGATATAGATGTCCCGTCCCGCTAGCTCCAGCGGACTATAGGGGCGCATCCCTTTCACTTTCTCAATCGTGCTTTCCAGATAAAAAAGCGGGGCAATCTCGATAAGTCCACCGATGGAAACCACGATCAGGACAAGGACTAGCATCAGGATCGAGTTTTTTTCAATTTTCTTGTGACTGAACATGTTACTTACCTCGCTCCTGCAAATTCCATATTCGGTACAAGTGAGCCTGCTTCCTTCGCACGCACATCCCCCCGAACCGTTCGCCAGAGATTATATACCATGATAAGGGCGCCGATCAGGAAGAGGGCACCGCCGCCAGCCCGGATCACATAGAACGGATGCATCGCCTCAACTGTCTCACTGAAAGAATATTCCAAGAAACCAAAGGCATCATAAGCACGCCACATCAGCCCCTGAAGGATACCGGAAACCCACATCGCGGTGATATAGAGCAGAATACCCACCGTCGATATCCAGAAATGCAGATTAACGAGCGCATCTGAATAAAGCGATTTGCGTTTCCAAACGACAGGCGTCAGGAAGTAAAGCGCGCCGAAGCTGATATAGGCTACCCATCCAAGCGCGCCAGAATGAACATGACCGATAGTCCAATCCGTGTAATGGCTCAGCGCGTTCACGGCCTTAATCGACATAAGCGGACCTTCAAAGGTGCTCATCCCGTAAAAAGCAACCGACGTCACCAAAAAGCGAACAACCGGGTCTGTCCGGAGTTTGTCCCACGCCCCAGAGAGCGTCATCAAGCCGTTGATCATGCCACCCCATGAGGGCATCCAGAGCATGATGGAAAAGGTCATGCCGAGAGTCTGCGCCCAGTCCGGCAAAGCCGTGTAGTGCAGATGATGTGGTCCGGCCCAGATATAGAGGAAAATCAGCGACCAGAAATGAATGATCGACAGGCGATAGGAGTAAACCGGCCGGTTCACCCTTTTGGGTATGAAATAATACATAATCCCGAGGAAGCCCGCTGTCAGGAAGAAGCCAACGGCATTGTGTCCGTACCACCATTGGGTCAGCGCACTCTGTACACCGGCAAACAAGGAATAGCTCTTCACGCCCGTAAGACTGACCGGGACGGAGAGATTATTCACAATATGCAGCATTGCGATTGTTACAATAAAGGCGAGATAGAACCAGTTAGCAACATAGATATGCTTTTCCTGCCGCTTCCAGATCGTTGCAAGGAAAACCAGCAGATAAACTACCCAAACCAACGTCAACCAGATATCCACATACCATTCAGGCTCAGCATATTCCTTGGACTGAGTAACGCCCAGCACATACCCCGTCGCCGCAAGTACGATAAAGAGCTGATAGCCCCAGAAGACAAACCAGGGCGCGATATCGCCTGCTAGCCGGGCACGGCAGGTCCGCTGCACCACATGAAATGATGTCATAATCAGGATATTGCCGCCGAAGGCGAAAATAACCGCAGAGGTATGAAGAGGACGAAGACGACCGAAATTTGTCCAGGGAAGATCGAAATTCAGAACCGGGAAGGCAAGCTGCAAAGCAATTACAAGGCCGACAGAAAATCCTACCACGCCCCAGAAAGTCGAGGCAATAATCCCCGCCTTAATGATCTCTGTATTGTAATTAACACTGCCATTGGCATCCGCCAGGCTGGGGGTGCTGATATTACGATAATTCCTCGCAATAAGAGCAAAGGCGCTCAGCACGGCGGCAATTGAAAATACCATGCCGTGCAGCATCATTGTGGGGTCGACCGCCTTTGCGGACAATATAACGCCTAACAGGACGCCGACGATCGTAAAAGCGAGCCATAACAGATTCATACCCAAGTTCCGTCTGTTGCTATTATCTACGGGAGTATTTGAAGAGCCTTGCAAAACTCTTCAGTATGGCAACAACCAACACTCCCCCTCAATCTGCAAACTAGGACAAGTCGATTTTTCTTCATTGATCTAAATCAACTTAGAAAAAACTTCCTGCCTTGATGCGTCAATTTATGTATCAATTGGAATAGTTAAACAGCTTTTGAATGCCGCGCCAAGCCTTGGTTAAAATAAATATCAAAAATTGCACAGACGGCGCGCACCAACAAGCGACCCGCAGGTTGAATGATAATCTGGCTGCCGTTAATTGATATAATCCCTTCATTTGCAAAGTGTCGCAGATTATTTATCTCATCTGAAAAATAGGAAATATCCACTCCAAATTTCCGAACGGCCGCATCCAGATCAACTTCCAGGTTACACATAAGACGCTCAATTACATATCCGCGCAATCGATCATCATCACTTACACGAACACCCTTAGCGATGGGAAAGTGCCCTTTAAGCACTTCATCTTCATAGGTTTTCATTGCCACAACATTCTGAAGATAACCTTGTGGCAGTCGGCCAATAGATGACGCGCCAACCCCTAGCAACACGTCGGCATTATCCGTGGTATAACCTTGAAAGTTCCGGTTCAGCGTCCCCTCTGTGAGGGCGATGGCCATCGTATCATCGGTCTTCGCGAAATGATCAAGGCCGATCTGATGATAACCAAGCTCAAGCAAGCGGTCCGACGCGGCAACCGTCTGCTCTAACCGCGCGTCACTATCTGGCAGTTCTTCATCCCGGATCATCTTCATATGGTTTTTCATCCAGGGAACATGCGCATACCCAAAGAGAGCAATCCGGGCCGGCCGCAGCCTATGTGAAAGATCGACGGTATTTAGGACATCGTCCACTGTTTGTTGCGGAAGGCCATACATCAGGTCGAAATTGATATTCTCAATACCAGCATTGCGGAAATTTTCCGTTACTTCCTTTGTAAGATCATAAGACTGAATCCGGTTAATCGCCGCCTGAACTTTCGGATTAAAGTCCTGAATTCCAAAGCTGGCACGGTTAATGCCGGAGGCGGCAAGCGCCTCAGTTTTTTGTTTATCGACCGTTCTCGGATCAATTTCCACCGCAAGTTCAGCTCCCTCTGTAATCAGAAAGAGATCCCTTATAAGATCCATGGTTTCTAAAAAATCTTCAGCAGAAAGCATTGTCGGCGTCCCGCCGCCCCAATGGATATGCGATACCTTAAACTTACCCGGCAGCGCATCCGCAAGCATCTTTAGCTCCGCACGCAACGCCATTGCATATTTGCGGACCGGATCATATCGGGCAACAATCTTGGTATGACAGCCGCAATACCAACACATCTTTTGGCAAAAGGGCACATGGAGATAAAGCGATAGCGGCTTTTGCGGATCTAACTCCTTTAGCCAGCTTGTATATACATGCCCGGTTACGTTGGGACTGAAATGCGGCGCGGTCGGATAACTGGTGTAACGGGGGACGGACTTACTGATTAACTTCCCCAGTGTTGTCGTCATTTCTCACCTTCCGCCAGATTTTCGAGCCACTCCAGATCTTTGATCAGGATTAAGTGGTTCGATGGCACGTCCAAAACGCCCATTTTCCTGAGTTTCGTAATTGTCCGGCTGACAGTCTCTATTGTAAGCCCAAGAAAATCCGCAATATCATTCCGGCCCATTGTCAGCTTAACTTCAACTTTATTTCCTGTATCATCGCCAATTTTTCTAGCCCGATCGACTAGAAATGTCGCAATTTTCTCAATCGGTGTTTTACGGCCCAATAGAATAGCGTGATGACGAAGCTCGTGGAGTTCATCCAGAACCTTTTCCGACAAAGCCGACTGGATGGATGGCATTTCCTTATGATATTTATCGAGAGCTTTGATCGGGATCTGGCAGACTACCGTATCGCAGACGGCCTCTGCATCTGACTGGTAATACCCCTTTTTCTGCTCACCGATGACTTCGCCAGCGGACTTGAAGGAAGTTATCTGGCGACGCCCATCATCCAGCAAGTTGGCAAGCCGGATCTCGCCCGAGACGACACTGTAGACATACTTCGCTTCTTCAAACTCCCGATAGACGGATTGGCCTGTCTTCACCAGCCTTGTCCTGATATTGCGGGCAAACTCGGCCATTTCATGATCTTTCAGGCCGGAACAGATTGCCTGATTATGGGCACTACAAGTAGCACATGGCCCCTCCGAGATGCTTTTTGGCTTTGCTTTCGGATTTTTCTCTAACGGTTCAAGGCGAATATCTACCTCCGACTTAGCCAATGACGAAATACGCGTGTCCAAGGTTTTTAACATATCACGTATTCTCCCCTATCCAGTTTGAATGCCAATCAATTATGAAACTGTCTCTAAAGCCTATATTTTAAACTTTTCTCGTATCCTTCCATGTGGTGAGATGACGCAGGTTTAAAATTCACACAAGAAATCGGTAAAATAGACGTTACGAGCGAGATTTTTTCGCAGTTTTAATGAGGCTTAGGCAAAAAAATCCCCGACAGCGACATAATGCCACAGCCGGGGAGCTTTGTCGATTTCGCGTCCGTTTTTATTATTATTTTTTGCTAATCGACTTAAATGCGCAGCAGATCAGCCGCGACATCAAGCGGGACCGCCGCATCTTGGAGCAAGTAATTTCCTGCCTCAATTTCGAACTGATTATCTCCATTACTAAGTGGGTCATGAGGACGCAATCGCGTATCCATCACTAACCGGGAAAGAAGCATCCGGCGCGCATCGCCGCCAGCCTTGCCAAGGGTCGCCCCTTCTGTTGCAAGCAAGGTTGCGGTCGTAACGTGATAAAGCGCATCTGAAGCTTGCCGGGCCTGTGTTTCATTTCCGGATTTCGCAATATCTTCTGCAAATTTCTTGGCTCGATCAACGAGGCCGGAAAGCTCGCCGGCAAATTGCCCAGGTAGACCATTCGCGCCTTGCAACCGGCCTTTCAAATCATCTGCAAGATCTTCATGCGCGCCGGTTTTGGCCACTGCGCGGGTTGTAATATCCAGCGCATTAATATTCGAGGTCCCCTCCCACAGCAACCCCGTATGCGCATCGCGGACAAGACGGGAATTAACCCAATCCTCTATCAGACCATTTCCACCCCGAATTTCAAGCGCGCCAGTTGCCACCGGCACATTATCACGGCAAGCCCTGAACTTAACGAGTGGCGTCAGAATTCGATTTAGACGCGCCGCGGACTCATCCCCACCTTCGGCTTTATGCAATATGGATGAAACATGCATAATCATCGATAGAACCTGCTCCGTCGGAACCATCAATTTCAATAATTGTCGCCGCAAAAGCGGCTTGTTGATAATCGGCTCGCCAAACACATCTCTGGTTTGGGCCGTCACCATTGCCTCATTCAGACAACGGCGCATCATACCGGCGGCCCTTACGCCATGGGAGAGGCGAGACATGCTGACCTGATCCATCATCTGGCGCAGACCCGGATTGGGTTTCGCACCGACGTCGCCGAATGCATATCCGACAGCGCCATTGAAAATAATTTCACCCGACGCCATGGATTTCGTCCCCATCTTGTCCTTCAGGCGGACAATCCGGTAGCCGTTTCGCTCCCCGTTATCCAATGTGCGCGGCACCGCAAAAATCGCAAGACCGGAATTCCCCTCAGGCGCACCTTCAGGACGGGCAAGGACAAGACTTACTTCCGCATCGGCACTGGAGCAGAACCATTTATCGCCATAGAGCCGCCATTCGCCATTTTCCTGACGCGCCGTCACTGCGAGATTGGCAACCTCAGAGCCACCTATTTTCTCGGTCATGAATTGTGCGCCGCGGAATAACTCATCCATATCCTGACTGCGCATCTTGTCGAGGAATTTGTCCTTGGCATCGTCCGGGCCGTAACGCTCCAGCAGCATAGAAGACGTATCTGTCAGGGAAATCGGGCACATCAACCCGAATTCAGATTGCGTAAACAGATACTGGAACACATATTTGGCCATCGGCGGAACTTTTGTCGGCCAGCCATGCACGCCCTCTTTTCTCGACATACAATGAATACCGAAGTCACCATATCCAATCTTTTCCATTTCGCGGAAAGCGGGATGATATTCGATCCAGTCACGATTGCGACCCCGAGCATCGCGCGGGTGAAGAACTGGCATGTGAGTTTCGCAAATCCGCGCCAGCTCATCGAGACGGTTCCCCGCGACTTCGCCGAGTTGACGGTAAATGGGAGTCATATGTTCTCTAAGATCATCCGGCAGATAAATCGTCAGCAGATCCTGAAGGCTTTTATCAATCTCGAAGAAATTGAGACCGTGACAATCCGCAGCAACCCAGTCTTCAAGCTCCCGCTCGTCACGGTTTTTGATTTTAACTTCCATATTCATGATATCTCTTCCTGATCATCCTTTTTTGGTCGGTTAATGCCGTTCCTTATAGTGTAAGGATACGGCTTACTTCTTCAAGATTGAGCGGTGTATCGTTAAGAAGCGCATCCGTCGCGGCGGCATCGAAGGCATCCGCCTCGATTGATAATGGGTTAGCCGCGCCAAGCTTGTGATCGATTACCATGCGCGACAGAAGCAGCCGACGGGCGTCTTTGCCAGCGGCGCCCAGTTCCGCGCCTTCGTTCGCCATCAAGGTTGCCGTCGTAACATGATAGAGCGCACTCGCAGCTTTGCGAGCATGCGTTTCCTTCCCCTGCCGCGCAACGTCTTCAGCAAATTTCACAGACTGATCCACCAGGCCCTTAAGTTGACCGGCATACTGTCCAGGCATCGCGGTATTGGCATCGATTTGCTTGGTAAGATCCTCGGCCAGATCCTCCTGCGCGCCCATCCGGGCAATCGCCCGTGTTGTCACGTCAAGAGAGTTGATATTGGATGTCCCTTCCCACAACACACCAAGATGCGCATCCCGCACGAGGCGTGGATTGACCCAGTCCTCGATATAACCGTTACCGCCGCGCACTTCCATGGCACCGGTCGCAACACGGATATTATCCCGCGCAGTCCGATACTTAAGCAGCGGGGTCAGAATACGGGTCCGTCTCGCGGCGGCCTCGTCACCCTTTTCACCCTGCTCAAGATTAACGGCAACATACATAAACATGGACAGCGCCTGCTCTGTAGGGACCATCAGCTTCATAAGCTGACGGCGCAACAACGGTTTGTCGATAATCGTCTCCCCAAATGCCTTGCGATAATTGGCCACCGTCAACGCCTCGTTCAGGCAACGGCGCATCATCGCCGCGCCGCGCACACCATGCGACAGACGGGAGAAATTCACCTGATCCATCATCATTTTAAGGCCTTTGTTCGGATGCGCGCCAACCTCACCGAGCGGATAGGCCGATGCCCCTTCAAAGATAATCTCGCCGGAGGCCATGGACTTGGTGCCGAGTTTATCCTTCAGCCGGACAATTCGATACGGATTGCGACTGCCGTCTTCGCGGTGGCGCGGCATGGCAAAAAGTGCGAGGCCGCTGTTTCCTTTGGGTGCACCTTCGGGGCGGGCCAGCAACAACGCAATGTCACCGTCTGCACAGGAACAGAACCATTTTTCACCGTAAAGCTTCCATTCCCCATCTTCGAGGCGCGCCTCAAGCGCGATCTGAGAAACATCCGATCCGCCCGTCTTCTCTGTCATGAACTGGGCACCTTTCAGGATCTTGTCCATATCCTGGCTATACATACGATCGAGAAGCTTCTCTTTGGTTGCCTCATCCGCATAACGCTCAATCAACATCGCCGACGTGTCGGTCGCCGAAATCGGGCAGAGCTGGCCGAATTCGGACTGACCGAAGAGATACTGGAAAACATATTTTCCAATGGGCGGGACTTTTTCCTGCCAGCCCAGCACACCTGCCCGGTGGGACATCCGGTGGAAGCCGAAATCCTTGAAGGCGACATCTTCCATTTTGCGATAGGACGGGTGAAACTCGATCCAGTCCTCGTTCCGGCCGCGGGCGTCACGGGCATGGAGAATGGGGCCGCGCTTGTCTGCGTCCCGTGACCAATCGTCAAGCTGGTTGCCAGATATTTCACCAAGGCGATTAAAATGCGGCTCCATATGCTGGCGCAAATCGTCCGGCATATAAATATGCAGCAAGTCGCGCAGACCGTTATCAACTTCAAAGAAGTTAAGGCCATGGCAATCCGGTGCGATATAGTCAGAAAGTTCCTGAGGGCTAAATTCCTGTTTTTTATGTAAAAAAGTCATAATCTATCCCGTTTTTTTAGTTGGCCGTCGATGGTTCATATTTCAGGGCATATAATGGGTAAATCGATAATCATGGACAATCGATAATTCAGCATAGTATAATTGAAAAAAACTCACGCAAGGGATGTCCCTATATGCTTCATATTCCCTCTACGTCTGGGCTTCGGGCATTCGAAGCTGCCTGCCGCTATTTGAGCTTCAATCAAGCTGCGGAGGAGTTAGGCGTCACCCCGGGGGCGGTCAGCAGACAGATTCAGACATTAGAGCAATATCTGGGAAAAACACTCTTTCATCGTCACCACAAGCGCATAGAACTGACCGCAGTCGGCCGACAATATCTAGCTGAAATCACCTTGCCATTAGAGAAGATCGCGGCAGCATCGGCACGCCTGCGCAGCGAGACACGACGAAATGCCGTTTCCATATGTGCCTATCCGACTTTTGCACTACGCTGGTTGATCCCAAGATGGGCGGACCTTTATGAACGCCATTCGGATATAGATGTACAATTGATCACTTCTCTCAATCCCGCGGATTTTGAACGGGACGACTTTGATCTCTCCATTCAGGTTCTACCCGATGGAACTGGTCTTACGGGCATGAGGATCGACAAGCTACTCGAAGTGGTCACCTATCCAGTTTGCAGTCCGGAGATGGCCAAAAAATTCTCCCGGCCGGAGGATTTACGCGACGCGGTTTTCCTCCATGACAGTCCGCGCCCGACAGACTGGCTCCGCTGGCTTGAAGAGGCCGACGTTCACAACGTCAACACTAACAAGGGGCTGCATTTTGAAAGCACAAATATGGCGCTGCATGCCGCAGAAAATGGGCTCGGCGTTACCATCGGCATAGATGCGCTGGTTCAGGAATCCGTCGCATCGGGAAGACTGGTGAGGTTGTTCAACATAGAGCGTCGATCCAACCACTCCTTTCATCTTGTGTCGTCGGCGCGCAAAGCCACTCGACCGAAGCTTGCCGCTGTACGCGAATGGATGCTTGAGGCCGCCGGACAACCTGTATAAATTCAAGGCTAACGTTTTTTATGTTAGCCGACCCGATCTTAAGTTTGAGGAAATTATTGACCATGACCTGTTTACAAAGTGACGGCATATTTATTGGCAAGAGCGATGATGGAGCCGGCAGCAATCAATATCTTCCGCTTAAATGGGGAAACCGGCACGGCTTGATTGCGGGGGCGACCGGGACCGGGAAGACAGTCACCCTGCAAGTTCTCACGGAAGGGTTTTCCAGCGCAGGCGTCCCGGTATTTCTCGCCGATGCAAAAGGCGACCTCTCTGGTCTGTGCCACACTTCGGATATGCAGGGTTTCCTGACAAAGCGGGCCGACAAGATCGGATTTTCGGAAGAGTATAAAGGCGCGGCCTATCCCGCTGTTTTCTGGGATTTGTTCGGCAAGCAGGGCCATCCTGTCCGGACGACGATTTCCGAAATCGGCCCTCTCTTGCTTTCTCGTATGCTGGAGCTTAACGACACGCAGGAAGGCGTCATGAATATTACCTTCCGGGTCGCGGATGAGCAGGGTCTGCTGTTACTGGACCTGAAAGACCTGCGCGCTCTTCTCGGTGTCGTGAATGAGCAGAGAAAAGAAATTTCCGCGATATACGGAAACGTCTCGCCGCAATCGATCGGCGCCATACAGCGCGCATTGCTGCGCCTTGAGGATCAGGGAGCGGACAAATTCTTTGGGGAGCCAGCGCTTGATCTTCGCGACTTCATGCGCACCGATCACGAAGGACGCGGCATGGTCAATATTCTCGCCGCCGACAAGCTGATGAATTCACCGCGGCTTTATGGCACGTTTCTATTGTGGATGCTGTCCGAGCTGTTCGAGGAGCTGCCCGAAGCTGGCGATTCTGACCGGCCCAAATTGGTTTTCTTTTTCGATGAAGCACATCTGCTATTTAATGATGCTCCAAAGGCTCTGCTTGAAAAGGTGGAGCAGGTGGTTCGCCTGATCCGGTCAAAAGGCGTTGGCGTATTTTTCGTCACGCAAAGCCCGGACGATATTCCGGATTCTGTGCTGGGACAGTTGGGCAACAGAGTGCAGCATGCGCTGCGCGCCTTTACCCCGAAGCAGCAAAAAGCAATTCGCCTCGCCGCCCAGACCTATCGCCCCAACCCCGCTTTCGAGGTTGAGGACGTGATCACTACTCTCGGTGTGGGAGAGGCTCTGGTTTCCACATTGGAGAATAAAGGCGAACCGTCGATTGTTGAGCGGACGTTGATCCGCCCCCCTTCCTCCAAACTTGGGCCGGTGAGTCGGGCAGAACGTAAACATGTGTTGAACGACAGCACGCTTGCCGACAAATATGATGAGACGGTTGACAATGAATCGGCCTATGAAATTTTGCAGGAGCGAGCCGAGAAGGCAGCAAAGGCTGCGGAAAAAGCAAAAGCCGAAGCGGAAACAGTTGAGACAAAAAAGGCGCCTGCGCGCCGGTCAAACCGGCAAAGTGTTGGGGAGGCTGCAATCAAGTCTCTCACCCGCGCCGTCAGTTCCTCGTTTGGGCGCAGCATTGCCAAGGCCCTCCTTCGTGGTATTCTCGGCGCCCTTAAAAGATAAACTAATACTAACTAACAAAGGACGGAGCATTTCACGCTCCGGTATTGTATGAAAGCCGTCATCATTCCCGTTACCCCTTTCGCCCAGAACTGCAGCCTGATCTGGTGTGAGGAAACCATGAAAGGCGCCGTTGTCGACCCAGGTGGCGATCTGGACCAAATTCTTGAAGCTGCTGAAAAGCAGGGGGTGACAATCGAGAAAATCCTGATCACCCATGGCCATCTCGATCATGCGGGCGGCACGAAAGAACTTCACGAAAAACTTGGCGTTCCGATTGAAGGCCCCCACAAGGATGACAAATTCTGGATTGATCAACTTCCAGCGCAATGCGCAAGATACGGCTTTCCGGAATCTTTTGCTTTCACGCCGGATCGCTGGCTGGAAGATGGTGACAAAGTCACCGTCGGGAATGAAGAATTCACCGTCGTGCATTGCCCCGGCCATACACCAGGCCATGTTGTCTTCGTCAATCTGAAAGAACGGGTCGCCATTGTCGGCGATGTGTTATTTCAGGGGTCCATCGGTCGGACAGATTTTCCGCGTGGCAACCATGAAGACCTGATCCATTCCATTCGTGAAAAACTCTGGCCGCTCGGTGATGACATTACTTTCATTCCAGGGCATGGAAACCTCTCCACCTTCGGTCAGGAGCGGGAAACTAATCCCTTTGTGGCCGATATGAACTTCGGCTGAGTTATTCAAAGACCACCGGATCATCGACCATTTCCAGATGAAGCTGATCGCCTGTGAAGGGATGGCTGGCGATGACTTCTTCATCCAGCTCAATCCCGAGCCCCGGTTTCGTCGGCGGAATAATATACCCCTCTTCCCACTGGATCGGCTCCTTCAGAATTTCCGCATGGAAATCACCCATGGTGTTGATGCTTTCCTGAATGAGAAAGTTCGGCGTGCAGGTGCTGAGCTGAATATCCGCCATCGCTGACACGGGACCGCAATACATATGCGGTGCGATCTGGGCGTAATAAACCTCCGCCATGCTGGCGATCTTCTTGCCCTCCAATATTCCGCCGACACGGCCGAGCGCCATTTGCAGGATTGAGGCCGCGCCACTTTCCAGCACGCGATGAAACTCATATTTCGTACAAAGTCGCTCCCCGGTCGCGATCGGGATCGTTGTCTGGCGCGAGAGCTTGCCCATTTCATTTGCATTTTCCGGCGGTGTCGGCTCCTCAAACCAGAGCGGATCATATTTCTCCAGGCGGCGCGCAAGACGAATGGCGCCCGAGGTTGTCAACTGGCCGTGGGTGCCAAACAGCAAGTCCGCTTTATCTCCGACGGCTTCGCGTACCCGGTCGACTAGCTTTTCCGACAGATCCATTCGGCCAAGCGATGGTTGGCGCGGATCGAAAGCCGAGTACGGCCCCACCGGATCGAACTTTACGCCAGTAAATCCGAGCGCGACATTTTCCGCTGCCCGCTCCGCCGCTAGGTCGGGGTCACTATAAACATCAGTCGTGTCCCCCTCTTTTGGGTAGAGATAGGTGTAGGTCCGGAGCTTTTCACGAACCTTACCTCCTAACAACTCATAAACCGGTTTATTTGTTTCTTTCCCGTTAATATCCCAGCATGCCATTTCAAGCGCACTCAGCACCGCCATCATGGTCGAGTCTGGCCGCTGTGTGTATCCGCTGGAATAAACCCGCCGCCAGATCCGCTCGATATGAAAGGGATCCATCCCGAGCAGACGCCGCTCAAATACATCCTCAATCATCTTGACCGTCACATCGGGATGAAACGGCGCAGCATAGGCTTCCCCTATTCCAGTCACGCCGCTGTCGGTTGTCAGCTTGACGAAAACCCAGAACTGCCCGCCCCAATGAGGGGGAGGCGTACCGACAACGAAGGTTTCAAGATCGGTTAGTTTCATGGCATCTACTCAAATATTATTACGTTTCTGAGGGCCTTGTCCGCCCGAACTTCATCAATTGCCTCGTTGATCTGGTCAAGCGGATATCGCCCTGTAATCAACTCGTCCAGTTTCAAGTTACCTGCCTCATACAGCGCGACCAGTTTCGGGATATCGATACGCAACCGGGTCGACCCCATTTTGCTGCCAAGAATTTTCTGACCTGACCCGGCGATGTTACCGGCCTCCACCTCTATTTTCTGTCCTGTTGGCGGCATCCCAACAATCACCAGCGTCCCGGACGGCGCGAGAAGGTCCAGCCCCTGCTCGAATGCCTTGGGGCTACCCGCCGCGACAAAAACATAATCGGCTCCGCGTCCGTGGGTTAGCGCACGGACCTGCTTCGCCGTATCATTCGCAAGGGGGTTTATCGTATGCGTTGCCCCAAAGACACGCGCCGCAACTAGTTTCTCTTCCACCAGATCAAGAGCAATAATCGGCGCCGCATTCACCAGCGCCGCCCCCTGGACTGCGTTAAGGCCGACGCCACCACATCCGATCACTACAACGGAAGAGCCATATTCCACCTCGGCCGTATTGACGACCGCACCAAGTCCTGTGATAACCCCGCAGGAAAGAAGAGATGCCGCATCCAACGGGAAGTCCTTGGGAAGGACTACCAACTGTGATTGATCGACAACAACCTCTTCGGCAAAGGCACCGGTATGGAGTCCCGGCCCTACCTTTTCACCTTTTTCCGACGTTAGGCGACTGTCCTCGTCGATCGGAAAGGGAGTGGCGCAAATATATGGCTGCCCATTTTCGCAATCCGCGCAGTGACCACAGGATCGAATTAGTGTGACGAGAACAGGGTCACCCACCTGAATATTCCGAACCCTCGCACCAGTTTCCATGACGATCCCAGCGGCTTCATGGCCCAGCACCATGGGCAGCGTCCCGCCCCAGCCGCCATCCATATAGGTAATGTCCGAATGGCATATAGCACAGGCCGCCAGCTTGACTCGCACTTCCCCCTCTTGTGGCGGTGCGATTCTGATATTCTCGATTTGTAGCGGCTTGTTAAACTCCCGGCAGACAGCAGCTTTCATGTATCTCTCCCTGATTTCCTGTTAATTACAACTCTTCATGAACCCCGGTCGGAAAGTCAATCATAGCCTTTTCGCATTGGATATTTTTTCGCCAGTTTGTTGACGGTTACAAAATTACAATCCATTCGTTTTACGAATAGCACGAAGCATAAACTTATTTTACGCCCGATCTATTATCGCTAATGTCAACATCATCGCCGCATATCGATTGTCAAAGAACAAGTGTGGCGAAACTGGGAGGTTACATATGAAAAAGCTATTAGGTTTAACTTTGGCAACTGCAATGGCGGTTACCGGTGCGATTTCGGCACATGCAGCCGAGATCACTTTAACTCTGCATCATTTTCTGAGTCCGAAAGCGCCAGCGCATACAAAAATGCTGCAGCCTTGGGCTGATAAAATTGCGAAAGACTCAAACGGCAGGATCGAAATCAAGATTTTTCCGTCAATGGCACTCGGCGGTAAGCCGCCGGAGCTTTATCAGCAAGTCCGCGATGGTGTTGTAGATATGGTCTGGACTGTGCCCGGCTACACTCCCGGTGTTTTCCCGCGCATAGAAGTATTTGAATTGCCAACGGTTCATAAGGGAGATGCCAAGGCGACAAATGCCGCCATTCAGGAAATTTTTCCGATGATTGCCGACGATTTTTCGGATGTGAAACCCCTTCTCGTCCATGTGCATGCGGGCAATGCCTTGCACACGACATCAAAAAAGGTCACATCGCTTGATGACGTGAAAGGTATGAAAATCCGCACACCATCCCGGAGTGGCGGCTGGATGATCGAAGCCTGGGGTGCCGATCCGGTTGGCATGCCACTCCCCGACTTGCCGCAGTCCCTTTCCAAAGGCGTTGTTGAAGGCGGTCTCGTTCCCTTCGAGATTTTCCCGCCGTTCAAGCTGGCAGAACTCACCAATTACTCATTGGTTGGTGGAGATAATGAGCGGTTCGGCACGGCGACTTTCCTCTTCGCGATGAACAAGGACAGCTATAACAACTTGCCGGATGACCTTAAAAAAGTGATCGATGATAACATCGGACCCGCTTTTTCAGAGGAAATGGGCGTTGTCTGGAACAATGTCGAAAAGCCCGGAATGGGCATGCAGGAAAAGTCAGGAGGCCAGATTGTTGAGCTTGATGCGGCTGCCAAAGGCACCTTCGATGAAGTTGGCGACAAAGTTGTGGCGCGATGGGTCAGTGAAGTAAACGGCCGTGGCATCGACGGCCAGAAACTTGTCGATGAAGCGCGTAAAGCTATCGCCAAGCATTCCAACTAACGAAACGTAAACTGACAGATTGAAGAGGTAAGTATGCCTAGAAAACTGGACTGGATAGTATCCGGCTGGGCCTTGTTGGCGGGCATCCTTACCCTTCTGATTGTTATCGTCACGACAATAAATACAGCCGCCTTCGGGGCGGACAAGGTTGCGCGACTCTTTGACCTAAATATCGCTGGTCTGGCGGGATATGAAGATTTTGTCCGGCTGGCAATCAGTGCCGCCGCTCTGATGTTTTTCCCCTATTGTCAGAAGCAGAAAGGGCATGTCGCGGTTGATCTGTTTGCGGAACATTTTTCCATTCGAACCCAGCTAATTCTAGAAAAAATAACCCTGACCCTTACGATCATTCTGGCCTTGTTTCTGGCCTATTGGATGAGTCTGGGGATGTTTTCCGCATTTGAGGATTTTGCGTCCTCTCCTATACTCGGTTGGCCGAATTGGCCGTTCTATGTTCCGGGAATCCTGTCCTTGATCCTCTGGGCTCTGGTTGCGGCAATGCAGCTTAACGAAAAAAGGACAAACGGGTGAGCGGTGAATTTATTGGCATCTTCGGTCTCAGTGTCCTTTTTATTCTTCTGGCGCTTCGGATTCCGGTGGGCCTGGCTATGGTTCTGGTGGGGATCGGCGGCAATTTCGCATTAAGCCTTGCCCTGCCCTACATCCGGTTTGAACCCTATCTATACCAATTCAAGAGCCTGCTATGGAACTCAGTCGCCAATTACGATCTTTCCGTTGTTCCACTGTTTATCCTGATGGGGTATCTCGCCTCCAATGCCAATCTAAGCCGCGATCTTTTTCAAGGCGTCAACGCCTTCGCCGGGAAATACCGGGGCGGTGTCGCGATGTCTGCAATCGGAGCCTGCGCAGGATTTGGCGCAGTGTGCGGCTCCTCTCTCGCCACAGCCTCAACAATGGGGCGGGTCGCCCTGCCTGAGCTTAGGCGGCTCAATTACGCACCGGGCTTTGCAACCGGCGTACTGGCGGCTGGCGGCACACTCGGGATTCTCATCCCCCCGTCTGTGGCCCTCGTGATTTATGCGATTATCGTCGAAGCCTCCATCCTCGAGATGTTCCAGGCGGCGATCATTCCCGGCCTCATCGCGGTGCTCTTCTTCATCTTCGCAATCGCTGTAATGGTGCGGATCAAGCCTTCCCTCGCGCCGGAGGCACGCCCGATGGCCAAAGATGAACGGCGCGTTGCCATCCGCCGCCTTATCCCAGTTGTGGTTATCTTTGGCGCCATCATCTTAGGTCTTGGCCTTGGTCTCTTCACGCCCACACCTGCGGCCGGGATCGGCGTCTTTCTAATTCTTGTATATGGTCTTTATCTTCGCCGTTTTGGAGAAGGATTGAGCCTGGCAGGTATCAAGGAGGCCCTTTTGGCCACCGCCGTTACAAGCGGGATGATTTATTTCATCCTGTTCGGGGCAGAGGTATTGAAAGGCTTCTTCACCCGTGCTGGACTCCCGGAAGCCTTGGCGAGCTGGGCAGGCGCAAGTAGCCTTGATCCGCTGTCGATCATCGTCGTCATGTTGATTGCGTTGATCATTCTCGGCTGTTTTATGGATTCTCTTTCCATGATCCTCGTTGTCGTTCCCTTTTTATGGCCCGTCCTTGTTGAGATCAATGGCGGTGACTACGCGACTGCGGAATCCGCCGCTTTCGGTATGGACGCGAATGAACTGAAAATCTGGTTTGGCATCCTTGCGCTCATTGTTATTGAGCTTGGGCTGATAACGCCACCTGTGGGCCTCAATGTCTTTATCATCAGCGCCCTTGCAGGGGATGTTAAAATGGCGGACACTTTCAAAGGGGGCATGCCTTTTTTCGGGATTGAAATAGTGCGCATTGCGCTGATCCTCCTCTTCCCGGCAATCGCCCTGTTCATCCCACGCCTTCTCTCCGGTTAAGTCGGAGTGAGTGCCAAGGGCTGAAGCCAGGTCTTCACCGTTTCATCGCGACCGCGAATTGCCTGAGTACCATTTTCGATGAAATTCAAATCCTTGGCGATTGCCGCCCCGCCTGCGGCCTCTATAAGTTTGTCGCTGACGACCGTGTGTGCATTCAGTTCACGGGTTAATGCCTCCAGCCGGCTGGCGACATTAACGACATCGCCAAGCACCGCATATTCAAGCCTGCGTTCAGACCCGATATCTCCAAGGACTACCGTGCCGTAATGAATGCCGACGGATAATCGAATAGGAGACAATCCTTCTTTGGCCCGTTTCTCGTTCCAGATATTCATTTCCCGGTGCATGGCCGCCGCGCATCGCAGGGCATTCTTCGCATCTTCCTCTGTTATCTCCGGCGTACCAAAAGTTGCCATCAGGCCGTCACCGAGGAACTTGTCCAATGTCCCGTGATTGTCAAATACGCAAGCTTCCATCCGGGTGTGAAACTGCCTCAGCACCGCAACAATTCGTTCTGGTGTTTCCGCTTCCGCCATTTTCGTAAAACCAACAATATCTGCAAATAGCACCGCCACCTTCTGGGACCTGACATCACCAAGCGGTTGATCACTTTCAGCAAGGGTATCGACGATATTAGGCGGAAAATGCCGGGAAAGATTTGCGCGTTCACGCGCGACACCGGCCTGCCTGACCAACAACCGACGGGACCGCCAACCGTTAAGTCCGAGCAATCCGGCAACAATACAGAAGACCAGAACCTCCTGAATGCGTTGCTCTAACGAAATAAAATCCGGGTCAACGAATTCAAGAACATGTGGATATCCGGCAAGCGCCAACTTCACCTTCTCAGACAGATCCGCGATGTCCGATGGTTGAGCGACCGCCCAAAAATAGCCCCCCATCCAAAGAACAGTCGTAAAGGCAGCGACCGGCAGCAAGGTCCGCCAGGAATATGCAAGGGCCGCGCCCGCCAATAGAATATAGAAATAGGGAAAATTCCCGAATTTGAATTGCATGGCCGCAGACCAGGGGCGTTGATCCCAAGGATTAGGAACGATCAGGACAATTGTCATCAGCGCGAGATCCAGAAGGATCAGGAACAACTCCGCGCGCGATCGTTCTACCCGGCCGACTTTAACTTGCAACCAGCCGATCAACAAAAAACCGGCAATCAGCACTTCGTAATAAATGACCGACCAGTCCGGATTGAGGTAAATCAGAAAAACACCAATGATTGCAAGGGAAATAGTTCGGGCCCGAACCGCCAGCATCAGTCCCTCGCGCTTATTTTGGTCCAACGCCTCATAAAGATATTTGTTATTCTCGATATCCGGAAGATCGTCCCTGCGCCGCCTCTGACGTAACCCGCTAATCAAACCTGACCCTGCCATTGCGTTTTCCCCTCGACACGGATTAATTCGCTTCTTATGAACGACCCAGGCTACCTATAGAAGAATAATTAGTCATAGACCAACCTTCTTTAGTCTATTCGCGGAACTATTGCCATACTTCCCATATGCAAACTGGTGCCTATTTCGAATTGTTACTCACCAGCTGCATGGGACCTTCTCGATATCGGTCGAGATGCATTTCCATCATGCCAAACTGAGTTTCCATTCGCAGGCGGACCGGGACAACATGACCATTCTCGATGGGTGCGCCGACCCACACGATTACCTCCTGATTGGCATTGGGGTCGCGGTCATAGTTCCGCTTTACTGGGAAGCCACCTTTTCTGACGATATCGATTTTGCATCCAATCGCATTTCCCTCGAAAACGGAGTAGCGAGAGGGCTTAAAATAACGTGCCGGCTTTTCCGAAAGCATTATGTCATATCGACGATGCCCATCGAAAATCGGGAGTTCAGCTTTGCAGCCCTCGCCCTTTTCCAAACGGTTAGTCATCGTCAAAATGGCGGTCATCGGATCAAGTGTATTCGTCAGGCTCGCAGGATCAATTGGTGTCAGTTTGCTTGACGGACCTTCACGCGTATCCGTTTTCTGCACTTGAACCTCGCCTGCATTGGTATAATCCATCGAAACTACACGGACGTTGTCGTTCCAGGTGCTTTTGTGTTGATGCTGTTGCGGAAAAAATTTGTCGAGGCTGACTAGGCCCTCGGTTTCACCCTTCGCAAACCAGTTCAGGACCCACTTAAACGTCGCATTGGTGCGGGCAGCACTTTGAATCTTGTAGTTGCTTTTACCTTGCCGGACCTCTGTCTCGATACTGCCAAGATATAATCCGCCCAGATACACGGAATAGTGTAAATCCGTTTCATTCTCCGATGCGGAAACAGGTGATGAGAGAAGAAACAGGGCAAAGAAAATCCCCACTCCGATAAGCGGCAAGGTACTCAAGTCTTTTTTTCGCAGTGTAATCATGCGCAGTCTGCCCCGTTCACCTTTTAGAAGAAATGGTGTGTCAGGCAGGAATAATCAAGCATTTTGATTGCGCACCACTCTGGAGTAGAAAGGCAACCTACGTCGCAAAATAAAGAGCGAGAAGCAACACACCCAAGATTAGCCGGTAGATGATAAAGGGCGTAAAGCCAATTTTCTCGATCCAGCGCATCAGAAGGCTGATAACAAGGAAGGCCACGAGACAGGAGATAACCCCGGCAAGAACGGCGTCCAAACCGACATCAGTATCTCCCATCTTAATCAGATGATAAGCCGCAAGTGTCCCCGCGCCGAGAATTGTCGGAATAGAGAGCAACATAGAGAAATGTGCGCCATCGCTCCGGCTTAGTCCGCGCATGCGGGCGGCGGACATTGTTATTCCTGATCGGCTGGTCCCCGGTAGAAGTGAGAGAACCTGAAAAAGCCCAATCACAAAGGAATCCAATACAGATATCGTGCCTATCTTCTTCGTCACCGGAAAATTTTTGTCTGCCCAACCAAGGAACAATCCAAAGATAATGGTCGTCCCTGCGACCAGCAGGATAGACCGGAGTTCACCCTGAATAAAGTAGTACATAGCCCCCCCCGCGATCACGACGGGAATGCTGGCGATGAGGATATGCCAACCAAGTCGCCGACCCTCTACACGGGAACTATCCGTCGGGCGCAGGAACGCCAATACTATTTCCTGAACATCTTTTCTGAAGTAAGCTACCACGGCCACAAGTGTCCCGACATGGACGGCAATATCAATCGTTTGCCCCTGATCCGCCCAGCCTGTAATCGTCGGGATTACCAGAAGATGTCCGCTGGACGAAATTGGCAGAAACTCTGTAATTCCCTGAATAGCCGCAAGCACTAAAATATGAAAAAATGGCATGTTATCTCTTAAACTGTACTTCAGGGTGCGACACTAAACTGGCCATAGTTTTCATAGAAAACCGTCGAACTTCACATAACCCGCTATAGCGACATAGAAAACTACTTGGCTGCGGGCACTATAACCATTTATTGTGAACAAAAAGTAACAAATAACAATGGAGAAAACCATGCCCCATAGCGTTGATCTTTTCTGGTCGTTCAGAAGTCCCTACTCATATCTGGCTACGCGCCGGATCGTAGAAATGAGAAAGGAGTATGCACTTCAGGTCAATGTCCGTCCGGTTTATCCCATCGCAATTCGTACGCCCGAATTCTTCAAGGATGTGCATCCACTCTGGATCGACTACCTCCTGACTGACATTCAGAGGGTGGGTGATATGAACGGCATCCCCATTTCCTGGCCGAGGCCCGACCCCGTTAAAATGAACAGGCAGACAAAAGAAGTTCCGGCGGAACAACCTTTCATTCATCGGCTAACGCATCTCGGTATTGCTGCGGCGGAAACAGGTGACGGGCTTGATTTTATCGATAATATTTCCCGTCTTTTGTGGAATGGTGAGGTGCGCGGCTGGCATGAAGGTGATCACCTTGCCAATGCGGCAAAAAATGCCGGATTTGACCTTGCATATCTTGATAACCTCGTCGAGAAGGATTTCGACGGTTATGCTGCCAAGGTCGAGGACAATCAGGTTGCCCTCGAAAAATCGGGTCATTGGGGCGTCCCTACCCTTGCCTACAAGAACGAAGCTTTCTTCGGGCAGGATAGGGTGGAAGCATGTCTTTGGCGCATGAAACAGGATGGGTTGGCCGCACGGTAGTGGTTTCCCTAATGGACGGATGAGCTTGTCTCAGAAGGAATCTTTTTGAGGTATGCCACCTGAGCCTGCGCCTTTTCCGTGGTTGTTTCGGACGCCATAGCGATGTTCATAACAATCGCCAGCCCCAAAAACGCTGTGACGGTAACAAGGCTGATTTGCGACCGATAAGATTTAGCCACCGAACTTAGTCGGGTGATCACATTGCTCCGATTACCCATAGAATGCGTATTCCTCATTTCCTGCCCTCCTGCTAGAACTAGCAATATGGCCGGGAAATAAGGCAAATTTTATCCAAAAAAGAGGAAAAACCTTGCTGTTTTCAAGGCGGTCAGCGCGAAAAAGAATAGGAAAGGATTTTATAGGCTAACTTTGCCGCCAGAAAATTTGGTGCGTGAAAACCACTAATTGGCGCCAGTTCATTGATATCGGCCCCCACAATTTTCCCGGCTTTTGACGCAGCCTTGATGATGTTAATCGCATCATTCCAGAAGAGGCCACCCGGTTCAGGGGTCCCGGTCGCAGGCATAACAGAGCCATCAAATCCATCGAGATCGAATGTCAGGTAAATGGGACGATCTTTCAGCGGTGCAACGATGTCTTCAATCCGCCAGATTTCACGGTCTTTTCCCCAATGGATCGTAATGCGATGCCGGTTTGCCTCCAGAAAAGGAATTTCCTCTGCCGAAATATTTCGTATCCCGATCGAGACGATCGGCACCGTGGGATGATCGAGCACACGTCGTATGGCCGCAGCGTGGGAGTAATGCTCCCCCTCATAACCATCCCTCAAATCGGCGTGGGCGTCGAAATGCAGGATGATCAGATCATCATATTTTTCAAGGAACGGCCGTATCGCGCCGGGTGTAATGGAATGTTCCCCGCCGAATACGAGAGGGAATTTTTGATCCGATAATACAGAACCCGTCAATCCCGCCAGATTTTCAACCGCCTTCTTGATGTCGCTGCCGTCGACAGGAATCTCCCGCATAGTAACGACGCCAAAGTCGCGAAACGGTTCGCACCACAGATCTTCATCGAAAAGCTCCACCTGATGGCTCGCCTCGATCATCGCCGCAGGCCCCTTAGCGGTCCCGCCTCCATAGCTGACGGAACCTTCAAGACCAAAAGGGATGATTACCGCTTTGGCCGCTGCGTAATCAACGGCCTCTTCGGCCGGCAATCCCAGAAATCCCTCTTCCGAGGGAAAAATATCAAATGGTGCCTTCATGGCGTTAATCCAACAATCTGCTACTGAAACAGTTTTGAGAATCTTTTGGACTTACGGTCCTTCCATCCACCACGGTGATAGGCGTCTGACGCCAGAAGAGGAATCACGGAAGAGGCTTCCGCAAAAACCATCTGTTCCAGACTTGTGCTGACTTTTCCCCAGCTCGCCGCTTCTTTCAGGGTTGAGGAGGAGCAGGCACCATCACGCACATCAGCGACCGAAATTTGCACGGCGTATTTATGCACATCAACTTCTTTGCCAAGGATTTCTGCACAAACAACTGTGTCCTGCACAAAGTTTTTCGGAACACCCCCCCCCACCATCAGCAGACCGGTGGTCCCCGCAGCTATCTTGATTTCTGTGAGTTCGCGGAAATCCTTCACGCTGTCGATGCTGAGGTGTGCATCCGGATTTTCCACTTGATGCTTGACCAAACCAAACCCGGCCGAGCAATCGGAAAAAGCTGGCACAAAAATTGGTACATCGTGATCGTAGCAGGTTTCAATCAGAGAATTTTTCTTAACCGCATTGGTCTTAAGCCAACGGCCCATTTCTTGAATAAATTCACGGGAGGAATAAGCGCGCCGCTCCAAACCATCTGCGATCATCTTGATCGTTTCATCGCAATTCTGCAGCTCTTCCTCGTCGATATAGGTATCGTAAATACGATCTATATAGAGCGCCCGCAGATCATTATCATCGACTGCGCTGTCAGCCTGATAATGGCGGAAGCCGAGTGCCTCGAAAAAATCCATATCAACGATAGACGCCCCAGTGGATACGATCGCGTCCACCATGCCCAGTTCCACTAAATCCCGGTAGACATGCATGCAGCCACCGGCGGAGGTTGAACCCGCCAAGGTCAGGATAACGGCGCAATCCGGATCTTCCACGGCCATGTTGAAAATTTCCGTCGCCCGTGCGAGATCGCGCGAGGTGAAAGACATCTTCCCCATGGCATCAATGATCGGACGGGCATCAAAACTTTTTATATCGATATGTTCGACGGTCTTCGAAAGGAGAGCCGCCTTATCGTTACTTTGAGAGGTTTTCATAATTGTTACCTCAATACCTTATATTGAATTGTTGCGTTACACGAACCCGGCGGCGTTTTCTATCGCTACGACGGTTTCGGAATAGAATCCATTAAACTTGGTTTGCATGGCATAACCATAGGCCCCCAAATGATGGAATATAAGCCAATCCCCTTCGCAAACATCGTCGGGAATCGACAATCTGTCCTGCATCTTGTCGATGCTATCGCAGGTCGGCCCATAGAGTTGGAAAAGAGACATTTCCGACGGAACTTCCAGCCTTCCGGCGCGGTAAATCTCGATCGGGTATGACCAGCCTAGCTGACCCGCATCAAAAAGCGATCCATAGGTCCCATCATTCAGGTAGAGCGACTGCCCACGGCGAAGCTCCACACGCACCGCAACCGAACCGCCTGCCGCAACCATGGCCCTACCAGGCTCACAGAAAATCTCGAGATCTTCAAAGCCGCATTCCATAAGAGCCTTGGCGATGGCATCGAAGTAATCCTGCAAAGGTACTGGCTCCATATCCGGATATGAAATCGGAAACCCACCGCCGACATCAATCATATCGATCTTGACGCCGCAACCTTCGAGCATATTGGCGATATTGTAGATGGCATTGACGTAGGCTTCGACCTCAAGACATTGCGATCCGACATGGAACGTCACGCCGACTTTCTCCGCGATCTGGCGGGCATGCGTTAACAGAAGTGGTGCTTCCATCAATGTCGCGCCAAATTTATTGTCCAACGGATAGGCAGCCCCAACCTGCGAGACGCTGAGCCGTAGCATCAGAGAGAGGTCTTCGGCATGGCCGGTTTCCTGCTTTATCTTGCGAAGTTCCTCCAGGCTGTCAAAAGCAAAGTGACGTACGCCAAGCGCATAGGCGCGGGCGATCGCCTGCCGACTTTTGACCGGATGCATAAAATAGAGCTGCGCAAGCGGAAAGTCCCGCCGCAGATTCTCAATCTCCCGGATCGACGCGACTTCAAAGTGACGAATACCCGCCGCCCACAGCAGACGCAGAAGCGCCGGATGCGGATTAGCTTTCGCCGCATAAAGACATGTACCTGGAAATCCGGAAAGAAAGGTGTTGGCCGCCTCTGCAATCTTGTCGATATACAGAAAGTGGACAGCATCGTTTGACTGCTCGATTTCAAGAGCTGTCGCTTCGTTTTCATATCGCCGCAAACCGGCTAGGGCTTGCTCGCGATCAGCGACATAGCCCTCACAATCCTGGAGCAGTTGCAATTCTAATGTTCCACCTGTTTAGTTGTTGAAATCCAATTTTTTCGGTGAAGCTCATTAGCAGATAAAATACGACTACGCTACATAAAGATTCACATGCAAGCGAAGGATTTGGGCCCCGTTCAAGGCCGGGCAATCAGGTTCAGGGGAGGAGCATCCTGCTGCAGGCCACCGATCCGAGATTTCGGAAGACGTATCTCGATTGTGGTGCCCTGAGTATTACCATTACTGCTAATTTTCAATATGCCGCCATGCAATTCAATGATGGATTTTGCAAGCGGTAAACCAAGGCCGGTTCCTTCAATCGATTTAGAAATAGAATGATGCGTGCGACCAAACGGGCGCATCACATTTTTGATTTCCTCTTTGCTGATGCCATAGCCGTTATCAATGACATATAAAGATATGAAGTCATCCGAATCCGCGGACAAGTCCAACTCAATATGTCCATTTTCTGGCGTGAATTTTATGGCATTATTAACAAGATTAATAAGTACTTGCTTAAATTTTCTTTCATCAGCACGTATTGCAATATCAAGGCTTCCTGAAATAGAGAAGCCAATCGATTTTTCCGCTGCCTTGGCTGCCAGCATTGTTTTTGTTGATTCTATGACCTTCAGGAGATTGAATTCTGTTTCCTGAAGCTCGATTGAATCAGATTCCAATCGCGAGTATTCAAGAATATCATCGATTAGCGACAGCAGATGCCTGCCGGAGGATTGGATATTATCTGCGTATTCACGATAGCGGTCATTTGCCAAAGGTCCAAAAATTTCCTTTGCCAGGACTTCGGAAAAGCCGATTACGGCGTTTAGCGGTGTTCTGAGTTCATGGCTCATATTCGCAAGAAACAGGGATTTCGAACGCGTTCCCTCTTCTGCTTCCAGTTTCGCCTGTATCAATTCGCGCTCGAATTGATGCTGCGCAGTAATATCTTGCACCGTTCCAGTGGCACCGGTGAGGGTGCCGTTCTCATCAGCAGTCAAACGCCCTAGTAGCCGGAGATAAACTATCTTGCCGTCATCATGCACCACTCGGAATTCCGTTTCGAATGGATGACAATTTTTAATGCTGCTTTCAAAAGTTGAACGAAGCCGCTCAACATCGTTTTTATGAACTCGCGGTATGAAATTGGCATAGCATTGTTCAACTTCGCCGACTTCATACCCGAGAATGCGGAAAACTTCATCAGACCATTCATGCTTTTTGGCGACAGCATCATGATTCCAGCTTCCGATTTGTGCAATGGACTGGGCTTCCTCAAGTTTTGCGCGGTTTTCTTTTAGGGCCTGCTCACGGATGCGGATATCCGAAATATCCGTTCGAATGGAAACGGTGCCTCCGGCTTTTGTCTTAGTCTCGGACAACCGGTAAACCCGCCCATCGTGGAACTCCTGCTCTACCGGATCGCCAGGATTCTGATGTTCCTTGATCCGTGCAGCGATATATTCCTCTTCTCGTCCGACGGCCTCCGCCACGCGGCCAAGTGCGACCATCTTTTGGACAAGGTCATTAAAATGTATGCCGGGCTTAACCTCGTCCAGTATGTCTTTATATCGTTCCCGGTAGGGATTGTTGCATACATATAGTCTGTCATTCGTATCAAAGATTGCCACGGCTTCAGGCATCGATTCAATGGCGTCAAGAAGTGTATTTTCCGCCATCTCAGCCCGGATGATGGTCTGCTGCAGACGTTTATTTTGTTCCCGCTGTTTTTCTTCAGAAACTATTCTGGCCTTAATTTCCTCGTTTAGACGCTCGATAGCTGGAAACATGCGCATCATGCCCACGGCAACAAGCACGAGACCCGGCAGATAAGCAACAACTCGCCAGATTTCCAACGAGCTTTCATTACTAAAGCCAATGTCGTACGCGGAGCCATCACCAACAAACAATACATCAATGAGAGACGAGAAGACCACTATCAGCAAGCCGTAGCTTATCAGATCTCGTCCTAATTTGACGTGAGTGAGCCGATTTTTTCGCCGCCAAAACACGGCGAGCATAACAGTCAAGCAGATGAGAATGGCTAATTCACTTAACATGAGCCATACCCCCTGCGCTGTTTGGTACGCAAGCTATTGCGAAATTTAGCCAAATAATTTTCCCGGTTGGAACAATTCGGATTTATTTAGTATTAACCCGAAAGTGTTGACCATCCGTTAACCAACTAGCGGAATAGGAGTTCTGACAGACTGCCCTAACAACCGTCTTTGATTTAGCCGAGAATAATTATATGATCCGGCTGTATTGTATAATGGCGTGACGACTATAAGGAACATACCGGTTTGACATCGAAAATTCTGATCGTAGGTGCCGGGATTGCAGGCTTGTCCGTTGCTCAATGGCTTACAAGGTTTGGGATTGACTTCGAGATTGTTGAAAAACGGTCATCGGAAGCAATCACACATACTGGCTTGGTTCTTCCTTTTAATGCCGTCAGAGAGCTTAAAGCCCTTGATGTATTGGAACGTCTGGAAGGCAGATACTTCGAAGCCTCGACAATAACTTACAGCAAAGTAACCGGCAAAGTTATCAAGACAGCAAGCTTGACGGAGCCACCATTCGAGAATGACCAGTTCATAGCGCTCAATCGAGAAGATCTTGATACTGCCATGCTGGAGGGGCTTGAAAGAAAAGTCCGCTACAACACGGAAATACTGACCGTTGAGCATGGTGACGATGCGGTCAACATCACCTGCACCAACGAACTTCTTAATGGTTCTTACGACCTACTGATCGCGGCGGATGGAATTAGCTCTCTTGTGCGGCAGAAAAATTTCGAGGGACAGGAAATGCTCCTTGATCACAACGTCATCGGATGGCGATTTGTCAGCCCCTTCCCCGAACATAGCTTGCAACCGCTACATATGGTCGGACAGACGGACCTCTTCACGGTCTACCCCATCAGTGACGACATGCTTTATTGCTATGGTCATGTATATGAGGATCTGAATGACATCGTTCTGGGCGAAAATGCACATGAAAATATTAAAAAGATTTTCTCAGGTTACGGCGGCCCTGTCCCATATATTTTGTCACAGATTGATGACATCGAAATTCTGACGAACCGGCTAAAATCTGTTGTTAAACCCTGTTTCTTTGACCGACGTGTTGTTTTTGTCGGTGACGCCGCCAACGGATGCTCCCCTTTGATACAGCAAGGCGTCGCGATGGCGCTTGCCGACAGTCGCTGCCTCGCTGATGCACTGGCGATGCAAAATGTCGATCAAGCGCTGATAACCTATCAGGAAAAAAGAGAGCGAAAAGTCGAGCGAACCATCCATTTTGCCGACGCCCCGCTCAGTCATTTGCAAAATATGCAAAGTTGGCTTGGCAGGGGTCTGCGCGATCTGAAGATCAGGGCCGCGGGGCCACCGGATGTCAATGCCTGGAAAAAGATCGCGACGGATCGACTGTTTCTATCCTGAGTTTATGTGTTCGGTATTCAGACATAAGAAAAGCCCCCTGAAAGAAACATTCAAGGGGCTTTCCGCTTGGGATTCAATTAGACGGCTTTAATACTCTCTGAGATAGTCGTTCCAAGCTTAGCGGCGACGCCTTCCGCATAGGCAGGATCAGCTTTATAAAAATGGCCGAGCTGTCGCTGAACTATTTCCTCTGGCACCCCTTGCATTGCGGCGGCAATATTGGAGAAGAGCCGATCTTTCTCCCCCGCATCAAACAGGTTAAAGAGCGCCCGCGGTTGGGCATAATCATCATTACCTTCCCTGTGATTATACCGATCCGCATCACCTGAAATTCGATATGGTGGTTCGCGATAGCTCTCATCTTCTACCGGCCCATTCATTGAGTTTGGTTCATAATAGGCATCGGGATTACCAGTATCATTCCGGAAAAACCGCATCGCACCGTCCTTGTGATAATGATGCACTTCGGATTTCGGCGCATTGATCGGCAATGCTTCATAATGTGTACCCAGACGATGACGATGCGCATCCGCATAAGAGAAAATACGGGCCTGCAGCATTTTGTCAGGGCTGAAACCTATTCCCGGCACAACATTGGACGGACTGAAAGCGGCCTGCTCTATTTCCGCGAAATAGTTATCCGCATTACGATTAAGTTCCATTTCACCAACCTCAATCAAAGGATAGTCACCATGTGGCCAGACCTTGGTCAGATCGAAGGGGTTGTAGGGAGTATTCTCAGCATCCATTTCAGGCATCACCTGAACATTTACCGACCATTTCGGAAACTCACCACGCTCGATAGTGCCGAACAGCTCTTCTTGATAGGATTCACGGGATTCGCCAACAATTTTTGTGGCCTCTTCATTAGTATAATGTTTATGCCCTTGTTTCGTCTTGAAATGGAACTTGATCCAGAAACGCTCTCCATCTTCATTCCAGAAGCTATATGTATGTGATCCATACCCATTCATATACATCGGTGCCACGGGCAGACCGCGATCTGACATCAGGATGGTTACCTGATGCAGGCTTTCAGGCGACAGGGACCAGAAGTCCCACATTGCAGTTGGGGATCGCAGGTTAGTACGCGGATGGCGTTTTTGTGTATGAATAAAATCCGGGAATTTCAGTGCATCCCGCACGAAGAAGACTGGCGTATTATTGCCAACCAGATCCCAGTTACCTTCTTCCGTGTAAAATTTGAGGGCGAAGCCGCGCACATCCCGTTCGGCATCTGCGGCACCCTTCTCACCGGCAACGGTTGAGAATCTGGCAATCATTGGCGTCTTCTTACCCACTTCGGAAAAAATATTTGCACGCGTATATTTGCTGATATCGTGGGTGACCGTGAATGTACCATGTGCCCCCCAGCCCTTAGCATGCACTACACGTTCGGCGATACGTTCCCGGTTCTGATGGGCGAGTTTTTCAAGCAGTTGATAGTCCTGCATCAGGAGAGGTCCACGCGGCCCTGCTGTAAGGGAGTTTTGATTGTCACTGATCGGCGCTCCGGCCGTTGTCGTCATAGTTTTGCGCTTTGACATGGGTTTCTCTCTCCAAAGAATTCTTTTGCGTGAAGTTTACAAGGTACAAAGTAAGTTAGAATTATTCTAAACAATGTCAAGGTTCTGCAAATTATTTTTATTTCCAGATCGTTTTCTATAGACCGCTTGCAATGGCAAAGCGTAGGCACCAATAAAATGTGCTGACTTTGACTACTTGACCCTTTGCCAAAATTACCAAATTATACTTTTCTTATATTATCGGCGTGGGAGCGAGAAATGTTCCACCATAAACTAGGTGCAAGCCTGTTCCTACTGATGACCTTCTGGAGCTTGTCAAGTGTGGCACAGGAAGAAACGAAAGTTGGACTTGAACTCGTACTGCTGGCTGACGCAACCGGCTCCATTGACGATGCTGAAATCTTGTTTCAGCGGGAAGGCTATGCCAAGGCCATTACCGATCCAAGTGTAATTTCCGCTATTCAAACAACAATTTATGAAAGAATTGCTGTCACTTACGTAGAATGGGGAGATTCTAACTCGCAGGATATAGTGGTGGGATGGCAAATTATCCACAGCTTGGAAAGCGCCCAACAATTTGCGAAGGAATTACTACGACAGCCCAGAAAGGCTCAAGGCTTTAACGCTATTGGGACGGCGCTACTGTTCGGAAAAAACCTTATAGAGAATAATAGTTTCTGGGGTTTTCGGCGCGTTATCGATATTTCCGCAGATAGCGCCAATAATTGGGATGGGCTACCAATTGAACTGGCACGGCAGGAAGTTATTGCTGCTGGTATCACAATCAATGGTCTTGCGATTCTTTGCCGCTATTGTTCCGGTCGACCCAACAACTATGACCTTGAACTCGCATTCAAAGAACAAATCATCGGTGGCAATGGGGCCTTTGTTATCACCGCGGATAATACTGATACATTCGCCAATGCCGTTCGAAAGAAGCTTATTCTTGAAATTGCCGATACCTCAAACGATGGCCGACCGAAAATTGAGTAACGTTGCCCTTCTTCCACAGTCGTTTTCCTGCTTACTCTTCCATCACCTTGATGTTTATTCCCTTTTCTCTGAACACTTCCTGCAGGATCGCGGCCGCATTCAGGGCTTTCGGCATGCCTGCATAAATGGCTGTAATATAGACGATCTCCACCAGTTCTTCAGGCTTCACACCGATATTGAGCGCACCAGCAAAATGAATCTTTAATTGGGGAGCGAGCATGCCTTGCGACGCTAAGGACGACACAGTGGCCAATTGACGTATTTTAGGATCAAGGACATCTCTCGAGAGGACCTCACCATAGGCAAAATCAACAACCCCCTCAGCTAGAACCGGAAATTCCTTTAGCCGTCTCAAAATCCCGGTCCCATCAGAGTCCGTCAATTCCCCAAGCACTTTCAGCCCGATCTCACGACGTGTTTTCATTATTATTCTCCTTGGGCAGTAACAGGGTGCTAGAGGAACGGGCGCTGGAATATTGACCAACGCACTATCATACTGGCACTTTTAGCCCCATTGAATACTATCTTGAAGTCAGTATGTAAATTCAAGCCGCCCTAAGCTTTTCATCCTGGCCCTTGCCACCGAACAAAAAAGGGTCCCTGAAGGGACCCTTTTTAATTTGGTTGCGGGGGTAGGATTTGAACCTACGACCTTCAGGTTATGAGTTAGTTTATGTGGGTTATCATAGATTACCATATAGCCGCATGGTTAGACATATAGCGTTGTTAAAATTATGATATTCTACGTAACTGTTACTCTTGCCTTCTCATAAATATCTTGATTATCGCTGTCACTTGCTTCCATTATGCTTCCAGATTGGGAGATGGAAGCGAATATGAGACTGAACAAGCGTACCATTGACGGCCTTTTGGTGAAAGAGAAAGACTATTTTGTCTGGGATGAAACCCTGCCCGGATATGGGCTGCGGGTATTGCCGTCCGGGCGAAAGACTTTCCTCATTCAGTATCGCGACGGCGGCGGACGCACCCGGCGGAAAGGGCTGGGCCGGTTTGGCACGGTAACCGCCGAGAAAGCCAAGGACAAGGCCCGTGAGCTGCTTGGGGGCGTTGCCCATGGGTCAAACCCTGCCGAGGAGGCCAAGCGCAAGCGCGGGGCGGCTCTGGTGTCAGAACTTTGCGAGCGGTTTATGTCGGATTATGTGCCGTCTCACTGCCGGGAAAGCACGGCGAAGGAATACCGGCGCTGCATGGACCTCTTTATCAAGCCCGCCTTTGGCGTGGTGCAGGTGGAGGACGTGCAGCGAAGCGATATCGCCGATCTGCATCACAAGCACCGGGACACGCCCTATCAGGCGAACCGGACCTTGGGCGTTCTCTCTGTCATGTTCAATCAAGCGGAAGTCTGGGGCTTGCGTCCCGATAACTCGAACCCCTGCCGCCATGTCAAGAAATATGAAGAAAAGAAGCGCGAACGGTATTTGAGCGGCGAAGAGCTTTCCCGGCTGGGCCAGACGCTGATTGATCTGGAAAAAGAAGGCATTGAATCACAATCGGCGATTAACTGCATTCGCCTGTTGATCCTGACCGGTTGCCGCCTTGGCGAGATACAAACCCTTAAATGGGAATTCATCAAGGCCAGTTCCGCCTTTCTGCCGGAATCAAAGACCGGCGCGAAACGGGTTTATCTTGGACCGGCGGCCTTAGAGGTTCTTTCCGGGATCGAGCGTATCGAGAATAACCCCTATGTGATCACCGGCAAGCTGCCCGGCTCCCATATCACCGATATGCAGAAGCCATGGCAGCGGATACGTAAAGCCGCCAAGCTGGAAGATGTGCGGCTCCATGATCTTCGCCATTCCTTTGCGTCAACAGCCGTCGGCACGGGCGAGAGCCTGCCGATGATTGGCAAGCTGCTCGGGCACAACCAAGTGCAGACCACCGCCCGCTATGCCCATCTCGCCGATGATCCCATGCAGAATGCCGCCGAACGGGTATCGAGTGAGCTGGCGAGGCTCCTGAAGGGCGGCGCAATCGCATAATTTTTACGTATTGTTTGGTATGGCGCGGAATCGAAAAGATACGTATCGTAACGTATAGGGAAAATGATTTTCCCAATAACTGCTTTGGCAGGGATTAAACCGGTGCCTAATGGCCGGACTGAACGTCAGCTTTAATCCGCGTCACCCCCATCGGCTCCGCAACAGTTACCGCCCTGTTGTATCGGTGGACAAGGAACCGTCCCATAGGAGCAATAGACACAGCAATCCCCTGCCTTGGGCTTCAGAAGAAGGCCGCAGCCCTTGCATTCATAAAACCACTGACAGGCATCCGTCGGCATGGTTTCCGTTTCGCTGTGCCCGCATTCCGGACAGGTAAGGGTCGAGGTCAATTCGATGTTTTGTACTTGAGTTTCCATAGGGCGTAACCCGTAATTCCTATAAATATCGCGAGCGCGGGCAGTAACACAATGTCAAGCACTCCCAAAATTGCCGAAAGGCCAACGGCACTGGCAAGAATGACGAGCAGCGGCGTAAAGCAACAGAGCGCCGCTATTATCGTCCCAACTATCCCGATTTTAAGCAGGTTCTTATCTTGCATCCCCGTATGCTACAATCTGTAGTCGCTACAGGTACAAGGGAATTCTGACAATGAGCATAAAAAACTTTGGCATCGGCGCTCTGTCCCGGGAAACCGGCTGCAATATCGAAACGATACGATATTACGAACGTATTGGACTGATCCCGGAGCCGCCGCGAAGCAATGGCGGGCATCGGAGCTATTCGCATGATCATTTGAGGCAGCTGGCCTTTATCATGCGGTCACGGGCACTCGGGTTTTCAATCAGCGAAATACGCCAGCTCTTATCCTTGATCGGCAATGATAAAACATGCGAACAAGTGCAGTCCGTCACCGTCAGGCATCTGAAAGAAATCAACAGGAAGATTGAAGAGTTGATCCGGCTGCGCTCCGTGCTTGAAAGCGCCGCCGATAAATGCGCGGGCGGAATCGCGACGGACTGCCCGGTTATCGATATTCTTTACGAGAATGCCTGATCATGCCCATGAAATAGATAGATGCCCCTCTACGTAACGATACGAACCGTTTCCAAGGAATTATCTCCCAATCTATGCGCTCCTTGACTCAAACTCGTATGGGAACGTTTCACATTATCCCGTAAGGGAATTGACACGCTGGGATGCGCCAGTGGTTTATTTTTCCGCCTCTTTCCCTTATGGGTTATTCCCTCTCAATTACGTTGTTTATCCAGAAGGGTTTAATCCCATGCCGCTCAAATTCGATCTCGATAACCATTATTTCCTCTTGCAGGCATTCGATCGGCTCGGGCGTCATTTGTATCGAAACGATTGGACGGGCATGGAAGCTTTCGCTTCGCCGTCCGATGATCCGGACTTTCTGAAAACCCGGCATAGCGAACTGGATGACCAGCTCGATACGATAGGGCTTGAAAAGACGGCGCTTTTTCAGAAGGGCGGCAGACTGGAAAGGGGACCGGAGAAACAGCAGATTGACCAGCGACTGTTCGAGCTCCAAAAACAGGAGCAGGAGCTTTTCAACCGCAAAAGCGCCCTGCCCTCCTACCGGGAAACCCTGATTGCCGATTATGAGCAATATCAGCGCGGGCAGCAGACCCGGGAAATTCTGTTCTCTGGCTTTGCCGATAAAAAGATAAAGGCGCTGTTCGGGCTGGACCAGATCATCGACTGGAAGCTCTGGCGCGGCTATGAGAGTTTTGAAACTTCCGTATCTCTTTCCCTTGCCACCGCACCGCCCGAATACAGCACGCGCGGGGATGCTCCTGTCTTTGTTTCGAAAACATCCTTTGAGCAATGGCTGATAACGCTTCAGCCTCTTGTTGAAAGTGAGCCGGAAATCCTGACAATAAAGGAACAGGCCATCCGACTTATTACGAAGCTAACGGAAACACATAAGAGAATAAAAAAGGATGATTGCTGGCAGGCAATGAATACCGAAATTCCTGATCTCACTCGCAATATGTTCGATGACGTCTGGAAAGATCATGCACCTTCCCATTGGAAGAAACAGGGGCGGCCGGGAAATTAAACCCCGGACTTTTACCTTTTCATAGTCTGGGGTTTAATTTTCTTGAATCTCAAGCCCTTGTTTTTAAAAGAAATTAAACCCAAGGCTCAAAGCCTAGGGTTTATTTAAAACAGTTGGGGAGTTTTATCAAAAGACGGCGTTAGCGATATTCAGGTCATTCGATAACATGTACGAAGGATTTGATACCATGAACGTTAATACTATCCCGAATGATCGTCCCGAAAGTCAGGCTTATTACGACAGCCTGATTAATGAAACCGAAGCCGCGAAGTTTCTGGGCTACACCGTCCGGGCTTTGCAGAACTGGCGGGTACGCGGGGGCGGCCCGGATTTTGTCAAAGTCTCCTCCCGTTCCATCCGCTACCGCCGCCGCGATCTCATTTCCTGGGCAGAGTCTTTGCTGGTCGCCAACACGTCACAGTTTGCCGGGAGCTAACCCGCTTTATCCGCAGACTTGGTAAGTTGAGGCTGTGAGGGGCTGCGGCGCAAGCAGCACCCCCTCGCCCCGCCCCAAAACCCCTAAAAGCTTCCCCGGCGCGGAGCGCGCCAAACCACTAAACAGATAATCACAAACCAACGGAACAGTTCCGTTAAAGGGGGGTCTTTGTAACACCCCCCTCTAGAATTACTTAAACGTAAAGGAGCGTAACCATGAAGATCAAACAACTCTATGCAGGTTTCGACACCATCGAAGTCGCCTTTCTGGGAGCCTTGCCAATTGAGGTTTTGGAAGTCTTTCGCGAAGCCAAGCAGGAAGCGGCGAAACAGCAGGAGCGGCAATTGGTGACAATCGGCCCCGGTAACGTCGCAGGACATATTGCGTCCCACGGCCTGACCGGCGGTTATGCGTTCCTGTTCGATACTGGACCTACGGGGGATATATGGAACTTCAAGGACACTGCTGATCCTAGCAAATGGAATATTGCCGTCAAACCCCATGCAAGCGCCCTCGCCTGCTATAGCTATCAGGAAACCAAGGAACGGTTTTTACACACACTAAAAGATATGGGATGCCGGTTTGGGATAGAGAGTATCCGGCGTGTGGATTTCGCCATGGATTTTCTCATGCCGGAAACCTTCGAACTCAATCATATGCAATTCGTCACGCATCATCGCTCCAAGGTCAAGCCTTATTTTGACCCGAAAGAAGAACCGGACCCCAATACCCCGTCGCTCGTCTTTCAGGGGCGACGTATCGGGGCTGTGACCGTTGGCAAGATGCCGGGGCGGCAGGCGATCGTTTATAACAAGCGAAAAGCCGCCATTGAGCAGCGAACCTACTACTGGTTCAAGGTTTGGGAAATAGACCCCAAGGATACGACGAAAAATATCTGGCGGGTTGAACTGAGAGCCGGAAAGAAGGAGCTCAAGGACAAATGGAACATCCGGACCTTTACCGATCTCGAAAACTCGATTGGAGATGTGTTCAATGATGCCGTTGAGAAAGTGCGTTATCTCGATGACTTCCAGACAGACGGCAATGTCACGCGGCAGCGTATGCATCCATTATGGTTATCCGCAATGGAATGTCTTTCAAAGAAGCTCACCGATTATCGCTCAGGGCTTGTTCCCGGACAAGTCCGGGAAGTATTCCGGGAACAGCAGGCCGAAACTTACATGCAACAGATTACCGGCAATGCCGCTGGGCTAGCGGTTGTGCTGGAACTAGAAGAGGAAGAAATTAGGGAAACATTGGGCAGGGATATTGGGCAAACCATATCGAATATAATCAACACCCCTGATACTCGCTTCTTTGAAAGCAGAGATAGGGCGCAAAATAGGCTAATTTTTAAAACTCAACACCAAACGGGTAACCGGGTCAAATCAGACATTCCTCCAAGGAAAGCTCATCCAAAACCTATTCCGGGAAGAGAAAGAGTGCGGCTCTAAATGATAATGAATCAGTCGTGTTTAAATTAGTGACTTCCCTTTTTTGATCTAAAGCATACATTCGCTGAAGCTATAAAATAATATTTCTAAAAAATGGCGACATGGGCTTTGGCGGCCGACTACTCTAAGTGATGTAGCGTTGGGCTGGCAACTTTCTCTTATGCATTCTTGCCACAAGAACGACAGTGGATTTGAACTTGCCTGAGAATCTACGTCTCTTCATCGTTTGCGTGTCCAAACTCCATATCGAGACACAACTTGTTACTCTGCCCGACTTACAGGATCATTTTAGCAGCCTAGTCAAAGTACGTTTCTCCCAGAATATAGCCCTTATTTGGTAGGCCATCTCATTTTTGATACAAAATGTTGTTGCGATTTGCATCGATCTGAAGCAAAGTCAGCCATGATTCATATCATGCAAATTATACCAAAAATGAGGAAGCGCTAAATACAAACGTCGTACAATTGTGATGTTAGAAAGACGAGAAATATCGGAACCCGAATCAATCTTAATGAACCAATGGGTGTCTTTGGCATGAGCAATTCGTGCTGCAGTATTGGCTTAACCTCTCAGGAGAAAAAGCTGTTGAGTATGGAAAAACAACCCCTTCAACAAATTGAGTTAGTTGCCAGAATGGAGTCGGCAGCCGCAGGCAAGCAATGCTTCCATGGCGAGCCTCGGCGTGGGTACGTCCTTTCGACAGCTGTCGAAGAAGTTGCTAAAAATGGGCGCCGTATAGTCACGTCGCTGAGCGAGGCTTTTGCAGCTCATCCCACTATGATAAATCGCGGCATTCCAGTTCAAATGAAGCATGAATACAAGAGAGTAGCGTGGTTATCTTTCTCCATTTGGCTTGTTGCTCTTGCAGGGAAGTGCATAAAGGCGAAAGATCGACTATCCCATTCTGAGGCATGGTCCTTGGGCAGGCCATTAAGCTCTGCAGAATACTCCTTTTGGTGTTTAATGGACAATACTCTGAGTCAAGAACTTGAAGCAATTTCTCGATGTTCCGGTATTAGGGAGCTTTTACCTTATATATTGGAATCGCACGGACCGGGGTCCCGATTAAGTGTTAAACGAAACCCAAGCACCCAGAAATCACGAACCAAAAAGAAAAATGAAGGAGTGTTTTACACGCCACTGGATGTAGCAAACTTTATGGCAAGATCGGCCATGGAGAGATTTGAAGGCTTTCAACACCCAAAGGTGCTCGATCCCGCAGTCGGAACTGGTGTCTTTTTACGAGCTGTGCTCGCAGTACAGAAAAAAAACAACCCAAGCATAAATGCTTTTAAACTTGCATCCGAAACACTTTTTGGCTGTGATATTGATCCTTTGGCGCTGGATGGGGCCGCGAGCGTTCTATTACTCGATACTATAGAGAGTGCCGTAGAGGTAATGCCATCACCAATGGCGGCTTGGACAATGCTCCGTCGCAACCTCAAAAATTGTGATGCGCTATTAATCGACAAAGAAGCTGAGTTTGGAGAGCAGGAAGGTCGGATCCTCTTAAATGATATTTTTCCTGCTGCAAAAGACGGTTTTGATTTAGTTATTGGGAATCCTCCTTATGCTGGCATAGGTATTCGGGATGACGTAACCGAGTTGGCTAATCGGTTTCGCTCAATCGCTGCGAAACCGAAACCGACTGCCGATTTATATCCAGTATTTATAGAACAAATGGTTAGACTGTGTGCTTCAGAAGGGGTTGGGGCGATGGTCGTACCTCTTTCGATTGCATATAATTCTGGTACTCAATTCGCTGCATGTAGAGCCTTTATTCAGGAAAAAAGCGGGACATGGAAATTCTCATTTTTTGATCGACAGCCTCATGCTCTCTTCGGTGAGGATGTAAAAACAAGAAACGCTATTCTGCTTTGGCAAAATCAAAGGCAATCGAAAAAGATATTTTCGGGCCCACTTCGCAAATGGAGAGGATATGATCGGCAAAAAATGCTCCAGAACATTTGCTATACGCGTATCCGGGGAGATATTCGAGCAGGCATCCCAAAAATTCACGGTACTATCCATGCTGAGCTCTTCGAGCAAGTATCGAACGAACCCGTTCGATTGGGTCACTTAGTACCACAATGGGACAGAACGACCTTGGATACAGTGCCGTTCGGTAGTATGACCAATGTATTTGTATCACCCACTGCATACAATTTCTTGGGGATTGGGAGGGTCTGTGTATTGACGACCAACGAGAATGAAGCTCTGTCAACCAATCCTCTAATACGTCTAACTTGTGGATCGAGCAAAGATGCGGATGCGGCTTTCGCTATCCTTTCCGGAAATTTTGCTTATTGGTGGTGGCACGTTTGGGGCGATGGTTTCCATGTAAATCGTGCCACGCTGGTCAATTTACCGATCGGGCGCCTAACAATGTCGGAAACAAATATTGACCAACTCGCGAGACTTGGCCGTGAAATATGGAATTTAGCAGTCAAGAACCCCGTTCGAAGCCTGAACCGGGGGCGGGTTTCTTATACTTTTTCGGCAGCTGCGGCACCCGATCTAAGACGCAGAGTTGACAACATTGTACTTGCCTCGCTAAACCAGCCGAGGTTGCTTTCAAACGAGCTCGAACGCTTCACCAAAACAATAACGTCCGCTGAACTATTTATGCCGAACCAAGAAATTCAAGAGGAAAGAATCCAGAATGACCAAAAAAATCTCGCCGGAGATAAAGGAGAAGAGCAAGCTTACGAAAGAGGAATGGCGTGAATATACAAAAACCGTTTGGGCAATAGCGAATAAGGCTCACAAGGGCCACCCTGCTGCTTTTCCGATTGAGATACCGCATCGACTTACTAAACTCTTCAGCTTCTATGGTGAAACAGTACTTGATCCGTTCGCTGGTGCAGGGACAACTGCAAAGGCAGCTATACCGCTTGGTCGAAGTACTATCTGCATCGAACAAAATCCTGAATATGTCAAAATCATAGAGAGGGAATGCAAACACCTGCGTAATGGGCATGCTGATAATTTTGTACCACTGACTACCATTGAAGGCGACAGCAGGAATATGAATTCAGTAGCCAATGACAGCGTTGGTCTCGTGATAACTAGCCCACCTTATTGGGACAAAGCCGACTACGGTGACGGCGAAAGCAACCTCGGTAATATACCAAACTATAGAGAATTTCTAAATGGAATCCGGCCGGTATTTGAAGAATGCTATCGTGTATTAGCACCCGGACGTAAAATGTGTGTCGTTACTGCAAACGTAAACCAACAAACTAATCATGGTCTTCTTACTTTCCCTTTGGCGACAGACTTTGCTGTACTTTTACGGAGCCTAGGATTTGTTATGATCAATGAAATCATTTGGTCGAAAGATGGAACCGGTGGGAAATGGGGATCTTTTGGGGCACAAAGACCAATTTTTGGCAGCTATCCATACCCGCCTAATTTCTTATTCAAGAACGTCCATGAATATATTCTAATATTTTCCAAGCCGAGCCATAAGAAGACGACTGGTGCTAAGGTGAAGCCATACAGCGAGTTGATGGATGGAATTGAGAACGTGGTGCCCTACTTGCCGATAGAAGAAGCAGACGACAAAAATCTGCCATTAGTCTAATTTTGTGCAAAAATCGAGGGGAAAATGTTTTACAATCAGCCACTTTCGATCCGTTTTGGCACAGAATTGCTGAAGCATATCGACGAAAGAAAAGGCATTGAACCATTCTGGGATTTTCTTGACATAGCTGTCGCTTGGGTGCGTGCTTCCGGCGTCAACTATCTGGAAGACAGCTTTACTCGCTTCCTTGCCCATGGAGGCCAACTGTCATTTATCGTTGGCATAGACCTCCTTAACACTACGAAAGAAGGTCTTCAGGCGCTCCTTGATCTCGAGAAGCATGGAACTTGTGCAACATATGTCTATCACAATGAGGGGGGAAGCATATTCCATCCCAAGATTTACTTATTTCGAAACGTCGAAGAGGCTAGATTGATTGTAGGCTCAAATAATTTAACGGAGTCAGGACTTTTCTCTAATGTTGAAGCTGGCTTACAACTTGATACCGAGCTAACCAATGACGTTATCGAGAGCGCGGCGGATGCGATTACATCATGGTGCGATACATCCAGCAAATTGGTTATTCGTCTCGATGAGACTACCTTAGATAAGCTTCACGATAATGGATACATTAAGGAAGAAGCAGAAGTTAGAATACCACATAGAAAATCAAAAAAACGGTCGGACGGATCAGAATCTGAGAAGCTTTTTGGGACACGGACCTATTCACCACCTGGGCGAAAGAAAAAAGCCGACGAATCCGGCAAACTACCGGCGTCCTCTGATTCAATGGCTGCTGATAGCGTAGAGGCCGATCCAACCGGAACAGCTATCTTGATGCGGCTGCGTAAGGCCAGAGGTACCCAAACACAAATTCCGTTTCGCGTGTCGGAGAAGTTCTTCAAAGGTATTGATAACGTTGTGAGCGTACAATCTGGAGCCATTCATGGCCTTAATCCGGCTCAAGCTCACGGAAATAAGAATACAATCAAACTAGAAATACCTGAGCTGAAGGACTTCGATGACCCCTATGCACGATTTGAGAAGACTCCCACTGGCGTGATTTACGAAGTCCACGATAACGGAAGTTCAAAAGGAAATCTGATTAAGAAGAGTCTCGAGGAGGGGATGCTTACAGGATCAACCCAAACCAGCATCAGTGATGTATCCCGCGCCACTTGGTGGCGCTACATTTAAGGTTTCAAAATCTATAAATTTGCCATTTCTTTCTAGCTCATTGCGGATATTCAGTGCAAGTACGTTCTGTTGAACAGATTTTATGATGTAATATGGGGCCTCTTTGAAGGCTTCACGCGCTACACCTGTACGCTACTTTTTCAGCTTTCCCCTGCTTCCAAATAGCTTCCGTTAATGATTTATTTGCTTTCTCCGTTAACGCAAAAACCCACCTAACTGATTGATATAGCGGCGTTTTATTTGGTTGCGGGGGTAGGATTTGAACCTACGACCTTCAGGTTATGAGCCTGACGAGCTACCGGGCTGCTCCACCCCGCGGTAATTTTGTTTTTCTGGAAGGGGTTTGATGTCCTTCCGGT
>NZ_JAJFZN010000005.1 GCF_020731145.1 Sneathiella sp. HT1-7 | reverse complement strand
CAAGATACCCGTTGCAACAAAAAGTCGTCATTCAACAACCCCGCCGCCCAGGCATCCCTTCTCATCTTTATCCACAATGTCAAAAATCAAACCGCCCAAAATCAAAAATTCCGGACAAAAAAAACGCCGCCGAACGTATCCTGAACTTCATCAGGCGTATCCGACTGCGTCGTTGCCCATCTTATATAGATATCAGCGCAACGGCGTCAACAGGTAATTTTACAAAAATATGAAGGCTGGATTATAACTTTAATACGACCTTAATACAACTCTTATCTAATAGACCCTAACTTGGGGTAAGAATGACGCCTAAAGATGAATAGCAATGCTTTTCACCGTGAGTATGGAGTTAGTAAGATATATCTGTTAAGGCATAAAACAAGAGAAAATAACGACACACAAGGTGGTACGATTATGTCACGGCCAAAAATCGGATTGGCATTGGGCAGCGGCGTTGCGCGCGGTATGGCCCATATTGGCGTTCTGCGCCGCCTGGAGAAAGAAGGTTTTAAACCCGATTATGTCTGCGGCACCTCTATCGGCGCACTTATTGGCGGCATGTATCTCGCCGGCAAGCTCGACGAACTGGAAGCTTGGGCACGCGATCTCGGAAAATCCGGTCTTTTCCGCCTCCTCGATATTCGCCTCTCCGGCGGCGGGCTAATTTCAGGCGCAAAATTATTTACCCTATTGGAAGACACGATTGGCGATACAAAAATAGAGGATCTTCCTGTACCTTTCGCCGCTGTCACGACCGAGCTGGGCACCGGCCATGAGATATGGATAAGGGAAGGAAACCTGGCGAAAGCAATAACGGCATCCTATGCACTTCCGGGCCTATTCTCCCCCCAGAAAATCGACGGTCGCTGGTTAATTGATGGCGCCCTCACGAATCCGGTTCCGGTCTCCGTCTGCCGCGCTCTTGGCGCCCGTCTGGTCATCGCCGTCAATCTGAATGCAGACGTCTTCGGAATGACTAATATCGGCGAAAGCGAATCCGATTTCGTTGTCGATGATAACGGCAAGAAAACGAGACTTTTTCACTCTCGTTCGCCGCTCAACCTGATGAAACACCGGTTTTTTGATAAATCCAGCTCCGAACCGAGCATTTTTGGAGTCATGATGTCATCGCTGAATATTGTTCAGGATCGGCTCAGTCGGTCTCGCCTCGCTGGCGACCCGCCCGACATTACCATTGCCCCCAGATTAGCACGGCACGGTTTACTGGAATTTGACAAGGCCGCGGAAATGATTGTTGAAGGTGAAGCCGCGACAGAACGTTCCCTCACCTTTCTTAAACACGCCATGGATGTTCTTGCTTAAGGCGAATTACCCGGTTGCAATATAGTCACGAAGCGCTGCGGCCTCTCGCTCGACTTCATCCATCCGGCTTTTCACGACGTCACCGATCGAGATAAAGCCCGCAAGCTTTCCATCTTCCAGCACGGGCAAATGGCGGATGCGCTTTTCCGTCATCAACGCCATAACATTATCAATTGTTTCGGAAGGGCTGGTCGTCACAAGGTCGGATGTCATCAGATCGCTTGCCAGTAGTTTGAGGCAGCCATCACCGCTTTCTGAGAGTCCCCGAACAATATCCCGCTCGGACAGCACACCGCACAGTTTACCGGAACCATCCACCACCAGAACGGCGCCAATGCGTTTTTCCCCCAGAATATTTGATACCGCCGCGATACTGTCAGAGGGCGAAGTCGTAATAACATTGCCCCCCTTCACTTTCAGAATACCTGCCACATTCATAGGAATCCTCCTTCTGGGAAGCCGAAAAGGCCACCGCCACAAATATACTTCCGGGAATTCTAATTTACCAGAAGGACCTCATAAACACAAATATTACAGTAGAAAATAAACACTTACAGCATCGCAAAGGGGCTATCATCTTCATCATTCCCTCTCTCATCCCGCGACGGTGGAGCAATGACGATTGTCACCTCACCCTTGATTTTCTGATCGAAGAACTGTTCTGCCAGATCAGCCAATTGGCCACGGTGTATATTTTCAAATTTCTTGGTGAGCTCTATACAGACGGCCGCCGAACGGTCCCCCAACACTTCATGGGCAATCTTCAATATCTTACCAACCCGAAAGGGAGATTCGAAAAATACGATGGCAGTCGGGGCCTCGGCAAAGGCGCCGAATAACTTCCGCTGACGCCCCGGGCGGCGCGGCAGGAAACCGAGAAAAGAAAAAGCCGGAGCCGGAAGTCCGGAAACGTTAAGCGCAGTAATGACAGCGCTTGGGCCCGGCAAGGCGATAACCTCATATCCCGCCTCAATAACGGCGGCGGCTGCACGCTGCCCAGGGTCGCTAACACCAGGCGCCCCGGCATCAGATGTCAGACCGACGGACTTGCCATCCCGAAGAAGCGAGAGAATACGGCCAACCGCCCGATCTTCATTATGGGCATGACAGGCGAAGATAATCGGGGGGCTGGTGAGCGCATGTCGCTCGTATATTTTCCGGGTATGGCGAGTATCCTCGCACGCCAGCGCATCAACCGATTGAAGGATACGCAAGGCACGCAGCGAGATATCCTCAAGATTTCCTATCGGAGTAGGGATGAGGTAAAGGGTCGGCGCGTTCTCTGCAGTTTCTGTCATAACGATGGACTAACCATATTCTGTTGATCGGCGCAATGACCCGCGCTCGAATTGTTTTTTATATGACAGAGAAAATCTGATCGCGCAGCCATTTGCTTAACGCTGTTTGATCCGTGGAAATATGCCAATAGAGCTGCAGTTCCAGGTTTGGCGCCTCAAAAGGTAATGGAAAAACCTGACAATTATACATCCGGGTTAGCTGCAGCGGAGCAGTTAGCGCAAGATCAGTCTGTTCAATCATATGAAATGCGGACTGATAATGTTGAAGACGCACAGCGATACGTCGGGAAACCCCGACTTTCCCCAGCTCGATATCGACAAGCCCCCCGCCGCGTGGACGTGAGGAAACAAGGATATGTGTCAAATCCAGATAGTCTTCGAGGGTCAATTCCGGCTTGTCTGCGAGCGGGTGATGTCGGCCGACGACACACACCTGCCGATCGCTCATTAATTTGTCATTGATGAGTTGGGTGTTTGCAATCAACGGAATATCAACTGCAAAATCAATCTCCCCCAGAGATAGCCGCCGTGGAATCGAGCGCCGGGGAACGTTAACCACCTGAATTGTCATAAGGGGAGCAAGTTGGCGCAGCTTTTCAACGAGCCGGGGCAGCAAAATCGTTTCCCCGATGTCACCAATTGCCAGACGGGTCACCTTATCACTCGTTTGCGGATCAAATTCCTCCTCAGCGCTAATACCAGACTGCAAGAGACGAAGCGCCTGACGAACTGGTCCAATCATTTTCTGGGCCATCGGTGTCGGGTTCATCCGCTTGCCCGCATGAATAAAAAGCGAATCCTCCAATCGGTCGCGCAGGCGCGCCAACGCGTTACTGACTGCGGGTTGCGTTACATTCAAGTGACGCGCCGCAAGCGTCAAGTTGCCATGCGTATAGATCGCCTCGAACGTCAGGAAGAGATTAAGGTCGATATGACTAAGTTTCATCCTTCTACTATAACATATGTGAATATAAATTTATCATAGAAATAAATTTCAATGATTTCTCTATCAATACTATCTTGCCCAAGAAACCTACCGTACTCAAGAAGGATCAGAGAAATGGATTTTAGCTTTACCGACAAAGTCGAGGATCTTGCGAGCCGTGTCGAAGGCTTTATGAATGCGCATGTCTATGACGCGGAGAAAGAATACCACGACTATATTGAGTCATCCGCCAATCGCTGGACTATTCCTCCGGTGATGGAGGAACTGAAGAAGAAGGCGAAAGCAGAAGGGCTGTGGAACCTCTTCCTTGCAGAATTTGAAGATTATGGCGCGGGTCTGAAAAACCTTGAGTACGCACCACTATCCGAAATCATGGGCCGGTCGATGATCGGGTCAGAGGCTTTTAATTGCAGCGCCCCCGATACTGGTAACATGGAAGTGCTTGCTCGTTATGGCACACAGGCCCAACGCGATGAGTGGCTGGTCCCACTCCTAAACGGGGAAATTCGCTCAGCCTTCGCTATGACAGAGCCTGCCGTGGCATCTTCAGATGCGACAAATGTCCAGTGCACGATAGACAGGCAAGGCGACGAATATGTCATCAATGGGCGTAAATGGTGGACATCCGGCGCGCCCGACCCACGCTGTAAAATCATGATTGTTATGGGAAAAACTGACGTAAATGCACCACGACATCAGCAGCAGTCACAGATTCTTGTCCCCGTAAATACCAAAGGCGTCACGATTGTTCGCCCCCTTAAAGTATTTGGATCGGACGACGCACCCCATGGCCATGCCGAGGTATTGTTCGAAAATGTTCGAGTGCCCGCCTCAAATATTATTGGTGGCGAAGGCGAAGGTTTTGCAATTGCACAGGGTCGCCTAGGTCCGGGCCGCATCCATCACTGCATGCGTTTAATTGGCTGCGCCCAGCGCGCCTTGGAATTGATGTGCGTTCGGGCGGAAAGCCGTGTTGCGTTTGGCAAAAAACTGAGTGATCAGGGCTCCGTGCGTGAAGATATCGCGAAATCAATTTGCGATATTGAGCAGGCGCGCTTGCTTACCCTGAAGGCTGCCGCCCGTATGGACGAGGTGTCCTATAAGGAAGCACGCGACCTGATCGCGATGATCAAAATCATCGCACCGACCATGGCGCAAACGGTTATCGACCGGGCTATTCAGGTGCACGGCGCCATGGGTCTCAGTCAGGACACCTTCCTAGCCGAAGCTTTTGCCTACGCCCGGACCGTCAGGCTCGCAGACGGACCGGATCAGGTGCATATGTCCTCTCTCGGCAAGCAGATAGTGGCGCGTTATGCCTCTTAAAGGACAAGAAACACCTGAACGGACGGAGGGCTACGCCAAGCCCTCCGCCTTTTTGCCTCTTCTACCGTTCGTGCAAACCTACGGTGTGAAAATACTGAAGGAAACACCGGGGCAGATTGCGATTGAGGCACCGTTTCAGGAAGCTTTATCCACACCGCCCGACCTCTTTCCGGCGTCATTCGTCGGTACGATCGGTGACAGCGCCGCCGTCAGCGCCTGCACGTCCCTGCTGCCTGCTGGATGGGCATGTGCCACACTCGATTTTACAGTAAAGATGACCGGTCCGGCACGAGGAGAAAAATTAATTGCCCGTGGTCGCGTCCTGCAGAACGGGCGGACCCTCTCTGTTGGTGCGGCGGATATCTATTCTGTCTCTAAAGGCGAAGAGAAGCTCTGTGGCTCAGTTCTCGCGTCAACGCGGAACTTCAAGGTTTAGCTGAGATCAGGCCTTTGGACGGCGGCGTACCAGATAGCGCTGCTCCCCTTCCAGTACCAGCTCTTTGCGCTGATTGTGAATAGTTGAGCGCACTGTAACCACGCCGGTTGACCTTTGCTCCTTAAGCTCCGTGATAACAAGCTCCGGATAGACGGTATCGCCATAATATACCGGCCCTAAGAATTTTGATGACTGGTCAATAAAGGCAACGAGCGATTCACCAATTACATGCGGGAATATTCCGGCACCGGAGGCAGTTTGTATCAACACCTGAAACCCATGTGCCAGCAACTCCGGATGCCCCTGAGTTTTGCAATATTCAACATCATAATGAATCGGGTGATTATCACCGGAGGCCGCCTGAAAGGCAGAGAAATTTGCATCACGCAATGTCCGCGATGGAATGTAGAACCTTTGGCCGACGGTCAAGTCTTCGAAATAGCTTGCTTCGGCAAATTTGTGGTTTTCTGGGTTAAATTGATCTTCGGACATTCCTCGCCTCACTTGTTTATCAAGTCTTGTTCGTTATGGCATTTGTTTAACACTGCCGCTGCGCTATAGTTAAGGGACATATCATGGCAACGCAAGGAGCTATTCATGAAAGGCGACACGTCAATTATCAAGCATCTTAACGTCATTCTAAAGAATGAATTGACGGCCATTAATCAATATTTCCTGCATGCTCGCATGCTTGAAGACTGGGGCCTTAAAGAATTAGGCGAGAAAGAATATGAAGAATCCGTCGATGAGATGAAGCATGCAGACAAGCTCATCAAACGGGTGCTCTTCTTAGAAGGTCTTCCAAACCTGCAGGATCTCGGCAAGTTGATGATTGGCGAAGACGTCGGGGAAATCATCGAATGCGACCTTAAAATGGAGCATGTCGCTCACGTCGATTTAAAAGCGGCCATCAAAGATTGCGAAAGCAAGCAGGACTACGTATCCCGCGATTTGCTGGTCGATATCCTTGAATCTGAAGAGGAGCATATTGATTGGCTGGAAACCCAGCTTGGCCTAATTGAGAAGATGGGACTTCAAAACTACGTTCAGTCACAAGTTTCCTAAATTAGCCCCTTAGTAGCAAATTCCCGCCCTATAAACTTCCCTTGCCATTGACAATTAGTCGCACAGCGCTTAATTTATTAGGAATGATTGTCATTTTTAATATTAAACAAGTTGAAGAATGTATATTTGCCTTTGTAATGGATTGACTGATAGAGACATTAAAAGCGCCGTCGCCTCAGGTGCGCAACGCATCGCAAATGTCTATGAAACACTGGGAGCAGCACCACAATGTGCAAAATGCACATCTAATATCCGGGATATCATCCGGGAAACAACCGGTAGCAGCGCGCCAATCACCGTTCGGCGCTGATCCGGCGACATCACCCTGTAATCTTAAATATGCTGGAAATTTGAAGAAATTACCCCCACCCGTTAGGGTGAGGGAAAATTCAGTCTAAATGGCCTTATTATTGATTTCAGCCTTGGCCTGGGCATACTGTTCTTTTAAGCGATCAACATATTCTTCAACACTTGGCACATCGCTTACGCTGCCAATTCCCTGCCCGGAACCCCATATGTCTTTCCAGGCTTTCGATTTACCCGTACTACCGCTGCCGAAATTCATCCGGCTTTTATCGGCACCCGGCAAATTCTCCGGATCAAGCCCCGCTTTTTCCACACTGGGGCGCAAATAGTTACCGTGAACGCCGGTAAAGGTGTTCGTATAGAGAATATCCTCGCCTGTGCTTTCAACGATCATATTTTTGTAGTCGTCTACCGCGTTGGCTTCTTTGGTAGCGATAAATGCACTCCCCATATAGGCGAGATCCGCGCCCATTGCCTGGGCTGCAAGGATTGATCGGCCATTCGCAATGGCCCCGGAAAGAGCAATCGGCCCATCAAAGAACTGCCGCACTTCGGAGACAAGCGCGAACGGACTTAACCGCCCCGCATGCCCGCCAGCGCCCGCGCAAACCAGAATTAAACCATCGACGCCTGCTTCCAATGCCTTTTGGGCATGGCGGATGGTAGTCACGTCATGCAGGATAATTCCGCCGTAAGAATGTATCGCCTCAACAATTTCATTCGGGGCCCGAAGGCTCGTGATGATAATCGGCACTTCATGCTTAACGCAGAGTGCAACATCTTCCTCCAAACGAGTATTTGACGCATGTACAATCTGATTGACAGCAAAGGGGGCGACCTTCTTGTCAGGATTCGCCGCCGCATAGTCAGCAAGTTCTGACTTGATCTGAAAGAGCCATTCGTCAAGCTGAGAAATCGGCCTTGCATTAAGAGCAGGAAAAGATCCGACGATGCCCTGCTTGCACTGAGCAATTACCAGTTCAGGCCCGGATACAATAAACATTGGTGATGCAATAACTGGGAGAGAAAGACGCCCTTCCAGAACGGTCGGCATTGTCATTTACGAGATGACTCCTGATACTGGGATAAATATAGCCAAGCCTGGATCTTACGCCCAGTTACTTGGCTATGGATGGTTGAGCTAAGTCTGGATCTTGCGCCCAGTTACCCGACCTTTTAATTATTTAGCCAAGCCTGAATCTTTTCGCTCAGTTACCCGGCTTGGGCATTTTCTTAGCAGGCTTTTTCAAAGATGACAAATTGTCATTATTGACAAAATTTCATTTTTTTATTTCGCACCTGCAGCATTATTGCGAAAAATCATTGAAAAACATAATATTATTACCTTTGGGTGCTCATTAAAAAAAATTCAGAGATATCGGCATTAGATCAGATTTGGGCTCAAAACAATGTGATCTCACCCCGATTCACAAAACATGATTCTCTTTATTGCTTATAATTTCCATCAAACCAGACCCAATATGCCCGGCTATTATTTCCTACAGAGCGGGAAAATTTGACCGCTTACCTATATCGCATCACTCCTGTCCGTCTCTCAAAGGAACGAAAAAGCGAAGAAATACAGACTTTTTACCTTTCCCTTGATACTGGCACAAAGGCTGCATACTCGATGAGTAGATAAATTTTTATGGAGACTATTCGTGCTGCAAGCTGAAATGAACACACAATCTGTTGCAAACAGATTCGAAAAACGTGGGGCCTTTCGCGTATCAAACCCGGTCCTCAGCGTAGAAATTGAGGGCATTCGGTTTTCGACAGAGAACTGGTCGCTTGACGGAATGCTGCTAAACGGTATCGCAGACCATGTTATACTTGATCAAACTGTCGAAGGAATTATCGGGCCCGTTGGCTCCCCAGAAATGTGCCGATTTGGCGGACGCATCGTGCGAATTGATGAAGATGAGATGACAACGGCGGTGGAACTCGATGAAAAAAGCGCTGATGTCGCGGCATTGCTACCCCTTTGGGTTTTGAAATACGGCACCCGTTGATCCATTTCGGAAGGCCCGGACTTGACAATGCCAAAGCGCGGTCTCTAAGGTCTATGTGAATTGCCGGACTATGCTGGCATTCCTTGATTATCCTGATGGGAGAGACCGGACTTACCGGCGCCGAAGGAGCAACCGCCCCGGAAACTCTCAGGCACATGTACCGTCAGGAAAGAGGGCTCTGGAGAGTATGCTGAGGCCATGGCTAACGCATCACCGAAGAGGTAAGTCGGCGATATGTCGACGTAATCTTTCAGGTAACCGGACAGAGGGGGCATCTATTGAACGCATTGGTGAATTTTTCACCAGAGTGAGAAAAGGTGCCTGTAAATGACAAAACCATCCAAACCCGGCCTTGGCAACGTTACGCCAGTTGTACCATCAAAGCCAACTGCACCGCCTAACCCAACGTCTCAGTTGGATATCAACATCAGCGTAACCGATCTTTATACAATCGGTATTGGCCCATCAAGCTCCCATACCGTGGGGCCCATGCGGGCGGCAAAGCGTTTCGTCGATCGTCTAGCGTCAGAGGATTTACTTGATTCGACCGATCGTCTGCTGGTCGAGCTTTATGGCTCGCTTGCTCTCACTGGCGCCGGTCATGCGACGGACATTGCTATTCTTCTTGGACTAAGTGGGGAACGCCCTTCCTCCGTTGATCCGGAGAAAGTACAACCGCTTATCGACAAAATACGGACAAGCGGGGAAATTTCACTAAACGGACATCGTATAATTCCCTTTTTTGAGGACCAAAGTCTCCTTTTCCTGAAAGATCAACTCCTTCCTGAACATTCTAACGGCATGCGGTTCTATGCCTATGATGCAAAGGGTGCGCAGCTTTTCTGCCGGGACTATTTCTCCGTGGGAGGCGGATATGTTGTCTCTCACAACGAAGGGGACAGGGCAGAAACGAAGGGTCATAACATTGTGCTACCCTATCCTTTCACCTCCGCAGACGAACTTCTCGATATGGGCAAGGAAAGCGGCCTCACCATTGCTGAGATGATGCTTGCCAATGAAAGCAGTTGGCGAAGTGAGGAAGAAACCTTCGCCTTCCTTGATGATGTCAATGAAGCCATGATCAACTGCATCAAGAGGGGCTGCGAGGGAGAGGGTATCCTGCCGGGCGGCCTTAAGGTAAAGCGCCGGGCAAACGCGTTGTATCAAGACTTAATGGAAAATCCGGAGCGCGCCTCCCGCGATCCACTGACCGTTCTTGACTGGGTTAATCTCTACGCCCTCGCCGTCAATGAGGAGAACGCCGCCGGTGGGCGAGTGGTGACGGCTCCCACAAATGGTGCGGCCGGGGTAATTCCCGCGGTACTTAAATATTACCAACGCTTCTGCCCCGGCGTCACAAAGGAGGGGACGCGCAATTTCCTGCTCACCGCAGCAGCAATTGGCGCAATCTATAAAAAACGCGCATCAATCTCCGCCGCAGAAATGGGGTGTCAGGGGGAAGTGGGGGTCGCCTGTTCCATGGCTGCAGGTGCCCTTACCGCCGTTCTGGGAGGCACGAACGAACAGGTGGAAAATGCCGCTGAGATCGGCATGGAGCATAATCTTGGTTTGACCTGCGATCCGATCGGCGGATTAGTGCAGATCCCCTGCATCGAACGCAATACCATGGGCGCGATGAAGGCGATTAATGCCTGCCGCCTCGCGCTGTCCGGTGACGGCACGCATGTGGTATCTCTTGATGAGGTGATCGAGACGATGCGCCAGACCGGCGTCGATATGCTCAGCAAATATAAGGAAACCTCGCAAGGTGGCCTTGCCGTTAACGTCGTGGAGTGCTAGCTGCTCAATCTTCGCGCGTCAGTATCTTCTGGATATGAAGCGGGAGAGCAAAAGCCGCAAGATGGACTTCCGGTGTATAATAGTCCGTCGTGATCCCGGCCTCGACAAAGCGTGCGACAAGGCGGGAGAGACTCACTTTTCGATGATCCGGCTCATCCGTCGCCCAGCCGTAGGCCATCACTCCACCGACATAACTCGGGATCGCGGCGAGATAAAAACTGACATCCTTGAACAAACTACCGAGACGGTCATAGCTCGTTTTTAGTTCTTCTTCCTGAACGAAAGGCACGCCGTTTTGCGTAATTATAATACCACCGTTCGCAAGACGGGCCTTGCAGTCCGCATAGAATTCCTGTGTATAGAGGACTTCCCCGGGTCCATGCGGATCAGTGCTGTCGATAATAATTACATCCCATTTCTCATCGGTCTCTCGCACAAACTTGCATCCATCGGCGATGATCAGATCAAGCCGGGGGTCGTCAAAGGCGCCACCCGAGATCGACGGCATGTATTTCTTGCTAAGCTCGACAACGGTCCGGTCGATATCCACCATGGTCACGGCGATATTTCTATGCTTCATGAGTTGCCGCGCCGCGCCGCCGTCGCCGCCGCCGATAATCAGGGCGCGACTAACCTTGCCATGGGCCAGAACCGGCACATGAACGAACATCTCATGGTAGATAAACTCATCTTTTTCGGTTGTCTGCACGGCGCCGTCGAGAGACATAACGCGTCCAAACTGGTTATTCTCAAAAATCATGAGGTCCTGCAGCTCAGTCTTCTCGCGATAGACAACCTTTTCCACATTAAGCGCTAGATTGACACCCGAATGCAGCCCCTCATCAAAGAGTTCCATCAACTGACAATCCCCCGCTTGATTTCATTAAGCTGGACAGTTTCGGGTTTAAACGCTTCCCGCAGGATCGGGATAGCCTTGTAAGGATCGGTCTTGCCACACATGAAGATATCGAGTGCCATAAACCCGCGCTCCGGCCAACTATGAAAGCTGATATGGCTTTCGGCAAGCACCGCAACTCCGGAAAGACCATCGGGCTCAAACGCATGAATATGAAAATGCAGCAAGGTCGCCCCCGCTGCATCAATCGCATGGCGGAGCGTTTCTTCGATCAACAAGGGATCGTTGAAGCCCTCCCCTTCCCAAAGATCGACGATCAGATGAGTCCCTGCGAAGGTCAACCCATCCTTATGAACGAAATAATCGAGACGATCTTCTTCCGCCGCCGCAGGTGAAATTGCCATTTTCTCATCCTTGAGCATTCTTCCCGTGAATGCTCCTTGAGTGCCTTACCATAAAAGGTGCCGCGTTATCGCCGAGTCGGCCTGCAAGTGCAAGAGAAAAGTAGTTACTTCGCTTGTGTTTCAGACACAAGTCGACGCAAGATGGAGCGGATGGAACGCACGCTATCAACAGGTCGCCAAAATGCTAAAAAAAAATGTCGAACTATTCAGTTTTAAGTATAGCGTTTATTCCCGAATAGTCAGGATTGTTATGCTGGAAAAGGGAATCGCGCTTGAAACGCATGAGATTAACCCCTTCGCCGAAGATGCATCGGCCAATTATATCGACATCCATCCCTTCAATCGCGTGCCGGCCATCCGACATGGTGATTTTACTCTTTATGAAACAGGCGCAATAACTCAGTACCTGGATGAAGCATTTGAAGGGCCATCCTTACAGCCCGAGACAGTAGTGAAACGCGCCAGAATGCGTCAGGTCATCTCCATCGTCGATAGCTATGGATACTGGCCGCTCGTCCGTAAAGTCTTTTCCGAGAGGGTCTTTAATCGCGCTTTCAGAGAGACGACAAACGAGGCTGTTGTAAGCGAAGGATTGGAAGAAAGTGCCCCTGTACTTGCTATCCTTGAAAACCTAGCGAGCGATAGTGGATATATCGCAGCCACCTCTTACTCTCTCGCCGATGCACATCTGGTACCGATGATCGATTATTTTCTGATGGCACCTGAGGGTACGAATATGTTCCAGAGCTATCCAAAGCTTGTAAGATGGTGGAATTGCGTGAAAGAGCGACCGAGCACTATTGCAACACGACCTTTTTTGACATCGGAAAAACCTTAGGAGCAATCCACGCAGCCAGTTTATGCATGAGTTAAAGGTAGGTTAGGATTAATCAAAAGAAAAATTTATGGATAGGAAGCCAAAATGCGCCTAATCAAGCCGACCGATTTTGAAGGTAAAAATGCATGGGATGCCCTTGGTATTGAGAAGATATCGAACGCCACCGTTCGTCTTCATTGGACGGATCAACCCTATATTTGGCATGTGAATGACGGACCGGAGGTATTCGTTCTGTTGGATGGTAAAGTCGATATGCATATACGTGAGGCTGGGCAAGAAAAGGTTCTGACGCTATCCCCCGGTGATATTTTCCATGCTGAAGCCGGCGATGAGCATAAGGCTGTTCCGCGAACGCCTGCGCGCATTTTGGTAGTTGAGACTGAAGGTAGTATTTAACCCCAGAACCAAAATTTCACTTACTGCAAATGCACATATTCATAGTCAACCGGCATGTTATTGATGCCACGATCAGGGGCCGCGATCCAGCCAGCCATCTTGCCGGGCTCGGTCACCTGCTGCATCAGGCTGTGAATGTAGACGCGATCATTTTCGGAAGGGAGAAACTCATCATGACGACGGTCAAACTCGTCCGCTGAAATAAAGTCCCCTTTCGGGTCGGTAACCACATCCGCCCAGAATCCTATTTTTCGGCGAAACCGGCTTGACGGCAATTCAATAGCGAAATCAAATCCCGCTTTCTTAATCAGGCGATTCCAACGCGTTATCCCGACCATGCAGTCCTTGATATAAGCCGTGCGCACCTGATCGTTAATGGCACTACGAACCGTAATCTCTTCCGTTTGCACACCACCGGCGTCATCAGGCTTTTCTATCTGTAAGGAGGTTTCCCGCTCCACATGATCCTTGAAAACCCTTTCATCAGGGCGCCCCTTGATACCATTCGCAAAGCTAATCGCCGCATTAGATGAAACTTCCGCACCGAACAAATCCATGCAGGACGAGAACCAGAAATTTACAAAACGCTGCAGGGTCGGCAGATCGATGACCCCTGCTTTGCGCAAGGTTGCCGGGTCGTCCGTCTTGAGTTCCGTCATGACCTCTAAGGTGCGCTTGATTATCCGAGTGATGCCAGTTTCACCAACATACATATGATGCGCTTCCTCCGTCAGCATGAACTGACAGGTGCGCGCGAGCGGATCGAAGGAGGATTCGGCCAGGCATTTCAGCTGATATTTCCCGTCACGATCCGTGAAGTAAGTAAACATAAAGAAGGAAAGCCATTCACTGATCGGCTCGTTAAAGGTGCCGAGAATGCGTGGATTATCTTCGCTGCCAGAATGGCGCATCAGCAGATCTTCCGCTTCCTCCCGGCCATCGCGACCAAAATAAGCATGCAGTAGATACACCATCGCCCAGAGATGCCGCCCCTCCTCCACATTAACTTGAAACAAATTGCGCAAATCAAAGAGTGACGGGCATGTCTGACCGAGAAGGCGTTGCTGCTCAACCGACGCCGGTTCGGTATCGCCCTGAGTCACGATCAGACGGCGAAGGATTGAGCGATACTCCCCTGGCACCTGTTGCCATACCGGTTTGCCGAAGTCGTCGCCAAAGCCGATAGTCCGATCCTTTTCTCGATCCGCAAGGAAAATACCCCAACGATAATCCGGCATCTTCACTGCACCGAACGTCGCCCAACCTTTCGCGTCAACAGACGTTGCCGTGCGAAGATAGACATCACTCGTCTGGAACCCTTCCGGCCCCAAGGTCTGCCACCAATCGAGGAAACGCGGTTGCCAATGCTCAAGTGCCCGTTGCAAACGGCGGTCATTGCCAAGATCGACATTATTCGGGATGAGTTCCTGATAATTGATCGCCATCCTACACTCTCCTTTTGTCAAATTCTGCTTTGGTACCGCTGCCAAATAATTTAAGCGCACCTTTTTCACCAACGGCATTGGGTCGATTGAATATCCAGTTTTGCCAAGCAGATAGGCGCCCGAAAATCTTCGTGGCCGCTGTCTCGGTTCCGCCGAAGCGCAAGTTCGCCTCAAGACCGGTGAGAGCATCAGGTGACAAGCTGGAACGTTCTTCTATCAGCAGCCGGATTTCATCCTCCCAATCAATGTCATCGGGAATGAAAGTGACAAGGCCCCTTTCCTCCGCCTCTATCGCATTGATCTCTATACCGGTTTGCTGCTTCAGGATATTGAGGGCCGCTTCATCTTCATAAAACCGTCGGGCGAGTCGTGTAATTCCATTCACGGCTTCGTAAGCGCCGAAATTCATCTCGCTTAAGGCAATATATGGCGGATTGCCGTCTTCTTCAGCAATATCCAGCATATAAGTACGATCTGCCGCGAGCGCGAGTTCGTAAAGAGTGCCCGCGAAGCAAGAATCTTCTTCAATGAGAGCGAAGAGACTGCGGGAGGACACATCGAGGCGCGCCAAGGTCCGGCGTAGCATGCCAATCACTTCCCGAACAAACCAGTCGTCCTGATTCTCTGAGAGAATGGCATCGGTCTTTAATACGGCGTCGATTTGCCCGCGCGTTTTAAGAAGGAAGGTACCGACCTCCTCATTATTCGCGCGCAGCATCAATATAGCGTCGTCCAGCTCACGCGCCATAGCAAGTGGCCACCAGCTGGCACCCGCCGCATGAATATCTGTAACTGTTTCCGGCAGTTTGGAATCAGGAGACGTGATTGTAATTGTCGCGGCCCCGGCCTCTGCATCCAGCGTGGCATCGACATAACGATAATGATAACCGCCCTCATCTATCCGGCGATCAAGCGCCGTCAGTTCAATTCCTTCTGCATGCTCCGGACGAGAACTATTTGTGGCCAATTCCTTCGCGCGCGCCATTACCTTCTCATCAAAGTTATTTCGCGGCACGACCTCATCGACCAGCCGCCATTCTTTCGCTCGCCGTCCGCGCACCCCGTCAGGGTTGGTGCAAAACACATCGGCAAGATCATGGCGAACTTTGCGCTTATCCGTGAGGCGAGTAAGGCCGCCTGTCCCCGGGAGCACCCCAAGAAGTGGCACTTCCGGCAGGCTCACTGCGCTGGAGCGGTCGTCAATCAGGAATATTTCATCACAGGCTAGCGCCAGTTCATATCCCCCGCCAGCAGTCGTGCCATTACAGGCAGCCAGAAACTTTATGCCTGAAAAACGGCTCGAATCTTCAATGCTATTGCGGGTCTCATTCGTGAATTTGCAGAAGTTCACTTTCCAGCCATGGGATGAAGTGCCCAACATGTAGATATTGGCGCCGGCACAAAACATCTTCTCCAGCCCACTTGTAACGACAACGGTGCGGACTGTTGGATATTCAAAACGGATCCTCTGCAACGCGTCGTTCAGCTCAATATCCACTCCAAGGTCATAAGAATTGAGCTTAAGCTGATATCCCGGAACCAGCCCGCCATCCTCATCAACTGCCAATGTCAGGGTGGCAATGTCATCATCAACAGAAAGCTGCCAATGGCGGTAATCATTGGGATGTCTGTCAAAGGTGATCATGGGGTTGCCATCCAAGGTTGCCTATGGAAAAATAATACACTACATGCACTAAAGTGCATGTCAAGCAATTTGCCGTACATTAACCCGCCAGAAGGCCCGTCGTCACACGCTCCAGATCGAGAATACTTTCTGAAACCTCTTTGTCGGCAGTATCGCAACTTGCGTCCGCACGTCGGTAGAGCGGCTCCCTTGCCGCAAGAATCTGCTTAAGATCGGCCATTGCCTCGCGGCTGTTCGCCATGGGGCGCATATCCCCTTGGGCAACGACCCTCGCCATATGTTCTTCCGGACGCGCCTGAAGCCAGATGACGTGGGTTCTGCTTAACAGAAGAGAGAGGGTCTGCTCATCGACGACAATGCTGCCACCCGTCGCGATCACAACATTATCCTGCCGGGTAACAATATCCGTCAGGCAACGCCGCTCCCACCTGCGAAAGGAAGGTTGACCTGCCAGCGCGAAAATTTCGTCAAGGCTTGCCCCAAATTCCTTTTCAACAACCTTGTTTAACTCGATATACCGAAAACCAAGTCTTTCTGCTAGAAGCGGGCCAAGGGTTGATTTTCCGGCGCCACGAAGACCGATCAGAGATATGCGCTGGCCCTTTGCAGCTTCTTCCGATTTGACCAGATGCTGTTGGGCTACCGCAATGACAGCTGCAATCTGCTCCGACGGCAATCGTCTTGCAAGCCTGTGAAGCTCGCGCATTTCCGAGCTGGACTCCTCACCAACTGAGACCAGATCAACAAGAGACGTATCCATGGCCTCGGCAATCTGCCTCAGTACAAGCATGGACGCATTCCCCTCGCCTGTCTCCAACTTGGCAAGGTAGCGCTCCGACACACCGGAATCGCGCGCTAGAATTTTGCGAGTCATGCCCCGCTGCGCCCTCAAGGCACGAACATTAGCGCCAAGCGCAGAAAGAAAATCATCCGCCTGATTATCTTCTCTTTGTTCGGCGCCGAAATTGGCCTTACTCATGTCACAACTCGCTGCTGAAGGAACATTATCCGCTGGACAAAATGCATTATATTTCCTATTCCGTCTTTTGAGTAGTTTTTTTTGGAGAGACGTAACATTGGCCGAGCAGATAAAAATTCTTGTCAGCACCATGACCGGAACAGCTGAGCTTGTCGCCGAAGAAATAGCAGACGCCCTTTCAGCCAAGGGAGAAGATGCGGAAATCCTGATGATGGATGATCTGAACGCTGATATTCTGAACAGCACCACCGCCTATATCATCTGCACATCGACATACGGACAAGGGGATATCCCGGACAATGGGCAAGCCTTCGTCGATAATCTCTCCGTTGCGGCACCGGATCTATCTGGTATCAAGTACGGCGTCTTCGCCCTTGGCGACCTAACCTATAATCAGACTTTCTGTAACGCCGGAAATCTATTTGACGCAGCCTTCAAGAAATATGGCGCAGTGCTTGTCGGAGAAATCATGCGACATGACGCCTCCTCTGGAGAACTGCCAGAGGATCAGGCGGGAGAGTGGGCAGAGAACTGGCTTGAGCTTCTTAAGGCCGCATAAATAATTTTATCGGAGATGCTTGCCGTCAAGATAAGGGTAAGAATAAAATCGGGGCAACAATAGACGACAAAAGCGCATAGAAACAAAACAGGAAGCGCTTTTCATTCTGGGAGGGATGCAATGTCAAGCAATGCCGAAACGGCAGACGTTTTCAATGCGGCTGTAGATCTGATCGATCATAATCTAGCTGCCGGGCGAGCACAGAAAACTGCTGTCATTGATAAATCCGGCGCGCATAGCTATCAGGCGCTAAGCGATAGCATCAATCGCTTCGCCAACGCACTAAAAGAAATCGGCATCCAGCAGGAACAACGGATTATTCTTTGCCTAAATGATACTATTGATTTCCCGGTCTGTTTTCTTGGCGCGATCAAGGCCGGAGTCATCCCCGTCCCAATCAACACTCGCTTCACCGAAAAAGATTATCAATTTATTCTCAATGACAGCCGGGCCACCGCTTTGATTGTCTCGAGCGATTTGCTGGGCTCCTTTGAACGCCATCTCGATAGTCATCCGGCGTTGAAATCAATTATCGTGTCCGGCGAGGGCCCAAATGGATACGATAGCCTCACTGAACTAATTAACGCCCAAAGCACGGAATTCGCGGCGGCAGAAACATCACGCGATGATATGTGTTTTTGGCTCTACACCTCTGGCACGACTGGCATGCCGAAAGGCACGGTTCACCTACATGGCAATCTCCGCGCAACGGCGGATTTATACGCAAAGGAAACCATTGGTATCCGTGAAGATGATATCATGTTCTCCGCAGCCAAGCTGTTTTTCGCTTACGGGCTGGGAAATGGACTGACCTTTCCCTTTTCTGTTGGCGCAACCGTCCTCCTGTTGGAAGGCCCGCCCACACCAGACACTGTGTGCGATATTATAGAAAACCAAAAACCGACGATTTTTTACGGCGTGCCAACGCTGTTTGCCATGCTTCTGGCGAGCGGCCTTCTGCCCGCAAAGGGCAAGCATAACCTCAGGTATTGCACATCAGCCGGCGAAGCTTTGCCCACTGATTTGTTCGCCCGTTGGCAGAAACAAATGGGCATTGATATTCTGGACGGGATTGGCAGTACCGAAATGCTGCATATCTTTCTCTCCAACCGGCCCGGAGATGTCCGCCCGGGGTCAACAGGCAAGCCAGTCACAGGATATGATATCCGTCTAACAGGGGACGATGGCCTGCCCGTTCCTCAAGGGGAAATGGGTGCGCTGGAAATTTCCGGACCGTCAAGCGCCCTTATGTACTGGAACCGTCGCGACAAAAGCTTAGAGACATTTCAAGGGCCATGGACGCGAGCGGGTGATAAATATTATCAGGATGAAGAAGGGTACTTTATTTATTGCGGACGAACGGACGATATGCTCAAAGTGGGCGGGATTTATGTCTCGCCATTCGAAGTCGAAGCGGCCCTTATCGAGCATGAATCTGTCTTGGAGGTCGCCGTTGTGGGGAAAGCAGATTCGGATCAGTTGATTAAGCCAAGAGCAGTGATTGTCGTCAATCAAACGGACTATGATTCGGAAGCCTTGGCAGAGGAGTTAAAACAATTTGTCAAAAAACGGTTGGCAGCCTTCAAATATCCAAGGTGGATCGAGTTTGTCGATGAACTTCCCAAAACGGCAACAGGGAAAATTCAGCGGTTCAAGTTGCGCTAACTTTCCTGATCACCCATGACTGAGTGGACTGCGGCGCAAAAATGGCGCTCTGTCATATTGCTCGCCATGTGCCAGGTGATGGCGCTCTCTCTTTGGTTTTCTGCAACGGCAGTGATTCCGGTTTTAAAGGAAGAGTATGGGCTTAATGGTTTGCAAGCGTCCTTCTTCTCCAGCGCCGTTGCCATCGGTTTCGTTTGCGGCACGCTAATCAGTGCAACCCTTAGTTTAGCAGATCGTATCCCTCCCAAGACTTTTTTCGCCGCAGCCACCTTGACCGCTGCAATGGCAAACGGAGCAATCGTCCTTTTTGACCCAACTTCTCACTTTGTTATTTTCCTTCGTTTTTTAACCGGCGTCTGCATGGCGGGTATTTATCCGGTCGGCATGAAGATGGTGTCGACATGGGCAAGACGGGATACCGGACTTCTTGTTGGATTGCTGGTCGGAGCGCTGACCATCGGGAGTGCGTCTCCGCATATCCTTAATCTTTTGGACACAAGTGGGATCGACTGGCAATTGACCCTAGTTGCGAGCAGCCTTCTCGCGATCTGCGCGAGCGGCCTAATAACTCTAGTATCCCTTGGCAGCAAGATGCCCAAAGCACCGCCATTTGATCCCTCTTCCGCCTTTTATGCCTGGAGGAATAAATCCCTGCGGCTAGCGAACTTCGGATATTTCGGCCATATGTGGGAACTCTATGCAATGTGGGCCTGGATCGGTCTTTTTCTGTTTGATAGCTTCCAAATTGCGGGGGTAGAGAATGGTCAATTTTATGCCAACCTTGGTACTTTTGCGACAATCGCCATTGGAGGGCTGGGTAGCCTATTCGCCGGAATAGCCGCAGATCGCATCGGCCGGACGACGGTCACCATTTTCGCAATGGCCATAAGCGGAACATGTGCCATTCTCGTCGGCTTTCTATTTGGTGGCTCCCCCACTTTATTGATGGTCGTCTGCTTGATTTGGGGCATTTCCATCGTTGCCGACTCAGCCCAATTTTCAACCTGTGTTATTGAACTCAGTCCCAAGAATATGATCGGCACGATGCTGACGATCCAGACTTCTATCGGTTTTTTAATAAGCTTGGCGACAATCCATTTGATTCCCGTCTTCATTGACCTTATTGGCTGGCAATATGCTTTCGCCACACTTGCTATCGGACCATTTCTCGGCGTGATTGCCATGGCAAAGCTTCGCCTTCAGTCAGAGGCGACCTTACTGGCGAATGGGCATCGTTAATGTAACTGCTATATACGGGGTTGATTTATCGCACTTTAAGCCAAATACTTGGATATGAATTGGCGCGAGAGAGAATAGGGGAATATGATGATCAAAGGTCTTCACCACAACGCTTACAGATGCCGAAATTCTGAAGAAACGCGTAAGTTTTATGAGGACTTCCTTGGGCTTCCACTGGCCGATGCCCTTTCCATCAGCGAATCCATGACGGGTCGAAAAACCGAGGTCCTTCATACGTTCTACCGGATGGATGATGGTTCCTTCCTTGCCTTCTTTGAAGCCCCCGATCAGGCGTTCGAGTTCAAGGACCAACATGACTATGACCTGCATATCGCGCTTGAAGTTGATATGGACAGCCTTCACAAAATGTTCGCCAAAGGCAAGGAAATGGGTATTGAAACCCGTGGCATTTCAGATCATAAATCAATCCATTCAATCTATTTTCGCGACCCCAATGGCTATGTGATCGAGCTAACGGCCAAGGTTCCGGAAAAAACCCCTGATCCTGAAACAGCCGCTGCACATGCGAATAAAATGTTGCATGAATGGAACGAAGCCCATAGTGCAGCATAAAATCCTACCGGGAAGATCCTTTTAAGGTTGTTTGCAGGGGCAGTTTAAAAATAATCTGTGCGCCTTGGACATGTTGTACCTAAGGGGGTTTTGATGCAGCGTCGCGAAATTAGATGGATCGTTCTTATTGGTTTGGCGTGCATTACGGGCCTGTCTTCGGCGGCAGCCTCGGCGGGAGAAGATCGCTACATTGGGTATTACTATCCCGCCCCGGCGGAGATCGAAACTTATTGTGCCCGCGTTCCACCGCTTTCCGATATGGATAAACGCCGACGCGTCGGATTCGTTATCGGAATTAAGGAAGGAATGTCCAACAAGCCCTATGATTCGGCGTACTCAGTCTTTGTGAAGGGCGGCGAATCCAGAAAATTGATCATTGTCGCCAAGACGGACGGCCATCTGGAAACTATATACCGGGTCCGAGCATTGCTTGCTGATCTTACCAATAGCGCCCGGACAACGCCGATCTTTGAAGAAAGCGGCGCGCCGGAAAACCTGACCTTTCTGGACCTGCTAACCTTGCTAGGATTTGAATCCGTGACCGTAAGCGATGGCGACGAATTCACCCATCAGGTTGAAATGCGGCAATTGACCGAAGACGCGTGCCATACACTGCCTATTGATTAGTAATGTTCCACTCCGGGGATGCGGCACTGGCCGCTGGTATACATCATCGTTACCGTACAATTTTCAGACAGCTGCACGGTCAGGTTTCCTTTACATTTTTCAAAGCTAACCCATCCATTCAGCTCTTCATAACCTTCTGAAGCAACCGATCCCCGACTGGAAACAACATAGGTAACACGCGCCGCGCCTAGTGCATCTATGTCCAGCTTTTCAAGCTCAGCCTCCACAACTCCGGCACAGCCGGTTTCACGCCAGTCTTCTGCCCATACCGTAATCGGCAGCAACGTAACGGCGATTGCTAAGCCTACAACAATCATATTACCTTTTTTCATTTCGGCCTGTTTCCCTCAAGAGAACTTAATATATCTACCATGTGATTTATCATGGCCTTTAACTAAAGCATTGGGCTACAATTTGACGGAAAGCAACAACCATAAAAAGGAAAAAACATGCAACCAGTAAATGTTGTCGCCATGATCACCACCAAACCCGGCAAACGAGACGAGGTTCTTACAGCCTTCAAAGCCAATGTCCCTGCTGTTCATGCGGAAAAAGGCTGCATTGAGTACAATGCCGTTATTGATATGGACGGTGTCGGCGGTTTTCAGGCGGAACTTGGGGAGAACAGCTTCGCGGTTATCGAAAAATGGGAAAGCATGGATGCGTTAATGGCCCATGCCGCCTCGGATCATATGAAAGCTTATGGTGCAAAAACTAAGGATATGTTGGAAAGCCGGACCATTCATATCCTAAAATCTGCCTAAAAATCAGATATCTTACGCCCTTTAAGACGAAGGGAGGAACGTGACATTTAGATCGACGCGTTCCTCCTCTATAAATTAAAAGCCGATATGCAATCCGCCATCGATGGACAAATGCTGGCCCGTGACATAGCTCGACGCATCGGTAAGCAGGAAACAAACGCCTTTGGCGACTTCCTCCGGCGAGGCAAACCTCTCCAGCACAACTTGCGCCATATAAGTATCGCGGAACTTGTCTGACCGGATTGTTTCCGTCATTTCTGTCTCGACAACACCAAAGCAGGCACTATTCACACGAATGCCATAGCGTCCCCATTCCTTCGCCGCACTCATGGTGATACCAAGGACACCGGATTTCGCGGCTCCATAGTTGATCTGGCCAACCGTTCCCCGGCGACCCGCAACAGATGAAATATTAACGATCGCACCCGGGTTTTTATCCCCATCCTTCACTCGTTCAATCATATGTCGGCCGACTGCCTGAAGGCAATAGAACACGCCGCTGAGATTGACATCAATCACCTGCTGCCATGTCTCCACCGGCATTTTATTAATCATTGCCGCGCGGACGATACCGGCATTATTAATCAGTCCGTGAACTCCGCCGCAGGAGGCAACTGACTTTGTGACCATGTCCTGGACGAAGCCTGGATCGGCAACACTACCCACATACATTTCAGCATTATCGGACCCAAGCTTGTCCGCAACGGCCTGAAGCTTGTCTTCCTGTAGGTCGACGAGAATAGCGCGGCCGCCAAGATTGACGATCATCTCCGCCGCAGCGGCGCCCACTCCTTGCCCCGCGCCGGTGACAATAATATTACGGCCCTCTAGCGACATCGGATTATACATAGTTTACCTCTTTTATTATTTTTTTGGTTTTAATTTCCGGCAGGCTCAAACATGGGTACGGGAGGCCCGTCACCTTCAGTTTCGGCAAAACATACCTTTACTTCCTGATCAATTTCCAACGCATCAAAATCGCAATTGACGATATTCGTCATCATACGAATATCAGTGCCCGCGAGTGTGACATAGGCAATTGCATAAGGAATCGGTGCCGCGCGAAACACGCTAAAAGAATAGATATGCGCCCGACCATCGCTTTCCTTGAAGTAAGTATCATCACTGCCGCAATGCGGGCAAATAGACCGGGGATAATAATGAGGGGCCTCACAGGAGCGGCAATATTTCACCAACAGTTTGCCATCACGAATGCCATCCCAAAAGGGGCGGGTTTCTTCTTCGATATGCGGGGCGGGTATGGTTCTTTGTTCTGTCATTGTTATACCCTTTCCAAGATTAATGTACCTGCAGCGTGTCTCGTTCCAAGCGACCCACCCGTTCCATGGGCAACGGCAAGATCGCAGTTCGCAACCTGAACAGCCGGATGTGCTTCCCCTCTTAGCTGACGCACGGCCTCAATTACTTTCGTCATGCCGCCGCGGTTGCCCGGATGGTTATTGCAGAGCCCGCCGCCATCTGTATTGAAGGGTAATTTTCCGACGCCGGAGATGAGATTGCCATCAGCGACAAATTTGCCACCGTCCCCTTTGGCGCAAAACCCGAGATCTTCAAGCTGGATAAGAACGGTAATAGTAAAGCTGTCATAGATTGACGCATATTTGATATCAGACGGTTTTACACCCGCTTCAGCAAATGCCGCAGGCCCTGAAAACGCGCCTGCCGAATAGGTTAGATCAACATGTCCGCCCATCTGATGCTTGGGAGCTTCGCCCGCGCCCATGATCCGTACCTTCGGACGATTGAGTTCCGCCGCAACTTCGGGCGCCACCACAACCAATGCTCCGCCCCCATCACTGATCACGCAGCAATCGAGACGATGGAGCGGGTCGGCAATCATCGGCGAATTCACAACCTCATCGACCGTGACTACCTTTTGTAACATGGCATTGGGGTTGTGCTGCGCATGATGAGAGGCGGCAACCTTGATCCAGGCCAATTGCTCGCTCGTCGTCCCAAACTCATGCATATGACGCCGGGCGCACATTGCATAGTTATTGACAATTGTCGGCGCAAACGGGAGTTCGAAGGCAACATCAGGGGAGTCTATGCCGTAATTGCGTGGCTTGGTGCCTGTTGCCTCACCGGAAGAGCGAGGCTTACCTGCGAGCGTGATCAAGGCCACCTTGCATTTGCCTTCTGCAATCGCTTGCGCCGCATGAGCTACATGGATCACATAGGACGATCCGCCGGTTTCCGTGGTGTCGATATGGCGCAATTTCAGCCCCATATAATCGATCATGGAAAGACCGCCTAATCCCGGCGCATCACCAGCACAGAAATAGCCATCGACATCGTCCTTGGTCAGGCCTGCATCTTCAAGCGCCCCTTTGGCAACTTCCGCGTGGAGTTGTGCGAGTGATTTACCGACAGCCTTTCGCGTCGGATGCTCATATGCTCCAACGATATAGGCTTTCCCTTTTATGGTCATGAGAAAGATACCTTATTGTTATTATTATCCATGCATTTACGGCATGTTTCGGACGATAAACGTAGCAAAGCGCCATCGGACATTCAACGATATAATGCTGCGGGACGGCCAAGGGGTACGACGATGTATAAAAAAGCCGGAGGAGACACAGTCTCAACTCCGGCTTTATATTGGTGGCTCCTCCCAGACTCGAACTGGGGACACATGGATTATGATTCCACCGCTCTAACCAACTGAGCTAAGGAGCCACAGAGAAGGCAGCCAATCCGCGTAAACATACGAGCGGCTGGCGCTTTGAAGCCCGGTTTTTAGGGTTTTTACAATGTTCTGTCAAGCAAGGAAATAACAATAATCAGGCCAACCGACGCTGATTGTCAGCGATTTTAACAGGCGCCTCCGTTCCGGCAATCCAGCCCCCGCCAAGAAGCCGGTCGCTGTCATACATGACGCAAGCCTGTCCAGCGGAAACACCCGGTTCCGCTTTTGCGAGATGAACCTCTGCCCAGCCGCCCGGAGCGCCAAAAACGGTCGCCGTCATCGGTTCCTGTGTCGACCGGACCTTGACCATCACCTCCGTACCGTGTTCGCTGAGTGGAACATCACCGATCCAGTTCATTTCCCGCAAGGTGAGTTTAGAGACAAGAAGCGCCTCTGTTGGTCCCACGATGACCCGGTTTCGGTTTGGATCAATCCGAACGACATAAAGCGGGTTTCCGGTCGCAATGCCGAGACCACGACGCTGACCAATTGTGTAATTGATGATTCCCGTGTGCTGGCCCAGAATATTGCCGTCCAGATCGACAATATCCCCCGGCACAGCTGAACCCGGCCGCATGCGTTCAATAACTTTTGCGTAGTTGCCGTTCGGAACGAAGCAAATATCCTGACTTTCAGGCTTTGCCGCGACTGCCAGATTGTATTTATCGGCAAGCGCGCGCGTTTCTTCTTTCGTCAAATTACCGAGAGGAAAACGAAGATAGTCTGCCTGCTCCTGCGTCGTTGCAAACAGGAAGTAGCTCTGGTCCTTGATGGCATTGCGCCCACGAAAGAGATGAGCCTTGCCGCCACTGTCGTCGCGGCGAAGGTAATGACCGGTCGCCAATGCAACAGCCCCCAAATCTTTCGATGTTTCCAAAAGATCCCGGAATTTCACGGTCTGATTACATCTCACGCAAGGTACCGGGGTTTCGCCGCGTAAATAGCTGTCGGCGAATTCATCCATTACGCTATCCTGAAACCGGCTTTCATAATCAAGGACATAGTGGGGAATGCCAACGGCCTCCGCCACACGCCGCGCATCATGGATGTCCTGACCCGCGCAGCAGGCGCCTTTTTTCTGAACTGCCGCGCCATGATCATAAAGCTGCAACGTGATTCCGACCACGTCATAGCCCTGATCTTTAAGGAGCGCAGCCGTAACCGAACTATCGACTCCGCCTGACATGGCGACAACGATGCGGGTATCTTCCGGTGCTGTATCAAACCCTAGTGAATTCATGGCGGGCAATATAGAGCGCGCCAACTAATATGCAAGCCTGTCGCGCTGTAAAACTGCCATTTACAGGAAGTTCAGCAAACTCATACGGTTGATTGTGCTCAACACATTGTAGGACATCTCTAGCGCAAGTTCCCGCTGTGTAAGATTAGCAATCGCCTCGGCGGCGTCGACATCTTCAATATTACTGACGAACACTTTCGTCTGGTCAATCTGTAAATTGAGGGCCTCCATTGTCTCGTCCATCGTTTTTTGATTAAGGCCATTATCACCGCGAAACCCCGCGAGATCATCCAGCATTGTCTCAAGGCTAGCAATTTCACCGACCAGAAAATCCTGATCCTCCTGCGAAAAGGGAGAACCAAAGCTATTGGAAGGGCCGGTTGGCACCGGTGCAGTAGTCGGCACAACGCCATTCGCCCAAAGTGCCAGTCGTTGCAAGGAGGTCATAATCTCCAACCCGATATCATCTGCCAGTACACCGACTTCAAGGGTCCGGTTTTCATCTATCCGCACTGTCGCCTTGAGGTCATTATTCTGGAAAATATCTGTCGGAGGTTCCGCCGCTGCCATCAAGTCATTAATCGTTGAAATATTCACCGGCGGCACATCATTATTGGTTCCGCCAAAGAGATATCCTTCAGTGTTCTGACTATTCAGGAAATTCAGGACCGTTTCAAATGCCCCTTCGACAGTCCCGGAGAGACCTTGCGGTGATGCCGTGTTAATCGTCGACATAACAGCAGACAGAACATCTCCGCCCGCGCTTTCCATACCGGCCAATGCCTGATCATACTGCGCGAGACGACTCATAACTTTGCCGTTGTTCGCCTCATATTGTTCGAGGCGGGATAGCAATGACTTTGATCCAGCAAGATTTGTTACATCCATATGGATGTCCTTGTAGTATTCCGCGACATGTCCCGTGGACACCTGCCGTTGAGCATCTGAAAGCTTATACTGGCTCCCCATCATTTCTTTGATTAGCGTCTGGCTTTGCTGAAATGTTGAAACGCGTGTCATCGTTTTTCTCCTAAACGAGATTAATCAGGACGTCATACATTTCCCGCGCTGTCGTAATGATCTGCGCAGAGGCATTATATGCGTTCTGGTAAATGATAAGATTGGCAAGCTCCTCGTCCATGTTAACGCCAGAAACTGACTGCATTCTGGCTTCGAATTCGCCGCTCAACGCAGCGCGATCACTTTGCAGGCTTTCGGCCCGCGCCGCATCCAGCCCTGATTTTGCCAGTATCTGGGCAGCATAATCACCAAGAGAAACAGAAGATCCTGTCAACCCGCCCACAGTCGCAAACGAAAAGGATTGAGTTGCTAGGTCCTGAAAGGCAAGTGCACCTCGGTTATCCGCTGCGGTGAGCGCAGGCGTTCCTGATGGATCAATTTTTGCGGTTGCCAGAAGCTGGAGGTTGGCCGAGATTGAGGGATCGACAGAAAATTCCAACCCGGCATCTGCCGGATATTGAAGACCGACACCGAACATTTCTGAGAAACTTGTCCCGGTCCCGCCGCGATCCGAAGTATCCGACGGAACATTGATGCTGTAATTCTCAAGCCCGGCGGCAGAGGTGAAGGCCAAGGCGCCATTTGCATCCACTGATGCAGTCACGAAGCCCCCCATGTTACTGTTGATTTCCGTAACAACATCCGCCATCGTTCCGCCAATCGCACCGAAATCCAGAACCATCGAAATGGGTTCTTCCCCATTCGGACCAATCAGCTCCAAGGTTGTCGTCCCAGTAAAACCATGAGCATCGGCCGACGTTAATCCGGTCTTATATGACGTATTTGTCCTCGTCGTTATTAAATCATTCATTCCAAAGAAATGGGAGAATCCACGCTCACCACGTTCGGAAGGATTAGCGGCCTCTTGTCCGATGCCAACACCCGTTGCACCACCTTGTGCGGACATTGTCAGAACTCCGCCCGTGAGGCTCAGTGTTCCGGCACCGAGGGCGCCGTTCACTTCGGCCAAAACATCGGCCATCGTCGTTGTCCCGGGATTATCAAAATCAACCGTATAAGAAGCCACAATATTATTACCGGCATCAAAACTGTAGAACGTTGCCTGACCCGTAAAGCCATGCGGGTCCGCCGCCAGAACACCTGTTCCGCTCCCTGTCAACGTTGCAGGCGGCGGAATGGCAATATTATCGTTATGCACGGCGTTAAACTGATCCGCGACCCCGGAGGCAAGCGCACCGATCTGAGCGGCAAGATTCGGCAGCTCGGTATTTCGCATATCGATCCAGCCACGGAGCGATCCACTCTGTAATTCCGGATCCAGCGCAAGGCCGGTATCCGCTATTGTCTGTGTCGTCGGATCATAAACATTGAGCGTGATCTGATCGAAAATGGTCTGGCTGGTAACATCAGCCGCCGGCGAATAGACGAGCTGGCGCGGCTCAAAATCGAGAAGCTGCTGCCCGGCATCTGTTACCACCGCAATGGCACCATCCGTCATGGAATATGTCTTAATGTCCATGATCTCAGAAATTTCAGAAAGAGCCTGGGACCGTTGGTCTTCCAATTCTCCGACCGGCTGATTGCTCTGCGACGCTGACTTAATTTCCAAATTCAATTCATAGATTCTGAGAATGGCGTCGTTCACGACATTCACTTCTTCCGCAATATGATTATCTGCTTCTTTTCGGAGATCCTGGACCCTTGTGAGCAATCGATCCGTCTCAATCCCAAAATTTGCAATTTCATCAAGCGCTGCCGTTCGCGACACCGACATTGTCGGATCGATCGTCAGCGCGGCAAATGCGGAATTCATACTGTCGAGCTTGCCCGTCAAGGAATTATTCGCCGCTGGATCACCAAGCAGAGACTGCAGCTGACCATAAATTTCCGACATGGCTTTGTATTGTTCGGATCCGGCCGTCGCGAGACGCAGTTCTTTCGCAATAAACTCATCCGTAATACGCCGAACTTCGGATATCTCCACACCAGAGCCAATGCCATTTATATTGATGGCGCTGTATTCAACTGTTTTACGCGCATATCCTTCAGTCTGGACATTGGCGATGTTCGTTGATGTCACATTCAGAGCGGTTTGATGCGCCAGCATACCGCTTACACCGGAGTTAAATATTGCATTCAGGCTCATAATACTTGCTCCAAAGCGTTTGGCATAACGAGTGTTTCACTGGAAAAAATAGCCTCTGCCTGGCAAAAGCTACCGGGTTGCATTTGCGCATCAGTCGCGGAAAAATCCCGAGATATACTTTTAACTGTATGTTTTATATAGTTTTTTAACGTCATATCGAACTGCTCGCATATATTCTTCCGGCACGAAACCCCGCCTTCACCCATAAAGAAAGCAATTTCAATGCCAAGTCGTGATGCCTAATAAGAGAATAGTTCTATCTCAGTCAAAAACAGACTGAATGCGCGTGGCATGATTCCGCAGGGTACCAACATTCCAGTTTGGCAACGCCCCCTCGATCCCGGTCCTTTTTTACTCGGCAATATTATCCCTTTCACCCAACAAAGCTGGTGCCATCTGGAATATTTTTCCCGATTTGGCAGTTTATGAGATCATCAAACCCTTATTTTTATTGGCAATTTTAAATTTTACGAAACTGGCCCGATGCTTGCTTCTTATATCGACGAGTAATTATGGCGCGCGACGCATTTATATTGAACGAGAGAGACATCATGGATGTTGGGCAAATAATATCAGCGACGACAGAACCGAAAAATCGGGACAAGGATCCGTATCGGAACGAGGACGAAGATTTCGCAAGTTATGTGAATGAGGCGGCCCCAAAAGATGAGTCGCCTATTAAAGAGAAATCCGCAGGTCAGAATAGCGGCGACGCGGAAGAACCCGCAATGACGCAGAACACGGCACCAGAGAGTTCAGTCAAGGACGACAGTGCGCCTAATGAAGATGTGCCCGCGTCCAACTCCACCCCTGCCGCCGTAGATAAAGCCCCCGCATCTGAAAAAGCTGCAGGTACGCAGGTGGTCGATAGCACGGCCGCGTCAACAACAGCGTTACCGGCAACCCCGGTCTCTGCTCCAGCTCCAACGGGAACTGACGTAACGGCAGAGAAGTCTCCAACTTCGGTATCCGCACCGGCCATCACCGCAGCAAACGCGCAAGCGCCTACTGTTGGCGCCTCTCCAGAAACTCCAACAGCCGAGAATGATGTAGTGGCAGATGCGGGTAAGAAACCGGAGATAAATGCCAACCCTACCAATATAAAAAATTCTGACGCCACCTCAGCTCAGGCCGCTGCTTCAGTTAGTGGAACGGCGCAAACTGACGCGAAGAAGCCGGCAGAGAAAAATGTGGCGACTACATCTGCCCAACCGGGAAATGAGAAAGCTTTAGCGACACCCGCCTCCTCGGAAGTGCTTGCCACTATGCGGGCTGAGGCCAACGCCAAGATGAGCGAGAAAGACGTCCTTTCTTCAAAAATTGCCGAGATGCTTCAAGACGGAAATGGAAAAATCAGCCTGACTGCGTCAAAGCAGCAGCAAAGTTTCCAGACAGCGCTTGCCAGCAGCACAAATTTGGTCACAGCCAATTTGGCCAATAATGCCACCGCGAATCCAGCCTTGTTGGCCGGAGCCAGCGGTGAAATGGATGGGGCCGGTTCCCAAGCGCCCCTGCCCGTGACAGGCAATGCGCAAGTTCTGCCCTCAGATTCCATGAACCAAACTTTGCCGGCCGCCCCGACGGGGAGTGTCCAGAGTATAGAAGCAACGGCAGCAAATACTGCCAGTCAGGCATCGAATGCTGCCCGTGCTGCCGCTCAATTGCCGGTAACGGAGCAAGTATCGACACAAATCAGCGCCGCCATCAAGGAGGGACATGATCGGATCAAGATTAGCCTGCATCCGTCTGAACTCGGCCGGGTCGAGGTAAAACTCGATATTGGTCATGACGGCCGCGTCCTTGCGGCTGTTTCCGTGGACAAGCAGGAAACACTCGACCTCCTGCAGCGGGATGCCCGCAGCCTGGAGCGCGCCCTGCAGGACGCCGGTTTCGATACAGGATCCAACAGCCTGAACTTCAGCCTCAATCAGAATGGTCAGGGTGACCAGGGTGAGGATATGAATTTCGCAAACATGAATCTGCCGATGGGTGAAGCGGGAAGTGATACAGATTTGTCTAATATTCCTCTTCAGACAACGGCTGGGGCGTCAATGAATGACGGCGGCCTAGATATCCAAGTTTAGATAATCGAATAACTTAATTGATTTCAACAAAGTGAGTATTGAATCATGCCGGAAGTAACGTCCACCTCCCAGACCCAGAGCAGCGCCGCACAAACGGCGCAAACAAATCTGGCCAGCAATTTTGATGATTTTCTGACATTGCTGACAACGCAGCTGACCAATCAGGATCCGTTGAATCCGACTGATTCAACGGAGTTTACAAATCAGCTAGTGAACTTCACGAATGTCGAACAGTCGATCGCAACGAACCAGAACCTGGAAGCGCTTGTGCAACTGGAGCAGATGTCGCAACAGAACATGTTGGGCGCGACAATGATCAACTATCTCGGTAAGTCCATTGGCACAAATCTCAATGTTTCCGCATTGAGCGGCGGCAATGCAGCCTGGAATATTGACCTCGGCAGCAGTGCCGAAACCGTCAAGTACGACGTTTACAACCAGAATGGCGACATTGTGTTTTCCGAAACCGCGGAAGGTGTCCCGGGCGGCAAACAGCAATATAGCTGGGACGGCACGACCAAGAATGGAACCGCCGCTGAAGATGGCGCCTATTATCTTGTTGTTACAGGCGAGACAGCCGGCGGCAGCTCCGTCGCTGTCGATTACAGCTTTGAGGGCATCGCATCAAGCGTCGAAACTGTCAACGGCGAGCCCGTCATGATGGTCGGCGATGTTCCAATAGGCCTCGGCTACATCACTTCCGTAACGCAACCAACAACGACTGATCCGTCCGCTTAATCGCGGCTAACAAAGACGCCTTCGCCATTCATTAGGTGGGCGGTAATATTAGGAGAGAAAAAATGAGTTTAACAGCAGCAATGTTTTCCGGTGTTTCGGGACTGGCCGCGCAATCAACGGCGATGGCGACTATCTCGGACAATATTTCCAATACAAACACAATTGGCTACAAGGGCACCAACGCGATTTTCTCTACACTGGTGACCGAAAGCGCCACTGACACAACTTATTCTGCGGGCGGTGTACTAGTTCACCCGCGCGCGCAGATTGACCAGCAAGGCCTGATCACAGCATCGGATTCCACAACACATATGGCAATCGCAGGTGACGGTTTCTTCGTTGTGTCAACAGCAGCAGATCCGACAACCGCAGGCGGTAACTATGTTTACACACGCGCCGGAACTTTTGAACCGGATGCGACTGGCCTCTTGCGCAATGCGCAGGGTTATTACCTGCAGGGCTGGGAAATCGATCCTGATGGTAACATCCCGGCAAACCAGTCTGACCTAGCGGCATTGTCTCCTGTCAATATTACGGGTCTCACAGGTAACGCCGAGGCAACCTCAACCATTAACCTCAAGGCCAACCTTTCGTCCGATCAGACCTCTTTTGGGGCAGGTTATGTCGCAGGCGACATGACAAGTGGAGCGGTTGATCCTCATTTTGTTCGGTCTTTCCAAGTTTATGACAGCATGGGTTCCGCTCACGGCATTACCTTCAATTTCCTGCGGACGGGTTCCGGCGCTACTCCGAATGAATGGACCGTCGAAATCACTGCGGATATTGACGGAGATGGATCAGAAGATATGCTCTCTTCCAGTGTCGCCGCCTTTAATTCCGACGGTACATTGGATCTTGGCTCAACAACACTCACGAATACAATCACCATTCCTTGGGCTGCGGCCTTGGGTATTGATACGCCACAAGCAGTTACGCTGAACTTTGGTTCCGACGGCCTGTCTGACGGCTTTACGCAGTTTGCTTCGAACTCCGAGCTTGTCTCTTCTGAAGTAAACGGTGCTTTGTTCGGTGCCTTCAACGCGGTCTTTATCGATGAGGAAGGAACAGTTATCGCCAAGTTTGATAATGGTACATCAAAGGAAATTTACAAGGTTCCAATTGCGACATTCGCAAACCCGAACGGATTGCAAAACCGTGATGGCAATGCCTATGACGAAACACCCGAGTCAGGAACCTTCACTCTGCGTGAAGCAACCCTGGGCGGAGCTGGCACTATCATCTCCTCGGCAACGGAAGCGTCCACCGTCGATATTGCGGAAGAATTCACACGAATGATCATTACTCAGCGCTCCTACTCCGCGGCGGGTAAAATTATCACGACTGCTGATGAAATGCTTGAGGAATTAATCCGCCTGAAACGATAGGTTTTAGGACTCTGAAACTAACATTTTCATGGCGGGAAATAGGCCCTTCCGCCATGAAGATAAAATTAACCACCCTCATTAGCTGTTTGTTAAATCGATAGGCCTATGATCTGAATTCAAGGCGAAATGTTAAGTATGAGGTAGAGTACAGATGCAGTCGCAAATGGACCGCAAAGTAAATCGGATTATTGGACTGGACGGTCAGCCCATGACGATCCATGATCTGCCGCCGAAAGATACCAAGAGATGGGTCATTCGGCGGAAAGCTGAAGTAGTTGCCGCAGTTCGCGGTGGACTCATCAGTCTAGATGATGCATGTCGACGCTATACGCTTTCAGTCGAGGAATTTTTATCTTGGCAAAAAGCAATTGATAAACACGGCTTGCCAGGACTTCGGACAACCCGGATCCAGGAATACCGTCCAAATGATCCATCTTATAATGGTGACTAGTTAATTTACTTGTTATTCACTTTTCAAAAAGCCCGGCCAACATGCCGGGCTTTTATTTTTTGTCCAACTCGGGCAACGACCATAACCGCCAGCTAGCTGGAAATTTAACCTCACGAAAACCAGCTAGGCAAAAAATTCCATATACCCGGCAAATTTTGCCTGCTGTTAACCAGTTGTTTATCTCCTCATCGTATCTTTTGTGAAGTGGAACAAATTTTACCGGTATTTTAATTGAGTGGGAGCACAAACGTGAACGGAATAAGCCAGCTTCTGCAGAGCCTGGGAACAGTAAGAGTGATTATCCTTGGCGGCGTTGCAGTTGGGTTGATCGCTTTGATCATGTTAATGGCGACGCGGATCAGCAGCCCGGATTTTGCTCTGTTATATGGCGGGCTGGAACCGTCCGACTCCGCAGCCATCGTCTCCAAGCTTGAAGCTGAGAACATTCCGTTTCAGATTTCTGGCAATGGCCGCGATGTCCTTGTTCCAAACGATCAAGTCGCTTTGTTACGCCTCAAAATGGCCGAGGCAGGCCTGCCCAATGGCGGCTCCGTTGGCTATGAAATCTTTGATAACTCCGATACCTTCGGCACGACAAGCTTTGTTCAGAATGTTAATTTTGTCCGAGCACTTGAAGGTGAACTCGCCCGCACAATCCGCGCCCTGAACAACGTCTCCGCCGCACGTGTCCATCTCGTACTGCCAAAACGAGAAGTCTTCAGCCGCGACAAACGAGAGGCCAGCGCCTCAATTGTCTTGAAACTTAACGGCCGGGGACGGTTGACCGACGACCAGATTGCCGCTGTCCAGCATATGACGGCTTCTGCTGTTCCTTCGCTTTCTCCATCCCATATTTCCATCGTCGATGAAAACGGCAATCTGCTTGCGCGAGGCGATGGCAAGGAAACGCAGGGTTTCGGCATCAGTTCGCAAAGCGACTTCAAACGCATCGCGTACGAAAGCCACCTCAAAGAACAGATTGAGCAGCTACTTGAAAAATCATTAGGCCCCGGCAACATCAGAGCCGAAGTCAGCGCCGTTATGGATTTTGATCAGCGCACCATTCAATCGGAAACTTACGATCCAGATAGTCAGGTTGTTCGCTCCTCGCAATTGGTCGAGGAGAACAGTTCCTCTAATGAAGGTGCCACCAACGATCCTGCCGTATCAGTTGCCAATAATCTACCGGAAGCCGGCGCGGATAACGGTGGTGGATCCAACTCCAAGGATGCGGCCTCCCGAACGGAAGAAACAGTCAACTACGAAATCTCAAAGACTGTTACCACGGAAGTACGCGAATCCGGGCCGGTTCGCCGTCTGACAGTCGCCGTCCTTGTCAACGGACGTTCTGAAATTGCTCCGGATGGCACCCGCACTTATGAGGCAATGAGCGAAGAAGCGCTTGCTCAGGTGAGCCGACTTGTTAAATCAACAATCGGCTTTAACGAAGAACGCGGTGATGTCGTCGAAGTGGTCAATATGCCCTTCGCAGAGGTTATAGAAAAATTTTCAGATGAAGAAATCGTCACCGATGAGATCTTCATGGGCCTGACTAAGGCTGATTTGTTCAAAATGGGGGAAATGGGCGTTCTTGTCGTTGTCGCAATCCTTGCGCTACTGCTCGTTGTTCGCCCCCTTCTCAATCGGGCGCTAACCACCGGCACCGCAACACCGGCCCTTGCAGGACCTGGTGGTGCGGCAATGGCAGGAGCACTGCCCGCTGGCGGTGCCGTACCCGCAATTGCCAGTAGTCAGGGGCAGGCAGGAAATGCACAGCAATCTGAAACGCTCAATGAAGTCGATAGCATGATCGACCTAGATAAAGTTGATGGTCAGGTCAAGACCTCAGCGCTCAACAAGGTAAGCGAAATCGTTGACAAGCATCCAGACGAAGCAATTTCCATTCTTCGTAGCTGGCTCTATCACGACGCATAAGGGAACGTCTTTTTATGGTTGCAACTGATACAAAATATCTGACCGGGCCCGACAAAGCGGCCATCATGATGCTCGCCCTCGGAGATGAGCATACAAAGGACCTTTGGACTCGACTCGACGAAGAGGAGATCAAGGAAATCTCACAGGCGATGTCCAACCTCGGATCTGTCTCTGCAGAAGCAATGGAAGCACTATTCGTCGAATTTGCGGGCAAAATTTCTTCGACCGGAAATATCGTTGGCAGCTACGAAGCAACAGAACGGTTGCTTATGAAAGCACTCTCGGGCGACAAGGTCGAGGGTATCATGGAGGAAATTCGTGGCCCAGCAGGCCGCACCATGTGGGATAAGCTGGCCAATGTGAACGAACAGGTTCTCGCCAACTATCTGAAAAATGAATACCCACAGACTGTGGCTGTTGTTATGAGCAAGATCAACCCCGGTCATGCCGCGAAAGTCCTCTCCACCCTGCCCGAAGATTTCTCCCTCGAAGTAGTCAACCGGATGCTGCAGATGGAATCCGTACAGAAAGAGGTTCTCGATAAAATTGAGGATACTTTGCGCAGCGAATTCATGAGCAATCTCGCAAAAACCAATAAGCGGGACAGCCATGAAATGATGGCGGAAATTTTCAATAATTTCGATCGCAATACAGAAGGCCGCTTTATTTCGGCACTGGAAGAGAGGAACCGGGACTCGGCTGAGAAGATCAAGGCCCTGATGTTCACCTTCGAGGATCTGCTGAAACTCGATCCAGCCGGCGTACAGACGCTGCTTCGGAATGTTGACAAGGAGCGCCTTGGCATCTGCTTGAAAGGCGCGTCGGAAAGCCTGCGCGACCTTTTCTTTACCAATATGTCTGAGCGAGCGGCCAAAATTCTCCGCGAGGATATGGAAGCGATGGGTCCTGTTCGTCTCAAAGACGTTGATGAAGCGCAAATGGAAATTGTTAATATCGCGAAAGAACTGGCCGATAGCGGCGAAATTATGCTGGCCGATAGCGGTGGCGACGACGAGTTGATTTACTAGGATGCGATTAGACATGACTGCAACCAACAGATTTCTGTTCGACACCGATTTCGGTACGGGTCCGTCCGCCTCGAAAACGGTGCAACAGCCCGTTCAACGCGAAGAACCGATTTTCACGGAGAGCGATGTCACGGCGCTGAAAGCTGAAGCCTTTGAGCAAGGCCTGCGCGAAGGCCAAAACCAATCCCAGCAGGAACTGGAAACTGCTGTCGCCGGAACAATGACCACGATCAGCTCTCAGTTGGAAACGCTCATGTCCAGTCACGAGGAAAAAATTGTTGCCCTAAAACAGGATTCAGCGAGCCTGGCCCTTTCGATTGCATCGAAACTTGCCCCGGCACTAATCGAACTCGCACCCGAGACAGAAGTAAACAAACTGATCGAAGATTGTCTTGCCGATCTTCATGATGAACCTCGGATTGTCATTCGCGCAAATGAACATGTCTGCGAGAAAATTTCCGGAAAGATTGACGAAATCACAAATCGGGCTGCTTTTCAGGGAAATCTTATCCTTCTTCCTGACGAAACCAAACATGCTGGCGACTGCCGGGTTGAATGGGCTGACGGCGGAACAGAGCGCCGCCTTGAAGATATCGAGGCGCGCCTTGAAGAAGTTATTAATCGCTTTATTCGCTCATCCGGCGAGACAGAGCAGGAAACCCAACAAGTTATGGATCAGCCGTCCGCTGAGCAATTTTAAGGAGTGAGACCGTGGCAGAAGATGAAGAACTCAACCTTGAGGACCTGAACAAGACACCGGCAACGGATAGTGATGTCGCCGTGCAGGATGACGCCACCGAAGGAATGCCTCTGGAAGGCATCGATGCAGACGATGATACGGAGATTTCCCGCACAGCTTCAGATCTGGAAGCCGTCTTCGACATTCCGGTGCATGTCACCGCAGTTTTGGGGAAATCCCGCATGCGGGTGAGCCAGCTTCTCAAACTCGGCCGTGGCGCCGTTATTGAACTGGACCGGAAAGTCGGTGAAGCGATTGACATTTATGTGAATAACCGGCTGGTCGCACGCGGGGAGGTCGTTGTCGTTGAAGACCGTCTCGGCGTTACGATGACGGAAATCATCAAGGCCGACCGCCGCTAGTAAACATTGGATAGTGCAGTGAACAAAATTGATTTAGCAACGGTTCTGGGTCTGTTTGGCAGCTTTACGCTGGTGACAGGTGCTGTCCTGCTCGGCGGGTCGATTGGCTCTTTCTTCAATTTGCCATCCGTACTGCTGGTGCTTGGCGGAACTTTCCTCGTCACGACGATCAGCTTTTCCCTGACCGATATTGTCCGCGCCCAGAGATTGGTCCTGAATACACTATTCACGCGCAATGTAACGCCCGATCTCGCCGCCTACTCTATGCTCGATCTCGCAGATAAATGCCGCGGCAAAGGTGTCCTGCACCTGCAAAATTACATGCAGTCTCTCGACGAAGAGAGTTTTCAGCGGAAGTCATTGCAACTTGTCGTCGATGGCCTACCCGTGGAAGAGGTCAATCGTATTTTGCAAAATGACCTTAATGGCATGATTGCCCGACACAATGCCTGCTCCAGCGTATTACGAAAAGCGGCGGAAGTCGCCCCGGCCATGGGACTGATCGGCACACTTGTCGGTCTGGTACAAATGCTTGGCAATCTGAATGATCCGTCGAGTATCGGTCCGGCCATGGCCGTTGCCCTGCTCACCACGTTCTATGGGGCTATTCTCGCCAATATGTTCTTTAATCCGCTGGCTTCCAAACTGGAGCGCAATTCAGCGGAAGAAGTTATTCTAAATCGGGTATTCATGCTCGGTGCCACGTCCATCGGACGGCAGGAAAACCCTCGCCGCCTTGAAATGTTGTTAAACACCTTACTGCCGCCCGCAAACCGCGTGCAGTACTACAGTTAAGTTACTAGGAGAGTAAGTCGATGAGGTTGCTTATAATTGGTTCCCTGAACGGTCAAATTGGCGCTGCCAGCCAGATCGCCATATCACGCGGCGCCAAGGTCAGTCAGGTGGACGATATCGAGATGGCCATGGCATCGCTTCGCGCGGGCAAGGGTGCAGACATGGCAATGATCGATGTCAATCTGCCGATTAAGACCCTTGTCACTATGCTTTCCAGTGAACGGATCAACCTTCCCGTCATTGCGTGCGGTGTGAACACTGACGCAACGTCCGCAGCCAACGCCATTCGCGCAGGCGCTAAGGAATTCCTCCCCCTGCCACCGGATCCTGAACTGATCGCTGCCGTCTTGGAAGCTGTATCCCAGGAAAGCAACAAGCTTGTTTTTGCTGATCCTGTCATGAAAGACGTCGTCGCCCTGGCGGAACAGATCGCACCCTCATCCGCGTCCGTTCTGATCAATGGCGAAACGGGAACGGGTAAGGAAGTCATGGCAAGCTATCTGCATACGCACAGCAACCGCGCCGACAAACCCTTTGTTTGTGTCAACTGCGCCGCCATTCCAGAAAACCTGCTGGAATCTGAACTCTTCGGTCATGAAAAAGGAGCCTTTACGGGGGCAATTGCCCGGCGCATCGGCAAGTTCGAAGAAGCCAACGGCGGGACGCTCCTTCTTGATGAAATTAGCGAGATGGACATCCAGTTGCAGGCAAAGCTTCTCCGCGCCATTCAGGAAAAGATGATTGACCGCGTCGGTGGCACCAAGCCGGTTCCGGTCGATATTCGCATCATAGCGACGTCGAACCGCGACCTAGCCGAAGCCGTCGCCGAAAAGTCGTTCCGAGAGGATTTGCTATTCCGGCTCAATGTCGTGACCCTTAAAATTCCGCCCCTTCGCCAACGCACGATCGATATCGAAGTTCTATCCAAGCATTTTGCGAAAAAATACTCGGAGTCAAACGGGCTTGGCGAGCGGCAACTCGACGAGAGTGCCATGGTAAAGCTTAAGGCAAACCCATGGAAAGGGAACGTTCGCGAACTCGAAAACACAATCCATCGTGCTGTTCTTCTCTGTCAGAGCGATACAATCACCGGGGACGCCATTCTTATGCCTGACGGCAGCGCCACCCCGGCAGACCATACAGCGACCGTAACGAACGAAGCAGAAAACGGCGCTGTAGCGGCAAACTCACTCGTCGGGCGAAAAGTCGCGGATGTCGAAAAGGATCTTATCCTGAATACGCTGGATCACTGTTTCGGTAATCGTACTCACGCAGCAAACATACTGGGCATTTCCATACGGACATTACGGAACAAGCTCAAGCTTTATTCTGGCGATGGCGTCGAAATCCCGGCCGCATCCGGAGACAACCGGTATCAGGCGCGCGCCTGATTACCATATGAATTTTTCGAGCTTCGGAGCGTAAACAGTACATGAGTGAACCCCAATCAACAGCCGCAGCGCCACAGGGAGGCAATGAACTCCTTCAGCGGATAGTGCAGATGGTCGGACGCAGCGATATCGGTCTCGCCCTTGGCGTTGTCTGTATCCTGATTGTTCTGATCCTGCCGATGCCAAGCTGGCTGCTGGATTTTAGCCTGGCTATATCAATCACCTTTTCCGTGGTGATCCTGATGACCTGCCTGTTTATTTCCAAACCCCTGGATTTCAGCTCCTTCCCGACGGTGCTTCTGATTGCGACAATGTTGCGGCTTGCCCTTAACCTTGCGTCCACGCGCCTGATCCTGTCGGAAGGCCATACAGGCCCGGATGCCGCCGGTCACGTGATCGCGGCCTTTGGCAGCTTCGTCATGGGCGGTAACTTTGTCATCGGTATCATTGTTTTCTCCATTCTGGTACTGGTGAATTTCGTTGTCATCACCAAAGGTTCCGGCCGTATCGCCGAAGTCGCGGCCCGGTTTTCTCTAGATGCCATGCCCGGCAAGCAAATGGCGATCGACGCCGATCTTTCTGCGGGCATGATCAATGAAGACACGGCCCGCACACGGCGCAAGGAACTGGAGGATGAGAGCGGGTTTTTCGGCTCCATGGACGGTGCCTCGAAATTTGTGCGTGGCGACGCGATTGCCGGTCTTCTGATTACATTTATCAATATCATCGGTGGCATCATTATTGGTGTCGCACAGGAAGGCATGTCCTTCGCTGCAGCCGCAGACAGCTACACGCTCCTCACGGTTGGTGATGGTCTGGTCAGTCAGGTTCCAGCTCTTATCGTCTCCGTTGCGGCGGGCCTTCTGGTTTCGCGCGGCGGTGTTGTCGGCTCTACGGATAAAGCCCTGCTCGGTCAACTTGGTGGCTATCCCCGTGCGCTCGGAGTTAGTTCCTTCCTTCTTGTCGGCCTCTCTCTTCTGCCTGGCGTCCCCATGATCCCCTTTCTGGTATTGGCCGGTGGTATCGGTTATTCCGCATTTGTCCTGAACCGCCGACAGGAAGTAAAGGCCGTCGAGGAAGAGCAGCTTCTGCTTGAAAACAATAAAGCTGCCGTTCCCGCTGAAGAGCCAATTTCTACAGCGCTCGCAATTGACGATCTGCGCCTTGAGCTTGGCTACGGCCTGCTATCCCTGATCAACGATAATGAAGGCTATCGCCTGACCGATCAGATCAAGGCCCTGCGCCGTCAAATCGCCAGTGAAATGGGCTTCGTGATGCCAAGCGTCCGCATCCTCGATAATATGCAGCTACCTGCCAATAACTACCTTGTCCGGGTTAAGGAGGTTGAGGCTGGCGCAGGCGATGTAAGGCCGAACAATCTCCTGATCATGGATCCTCAGGGGCAGAATATCGATCTACCGGGTGAAGAAACAGTCGAGCCGACATTTGGCCTGCCTGCCGTTTGGGTTGATACAGGCCAACGCGAGGAAGCATCATTCCGGGGATATACAATTGTCGATCCGGCAACCGTGATCACGACGCACCTGACTGAAATCCTGAAAGACCATATGCCGGATCTGCTGTCATATGCAGAAACGCAGAAGCTTCTCGACGATCTGCCAAGCGTCAACCAGAAGCTTATTGCCGATCTGATCCCAACCCATATTTCGGTAAGCGGCACCCAGCGCATTTTACAAAATCTTCTTTCCGAGCGAGTCTCCATTCGTGACTTGCCAACCATTCTAGAAGGAATTTCGGAGGCGACAGGATACTCGCAGAATATCAATATCATCACGGAGCACGTTCGTGCCCGGCTGGCACGCCAAATCTCTGCAGTAAACACAGCAGAAGATGGTTATATTCCGTTGATTACGCTTACCCCGCAATGGGAGCAAAATTTCGCCAATGCTATTGTCGGACAGGGAGATGATCGGCAACTATCCATGGCACCAAGTCAGTTGCAGGAATTTATCGCAAGGGTAAGAGAGGTATTTGAAACATTGGCAAGTCAAGGGCATAACCCTGTTATGCTGACAAGTCCGGCGATCCGCCCTTATGTCCGGTCCATCGTGGAACGCTTCCGTCCATCAACGGTAGTTATGTCACAGAACGAAATTCATCCAAAAGCCAGATTAAAAACCCTGGCGCAGGTCTGAGGCAGCGATAGATGCGGATCAAAACCTATACAGCTCCGACCATGGAAAAGGCAATAAATTTGCTGCGCCTTGAAATGGGGCCAGAAGCGATCATCCTGTCCAGCCAAAACATAGACAGCGGTGATGTACAACTGACGGCTGCAGTTGAACAAACCGATACTGTGACGCCGCTAAATAACGGCGCATGGGCGACAGAATGGGATAGCGACTGGAAAGCGGAAGTAGCAGAACCGCCCCGCGCAAAATCAAACGGGAATAACTGTCCACCAAAGAATGCCAAAGCGGTCACCTCCCCATCGGAAACCTCCGACGAGAAACAAATCACACCGAAGATGGAAGCGCTCGTCCAGTCGATGGCCTATCACGGGATTCCGCCAATTCTTGCTGAAAAGCTCTGCCGAACGGCGCTTGCCGTCAAATCGGAAGACACAGAATTGGCCCTCGCGGCAGCACTGGATAGCCATTTTAATTACGCTGCGCGTAGTTCAGGCCACAAACTGCCCATAATGCTTGTCGGTCCGCCCGGCGTTGGCAAAACAACAACGCTTGCAAAATTTGCCGCCGCAGGAAAGCTGGAGGGACGAAAGGTGCATGTTATCACCACGGACACCAGCCGAGCCGGCGCGATTGAGCAGCTAAAGGCATATACGGATATTCTTGAATTTGGTTTTGAAATAGCCGAAACGCCAGAACAGCTCGCATCTCTTGTTCATAAAAAGAAAGAGATAGAGAACATCGATCTCCTTATCGATACCGCCGGTGTTAATGTCTATGATGAGGAGGATGTTACCAAACTTACCCGGCTTATCATTGCCGCCAAGGCAGAACCTGTCGCTGTCCTCGCCGCCGGCACCGATACCGCGGAAATGAGTGATACAGCCGAGGGCTTTGCGACGTTGGGAGCGCGGCGATTGATCGTGACGCGCCTCGATACCACACGGCGCTATGGCGGTGTTTTTACTGCCGCCCATACCGCCAAGCTTAACTTTTCCTACGCTAGCGTATCCTCATCAGTTGCCACCGGTCTCCATACCATCAATCCGGTAAACCTCGCCCGACTGCTATTGAGAGATCCGACCCAACCCAAAGTCGACAAAGAATTTGACAAGGTAAAGCCATGATTCAGACCGAAAGCCCTCTGCGCAACCGTCCATCACACCATCCTGCAACCGAGCCTGCAGGTAAGAACCTCATTACAATTGCGTCAGGTAAGGGTGGTGTCGGCAAAACGGTTCTCGCCATTAGTCTTGCTGAGGCCTTAGCCAAAGCCGGAAAAAAGGTTTTGCTTTTTGACGGGGATGTCGGGCTTGCCAATGTAGACATCCAACTCGGGATCATGCCTGAAAAGGACCTAGCGACCGTTATCACAGGCGAATTGGCATTAAAAGACGTGATTTTTAAGTGCCCTGCAGGAAGGTTCGATCTTATCGCGGGCCGGTCAGGATCAGGTTCTTTAGGCAGTATGTCCGTGGGTCAGCTTAAGAAAGTCCGAGAGGACCTGGCCGCACTCGACAATAAATATGATTTCATCATTTTGGATCTTGGCGCGGGCGTCGATGACGCGGTGAAGACACTTTCAAATGGGCAAGGACCGAAACTGGTGGTCACCACTGGCGACCCAACATCGCTCACTGACGCCTATGCCTATATCAAGGTGACATCACAAATGATGCCGGGGGCAGATCTGCGTGTATTGATAAACATGGCGAAATCAGAGGCTGATGGGCAGAAAATATACGAAAAACTGCTGAGCGCCTGCCGGAATTTCCTGAAATTCGAACCCCCGCTCGCCGGGATTATCGAACTGGATGAGAAGGTTTCCAATGCGATCCGCGCACAGGCCGGACTTATGACACGATACCCGACCAGCAAAGCGGCCGGGAATGTTGACACCCTTGCGCAGAACATCATCAAGGGAGCTGCATAATAATGCGGTAACAATGAATGAGTGGAATTCGCTCACCATCAGGCGTGTCGTCCGGACTGGCCGGCAGCGCCAAATCCCCCTCCTCAGGGCAGGGACCGGTTCAACCGGCGACCCCTGCTGCGCCAACGGGAGAACAGACTGGCCTACCCGCCCGCACACCGCAGCAACCCAAACCATCCGCCACAATCAGCGAAAATACGCCAATAAATGCCGTCGTAATGGCAAAATCCACGAACGACAATATCGTTCTTCACTCCGTTTTTGGCAATTTTCGGATTACCATACCAACTCCCCTGACCGTCGGTAGTCATATCGTCTTTGAAGTAGTCGAAATGCAGGAAGTCATTCTGGCGCGATTACTTGCCATGAATGGCCGGAGTTTTTCTCCGCCTATCGACGTCAGATTATTACCTACTGTTGAGAAGCCAGCCTTTGGCGCGGAAGGATATTTGAAGGCCGGGCAGTTGCATCCGCTTGCGCCAAAATCGGAAACGCAAAACCTTGCCGCTTCATTATCGCCGTCTGACAAGGCCGCAACAATCAACCCGAAAACCCCGGCCCAACTCTCGGCCCTGGTATCACAGCCACCGACCGAAAAACAAGTTCCTCCCCCCACAGGAAACATGGCAGCGATTCAAAGCGAAGGTGTCTCAAAATCAAATCAGGTAGGACTCGCAGCCTATCAGAAGTACCACAATCCCTCAATTCCGGTGGCGCAAGGTGCGGCGGGTCAAACAACGTCTACCCCTATCGAATCACCCAAGTTACCGGATGCAATACAACGGCACATAATTGTTGCTGACGTCCTCCGGCTACCAACTCCGACAACTGTTGAAACACCCAAAGGATCAATTCCGATTTCGGAAGGGACAAAAATCAATCTGGTTGTTCGCCCGCAACAGATGGCTGGTTCCCTCTCTCCCCGTGACGGCCTATTTCAGGGGACGGTAATTGCGCTCAGCAGTGCATCGGCAACCAATGGGAATAGTCGCGTAACCCTGCAAACGCCTATTGGAACGCTCTCCTATACAACAACAACCCCTCCCGCGACGGGGACAACTGTGCAGTTTTCCATCGCGGACCGTATTAATGTTTTCCCTCTTCCCAATGCGGAAATCCAGCAACCTGGCGGGCGTCTTCCTATGATCAGAGTTATGGGAGATTGGCAGAATCTTCGCGAATCCCTTAACCTCGTGGCCCAGCAGGATCCCATCATTGCGCAAACCGTGATCAATCAAATTTTACCACAACCCAACACCCAACTTTCTAACAGTCTGCTGTTCTTCATGGCGGCGTTAAATCTGGGTTCTATCGAGAAATGGCTGGGCCAGGATTTCGCCCATGCCCTGAAAGCAGCGGGCCGCGCCCCTCTTCTGCAAGCGCTCGAAGATGATTTCGCAACTTTTTCACGGTTGCAGTCGGATACCGGCGGACAGGATTGGAAGTCCCTTAACTTCCCTTTTTTCGACGGGCACAACCTGAGACAGGTGCGTATGTTCCATCGACAGAGAAAAGATCCGGACAATGCCGATCCGGATAAAGATACGACCCGCTTTGTAATCGAGCTTAATTTAACTAAAACAGGGCAGCTACAGCTTGATGGTCTCTTCAAGCAAAGCATCTTTGATCTCGCAGTTCGCAGCCATCAGGCAATCCCGGAGGAAATGCGCCTCCACATTGGTAAGCTTTTCAATGAGCATATGGAAATTTCAGGCCTAAAAGGACAGCTAATTTTCAAGGCGGTTCCCTCGTTTCCCATTGAGCCGCTGTCAGAATGGGAAAGCGGTCATGATATCGCCAGCAGCATTTAAATGCCAAGCTCCGTGCGCACGGCCTTGGTAAGCTTAGCCTTTATGATGGAATAGGCTTCGTGAATATAGGTTTCTATATCCTGATCCGTCATCGCACCCCTCTCAACCAGTTGTACCCATTTCGCCCTCGCGAGATAGGGCGCCGGAATGATGCCATCCTGTTCAATAAGGATTGCATAGGTAAGATCGCTGCACTTAAAACCAATTTTCTCTGCCTTCCCCGGTCCCCAGTTTGAACAGATGGCGAAAATCTTCCCTCCAACCTTCCAGACAGACGCATTTCCCCACTGCACGACATTGGTGACGGCGGGCAGGGTGTTACAGAACCGGTCAAACTCGTCTCTCGTCATTATTTACCTTTCCTCCCATAATAATGGTCCTGTCCTTAAGTTTGCATAACATACTCCCAACATTCGACCTTGATAGATCGCGATCGCTGCGCCATATTCCCGGTCAAATTCACACGATTAGGAATAGGATAGATGTTCGTTGTTGCAGCGCTTTATAAATTTGTAGCCCTGCCCGATTATGAGCAGTTGCAGGGGCGATTGCTCGCGCTTTGTCAGGAGAATAATATTCAGGGCACGCTCCTGCTTGCCGAAGAAGGAATCAACGGAACCGTCGCGGGCACACGCGCAGCGATAGACGCCTTGCTCGCTTTCCTCAAGACCGATCCAAGGTTTGATGATTTGCAACACAAGGAATCCTTGAATGAGAAGCAACCCTTCTACCGGATGAAGGTCCGCCTTAAGAAGGAGATCGTGACCCTGGGAGCACCGGGCCTTGACCCCCGGAAGGCTGTCGGCACCTATGTTAAACCGGAAAATTGGGATGCCTTGATAAACGATCCAGATACCTTGCTCATCGACACCCGTAACGACTATGAGGTTGAGGTCGGGACCTTCAAAGGTGCGGTAAATCCAGAGACAGCAACATTCCGGGAGTTTAAAAAATTCGTCGAGGAAAAACTCGATCCTGTACGCGATAAAAAGGTTGCGATGTTCTGCACCGGCGGAATTCGCTGCGAAAAATCGACGTCCTATCTTCTCTCCAAGGGATTTGAGAATGTCTACCATCTTGAAGGCGGCATCTTGAAATATCTTGAGGAAATTCCGAAAGAAGAAAGCAGTTGGGAAGGTGAATGTTTCGTTTTTGACCAACGCGTCACAGTCAACCACAACCTTGAAAAGGGTTCTTACGATCAATGTTACGCATGCCGATATCCAATCACGGAAGAAGATAAGGAATCGCCGCTCTATATAGAGGGGATTTCCTGCCCGCGCTGTCATGACAGCCTGAGCGAAGAGCAGAAAAAACGCTTCGCGGATCGCCAAAAACAGATTGACCTCGCGAAGGCAAGAAACGAAACCCATATCGGCGGCAAGTAGCTGTCTTTTCGTCACTGTTTCAAATTTACGAACTTAATCAGCGTTTCTATTGATGAGAAAGACGCTGCGGCCATAAATGGTGCGAAGGAACCAGTTTTAATAATTCCCTCTGCCGCATCTATCATTGCGCCATAGGCAACCCGGGCAAAGGCTGAACCAACGCTGATCCGTTTCACTCCTGCGGCTTCAAGCTCGGTGATCGTCACGCCCGGAAGGCCGATACCAGCGACAACATTGAGCGGCTTTGACACTTCCTTACAGACCGTCTTTATAGCCTGTAAATCGGGAAGTGCCGGCGCATACAGCACATCCGCCCCGACCATTTCAAAGCATTGGAGGCGCATCAAAGTATCTCCAAAATCTGGTCGGTTAAAAAGGTAGTTTTCAGCCCTCGCCGTCAGCATGAAAGGTCTATCCAGTCCTCTTACAACTTCAGCAGCCGCAGCGATTCTGTCAATCGCTTGCGCCCGTTCGTAAATGGGGTTATCCGGATCACCCGTCGTATCCTCAATCGTGCAGCCCGCGAGTCCAATTTCGGCAGCCAGCCGGACTGTCTCCGCCACCTCTTCAGGCGTATGACCATATCCGTTTTCGAGATCAGCGCTAACCGGTAACGTCGTTGCCGCGATAATCCCGGCGGCATGCTCCAGCGCTTCTTCCCGACTGATTTCACCGATTGAAGTACCTTTGCCTGAAGAAAAGGCAAACCCGGCGCTCGTCGTTGCCAAGGCGCTAAATCCAAGCGCCGTCAGCATCTTCGCTGATCCCGCGTCCCAAGGGTTAGGAAGAACAAATGCTTTCTCCCGCAAATGCAAGGCCCTAAAAATTTCCGCTCTTTCACGAATATCAACCGGCATATGTCCTCCAATCTCATATGTTCATGTTTTGTTCACATTGGAGCATTTGAGAATAGTATGCAAGAAAAATCACATGCATTTTGAGGGAAGGTTGATCGAGTTATCTCAACCCACCCTTACGCCGATGGAGATCAATGGCAAGCTCATCCAGACTCATTTGCTCAACCCTGTTCCGCTCATATTTTTCCTTAATTCCACGTGCTTCGAGCGCGACCTGATATTTTTTGAGTTCCTGATAACAGATGGTTACCTCTTCATTCAGTGCGGCAATCTTGGTGTCTATTTCTTCAATGCTTGCCTTAATATTTTCTCTTTGCTGCTTCGCAGCAGCAGCATAGTTCGCAAAAGAGAAGCCAACCTCCAGATTGGCCCCGGCAACATCCTGCTCCCGCAGTTGTTCTTCTTCAAGGCTTCGTAATTGTTTCACAAAACTTGCGTGCAATTCTTCAAAATCGACAAGTTCCCGCCGCTTTTCGTCAAGTTTCCATTTATGGACCCTGATTAAACTATCCAGGCCCTTCATGATGATTTTAACCTCAAAGCATCATCCTCCGCCTTAAACCGTTTCAAGATCTGGTTGCTGCGCCAGTATTTCGGACAGGGCAGCAAAGCATTCGGGCAGGCTGGCCCGATCGGTCTTGCCCTGACTCATGAACTCTTCCAGCATCGGGAAAAAATGTATGGCCTCATCAACTAAAGGATCTGCACCCCGTCGATATGCTCCCAAGCGGATCATTTCTGCCATGTCGTCATAGGTTGAGAGATATTGCTTCGCCTTCGATATGAGAACATTTTCAGCGTCACTATTGCACCCGGGCATCGTCCGAGAGATAGATTTGAGAACATTAATGGCCGGATAGCGGCCTCGCTCCGCGATCTGTCGCTCCATCACTATATGACCATCTAGAATTCCCCGGACGGCGTCCGCGACAGGTTCGTTGTGATCATCACCCTCAACAAGAACGGTAAATAGCCCCGTGATACTGCCTTTTCCGGAACCTGGCCCGGCACGTTCAAGCAATTTTGGCAGTTCACTGAAAACGGTTGGCGTATAGCCCTTACTTGTCGGAGGTTCACCGCCCGAAAGACCAATATCACGTTGCGCCATGGCAAATCTGGTAACACTATCCATCAGACAAAGCACATCGCGATCCTCATCGCGGAAATATTCCGCAAGAGAAAGCGTCAGGTAAGCGGCCTGACGTCGCATAAGCGCAGATTCATCTGATGTCGCAACAACGACAATACTTCGCTTCAGGCCTTCCTCGCCGAGGTCATCCTTGATAAATTCCTGTACTTCCCGGCCACGTTCACCGATCAAGCCAATCACATTGATGTCTGCCGCAGTATTTCGGGCAAGCATGGAAAACAACACCGATTTACCAACGCCGGAACCTGCAAATATGCCCATTCTCTGTCCGCGACAACAAGTCACGAAAGTATTCAGGGCGCGAACACCAAGATCTATTTTCTCACCGACCCGTTGACGGGCGTGCGCCGGTGGCGGTGCATTCCGAAAAGGAACAGCTCGGTTTCCGGATTTGAGTGGCGGACCGCCATCAATCGGTTCTCCCATGGCATTGACCACCCGGCCAAGCCAGCTTTCATTCGGAAAGATGACCGGATCGCGCTCAGCAATTTCTGCCTTACAACCAATGCCAATCCCTTCCAGAACGCCAAACGGCATGAGTAACGCACGATCATCACGGAAACCGACCACCTCGCAGTTTACCTTACCGCCGCCGCGGGCGCGTAAATTAACGCGGCTGCCAATACTCAGTTGTCTTTGTATGCCGCCGATTTCCACCAACAGCCCCATTATTGCAACCACGCGGCCGTAATATTGCGCTGTAGGAACCCGATCGATTTCCGAAATAATGCTTTGCACGAAAGACGCCTCGCTTAACTTGTTTGTAGGACCCTGATCTCGGTAAGTTAAGTCATTTTGACAGATACATTTTAATGTTTAGTAAATGCCGTCATACGAAGTTAACAAAGATAGTTAATTTTTATCTTTTGTTTTAACTAATTGTTAAGTTAAGTTGTTAATAATAGTTGGAGTACAGGAGGTACAATATATGCGTGTACTATTGATAGAAGATGATAGCTCAATGGCTCGTGGCATCGAATTGATGCTGAGCGCAGAGGGTCTTAATGTTTACACGACCGACCTCGGTGAAGAGGGCGTAGATCTTGGCAAACTTTATGACTATGACATTATTATATTGGATTTGGGCCTGCCTGATATGTCCGGTTACGACGTCTTGAAAAAGCTTCGTACGGCAAAGGTATCAACGCCCATTCTGATTTTATCCGGCATGTCTGAACCTGATGACAAAGTTAAGGGTTTGGGCTTCGGTGCGGATGACTACTTAACCAAGCCTTTTAATAAAGATGAACTTGTCGCACGTATTCATGCGATTGTTCGCCGTTCGAAAGGCCACGCACAATCCACTATTGAGACTGGCAAGCTTACGGTCAACCTGGACTCCAAATCTGTCGAAGTCAGCGGCCAGCGCCTGCACCTCACCGGCAAAGAATACGGCATGCTCGAACTGCTCAGCTTGCGCAAGGGCACAACATTGACGAAGGAAATGTTCCTCAACCACCTCTATGGGGGCATGGACGAGCCAGAACTCAAAATCATCGACGTTTTCGTTTGCAAACTGCGCAAGAAGCTTGCCGCAGCAACCGCCGGCGACAATTATATCGAAACGGTTTGGGGTCGGGGATATGTTCTTCGCGATCCAGAAGAGAATCTTCAGGCCCGCGCGAGCTAGCCTTCTCCTAAATACCGAAACGTCATTCATTAAAAAGCCCCGCAGTAGTCTATACTGCGGGGCTTTTATTTGAATATTATCAGAGAGAGCTTGCTCAGTTGCGCTGCCGATCGTCAGGATTAACTGGCGGCCGCCATCAATCCGCCATTGACTGAAGTATAAACCCCGCGCTGACCGTCAACCGGTTTAAAACTGTCACAAATACCCAGGACAGTTTCCGCGCCGCCCAAGAAAAGCGCGCCATCATCAGCGAGAATTTTATGGACTTGTGTCAATACTTTGCTTTTCGTCGGCTGATCAAAATAAATCAGAACATTCCGGCAAAAAACGACATCGAACTGACCCAAGCTTCCGAGATCCTCCAAGAGGTTCTTCGGTTGGAACTTAACCATCGCCCGGATAGAACTATCGATCTGCCACATCTCACCGACCTGCTGAAAATGCTTCATAAGCAGTTGAATGGGGAGTCCGCGCTGCACCTCAAACTGAGAATATAACCCGGCTTTGGCTTTCTCCAGAACCTCCTGCGAGATATCAGTCGCCATAATTTCCACACGCCAGCCAGCCATTTTAGCGGCCTCTTCCTTCAACAGCATGGCAATTGAGTAGGGCTCCTGCCCGGTCGAGCATGCCGCCGTCCATATCCGTAGAGTTTTTTTCGTGGCCCGCGCCTTCAAAAGCTGCGGCAGCACGACATCTCGGAAAGTATCAAATGGCTTGGTGTCCCGGAAGAAGAATGTCTCGTTGGTCGTCATCGCCTCGGTGATTTCTTCCAAAAGGCGATCATCTTTGTACCGACGAACTTCTTCCGCCAATGCTTCGAGATTTTCCAATCCGCGCCGACGCGCAAGAGGAACCAACCTGCTTTCCAGCAAATATATTTTCTCTTCTGTCAGCACCAATCCGGAGCGTGAATTGACAATTTCACCGAAGAGTTGGAAGTCCTGACTATTCATACGGGCCTCCCCTTGAGAATATTTTCAATCGCACCAGGGATTTTTTCCAATGGGAACACCCCATTGCACAAATCGGCAGAGGCAACAGCTCCCGGCATTCCCCAAACAACACTTGTTTCTTCATCCTGACCAATCACCACTGCTCCTGACTCCGCAAGTTTCTTGCAACCTTCCAGTCCATCATGTCCCATACCTGTCAAAATAACCGCCAACACATCACTACCGTAAGCGGTCATCAGACTCCTAAGCATCGGATCTACGGATGGACGGCAATAGTTTTCTGGGGGTTCCTGATTTAACTTGATGACAACATCAGTGCCTTTTCTAACCACCGTCATATGCCAATCCCCAGGTGCCACGTAAACGCGATTTTCAAGAACCTTTTCACCGTCTGATGCTTCCCTGCAGTCCTTGCCGTAGATCTTGCTCAAATGCTCTGCAAGAATTGCTGTGAAGGTAGCCGGCATATGCTGGGTGATCAAAATCGGCAAGCTTGTTTTTCCTTTGAGGGCTTCAAAGGTTTTAAATAGCGCTTGCGGACCACCCGTGGATGAACCGATAGCGATCACTTTAGGCGCAAGGTTCTTTCCATAGGGTCGCAAGTTAAAAGTCGATTTTTTATGAAGTGGCGCTGGTGCTGTCTCACCAAGTAGCGTCGGCTTTAAGGTCGGCCGCGGTGCAACTTTACCCGCCTTACGATCTCGCAAGCGTCGTGTTTGTCCAAGAGCCCTGATTTTTTCCAGCAAGCCTCTGTGGAATTCTTCTTTCTCATTGACGTCGCGAGTCGATTCCGGCTTCGCAATATAATCCGCGGCCCCCATGGCCAGCGCTTTCAAACTGACATCCGCATTTCGCCGTGTCAGTGTGGACGCCATAATAACTTGAACGGACTTGTCCAGCTGAACAAGACGCGGCAGCGCCGTAAGGCCATCCATTTCCGGCATCTCGATATCAAGGATTACCAATTCCGGGAGGGTGCGCTCAAATTCACGAAGGGCAGCAACACCATTGTTAGCAATAGCAACAACCTGAATATCCGATTCCGCTTCAAGCCAGCGCGTTAGAAAGCCGCGTATAACTGCGGAATCATCGACGATCATGATCCGGTAAGGATCTTTGTTCGTCTCAATCGGCAGACTTGTTATCGTGTCGGCTTGCACCACCTAGAGAACCCCCACTTGAGAGAATTTCGCTTCAATAATCGCGCGATCGAAAGGTTTCATAATATATTCATTGGCGCCCGCAGAAATGGCCTCACGAATATGCGCCATATCATTCTCTGTCGTGCAAAAGATCACGACGGGCTGTTCCCCATTCTCGGAATTCCGTAGCGTCCGCAGAAAATCAATTCCGTTCATCACCGGCATATTCCAATCGAGGAGGATGACATCCGGCATTTTTTCAAGGCACGCGTTCAATGCACCCTTGCCGTCTTCTGCCTCAAGGATACCGAAACTCAAATCTTCCAGAATACGTCTCGCGACCATGCGAACAACTTTGGAATCATCAACAATCAAACAGGATGGCATCTTGTTTCTCCGTTCTTTCTCACGCCGCGATGGTCGAACTGTCTGCGAAATTCAAAAGTTGCTCGATTTGCATTAGGACGAGCAACTTGTTTTCAAGCCGGTACACACCGCCAGATATTTCTTTCCAGCAAGAATTCAGTGTGACAGGAGTTGGCTGCAACTCATTTAGATCCAGGCTGAGCACTTCGCCAACACTATCTATCAGAAGACTATAGGGTTCACCCTGATGCTCGACGACAATACTCATGCTGTTTTCATCTTCCTCTCGCTCCGGCAGGCCAAGGCGCTTGCGCACATCGATGGCCGTCACAATACGGCCGCGAAGGTTGAGGGCGCCGGCAACTTCGGGCGGTGCCAGCGGAATTTTCGTAAGATTTAGACCCCGAAGTACATCATGGACTTCTAGAACCGGAATACCAAAGAGTTGGTCCGAAATGAAAACAGTAACATAATCATGCATATTGGTTTCGGTCATTTTGCACTCCCACTTTCCTTAAGAGTCTGCGAAAGCGCGGACATCAATGAATCTCTGTCAAACTTTGCTATATAATCTGAGAAACCTACGGCGCGCCCACGATCGAAATCACCAGGCGTCGTGTGGGAGGACAAGGCGACAATCGGCGTCTCATTCCATCTGTCATCCCCTTTAATTTCTTCGGCGAACGTGAAACCATCCATTTCCGGCATCTCAATGTCGCTGACGATGATGTCAAATGTTTCGCCGATATCTCTCTTTTTCAAAGCCTCTGCGCCATTCTCTGCTGTCGAAACGTCATAACCCGCCGTTTTTAGAAGTGGTACGAGCATGTTCCGGAAGAATGGACTGTCATCGACCAGCAGGACTTTCTGTTTCTCGCCGTTATGGCCGAAAGGTCGTGTCTCCGTATCCCCAAACCAGCTACCAAAGCATTTGCTCAAGCAGTAACCGACATCAATTATATCGGTCGCCTTTTCGCGAATAACGGCACTGCCGACATAGCCATCGCGTTCCGATAACATTTCCACATCGAGATGGTCTTCGACAATATCGACAATTTCTTCAACCAAAAGCCCCATTGTACGATCTTGATCACTAAAGACCAGGACAGGTTGTCGTCCCTCTTCCCTGATTTCTATATTGTCTTCGATCGTCGTCAGCGGCATCAATTGACCACGATACTGGACAACTTTCCTGCCATTCGCTTCTTCGATTGTACCGACGTCAATTTCTTCAAGGCGCGCCACCAGAGAAAGTGGAACGGCTTTCGGATCCTTTCCGCCAGCACGGAAGACAAGGAGCGCAATTTTCTCATCTTGCACCTGCGCCTGTTTTGTTTCTTCTTTCGACGCACCATCTGTATTGACCACGGCGTCACCGGACATAGCGGCAATTCCATTCGGGTCAAGGATCATGATAACACTGCCATCCCCGAGGATCGTATTTCCTGAGAAAATGGACAGGTTTTTCAAAATCGGCGCAATTGGCTTGACGACAATTTCTTCCGTATCAAACACCCGGTCCACAACTATGCCGAACACATAACTGGCGACCTGAATAACGATGATAAACTCTTCAGAGCCTTTAACTTCGCTTTTATCCGCAACTTCATCCGCAGCTGTTTCAAGGCGCATGATTTCATTCAGATGCACAAGCGGCAACAGATGATCACGCAATCTAAGAACCGGCGAGCCATTAATCATTTCAATTGTATGATCGCTGGTATTATTGGTTGAAGCACGAACGAGTTCAACCACACTCGTCTGCGGGACGGCAAATCTTTCACCGCAACATTCAACAATCAACGCAGACACAATCGCGAGTGTCAGCGGAATTTTAATGGTGAAAGTTGACCCTTTGCCTTCTTCAGACGTCAGGGCAATCGTCCCGCCAATCTTCTCGATATTGGAGCGAACGACATCCATGCCGACCCCACGGCCAGATACATTGGTTACTTTTTCCGCAGTGGAGAAGCCGGCACGCATGATGAAATTTTGGATTTGCTGCTTGCTCATCCCTTCCAATTCAGCTTCGCTCGCCAAACCGTTTTCGATAACCTTCTGCTTTATTTTTTCACTGTTCAGACCGCGCCCATCATCCGTAATCTTGATGATGATATGACCACCTTCATGAAAGGCTTCGAGAACAATCTTGCCCGTTTGTTGTTTACCCGCCGCCTTGCGATCTTCGGGTACTTCAAGCCCATGATCCGCTGAATTTCGCACCATATGGGTAAGCGGATCCTTGATCAACTCAAGCACCTGACGATCGAGTTCTGTTTCCGCGCCATGCATGACCAGATCGATTTTCTTGCCCAATTCATGGCTGAGATCCCGCACAATACGTGGCAGTTTCGACCAAGCATTTCCGATCGGCTGCATGCGTGTTTTCATCAGCCCTTCCTGCAACTCGGTTGTTACATGGCTTAGGCGTTGCAGCGGAACCGTAAATTCATTGTCATCCATCCCGCGAACCATCTGCAGGAGCTGATTTCGAGTCAGCACAAGTTCACTCACCATCGTCATAAGATTTTCTAGCATCTGCACATTTACGCGAATGCTCTGATTGGCGATGTTAGATTCTTTTGTTGTTTTCTCGGCGGCCGGCTTCTTTTCTTCAAGCGGCGCCTCTTCTTGCTGTAGCTCTAAGGATTCAACAATCTCGTCCGGACCTTCCGCTGCCTGGAACGCCGCTTCAAGTTCAGCCTCAGAAACCTCACCGGGTCGCAGTTCTTCTTCCGCTAAATCCTCGTCTGGACCTTCCGCAGCCTGAAATGCCGCTTCAAGCTCTGCCTCGGAAACCTTTCCAGCCGGCAGTTCTTCCTGCTCTGGCTCCGGTGCTGCCTCCTTAGGCGCCTCTCCGAACGCGACATCGTTTAGACGGGCAATCAAATCCGCATCATTTCCAGCGGGCTCTTCTTCAGTCTCCTCGATCGTGGCCAGAATGTCCTTGATGGCATCCATTGCTTCGAGAATAAGCGTCACAACATCTGCGGTAACGGTCAGTTCCTTGTCGCGAATTTTCCCGAGAACATTTTCTCCGGCATGTGCAACAGCCTCCAGTCTTGGCAAACCTAGAAACCCGCATGTTCCCTTAATGGTATGAACAAGACGAAATATATTGTCGATCTGACTTTCGTCGCTCGGATCCTGCTCCAAAACAACAATGGAGGCGTCAACGATACCAATGTTTTCATTGGTTTCCGTAAGAAATTCACTTAAAAGATCATCCATTCGGCTGCGCTCTTTCTGCTTCTTTACTTTCGTTTCTGGAAACTGAAGTTCCTAGAAATATTCGGGTACAGAATGCCGGATATAGGTTAACAAGCAGTTACGGATTATCTTGAAAATAGCTATTTTTTGACGCAAACCAGCGTTCTCAAAACTCGGACGTCTTTCCGATAAAAATTTGTGGCTTATTTTAGAGAAGCGCCAGAAACCTGGTCAGGATGAGCGGACGGCGAGTGCGACCAAGCCGTCTTCCACGTCGGTAATATCCAGAACCACACTATTATTTCCACACAGGGCCATAAGATACTGAACACCCACATTTTGCGCAGTTAGTTCGGCTTCATTATAACCGTTCTGCAGGATATGAGTCACGTCCTCACGAAGGACCGCGCGCGGCCCTTCCGCCCGATAGGCGAATGACCAATTGTCATCCTCAACGTTGCCTGTGATTTTTACGTCGCCACCTCGAGGCAAGGTGCCCGATGCAATGATCAGCAGATTACAAAGAATTTTAATGGCATCCTTCGGCAGGAGTTCTGCCCCGCCTTCGCTATCCGGCCAATCCAGCCGTACTTTGCCGTATGACATAAGATCGCGGCAGAGATTACGAGCATCACGGATCGATACTTCCTGCCCTAAACCACCTGCAAGACCAAAGGCAAGACGATAAAACTGAAGCCGCGCCGATGCCTCTCCCGCACTCTCACTCACAAGTTTAAGGGCTTCGCTCCGCATATCTTCGTTGCCGTCATCGCGAACAAGTTCAATTCCATTGCAGACGGCACCGATGGGCCCGATGACGTCATGACAGAGTTTGGAGCTCATTAAGGACGCGAGTTTCAAATCAATCATGACATCTCCATAATCCGCAGTTTGCGGAACACTGTAAAATCGAACAACCTTTGTCGTCTGCACGACAATTTGATAGAGTGAATATGCAACAATCTTATCCATCATGTTAAGAGAAAAATCATGCTTGCTCAGTTTTCACCCGGCCAATATGTCCGCCATCCGCAGGAACCAGACTGGGGAGTGGGACAAGTACAGTCTTCCGTTGCGGACCGGGTAACAGTGAATTTTGAGCACGCAGGCAAGCAGCTGATTATTGTTGGGCTGATCGAGCTTGTATTATTAAGTGATGAAGAAGCACATGTAGAACAAAGACGCGGGGATAAGATGGGAGGATCTTAAGTTGGCAGAAGGGAAAACACTATCTGCGGTTCCAAAAGCGCCCGGCAAAGGTGGCCGCAAAGCCCGTTATCAGAACAAGGGCAGGCAAGTCGAGCCTATAGCTGCCCGTGAGATTGCTGCGCTGTTAGGGTCCCGATCCCGGCAATCGGATTTGCTCCTTGAGCATTTGCACTTGATCCAGGACACCTACGGCTCCCTTTCTGTAGATCATTTAGCAGCGCTGGCGGAGGAAATGCGGCTTGCGCTTGCAGAAGTATACGAAGTCGCTACGTTCTATCATAATTTCACCGTTGTTAAGGAGGGTGAGTCAAAACCCGCCGCTCTTACTCTCAAAGTCTGCGACAGTCTATCCTGCGAGATGGCCGGTGCAATGACGATCAAACAAAAGCTCATAAAAAAATACGGCGGCACCATTCGTGTCACGCATGGCGCTTGTATGGGCCGATGTGAGATTGCTCCCGTGGTCCGCCTTAAAGACCGCTATGTCGGTAATGCGACAATTGGTGATGTCGATGCCCTGATTGAAGCCGCAAAAAAGAACAATCCGCTCTCTCTGCCTGACTTTACGTCTTTCGACGATTATAAGGATGCCGGGGGGTTCTCTACCCATGCAAAATTGCGTGCTGGTGATCTGGTTGTCGACACCATCATTGAGGCGTTAAACGAGAGTGGCCATCGCGGACTTGGTGGGGCAGGGTTTCCCCATGCACTAAAGCTCAACTCTGTGCTATCGGTTCCAGGCCCGCGCTATATGGCTGTCAACGCCGATGAAAGTGAGCCCGGCACCTTCAAGGATCGATATTACCTGAATAATAACCCTTACCAGTTTCTGGAAGGAATGCTTATCGCGGCTGAAATTGTCGAAGCAGAGAGAATCTATATTTTCCTCCGCGATGAATATCCGGAAACATATCAAATACTGTCAGGTTGCATTGAAAAGCTGAAAGCCGAAAAACTAGACAGTGGCCGGAAAATCTATCTTCGCCGGGGGGCTGGTGCTTATATATGCGGGGAAGAGAGCGCCATGCTGGAAAGCATCGAGGGTAAACGCGCCTTGCCGCGACACAAGCCCCCTTTCCCTGCTCATGTCGGTCTGTTTGGGCGGCCAACCCTGATCAACAATGTCGAAACACTCTATTGGCTGCCGGACATTATCCACAAAGGGCCGGAATGGTTCAAGGCAGGCGGCCGTCACGGTGGCAAAGGCTTTCGAAGTTTTTCCCTCTCCGGCCATGTTAAAAAGCCAGGCGTTTATATCACCCCCGCAGGGATTACCGCTGAGGAGTTGATTGAGGAATTTGGCGGTGGCATGCAGGATGGCCATGATTTCCGTGCCTACTTGCCAGGCGGAGCATCTGGCGGGCTCCTGCCTGCGTCTATGGCGGATATACCGCTCGATTTCGGCACACTTGAAAAGCATGGCTGTTTTATTGGTTCCGCCGCGGTCATCGTGATTTCGGATAAGGATGACCTGAAGATGGTCGCGCGCAATCTGATGCGCTTTTTCGAAGACGAAAGCTGCGGCCAGTGCACGCCCTGTCGCGCTGGAACAGAAAAGGCGCTCCGGCTGATGGAGGCAGAACATTGGGACAGTGATCTCCTGACCGAGCTCAGCGCAGTTATGCGCGACGCGTCTATCTGCGGCCTCGGTCAAGCGGCGCCCAATGGCCTGATGTCAATCTTCAAGCATTTCCCGGAGGCGGTGAAATGAATGAGACGGTCACATTTGAACTTGATGGCAAGCAGGTAACTGCAAGTACGGGACAATCCATCTGGGATATCGCCAAGCGCGAAGGAACAAGAATTCCACATCTTTGCCATGCGGACCGGATTGGCTTTGAGGCAGATGGAAACTGTCGTGCCTGCATGGTGGAAATTGAAGGAGAGCGGGTTCTCGCGGCAAGCTGTATCCGTCAACCCACGGATGGAATGAAAGTCAGCACATCAACGGAACGTGCAGAAAAGGCCCGCAAGATGGTCATGGAACTTCTCATCGCCGATCAACCAGATCGCGAGACCAGCTATGACAATGACAGCCATTTCTGGCAAATGGCGGACCAGCAGAATATCTCGTCCAGCCGGTTCTCCTCGCGCGAGATGCCACTTGAGGATATGTCCCATCCTGCAATGGCTGTCAATCTGGATGCCTGTATCAACTGCAACCTCTGTGTCCGGGCCTGCCGCGATGTGCAGGTAAATGACGTTATCGGCATGGCGGGACGCGGCGTGCATTCCAAAATCGTCTTCGACTTTGACGATCCTATGGGAGAGAGCACATGCGTGGGCTGCGGTGAATGCGTACAGGCCTGCCCAACCGGCGCGTTACTCGAAAAATCTGTCCTGCATGACGATCATATCGATCGTGAAGTGAATAGCGTTTGCCCTTTCTGCGGTGTTGGCTGCCAACTCACGTTCAAAGTGCGAGATAACAAGATTCTCTACGCCGATGGCCGCAATGGACCCGCGAACGAGGAGCGGCTCTGTATTAAAGGGCGCTTTGGTTTTGACTATATCCATAACCCAGAACGGCTGACTGTCCCCCTGATCCGAAAGGAAGGGGTTGCGAAAGGGGATGTCGCCTCCCTCGACCCCGCGAATCCCTACACCCATTTCCGGGAAGCCAGCTGGGAGGAGGCGCTTGATTTTGCCGCCAGCGGCCTTCGCCGGGTCCGTGATGAAAAAGGTGGCAATGCGCTCGCCGGGTTCGGATCTGCCAAAGGATCAAATGAGGAAGCCTATCTCTTTCAGAAGCTCGTCCGCATTGGTTTCGGCACAAATAATGTAGACCACTGTACGCGCCTTTGTCATGCGTCATCCGTTGCCGCTCTCCTTGAAACTGTTGGATCGGGTGCCGTGTCGGCCCCCTTTAATGAGGCAGAAAACGCCGACGTCATCATGATCATCGGCTCCAACCCAACTATCAACCATCCAGTCGCCGCCACATTTTTCAAAAATGCCGCCAAAAGGGGCGCCAAGCTCATCGTGATCGACCCACGCGGTCAATCCCTCTCCCGCCATGCGCAATTCATGTTGCAGGAAAAACCGGGCACAGATGTCGCGCTTCTCAATTCGATGATGCATGTCATCGTCAAAGAGGGTCTGACGGACAAGGCGTATATCAAAAACCACACTGAAAATTTCGAAGAGCAGAAAGCCCATCTGGAAGATTTCAGCCCTGAGGCCATGGAAAAGGTGACTGGTATTGCCCCGAACATTGTCCGGGAAGTTGCGAGGGAGTTTGCGACGGCCAAGGCGGCGATTATTTTCTGGGGGATGGGAATAAGTCAGCATATTCATGGCACTGACAATTCCCGCTGCCTGATCAGTCTCGCGTTAATGACGGGCCAGGTCGGGCGACCAGGAACTGGGCTGCATCCGTTGCGAGGCCAGAACAATGTGCAGGGGGCATCCGATGTGGCGCTCATCCCGATGTTCCTGCCCGATTATCAATCAGTCGAAGATCCCATCATTCGAGAAAAATTCGAGAAATTCTGGGGCGCGAAGATTGATCCGAAACAGGGTCTCACTGTCGTTGAAATAACCGAGGCCGTGCACAAGAGTGATATCAACGCCATGTATATAATGGGCGAAAATCCGGCAATGTCGGACCCGAATGTCAATCATGCTCGCGAAGCCCTGTCGAAACTGGATCATCTGGTGGTGCAGGATCTGTTCGTGACGGAGACGGCGGCCTATGCCGATGTGATTCTCCCGGCATCGGCCTGGCCGGAGAAGGACGGCACCGTCACCAACACCAACCGCCAGGTTCAAATTGGCCGTGCGGCGGTCCCGCTTCCTGGCGATGCGCGGCAAGATCTCTGGATTATTCAGGAAATCGCCAGACGGCTCGGCCTGGATTGGCATTACGATCACCCGAAAGATGTATTCGCGGAAATGACGCAGGCGATGAATAGCATCAAGGGCATTACATGGGATCGATTAGAGGCGGAAGATGCCGTCATCTATCCTTGCGAAAGCCCCGATGATCCGGGCCAATCGTTGATATTTACTGAGAATTTCCCGACAGCAAACGGGCTTGGTAAGTTCGTGCCGGCAAGTCTGATCTCACCCGATGAAATGCCGGATAAAGACTTTCCTGTCGTCCTGACAACTGGCCGCCTGCTGGAGCATTGGCATACTGGTTCCATGACCCGGCGGGCGAGTGTGCTGGATGCGGTTGAGCCCGAACCGATCGTTCATATGCCACCAGCTATGATGGAGCAGCTGGCCGCAGGGCCCGGCGACATTGTCACCGTCCGTTCACGCCGTGGTGAGATTGATATTCGGGTACGTGCCGATGGCGCTGTACAGAACGGCATGATCTTTATCCCCTTCTGTTATGCAGAGGCGGCGGTAAATTTGCTTACAAATGATGCACTTGACCCCTTCGGCAAAATCGCAGAAGTTAAGTTCTGCGCTGTGAGTGTCAAAAGGAAGTCCGCCTGAAATGTCCGCCGATCTGAAGAGAAAAACAACCGTTGGAATAATCCAGACGGGTCGAATTGGTGGTTCGCTCGGAGTCAAATACGGCGAGTATCCGGATATGTTCAAAGAATTGTTCAAGGACGAACCGTTCGACTATGTGACCTACGCCGCTATCGATATGCAGCTTCCCAAGCATCCGTTGGAATGCGATGCATGGATTCTCACTGGCTCCAAACATGGCGTATATGAAGACTTCGACTGGATCAGTCCGCTAGAAGTGTTCGTGCGCAAACTGATTGCCAGTGGGCAACCAACCGTCGGCATATGTTTCGGACATCAGCTCATGGCGCAGGCTATGGGTGGAACTGTGGAAAAATTTCCAGGCGGATGGAGTGTTGGACGCACAGTCTATTCAGATCTCCTGAACAACAGGCGAGCCCGCCTTCTTTCCTTTCATCAGGATCAGGTCACGCGCCAACCAGAAAGCGCTGAGACCATTCTATCATCTGATTTTTGCAAATATGCCGGGCTTAAATATTCACCAACTTGCTTATCATTACAGCCACACCCTGAACATACACTGCCTTTCATAGTCGATCTAATCAATCTGCGCCGGGGTGCCCAGCTGGATGTCGACCTCGCTGACAATGGTCTCGCGTCTCTTGCTGAACCTAATGATCAGCAACAATACGGGCAATGGTTGGCTGAGATTCTTAAAGGGGAACGACGGATATAAACACACAACGTAGTTTTCTCAGACTTTCTTGAAACCTGATAGCCGTTCATCATCCCCAGTGGCCCGGCCCGGGCTATTTTCCCGTTCGAAATTTAGCCCGTCTTTCAGGCCATAGTTTTGGCCCTTATTGACCAGCATTTTATCCGCACGGAGGGTGTGCCACGAGTTCTCGACAATTGCGTGTGCCATCTCCAATGTGGCGTCTGACAGCTCAGAATCAGGCACGCATTTATTGACCAGCCCGATTTCAGCAGCCTCAGTCCCACTGACCACACGCCCCGTAAACATCATTTCTTTCGCATTCAGAACACCAATCCGCCTCGGCAACCGCTGACTCATCCCCCAAAGTGGGGTCAATGCCCATTTGCCATGGGTGTCAGCAAATTTCGCACTTTCACTACAAATCGTCAGATCACTGGCGAGCGCGAGTTCCAAAGCTCCGGTATAGCAGTGCCCCCGGACCTCGGCGATAACCGGCTGCGGCAGATCCTCAATCATTTCGATAGTTTCTGCCTGAAACCGCGGATGCGGTGCCGCCTCCCCTGCCTGCATGGCCTTTAAGTCGTTTCCCGCCGAGAAAGACCGTCCTTCCCCGCGCAGGATAACACAGCCGATGCTTTCCGTTTCCTGTGAAAGCGTCTTCACATGCTCATGAAGTTCCACAAACAGTGATGGACTAAGGGCATTTAACGCATCCGGCCGGTTCAGGCTCAATATAGCTATGCCATCGATATCTTTTCGTATGACCAACGCCGACATTCTTCAGGTCCTTTCCGCCGTTTTGGCTTGTTCATTCGCATGCCCTGACGCATGCACTCGCCGTTCACGATAAAAGGTATATACGCCACTTCCTACGATAATCAGACTCCCGAAAATCGTCCAACCGTCCGGAATATCGCCAAAGACAACAAAACCAAGAAGGATGGCCCAGATCAGAATCGTATAGCGGAACGGCGATGAAAAGCTAATATCACCGACGCGCATTGCCATAATACTGAAAAGATATCCGAAGATGATAAACAGCGACGCAAGAATAAGGAGCCCAATCTCACTTGTTGAAACCGGTCGCCACTCCTCTGTAAGGGACAATATCGCTCCGACGGACATAACCGAAATGGACGTCAGGAGCGAGACAAATAGCGAAGGAACTGCCGTAGACAGCCGACGCGTAGAGAGATCACGTATCACAATAAACACGACGGCGATGATGGCGAATGTAGAAAATTCGTTGAATCCGTCAGAACCAGGACGAACCACCATCAGAACGCCAATAAATCCTGAGAAAATCGCGAGGTAGCGACGCCACCCTACCGCCTCCGACATAAAAATCGCCCCCGCAAGCGTGACAGCAAGAGGGAGTGCCTGCAAGATGGCCGTTGCATTTGCAATTGGCATATTGAATAGCGCCATCAGATAAAAGACCGTTCCACCTATTTCACCCACCAGACGAAGAATGACCGTCAGACGATCCCCTTTCGGAATTCGGTAAATCAGCACGCCCTTGAACAGGCAGAACCCTGCAATAAGCAGACTGGTAAATATCCCCCGGAGAAACATGGCCTGAAAGAGGTTCAGATGCTCTGATAACAGTTTCATGACCGTGTCATTGGCGACATAGCCCGCCATTGTAATAGACATGAAAGCCGCGCCGCGCATATTATCAGAGACAAGAATAGTCATTGGCAATTACTCAATCAAATGATGACAAACCGCAAGCGGTAATTGTAATACCCCGGAAATTCAAGGTCGATTTTCAGAAATAAATTCTGAAGAATGCAATAACACTTTTGTCTGCTGCTCAAGCCAGGGATTGTGGCCGCAATCATCAAGGATTAGCTTTTCGAATGGTCCTGAGACCGAGTCTTCAATAACATCAATTTGGGCAAGCGTTCCATAGGCATCTTCCCGTCCTTGAATAGCCAGAAGAGGCATTTTGATTGTGGGGAGAAATTTTTTGATGTTCCATCTTTTAAAAGCCGGGTCAAGCCAGGCGTCATTCCATCCCCAAAAGGCGCATTCCGTATTTATTCCATGGAATTTTTCTAGCCTACTTTTCAACTCCTGATGCTCATACGCCTGTTTTGCAGCTTCTATGCCCTTAATGGATAATTCTTCGCAGAAAACATGGGGCGCTATCACAATGACAGCGTCCGGGCTAACTACATTGGGCAAGCCTCCATATATCAGGGAAATAGATCCCCCGTCGGAATGACCAACAAGAATAAATTTTTCTATATTGAAATGCTCAAGGAGTGCGGGAAGAAATTCACTTGCTTCCCGCTCCATATAGTCAAGCGGTTTCGGCAATTCGCAAGCATCCGATCCGCCATATCCCACCCGACTGTATATTAGTCCGGCACAATTTGTGAGTTCGCACAAGCGATCTGGAAAATCACGCCATAGCGCCGCACAACCGAGGCCCTCATGCAAAAACACAAGGACCGGCAGTTGCGTAGTTAACCTGCCGATCGTTCGATACTCAATGCGCTTGCCGGCAATGGTTGCAAGATTTAAATCCGCACCCGCCGTCACGACTTTCGAATCATATTGACAATGCCAGAAAAATCCGCCGATTTTCCTTCGCCTGAGACGTAGCTCTCATAGAGATTCATCGCCGCCTTGCCCAGCTCAGTCGACGCCCCGAATCCCTCAGCCGCTTCCTGACTAAGATGCAGGTCTTTCAACATGTTCTCTGCTGAAAAGCCGGGTTTGTAATCATTATTCGCCGGACTCGCCGGGACTGGCCCTGGAACAGGGCAATAGCTGGTAAGTGACCAGCACTGACCCGATGCAGTAGAGACAATATCAAACATGGTCTGATGTTCCAGCCCGAGCTTTTCGGCGAGTACGAATGCCTCGCAGACCCCGACCATGGATATCCCGAGGATCATATTGTTACAGATCTTCGCAGCTTGCCCATTTCCTGGCCCGCCGGTATGCACGATATTCGCTCCCATGGCGTCAAGGATAGGCTTTGCTGCCTCGAATGCGCCTTTGCTGCCGCCGACCATAAAGGTCAATGTGCCCGCAGCTGCACCACCGACACCACCGCTTACCGGCGCGTCAACCATCATCATACCAGCGGCAGATGCTTCCTTCTCAACGTCCCGGGCGGTTGCCACGTCGATTGTGGAACAATCAATAAAGAGTGTGCCCGGGTCAGCCGCAGCAAGAAGTCCATCGGTCCCGAAATAAACCGCACGAACGTGATCTCCCTTCGGCAGCATGCTGACAACAATGCCAACCCCGCTCGCGGCCGCGGACGCACTTTCCGCCGCTTCCGCGCCTTCCTTGACGCAAGCGCCAACGGCATCCGCCGAAAGGTCAAAAACTTTCACCGAGTGTCCGGCTTTCAGGAGATTAAGGGCCATCGGCCCGCCCATATTTCCAACACCCACAAATCCAATTCTGGCCATGAAATTTCCCCGCTAGATATGCGCGGAGCCCCAGGAGCCCCGCATCTTTTTCTGACTTTTATTTATGTGTCGGCATGATAAATTCGGCACCGGCCTTGATGCTGTCCGGCCAACGTGACGTGACCGTCTTCACTTTGGTGTAAAAGCGTACACCTTCGGGTCCATGCTGATTATGATCACCGAAAGCGGAATTCTTCCAGCCACCAAAACTGTGGAAAGCCAACGGAACCGGGATCGGCACATTCACACCAACCATGCCAATTTCAACATTGTTGGAAAAGGCCCGCGCAACATCGCCATTTCGTGTGAAGATCGACGTGCCATTCCCAAACTCATGGTTATCGACCATCTCAATGGCGTCATTGAAAGTGGGCGCCCGCACAACGGATAAGACCGGCCCAAAGATTTCTTCTTTATAAATGCGCATATCCGTTCCGACATTGTCGAAAAGACACCCGCCCATATAGAAGCCATTTTCATATCCCTGAAGCGAGAGATCACGGCCATCAACGACCAGATCAGCACCTTCCTCAATCCCGAGATCGACATAGCCTTTGACTTTTTCAAGATGCTCTTTCGTGACCAAAGGACCCATGTCGCCATCAGCCGCACTCGGCCCGACTTTCAGGCCGCGCACCTTTGGTGCCAGTTTCTCGATCAGTTCATCGCCGGCGTCACCAACCGCAACAGCAACCGAAATTGCCATGCAGCGTTCCCCGGCGGAGCCGTAACCTGCGCCGATCAGCGCATCAACGGCTTTGTCCATATCTGCATCCGGCATGACCAGCATATGGTTTTTAGCACCGCCCATGGCCTGCACGCGCTTACCGGCCGCAGCTGCACGGGAATAGACATACTTCGCGATCGGTGTGGAGCCCACGAAACTAATCGCCTTTACCCGCGGATCGTCAAGAAGAGTATCCACCGCAAGCTTGTCACCATTGACAACATTAAGCACACCCTTCGGCGCACCCGCTTCCAGCATCAATTCCCCAAGGCGCATTGGCAGGGAAGGATCTTTTTCCGATGGCTTCAGAACGAACGTATTGCCGCAAGCAATGGCGACCGCGAACATCCACATTGGCACCATCGCCGGGAAGTTAAATGGCGTGATACCCGCGACAACACCCAAGGGTTTGCGCATTGAGTACATATCGATGCCGGAAGAGACATTGTCGGAAAACTCACCTTTAAGAAGATGCGGAATACCACAGGCAAATTCAACAACCTCAAGACCGCGAATGATCGAGCCCTTGGCGTCGGAATGTACCTTGCCGTGCTCGCTCGCAAGCAGCGCGGCTAGCTCATCAATATTTTCTTCGACCAGCTGCTTAAATTTGAACATAACCCGCGCACGTGTAATCGGGGAGGTATTTGCCCAATCAGGAAAAGCCGCAAGGCTGTTGGCAATCGTATCGCCAATTTCAGCTTCCGTCGCGAGGGGAACATCTGCCATATGTTCGCCGGTACTTGGATTATAAACCGGGCTGAACCGTCCGGACGTCCCGGCCACATACTGACCGCCGATATAATGCTTCAACTGTTCTGTCATTCTATTTTCTCCCAATGAGCGCTTATTTCACGCCACTTTACATAGGTAAAATTGCAAAGTAATTAGATAAGAACGCACATTCCCTGTGTAAATTTGCACACGAGGTATTTATTATATTTGACTGGAACGACATTCGTTTCTTTTTAGAGCTTAGCCGTAAAGGCCGCCTGACGGAAGTAGCTAAAGCACTCAAAGTGGATCATACTACTGTTGGCCGCCGTGTCCTCGCACTGGAAGAAAAACTGGACGCCAAATTATTCGAAGCCACATCGCGTGGGTTTGTCCTCACCGAGGCCGGTGAAAGGCTGCTTCCACTGGCAGAACAGATGGAAAGCGCCTCTGCGACTGTGCAGGATACGGTTGGTGGTGAAAACCAAACACTTACCGGGACGGTGCGTCTTGGTGTCCCGGAAGGATTTGGCAGTCAGTTTTTGTCAAAAGAGCTGCCTGCGTTTCAAAAATTGCACCCCAAGATCGAATTAGAGTTCGTGGCTAATGACCGATTTGTCAGCCTTTCCAAGCGAGAGGCTGATTTGTCCATCACCCTTGGCCGTCCTAATTCAGGCCGCTTGATCTCCAGAAAACTGACCGACTATCGGCTTCGGCTCTATGCGACGCAGGACTATCTCAAAAATCACGAACCAATAAAAACACGAGAGGATTTGCGTCACCACAACTTTATTTCCTATATCGAAGAATTGGTGCCAGACCCGCAGCTTCTCTATCTGAATGATGTCATCGGAAATCCAAATATCAGCCTGAAAAGTTCCAGCATTGTTTTCCAGTTTCAAGCAACCCTCGCCGGGTCGGGCATCAGTATCCTACATTGCTTTTCGGTTGATGAGTATCCAGAGCTTGTCCCAATCCTCCCCGAAGACGTAAGCATCGAACGGAGCTATTGGCTGAATACCCCTGAAGACATACACGACCTTGCGCGCATCAAGGCCGTTAGTGATTTCCTGAGCGATATTGTCGAGCGACGGCGGAAAAAGCTAATGGGAGAGGCCTGATCAAACATTAATCTTCCCAACATGGCTCGGTTGTATCATTCTGCGGATAGTTCGATCCGGAACGAAGCAATTTCAAAATCAAGAAAGCTATTCTCCAAAGCGCATCCAACTTAACCAACAAAGGCCAGTCTCATTTCCGCGTCACCCATAAATCGAACGAGAGAATATTTTCTGCTTATCCTGCTGGCGTGCCTTTGGGGATCTTCTTATCTTCTCATTCGCATCGGTGTAGAGACAATTCCGCCAGCATCACTCGTTGCGCTCCGCGTATCCGTCGCGGCGTTTGTCTTGTTGATTGTTGTCTGGCGACAGGGGTACCGGCTGCCAACAGATCTCCCGACATGGCGAAATTTTGCGATCCAGTCATTTTTTAACAGTTTCGGCGCTTGGACACTTCTTGCCTGGGGCCAGCAATATGTCGAGAGCGGTCTCGCCACCGTCCTGAATTCAACGTCACCCATATTCGTTTTTCTACTAACCTGGCTAATTACCCGGCATGAGACAGTAACAATCCGAAAGATTGCAGGTGCCTTTATCGGACTTGCCGGAGTGATTCTGATCATCGGCGTCGATGCCCTGCAAAGCCTGGGACAACAAGTCGTCGCTCAACTCGCGATCCTTGCAAGTGCCATGCTGTATGGTTATGCGGCGATCAACGGGCGGAAGTTCGCCTCTCTTCCCTCGACCGTTACCGCTGCAGGCGTTATGATTTCAGCCTGCGCGGTCCTCATTCCGGCGAGCCTTATCATTGATCAACCCTGGACGCTTTCTCCGTCTATTGAATCGCTCACTGCGGTTGTCATCCTTGGCACCTTTGGAACGGCACTGGCCCTACTCCTCTATTTCCGTCTGATCAACACGCTAGGATCCCTTGGTACAGCGAGCCAGAGCTATTTAAGGATGGGCGTTGGTGTGATGCTGGGCATCGTCGTTCTGGGAGAGCAGTTTTCGTTTATCGTCGGCCTAGGCATTTTGACCGCCATCCTGGGCGTCGCACTAATAAACATTCCCTCCAAATCGCGCTAGCTCAGGGCACGGGACAACCGTCGCTCCGCTTCTTCAAAGTCTTCCGGCCGATTGATATTGAAGAACGGGTCACCCTCGCTTTCGTTCCAGACAACCTCGCTTCGGGGATATCTGTCTGCGAAGACAAGAATTTTTCGGAGATCTTCCTCAACCAGCGCGGCCCGCAGGTCTTCGGCAAGCGAGAGAGGCCAGAGCGCGACAACCGGGTGCACCCTTCCGACCGAATTCGCCATGACAATTTTGTTGGTATTACCTTCTATTCCAGATGCGAGGCGCCCGACAAGATCAGCAGGAATAAAGGGGGCATCCGTTGGCACACTTAGCATATGGGTTGCCTTCATGCCCCTCTCATTAAAATACATCATACCGGTTAATACTCCCGCGAGAGGACCCGCAAACCCAGAAATACTATCCTTTATGACGGGAATATTAGGCGGTGTATCAGCGCCCGCTTCCATATTCATATTCAGTGCAAATTCACCAACTTGCGGGCGGAGCGCATCAACAATATACATCAGCAGGGTCTTCCCCCCCAGCTTCTTCAAAAACTTTGCGCCGCCGCCCATTCGCCGCGATTGTCCACCTGCCAGTAAAAGGCATGGAAATTTTTGTGGATCGCCTGTCATCGGGCAGCCTTTCGCTGATGTTTACTGGATTCTTCCGGAACTGTCGCTGGGTCGATATCGAAAACCAGCCGCTCAACGCCAGATAGGCAAACAAAACGCTTACCTTTTGCTCGACCAACGAGCGTCAGATTAGCTTGACGGGCAAGATCAACTCCCCAGGCCGTAAAGCCAGATCGAGAGATGACAATCGGGATTTGCATCTGGACTGTCTTGATCACCATCTCCGACGTTAGCCGCCCGGTCGTATAAAAAATTTTTGCCTTTGAAGAGATGCCATGGCGCCACATATATCCAGCAATTTTATCAATGGCATTATGCCGACCCACATCCTCCATATAAACAAGGGGACGATCTTCTTCACATAGGACACAGCCATGAATGGCCCCGGCTTCCAAATAAAGCGACGGTTGCTGATTAATTTTGCGCGAAAGAGCATAAATCCAGGAGGTCTTAAGCACCGCCTCCGGATCAAGGATAATATCCCCAAACTTCTCCATAACATCGCCGAAGACAGTACCCTGCGCGCAGCCGGAGGTTTGTGTTTTCTTCTTCAACTTTTCTTCAAAGTCCGTTTCCCGCTCTGTACGAACCACGACAACACCCAGGTCATCGTCATAATCAATGCCTGTTACTTCATCTTCCATTTGCAGCATGTTCTGGTTAAGCAAATATCCAAGCGCGAGATAGTCAGGATAATCGCCAATGGTCATCATTGTAACAATCTCCTGGCGATTAAGAAACAAGGTGAGCGGCCTCTCAACAACGACAGGCAAAACGACCGCGGTACCATTTTGATCAACGCCGCCCAAACTCTCGCTCAGCGCGGTCGCTTTTGGATCGGGTGTGATCGTAAACTCCTTCATCCTTGTTCGCCACCCCAGTACATTTATTTGTAAATAAATTCGTGTTAAATTAGCAGTTTAGCAGTCGGTGATCGACCCGTTATTTCAGAGTAACGGACCTTTTCAGACAGCAACCCAAGAAAGTGTCCCATGAAATCAGTATTTTTGTCAGATGTCGACAAGGGGCGTGACAACAACCTGAATCTGATCAGGATGTTTGCCGCGGCCGGCGTACTGGTTTCTCACGCCTGGCCAATTTCAACGGGCAGTATCGCCGAACAGCCTCTCCATGACATTCTGCATGGAATTGACCTCGGAATAATATGCGTTTCCATTTTTTTCGCGATCTCCGGATATCTTATTGCACAAAGTTATATCCGTGATCCAAATTTCAAGCGTTTCTGGTTTTCGCGCGTTATGCGGATATTTCCAGCACTCCTTGTTGTATTACTTGTTACCGCGTTGATATTGGCCCCGTTGATAACGGTCGCTGACGTTAAGTCGGTATGGCTCGCGGCGCCAGATTATATTTTGCGCAATTTCACACTGTTTTCGCTTGAACAATATCTGCCTGGCGTATTCAAAGGCAATCCCGTCGGCGGTTCAATCAATATTCCCCTCTGGACATTGAGTCATGAACTGGTTTGCTATTTTTTCGTGACTGCTTTGGGGATTGCAGGGCTGTTAAAAACGCCCCGCCTCATGCTCATTGCATGGCTTGCATTTATCGTTTGTTACGCGGCCATCATCTATTTCGAACCGCAATCCCGACTGGTGGCACTTGCTAAGCTGGCCTTTCCTTTCTTGGTTGGCGTTGTTCTGTTTGTATGGCGGCAGAAAATTATCCTGCACTGGGGAATTGGAGGTGGTCTTGTGATCTTGACCGCGCTTCTTTACGACAGCTTCTTTTTTCGGGAAATTTTCATGCTGTCCCTCACCTATATCATTTTTCTACTCGCCTTTTTACCTGGTGGAAAAATCAAGAACTATAACCGGCTCGGGGATTATTCATACGGCATCTACATATACGCCTTTCCCATTCAGCAACTCGTTGCCTATTCAGATATCACCAACCCGTTTCTCAATATTATATATGCCCTTCCGCTCACTCTCCTCTGCGCGGTTCTATCATGGACGATCATTGAGAAACCCTCCCTCGGGATAGCTAAACAATTCAAATTGCGCAGCCGCAGTGCCATCCCCACAAAATAAACCTTCCAACCTTTTCGGGAGTGACATAGCCGTTTTAATCGATATGTTGTTGATTGATTTCGGCCCCATCATGTCATCAGGAATAATTCATGACACTCGACCGTCCGGCCCTCACCTTGGCCATCACTAAACTCGCACGGGAGACCGGCGACAAGATCCTGACAATTTACCAGCAGGACTTCGACGTGAAGACAAAGACTGACTCATCTCCGGTTACGGAAGCGGACGTTGAAGCAGAAAAAATTATCCTAAAAGGGCTCGAAGAGCTCACTCCTGACATTCCAGTTTTGGCCGAAGAAAGCGAAGCAGCCGGAAAAGTCCCCGATTTATCGGGTGGCATCTTCTGGCTTGTTGACCCTCTTGACGGAACAAAAGAATTTGTTCAGAAACGCGGTGAGTTCACAGTTAATATCGCGCTCGTCGAGCAAGGCCGACCGACCATGGGCGTGATTCATGTGCCCGTTAAGGACACAACCTATTATGCCGAAGGATCCGGCAAGGTCTGGCGGCAGGATGGTGAGAACGAGCCTAAAGCCATTGCCGCGCGCACGCCCCCAGCGGGCGGGCTCACTGTTGTCGCAAGTCGGTCACACAGAACGCCAGAGACCGATGACTATATCGCAAAGTTTGAAGTAGCTGAGCTCATTTCCGCGGGCTCATCTCTGAAGCTCTGTCTTCTGGCAGAGGGTAAAGCCGACCTCTATCCCCGCTTTGGGCGCACTATGGAATGGGATATCGGCGCTGGACAGGCTATTCTTGAGGCAGCGGGCGGCACAGTTGAAACGCTTGATGGCGCGCCGCTTACCTATGGAAAGGACGGCCATGACAACCCGTTTTTTGTTGCCAAAGGCCGCCCCGAAAACTCTTAATCTCAGGCGTTGACGTCGATTACGACACGCCCCTGAATCTGACCTTTCAGAATATCATTTGCAAGTGTCGGCAGATTGCTCATCGGTTCAACACGCGTCATGTCAGCAAAGAGAGATTTATCAAGATCCGTTGCCAAACGCGACCAGGCCTCAATACGCTTTTCGCGTGGAGCCATAACGCTATCAACACCAAGCAGGGAAACACTCCTAAGGATGAAGGGGAGAACCGACGTCGGGAGGTCATTCCCGCCAGCCAAGCCACAAGCGGCAACGGCACCTCCATAATTAGTCTGAGCAATCACAGCGGCCAAAATCTTGCTGCCGACGCAATCGACGGCACCGGCCCAACGCTCCTTATCAAAGGGACGCCCCTTACCCATTGTTTCCTCACGACTGATAACTTCCTTGGCCCCCAGCTTTTTCAAATAATCATGGGTTTCTTCCCGCCCGCTCGATGCAACTACTTGATAGCCAAGCTTGGCAAGTATCGCGATCGCAACGGAGCCAACGCCGCCTGCGGCACCCGTCACCAGAATTTCGCCTTTGTCTGGCGTCACACCGGCTTTTTCCAGCGCCAATACACAAAGCATGGAGGTATATCCCGCCGTACCGATCGCCATTGATTCTTGCATCGAAAAGGCATCTGGCAGCTTGATCAGCCATTCGGATTTAAGTTTTTGCTTTTGACTGTATCCACCCCAATAAAGCTCAGAGAGGCCATAACCATTGACGATGACCTTATCGCCCGGCTTAAAGTCCGGAGATTTGCTTTCCAGGACTGTACCAGCAAGATCAACGCCGCCAACCATTGGCAAACGGCGCGCAATTCCTTTGCCGGAAACGGCGAGACCATCTTTATAGTTCAGCGTTGAGTAGGAAATTTCGACAAGAACGTCCTCATCAGGAAGATCTCCGACTGTTAGGTCCTTGAATACGGCCTGCTGTTTTCCATCCTGATCTTCTATGACCAAGGCTCTGAATGTGTCGCTCATTTCAATATTCCTCTCATTATATTTTACCCCTTATAGCTCGTACGAGGCCGGGAATAAAAGCCAAAATTACATAAGCAATTGATTGTTAATGTATATATTCTAATATTAATGTTGTGGGCAGAGAGGCTCCCCCTGATTATCAGTAGAATGGAGTAACAACATGTCTGAAATGGAGAAAATGTTACAAGGCTACGTATTAACCACCGCAGAGATCCTGTATCACCTTCCCGACTATCCGGAATTTCTGCAAACTTATATCTGGCAGGAATATGACCTGGCCCCGAAATACCCGACATTGAAAAAGTTTCTGGATTTTTGGGAAGCGGAACTCGACGGCCCGCTACATTCCGTTCGTGTCGCGTCAAAAAAACTTATCAGTCCAAGTGAACTAAAATATAGCGGCACTGAGTATCTTATAAATTAGCGTCTCGACGGATCAAAATACCGGCTATTCCGGGGATAAGTATTTCTCGAAAACTTCTGCGCCGGTCATCATCAGCGTCTCATTTGCGAATGAATAGCACACGGGCTTTTCATCGATAAAAATCTGATGATCAAAAACAAAATTGCCATCGTCCTCAAACAAACCCAACGGCATAATATGCTGCCCATTACTCTTGAGCCGGTAAAAAAGATGGGTTCCGCAATTCTTGCAAAAACCACGCTCTGCCCATTCCGACGAATTAAAAACCGAGATATTTTCATCGCCGTCAAATTTGACGTCTGATCCGCAATCAATTGACAGGAACGGGCCGCCGCCCCATTTCCTACATTTACTGCAATGACAGGCGCCTACAGTATTATCAGGTGCCGTCGCATTGATTTTCACCTCTCCGCACAGGCAGTTTCCTTTTCTTTCTATCCCCACCATACTCACTGCCTCCATCTCGTTGTTTATCTTTTCAACCATATTCGGATGCAAATGTTTCCTCAAGACGAAAGGGGAGAATAAAGCAAGGAACACTGAAAATTATATGTGCGTGAACTCAGCCTTGAAAACGCCAACTCAGTGTATCACCGGCAAGAAAAGGGACCAGCGCGCCATTTGACGTTTCAATCTGCTCGACCGCCGCGGCCTCTGCAGGCTCCAAAGTCACTTGGCCATCGTTCAGAGGCAGGCCGTAGAATTTCGGCCCATTTTCTGAGGCAAAAGCCTCCAACTTGTCCAGCGCGCCTTCCTCCTCAAAAACGATCGCATAGCTTTCCAGCGCATAGGGTGCATTGAATAACCCCGCGCAACCGCAGGCCGATTCCTTGTCATGGATGGCATGGGGGGCGCTGTCTGTTCCGAGGAAGAAATTCGGGGACCCCGACGTCGCCGCCCGTCGAAGCGCGAGGCGGTGTTTTTCTCGCTTCGCAATGGGCAAGCAATAAAAATGTGGCCGTATTCCTCCCTTAAAAATCTCGTTCCGGTTAAAAGTAAGGTGATGCGGTGTAATGGTTGCGCCAATATTCGCACCGCTTTCTGACACAAATGCGGCGGCATCGGCCGTCGTAATATGCTCAAACACCACTTTCAACTCCGGGAAGTCTTTAAGGATATTGATCATAACTTGCTCAATAAAGACTGCCTCACGATCAAAAATATCTACATCACTATCGGTCACCTCGCCATGCACCAGAAGTGGCATTTTCATCCGCTGCATCACCTCCAGCACCGGGTAGATATTGCGGATATCCGTCACACCATGACTGGAATTTGTCGTCGCGTTTGCGGGATAAAGCTTTGCCGCCGTAAATACGCCAGCCTCATGCCCGCGCCGCACTTCTTCCGGATCGATGCTGTCGGTGAGATAGCATGTCATGAGCGGCGTGAAATCTGAACCCTCCGGTAGTGTGGCGAGAATTCTTTTCCGGTAACTTTCCGCAGCCGCCATCGTCGTCACCGGTGGCACAAGATTTGGCATTATAATGGCCCGCGCAAACTGCCGTGCGGTAAATATTGCAACCGCACTGAGCATCGCCCCGTCCCGCAAGTGAACATGCCAGTCATCCGGCCTCCGAATTGTAATCGCAGCTCGTTTGCTCGCCTGGAAGGAAGTCTTTGGTCCGCTGTCAGCCTGGCTCATATCGAGATCCCACACGTTATGTCGAAATTGCGGTTTCTTCATAATACGCATACCCTCTCTTGCCAAGGGCGCGTTCCTATCATACCTGTATGAGGCATTCGGGATTTAGCCCGGATCTGGAAAGAATCACATGACGAATTTGACAGTCGCACAATTAGAAAGCCGTACAGTCCTTGTCCTGACAGGCAAGGATGTATGGGACTTTTTGCAGAACCTCATCACAAATGACATGGCGCAGGTCAGCAATACGTCAGGCATTTATGCCGCGCTTCTTACGGCGCAAGGTAAATTTCTCCATGATTTTTTTATTCTGAAATCAGGAGATAGCTACCTCCTCGATTGTGCGGCAGATCGGAAGGATGATCTCGTCCGCCGCCTGACGCTCTATAAGCTTCGGGCCGATGTCACCATCACCGAGAGCGATCAGAGCGTTTTTTCCCTATTTGGAGATTTCTCCAGTTCAGCGGTGAATACCCCGGGAAAAGTTGGTTCGATTATTGATAGTGACGGGGTTCTCTATCTTGCCGATCCGCGCAATCTAGCACTTGGGGTACGCATGTACGCTTCGGAGGAGTTCCATCCGGCCACCATGTTTCCGACCGCAACCCTCGCTAAAGAAGAGGCATATGATGCCCTTCGATTGCGCCTCGGCGTTCCGGACGGTGCCCGCGATATCCTACCGGAGAAGAATTTTCTTTTAGAGGCAAATTTCGACGAACTGAATGGCGTCAGCTTCACCAAAGGCTGCTACGTGGGGCAGGAACTGACCGCCCGCACCAAACATCGCGCGAAAATCAAAAAACGCCTGTTTCGAATTGAATATAATGGCACCCTTCATAGCGGCGATAAAATCCTGCAACAAGGCCGCGAAATCGCTGACGTGCGCTCTTTTTCTAACGGACAGGGTCTCGCGCTTGTCCGTCTGGAGAGCTTGCCCGCAAACCCGGAGGATCTGGAGCCCAAAGGCGTCAAAATTGTTCAGCCTGACTACATAGACCTCCCAGAACTCCAAAAACAATAAAGGCATTTATGGCTTGCCGAGACGTCATATTTCCTTTTATAAATATAGAACATATCATGAACATTAATTTAGGGGAGATTTTGAAATGCTGGATCATGTGTCTATCGGCATCACCAATCGGGAGAGATCAAAGGCCTTTTATGATGCCGTCTTATCCACGATTGGTCTCAAGAAAGTCGCCGATTACGGCGAGAGCGTTGCTTATGGCCCATCTCGGAAAAATCCCTTTTTCTGGCTGGTAGAGCATCAGGATATTGGAAAGGCCCAAGGCTTTCACTGCGCCTTCCGTGCGCCGGACCAAGCCTCCATTCACGCGTTTCATGCTGCCGCGCTCACAAGTGGCGGCACGGATAATGGTGGACCTGGCAAAAGGGATTATGAAGAGAATTATTATGCAGCGTTTGTCCTTGATCCCGACGGCAATAAGATTGAAGCTGTCTGCTTCAAACCGGAGCAGGAATTGGAGTAGATGAGTAGCTTTATCGCTACGCCTTGCATTAGACTTAAGTTAAATCGGACTAACTCACCTTTGGCGGTGATTCGCTATTAGCTTACAAAAAAGGGAAAAAAGATAAATGGCTGAAGGCTGCACCTGGTATGGGGATGACCCTTTTTACAAGGCCTATCATGATGAGGAATGGGGCGTGCCGGAATATGACAGCCGCGCCCTGTATGAAAAACTCATTCTCGACGGGTTTCAGGCGGGACTCTCTTGGATCACTATTTTACGGAAGCGGGAGAATTTCAAAGCTGCCTTTGATAACTTCAGCCCGGAAATTATTGCGCGCTATGATGACGCCAAAGTGAAGGCTCTTATGCAGGATAGCGGCATAGTCCGCAATCGTGCAAAAATCCTCGGGACAATCAAGGGCGCACAACTCTTTCTCGAGATTGAAGAAACGGAAGATGGCGGCTTTTCAAAGTTGCTATGGAACTATCTCGATGGTAGGCCCCTGCAAAACAGCTGGCAGTCAATGAGCGAAGTGCCGGCGGAAACCGATCTCAGCCAAACCATTTCAAAGGATCTGAAAAAGCGCGGGTTTAAATTTGTCGGCCCGACCATTGTCTATGCTTTTATGCAGGCGGTCGGCATGATCAATGACCATGTGGTGAGCTGCCCGCGACACGAAGAAGTCAAGAGGCTCGTATGAGGCAAGAGATTCGCGAAATCCATGACCTGACTGGGAATGTTGCCACTCATTATCGGGAAAAATATGGAGACCGGGCGGAAGAAATTCTGGAAGAAGCAGCGCGTTTTTGTGAAGAGAAGGGGGATTTACACCGGCGAAATCGGCTGCTCCGCCTGCGCGACGAACTTCTCTTTTGTGGCCTAGATAGTTTGACGAAATAGGAACGTACTTTGGAACCTCGCCTGAAAGCCGAGATTTGGATCAAAGCCCATATCCGTAAATGCGCCACGCTTAATGTGCCGGTTATGGTAACCCGGCGCGGCGATGAGACGGCGGGATCTGTCTTGTTGAAAATAAACCGCTTGGGGCCGGGCTGTATGGTTCTCTCCCCCACGACGAATTTCGATGACGGCGCACGCATGTGGCTGAAAGGAACGGGCCCTGACTGGGTTGAGGAAGCAGACGCCGACGCCTATATTGACAGGCGAGTTAAAAACGATCCTGATTTGTGGGTGCTGGAAATTGAGGATAGAGAAGGTCGCGCATTTCTGGACGAAAAAATTGAATGAAATTACCAGAACGGTGATGTAATCCCGCTTAATTTGGGCTGGCATTCGTCACAGGCTTAACTTATTCTCATACTACATATGCCTTAGATTCAACAGGAACCCGCTTGATGCAACAATATCTAGATCTTTTGCGCACCGTTCGCCACCAGGGCGTTTTCAAGTCGGATCGCACAGGCGTCGGAACCTATAGCATTTTCGGCCATCAGATGCGCTTTGATCTCTCCCAGGGGTTCCCGGTGCTCACGACCAAGAAGCTGCATCTGAAGTCCATCATACATGAATTACTCTGGTTTCTTTCCGGCGAGACAAATATCCGATATCTCAAAGAAAATGGTGTGCGGATATGGGATGATTGGGCCGATGAGAATGGTGATCTCGGCCCGGTTTACGGCGCGCAGTGGCGGTCCTGGCCACGCCCCGACGGTGGCTCAATTGATCAAATTACTAATCTCATCAACCAGGTCAAAACTAATCCAAATTCTCGCCGCCTGATTGTCAGCGCCTGGAACCCGGCGGAAGTTGACAATATGGCTCTACCGCCCTGTCATTGTCTTTTTCAGTTTTATGTGGCAGACGGCAGACTTTCTTGCCAGCTATACCAACGCAGCGCTGATGTGTTCCTTGGTGTCCCGTTTAATATAGCGTCTTACGCCTTGCTTACCATGATGATGGCGCAAGTGTGTGAACTGAAGCCGGGCGAATTTATCCACAGTTTTGGTGATACGCATCTTTATTCCAATCATATTGAGCAGGCGGATTTGCAACTGGAACGCATCCCAGGCAAACTGCCCACCATGCAGATCAACCCCGACATCAAAGACATTTTTGCCTTCACTTTTGATGATTTCAATCTCGAAGGATATCAGGCCGCCCCACATATCCCGGCGCAGGTTGCCGTTTAGGTCCGCAATGCCCTCCATTCTCCTCTCGGCCATGGTTGCCGTCTCTGAAAATCAGGTAATCGGCGTGGATAATGGCTTGCCATGGCGCCTTTCAAATGATCTGAGATGGTTCAAGGCAACAACCACCGGCAAACCAATCATAATGGGACGAAAGACATTTGAATCCCTGCCCGGCATGCTTCCCGGGCGCCCCCACATCGTGATTACCCGCGACCCTGATTTCATTGCTGAAGGTGCTATCGTTGCACATAGCCTTGATGAGGCCATACGTTTAGGCAAAGATGCTGCGCAACGAATTGACGCCCGCGAAATGGTTATAATTGGCGGAGCGGAAATATATCGACAAGCCATGGAAATGCTGGACCAAATATATCTCACCCGGGTGCATGCGACAGTAACCGGAGACACTTTTTTTCCGGAACTTGACCCGGCGAGTTGGACCGAACTATCACGCGAGTTTCATAAAAAATCGGAAAAAGATACTTACGATCACAGTTTCATAACACTCAAACGGAAACAGCCTTAAAAAAAATTGCCGCGATCGCCCCTTTTAATATCAACGCAAAAGAATTATATTCATGATGTTGGGTAACCAACTATGGCGATAAACGTTGCATGGAATAAACGTTGCGGACCCGGGGGCGGTACCCGGCGCCTCCACCATAAAGACAGTAATATACAAGAATACAACTGTCTTTTTGATGGGGGCGAAATAGGCTCGACGCGCGCAGTAAAGATGTAATTTTTGCTCGGTATGATACCACCGATATCGGGTCATTTTTATAAATGCTAACGATAATAACGAAGCATTTGCCGTAGCTGCTTAATCGCACTACACGGGGTTCGGAGGGGCACCTGGCAACAGAAGCCCCTTCACTTGTTCTACATCACGCGATGCCTTAGCCGGCATCTCGTCGCATAAATTGAATTAATGTAATTAAGTAAAAAGCGTCGAAGGCGGGGATTATTCACGACATGGATGACGAAATCAATTACACGAAAATGGTTGAAAATGCGCTGCTGGAAGTAGTTCGCAATGCGCTTCGTCATGCTGCGGTCAACGGCCTGCCAGGGGACCAGCATTTCTATATTACCTTTAAAACCTCCTACCCCGGGGTTTCCGTGCCGACACATCTGTCTGAGCGCTATAAAGATGAAATGACAATAGTGCTGCAGCACCAATTTTGGGATATCGTTGTGGAGCAGGACTACTTCACCGTCGACCTGAGTTTTAATCACAAACGTGAGACGTTAAAGGTTCCCTTTGATGCCTTAACGGCTTTTGCCGATCCGTCTGTACAGTTCGGCTTACAGTTCTCTGTAACTACTCCCGAAAGCGAGACCGTGTCCGCTCCTGAAGCTACCCTAACGGAACCTGCAAAAACTGCAGATGAGGAAGCAAACGGCGTACCAGAGAAACAAGGGGAAGTAATAACCCTTGATGCATTCCGTAAAAAATAGCTAATCTTCCAAACAACCCGTTCTTCTGTTTCGACATCAACTGAAAGCCAGCCCATGCCCGAATTTCACTATCAGGACATGTTTTCCCTCGGGAAAGACGACACCCCATATCGCAAACTGACCTCTGATTATGTTTCAACAATCGACGTGGACGGCAAGCAAATCCTGAAAGTGGAACCAGAGGCACTAAGCCTGCTCGCGGCGGAAGCAATGCATGATGTTGCCCATCTGTTGCGGCCCAAGCATCTTCAGCAGCTTGCGAAAATTCTTGAAGATGACGAAGCCTCTAAAAATGACAAATTCGTTGCAACGGAGCTTCTTAAGAATGCCAATATTGCGGCCGGTATGGTTCTGCCAGGATGTCAGGATACCGGCACGGCGATTATTATGGGCAAAAAGGGCCAATATGTCTGGACTGACGGAACTGATAAAGAGCAGCTTTCCCGAGGCGTCTACAAGACTTATACCGAAACAAATCTCCGTTATTCGCAGCTGGCGCCGATCAGCATGTTTGAAGAAAAGAACACAGGTACGAACCTGCCTGCTCAGATCGACCTGTATGCCATAAATGGCGATTCTTATGAATTTCTCTTCGTAGCCAAGGGTGGCGGCTCAGCCAACAAAACCTTCCTCCATCAGGCCGTGCCGAGTGTATTGACGCCTGAACGTCTGGTACCATTTATCGAGGAAATGTTAATGTCTCTCGGAACGGCCGCTTGCCCGCCGTACCACCTTGCATTAGTCATTGGCGGCACTTCTGCAGAAGACACTATGAAGACTGTCAAACTTGCCTCTACCAAGTATTACGATGCGTTGCCCACCACGGGAAATGAACATGGCCGCGCCTTTCGTGATCTGGAAATGGAGCAGGAAGTCCTGAAAATTTCGCAAGGGATCGGGATTGGTGCACAGTTCGGTGGCAAGTATTTCTGTCATGATGTCCGTGTTATCCGAATGCCGCGCCATGGCGCAAGTGTACCAATCGGAATCGGCGTCTCCTGCTCTGCGGATCGTCAGGTTAAGGGCAAGATCACCAAAGAAGGGGTCTTTATCGAGCAATTGGAGACCAACCCCGCCAAGTATCTACCGGAGGTCACGGACACGGATCTCAATGATGAAGTGGTAAAAATTGACCTTAACAGGCCGATGAAAGATATTCTGGCGACGCTTTCGCAATATCCTATCAAAACCCGCCTGAGTCTGAGCGGTACAATTATTGTCGCCCGCGATCTCGCCCATCGCAAATTGCGCGAACTTCTGGAAAGTGGCGAAGGATTACCACAGTATTTCAAGGATCATATCATCTATTACGCTGGTCCCGCTAAAACACCGGAAGGCTATGCATCAGGTTCTTTCGGGCCAACGACTGCCGGCCGAATGGATGGCTATGTTGATCAGTTCATGGCCGAAGGTGGCAGTATGGTGATGCTTGCTAAGGGCAACCGCAGCAAGGCTGTTGTTGACGCCTGCAATAAGCACGGTGGATTTTACCTTGGCTCCATTGGCGGTCCGGCCGCAATCCTCGCGCAGAATAATATCAAAAAAGTTGAAGTACAGGCCTTCGAGGAATTTGGAATGGAGGCAATATGGCGCATTGAAGTCGAGGACTTCCCGGCCTTTATCGTCATGGATGACAAGGGGAATGACTTTTTCGCCCGAAAGAAAGATGACTAAGGAACCCTTTGCGGCCGGGCCTGCTCCCACGGATATTGTCAAGCATTCGGTGAGTATTTCCGGCCATCGGACCAGTGTGTCGCTGGAGCGGAAATTCTGGGAACTGTTCAAAAAAAACGCCAAGCGCCAGAACCTTAGCATTAACGAACTGATCACAAAAATAGACGCGACACGTCAAGGAAATCTCTCTAGCGCAATTCGTCTTTTTGTACTGGAGGAGCTTCTCGAAAAGAAGCAGGATTAGGGGCTTTCTGCAAATTTTATTTTGGGATTGCCCTACGCCATCCCTATATAAAGTTAGCAGTAACAATGAATAGAGGTCGTTATCAACATGGGTGATATCGTCAATCTGAATCAGTTTCGTAAGGAACGAAATCGTAAGGCAGCAGAAGATTTGGCCCGGAACAACCGGGCGAGTTTTGGCCGGACCTCCGCGCAGAAAAAGAAGGATTTGGACAAAAAGAAAAAGCGGGACGCCTTGCTTGACCAGAAAAAACTGCCCGGCCAAAGCGAGGAGGATACACCTTCCGAAAATTAGCTAATTCTTTACACATTTCATTTAAAAATAGCAGATTAACGTCATAGAAATGACTCAACCTTCTTCTATTGAGTAGCGGCGTGTCGCAAAGGCGAGCGCAATAGGAGGTATAAATGGAAACCGGTGTACGGAAATACCAAGAACCCGCATTGCAAGATTTGCTGGCAGATCCTGTTATTTTGGCTGTTTTGAAGCGAGACGGGCTAACCGTTAATGATGTTATAGAAGTTGTAAAAACCTATCAGGAAAAAACGCGCTTGCGCCCATCCTGAAGACTTCACTCCGCTGTTCTCCATAGCCAATTTGGCATCTGACTTCTTTTGTTGTGTAAATTCATGCGCTCGCGTTATTATCCGGGCAGATGCTCACTTGCGTAACTTTTACGAAATCAGCAATCAGGGAGACAAACCTAGCGTGACGGCTGCATTAAGATATAAGAAGAAATCGGCGACCATCCGGGGGCTTAAAATGTCCTATATTGAGGAGGGCGAAGGTGATCCGATAATATTTTTACACGGGAACCCGACATCATCCTATTTATGGCGCAATGTTATGCCACATCTGGAAGGACGCGGGCGCCTGATTGCGCCGGATCTTATCGGTATGGGCGATTCCGAGAAACTACATGACAGTGGTCCGGACCGATACACATTCAAGGAACATCGAGCTTTTCTGAACGATCTGCTTGCTTATTTAATGGTTGAGGATAACGTCACCCTCGTCGTTCATGACTGGGGCTCTGCACTAGGATTCGATTGGGCCTACCAGAATCAGTCTGCGATGAAAGGCCTCGTCTATATGGAAGCAATCGTTCAAACTATTGCCAGTTGGGATGATTGGCCCGAGAGTGCCCGGAATATTTTTCAAGCGTTCCGTAGCCCCGCTGGTGAAGACCTCATCCTTGAGAAAAATATCTTTGTCGAACGGGTTTTACCCTCCTCCATCATCCGCAAACTTGAGGATGATGAGCAGCGCGAATATACCCGGCCGTTCCGAAATGCCGGGGAAGACCGACGCCCAACACTGACTTGGCCTCGGCAAATACCCATTGCCGGAGAGCCTGAAGACGTGGTGAAGATTGTTGATGATTATTCCGCTTGGCTTAGCAAATCTGACATGCCCAAGCTGTTCATCAATGCAGACCCCGGCTCCATACTTGTCGGACCTCAACGCGAATACTGCCGATCCTGGCCAAACCAGACGGAGGTAACCGTCAAGGGGCTACATTTCGTTCAGGAAGACAGCCCGGACGAGATTGGTCAGGCTATTTCAGAATTTGTAACAAAATCATAGATCACATCTTTTCAGCGGAAACTATTGTGGAAAAAAAGCGAATTAAACTGAACGCCCTTCAAAGCAAGACTCTGGCTCTGCTGCAAATACTGGCACGCGACGCCGATAGTTCCAGCCCAGCTGGCGATAATGGTGATGTCCGCATTACTCGCCTGCCCCATGCCCATGGCAATCACATGCATGTCGGGGATTATACGGTGTTGAGCCGGGACGCCAGTGGCCTGAACAATAAGTCTGTTTGGACTGCGCTCAGCCGCAAGGGCCTTGTTCGCGAAAACTGGGAAGAGGAAATCTTGCTGACGGCGGAAGGGCTCAACTTTTCTACCGGGCTTGAGGACAAATTTTTAACGGCATCTGATCACTAGGACAAAGTAAATAGCGCGTAGCCGGAGAATGTACCGCCAATGAATGTTGATTTGGACAGAAAACTGACCACAATCCTTTGTGCGGATGTCGCCGGATATAGTCGTCTGATGAGTGATGATGAGGGAAAAACCCTCAACCGGCTGAAAATAACGCGGGAAATTTTCCGGGAAGTTATTGATCGTCATGGGGGCCGCATCGTCAATATGACAGGCGACGGGCTCGTCTGCGAATTTTCGAGTGTCGTAAAAGCCGTGCAATGCGCTGTCGAAGTCCAGAACACGATCAATAAGGAAAACGCATCCCTCCCGGCGAACGACCAGATGCTCTATCGCATCGGAATCAATCTTGGCGATGTCATCATCGAAGAAGACGACATTTTCGGCGATGGTGTCAATGTAGCTGCGAGATTGGAGGCAATGGCACCTGTGGGCGGCATTTGTATTTCCGGCTCTGTCTTTGATCAGGTCAAAAACAAGCTCCCCCGGGAATTTAAGTTTCTTGGAAACAAGGGCGTCAAAAACATTGCCGAACCCGTCGCAGTTTATTCCCTATCTTTGAGCGAAATGCCCGATAAACAGCCTCACTCGTCGACCTATCATATTCCCCTATCTGACGGCACGCCCCAAGACACGGAAGAAGATACCGAGGAAGACAAACGAATTCGGGCATATGTAAAAAGGCAGGCAGGTTTTTATCGTCGCGCGCTTACCTTCGGGACAATCATTCTGTTTCTTTTCGTAATTAACATGACCACATCGCCCAACTATTGGTGGTTTCTATGGCCTGCAGGTCCATTTCTCTTTATTTTGATAACGGATGCTGTTCGGATATTCGGCATTGGGCACAGGGCGGAAGACTGGGAAAAGCGTAAAGTAGCTGAAATCAAATCTCACAATCGAAAGCGCGATCGTTAAGATTCATCAACAATGATCCTTGAGGCAATGTCTTCAAGAGCCTGCACATCCGGATTGACATAATTATCGAAAATTATAGTCGGACCATTTGCGACAAGCATAGAAAGCGTAGCCTTACCATCCATTTCCCCAAGTTCCCAAGCCTCTCCATTGCCGCGTTCATCTACGAGAATACCAAGATCATCAAATATCTGATCAAGGTTTATGCTGTCTTCAGTGACGTCAAAATCGGTGATTGTCACATCTCCAGTGTCGGCCGCTGTAAAGGCAAAGACATCCGCTCCCGGACTTCCAAACAGCTGCTCACTTTCGTCACTTTTCTCGACAACACTCGGCGAAACGGTGAAGGCCGACAAGACGGCTAATCCGCCTGCGCTTCCGTCGACGAAAGTGAAGGTCAAAAATGCACTACTGGTATCACCATCGCCATCGGTCAACACATATTCGAAACTCTCCACCTCACCGGGACCAGCCTGGTCCGGAGCAGTATAAGTATAGTCCCCGGCAGCATCAATCGAGAGACTACCGCCAAGGTCAGACTCAACGATAAGAAGATCACCATTTTGCGGGATAGCATATTCCGTGCCATTGTGGACAAGCAACGTCAAGGTCCCATCATCTGCGCCGAGCTGGTCTATTGCGCCAGAACTGACGACGTTATCCGTCTCCACGACGGGAATAGTGTCGACCAGAACTGACCCGAGGTCGCCCGGATCAATCACGACGGTTGGTTCATCCGCCGCATTTTCAACTTTCGCCAGTTCAGCCGTGCTTATGCCGGACCCCAGCCCCACGGCAACGACTTCAATGTCATTGCTGTCAACAAATTGCTGCCATTCATTTCCACCGTCCGTCGGCACCTCTTGCCCGCCACTCGGTTCCCCGTCGGAAATAAAGTAAACAGTGGTCTGATCGAAAGCTAATGTAGGATCAGCGAGGTCCGCCTCAAGGATTCCCTGTGCGCCGTTTTCGTTATTTGCAATCGCGGCCGCGTAATTCGTTGCGCCCCCTGGCGCCAGATTGCCCGTGTCCATAACGAAATCTTGAGCCGCCTGAACGGAAGTACCTTCAAAAACCACGGACGAGGCAGCCGCAAAGCCAATAATCGTGATTTTGGTCTCACTCGAAACAGCCTCATATTCCGATAGAACATTGTCCACGGCAGCCCTTAGAATTTGTATGCGGGTTTGTCCCGTCCCTGGAACAAAACTAGCCATCGACCCCGAAACATCGAGGACAAAAACAAGATTATACGCCGGTAACATTGGTGCCGGTAATTCAACAGCATCTGAACTTGCAATTGGCACGTCATCAACAATCGTAGCGGTGAAAGACCCACTAATCACGGATCCATCCTGATCTACCACATCATATGAAAAGGGGAGCGCCAGTCCATCCTCCCCCACACCCGAATGATCGACAACATCGTTAAGCGTCAATGTATATCCATAGTTATCACCATCGCCATTCGGGCCGAAATCCAACAGGAATACAGGGCGCGCCGGCGCGCCGCCATCGGGGATCGCTGTCGCAATGACCTGTTGCGTTATGCCATCCGCGAGCGTCACAAGTTCATAAACAACGGGATCCCCGCCAGACGTAATGGCCGGTAATTCGCTGATATCAAGTATCACGGCTCCCGCTCCATCAAGGCCAAAATCAATTTCCGCAATCCCGTTTACAGAGGTTGACTCCGGAGCCACATCTCCACCAGCGGGGAGATCATCCTCATCAACAAAAATGTCCGCTGCGGCACCTAAAGCAGGCCCGCTATCTTCAATTTCGACAGTCAATGTGCCGGTAGCAGATGAATTGTTCGTATCAGTGACAGAAAGGGCGAGATCAAACGAAAGATCCGCAACATTTTCTCCGTCGCTTCCGAGATGATCAATCGGCCCTACCAACGACATGTCATAGGTACCATCGGTATTCAGTGTGACCGTGAAAACCGTTACGCCTCCGGCGGCCCCAGTCACAATATTCGTTCCCAGCCCGGAAAGAACAATCGGCACACTGTTGGAGGTAAGACCAGCCGCATCAAAATTCGCCTGGCTTGTATCGAAGGTCACCGCAGAAATTTCGCCGCTGCCGCCACCAATGCCTAAGGAGGCACCTTCAATTACATCCCCCTCTTCCGTTTCTACTAGTTCTGCGGGCGTTCCCTCCTCCACAACGACTGGATCGTCATTATCCTCGATTGTTAAGGTGACAGACGCAGAATCTGTGTCGATTGTTGCATTACTAGATGCACCGACCAGTGAGAGTGTCAGCGATTCCGGTCCTTCAAAAAGACTGTCATCAAGAATTGGTATGACAATGGTCGTAGTCGCCCCGGGAGCCAGACCTGTTTCACCGCCGTCAAATGTAATGGTCTGAACAGTGTCAGTCGTATAGTCACTGCCCGCCGTTACCGTGCCCGTAATCTGATAGTTTACACTTACCGTAACACCGGGTGCGACGGCCTTGTCGAGTGTGAGAGTAAAGGATAGCGCACCGGCACCCTCTCCGACAGAGAGATCGCCTTCGCCGATCCCAACCCCACCAACCGTAACCTCAGACATCGTAACCAACCCGATGTCGTCATCAGTGATAACAACCAAAGCCTGACCGGAAGTGATGTCAATATCCGCATTTTCTGCGCCAGTAATGGCAACAATAAAGAATTCAAGATCCTCAATAACATCATCATCGATAACTGTTACTGTGAAAGCCGCTTCGGTTGCGCCGGGCGGAATAGTAATTGTCCCGTCGCCATTACTAATAAAATCAAGATCGCCAGGAAGTCCAGACCCTGTTCCCGACGCGGAACCCGCGCGAATCTCATACGTTACCGTCACTGGGACATTCGTTGGTTCGGTTAGGGTAATAAATATTTGAAAGCTTTCCAGATCACCTGATTCCTGATCTACAACCGAGACGACGTTTAAGCCTGTCTGTGGGCCTAGGCCAATAATTTCCTCACTATTCTGAGTATTACGAAACTCAAGATCTGTCCCCGTGAGCAATCCCGCCGCGCGGAGGAGATCACCTATCGATTGGCCACCATCAATGCCACCCTCGCTGAACGGCTGAAAATTTGCACCCCCGCCCGTTTGTGCACGCCTGCCCGCTTCCGGTGAAATCTCATCCGGATCGAAGTTATCCTCATCATCGAACCATTCCGGATTCACCAGCCGCAATGCCTCTCCGTAGATATTGAAAAGCTGCTCCCCTGTCAGAATGAAGGGAACACTCGGCAATGCCGAAAAGCTAGTGACAAAGACGGATTGGTTCGGAACATCCAACAGCTGCGAACCAGCCTCATTAGTGATAACAATCGCACCGGTAAAAAGCGTGAAAATCGTTTCTTCACCGATGTTCTTCACATGCCCGGACCAACTCGTGCCGCGAATACCGATGGTGCCGACAGGTGTCCTTACGTCTACATTTTCCGGGTCATCTTTGGCGATTTGTCCGCTAACCAGCGAGAAGACGCCCTGCAAAAGGGAAACGCCAAACTTCCCATCACCCGAGGAGGGATTGTAGATCATTTCATCAAGAACGGCACGACCATTCTCCCCCATGGAGAATTGCGTATCATCGCCAAACACTATGGTGAAAGATGAGCCACTCGCCGTCTCAATGACGTCACCCTGAAAAACCGCGCCGCCCGGAACCAGCTCTTCACTGGTTCCATCCGCATGGCGCGCAGTCACTGTTCCGGATAACTCCGAGACTTCGCCTATCGGGCCATCCGCATCGGATTGCGTACCGGCGGACTGTGCCATTGGTCCCGGCCCGGCAAGCTTGACAACCAGATCCGCCGGAATACGCGCGCCACCATCGGTTATAAGGTCGACGGCATTTCCGGTAAAAAAATAGTCATATATCGTAATGTAATCGCCCGTATCGGAACTCAGATTTAGATTGACACCTTCGCGAGAATATTCCGCGATAAGTGGCTTGATCTCGTCCCCCAACTGGACTGGGTTGCCGTCAGAAATTTCATGAGTTGCAAGGGGGTTGCCACCAAGGTCCGAAATATTATTCTGTTTCATTCTTTAATTACCCTTCGGCAGCACATCCTGTTCTTCGTCCGTCAGTAAAAATCAAATAAGACCGTCGAACGGCTAAAACAAGTTGTCAAAAATATTTGCCCAAACTTTTGCGAAATAAAAAATCTCTTCTAGGGCAATTAATAAAGTATTGTTATTTGAAAGAAACCACTATGCCACATTTTGAACAAATTTCATAAAATTTTCGGTAACTATAGTTAATACTGGAAATTTCTATAAACTATCGTACAGACAACGAAGCCCGCAAAAGAGTGTGGACCCCCGTATGGCGGAGAAAAGGAAAGGGCGAGAGCCCTCAAGAAAATCAAACAGCCTTAGGTGGTTTTCCTTCGCCAGAGGCGGACGCATCCCTGCCTTTGTGCTCCTCATGGCAGCCTTGTTTCTGCAAATTTCTGACCCGCAGTTTCTCTCCAGTTTCAGGGATCGTATCTTCGATGTTTATCAGCAATCCCAACCGCGCGAAGCGCAATATCCACGCCCGGTTGTGGTAATTGATATTGATGAGAAAAGCCTTCTGAACCTAGGGCAATGGCCCTGGCCCCGATCATATCTCGCAAAACTTGTTGAAAATGCTACAAAAGCCGGTGCCGCCGTCATCGGTTTCGATATGTTATTTGCCGAATCGGATCGCCTGTCCCCGACTGAAATGTCACAAAATATTCCTGACCTTTCCCCTATACTACAGCGCCAACTCAGCACCCTGACCTCTTTCGATAACATTTTTGCACGAGCGATCAAGGATAGCCGTGTTGTCCTTGGCATTTCGGTGAGCCCTGCAAGTGTTGGTGCCAATAATCTGGGGCTTGGACGTATCCCCTCTTTCGCGCTTCTCGGCCATGATCCGAAACCATTTTTGAGAAATTACCCTGCTCTCATCGGGAACATTGATACACTCGATATCGCCGCATCCGGACGAGGCATGATCAGCCTTGATCAGGATTTTGATGGAATCGTCCGCAGGATTCCGCTCGCCAATCGGATCGGAGGACAGATTATACCTTCCCTTGCCTTGGACATGCTCCGTGTCGCGACTGGGAGAAATGTCATTATCCAGACAAATGAAAACGGAGTCGTCGGCTTCAAGGTGGCGGGAACTTTGGTACCAACAGATACAAAGGGACGGATCTGGTTAAAATACGCACCATATGACCCTTCTCTTTATGTTTCTGCCCTCGACGTCATTAACGGTGATATTGGTGAAGAGGTCCTGGGCGGAAAGCTTGTTCTGGTGGGCACTTCGGCGACCGGCCTGAAAGATCTACGGGCGTCCCCCCTCACATCGAACCTACCCGGTGTGGAGATGCATTTGCAGCTTCTAGAGAACATTTGGACACAAACCTATATGTTTCGACCGGAGTTCATCGCCATTTTTGAATGGGCAGGCACATTGTTGACCGGTCTTGCGCTAATCATTCTGGTGCCTCTTGCCGGAGCCCGAACGACTCTTGGGCTATTGGTATTTATCTCGGTCACTGCAACCAGTTCATCGATCTATTTCTTCATCTCCAACTCTATTCTGGTAGATGTAAGCTATACCCTGTTCATATCCATCCTTGTCTACATCACAATGGTTTATGCAAATTATCGTGGCACAGAACAAGAGAGAACGCGCATTCGAACGGCCTTTGCCCATTATCTCTCGCCTGAACTCGTCAAGCGACTTTCGGCGTCACCCGATAGCCTGGTTCTCGGCGGCGAAGAGCGGGAAATGACGTTCATGTTCTGTGACGTTCGTGAATTCACCGTCATTTCCGAAGGATATAAACATAACCCACAAGGACTGACCCATCTGATCAACCGCTTTCTAACGCCGATGACGGGCGAAATTCTTGATCACAATGGGACAATCGATAAATATATGGGCGATTCCATTATGGCTTTCTGGAATGCGCCCCTTGAGAATCCACACCATCCAAAGGATTCCGCGGATGCAGCGTTGAGAATGATTGTCCGTCTTGCCGCCTTGAATGCGGAACTGGAAAAAGAAGCCGAGTTGGATAGCCGCGAGTTCAAAGCGCTTCGGGTCGGGATTGGCCTAAACACCGGAGTGTGTATCGTTGGCAATCTGGGATCTGAGCAGCGGTTTGATTATTCCGTTCTTGGCGACCCAGTCAATCTGGCCTCCCGTCTTGAAGGCCAAACAAAGGAGTATGGTTTCAGCATTATCCTCGGTGAGAGTACCGCGTCCTCTATCCCGAATTATGCTATGATTGAATTAGACCTTATTGCTGTGAAAGGCAAACAGGAGGCCGTCAAGATATTCGGACTACTCGGCGATGAGGATCATGCAAAAAGCCCCCAATTTATTGAGGCAAAAGAGGCCATTGAGACATTTCTCGGGCTGTACTTTTCTAAAGACTGGGGCGCAGCCTTGGACAAGCTATCGATCATCGAAAACCTGAATCCTCGCCTTGAAAAATTTGTTACCCTCTATCGGGATCGCATTTCCAGTTTTAAAGAAACGCCCCCGCCATTGGATTGGGATGGCGTCTATCGAGCTCTTTCAAAATGACTGGTCGGATTTTGGACCGAATAATAACTCTCAGCGCCAGAAGGGTGAATAAACCAATTTTTCTGAGTACACCAAAAAACGGTTTTCCTATTCCGCCTCGTAATGACACAAGAGTTTCGACATAGAGAATTTTTGAGAAAAACTCATCATGCAACAGATCGAACTTATTTTAATTTGCCTGAGTATTGGCTTGGTACTTGGATGGTCTGGGCGTCTTCCGGATAATGCTTCGAAAGCACTTGGTGGCTGGGTAATCAATGTCGCACTGCCAGCTGCGGCACTCAAAAGTTTGCATGATGTTTCGATTAGCTCAGACTGGTGGCTTGCTGCGGCGTCGCCTTGGATCGGCGTCGCAATCTCAATTGTTATCTTTCTCCCGGTTGCCCGGTTTTTTGGCTGGTCACGGCAGCGGATTGGAGCTCTTTTATTGGTCGCCGGTTGGGGAAACACATCGTTTGTCGGACTGCCGATGATATCCGCCCTGGCTGGAGTGCAATGGCTTGGCTTAGGGCTGGTGATTGATCTGTTCGGATCCTACCTCGCCCTGTCCATAGTAGGTATTTCAATTGCGACGATATGCAGCTCAGGGAACTTCGACATTAAATTGGTGATGCGCCGCATTGTAACCTTTCCACCTTTTATTGCAGTTGTATTAGCCATCGCCACCAACCATCTGGATCGGCCAATCTGGATTAACGATGTCGTTGATTCTCTAGCCGCAACACTCACACCATTGGCGTTGGCAGCAGTTGGCTTTTCCTTGAGGTTTGATCGATTTTCCGGAAGACTAATTGCCTTAAGCTTCGGACTTGGGTTTCGTTTGCTCGTCGCTCCTGCGGCAATCTTATTAATGTATTTGCTGATTGGGCGACTAGGCGATCCAGTCTCCAAAATCGCCATTCTGGAAATGGGCATGCCTCCGATGCTAGGCGCCAGCATTATCGCAATGGAGTACGATCTCGAGCCGAACCTCGTAGTTCTGATGATCGGCCTCGGCGTGCCTTTGTCCATGCTGACGGCTTCAATCTGGTGGTCGGCTATCACCACACTTTAATGACAGAAGGGCATCATCCCGAGCCTTCTTGCCTTACAAATGACAGAGAAACGAGCTGAGATCATACAATCCAGTCCATTGTTGACCGTCAGGCAAATGAGACGTTCGCTGCTGCGGAAAGGTCCTCTAGGGCCTGCGCTTCGCTGACAACCTTTATCGTCTTCATCCCCATCGCCGCAGCTGGCTTTAGATTAATACCGAGGTCATCAAGATAGACAACTTCCTCCGGTATAACTTCCATCTGTTCGCAAGCATACTCATAGATACGTGGGTCTGGTTTGCGCAGACCGATCTTACTTGATTCTATCACCTGCCGGAACATTGTCATAACATTCGCGACCTCCGCTTGCGCAGCGGCGTCCCGGGTCATACCAGGACCCTTGCCCGCGGCGACGTTATTCGTCAGACAAGTACAATTATATTTTTCGCCACATATTTTGAGGGCATTGACCATATTCGGCCGGACATCACCCGCGAGAAGTTTAATAATTTCCGTGCCCGGAATGGCATGCCCCAAAGCACCACTTTCCGATTCAAACAGTTTATCGAATTCTTCCATCGTCACGTCACTGCGCTCAAATTTTGCCCAGGCGTTACTGTCGGGATTCGTCGAGTTTATGCGCCGAATAAAATCCTTGGGCAGCCCCCGTTCCTTTTCAAAACGCGCAAAGGCCTCAAACGGGCTCGTTGTCAAAACACCGCCGAAATCCCACAGGATGGCTTTTATCATTAGAAATTTTCCCTATTGGCAAGACGATTACAGATAATTCAACCGCCGAATTTTATTCTTACTTTTGTTAAATAGTGACAGGCGTATTTTATCCTGTCAAACATCGAGGTAGATTGAATTCATCATATTACCCACTAATTCATGACATAAGTGAAGTCGAGACTAAATTATTGCGGGAGCGTCCTTTATGAGAGCCTCAATGTTAAGCGCCATCATTCTTTTCGTTGGAATTGCCAGCGCGAGTGCGTTTGAAAGTCAAGATATCAAAAAACTGACAGAAACAGGGAGCTGCGGTGGATGCGACCTGCGAGGGGCAAAGCTGCAATATAAGGATTTCAGCGAATCTTATCTTAAGGGCGCGAATTTACGCGATTCCGTATTGAAACAGATAAATCTCAGCCGGGCTAATCTAACGGAAACGGACATGCGCCGGTCCGATCTTGAGAAGGCAACACTTGTCTCTGCCGATCTTGAGTATGCTATCCTGCAGGATGCGGATATGGAAAAGGCCAAAATGACCAATGCAAACCTCCGGCGCACAGACTTACGAAGTGCAGACTTTGACAGCGCGGACGTGGAAGGTGGAAAGTTTCAGGAAGCTGATATCCGAAAGGCCTACTTTAAACGCGCCAATCTAACGAATGCCAATTTTAGCAATGCCAAGGTAACAGAGGTAAATTTCAAGCGGGCAAACTTGTCCGGTGCTATTATGACCAGGGCGGAACTGAACGACGCAAATTTCACTCGCGCAGATTTAACGGATGCCCGCCTTGAAGAGACAGACCTGAGACACGCAAATTTTTACCGCGCGCATTTGACAAATACTGTTTTATCAGGCGCTCGGCTCTCAAATACGTCCTTCTGGGGCGCCGATCTTTCCGGCGCGAATCTGGAAGATGTGACAGGATTGGAACAGGAACAGCTGGACACCGCATGTGGTGATAACAAAACCATCCTGCCCAACAAGCTCAAGATCAAGGAATGCACACCGTAGTTCTGCGCTAACGCTAAGTCAGCTTTATCAGTAACTCCGGCAGTTCACCAAGATGTTCTATGCTATGGAAACGGGAGTTTCCCTCCGGCGGCTCCGCATGCTCATGCACCCAGGTTAAATCATGGGGAATGTGAACCCCAACGCCACCAGCCTCAATCACCGGAATTACATCGCTTTTAAGTGAATTCCCCACCATCATGCTTTCATGCGGTGATCGCCCGGCTGTACTGAAAATTCGTTGATAAGTATCCTGATTTTTCTCACTAACGATTTGAACATCGTCGAAGAGATCTCCAAGCCCTGACTGGGCCAGCTTACGCTCCTGATCGAACAGGTCACCTTTGGTAATCAGTACCAACTGATACCGGCCCTGCAACTCCAAGAGGGTTTCCCGAACATTTGGCAGCGTTTCAACCGGATGGCGCAGCATTTCCCGTCCAGTGCGCAAGATATCATGCAGCACTGAGGCCGGCACCTTGTCCTCTGTTACTTCTATCGCCGTCTCTATCATCGATAGAGTAAACCCCTTGATACCATATCCATAGAATTCCAGGTTTCGGCGCTCCGCCTCCAGCAGGCGTTCTGTTATATGGTCGCTTTCGGCAAAGTCGCTAAGCATCGCGGCAAACTTTTCCTCCGTCATGCGGAAAAAATATTCGTTTTGCCAAAGGGTGTCATCGGCATCGAAACCAATAACTGTCAGGGAGTTAGAAACCATTTCGCGGATCAATCTTTAAACTGCGTGCTGGATATCCGTAATTATTCCGCTGCCCGGTCTGGAATTATCTTACCAGGGTTCATAATGTTATCCGGGTCAAGCGCATGTTTTAGCGCAGCCATAACATCGACGGCCTCCCCATGCTCCATATACATATATTTCTTCTTGCCGAGGCCGACGCCATGCTCCCCCGTGCAGGTGCCATCCATGGATAATGCCCGCTCGATCAGACGGCTGTTGAGCCGTTCCGCTTCCTCCAGTTCTTCAGGGTTTTCCTTCTTGATGACGAAGGAAAGATGGAAATTGCCATCCCCCACATGTCCAACCAAAGGCGCCACAAGGAAACTGTCGGCGAGATCCTTCTTGGTCTCCAGAATACAATCGGCAAGGCGTGAAATGGGAACGCAAACATCCGTTGCCCAAATCTGCGCGCCATTGCGAAGCGCCATCGCCGCATAGGCAGCATCATGACGGGCTTGCCAGAGCTTGCTTCGTTCTTCCGCCTGTGTCGTCCATTTGAATCCTTGCGCACCGAACTCAGAGCAGATTGTGCTCACCTGCTCTGCCTGCTCCTTAACGGAGGCATCACTCCCATGGAACTCAAGGAATAACGTTGGCTGCACCGTGAGATCGAGATTTGAATAGCGGTTCACCGCATCCACCTGCACTTCGTCCAGCAATTCAATCCGCGCGACTGGAATACCGCTCTGGATTGTCAGGATCACGCTCTGAATGGCCCCTTCGATATCCGGGAACGAGACTGTCGCCGCTGATATTGCTTCAGGAATTCCATAAAGCTTGAGCGTAATTTCAGTAATGACGCCAAGCGTCCCCTCCGACCCGATATAGAGTTTAGTGAGATCGTAGCCCGCGGCACTCTTCTTGGCCCGGTGACCAGTCGAGATGACGCGCCCATCGGGGAGCACCACCTTAAGACTAAGAATATTTTCCCGCATCGTGCCATAACGCACCGCATTTGTTCCCGACGCCCGGGTCGACGCCATGCCGCCAATAGAAGCATCCGCACCCGGATCAATCGGAAAAAACAAGCCGGTATCGCGCAGATATTCGTTGAGTTGCTTGCGCCGAACTCCCGGCTGTACCGTGCAATCCAGATCTTCAGGACTCACCCGTAAAATCTCGTTCATTTCGTTTAGGTCAATCGAAACACCCCCTGAAACAGCATTTACATGCCCTTCCAACGAGGTGCCTGCCGCGAAAGGTATTACAGGGACCTTATGTGCAGCACAGATAGACACAATCTGGGAGACTTCTTCTGTGCTTCTGGCAAAACAGACAACGTCCGGTGCCTTTGGAAAATGCCAGCTTTCGTCCTTGCCATGCTGTTCACGAACAGCAGCGGCAGTTGAGCAGCGCGGCCCGAGAATTTCCATTAGTTTGGAAATCACCTGATCCATCTCCGGATGTCTGCTCGTCATGATAGCTCCCTCTTTGCTCTGCCGACTGGGGTGGTCAGCCACTTTCTTTGACAGTATCATATAACCTGCCGTCCATTTAAAGGAAGAAGAATTAAGGACTGATAATGAACGAAACCTCCATGCCTCTGATCCACGAGCAAACTGTCCGCCCAGAATGGATCGATCACAATAAACACATGAACGTGGCATATTACGTGTTGATATTCGACCATGCTCTGGATGACTTTCTCGATGAGATTGAGCTTACCCGGGAGTATCGTCAATCAGCTAACTGCACCGTCTATGTGCTGGAAACGCACGTCACTTATATCCAGGAGGTACATGAGGGTGATGCTTTGAACATGTATGTACGGGTCTTGGATTGTGACGAAAAGCGAATGCATCTTTTTCTGGAAATGCGCCACCGCGACAAAGGCTTCCTCGCCGCAACTTCCGAGCAGATGATCATGCATCTAAGCACAAAGGATGGGCCAAAAGCAGCGCCCATGCCGGAGAATTTGCAGACAAACCTGCAAAAACATAAAGACCAGTTTGCGGGCGATCCTCTACCGAAGCAAGCCGGCGCTGTGATTGGTATTCGGCGAAAATCATAAAAAAACACCGCCCAATGTGGCGGTGTTTCATACAGAACTCTGATTGTCTGTGCGGTAGGTCAGGCAGCTTGACTATCGGCAGCTGAACTATTACCCAGCTTAGCGATCAAGTAGTCGACATTCTCGCCATCGAACTCATCTTGGAAATGAGTTAAAACGCGTTCGATAACCTGATTGCGGTAGCGCTCCCGATCTCCTGGTGTACCGTCGAAATCCAGTTCATTGGCAACATCCAGCCCAACTCTCATGATTTGCTGCAAACCGCCGGGGATATTGGATTTCTCGCAAAGCTGTTTTAGCCCGTTGCCGCCTGCATCAGTCACAAGAATATGCACATTTGAAACCGCGATATTCGAATATTTCGCCATGGCTGTTTCAAAGAAATCAACGTCCCCAACACAAAGAGCCCGCAAGATAATTGTCGGGGTCAGACGATTGTTCTCATGAAGCTGATCAATCAGATCAACAAGGTCAGAATGGCTAGCGCCATCCTTGATAAAGCCGATCATAGTCTTTTCACGGCTTTCTAAAATGAGGTCGGTTGCCATGCCGGGGGACATTTCGTGATGTGTCACCAAATGCTCACGGAGCTTATCCGACACCATCGTCACTAAGCGCTCAGTAACCGTAATCGGTAATTTGCTCCGATGCGCCATTGGCGCCTGTATCTTCTCGCTCTCGCCAAACTGGTCAAGCACCTTTTCATAGGTGGCATCGGAGATTTCTGCACCACCATTCTGCATAAGCGTTGCCACAACATCTTCAGATCCACTATCCGCCAGCTTTTCGGAAACCGCTTCGGATACGACTTCACGGCTCGCTACCGCCATCTGATGCAAATCGGATTTTGAACTTATGATGTCAAATAGATCTTCATCGGTGAGTGCACTAGAGAAGCTGAGCATAGGCGTTGCTACATCGGCGATATCGCTCGCCAATGTCTTCGCAATATCGTGCGGCAGATCAGGAACCGACTTTAAGGTTTCCGCCAGTGTCTTGCGCACTAGAACTTCTGCATCACTCACAAGAATGCGGAATATTTCCTCGGCTTCGCGACGTTCTGTCTCGCTGAAGCCCGTGTCTGTCATACTACCCGCGATCTTTTCAACTGTTTCCGCGCGCGCGGCGGCAGATCGATCGTTAAGCAGTCGTTCGACATCCGCAGGGCTTAAAGAACCGTTATTAGACACATTGGCTCCAGTGTTTTAAGTTATTAGGAAGCTTCACTCTGGCCAAATTATATTAATATTTCCTTAATCCATTCGCCCTTCAATGACTTCTTTAACGGCACGGATCTGATCTTCAACAGTTATATTCAGGTAACTGGTAATTTCTAGATCCCGATCCTCAAACACATCCAGATCAGGGTTTTTTGATTGCCACTCGTTGATTTTCAAATCACGGGCGATTATCAGCTGCTCAATCTGCGGACGAAACAGCCCCAACATAGCGGTTAGCCAACGGTTTGCCGGCCAGGACGGCGAGCAATGATCAATAATAAATCCATCGAGCATGTCGATGACATCTGCCTTATCGTACCAGTTCTCCCCGGTCACCCAGCGGTTTGTAGTAAATAACGCAACAGGAAAACCTGCACTATCCATTGATATGGCAATCAAATGGCAGATAATTTCATCTTCTTCAGTTGGCCATTCGGCATCCCCATCGTAGGACACCGGCGACACACCTTCACTCATTCCTTTTTTGCGTAGGAATGTATGAAAATGTCCATGTTCTTCCTCACGATGTGCATGATAGTAATACTGTGCATGGGTCTCGCTGTCATAGACATCCCCTTCCGGGTAGTGGTCCCACTCATAGAATGTCCCTTGCCCTTTCAGAATTTCGCCAACGATATTCGTATCGCCCTTTTTAAGGACGCGGTAGCATTCCAGAATTTCGTCCGCTGCCGCATTCATCCGGGCAAGCCGTTCCGGCGGCAATGCCCTCAATGTGGTGCGTAATTCTTTTGACGTATTTATCATTCCACTTGCTATATTATTTTCAAGATTACTCATCTTGTTCATTCTATGCCCTCTTCCTCCATTACCAAGCGGAATCCGATAAGTCCATTTCAATACCGCCGGAGCGCTTGTTACGCCGCCAATATAGACGATGGACAACACGGCGAAACACTCTTTCACGAGAAGGTGATGGATTGTGTTGAGCCATTACTTCAAGCGCGACACTATGCCTCTATCCCACCCAATCCAACTATGTTATTCCATCATCGAAATATCGATGCCTACAAGTAAATGGTGAAAGGAAAAACCATGAAAATGACTAAATTGGCAACCTTAGGAGTTTCTCTGGCTATCTCTCTTGCCGCGACCTCGGCATTCGCAGACGGCGACGCAGCGAAAGGCGAGAAAGTCTTTAAAAAATGCAAGGCATGTCACACAATTGAACAAGGTGGCAAAAACAAGATTGGCCCGAACCTGTTTGGCATTGTAGGAAAAAAATCCGGTTCCGCTGAAGGATACAAATATTCAAAGGCCATGGAAAATGCAGATCTGACTTGGGATGAAGCAACTTTGAATGAATATCTGAAGAAGCCAAAAGCTCTCGTCAAAGGCACGAAGATGAGCTTCGCAGGCCTCAAAAAAGAAAGTGATCGGGATAATCTTATCGCTTACTTAAAAACTTTTCAGTAGAGCTACATTCCAGATCAATCTTCAATTCTGAATATATCCGAGATGTTCAGCGCAACAATATTTAGTTGCTGAGCTGACAGCCTGCTATCGTGGAGTATTCGGCTCTAAGGTAGCAGTTTTTTTTAAATACAACATAATCTCGCCCCTATTCACGACAATAAAGCGATACATAAATCGTTTGTTGGCGCCTTGCTGGCGTCAGGGTGGCGAGCATGGCGTGATATCGCCAACCATTTTAAAAAGTTAAGACCTTCTTTACACAGTAAGTTTATACGTTATCTACAATGCAACAGCTATTGCCGCGTAGAAATCTGTAAATAATTATTTCGATAGAGAATTAGTCCATTGAATACAAGAGGTTTGGTATCGCAACAACCTTCGGGCCGTGATCCCGCCGAGGTCAATCGATCTGCGGAGCCATATGGACCTGCGCTTAAACTGAACTATAGCAAATTGCGGCTGCTGATCCTTGAACCACACGACCATATCCTTAACTTCTGCTACGACGTCAGCATTCCTGTCGCTGCCCAGGAAAGAAATTACAGCCAGTCCATTGCGAAAGACATTGCTGCTGGCGTTTACAACTGCATTATCATTGACGGCGCAGAGGGCGATTGTAAATACACGGAAATTCTAACAGAGGTCTCCAGCAAGCCGCCGTTCCTGCCAGTGATCGTTATCGATGGAACGCTCAATTTCCTGCGCGCGGGCGCTTCAGAGAATATCGCCAGTAAAGATCTCTCAGCGGAGAGATTGGAAACGGCCCTCTTCAATTCAGATCGTCTGTGTAAATTGAATAACCGAACGGCAATCCTTGAATTGGAGCTTTCCGCCTTTATTGAGGAAGATCCATTGACGGCTCTGCCTGGGCGCAGCAAGTTCCGCGTGCGCATGGCAAAAGCAATAGAGAAAGCGCATAACGCGAAAAAATCAGTCTCCCTGATCATTCTCGATTTAAACAGCTTCAAAGAATTGAACGAAAGCCGTGGCCATGATTTTGGTGACGAGGTTCTAAAAACGGTTGCCAAACGACTTTTTAAATTCGCCCCCAATAATTCAATCGTTGGACGACTTGGCGATGACGAATTTGCCCTTCTCGCTGTTGATCAGGATTTCAGTACGAAGACAGACAATATTGCTGCGCGACTGATGAGTGAAATCCGTAAACCGTACATTATTGATGGTCAGAAAACGGACGTGAGTGCAACCATCGGTCTGGCCCAACTCGATGATCATGACACAGCGGATGGACTGCTACATAAATCCATATCAGCACTTTATGCCGCGAAGCGCGATAAGACGCCGTATACAGTCTACACCCATGAGGACGACCTTGAGCGCCGTCAGCAATTGCGACTAGCGCAGGATTTGCCGGAAGCTGTCGCAGACAACCAGCTCCTGCTGAATTACCAACCGATTGTCAGGATCAGCGATCAAGAAGTAATCGGTGTCGAAGCGTTGGTCAGGTGGATGCACCCCAAACAAGGCCTTATCTTTCCGGACAGCTTCATTCCGCTGGCCGAAGGTTCAGGTTCAATAGAGGCCTTGACAGAATGGGTTCTTGATGAAGCGATCCATCAGGGTGGCCGATGGATCGCTGAAGGGAAAAAGCTCTCGGTTTCAGTCAATATCTCAGCTCTGATTCTGCATAATCCCACCTTCCCGGATATGGTAGCAAAGCAGTTGGAGAAGACTGGCTTCCCTGCAGAACTTCTAAAACTGGAAATCACGGAAAGCGCCATCATTTCGGATGTCTATCGGGCAACGGAAATCGTAACCCGCCTGCATGAAATGGGTGTTTGCCTTTCAATTGACGATTTTGGAACGGGATATACCTCACTTGCTTACTTACGTCGCCTCCCGGTTGACGAAATCAAGATCGACAAGAGCTTCGTCATGAACATGATGCATGTCGCCGATGACGAAGTGATTGTCCGCACTTTGCTGGACCTCGCAAAAAGTCTCGGGCTTTCAGTGGTTGCGGAAGGTGTGGAAGATGCGCAGATATGGAAAATCCTAGAGGCCCTCGATTGCGATGTTGCGCAAGGCTATTTCATGAGCCGGCCGATCGATCTGGATACATTTAACGCCTGGTTCACGACACAGCCCTGGAAAGACGAACTGAATTAGCCTTCCCGGTTAAACTCCGTTTGACGCCGCTGCAGATATCCCTGAGAATAACCAAAAACAAGGGAGTTACGCATGTCGGAATTCGGTCCTGACGTCACCATTAATAGCGCCGCCTACCTTCACCCCAGCACCTTGATTTATGGCAAGGTCCGCATTGAAAAAGGCGCATCGCTCTGGCCCTACACAGTCATTCGCGCCGAATCCAAGGAAGTCGTGATCGGAGAATATACCAATATTCAGGATTTCGTTATGATTCATGTTGGTGAGTCAACGGGCACTATTGTCGGCTCACACTGTTCCATCACACATCATTGTACATTGCATGGCTGCACAATCGGCGACAACTGTCTGATCGGCATCAACACGACCATCATGGATGGCTGTGTTGTCGGGAATAACTGTATCATTGCGGGGCATAGTTTTCTGAAAGAAGGAACAGTCATACCGGATAATTCCATCGTCATGGGAACGCCGGGCAAGGTCGTTCGGACACAAAATAATTATGCCCGTTGCCGGTTAAACGCCTTCATGTATTATCGCAACGCACTTGCCTTCACACGCGATGAACATCGCGAGTGGGCGTCAGACGAATGCCGGAAGGAAATGCAGAATGAAATGGAAAAACTTCAGAATGAACAAGCTGCCCTTGAACAGCAAAACTGAATTTAAATTGGGCTATTAATTTATTGAGAGGCGATATGACGGAAATGCAAAATCCCTATCTCATGTTCCTTGGGGATGTGGGCGATCAACTGGCTGCAAAGACAGCAAAAGGTATTGTCGACTGGCGTCCCGAATGGTGCGTTGGCCAGTTGAAGCTGGACGGATGCGTCGCAGATCTTGGCATCGCGGACATGACCATCGCCGAGGGAATAGAAAACGGCGCAAAAACCATGGTGGTTGGCATCGTGAACTCCGGCGGTTTTCTGCCGGATCACTGGATTTCTGTGATCGTCGAAGCACTTGATTCCGGCATGGATATCGCAAGTGGCCTGCATATTCGCTTGGGAGACGTTCCTGAAATTCGGGCCGCCGCAGAGCGAAACGGCCGTGCCTTGTTTGATGTCCGTCATCCGTCGCGTAGCCTGCCAACTGGAAAAGGAACGCCGCGCCGAGGGAAACGACTTCTCGCCGTCGGAACAGATTGTTCTGTTGGAAAGATGTACACCGCCCTCGCGATCGAAAAAGAAATGCGGTCTAGAGGCATGAATGCAGATTTCCGTGCGACGGGGCAGACGGGTATTTTCATTGCTGGCTCTGGCATCTCCATTGATGCTGTAGTTGCTGATTTCATTTCTGGTGCAGTCGAAGAACTATCACCAGAAAATGACGCCGATCACTGGGATATTATCGAAGGGCAAGGCTCTCTCTTTCATCCGTCCTTTGCTGGTGTCAGCCTCGGGCTTCTACATGGAGCTCAGGCCGATGCCCTTATTCTCTGCCATGAACCGACACGCACTCATATGCGCGGACTGCCGCATCAGCCTTTGCCGGACCTTAAAACTTGCATGGAGTTGAACCTTACCACCGCACGGCTGACAAACAAAAATGCGGAATTTGTCGGCGTTGCAGTCAACACGTCAGGTCTTAAAGATTCGGAGCGAATGGACTATCTGGCAAAGATCGAAAAAGAACTGGGACTGCCGACAGTGGATCCTTTCAAGGACGGGACAGCGTCAATAGTCGATAATCTGTCATGACAAAGCGGCAGCTTGTAGCGCGATCGGAAAGCTGGCCGATTGCGGGTAGTTTCAGGATCAGCCGGGGGGCAAAAACCTCGGCCGACGTCATTGTCGCGGAAATTACCGATAATGGCGTTACAGGGCGCGGGGAATGCGTTCCCTACGCCCGCTATGACGAGAGTATCCGATCTGTCCTTGGCCAGATCTCCTCTGTTCGCGATTATATCGCCGATGGATTGACCAGGGACGGTCTGTTGACTGTCATGCCATCCGGCGCAGCCCGCAATGCGATTGATTGCGCGCTCTGGGATCTGGAAGCTAAGCAAAGCGGCAGAAGCATTGCCGAAATTGCCGGCATTCCCGCGCCGGGACCGACCATTACAGCCTATACCCTGTCACTCGATAGCCCGGAGAATATGGCGGCGGCGGCGAAGAAGCATAGCAGTCGTCCGCTCTTCAAGCTCAAACTGGCCGGTGAAGGTGATCTGGAAAGAGTGGCTGCGGTGCGTAATGCAGCGCCGCGCACACGACTGATTGTTGATGCGAACGAGGCCTGGACCGCAGATATGATGCGGGAATTCTGCCCCAAAATGGCCGACCTTGGGGTCGAGTTGATCGAACAACCCTTGCCCGCCGGCGAAGATTCGGTACTTGGTGACATGGAGAGACCCGTTCCGATCTGCGCCGATGAAAGCGCTCATGATACGGCCACTCTCGATGATGTCGTCGAACTCTATGACTATATCAATATCAAGATCGATAAAACCGGCGGACTGACAGAGGCGCTGCTACTGGCAGAAGCCGCAAGGGAATTCGGTCTTGGTGTCATGGTCGGATGTATGTTAGGGACTAGCTTGGCTATGGCCCCTGCGATGTATCTTTCGTCCTACGCACGTTTCGTTGATCTGGATGGTCCGCTGCTGCTTGAAAAAGATCGCGAGCACGGCATTCAGTTCGACGGGAATGTCATGCATCCACCATCACGGGAATTGTGGGGGTAGTACCCCCACTCCCTCGACGGTTCAGCGGCCTTTGAATTCTGGCGTGCGTTTTTCGACGAAAGCAACAGCAGCCCCTCGATGATCCTCTGTCTCGAAAGACCGGATCATCTGGTTTGCTTCCCAGTCCAGCACTTCACTTAAAGTCCCTTCGGACGCTGTGTTGATATTCTTCTTCATATAGCCAACAGCAACGGTCGGAAGGCTGGCAAGCTTTTTTGCCATGGCGGCGGCGGCGGCGGGAAGCTCATCCGCCGGAACTGATTTATTGACCATACCGATGGCTTCGGCCTCCTTGCCGAGGACCACATCCGCAGTGAAATATAGCTCTTTTGCCTTGGCCTCTCCAAGAAGCTTGGTCAGGAAATAAGAACCGCCAAAATCACCGGAAAGACCGACTTTTGAAAAAGCCGTGGTGATCTTGGCATCATCCGACGCGATCCGCATGTCACATGCCATAGCGAGTGAGAACCCTGCTCCCGCAGCCGGACCGGGAATCACAGCAAGCGTCGGTTTCGGCATCTCGTGAAGGAGGCGACTTACCTCCATCCGTTCGCGCAAATCCTGGATCCGCTCATCGAGATTGACCTTCGCACCTGCATTCGCGGCAAATCCCTTCACATCACCACCTGCGCAGAAAGCACCGCCAGCCCCCGTCAGCAGAACAGCACGAACTGAATTATCCTTCGCAAGACGAGCAAGACTCTCGCTCAATCCATCCATCATTTCTCGCGTGAAAGCATTGCGCGCCTCTGGCCGATTCATAGTCAGGGTCGCAATCCCATCTTCAATTTTTTCAAGAAGTACATCAGACATTTTTTGTTTTCCTTATTTTAAGTTCATCTGAAAAAAGTTCTTACTGGCGTGGCAGCTGCTGCTCGACAAGCCGCGCCCATATGCTGGCACCAATCGATAGCACCTCGTCATTAAAATCAAACTCCGGATGATGCACCGCCTGAAAATGCGTTTCATCATTGGTGCCGAGAAAGAAGTAACAACCGGGGCACGCCTCCAGCATGAAAGCAAAATCCTCACTACCCATGCGGATTGGCGTTTCCATATTCACATTTTCATGCCCTACAACCTCGGTCGCGGCGCGCGCAACAATCTGCGTTTCTTTCTCGTGATTCACAACACTTGGATAGCGCCGCTGATAATCGAGGTCTATCTCCACACCATGCGTCGCCGCCACTCCCGCGCAAATTTCCTTCACACGGGCTTCTATTTGATCACGTATCTGAGCCGTCATCGCCCGGATAGACACAGCAAGTTTCGCTTCCTGCGGAATTATATTGATGCCGGTGCCCGCCTGAAATTGGGTGACGCTGACCACGGCGTTTTCGACCGGACCGACATTGCGTGCCACAATCGTCTGAAGGGCTGTGTAAAGCTGCACTCCGGCCGCGATCGGGTCATTGGTCAGATGCGGATAGGCCGCATGCCCGCCTTTGCCTGTAATCTTCATCTCCGCAGTATCGGCCGACGCCATTATCGGACCCGTCCGCACATTGAATGTGCCACGCGGCATACCGGGCTGATTATGAAGGCCATACACACCATCACAAGGGAATCGCTCAAAAAGACCGTCTTTGACCATGGCGTCACCACCCCCACCCCCCTCTTCCGCAGGCTGGAAGATAAAATGCACGGTGCCGTCGAAGTTTCGTGTCTCGGACAGATACTTAGCAGTTCCCAGCAAAATTGCCGTATGGCCATCATGGCCGCAGGCGTGCATCTTCCCGTCTATGGTGGATTTGTGGTCGAAATCATTCTCTTCCTGCATCGGGAGCGCATCCATGTCGGCCCGAATGCCGATAGTGCGGGGACTTGTCCCTTGCCCTTTCAGGACACCAACAACACCGGTCACTCCGATGCCTTCATGAACTTCGATGCCCCAACTCCGCAGCTTTTCTGCGACAATCGCCGCTGTCCGGCGTTCTTCGAAGCAAAGCTCGGGATGCTGGTGAAGATCCCGCCGCCACGCCTGCATCTCGCTATGAGTCTCCGCAATCCGGTTATTGACAGGCATCTTGCTCCCCAATTTTGTTCGTGTTTTGATTGCTATCCATGGTGCCATCCTTTCAGTGGAATGGCAATATCCTGCACAAAAGGCACATTAAATTGAAATAGAACATTAGCACGTCACAATCTTCTTTTATTTCTTCATTTGTAGACTATATGAGAGAGCTTGTGTGCATGTGCGAAAGGATAGCTTGCTAATCCCCGGATCGGCGCTATACTGCGCGCGCTTTTTACTAAAAGACTGAAGTATTTATCATGGAAATTCGGAACGTAGCGATTATCGCCCATGTTGATCATGGGAAGACGACCCTTGTGGATGGCCTCTTGAAACAAAGCGGGACGTTTCGGGACAACCAGAATGTGGCCGAACGTGCCATGGACAGTAACGACCTTGAACGGGAACGCGGCATTACGATTCTTGCCAAATGTACCTCGGTCGAATGGGAAGGCTATCGCCTGAATATTGTGGATACGCCGGGTCATGCCGATTTCGGTGGTGAGGTTGAACGCATTCTCAGCATGGTCGACGGTGTTGTCGTCCTTGTAGATGCTGCCGAAGGCCCGATGCCACAAACAAAATTTGTGACCCAGAAAGCGCTCGGCCTTGGTCTGAAGCCAATTATCGTGATCAACAAGGCCGATCGTCCCGACGCTCGTTCAAATGAGGTGTTGGACGAATGTTTTGACCTGCTTGTCGCCCTCGACGCGAACGAAGATCAACTCGACTTTCCTGTACTGTATGCCTCCGCGAAGGAAGGCTGGGCGGTAACGGATTTATCCGAACCCAAAGAAAACCTTCATCCGCTGTTCGACTTGATTGTCAAGCATGTGAATGCACCGAAAGTTGACGAGAACGCGCCCTTCCGGATGCTTGTTACGACGATTGAAGCTAATCCCTATCTCGGACGCCTGTTGACAGGCCGGGTGGAAAGCGGTGTCCTCAAGACAAATGATCCGATCAAGGGCTTGAGCCGCAAAGGCGGTAAGATTGAGGATGCGCGTGCAACAAAAATCATGGCGTTTCGCGGCCTTGAGCGTGAAACCATCGCGGAGGCGCGCGCTGGTGACATTGTATCGGTTGCCGGTCTGGTGAAAACCACAGTTGCCGACACGCTTGGCACGCCAGAAGAATCTACTCCCATCGATGCGCAGCCAATCGATCCGCCTACTATCTCTATGACATTCGCGATTAACTCATCGCCCCTTGCCGGTCGTGATGGCGACAAGGTGCAAAGCCGGGTAATCCGGGCACGCCTTATGAAAGAGATCGAGGGCAATGTCTCTATTCGTGTTGAAGATAGCGCGGAAGCGGATTCCTATATCGTCTCAGGGCGAGGCGAATTGCAACTCGGTGTTTTAATCGAGACCATGCGCCGCGAAGGGTTCGAACTGTCGATCAGTCGACCCAGAGTTCTCTTCCGCGAAGGCGAAAATGGCGAAACGCTGGAACCGCTCGAAGAAGTCGTGGTCGACGTCGATGACGAGTTCTCGGGCGTCGTCGTTGAAAAAGTTGCCCTTCGCAAGGGTACCATGACCGATATGCGCCCCTCAGGTGGCGGCAAGACACGAATCACATTCCTTTGCCCCACCCGTGGCTTGATCGGCTATCATGGCGAGTTCCTGACCGATACGCGGGGCACCGGTATCATGAACCGGCTTTTCCATTCCTATGTACCGCATAAGGGTGAAATTCCCGGTCGGCGCAATGGTGTACTGATCTCCAACTCGACCGGCAAGTCCGTTGCGTTTGCGCTTTGGAACCTTGAGGCACGCGGTTTCTTCTTTGTCGGAAGCGGCATCGACGTATATGAGGGCATGATCCTTGGCGAACATAACCGCCCCAACGATCTGGAAGTCAATGCGCTTAAAGCCAAGCAGCTAACCAACATCCGGGCGTCGGGAACAGATGAAGCAGTTCGCCTGACGACCCCGCGCAAGTTGAGCCTGGAACAAGCGATTGCTTATATTGACGATGATGAGCTGGTGGAGGTGACACCTAACCACATCCGCCTGCGCAAACGTCATCTCGATCCGCATGAGCGCAAAAAAGCCTCCCGCGAGAAGGTCGCCAGCTAACTTTCCGCCGTTAATTTCCGGCATCCTTACAACGCCCTAAAATAAGGGTGGCGATAATTCACGTCTTGTGAAAACATATACCCATCTTAATAAGAACAAAAAACTAAACGAGGGTATGATGGCGTTGATCGATGTAGTTGCCGAAGTTGCAGGGAAAGTCTGGAAAGTCGAAGCCGAAGTCGGGCAGAAGCTCGATGAAGAGGATGACATTGTCATTCTTGAAAGCATGAAAATGGAAATCCCTGTTGGCGCGCCTGCCGATGGCACTCTCAAGGAAATTCTGGTCGGCGAAGGTGACGCCGTGGCAGAAGATCAGGTTATTGCCAGAATTGAAGCCTAAGCTGACCTTCACGGTAATCCCAAATTCCAGCTACCAGAGCCAAGTCTCCGGATTGGGGACTGGCTCGTTGCGCGCATGCAGTTTGAGGCCCTTAACGCAACGTATAATAAACCAGATATAAGCCGCCAGAATTATCAAGAAACCGATGCCGACGAACATCAGCAAAGACCCGATAACACAGTAAAGGAAAAGTATCCAGAAACTGCGTATCTGAAAGCGAAAATGCGTTTCAACCCAAGGTGCGCCATCGCCCCGGTTAATATAGGCCATAACAACACCGACCACATGCGCGATCGGAAAGATAAGGCCCGCCAGATAGATAAAGTAGATGATCTGAGCCATCTTCACTGCGCCCTGCATCCGGGCCTCATTCTCAGTCTGGCCTGTGATATCATTCATCCAGATGCCTTCTCCAACCTATTCCAGACCTTCCAGCGCTTCCTGCAGCAGGAGATAAACTTTCCCGACGTCCGCCGTAATGAAAGCGTCTGACAGCAACTCGGAATGATCAACGGTTCCGGCTTCTGTCATGATCTCACGGAACTCAGAAACATATTGATCGGTGAAACGGCGGAAGTCACCGTTGTCGCGATACCGTGCACGGATTTTGTCTGCGTCACGTGATTTCAAAAGCTTCCGGGTAAAAATACCCTTTTCACCCTTCCGATAGCGCTTCCAAAGCTCCTCAGACAAGCTGCTGTCCATGATCCGATTTAAATCGATGGTCAAGGAATTCAGGTTTTCCATGATAAACGTTGTGGATTTCATGAACTGTTCGTTGCGGATCTTGTGCTTCTTCTCCGCCAGACGATCAGCTTCCTTTTTTGCTCTGGCTGCGGCAGTGGTCAGGCTCATAGTCTGCTGTTCAATTTTCTGACCGGATAGCAACGCATCTTCCGCGGCCTTTTCCGCCGCCGACTTAAAGGCTGCGCTTTCTTCTTTAAGAAATCCAGTGGAGTGACTAAGTGTATCTTCCACCTGTTTCACGGAAAGAGTGAGTCTCTTATGCTGGCTTTCAAACTGTTCGCCCAGTGCCCGCGCACTTTCGTTGGCTTTGTTAGTAAAACGGATGATGTCCTCGGCCTGGCCATGGAATAATTGCGCCGCGCCGGTTCCAGCTTTCTTCACCTGCGAACCTGCTTCAGAAATTTTTGCCGTCACGCGATCAAGATCATCATGGATATGCTTTCGCGTATCATCAATTTCCATCTTATGCTTGGCCAGTGCCTGATCGGCATATTGAATGCCCTTAATCATCAACTCGCTGGCCTTTGCTAGCTCGATCGAACGCTGATGGAACCGCTCACTCGCCTCGGAAGCCTGATCCACAGACTGATCCAGCATATAGGATCGTTCCGATAGTGTTTTCTCAACTGTCTCCACCTGTTCAGTTAGCTGACGAGCAATATCTGCAAGGGCCAATGTTTCCTGCTGAAGAATTTCTTCCATCGCCTCCGCATGATCTTTCGCACGAACAGAAATATCCGCGAGGTCTTCCATATGCACCTTGGCGGAGCCACTTGCTTCACTGATATTTGCGAGAGATGAACGCGTAACTTCGGCAAGCCGACTTCCCTGACTTTCCGCTTTACCAGCTGCCATGTTCAACTGCTCGATATGGTCGGAGGCCTGATCGCCCATCGCCCGCAATTCGGCAGAAGCGCGCTCTGCCGTCTTGGCGAGTTCCGCTGTTTGGGAATGTGCTGCCTCACCGGACTGGCGTGCTTGCAAGGTTGCACGTTCCGCCGTCGCCATAAAGTCCTGATGATGCCGAATGGTTTCCTCAATTGCGGCGGCAAGCTTGCTTTTCGAGTGATCTGCAGACGCGCCAAGTTCTTTTTGTTGCTTGCTTAAAGCCTCGCTCGCCGAAGCCAAGGTACGAGAGGCCTTATCAGCGCTTACTTCAATTTCGGATCCTTCCCGGCGCAATTCTTCTCCGGCCTCGCGCATCTTTCCTGTAACCGCATCGGATGTCAGCTTCAAGTCTTCCGCCTGACGCTGCAGGTTGGTTCCAACCTCGGCAATCCGGCTGTTTGTGTCGGTGCTGGCTTCTGCCAAAAGCACAACATCTTTCCCAAGCCGGTCGCTGATCTCACGCGACATTTCCAAAATCTGTTGAGAAGCAGACTCAAATACCGCGATTTGATTGCGAAGCTGCTCCTGAATGAGTGTCGTGCGCGCACCGGTGGTCTCAGAAGCTTCGTTCAGGCTGGCCGCATGACTAGCAAGCTTTTCACCAAGCTGATCCGCATTCCGCAAGGATTTCTCACTCGCTGCATCCAGAAGCTCTTGCCCTTGACGAAGGCTTTGATCAATCGCGCCAAGGCTCTGTCCTGTCGATCTCAGGACGTCATCTAGTGCCGCAGTTTCATCCTTCAGCTTCATGCTACTCAGCAGCATTTTCTCCGTCATCTCGCTGGTTCTAACAGCAAGATCCTGCGTATTTTCACGCAGCAGTTCAGCGGAATCTTTTGCACCCGCCTCCGCTTCCTTCGCAACCTGCAACAGGCCACCTTCCCTGCTCTCCAACTGTTCAAGCGCCTTATCCACTTCGGCAACGCTGTTCGCAAGCGTATTTCGAAGCGCATTGAGGCGTGTAACGCCTTCATCACTTGCAATGCTCAAATCCGTGGTGCTTTGCAGCAGGATATCAGCGGTCTTGGAAAGCTCTGTCGACGAATTACGTGAAATCTCAGCTATTTCCTGGCCGCGTTCGCCAAGATGGGACGTGCCCTCATCAATTTGCTGGCGTAACTGATTGGCGGCATCTTCCAGGCTTTTGATTTGATTGCCGAGCGCATCCTTCGCTTCGACTGTCTTGTCGAGGGTTTGTGTCGCAGTAGCAAATATCTTTTCACTCGTATCGCCCAGAATTTGCGTAATGTCCTGAGATTTTTCATCTGCGACACGAATAGCATTTTCAAGCGCCGATATCTGCGCGGTTAGTGCGCCCTGAACGGATTTACTGCGTTCTTCGGTTTCAGTGGCTGCGCTTTGCAGGTTGCTCGTTTGCAGCGTTATGGCATCATTAAGACGCAGGCCCTGTTCATTGATCTTATCGATCAATGCGTTAAGCTGCTGCTCCCTGTTTTCAAGCTCACCCTTTATTCGATCAGATGTCTTAAGCAGTCCATCCGTCGCAGAATTGGCCGCGTTCCCCTGCTTTTCAAGATGACCGGAAGCATCCTCAATACGGAGGGCCGCCCTTTCTGTGCCGTCCTGAACGGCTTTTGACTGACGTTCGAGGGCCGCCGTTAGCCGCGCTACGCGGTTCTCCGCCTCGGTGCTTGGGTATCCAAGGTTAGACATCAGTTGGTCGAGGGCGTTGCCCTTCAAGCGGGCTTCCAGACCACGATAAAAGTAACCGAGTAGCAACCACAAAAAGGCAAGCGGCGCAAAAGATCCAAGCAAGAGGATACCCAGATCGAAAGGGGCGATCTGGAGAACATCCGGCCAGCCGATTCTTGTATAGACAAAGGCTCCAACGGCGACGAGCCAGCCTATGGTTAACAGAACCCCAATGCCGAACAACCAGGCAGCTCCGGATAACCCTTTATTTTCCGGTGCTTTTTGTGGCACAGCGACTTTTTCCGCGGCGGGCATATTCTCGCCGCTGCGAACTTTTACTTTCTGATGTTTTTGCAACATCACCCCTCTCCTACTAAACTATCTGGGAAGGGTTCCGCAAAAGCTTCGCGACGTCAAGTTTTCTGATTAATTTGACCCCTCCCCAAAACGGGAAAACCCTTCAAAAACGATTACTTGATAACACCTGCCCGTTGTAATTCTTCAATGGTGCCATCCGTAATTCCCCAGTCTCGCAACGCTTCTGTCGTATGCTCTCCTGGCAGGCACGGCGGACTCTGAATGGCCGGCTCCGTCCGACTGAATCGTGGCGCCGGGGCAGGCTGTACAATCCCGTCATATTCAACAAAGGTTTTTCGGTGGATGTTATGGGGATGCTGCGTTGCTTCCACAATAGACAGAACAGGTGCATAGCATACATCTGTCCCCAACATAATCTCATCCCATTCGTCTCGGGTTTTCGTCTTAAAGACTTCCGTCAACCGGGCCTTGATCACCGGCCAGCTTTTCGGATCCATCTGCGGTGGCAGATCTTCCTTGTCCAGTCCAGTGCGTTCAAGCAGTTCCTCATAGAATTTTTTCTCTATGGAACCAAGCGAGATATGTTTTCCGTCCGAAGTCTCGTAAACGTCATAATAATGCGTGCCGGTATCGAGAATATTCACGCCGCGTTCGTCTTTCCAGTTACCGGCGGCCATGAGGCCATAAAACATCGTCATCAGCGAAGCGGCACCATCGACCATCGCTGTATCGACAACTTGTCCCTTGCCCGATTTTTGCGCTTCAAGGATACCGCAGACAAGGCCAAGTGCGAGATAAAGTGCCCCGCCGCCAAAATCACCGACGAGGTTGAGCGGGGGAACCGGCGCTTCATTTTTTCGGCCAATTGCATGCAGCACACCAGAAAGGGCGATATAGTTAATGTCATGACCCGCCGCCTGGGCCATTGGCCCATCCTGACCCCAGCCCGTCATACGGCCGTAAACAAGCTTCGGGTTACGCTTGAGCGCGTCATCCGGGCCTAACCCCATACGTTCCATCACACCGGGGCGAAATCCTTCGATAAGGCCGTCTGCCTGTTCGATCAATTTAAGGACAACTTCACGCCCTGCTTCACTTTTCGTGTCCACAGCGATAGAGCGTCGGCTCCTCATCAACAAGCTGTTCCGGGAACTAGGCATACTTCCAAGACCCGGATCAGACAGGCGATCGATACGGACAATATCAGCGCCCAGATCCGCCAATAGCATTGCGCACATTGGACCGGGACCGATCCCGCCCATTTCAACAATTTTATATCCAGCTAATGGCCCCATTATATTTCCCTTTTTATTTATTTTAGACCTACGTGATTCCAGCCAATTTAAACCGTTCCCGTTTAAACTGTCATCCCTTAAAGTTGCAGTGTTTCAGGAACACGCCGTAAATACTGGCATATCAGCAAAGCTACCGCGCATCCTCCCGCCATAAAGAAATAGGCTTCAGCCGCAAACCCCTCATAAAGATAGCCTGAAAAAAGAAGGCTACCGCCCAAAATAAGGCCAAGGGATACAGCAGAATAAAGACCCTGAGCCCGCGCTGACATCTCAATCGGAATTTTCTCCACGATAAATCGCATCGCCCCTAAATGGGCGGTCGCAAATGTGACCCCATGAAGCATTTGGATGACCAACAGCACAGGAACGTCCGGCGAGAATCCCATGACGATCCACCTTATCATGCCCGAAGCACCGCCTAGGAAGATAAGCTGTATGGGGCTGAAAGATTTGAATAACTTTCGGGCAAAGGCGAACAGAATAATTTCAACAACTACCCCCTCCGCCCACAGGAAGCCGATGGTCGCGTCACTGATCCCTTGTGTTTGCCAATGAAGTGTCCCCGCCGAATAAAGGACAGCGTAGCTACCCTGGATAAGCCCGGCGGCGATCAGAAAAATTAGAAATGGCGGGCATTTCAACAGGCGGCGCAAGCCCTTTTTGCCCTGATCACTCCGGCTAACACGTATTTCAGGAAGCAAAAGGCAACATAAAAACAAAAACAAAAATGCCGCCGAGAGCATGACCGGGATGAAGTCCGGCGACCGGCCAACCAATAGCTGACCACCGAAGAATGAACCGGCAATAAAGGCAACCGATCCCCACAAACGAATGCGCGGATAGTCTATGTTGCGTGAACGACCGAGAGTGAGAACCAGATTATCGCCGATAGCACTAAAGGATGAAATAAACATCCCAATCGAAAGTGCCACAGCGAAAATCTGAAAAAAGCCATCAACAACGAAGTAGAATTGAAACAAGACAAGAGAAAACCCTGACATGATCACGAGCGGAGCCCGACGCCGGCCAAAGTAATCTGCGAGGGAGGCAATCATCGGCGTAAACAGAATTTTAGACCAGACAGGCGCGGAAAGAACAATGCCTATTTCCTCCGCTGTTAGCCCCTTAAACGAAAGCCAAACCGGCCAAAAGGGGAGCTGAAACCCTACAATAAGGAAAAGTGCAATATAGAAAGGCGCGAGCCGCATCGACATAAACAAATCATTGGAAAAAAATGGCGCCACGTCACGTATCTTTCTGCTGTCGGGAACCGTCTATTCCTAGGTGAGGTGACAGATCGTGTAAAGCAGCCATCTTTTTCAGGGATATTTATTTGCCTATCAGGGTATTCTCTGGCTTAATCGGCCCATAGAAATTTGCATGGAATCAGGCAAAGGGGCATTGAGAAAAATGGGTAAAATCATCGGCGGCATTGTTGTCGGTCTTGTCATTATCATAGCCATTGTTGTGGGCGTCTTTTATTTCAATCTGGATAAAGTGATTATTGCCTCGGTCGAGAAATACGGCTCGGAAGTTACGAAAACGGATGTGGTCCTGAATGAAGTCGATCTGGATGTGACAAGCGGCAAAGGGGCCCTGAAAGGGTTCAGCGTCGGCAACCCTGAAGGTTTCGACGAAGACTACTCCATTAAATTCGATAGCGTCGCCGTAGAGGTCGATATATCCGGGTCAAATGACGAGGTAATCCATATCCTCGAGATCAGGGTCGAAAATCCGTCGATAATCTATGAGGTGAATCAGACGACTAACAATCTGGACACCATTCGAAACAATGTCGACGCCTTTATGAAAGAAAACGGATTATCCGGGGGCGAAAAGTCAGAAGAAAGCAGCGAAGAGAGCGGCCCGAAAGTTATCATCGATAACATTTTCATCAATGGCGGGCAGGTCTCGGTCAAAGCAGACATGCTGGCCGGTCAAAAAATCGATGGCAAGCTTCCGAATATTCAAATGAGCGACATCGGCAAAGATGAAGGAGGTGCAAGCCCCGGAGAGGTTGCAGCAAAAATCATTGACGAACTGACCGGAAAAGCCATGAACGTTATCACCGACCTTGGGATCGGCAAGAACCTCGGGTCATTGCTTGAAAATGCTGGCGACCTTGTCAACAAAACGGGGGTCGGAAAGGCTGGCGAGGCCGCAAAGGATGCGACAAAAGGCGCGACCGAAGCCGTTGACGGTGCCGGCAAATCTATCAAAAAGTTATTGGGTGACTGAGGTCGCGGTAGAGTAAGTAATTTGCAATGGAAAAAGTAACTGAGAATATTGAGACCGTTTCGGTCTGGATAGATTTCGCCACCGATTTCGCCGTCGAGTACGGGTTTCAGATTTTAGGTGCAATTGTCTTTTTCCTTGTCGGCTTGCTCGTCGCCAACTGGATTGGCAACCGGCTAGTTGGCCTGGCAACGGCCAAGAATATCGATGTCACTCTGTCCCAGTTTCTGGGAAGCGTTGCCAAGGCAGTATTGATTGTTCTCCTGATCATCATCACGCTTGGCAATTTCGGGGTGAGCATTGCCCCGCTTATCGCCCTTGCCGGTGCCGTTACTTTCGGCGCAACCCTTGCCTTGCAAGGGCCTATATCCAACTTTGGGGCGGGCATTGCCATTATCCTGACCCGGCCGTTCGTAATCGGCAATGTTATCACTGTGCAAGGTGTCAGCGGGGTGGTCGATCGTATCACCCTTGGCATCACCTTCCTCACGGGTGAAGACGGAGAGCAAATCGCTGTGCCCAACAAGGAAATTGTCGGGCAGGTAATCGTCAATTCCATGGAAGTGCGGATCGTCGAAAGCAATTTTTGTATTGCCACTGACGTTGAGCCGAACCGGGTTATCAAGCTCGTACAGGATGCCCTTGTGAAATTCATCGACGATAAAGACGCCCCGCAGCCACAAGTTGGTATTCAGGATTTTACTTATGGCGGCCTTGTCATCGGCACGCGTGTCTGGGTTCCGGGTCTTCAGTATTTTGAGGATCGATATGTTATTAATGCCGCGATCTATAATGCCCTTCAGGAAAACGGCATCGAACTGATGAAATTTGAAAGCGCGAGCCTTTCTTTGCCCCGACTGAACGAAGGGACAGGACCCGCCACACCGCCCCCGATTTTATAAGTACTGCTTGAAGACAGATTTTCACATGAAAGCCAAATTTCTGATAACATTCGCGTTCGTTCCCCGATAGAATGGACCGCAACGGGAACAGGGATCAAATCACATGAAATACGTAATCATTGCAGGCACAGCTTTATTCCTAATTGGGTGTGCAAAATTTTCGGTTGATAACCCCAACCCTTACAGCACCTATACCTATGACTATTCTGATTGCTGTCAGCAAGGTAACGGACCGCGCCGATAATAATAACAAAGGATTAGTACCATGTCTGGAATGAAGCTGACACATGCTTTTGATATGCAACTTTCCGTTAAAACACCGATTGCTGACCTTGGAAAAACACCGATGGGCGGACGACTGATAGCCGAAGTTACAGGCGGCGATGTCATCGGCCCCATGCTCAATGGCCATATACACGGCGGCGGCGCGGACTGGCTTCTGATACGCGATGATGGCGTTATGCAGCTTGACGTACGCCTGACAATCGAGGCGGAAGATGGTGGGCTGATCTACACTCGCTACGAAGGGCTCCGCCATGGGCCAAAAGAAGTTATGGAAAAAATGGCACGGGGAGAGGAAGTCGATCCCAACCAGTTCTACTTCCGTATTTCGCCGCGTTTCGAAACCTCCGCCTCATCGCATCAATGGCTGAACAAGCATCTTTTTGTTGGCACCGGAGAACGCAACGCCCAAGGCCCGAAGTACAGTGTTTATAAAGTAGAGTAGCTTAACCCTCCCTATTCACAGGACCCGTCCCAAGGGATACTGATAAATACGGTCTTTCCATCGACACCGGGGAAATCCTGAAATAATGCGTCCAACACCTCATCAAAGACTCCGGTAAGCGTTGGGCATCGCCCGGCGGACTGCGCGCGCCCTTCATAAATCCGGACCGGGTTAGCGGTGCCTGCAGTCTTCCCTTCGACGATATCAATCGAGATGAACCGGTTATATTCCACCCAGCTCTCGGTATTGTAGGTACGCCCGATGGAGCCACCATAAAATGGTCCGCTGCCACCATATACACCGAGTCCAAGGCCTCCAAACACAGGGGTCGAACTGGTCGAAACTCGCGGTTCCGTCCCGTCAACACCATAGGAAACATAGGCGATATAATCCGGGTCCGGCAGGTTCTCCTCCACTTCGAAACCCACAAACCTAAGCTTATCGGCAATTTTCGGCCGATAGTTCAGGAATTCGAGACTCGATTCTTTTGCTTCCGGTTGCGCGCGGATCACAATTGTCTTGCCTTTGATACTAGCAAGTTCCGGCGTGAAGAAGGCTGTTACGTTCGCTTCTACCGTCGGTTTTGCGCAGGCTGCCAACAACAGGCCCGTCATGATTAGAATTACGACTCTCATAAACTCACTCCAACAGCTTCCTGATCGGCATAGTCTTCTAATATTGTGCCGTCAATGTTCTCAATCAACATGACGCAGGCAAGATCATTCGCTTTTTATCTGTTTTTCCGAAATTGGTATTAACCATATCCAGCAATTATTTTTACTTTTATGCAAATTTTAGATATAATTTCATCAGCAGTTTCTTTGAGTTATTTGTCCAGTCATAAGGTCAAGGCACAAGGAAAACTGCAAATAATCACGTCGACTGCCTTAACAGACGAGAAAAACATAGTCGGAAATCTATTTTAACCGATTTGCAAATTTAAAAATTAGGGGCACAGTAAAGGCGAATTCAAGATGAATGTTGATCTAATTGGCAAGCCCGCTTTCCTGACAGACATTAAGTATGGCGATCTATTTTACACGCAGGTCGGTGAGCGAATTTACCCCTGCATCAAAACCTTCATGGTCAAAAATGATACGGAAATCATTGATTATGTCGTTTCCTTCATGCCGTCGGAAAGAGACAGATCTCAGCTTCCGCGATTGCTGGAAGAGCGAAGCTTAACGGCCAAAACGGCCTATCGCGTCTCTGGCCCGATCTTCCGATCCCTCATCGCAGAGAGCGCGTTGTTAATGGATGTTGAGTATTGGCCCAAACCGGGCATCGTGATTGAAAGTTCGGACGCTACCTATCTTACGGTAAAATCTGGCCCGATGCCGCACAAGCTGACTTATCTTAATGTCAATACGGGCGAGTTGCTAGCGACCCCACCAAAAGCCCCTTTTGTCTTTGTTATGGAATGGAAAATTGTTCTGCAGCAAGCCGGTGGGGAACAGACACTTATCCGTTTCCCGATGGGAAGCCCTACCTTGCTCAAAAACGCGGCGGCACAGTAATCCTGAAGGAGTGCTGCTCCAATTGAAGGCGCTACAGCGGCCGGAGTAAACACTTCGGTCGCTTTTTCATCTATATCAATGGCTTGGGAATGGTGGGCGTAACAAGATTCGAACTTGTGACCTCTGCGATGTCAACACAGCGCTCTAACCAACTGAGCTATACGCCCGTATGCTCGCATCATTTGCGGCGGGAATGGCGACTTATAATGCCCTGTGAAAACCATTGCAAGCCCTATCTAGATTGGGCAGTGGATAAAGAAACTCCAACCGCAATCAGGATATGGCACGGTCATCGAGAGCGTTGCTCACAGCCTCGACAAGGGAATTTAGGTGAAACGGCTTTGAGAGAACCTTGCTAACACCATCAACGGTGTCCAATGCCTCCATCGCCACAGCGGAAAACCCGGTAATGAAGATAACCGGCAAATCCGGATCTTTCTCTCTGGCATGACGGGCAAGCTCAATTCCGTTCATTCCCGGCATCACAAGATCCGAAATTAAAATATCCACATGCCCGGTCCCAAGCGCCGGCAATGCATCTTCCCCATCGCTGAAAGCAAGGACTTCATGCCCGGCATTTTCGAGGCTGCGCGCTAGAAAAGGGCGCAAGTTTTCATCATCTTCTGCAAGCAAAATACGCGCCATGGCAAAATCTATATAATTGTCATTCAAATACAAACTGGAATCAGACTATACTATACAAGTACGGCTGGCAAAATGAGCCCAAATAGTTTTCAATAGCAACTAAGGTGAGCATCCCCATCATGGCGGCTTTTGCATCCCCTGTAAAGATTGAGTGGCCCTCGGAATGGCGCATTCCTTTTATATTTTCCTCTCCCCATAGTGGGAGAGACTATCCAGAAGAATTTATCGAAAGCACAAAACTGGAATTCACAAAGTTGCGCCAGTCGGAGGATTTTCTGGTCGATGAGCTGTTTGCCTGCGCGCCCGATTATGGGGCGCCGCTGCTATCAGCGAATTTCCCGCGTGCTTATTGCGACGCCAATCGCGAAGCATTTGAACTCGATCCGCATATGTACAAGACACCGCTGCCTGACTATGTAATGACGGTAAGTCCGCGTCTGGCCAGCGGAATCGGCACCATCCCGAAGGTCGTTGGTGCCGGACAGGAGATCTATGCCGGAAAACTTGACTTTGAAGACGCTAGACAGCGTATCAATGAATGCTATTTTCCATATCATCACGCGCTTCGCCAACTTCTTGAAGAAGGGCGGAAAAAATTTGGGTATATCTATTTGCTGGATTGCCATTCCATGCCCCCGGCAAATGTATCCAAAGGCGGGTCACTTTTCCGGGCATCCGATCAAAGACCGAACATTATTCTTGGCAACAGGTACGGTACATCCTGCTCACCAAGACTCTTTGAGGAAGCTTTCACCCGGCTTGAAGACCATGGTTATCATATCGGTCAGAACTCACCCTACGCAGGTGGCTATATCACAGCCCATTATGGGAACCCTGAAAAGAACATCCATGCCCTGCAGATAGAGATTAACAGGGCGCTCTATATGGATCAGGAAAACCTGCAAACAACGGACGGGTTCTGCATGCTCAAGAAAGCTATTGCCGGATTTGTGCAGGGTATGAGCGCGAACTATAGCTCTTTACTAACGGCCTGAAGCAAATGAACGAACACGCAAAAATAGTTGTCCGCACTTCAATTTCTGAAGATATCGCATCTATCACAGATATCTACGCAGTGAGCGTCCTGACCGGGTTCGGCACCTTTGAAATCAAACCGCCCGACATGATGGAAATGACAGCCCGCAGAAATACAATTTTGGAACAACAACTCCCTTATCTGGTTGCTGAACATGACGGAGAGGTTGTTGGTTTCGCCTATGCGGGTGTCTACCGACCGCGTCCCGCTTATCAAAACACCGTGGAAAATTCGGTCTATGTCCGCGAAGGCGGGCGGAAAAAAGGTGTCGGAAAAGCTCTCCTCTCCACTCTGATCGAGGAATGTAAGAAGGCTGGGAAAAAGCAGATGGTTGCGGTCATTGGTGACTCAGGCAATCGCGGATCAATCAAGCTGCATCAAAGTCTCGGGTTTCGGCTCGTCGGTATCCTTGAATCCGTTGGTTACAAACATGAACGGTGGCTTGATACGGTCATTATGCAAAAAAATCTGACGGACGAATAAAACTGGCGCGGTATTTGCTCCTCTTAGGGCAGGAGGATGTAAATGCGTATATTAATATGGTCACTTGCTTTTATTCTGATTGCTCTGCAACCAACGGTGTCTAATGCCGCGAGCGTTATCGCAAACGCGCCGCAACACGCCGAAACCTGCGGTAAAGCAGTGACGGCGGCTGAAAAAGCACACCGTCTGCCGAAACGGCTTTTAACGGCTGTTTCCTTGACTGAGAGCGGTCATTGGCACAAGGAAAAGCAGGAAATGATTGCCTGGCCCTGGACCGTTTATGCCGAGGGACGGGGGAGATATCTGCCCAGTAAGGAGATTGCTATCAAAGAAGTGAAGGCGCTTAAGGCTAAGGGCGTCAAAAATATTGATGTCGGCTGCATGCAGGTCAATCTCTATTATCATCCAGATGCATTTGAGGATCTGGACGCAGCGCTAGACCCTAAACAAAATACCGAGTATGCGGCAAAACTCCTTAAAAGCCTCAGAGAGGAAAGCCGGTCCTGGAACACAGCAATTGCACATTACCATTCTCGTACACACAAATATAACATCCCGTACCGGCAGAAAGTTCTGAAGATATGGCAGAAGGAACGGCGCAAAGACACAGAGGCCAGAATGGCGGCAACCCGCGAGGCCTACCGACTCAAGCGGGAGCAGCTCGCCGAACGGATCAAGGAAGCGAGCCAGCGCCGTTTCACTAAGGAAAATCAACAAAAACTAGCGATGAGTCCGTCGTCCTGATTATAGATCATTGCGCACCTTCCCAGCTGCGCAAAGCCTCTTTCCGTTCCAATCCCCATCGATAACCATGCAACTTGCCATCGGTGCCGATTACCCGGTGGCACGGGACAATAAGGGAAACCGGATTAGTCGCGCAGGCACGCCCCACTGCGCGTGCCGATTTTGGTGCACCCATATCCTCCGCCAACTCACGATAGGTTTTCGTATCGCCCGGCCCTATTTGAAGTAAAGCCTGCCACACCCGCCGCTGAAAGGCGGTGCCATACATATCGAGCGGGATCTCAGGTAAAGCTGCTGAAGTTTCCTCCAGAAAATCGACGATTGCTCTTGTCCAATTCGCAAGTTGCCCAATATCAGCCGCAATTTCTGCCTGTGGAAACTCGCCTTCCAACTCTTCAATCAACTCAGTTTTATCGTCGCCAAAATAGATGGCACAGACGCCATGACGCGTCCCGGCGACCAACATTTGCCCAAGAAAGCACTCCGCGAAGGCATAGGCGATCTCCGCGCCCACCCCACCTTTTGCGTAAGATGCCGGTGTCATGCCAAAACGCGCATGTGCCTTTTCATAAAGCCGGGAAGCGGACCCGAACCCCGCGCCATAGGCAGCCTCGGTCACTGTTTCGCCGGCTTTCACGTTTTCCTTGAACGCCACCGTCCGGCGATTGTCGTAATAATCCATCGGAGAAATGCCGAGGATTTTCTTGAAACTTCGGGAAAGATGATCCTCGCTGTAGCCCGTCTCACTCGCCAGCCACCCAAGGCTGAGCTTTTCATTTGTAGATTCCCCGATATGCCGTTCAACTAACTGACAAATCTGGCGAGTAAGCGACAATCCCGGATCGGCAATTTTCACCAAATCCGGCCGACACCGGCGACAGGCACGAAATCCTTCCGCCTCTGCCAATTCCGGCAAATCAAAATATCGAACATTCTCCGGCTTTGGATTACGGGCGGAGCAGGAAGGGCGGCAATAGACACCCGTTGTCTTCACCCCATAAACAAACTTGCCGTCTTCGTTCTTATTGCGGGTCATGACCGCGTTCAGTCTTGTATCATTCGTCATTTTCTTAAGCCCATCTCAATTACATTGAGAGGTAATTTAGGCACCCCGTCGCACATAAACTATCCGATTTCCGCGATGATATTGCCAACGCGGCCAGGAGGCTCAGGTTGCCGTTTCCTCAAGCTTGGGATCTTGCTCCGTCTCATCCTTGTCGGGATTTTTCCGGCGAATAATGATATCGCCATTTTCATTCATCTCCGGCGCTTCATATTGCGGAATGGACCCAATAAAGGCCCCTAACGCGTCCATAAGCTTGGTAATACCCTGAAGCGCAAGATTCTCAGGATCGTCCTTCTTTTCGTCCGCCAAGGCTGGTGGAGCGAAAGTTATAAAAACTGTGAACGCAGAAGCCAAAATGACCCGTTTCATCGCAAAATCCTCCGGCGAAATAATATACACCACCCCTTATATGTAGGGAATTTCGTGGCCAATGCACTGCATTATCATAATATAGCCCTAACATAGAGCATTAGAAATACGATAAGGAGAGTCGGCAATGTTTGATCTCGTCATCATGGTTGATTGGTCCGCCGCTGCCTCTCCGGGACCCGCGAAGCCTTCCCCAGATAGATGCTGGCTCGCTTGGGCCGCCGATGGTGATCTCTCTGACCCGGAATATTTTCGTACCCGCGCTGCCTGCATGACGCGCATTCATGAATTGCTTGCGAATTTTGACGGCGCCGCTTGTGTCGGGTTCGATTTCCCTTTTGGATATCCCGCCGGAAGCGGCCTTGGTGGCGGACGCGCCGCCGCCGCCCATATCGCCCGAGACCTCACTTCGGATGAGTTGGACAAGAACAATCGTTTTGAGGTTGCGGCAAAACTCAATAAGGACATATCAAGCGACGCGGGCCCCTTCTGGGGTTGTCCGGCAGCTGCTGCATCAGACTATCTGACTGTCAAGAAACCAGAGTTCACTCATACCGAATTCACGGAGTGGCGAACAGTCGAAAAATTCCTCCGGGAAGAAAAGAAAGAACACTCTATTTCCACCGTCTGGAAACTATACACAACAGGATCCGTCGGTAGTCAGTCCCTTACCGGCCTAAAAGAGCTCAATGAGCTCGCTCGCCAGCCTGACATCGCGCATCGCATCAAATTCTGGCCGTTTGAGACAAGCTGGGAAGTCGACCTAAACGGCATTATCCTAACAGAAATCTGGCCAAGCCTGAATAGCCATGCGTCCTATGATCACCCGATCAAGGATGCGCGGCAGGTGTTGGCCTGTCGGGACTGGCTGTTGGAAAAAATAGCCTCAGACGACGCGCGTGAAGCCTTTGCCGCGCCTCAATGGCTTACCCCGCCACAAGAAAGAAAATGCCGGATTGAGGAAGGCTGGATTTTAGGCGTCCGGTAAAAACTCTTGAATGAGATCAGCTTTGGTACGCGTAAACCCGGAGGCGATCCAGCTCTCTTCCATCTTTTTCAATAACTTTCCCAGCATCGCCCCCTCTTCGACACCAAGGTTCAGCAGATCACGGCCCGTGACGGGAAACTGGGGGGCGCTCCATTGGTCTGCTTCTTTCAGGTAAGCTTCGAGCTTAGCGTCCGTCCCAAGCGTTGACCAAAGCAGCAATGTCTGATCCACAAAGCCTGTCTTACCGATTTTATAAAGAAGCTCTCGACAGGCGGACGGGGGCATATCAATCTCTACTTCGTTTCCGCACATCATTGAAAGTCGCTCTTTTTGCTTATTGGAGAAGCGGAGCTTTTCTGCAACCTTTAAGACCCTCTCCTTTTTACCCTGCAGAAGCGCCGAAAACCGCAAAATCGCGTCGCTTGGTCTACTCAGAGACAGCATTCCATTCAGTCGTGACACATCTGCGGGGCCATTGAGGACCGCGGTCAATACGCCTGTTTCCTCCATAAGGGTTATAGCAGGAACCGGGTTATTGGTGCCGAGCAGCAGCAACAGTTCTTTCTGCACTCGTTCTGCCGACAACTGATCAAGTTGACTCGCCGCGTTCGCGCAGGCACGCAACGCGTGTTCATCGGGATTTTCGTCGCCAAATCGGGCGTAGAAACGGAAATAGCGCAAAACACGCAAATAGTCTTCGCGGATGCGGTCCGCTGCATTTCCTATAAAGCGGACATGTGCTGATGCAAGGTCTGCAAGCCCTCCTACCGGGTCAACGAGTTCACCTTCAGGATCAAGATACAGCGCATTAAAGGTGAAATCCCGCCGTTCCGCATCACGTTCCCAGTCTTGAGTGAAGGCAATATCCGCATGCCGACCATGGGCGACAACATCGACCCGCAGGGTTGTAATTTCAAAATGCCGTTTGTTCAGGACCGCCGTGATGGTGCCATGATCAAGCCCCGTGGGAAGCGCCGTGATGCCCGCTCGCTCAAGCCCTTGTATTACCGCGCCGGGAAGCAAATCCGTTGCAATGTCAATATCCTCAGTCTCGAGTCCCAAAAGCGCATCACGAACGCAGCCACCGACGAAACGAGCCACACCGCCTTCATTTTTCAGGGCGTCGATTATCGCTTGCGTTTCCGGCCAACTTCGCCAGAGAGGAGGATGCGTGAAAATATCAGCGAGCTTCTCTCCGATTGGCATTGCGCCATCACTCTTTCTGTTCAGAGGGCAATACTTGCGAGTCTATTATCCGGCCATCTTCAAATCTGGGTGGCACATAGACAGTTCCCTCGCTTGGTTCTCCGCTTATCAGTCCCAGCGCAATCAGGCTGGCCGCCATCAACAGCAGTCCGCTTATCGTTGCAATGGCAAGGGATGCTTTACCCCATGTTTTATCTCCGCCTGCACGTCCATTGAAATACAGGTAAACGCCATAAACGACGAATGGAAGAATGAGCGGGATAATATGGAAAAGTATTGATCTGATCATTTCAGCATTATCCGTTCCGATAAATCTTTAATCATGCCGGCTGTGGCACCCCATATATAATAGTCACCGAACGGGATCGCATACCAGAACCTTTCCACGCCATCGCGAAAACCGCTATGTTTTTTGCGGTTCGCCTGATCAAGGAGGAAGTCGAGTGGCACCTCAAAAATCTCTGACACCTCACCGGCTTCCGGCCGCAAATCGAATGTGGGTTCGACAAGCCCGACAACCGGCGTTACTGAATATTGGGTTACGGTGACATAAGTTGTCAGGGTCCCGACGACTTCCACCAGTTTCGGATCAAGCGAAATTTCTTCCTGCGACTCACGAAGGGCCGTCGCAACGGCATTTTCGTCGCCTTCATCTGCTCGTCCGCCCGGGAAGCTTATCTGCCCTGCATGCTTTGAAAGATGTGTCGCACGGCGGGTTAGAATGACGGTCGGGCCTTCCCGCCGGAGAACGATGGGGACGAGAACCGCCGCAGGGGTGAAGGGTAAATTTCGATCAGGAGCGCTCGCGGGGTTCAAATCATGATCTCCCCGCATACTCCCGGACAGGTTCAATGCGGGCGATAATGTCGTCGGCACTGGTCCCAATGACTGCTGTAACTTTTTCGTCAGTTCTTGTTTCTTATGTATCAAAAATGTCATTCACTAATCCGAGTTCAAAAAACTGTCCGCTACTCCAGAACCCGAAGCGGTCCTCACCATTTATATTTTCCTCTCCGGCAAGATTTACAAGATCATAGAATACCGGGCGGTTGATCAGCGCCTCCAAATTTGCACGAACACGCACATAAGGAGACGGCTCCTTGGTCTCCGGATCGATTTCCAGACGAAACGGATGATCCTTATCCATGATCACGAAATCGTCAACATTCGTACGGAAGCTGATAATTCTCTCCGTCCCCTCCCCCTCGACAAACATTTCTACGGCGACAAACGGCGCGTCATCGACTTTAATTCCGATCTTTTCGACCGGTGTCACAAGATAATATCTACCGTCATCATCGAACCGGATAACCCCGGAAAACAGCTTTACTAGCGGCTTTCGACCGATGGGCGAACCAAGATAGAACCAGGTACCATCACGGGCAATGCGCATATCTAGGTCGCCACAAAATTCAGGGTTCCACAGATGAACTGGCGGATGCTTCTGCCCTTCGATCTGCTTGATGATGGCCCCGAGGCCGTCATTCGTGTCCGGAGTTGTCATAATTTTGGCCTTAAATGCTCATTTTTTGATACTATATTTAGGTTAGTCGTTGCTGGCTACCAAGTCGCCAGTTCAGATTACTCATTTTTCACAGATGATGACAGGCTCACATGAACACAACTGGCAATACTGAACAGGAAATAGTTGAAAGAGTCGACAGCCTGTCTGAAAAGTTTTCCGATCTGAAATCCGGTATTGGAGAGTTTATTTTCGGCCAGGATCAGGTTGTTGAACTCACCTTAATTACTTTACTTGCACGCGGGCATGCCCTGTTGATCGGCGTGCCGGGCCTAGCGAAAACCCGGCTCGTCGAAACCCTGGGCGGCGTGCTTGGCCTCGACGATAAGCGCGTCCAGTTCACTCCCGACTTGATGCCCGCCGACATACTGGGATCAGAAATTCTTGAAACAGCCGACGACGGCAGCCGCCACTTCAAGTTTCTCAAAGGGCCTATTTTCGGGCAAATATTGATGGCGGACGAAATCAACCGCGCCAGCCCACGTACCCAGTCTGCTCTGCTTCAGGCAATGCAGGAGGAAATGGTCACTGTCGCGGGACAAACCTATCCCCTGCCAAAACCGTTTCATGTTCTCGCCACGCAAAACCCCATTGAGCAGGAGGGAACCTACCCTCTGCCCGAAGCACAGCTTGACCGCTTTCTGATGCAGATAGACGTCGGCTATCCGGACCGTGACACTGAACGGCGTATCCTGCTTGAAACCACCGTCAATGAGGAGGCCGTGCCGGCGCAGATTATTTCTCCCGAAGAACTGATGGAAGCGCAGCATCTGGTTCGCGAAATGCCTGTGAGCGATGCCGTCATCGATGCTATATTGAAGTTGGTGCGAGAAGGCCGCCCCGGCGAGAGCGAAAACGAGCTTGTCAATAAATATGTCTCTTGGGGCCCCGGTCCACGGGCGAGCCAGGCGCTTATATTAGCGGTACGCGCGCGGGCCTTGCTTGAAAGAAGAATGAGCCCGTCGATCGATGATGTAGTCGCGCTTGCCAAACCAGTGATGCGTCACCGGATGGCCCTTTCCTATGCGGCCCGGGCAGAGAATATAACGATGGAGGATATCATCAACTCGCTTACTGTTCCGCTGGAGTAAAATATGTTCAAGCCGCGTCGCGTGAACGCTCCAAAACTGGATGAACGGTTTAAAGCCGAGAGACTTGCGCAGACGTTACCGCCCCTGATACTTGCCGCGGAAAATCTGGTGAACGCGCATGATATGGGTGTCCACGGTAGGCGCCGCGCCGGAACCGGAGAGGATTTCTGGCAGTTCAAGCAATACGGCCCCGGCGATCCAGTGTCCAGTATCGACTGGCGGCAAAGCGCGAAACGTGAGCATATATATATCAGGCAAAAAGAGCAGGAAACGGCGGAAACTGTATGGATCTGGCGGGATACCTCGCAAACCATGGACTATGGCTCTGGTCAGACGGAACAGTCCAAACTGGATCGTGCCACATTGCTTAGCTTGGCACTGGCACTCTCTCTTTCAAAAAGCGGCGAAAAATTCGGCTTGGTCGGCCAGACCGAGAAAGCATCGACTGGCCCTGCCTCCTTTAATCGATTTGTTGACCGCACTGCGGAAGTTCAGAGTCCATCCATAACTGATCTGACGTTTGCCGATCAGCTGTCCAGCAAGTCAACTGTTGTCCTGATCAGTGATTTTCTCGTCGAACCGTCAGAAATCATTGAAGTCATACGTCATGTCGTCAGTCTCGGCTGTCGCGGTTTCCTAATGCATATCGCCGATCCGGTGGAAGTAGATCTTCCTTTCAACGGGCGCACCCGGTTTGTCTCGTTGACTGAAGAAGACGACATAACCTTGGGCCGGGTTGAGATTGTTCGCGAGGATTATCAGTCTCTCTTTAATGCACATCAACAGGAATTGCTCAAGATAGCGAAAAATGTTTCCTGGGATTACTGCTTTCACCGGACAGACGCCCCGGCAAGTGAGGCCTTTGCCGCCCTCTATACCGCTCTCAATATTCGCGGGGCGAAGGCATAATGGTGGCAATCAGTTCGATTTCTTTCCTTTTCCCATGGGTACTCGCTGCTCTGTTGACGCTACCATTGATTTGGTGGCTCCTGCGTATTGTTCCGCCGCGCCCCAAATCAGTCATTTTCCCGGCGATCCGATTTCTTTATCGCCTGAAGAAAGATGAACAGTCGGCAGCCACAACACCTTGGTGGCTTTTGCTGTTAAGGCTGGTGATCGCGGCCCTCATCATCCTGGCCATTGCCAGACCGATCCTTAATCTCCCGGAGCAACGTGACAGCAAAGGCGAAGTTGTCATAATCGTTGATGATGGCTGGACCGCTGCTGAATCTTGGGACAGCCTGAAAGCCACTTTGAATAAGCTGGTTGAAGAGACAACCCGACAGGAAAGACAGCTATATATTATCACGGCAGCCCGGCAGGGCGAAGGACGACAGGTAATCTTAAAACCACTTGCAGATCAAGAAGCATATGGGGTTGCCGCTTCGTTGGAACCTAAATCATGGCCAGCGCATTATGGAAGCCTAGTCCATCTTCTGCCTCGTCTTGAATTTCTCGACAATCCCGAATTCATCTGGCTTTCAAGCGGTATTTTGCAAAGCGCCCACCTCCCTGATCTGAACGATTTAATACATCAGCTTTCGAACATAGGCCCGCTTACCATTTATCGTGAAGAAAGCATCACCGCTGCGCCTATCATCGGCTTGCCCAATCTGAATAGTGAAGAGCTGAGCGTACCGCTCTTTCTTCCGGAGGGCGCCGCCATAGACAATGGCGTCTTAACCGCAAAAGCAGATGGCGGGAAAATCATCACATCGGTTCCTTTTACCTTTTCAGAGAACGGCATCTCGACGAATGTTAGTCTGAAAATCCCCAACAAGGTCAGAAATGATATCCGACGTCTGGAAATCGCGAGCAGCCGGAACACTGGTTCTGTCTTTCTGCTCGACCATCGCTGGCAACGGCGGCAGGTTGGTCTGGTGACGACTGTTTCCGAGCAGGTTGATCAGCCGCTTCTGGATGAAATCCACTATTTGAGCCAGGCACTGACCCCCTTCTTTGACATCACGCGCGGGCAGATTGAAGAACTTTTAACAGAGGATCGCTCACTCATCGTTCTTGGGGATGCCGCCAATTTATCCGAAGGTATTGAAAGAAAGCTCCTCGACTGGATTGCAAAGGGTGGCGTGCTGGTGCGATTTTCCGGGCCGAAGATCGCGAATTCCAGTGGTACACTTGTGCCGGTCAATCTTCGTTCGGGCAACCGCAGCCTTCAAGGCGCAATGTCCTGGAACCAGCCGACGCACCTCGGCCCCATTCCGCAATCCAGTCCGTTTTTTGGCCTCAACATTCCCACGGATGTGACCGTAAAAAAGCAGGTTCTCGCCAATCCATCGCCCGAACTTCTCGACAAAACCTGGGCGCAGCTGGAAGATGGCACGCCATTGGTCACGGCTGACCGTCAAAACGCTGGATGGCTGGTTTTGTTCCACACGACAGCCACGCCAGAATGGTCAAATCTTGCTATTTCCGGCCTCTTCGTTGAAATGCTGCGTGAAATCGGCAACCTTAGTCAAATTTCAAACCAGAACTTTTCTGATCAGCGGAGTCTGCCGCCATTTCGTCTTATGGATGGCTTTGGTGGCATTCAGAGTGAAATTGGTATAGCCGAACCGGTAAATACAGCCGAGATGGAAACACTGCTTCTGGATGCAAGTCATCCGCCTGGCTATTACGGGGACGAAAACTTCAACATAGCGATCAATATCGGCCAGTTTGACACAAGCTATTCCCTGATTGATATGGGCCAATTTCCAGCGACTATCCGATATTTTGACAAATCGACCGTTATTGATCTCGTTATGCCGATAATTCTTGCGGCGCTTCTTCTTGTCCTGATCGATCAGATTACTTCACTTCATTTGCAGGGGAAGCTTCCTGCGTTCAAAACGATTTCTCGCGCCTCCGTGATACTCATTGCTATCGGGCTTAGCGTGTTCATCATGCCAACCGGAACATTGGCACAGGAAACGGAATTCGACGGTGACGCCAAGGCGCTTGCTGCGACGCTCGACACCCGGCTCGGCTACATACGCACCCGCGATACAGCGGTTGACAGGATGAGCCACAATGGGCTTGCCGGTCTCAGCCGGCAATTGAGAAACAGGACTGCCGTTGAAGCCAAAGACCCGCTCCCAGTGGATATCGAGCAAGACGAACTTGTTTTCTACCCCTTGATTTACTGGCCCATCACCCCGGATTTTCCCGCCCTTTCCGATCAAGCGATTCTCAAGCTGAATAACTATTTCAGTGGCGGTGGCACCATCCTGTTTGACACCCGCAACCAGAATAACGTCGGACAGTTTGGTCCCGATCTGTACAACAGCCCAGAGAACGCCCGTTTACGCCAACTGACCGCAAGGCTGGATATTCCAAGAGTGCATCAGGTGCCGACTGATCATGTGGTTACCCGGTCTTTTTACCTGATGCAGACTTTCCCCGGCCGGTATGATGGCGGCGAGGTTTGGATTGAAGATACCACAGGCATCCAAGGGAACGACGGCGTCGCATCGGTCGTTATCGGCAGTAATGACTGGGCCGCAGCCTGGGCGATTGATGCCGATGGTCGCTATCAGGCGGCAACGCTCCCTGGGAACGAACGGCAACGGGAACTGGCATATCGTTTCGGTATTAATTTGGTAATGTATACGCTAACCGGAAACTATAAAGCCGATCAGGTCCACATCCCCGCCATACTCGAGAGACTTGGGCAATGAGAGAGGAAAGCTTTGTCTCATCCCTCGATTTCAGCCCCTATGTGTCGCTTGACTGGCTGATCGTCCTTGCGTTGATCTGTTCGGGTATTTCTATCTTCGCTCTGTGGCGGCGCGGGCGCGGCACCTTGTTGCGGAGTGCGCTTATGGCGCTTCTGTTACTGGTACTCGCCAATCCGGTTCTATTGACGGAGAAGCGAAAATTTCTCGATGACATCGCCGTAATAGTTCTGGATGAGACCAACAGCCAGAAAATCGGCCGCCGCGGTGAAACTGCCAGTGCCGCCTTTGGAGACCTTAAGTCCCGACTTGCGACAATCGAAAACCTGAATGTCGAAACTGTCACGGTTAAGAACAAGACGACATCGCTTCTGGGAGACGAGAACGGAACACATGCCTTTGAGAGCCGAGAAGAGGCGCTAAAAAACATCCCCCCTGACCGGATTGCCGCCACAATTTTTATTACGGACGGCCAAATACATGATGTGCCGGAGAATGAAACCGAAGCTAAAGAAGCAGGACCTGTTCATTTTCTCCTGACGGGTGCAGATAATGAAAAAGACCGAGTGCTCCGGGTGGTAAAAGCCCCGACATTCGGCATTGTCAATCAGCCATTGCAATTCATCATCAAAATTGAGGATTTTGGCCTCACTGAACCTGTTCAGGCGGCGCGCGTGACGATTTCGCAGGATGGGGAAGAAGTAGCCGCAGATCTTGCACAAATCGGATCGGAACTCATCCTTGATCTGACATTGACGCATGGCGGTGCCAACTTTTTTGAAATCTCTGTCGATCCGCTAGACGGGGAATTGACCGAGAAAAACAACAGCGCCTATGTTACAGTCAATGGCATCCGAGACAGGTTACAGGTCCTCCTTGTTTCGGGGGAGCCCCATATGGGCGAACGGGGCTGGCGCAACATTCTTAAATCCGACCCGTCCGTCGATCTCGTACATTTTACGATCCTGCGTCCACCAGAGAAGCAAGATGGCACGCCAATCACGGAGCTTTCGCTGATTCCCTTTCCGATCCGCGATCTTTTTGAGAAAAAGCTCAACGATTTCGACCTGATTATTTTTGATCGTTACCGGCGGCGCGGCGTCCTTCCATCCAGTTACCTTCATAATATCTCTCGTTATGTGAAAGCTGGAGGCGCGCTGCTTGAGGCGGCCGGCCCCGCCTTTGCGACACCGCTGAGCCTCTACCAGACTCCTTTGGCAGAAGTACTGCCCGGAAAGCCCACTGGGTATATTTTTACTGAAGGCTATGTCCCGACTGTTAGTGAGACAGGCAAGCGACATCCGGTTACGGGCCTACTAAAAACAAATACGCAAGGGAGCGAAAGCTGGGGTCGCTGGTTCCGGATGATCGAGGCAGAGCCGCTTGGCGGGGAAACCTTGATGACCGGCCCGTCGGACCAACCGCTCCTTATATTGGAACGTAGCGGTGATGGGCGAGTAGCACAGCTTCTCTCGGATCATGCCTGGCTGTGGGGACGAGGGTTTGAAGGTGGCGGTCCACAGTCTGAACTTCTTCGGCGTATTTCTCACTGGTTGATGAAGGAACCCGAGCTCGAGGAAGAACAGCTGAAAGCCGTTGTCGCGGGGGATAATCTCCAAATTCAGCGCCGCTCACTTGATTCTGCGCCAGTGACTGTCACTGTAACGGATCCAGACGGGAAAGTGACGCAGCTTTCATTATCCGAAGGGGAAAAAGGGGAACAGATTGGGAGCATTCCACTTCAGACCAGCGGCCTGCATATTCTGGAAGATGGCCTGCAGAAATCATTAGTTGCCGTCGGGGCGCTCAATCCGAAGGAACTTCACGATATCCGCGCAAGTAAAGACAAAATTGCGGACATAGCCAAGGTAACCGGAGGCGGCATCCGTTGGCTGGAGACTGACGGCCTTCCGGATTTCAGGCGTACGAAGCCGGACAATCGCCAGTCAGCGGACTACTGGTTCGGCCTGCGTGCTAACCAAAATTATCAGATTACAGGCTACAATCGCCAAGCCTTGTTACCACCGCTAGTCGCCCTCATTCTCGCGCTTGCGTTTTTATGCATCGGATGGTGGCGCGAAGGCCGCTAGCCCTGCAATCATCTCATCAGTTTCCACCTTAGAGGCAATCCGGCCCGGTAGAGATAGAGTATCTGATACGCCTGATATCATACCGGAGACATTTCCCAACGCACCCGCCGCGCATTCTTTCACAAGTAGCCTGCGCTCCTCCACAGGGCCAGGCATTTCGAACCCAAGGACGGCGGCGTTTTGAAACCCGAACTGACTATAATATTCCGGATCTCCGACAAGAACAATCAGATGATGACCGAGTTCAATGGCAACCTTTATTGTCTCCCGCATGAGACCGACACCAATGCCCTTGCCTTGCAAATCCGGCTCAACAGCGATTGGCCCAAGGAGCAGGGCTGACGTACTATTGCCAATCATGATCGGCCAGTAACGAATTGTAGCGAGGAGCTTGTCGCCCTCTACCGTGACAAAACTCAATTCTGGCAAGGGTGTTGTGTTTTCACGAACTTTATAAGCTGTCTTCTTGAATCTGTCCGGACCGAAACAACGATCAAGCAGAGGCTCGATCTGCTCTACATGTTCTGGCTGCTCGTGAATAATCTGGGGCATGACGGAATTCCAATAAATTACGGGGTAGACAATATGCCTCTCAAAAGGAGCCCCGAACCGTCATGAAATCTTGGATAACCAACGCACAGGCTATTTAAGCGGCAGCACAAATAAGGGCAGCAGCCTGTCGTCGTCGAAGTTTGGTCATCTGTTTGTTCATAAAGCGCAAATATCATAGGGACGGTATTAAGGAAAGAAATAAATCATGCCTTGCCTGCGCTAGATTCAAAGGTTAGCCTCCAACTTTATAACAGAACGGGCGCGCAACCCTCGCATTTAGCCGGAGACTTTCCGAATGTTTTACAAACCATCCGAACCACATGGCCTGAAACATGGCCCCTTCAAGGCCATTGTTGCGCCTCGCCCTATAGGCTGGATAAGTAGCCTTGCTACTGATGGTACCGTCAATCTGGCACCGTTCAGCTTTTTCAATGCAATGTCCGAAAATCCGCCGATCGTCGCGATGGGTATCAATGGTAGCCACAGCGAAGGCGGTGCGAAAGATTCACTTGATAATATTGAGGCGACGAAGGAATTTGTCTGCAACATGGTTTCCTATAATCAACGGGAGAAAATGAATTTAAGTTCAGCCATGTTACCCCGCTCCGTTGATGAATTCGACTATGCGGGAGTGACAAAGGAAACCTCAACGCTTGTCAAGCCTCCGCGCGTCAAGGAAAGCCTCGCTCATTTGGAATGTGTGCATTACAAGACAATTATCTTACCTTCTGATAACCCGAAGGTGGTAAATAGCATGGTTCTGGGAGAAGTCGTCGGCATCCATATCAGCGATGAAATTATCGTCGATGGCATGATCGATATGAAAAAATATCAGCCGCTCGCGCGCCTTGGATATATGGACTACTGCCATGTTGACGATATCTTCTCTATGGACCGACCAATTGTCTAACTGATCAGCGGGGAGCTAAACACCCTGCCAGGTTCCCCGAATTTCCCGTGCCAGCTTTTCAGCGATGGCGCGGGCGAAGTCTTCATACCCTTTTGCCGGTTCAGTAAAGGCCCCAATGCCGCCAATTACTCTTTCCTGGTAATAGCTCTCCAGCGCAGGCTCATCATTGAGGATCGGTAGGCCGTTGATGATAACACCTGCAGCAATAATCCGGTCCCGCGCCGCCTCGGGCGGGCGCCCTATGGAAACTACGCCGTCGCCCGAAATGTCAATCACTTTGCGCAGTGACGTGTTGCGATCGCGCGAAAAAAGAGAGAAGGCGTGATCCAATGCCCCCGCAATCGCGGTGCCCCCATAAGGGAAGGTCCGCGGTACGTTATCAAGCTGGCGGGCAAATTCATGAGCGTCTTCCTGAGTCGCAATGGTGCGCCAATTAAGAATTACCTGCTGCTCACCAAGCCCGGCCCAATGAGTGGCGGCAAGACTGATCTGCCCCCGTGGCCCCGCCGCGATTGCTTCTATCACCAGATCGCTGCGAAATGCCTCGGCGAAACCGCGCATTTGCAGATTATACTCATCGTAATTCACGCTGGAGGAGACATCGATTGCGAGGACAAGCTGCATATCCACCTCGTCTGCAACGACATCTAATCTTGGGGCAAGCACAAGTACCAGTGCCGCGATCAAATATGGCCATTTCATTGCAATTACGTTCTCGTGCCCCAGTTAAGGAAGATCAAGCCAAGTTTATCGTATTTCACGGCAAAAGTATGACCATTTAACCAAAGGGTCATGACCCGGGCCGTCTTTTATGTCATCATCCAGAGAGTTTGAGAATTTAACAGAGAGTAGATCATGAAAAAAATCGTCATCGCAATTGTTGTGATTTTGGTTGTAATCGTCGGATTGGCGGTAGCACTTCCTTTCATTGTGCCGACCGACAGGATCAAACAGGAACTGATCCAGGCGGCCAATGACGCCACAGGCCGGGAACTGGCGATTGAGGGCGATTTTAACTTTACTGTCTTTCCAACATTGGGCGTAACCGCAGAGTCGGTCACCTTCTCCAATGCTGAAGGTGCCCAAAATGCCGATATGGCGGCTATCGACAGCCTTACGGTCAAGCTTAGCTTATTGCCCCTGATAACCGGAAATGTACAAGTCGATGAATTTGTCCTGACGAAACCGGTCATCAACCTTGAAGTCGATAAAAGCGGGAAGGCAAACTGGGAGTTTGATGCCGCTAAAGCAGAAGCTCCAAAAGAAACGGAAGCCACTAGCTCTGACGGCGGGACGCCTGATCTCGGTATATCTGACCTTAACCTCGGGGATGTACGTATCGTCGAAGGTGTAGTCAATTTTGTCGATCAGAAAGGCGGCACAGATATAAACCTAAGCGATATCAATCTTGAGCTTGTGCTTCTTGGTCTTGATCAACCGTTCGAAGCAAAAGGCAGCGCCGTCTGGAACAGCGAAAAGGTCGAACTTGATGTCAATGTCGGTGCTCTTCGCAGCATTCTTGAAAATATCGAGACAACGACGACCCTCAATGTTGCCTCCAAGAATATTAATCTCAATTTTGATGGTCTGGTAAAAAGCACTCAACCTCTAAACCTTGGCGGCACGACAACTCTTGATGTTCCATCGGTAAAGGATCTCGCGGCCTGGGCAGGCTCCCCTCTGGAGGGCGTGTCGGAAACCGGCTTCGGCCCGCTCAAGATCAGCGGTAAACTTGGCGCAAACGATACTAAATACAGTTTCTCAGAGGCTACTATCAGTTTTGATGAAATTGTCGGGGCTGGTGATTTCAGTATTGAACTGGGCGGCAAGGTTCCGGATATCGTCGGCAAGCTGGCACTTGAGACACTCGACCTTAACCCCTACCTCCCGGCTGAGCAGGGCGCAGAAAGCTCGGCACCTGCTGCTCCGGCACAAAAAACATCGACAGAGAAATGGGATACGACCCCAATTGATCTTTCCGCACTGAAATCGGTCAACGCCAAATTCGACCTGTCAGTTCAACAAATTCTATTCCAAAAAATCAAGATTGGCGCCAGCGCTCTTGCAACCACGATCAAGAACGGAATTCTTGACCTCGAGCTGAGTGAAATGAACCTGTATGACGGAACCGGCACAGCCACTGTTCGAGTGAACGCCCAGCAGCCGACATTGAAGATTACCAATGCGATGGCTATTGAGAATATCCAGTTGAAGCCATTGCTGACTGACGCAGCGGATTTCGAGAAGCTGCAAGGTAAAGGGATGTTCCAGACAGACTTATCCACCAGTGGCAAATCGCAGGCCGATATGGTCAGCGCCCTGAACGGAACCGGCCAGATCCTCTTCGAAGACGGCTCAATCTCTGGTGTCAATCTGGCATCAATGGCCCGGAACGTTACAACTGCTTTCACGAATAAGGGAGAAGAGCAAAAGACAGATTTTGCCGAAATTTCGGGAACCTATCAGATCACAAACGGTATTCTCACGAATAATGACCTTAAAATGCTGAACCCGTTCCTCCGCCTTTCTGGTTCGGGAACAGTTGAACTTCCGCCGCAAACCATGAATTATCGGATTGAACCGAAACTGGTGGCTACAACAGAAGGACAGGGTGGCGGAGAAGCCACCGGGGTTGCCGTCCCGATTATAGTGACCGGTCCCTGGGACAATCTGAGTTTTGCCCCCGACCTCGCCGGGGTCCTCAAGAACGCGGCTAACCCTGAAGGCGTGAAGAAACTCCTTGAAGGAGCCAAGGGGTCAGGCGATGGTGTCAAGGATGCTCTTAAAGGCGTCAAGGAAAAGGATCCCGCAGCCATAAAGAACCTGCTTGATTCTGCGGGAGGTCTTCTTGGTGGCAAAAAGGATTAACACACAGAGCTAGTAACCAAAAAGTAAGCCGTGGGTGAAGTTAGCTTCCCCGCGGCTTGCGTTCTTCTATAGAGCCGTCGGCTTTCTTCCATGCACTAAATCCGCCCTCAAGATGGCACACGTTCGGCAAGCCCATGTCCTGGACAGCCTTCGTTGCAAGCGCCGACCGCCAGGCTGACGCACAATAGAAAACAAAACGATTGCCATTAGCGAACAGGTCCCGGTGATAGGGGCTATCGGGGTCAACCCAGAATTCCAACATGCCGCGCGGCGCATGAACGGCGCCGGATATTTGACCGTCCCGCTCCAGTTCCCGAATATCGCGGATGTCAACAAAGGTTACATTGTCCTGACCAAGGAGTGTGAATGCCTCTTCAATCGATACTGTTTCGATTTCGTTGTTCGCCTCTTCAACGAGCTGTTTAACACCTTTTTTCATTATTATCGCTCCTTCTCGCCTCAAATTGCGAAAACAATCTTGTCTTCTGCCCTATATATGATGTTACTATTTACCCTTACATGACGCCGGTAGCGTACGTCGAGATAAAAAATAAAGAGAGAATGAGAATGGACCTTTCATTTACCAAGCAGGACAATGCCTTTCGCGACGAAGTGCGCCAGTTTCTGGCAGACGAATTTGATGAAGATCTCAAACAGAAAATGGCAGAGAACAGGAACAGCTATCTTCCGAAAGATGATCATGTCCGCTGGCAGGATGCTTTGGCAAAGAAAGGCTGGTTGACGCCGGATTGGCCAGTAGAACATGGCGGTCCAGGTTGGAACACAACACAGAAGTATATTTTCCAGACTGAAATGGCGAACGCCAATGCACCCGGCATTGTTCCGTTCGGCATTAGCATGTGCGCGCCGGTCATCATGAAGTTTGGGAGTGAGGAACAAAAACAGCGCTTCCTTCCAGACATTCGCGACAACAAAGTATGGTGGTGTCAGGGTTATTCGGAACCAGGATCTGGTTCCGACCTGGCCAGCCTGCAGATGAAAGCGGAAGATAAGGGCGATCATTTCCTTTGCAATGGCTCAAAAATCTGGACAACGCTCGCACAATATGCCGATTGGATATTCTGCCTTGTCAGAACCTCTACTGAAGGTAAACGTCAGGAAGGCATATCATTCCTGCTGATCGATATGAAATCAGAGGGCGTGACGGTCGATCCTATTCAAACTATCGACTTGCCAATTAAGGGCGCACAGGAAGTCAATCAGGTCTTTTTTAATGACGTGAAAGTGCCAAAGGAAAATCTGATTGGTGAGGTCAACAAAGGTTGGACCTACGCAAAGTATCTTCTCGAATTTGAGCGCGGCAATGCCTATGCAGGACGCCTCAAACGCGGTGTTGAAAAAATACGCACCATTGCCGCGTCGGAAGTGGACGGGCAAGAGCCTGTGATCAAAAACGCCGCCTTCAACGCAAAACTTGCGCGGCTGGAGGTTGCGGTGCAGGCACTTGAGATGACGGAACTTCGAATCTTGAGCAAACTAAGTTCCGGGCAGAATATGGGACCGGAATCGTCCCTCATGAAATGTCGGGGCACCGACCTTTATCAGGAAGTTGTCCAACTGGCGCTTGAGGCGGTGGGCACCTATTCAATGCCCTTTACACCTCTGTACCCCGGCCAGAACGAGGAACCGATCGGCGCGGACTACGCAAGTGGTGTTGCTCCTCGTTACTTTAATGCTCGTAAGGTCTCCATATATGGCGGATCAAACGAGATCCAGCGCAATATCATGGCAAAGCTCATCCTCGGCCTCTAAGTGGCGAGCGCATCTCTCTTGTCTAAAGGCAGCTACCCTATGTGGATCAGATCATGACGAATACGGATGACGCCATCCGAATTTCGATGTGGTCCGGCCCGCGCAATATTTCGACCGCAATGATGCGGTCCTTCGGAAGCCGACCGGGGTGTCATGCGGTGGATGAGCCTTTTTACGCCCACTACCTCGCCAAGACAGGCCTCCACCATCCGATGTATCAGGAAGTCATCGCCAGCCAGCCGGCCGACTGGCGGACCGTTGCGAACAATCTGAACGCGCCCCTTGTGCCGGGCAGTATGTTATACATCAAGCACATGACCCATCACATGACACCGGATGTCGATCTCAGCTCATTCCAAGACCATCGCAACTGCTTCCTGATACGGGACCCGAAAAGAGTGATTGCCTCTTATGCCGCCAAATGGGACCGGATCACAACGGAGGATATCGGCATCAAGCGGCAGCTTGAGATATTCAGAACTCTTGAAAAACTGACGGGTCAAACGCCTGTCGTTATCGAAGCGGAAGATATCTTAAAACATCCGGAATCGATGCTGAAAAATCTTTGCGCGGCATTGGGAATCCCATGGGAAAAAGAAATGCTCAGTTGGCAAAAAGGTCGCCACCCTGAAGATGGCGTCTGGGCTGCCCACTGGTATGCGTCTGTTGAAGAAACGACAGGCTTTGCCCCCTATGAAGAGCGGGAAGTTGAGCTTAAGCCAGGTTTGATGGACTTGCTAGCGGAGCAAATGCCCTTTTATGATGAGTTGCGCGCCCGCAAGATTTAACCGGCTCCCGCTCCTTTTTTGACAGCTAGATCAAGCTTTCGCATCCAGTCCTTGACCCGTGCCTCATTCACGCCGAAATCACGGTAGCCATAATGTGCTCTGCTGAAGACTGCAAGAGTTGATCGCCCTTCCCCAAGGTCTATAAATCTAACGGTAACCGTATCCGGATATCCGATCAGTTTCGAATATTGAACATAGTCGACCTGCAGATCTTTACCTATTTCCCGGCTGCCAAGCTTTTCAGTTCTCGGTTCCGCAAGAGCAACCGTCTCAAACAACCCGGCAAGATTCAACGTACTGATTTCGTATATAGGGCTGATCGTTTTTGGCGGATACTGACAATAGTCCGGCGGAGACATAAGATAGGTATTTGGCTTACGGGGTTTTTTAAGCGACGAAAAATCCAGCTCTGGTCTCTGGACTTTTTTCAAAAGATTCTTCAACATTGATGAGGCTCGCTTTGTAAAAAACCTGTAATCATCCAGGGAAAGACCAGATTAACGAAATATGATCAGAAAGTTCAAACAAATAATATGTTGGTGCGAGAAGAATTCAGCCGCGAACGGGTAGAAGAGCTTATTCGGGAAGCAAAACGTCACGGGCCTTTTCACGCCCTGACCCATGAAGAACGGGACGCAACCCGCCATGAGTTTTTATCCAGGATCCCAAAAGAAGAAGGCCTTTGGGTATTCGGGTACGGCTCTCTCCTCTGGAACCCGGCATTTCATTTCACCGAATGGCAGCCCGCCCGCCTCCATGGTTTTCGCCGTCGTTTCTGCCTTCAGGCGTCAATCGGACGTGGAAGCCCGGAAAAGCCGGGACTAATGCTCGCCCTTGATCATGGCGGTTCCTGTAACGGACGTGCCTTTCATATCGCCCCGGAAAAGATTGAGACTGAAACAGATATCCTCTGGATGCGGGAAATGATTTCTGGCTCTTACGATGCCCGTCACGTCCATATTCGGCTGCGGGACCGAACCGTGAAAGGACTGACCTTTGTTATTAACCGGTCCCATCCGCGTTATATTGCTGAAATCAGCATGGAAGAAACAGCGCGCCTGCTTGCTACCGGGGAGGGGCGTCTTGGCTCCTGTCGTGATTACCTCAACAACACAGTCGCGCATCTTGATGAAATGGATGTGAAGGATCGATATCTTCATGCGATTCAACAAAAAATGAAGGAGCTTGATCATCGCGCCGACATCACTTAACAATTCGCCGCCTGTTTTATATTGCGTGAGTGATAAGCTTTGACCACCAATCCTTCCAGCGATCTGCCGCCGATTTTTGTCATCAACCGACCGAAAGACACCCACCGCCGGGCGGATATGACGGGGCGACTTGCCAAAGTAGGGTTGACGCCGATTTATTTCGACGCCATTGACGGTTACAAGCTTGATATTCCAAATCTCGCGGATTATGACGGTGAGAAGCGTCGCCGCTATTTCGGCAAAGACCTAAAGGCCGGGGAAATTGGCTGCCTTCTCTCCCACCGTGCCATTTACGAGAAAATGGTCGCCGAAAATATACCACAGGCTCTCGTGCTGGAGGACGATACTTTCCTCGCCGATGATTTTAAAAACGTCCTGCAGGATATTCAAAAGACCACAATACATTGGGATTTGATCCGGTTTATAGGGCATGGCAAGGTTTTTGATATTGGCTATCGCACCCTCGCCCCGCTAAGCCACGGCTACAGCATTACGCGTGTACCAACGTCTCCCAGCGGTGCCTACGCCTATTTGCTGACACTGAAGGCCGCGACACGGCTTCTTCATTTTATGCAGCGGAACTGGGTGCCCGTCGATATTATCCACAGTCGCGCCTGGCAGACTCGTCTGGAAACCCTGCTGATTCACCCGTCGCCGGTCAAACCCGACCTAGAAGGCCCCTCTACCATTGGTGAAGAACGTTTCGACAAGGCAAAGCAAATCCGGGGGCTCACGAAGCTACTACATCCATTCTATCGGTTCTGGTACAAACTCAGTAATGGCGCAGGAAAGCGAATCCTCTATCTTATGGCCTGGTTTCGGGATCGAAACCATCTATCGAACTGATCAATGCTCCCCGTAGTATAAAATATTCGAATATGTAAATTACAAGTATAGAAATTATTTTTCTTGCGATTGATGGGACTCATAAAAAACTCCCGCAACTAATAAGCCTCCCCTTAAATATATACAAAAGTATTGCGTAGAATAAGTTCTGCCTTGGCATGTTTAATTATAGTTAATTAATATACCTATTTTCTAATTTAGAATTTTACTATTATTGAATATTAATTCAAGTAAAAACTTTATTTTTAAATAATTCAAAAAATTTACTTAACTAATAAGTAACTATAATAAAGTATAACAATATGTATAATTTAGAAATACATCTCTTTGTACTGTATAAAAGAGTTTTATTTCTAGTAAGTTGTCACTAATTTGGAGGAATAAAGTGAACTATCCAGGACAAGAGGTCTATTTCGATAAAAATGACCTGATTGTAAGTAAAACTGACCTAAAAGGGCATATTACTTACGCAAATCATACCTTCCTTGAAATAGCTGGTTATGATGATAGTGAAGTTATTGGAAAACCGCATAATGTTATCCGGCATGACAATATGCCGCGCGGCGTTTTTGACCTTTTCTGGAGCACCATCGCAAAAGGAGAAGAGATTTTCGCTTATGTGGTAAACTCGACAAAGAACGGAGACCACTACTGGGTTATCGCCCATGTAACTCCAAGCTACGAAAATGGTAGTGTATCCGGTTACCATTCCACGCGCCGGGTGCCCAATCCTCGAACAATCAAAGAAGTGATTGAACCGCTTTACACGGAGCTAAACAATATCGAAGCTGCTTCTACCAACCGCAAGGAAGGCACTCAGAAATCTGCTGCACGTCTTGAGGAAATTTTGACGGAAAAAGGATTGAGCTACGGCGAGTTCGCAGCCTCCTTGATGAGGGAGCAATAAGATGAACATGGAACTGAAAATAGATGCAAAAGATACATTGAGTATTGGTCCTGAGCGCCTTCAGGAAATTATGGAAGTGGCCGACAACATCTGTCGCGGCAATTTTGAAAGTCGGATAAAAAATATTCCCGCTGAAGAGGGAATAGAACGCGCGCTCTGCACCAAGGTAAATGAAATGATCGACCGGGCCGATGCTTACTTGCGTGAATCCACGGCGTGTCTTGGCTTTATTGCGGAAAATCAATATTTCCGTCGTATCGCACCGGAAGGGCTTATGGGCTCCTATGGCGTGGCTGTCGAAAAGATAAACAGCGCCGCAGATGGTGTTGAAGCAAAAATATCGAAATTCCACGATGCCGTTACCGCGATTACAACTGCAGCAGGCCAATTGAACACCAGCGCCCAGTTCATGGGCGACACGGTCAAAAGCACCAGCGAGAAAACAGCTGCCGTTGCCGCCGCGGCGGAAGAGGCTGGCCGGAACACCCAAACGGTTGCTTCAGCCGCAGAGGAGCTCAATTCCTCCATTCAAGAGATCAACCGCCAGGTCAATAGTTCAGCGAACATGTCCAGTGAAGCTGTAACTCAATCCAAAGAAGTCAACGATATGGTTGCCAGCCTCTCCGCTGCATCTGAAGAAATCGGGAATGTGGTCAAACTGATCAATAATATCGCCGGACAAACCAAACTGCTTGCGCTGAATGCCACAATCGAGGCCGCCCGCGCCGGAGAGGCCGGTAAAGGTTTCGCGGTTGTCGCTAGCGAGGTCAAGAGCTTGTCAGCAGAGACGGAAAAAGCGACTGAAGGGATCAGACTACAGGTCGAAGCCATTCAGAAAGCGGCGACAACCGCTGTCAGCTCTATCTCTGAAATCAGCAAATCCATTTCCAATATTAATGAAGTGTCTTCTGCAATTGCGTCCGCCGTTGAAGAACAAGGTGCCGCAACACAAGAGATTTCCCGAAATGTACAGGAAGCAGCTTCAGGTGTTCAGGATGTCACGACCAATGTTGGCGTCGTAAATGAGAATGTCAAAGAAGTCAGCGCCAGCTCTGAACAGTTGGCGAGCGTCGCAAGTGAACTTACGAGCCAAGCGGAACTTCTGACGGAAGTCTTGAACAGTAAATAGCGTTTATTTCAATTCACCCCACAGGATGAGGCGGCTTTTTTGCCGCCTCATTAGCTATTTTTCAAAGTCATACTGACGCCCTAAATCGGCAACAGCCCTGACAGCAGCAGTGAAATGCTGGTCAGAAACCCCATTATCGGCACCCAGAGCGGTACAATAAAGACGCCCTCCGTTGGTTGCTCACCCGTTAATTTAAGACGGATCAAAGCAAGATTAACCAGCGAGAAAACGATCAGGACAATCGTCGATGTCGCCTCCGCCAGCTGTGCGATCGGCAGGAGGGTCGCGAATATTAAGACCAACACTACAATCACAGCGGTCGCAGTAAGCGGCGTTCCGGTGACTGGGTTAACAGCCGACAGAAAAGACGGCAGGCTTTTCTGCACTGACAATCCATATATCACCCGGGAGGCCATGATGATCTGGATCAGTACTCCGTTGGTCGTTGCAACAATAGCGATTAGGCGAAATATCCCCGATGCGGTGCTTCCCGCCGACTCAAAGACAAGAGCAAGAGGAGCGGCAGATCCGGCAAGATCCGCAATAGGCACCACAAGAACAACAACAGAAACCACCAGAAAGTAAAGGACCGTCGCGATCAGGAGCGTAAGTATAATGCCTCGCGGCATGTTTCTGTGAGGTTCAATTACTTCCTCTGCGACATTCGCAATATCTTCAAAGCCCACAAAGGCGAAAAACGCAAGCAAGCTCGCTGAAATTATGCCGCCCCAGATAACGCCATCGAGTGGCGGGAGCAAGGTATCTATGTTTAACAGAACCTCTGGTTCGGCGCTCACACCGAAGTAAATAACAAGGCCCAACCCCGCAATCTCAATTACTGTGAAGATGGCCGCGACAAAAACTGATTCCAGTATCCCCCATGCAGCAATGACACCAACTATCAATATTATTGCAATCGTCAGTAACGTCGGAGAAAGTGGGATGATCTCGCCAACATAGGCTGCCGCCCCAATTGAAACGGCAGCAGAAGAAACAATGCCCGATGACGCGACCAATAATCCGACAATCAACGTCAGAAGATTGGAATTAAACCCTGCCCTTACATAGGCGGCCTCCCCTGCGCTGACAGGATGGCGGGTCGACAATTCAGCATAAGTGAAGCCGGTAAAAGCAACAACAGAAGCCGCCACCAGAAATGAAATCGGTGCATAGATACCGGCCCGCGCCGCCGTTGTTCCGACGAGTACGTATATTCCTGCGCCAATCGTCACACCAAGGCCATAAAGGGTGAGAAGAGGGAGTGTAAGCCGTCGCTTAAGTTCCGCAGGCCTTGTCTCCGCATCTTTCACGTTCTCGTCTTGCATATTAAACCTTCATGATTGCAAACTTGAATTTCAAACACTCAGTTTCGAATGTCACTGAACAAACAGCAAGGGATGCTGACTTATGATGAGTGATTCCAGTTCTGTTGGATTGTTCATGAGTGCTCCTCCTGTTTTCAAAACAACGACACCGTTTTCAGGCGCAAGCATACTCATGATTGAGTTGTCACTTTCGGCAGCCAGAGGCGCAACATGCACTCGGCCGCTTCCTTCGGTCGCCTGATCCGCGCTTTTAGAAAATTCCTGTTCAAAATTAAGTATCTCGCCATACACCCGCTCGGTCACACGATAAGGAAGAAGCGTTATGTTTTTGAGAGACGCTCCCAAAAGAGCCCGCGCCACGCGCATGCCATGATCCGCCGCGTCAACGGAGTCACAGATGACCGTAACATAAGGCACCAGCCGCCCGCCGCCTTTCAGCAGTAATGTCGGACGCATCGTTGCAAGAGCACGTCGGTTTGAACGCTGACCGCGGTAACCCCGGCTTTTCAGTCTATTTGTGCTTTCGATGATGATCAGATCAGCGTCGACAAGTGTTTCTCCCTCGTTCCGCCAAACATCCTCGCGAACCGACCGGAAGCCTACAGTAACCTTACGGCGGCTCCCCGCGCGCTCAAGCTGTCGCTGAACGCTTCTTGCCATTGCGCGCAACTGACCTTTCAAAGTAAGTCGATCCAGTTGATGTGCGGTTGGTGAGGACAGGCGGAACTCACGGATAAAATCAAACTCTCCGACGGTGATAAGGTCCGCGTCCTCTATAAAAATGCCATGCAACTCCCCTCCAAGCCGCGCCGTGATATCAATGGCTGCTCCAACCGTTTCCTGACAATGCGTCGCCGCATCAATCTGGAGCAATACCCTGTGATATTTCGGGGGCGAGGGCTCAGTCATCATTTACCTCCGACATTTTCTCTTCGCCGCCAGACTTTACATATCGCCGTGCTGATTCAGCAAAAGCCTCAAGCCGTAATTTAACCCGGCCATTGATCGTATCTTTAGGATAATTTCCAGCCGCATCCAGCTCTCCGGCAGGCATGCCTGTCAAAATCTCGATCCCCTCGTCAATGCTGGCAACTGAAAAAATATGGAACTTGCCTTTTTCTGCCGCTTCCACAACCTCATCCTTCAACATAAGATGTTTGACGTTTGACTCCGGAATAAGCACACCCTGAGTACCACTAAGTCCGCGGAAGTTACAAAGATCGAAGAATCCCTCAATCTTTTCATTTACGCCCCCGATAGCTTGCACTTCACCGAATTGATTTACCGACCCCGTAACAGCCAGGGACTGCTTTATTGGAACATCTGCCAGCGCGGATAAAAGTGCATAAAGCTCTGTCGAAGACGCACTATCTCCATCTACGCCGCCGTAAGATTGCTCAAACACCAGGCTCGCATTCAAGGACAACGGCTTATTTTCGGTATAACGTGCCGCCAGAAAATTAGAGAGGATCAGCACGCCTTTTGAATGAAGCGGGCCGCCAAGTTCCACTTCACGTTCAATATCGATGACGCGACCACGCCCGAGATGCACCCTTGCTGTAATCCTGCTCGGCCGACCAAAGGCAAAATCACCTAACTGCATTACAGATAAGCCATTGATCTGGCCGACCTTGGCACCCGAGGTGTCGAGCATCATTGTACCGCGCTGGAACTGTTCCTGAGTGCGTTCACGCATCCGGTCCGATCGATGAATATGGGCTTTTATCGCGTGCGTCACATCCTCTGCGGCGATATGTGATGCCTTCCGGGACGCAGCCCAGTAATCCGCCTCTGACATTAAGTCGGACAAAGAGCGGGTATGACTAGACAACCTTTCCGTATCTGAAGTAAGGCGGGTCATCCTTTCCATTACTTTTTCAACAGCACCCCGCTCCAGCGGCATTAGCCGTTTTTTTCTCGCTTCTGTCGCAATAAATTTCGCATATAACGCAACGGCGTCATCCGTCACCGGTAGACGATCGTCAAAATCAACCGGCACCTTGAAAAGGTTTTGAAAATCCGGATCATTCTGGCTGAGTAGATAGTAAAGAAGCGGGTCACCTATCAGGATCACCTTAATATCTAATGGCATCGTTTCTGGTTGCAGGCTTACCATACTGCCAAGTGACATCATTTGGGTGAGCGATTCTATTCTTACTTCCTGGCTGCGGAGTTCGCGCTTGAGAGTTTCCCAGGCATAGGGTTGAAATACCAATCGGCGGGCATCAAGGATTAGATAACCGCCATTCGCCCGATGAAGCGCACCGGGTTTAATCAACCGAAAATCTGTCACCAAGGAGCCAAATTCCGAGCGATGCTCTATCCGACCGATCAGGTTCTCAACCGTAGGATTATCTTCATAGACAACCGGCGCACCGCCATTGGCGTCATGGCTGATCAGAACATTAATCTGGCAGTTCCCGATGACACGTTCCTGCTGCATCACAAAATCCGCGGCGATACGGGCCGGAACTGTCTCCACCGCCTCGTCCTTGGTTAAACGGAACACATCACTATGGTTGATGATATAGTCCTGAACTTCATCAAAAAAGACGAGCACTGCCGTACAATCCCGCCACTTTTCCCGAATTTCATCTATGAGGTGATCGACCGCAAAGCTTGTGACCTCCCGGTTAAGCTTAGTGATTTCCCGGCGCTGCTCGCGCTCCACTTCCGGAAGCATACGAACAACAGCCTGCAAATCACCTTCCAGTTCGCCGATGTCTTTCTTGAATTTCTCTTGGCTCTCTGAGGACAGCTTGGAAAAAGCCTCCGGATTTAGCACCTTTCCATCTTGCGATGGTGCCAAAGCGAGACCCATCGGCGTCCGGACAATGGAGACGTTTTTCTCGTCTGCCTTCTTCTGCAGATCCTCGAATGCTTCTTCCTGCTTTAGCTTGAACTGCTCCACAATAACATCAAGCCGTGTGCGGTAATCCTCACTTTCATAGGCGGCGGAAATAACGGCGCGAACTTCTTCGGTAAGTGCCTCCATCTGCTGCGCGAGATCATTCGCGCGCCCTGCGGGCAAGCGTAACAATTTTGGGTGATCCGGTACCTTAAAATTATTTATATAACACCAGTCATCCGGGACTGGCTTTGCCGCAGCTTCGGGTTCAAGATAACGACGGATAATTTCTGTTTTACCAGATCCTGAAGGGCCAAATGCAAACAAATTAAAGCCATGATGACGCACACCAATACCAAAGCGAATGGCCTCTACCGCACGATCCTGACCTAACGGCTCGCGCAAATCCTCCAATTCGGTTGTATCCTTAAACCCAAGTGCTTCAAGATCATATCTGCGGCATAATTGTGAAGCGGGCAGTGCCTTAGTATCCACCATCAGGAAATCCTTTTTTTAGTATCTCGCGATTCTAGCATATTATTTGTCGCCCAATATGAGCCAAATCAATTCGAAGCGTGGAATTCACTGCTTTGATTAAACCGCTATCTGGCGAAACGTCTAAAATCCGGCATATATTTGAAAGCTTGCTTGTGTACAGAGGTCTGAACTTAGAAAAACATTGCCTGCAAAGGCTTTCGAGATTGATCCTGATCAATGCTGCGGCGCACAAATCACTGATAGTATAGCTAAGTTTCCCCGGCTTCCCCAATGATGGGCGTGAATGGAAATATCATGGCACAAAAACAAGCTTCCCACAAAACGAGAAAGAGACCCGCAAAAATGGTCGCCACCAAAACAAATTTACCCGCTGTGACAACAACCAAGGGTAAGACGCCACCTTCTGCTATTGCATATCCCTATCAGAAAATCATGGGAAACCCTGATATGGGGCATTCGCCATTTGAACGCGACTCCTATTTCTCAACATCAATGCAGGAAATACTGGACCGTTCCACACATGCAATGGCCGCTCGTTTTACAGGCGGACTTTCTCCCAGCGCCCTTGCTGGAGCCTATGCCGATTGGGTCGTTCATCTGGCTACCTCGCCGGGCAAGCGGCTTCAGCTTGTTGAGAAGGCTGTGAAGAAGAGCCTGCGTCTTGCCAACTACGCGACCCAGTGTGCGCAGAATAAAAATGACGATGATGCTTCGCCACGATGCATTGAGCCCTTGCCGCAAGATAAACGCTTTAGCGATCCGGCTTGGCAAACATTCCCATATAACCTACTTCATCAATCCTTTTTGATGACACAGCAATGGTGTCATAACGCTACGACCGGGGTGCGCGGAGTTACCCAACAACATGAAAATGTCGTGGAGTTTGCAACTCGGCAAGTTCTTGATGTTTTCTCGCCGTCCAATTATTTTTTGACAAATCCGGAAGTTCTTCAAAAAACCGTCGATGAAAGCGGACAAAACCTTGTTCGCGGCTATCAGAATTTCGTCAAAGATTTTGAGGCAGCCGTCAGCGGCCGAAAACGGACGGATAATCAGAAATATCAAGTTGGCAGAAATATTGCGGTTACGCCCGGAAAAGTAATCTACCGAAATCGGCTGATAGAGCTAATCCAATATGAGCCCGCTACGGAAAAGGTTCATCCGGAACCGATCCTCATCGTGCCTGCTTGGATCATGAAATACTATATCCTTGATCTTTCTCCCGAAAACTCTCTCGTTAAATTCCTAACAGAGCAGGGGTATACAGTTTTCATGGTTTCTTGGAAAAACCCGGACCCTGATGATCGCGACCTATCGATGGATGATTATCGACGCCTCGGGGTGATGGCAGCACTTGATGTTATAGAAAATATCATACCGAATGAGAAAGTGCATGGCGTTGGTTATTGCCTTGGCGGCACCTTGCTAACGATTGCCGCAGCAGCCATGTGTCGAGATAATGATGATCGACTTAAATCACTCTCGCTTTTCGCAGCCCAAGCCGACTTTACCGAGGCTGGGGAGTTGATGCTGTTCATCAATGAAAGTCAGGTCACCTTCCTGGAAGACATGATGTGGGAACAAGGGTTTCTGGATACAAAACAGATGGCGGGTGCATTCCAATTACTACGTTCCAACGATCTTATATGGTCCCGCTCAGTCCGAAATTACCTGATGGGCGAAGAGCCAGACCTCAATGATCTAATGACCTGGAATGCGGATGCCACGCGCATGCCATACCGTATGCATTCCGAATATCTACGGCATTTATTCCTGAACAACGATCTTGCCGAAGGCCGCTTTCTCGTCGAAGGGCGACCAGTCGCTGTTTCAGACATAACTGTGCCCATATTTGCGGTCGGAACCGAATGGGATCACGTTGCACCGTGGCAATCCGTATATAAGTTCCATATCCTGTCCGACACCGAAATTACATTCCTGCTAACCAATGGCGGCCATAACGCAGGGATTGTCTCTGAGCCGGGACATCCACGGCGCCACTATCGTCTTGCCCTCCATAAATTGGATGATCGCTATAAGGATCCAGAGCAATGGTATGAAGACACGACGGAGCAGGAAGGATCTTGGTGGCCGGAGTTTAGTGCTTGGCTAAAAGCCCGTTCAGGTCAGCAGACCTCCCCGCCAGCTATGGGATTGACCGACCAAGGCTATGAAATTTTGGGAAATGCTCCCGGTACATACGTTTTTCAGGAATAGGATGATTTGCATATGATTCCGAATTTAATCAGTGGCAAACGGGGGTTGGTCGTCGGCATTGCCAATGATCATTCAATTGCCGCTGGCTGTGCGCGCGCCTTTCATGGCTCCGGAGGACGACTCGCGCTCACCTATCTGAATGAAAAGGCGCGACCTTATGTTGAGAAGGTCGCAACTAGCGTTAATGCCGAGATGCTGCTGCCACTAGATGTCGAGGACGATTCGCAGATGGAGGCCGTATTTGAAAGAATTACAAAGGAATGGGGTGGCCTTGATTTTTTATTGCATTCCATCGCCTACTGCCCCGCAGAGGATCTACAAGGACGCGTCATAGACTGCTCTCGCGCTGGATTTGCCCAAGCGATGGACATCTCCTGTCATTCCTTTATCCGGCTGGCACGACACGCTGAACCGCTAATGAAAGATGGCGGGAGCTTGCTAACCGTAAGCTATTATGGCGCAGAGAAGGTTGTTGACCACTACAATATTATGGGTCCGGTCAAGGCAGCGCTTGAAGCCTCCATGCATTATCTGGCGGCGGAACTCGGCCCCAAAGGCATTCGCGTAAATGCTCTGTCACCCGGCCCGTTGAAGACGCGTGCGGCCTCCGGCATAGCGCATTTTGATGAATTGATCGACGAGGCGTGCGCACGAGCGCCGCAACATCGTCTGGTAACTATTGAAGATGTCGGTAACATGGCTGTTGGCCTAGTCAGCGATGCTGCAAAGAATGTTACTGGCAACATTTCATATGTCGACGCGGGCTATCACGTAATGTCGTAAACAGGGCGGAACATGCAATATATCGAAAACAAGACATTTGACGAAATAGAGGTTGGCGACAGCGCAGACTTGGCACGGAAGCTTAGCACGAAGGATATTGAGCTTTTTGCGGTTATGTCCGGAGACGTCAACCCTGCCCATTTAGATGTAGAGTATGCAAAGTCAGATATGTTTCACAAGGTGATTGCCCACGGCATGTGGGGTGGATCCCTGATCTCTGCCGTTCTGGGGACTGAATTGCCTGGTCCGGGCACAATCTATCTAAATCAGTCTCTTAATTTTCATAAACCTGTCGGACTGGGTGACATGATCACCGTTCGGGTTACAGTGAAAGAAAAACACGATAAAGGCTACCGCGTTACACTCGCCTGTGAATGTATCAATCAAAATGGCGAGATCGTTATCGATGGCGACGCGACCGTTATAGCCCCGACCAAAAAGGTCCGTCGCCCCCGGGTTCTCCTGCCCGAAGTACATTTACACGAGACGGGCGCCCAGTATCAGCGATTGATTGCCGCAACTCGAGACTTGGACCCTATCCGTACGGCTGTTGTTCACCCTTGCGATACGATATCCCTGATCGGTGCACTGGAGGCCGCAAAAAATGACCTAATTGTCCCTGTATTGATCGGGCCGAAGAAAAAAATACAGGCCGCCGCAGAGGAAGCGAATTACGACATCAACGCTATTGACATTATTGATGTGCCCCACAGTCACGCAGCTGCCCAAAAAGCAGTCGAAATGGTCCGACAAGGCACTGTCTCCGCTTTGATGAAGGGCAAACTGCATACAGACGAAATTATGGAGGCGGTTGTTGATCGCGCAAACGGCCTGACAACTGAACGGCGCATCAGCCATGTTTTCGTGCTTGATGTACCGCATTATCCAAAGCCCCTTTTCATTACCGATGCGGCAATCAATATCTATCCTGATCTGGACGATAAACGGGATATTATTCAAAACTCTATCGACCTTGCCCACGCGCTTGGCATTGATGTGCCGAAAGTCGCTGTTTTATCAGCCGTGGAAACAGTTTATCCAAAGATTGCCTCAACCATTGATGCCGCGGCCCTCTGTAAAATGGCCGACAGGGGACAGATAACCGGTGGCCTGCTTGATGGGCCACTCGCCTTTGACAATGCCATTTCCAAAACAGCGGCGGAAGCAAAGGGCATTACCTCTGCCGTTGCAGGAGAGGCGGATATCCTGATTGCACCCGATCTTGAGGCCGGCAATATGATCGCCAAGCAGCTTATTTATCTTGCCGGCGCGGAATCTGCCGGAATTGTCCTGGGCGCTCGTGTCCCCATTATTCTGACAAGCCGAGCGGATGGCACATTGTCCCGCCTCGCCTCTTCCGCCCTTGCTCTCCTTTTCGCAAATTATGTCCAGCAACAAACGCCATGACAGAAACAATATTAGTTCTGAACGCCGGATCGTCGAGTATCAAATTCGCCTTGTACCCAGCTGCGCAGACACCGAGCAGCCCGTTGATCCGTGGCAAAATAAAAGGAATAGGCCGCGCCCCGGAATTTAATGCGGTAGATATTTCCGGCCGCAATATAGATAAAGGGCCGCTTGCTGCGATAGAAGTCACAAGCGACCATCAACACCTAACCAGTCTATTACTCGATTGGTTGGATGTTCATGACCAGGATAATAACGTCGTTGCCATTGGACACCGTGTTGTGCATGGCGGACGCGAGTATGCCACGCCAGTTAAAATCAGTATCGAAATCCTGCAAGAACTAAGACAATTTGTGTCGCTTGCGCCGCTCCATCAGCCCCACAATCTGGCTCCGATAGACGCACTTATCAAACGCAACAGAGATCTCTTGCAGGTCGCTTGTTTCGATACGGCATTTCACCGAACTCAGTTACATCTGGCAGAGCTTTTTGCACTTCCCCGTCACCTTACTGATGAGGGCATCATCCGATACGGCTTCCATGGCCTTTCCTATCAGTATATTTCAAGTATTTTGCCCAAAACCCTCGGAGAAAAAGCGGAGGGGCGTATTGTTGTTGCACATCTTGGAAACGGCGCAAGCCTTTGCGCCATGCAAAACCGGAAAAGTGTTGCCACAAGTATGGGCTTTACGGCACTTGACGGGTTGGTGATGGGAACTAGATGTGGCACCCTTGATCCGGGCGTCGTTCTTTATTTCATGCAGGAGCGTGGCATGAATGAGGAGGAAATCCAGCGTCTCTTATACAATGATTCCGGTCTGCTTGGCGTTTCCGGGATAAGCAATAATATGCAGGTACTACTTGAAAGCGATCATGCCCACGCCAAGGAAGCCATTGATCTTTTCTGTTATCGAGCGGCCTGCGAGATTGCGTCCCTGATGGTCCCGCTTAAAGGGCTGGAAGGCATCGTTTTTACGGCCGGCATAGGCGAGAACTCCGCACCCATTCGTGCACAAATTTGTGCAAATCTGGAATGGCTCGGGGTTAACCTCGACAGTGAAGCAAATCAGTCAAACGCTCATATAATCAGTGGTGCAAACTCTGAAATTGTTGTCTCAGTTATTCCCACCGATGAAGAAAGTGTGATTGCCGATGCGACTTTTAATATCCTCCAACACGGCAATGAGTGAGGGTTCAAATGGCCACTCAGGGAATTGAGAAAGTTATACCTGCTGTTGGATGGCTTAAATCTTATTCATCCAACGACCTGCCGGGAGACCTCACTGCGGGAATTATCACCGCTATCCTGCTGGTTCCGCAGGCGATGGCTTATTCTATCCTTGCCGGACTTCCGCCGGAAGTAGGTTTGTACGCAAGCATCCTGCCGCCCATTCTTTACGCATTTTTCGGAAGTAGCCGCACTCTCGCTGTTGGTCCCGTCGCCGTTGCTTCACTTATGGTCGCGGCAGCACTTGGTACCATTGCCATTCCGGGGTCGGCTGATTATATCTATGCTGCGCTAGTTCTTTCCGCCCTAATCGGTTTGTTTCTCCTGATCATGGGAATTGCAAAACTTGGTTTTCTCGCCAATTTCCTGAGCCACCCTGTAATGTCTGGCTTTACCAGCGCGGCGGCAATTGTCATTGCCTTTAGCCAGCTAAAACATCTATTGGGCATCGAAATTCCACGCGGTAGCCGCATAGACCAATCGCTTAGTTATATCTTCAATCATGTTTCCGACATTAACGGTTTAACCGTGATTATCAGTGGGATAAGCCTCATACTTTTGTATAGTTTGCGGCAGTATCTTAGCCCCCTACTCATTCGCTTTGGATTATCGGAAAAAATTGCCAAGACGCTTGTAAAAGCAGGGCCTATGTTTGTAGTTCTGTTGATGACCCTTTTGTCGGCGAAAATGCTGTGGAATGAAACTAACGGGCTTGTCGTTGTGGGAAGTATCCCCGCAGGCCTACCGCCGCTCACCGTGCCGAGTTTCGATTTTACCCTTTGGCGTGAATTGGCGGTTTCGGCGGCCCTGATCGCCCTTGTCAGTTTTGTTGAGAGCGTTGCCATCGCGCGGGTTCTGGCCAGCAAGCGCCGCCAGAAGATAGATGTCAATCAGGAGCTTGTTGGTCTTGGCGTCGCCAATATCGGTGCCGCTTTTACTGGTGGCAGTCCGGTTTGCGGCGGCTTTAGTCGTTCTGTGGTAAATTTTGATGCGGGTGCGAATACACAGTTAGCGGCCATTATAACCGCCGCATTAATTGCACTTTCCGTGCTTTTCTTCACACCACTTTTTTATTACCTACCGCAGGCCGTACTCGCGGCCATTATAATCATTGCGGTCTTGGGACTAGTCGATCTAAAGGCCCTTAAAGTAAACTGGACCTATAGCAAGAGTGACGCCGCCGCCTGGCTTGTTACCTTCGCCGTTGTCATGGCGGAAGGTATCGAATTGGGTATTATCGCGGGAATTGTGGTTTCGCTTATCCTCTTCCTCTGGCGCAGCAGTAAACCGCATATCGCCATCGTTGGCCGCGTTGGAAGCAGCGAACATTTTCGCAACATCAAGCGTCACACGGTCCGGACCTGCGCGCATGTTCTGGCGATGAGGGTGGATGAAAGCCTGTTCTTCGCCAACACCCGATATTTTGAAAATTATGTCCTTTCAGCGATTGTCGACCAGCCAGAAGTAAAACATGTTGTCTTTATATGCAGTGCCATCAACGCGATCGACGGCAGCGCGCTCGAGTCTTTGGAGACTCTCATTTCAGACTTGAAAAATGCGGGTGTCACTTTTCATCTGGCCGAAGTGAAGGGGCCGGTGATGGATCGATTGGAACGAACTCATTTCCTTGAGCATCTCAAGCCCGGTAAAGTTTACCTCAGCACCCACGATGCCTTCAAAGACCTTGATTGCGCCTGATGGCTCAAGAATATCCGGACATACCACAACAGGAGATAATCTCCTTTCTAAAGAACCCCGCAAATTATCCAACTGAGATTGAAATGGTTGACGTGCATGAAACCCACGGCGCGATGATTTTTCTTGCGGGTGATTTCGCCTACAAAATAAAGAAGGCGGTCAAATTTCCCTATATGGATTTTTCAACACTTGCAAAGCGGCGACATTTTTGTAAGCGGGAAATATCGATCAATCAGCCCGGTGCGCCGGAGATTTATCTGGGCCTAACGGCCATCACAAAGGAATCTGATGGAAGCCTGACATTTGACGGAGCCGGCCAAACTGTTGAATGGGCGGTAAAGATGAAACGCTTTGAGCAGGAGATGATGCTTGACCAGCTTCCGCACAGCAGAGTTACTGAAAAGGCACTGATCGAGAAGCTGGCCAAGTCAGTTTTCGACTATCATCAAAAGGCTCCAATCGAGAGAGCCTCAGATGGCCCTAAGCGTATTCAGCTATTAATTGACGAACTAAGAGATAGCTTTCAGGGCGCGCCAAAGCTTTTTCAAAAAGAAGATGTATTACGTTTCCAACAGCTGGCAGAAGAGCATCTATCCTTCGCCTACTCTTGCTTGCGATTTCGGGGGCGCCATGGATTTATCCGCCGATGCCATGGTGACCTTCATCTTCGCAATATTGTCCTTATCGACGATAAACCCGTTCTTTTCGATGCGTTGGAGTTTGATGAGGAACTGGCGACTATTGATACTCTCTATGATCTCGCGTTCCTTCTCATGGATCTTGATCAGCAGCAAATGAGCCCAAGCGCAAATCAGCTTCTTAACCGATATCTTTATCTTTCCGGCGCACTTGAGGATATTTACGGGATGAAGGCCATGCCGCTCTTCCTTGCGATCCGCGCAGGGATTAGAGCCATGGTCGCCAATGATCACGCGCGGCAGCTTTCCGGCAAGGCTGCAGAAGAAGAAAGAATGGCGGCACGGAAATATTTTTCCACCGCCATGCAATATCTATCGCCAAAGAAGCCCGCGCTGGTGGCAATTGGTGGATACTCGGGGACGGGGAAAACCACCCTCGCGTCATTGCTCGCTGGCACGCTGGAACATGCGCCGGGTTTCCTGCATTTCCGCACGGATCTTGAACGAAAAGCACTTTTCAACGTATCCGAGACAGAACGGCTGGACCCATCCAGTTATACTCAGGAAGTGAACGATAAGGTTTATGCCAGATTGCTGCATAAAACCCGCATCGGCCTGAAGTCTGGACAGAAAGTTATTATCGATGCTGTCTTCTCCAAGGAGAGTGAACGGGCGGAATTTGAGACTCTCGCGGAAGAGCTGGACGTTCCTTTCATCGGTATCTGGCTAGAGGCGGATGAAAAAGTTATCTCCGCACGCGTGGAGGCACGAAAGGGCGACGCATCCGATGCGACCCCGGCGGTCGTGCATCAACAGGTAAAGCGCGGCATTTCCGGCCTGACATGGCATCGCATTGATGCGAGCGGTAGCCAGTTTGACAGCCTTCGACAAGTTCTTGACTTTCCCAAGTTATCCGATATTGACTGACTTGCCCTAGTCTTCCTTCGGTGCCGCTTGATCCAGGTTTTTCGGAGAGAACACATCCCCAAATGCCCCTTTCCCGGGACTCTTGGCGGGCTCATCGGGTTTTGCAGCTGGCCCACTCTTATCAAGATTGCCCGGAGCAAACACATTGCCAAAAGCACCTTTCCCCGGGCTTTGCGTTGCCGGTGAGCCTGACTTACTGCCACTAAACACATCAGGTCCTTGATGCTGCTTCTGCTGCTGTTCCAATTGGCGTTTTTCACGAATGGCCTTAATCCGCTCCTGCTGCAGAAGTTGCTTTTGCTCTCGAACATCCATTTTGCAAGCATTCGGGCTGTAACTCTGGGCAAACCATATCGTGGAGGCACCACCCAACGCCAACAGGACAAGGATAATAGCAGCCGGATTACCCCGAAAGAATTTCGGTAGCTGAAACCCACCCGAGACCGCTGCAACGGGGGCGCCGTTTGCGAGCGCCAGTTGCTGCCTCCGACGATAGATTTCATGCGCGAGCGCGCCTAGAATAGTCAGCGCTATAATAATGAAGGCAAGTGCAGAAATGGATGGGTTGATCCCATATCTAACCTTTTGCGCAAGTTCAATAGTCAGCGTTGGGTACTTGCCGAAGGTGAAGGTAGTCGTATTGTAATTCTCGAAGGACGCCAGAAATGCAAGAACTGCGGCCGAGCCAATGGCGGGCTTCATGAAGGGCAGCAAGATCTTTCGGAAAGCCTGTACCTGCGTCGCCCCGAGATCCAGCGCAGCCTCTGTCAGGCCGGTATCGAAACGCTGCAACCGGGCAATAAAGACGAGCATGCAGTAAGAGGCAATAAAGGTCGATTGGCCCAGAATAGTGAGAAATATGCCGTTATGCAGAATGCCCCCGCTACTCATACCGAGCATAATGCTCATCCGATCCCAGAATACGAGCGTGGAAATACCGAGCACCACCCCGGGAATAAGGATCGGCGCGATCACGATGGTGTAATAGGTTGCCCGAAGCTTCGGCCATATCTGGGTTAGCAGCAGGGCGCCCGCAAGTCCCATAATCACGGAGAGAATGACAGTGCCAATACCGATAACGAAGCTGTTCTCGATGCCGTTCAATATCCGCTCATCATGGGCAAGGACATCGAACCATTCGAACGTTAGGCATTCCCAAGGCGTCAGTTTCGGAAAAGATGGAGAGTTGAAAGCCGTAATGCTCATAACGACAAGCGGGCCCAGCAAATATCCAAAAAAGACGACGAGATAGGCACCTAGAATAAATTTGAGGAGAATATTGTTGGTCTTCATTTACCAATATCTCCTATCTTCACTTTGAACAGCCGCATCATACTAAGAACGATGATAATACAGGTGACAAGCAGGACGATGGCAAAGGCCGCACCGCGGGGCCAGTTACCGCCTGTGTTAAACCACTGATAGATAATCTGCGTAAACCAGAGACTGGAGGGGCCACCCAGAATTTGCGGGGCCGCCAGCGCGCCCGCCGAAAGCATGAACACCATTGTACAGCCCGACGAAATGCCCGGCTTGGCGTAAGGGATAACCACCCGCCAATGAATACGCCACCAAGGCGCGCCCATATCGCGCGCCGCCTCGATCTGGTTACGGTCAAGGCTTTCGATCACATTGTATATCGGGAAGATCATCAACAAGATATAGGCATACCCAAGCCCTGCATAGAGCGCCACATTTGCCCGGATAAAGTCAACGGGGTCGCTGATCAACCCCATAGCCAACATCATTTCATTGATCAGGCCGCTTTCGCCGAAAATAATGCGAAAAGCGAAGGCGCGCAGAATTTCATTAATCCAGTATGGAATAATCAGCAGCAGTACCAGAATGCGAATTGCCCCGCCGCCCCTCGACTGACCAAGGTAATACGCAAGCGGATAGCATAGCACGAGGTCGAGGATGGTCACAAATAACGCGGCCAGAAGCGTCCGGCCAAATACGCCGAGATCCACAACATTATAAGTCGTATCCGCGCCCGGTGCCCCGAGAACCAGATATTTATAATGCTCAATCGTATAGGTGTCTTTCGGCCCTCCCATCTCCGGAGGGGGAAGATGATGCCGGAACGAAAAGTCGAGCATGGAAAGCTGCGGCAGGACAATCAGGATAACAACCCAGAACAACACCGCGACCAATAGGAAACTACCGAGCCCGATACCGTTTTTAGCAAAATAGTCCCGGAACAGCTGTGCAACTTTCATCGTTCCATCCTATTCGCTGGCAAGCTCACCGGCGGGCAAGACGACCGCCTGCTCAGGCACATACTCAAGTGTCAGGTTCATACCTTCCGCCGATTGCCGTTCTGTTCCGATATTCACGAGAGACATCTTGATTTCCTTGCCCTCGGAACCTTCAAGGAAAACATTATATATCTGTCCCTCAAATTCCTCATGCTTGACCATAGCCGCAAAACGGTTCGGCGCGGGTGTGATATCCGGCGCGATATTGAGCGCCTCGGGGCGAACAAACAACATCGCGGGATCGCCAACTTTCAAGGTACCCTGCGCAGTCGTTGCGATGCGGGCAAGCAACTCTCCCGTCCGATTGGTGCTGATTAGGGCCATATCACCATCGATGGATTTCACCTTACCCCGGAAAACATTATTTTCCCCGACGAATGACGCCACAAAAGGTGTTGCCGGATCATTGTAAACCGTATGCCCCGAACCGATCTGATCGACGACCCCGGCCCGCATGACGGCAACATTGTCGGACATCGTCAATGCCTCGCCCTGATCATGCGTGATATAAATGAAGGTGATACCAACGCGCTGCTGAATTTCACGAAGTTCTGTGCGCATATGCTGCCGAAGTTTCAAGTCCAGCGCAGAAAGCGGCTCATCAAGCAATAGAACGTCTGGTTCCGCACAGAGCGCACGGGCAATTGCAACGCGCTGCTTCTGCCCGCCGGACAATTCGGATGGAAGTTTTTCACCCTGATCCGGCAACGCAATCATTTCAAGGAGCTCGTCGGCCCGCTTGCGTCGTTCCGCCTTACTGGCACCCTTCACTTCCATAGAAAAGGTAATATTTTCCCATATTTTCATTAAAGGAAAGAGGGCGAGATTTTGGAAAATAAGAGCCGTCGGACGTTTGTTCGGCCCGATCCCGGTCATATCCCTGCCGCCAATTCGAACTGTGCCTTCGCTAGGCTCCAGAAAGCCCGACACGGAGCGCAGGATTGTTGTCTTACCGCACCCAGACGGCCCAAGAAACGAGAAGAACTCTCCTCCCTTAATATTCACATTCGCTTCACGTACAGCAACGAAATCACCAAACCTGATCCAGACATTTTCCAGATCGACATCAACCCCTTTGGTCATGGATCATTCCCCAATTGACACCCTTTTCCATCGAAACCCCCTCGGCCCAAAGAAAACAAACGGGAATTGCGCCGGACCCGCGAGAGCGGATCCGGCATATCTTATCAAGATTTAAGAGCTCTTGAACTTGTTCACATACTCAGTACGTACGGCAGCATACCAAGGTGCCTGAGGTGGCCAAGGATTCAAGTTATCGAGTGAATCGCCTGGATACGCATCCGCAAAGTTCTTCTTATAGGCATCGCCCGCATATTGATCAGCCCCTAGAACCGGCGAATTATAACCATGAGAATCAATGGCCTTACCGGCATTTTTGGCGTCATAGGAGAATTTGATGAATTCATAAACCTGATCCATATTCTTCGCCCCGATAGGCAACGACATGCCGTCAACCCAGGCCATCGCCCCTTCAACCGGCGCCTGATACATGATTGGATCACCAGCAGTTTTTAGTGACATTGGCGGACCGTCCCAAGTCTGGCCAACGACGACACCCTCGTTCAACAGTCCATTTTTCTGCGTATCCGCATCATTCCAAAGAAGCTTGATATTCTTTTTGCGGGCGATGCACCAGTCTGTCACTTTTTCCCAGATCGGACGCATCGTCTCTTCAGACTCATATGCTTTCCACATATCGCCGGGGTTAAGTGCGCCGATTGTTTCCATATACAGGCCAGCACAGAGCATCATGGAATGCGGGCGTCCCATAGTCTTGCCGGCGTTCTCTTCAGCCCAGACATCCCCGTAGCTTGGTGCAGCACCAGCCGGCGCCCATTTATCGGTCCGCCAGGCGATACCTTCCGTTCCCCAGATATGTGGAAGCCAATGAGATCCCTTACCTTCAAAATCCCAATCTTTTGTTCCAATGGCCGCCATTGTCGGGCTCACTTTATCAACAGGAACACGGCTCATATCCCACGGCTGTAAGAGTTCGAGCGGCCCCCATTCCAAGCCCTGGTTATTTGTCGGCGAAACAATGTCAAAGCCCTGACCCTTGTTTGCCTTCATCTTGTTGATGATCTCTTCATTCGAGCCAATACCTGTGTAGTTGATTTTGATGCCTGTTTCTTTTGCAAAATCTGCAATGAAAGGTTCCGGCAGGTAATCCGACCACATCAAGATGTTAAGTTCCCCTGAAGAGGAGAACGCGTTTTTAACAATCGCGGGTCCAGCTACAGTAAAAGCACCAACAGCTGTCGCCGTTTTCAATACATTCCGGCGACTGACGACTGATGTTGATTTTCCATCTGCCTGTGTGGGTTTTTGAGATTTAACGGTCATTCTATACTCCCTTGAATTTTATAGCTTCGAGATCTTTAGTAAATGAACGGGTTTAGCGACGCTTTTATTACAAATGGACTGCAGCGGGTGTCGTGCAATCAGCTTTTCCGGATGTCATGATAGCCGAAAATACAGTATTTAAAAGTATATTTGTCGAACAAAATGGATTTTATTTTGCGGTGCAAAAAATTAGATTTATAATAATAATTTCAATGCTTTAAATTTAAGCAATATTGCACAATATAACGGCATTTCACACACCCGAACTTAGTCCGCCAAAAGCTGAATAAATTGAATTTCGCCTGAATCAGGCGATTGCTGCCATTGCCTTCGCCGCAATCTCAAAGGCCCGCAAGCGCGCCTGGTGGTCAAAAATCTGCGCCGTCAGGATAATTTCATCCGCATTTGTCTCCGCCTTGAATTCCTGCAGCCGTTCTGACACGTCATTTGCATCTCCAAGCGCTGTATAGGTCATGAATCGGGATATGGCTGCCATTTCCTGTGGCCCGAGCCTTTCGGCGAATCCTTCTACCGGCGGAGGTAACCGGATCGGCATTCCCCGTGCAAGACCCAGAACTCCTTGCATCAGGGAAGTCGTGATAAGCTCTGCATGGTCTCGTGTATCGGCAGCCTGCAGGTTCATCGCCGCCATGACATAGGGTTTATCAAGCTGCACGGAGGGTTTGAAATTCTGCCGGTAAATATGGAGCGCCTGACGCAAATCTGTCGGCGCGAAATGTGAGGCAAACGCGTAGGGCAATCCGAAATGTGCCGCCAGCTCTGCGCCATAAAGGCTGGAGCCGAGTATCCAGAGCGGCACGTGAAGTCCCGCACCCGGTACCGCCTGAATTTTCTGGCCCGGCTCCAGATCCGCGAAATACTGCTGCAGCTCAAGCACATCCCGGGGGAAGCTGTCCACATTTGCGTTCATTGCGCGGCGAAGCGCCTGCGCTGTCAAACCGTCCGTTCCCGGCGCCCGGCCCAGACCAAGGTCGATCCTGTCCGGATAAAGGGAGGCGAGCGTTCCAAACTGTTCCGCTATGATCAGCGGCGCATGATTTGGCAGCATGACGCCACCCGAACCGATGCGGATTGTTTTGGTGTGGGCGCCGACATGGGACAGCAGAACAGCAGTTGCCGCACTCGCAATGCCGGGGATGTTATGATGCTCTGCTAGCCAATAGCGCTTGTATCCCAATTTCTCTGCAAGTTGCGCTATTTCCACAGAATTCTTGAATGATTGCGCAGCATTGCTCCCCTCGATGATCGGGGCCAGATCCAGCACGGACAGTTGAGTCATAGAGTTCCACCATTTTTTTACAGGTCACGGGTTCTGCGCCGAATTCAACGATAAGGTCCCAACGACCATTTGTCGAACGGATCGTCCGAATTTTCCGAGATCTACGAGAACTTTTCGGCATGCCGCTGCAAGCTGCTGAGCCCATATAACGCAGAAGTGTTGTGGCGAAACACGTTTCAACTTGTATTTTGAGGCATTGACGGGTATTGTCTGGTCGACTTTTTTATCAGGGTAGAACGACTATTTCCAGTTTATCAGGGCCGCTAAAGGCCGCACCGTTATCCGGCGAATTACAAGCGCCGAGCGCTTCTCCGAGAACATTTGACAAAAAATGGGCGGAAGTTGCCCGGAGATTTGCCGCTCCGGATGCGAAGCGCAGTGTTCTGCAGCTGTTGACCACGATTGTTCCACTGGTGATCCTATGGGCAAGCATGATCATCGTTGTAGACGATGTGTACTGGTTGGCGCTATTGCTCTCCATCCCGGCGGCAGCATTTACGGTTCGTCTATTCATCATCCAACATGATTGCGGACATCATTCCTTTTTCCGGTCACCGCGCCTCAATGATCTGGTGGGGCGGCTAATTGGCGTTGTCACTCTTACACCGCATGAATATTGGCGTCGTTCTCATAACACCCATCATGCAACCTGCGGACATCTTGAAAAGCGCGGCATTGGCGATATCAATGTGATCACTGTTGCCGAGTACCAGGCGTTAAGCCGTTGGCAGCGTTTTCTTTATCGCATTTACAGGACGCCAGCCGTGATGTTTGGCATTGGCCCTTTGTATCTATTTGTAGTTAAATACAGATTGCCTCTTGATCTTATACGTCAACGGCCAGCACTGCTGATCGGGGTTATGGGCACCAATCTTGGGATTGTTGCGATCACCCTGGCCTTAGGGTTTAGTTTTGGCTTCATGGACATCTTGATGGTGCAGATTCCAGTCATTCTGTTATCTTCCACGGCAGGTGTCTGGCTTTTTTACGTACAGCATCAATTTGAAGATACATATTGGCGTAACAAAAAAGACTGGAACATTCATGAAGCGTCGGTGATGGCAAGCAGCTATTATGACCTTCCTCAGCCGCTCCGTTGGTTATCCGGAAATATTGGTATTCACCATATTCATCATCTTTCCTGCCGTATCCCAAATTATCGCCTCGGGGCATGCCTTGCAGAACTGCCGGCGCTCAAATCCCTGAACCGAATCAGTCTGTGGGAAAGCTTTGCCTGTTTACGGCTCGCACTGTGGGATGAAAACTCTCAACGACTCGTCTCTTTCAAATCCGCCCGAAAGCTGTCCCCCGCAACATAATCGGCCGCTAAGAACAGCGCTTCAAAGCGATAAAGTAATTTCGATTGAAATTACCTGCATATGCAGATATATAGTCTGTATGACCGCAAACGCAAATCGAGAGTTCAAGTCCACCTGTAGCGCGTCGCGCTTTCGTAAGGCCGCGCGCCGAATTACGCAGATCTATGATCAATTGCTAGAGCCTTACGGATTGACAATCACACAATATGGATTGCTTGGTCACTTAAAATATTTCGATGGCATCAGTGTCGGCAGCCTTGCCGAAAAACTGGTAATGGACCCAACCACCTTGACCCGGAACCTGCGTCCCCTTGAAAGACAAGGCTTTGTGTCCCTGACCCAGGATGACAAGGACCGTCGCAGCCGCAAGCTTAGCCTGACAAAAACTGGACTTGAGAAATACAAGGCCGCTCGTCCAGGATGGCAAGCCGCGCAGGAGAGGATTGCAAATGTTCTGGGACCCGAAGACGGCCGTTTGCTATCTTCAAAAATTGACCAGATGATAGAAGACCTTAGGGAGTGAATTTTTTTGGTTACATATCTGTATATACAGTCATTATAGAAAGAAACTCCAATGACGGCTGAAAGCCACTCTCCTGCAGTTGCAGCGAACGTCAATCCCCTTCTGACAGCTCCAATCCTTGGCACACTGGCGCGCCTCAGCATCCCAAATGTGCTTGCGATGTCCGCCGCGGCCATCGTCGCCATTGCTGAAACTGCCTATGCGGGGCAACTTGGTATTTCAGCGCTGGCCGGGCTTGCCCTTGTGTTTCCAATGGTCATGCTGCAACAAATGTTGTCGGGCGGAGCGATGGGCGGCGGCGTATCATCCGCTATCAGTAGGGCCCTCGGGGCAAATGACACTCACCGCGCAGAACAACTTGCTTTCCATGCAGTTGTTATTGGCGCTATGGCAGGAATTGTATTCGGCATCTTTTTTCTGATATTTGGTGAGTATATTTATCGGCTACTCGGTGGTTTTGGTACAGTAATCACAGAGGCTTTGGCCTATTCCAATATCGTCTTTCTCGGCACAGTCGGTCTTTGGCTGACCAATACTTTTGCATCTGTCATTCGGGGCGGTGGCGACATGAAAGTCCCATCGATTACCCTGCTTGCGGTTGCCTTATCACAGTTTTTGCTAGCTGGGGCATTCAGCCTTGGCTGGGGGCCGTTTCCAGCGCTCGGGATGGCGGGCATTGGTCTTGGCTTAGTCGTTGCCTTTAGTACTTCGGCAATATTTCTTCTTTGGTATCTGGTCTCTGGAAAGGGCCGCGTTAAGCTGACCTTGAGAGGCGTCCAGCTAAAAGCGGAGATGTTTCGAGATATTCTCAAAGTTGGCGCGGTTTCTTGTATATCGCCATTACAAACCGTCTTCACGGTCCTTATTCTGACGCGGCTAACCTCGGAGTTCGGGGTCGAGGTTCTCGCAGGATACGGGATCGGTGCACGACTGGAATTCCTGCTGGTACCCATCGCGTTTGCCATTGGCGTCGCCTGTGTCCCGATGGTCGGCATGGCCATTGGCGCAGGAAATATCGCCCGCGCTCGTCAGGTGGCCTGGACCGGTGCCATCAGTGCAGGAATACTCATCGGAGCCATCGGGCTGTTCGTTGCCCTCTTTCCTAATGTCTGGACGGGGATGTTTACGGATGACCTCCCTGTGATGAGGTCCGCAGGGCTCTACTTTGCATGGGTTGGCCCTTTCTATGGCCTCTTCGGGCTCGCTTTATGCCTCTATTTTTCCTCGCAAGGCGCAGGCAAAGTACTCGGGCCTGTTATCGCTGGCACCCTTCGCCTTGTTATCGTTGCACTGGGAGGCTGGATTCTGGCCACAAACAATACTCCGGAATGGACGATTTTCGCGCTGATTGGGGCCGCCATGGTAATTTATGGTGCGACGACAGCGCTCGCTGTATATGTTGTCCGCTGGTAAGAAAAAAGAACAGATAACACGTCAGGCTGATCCCGCCGACGTTGCGGGGTAATAAGGATGATTGCATTTTTCCTGGCGGTTTTTTTCTTGGTGATTACTCCCGGGCCCGGCGTTCTTTCAACGGCCGGGGTTGGCTCTGCTTTTGGCCGCGCAGCCGGAACTCGCTATGTGATCGGGCTTTTTATCGGTAATAATCTTGTGGCACTTGCTGTTGTTTCGGGGTTAGCAGCAATTGTCTTCGCGGTGCCGATAGTACGCAATATGCTGCTGGTGTTATCCCTAGCATATCTTCTTTATCTCGCGTTCAGAATTGCCACGGCAGGCGCGAAAATCGCTTTTATCGAATCCGCCAGACAGCCCGGCATTTTTGCAGGCATCACCCTGCAAATGATCAACCCCAAAGCCTACGCCGTCAACACAACACTTTTTACCGGGTTTCCCTTCTTCGCCGATACGCTTGTCTGGGAGACATTACTCAAATTCGCACTTCTGAACGCAATTTGGGTACCAGTCCACTTCTTGTGGCTCGCCGCAGGTATCATGGTCAAACGGCTTGAGCTTGCTCCACATATTCAATTTCGGATCAATCTTCTCATGGCGCTGGCAATGCTTGCCGTCGTTGCCCTCGCCCTTTTCGCCAATTTCTAGGAAGTTAATCCGTAATCTCCGGCTGAGCGAGCCATTCACGTCCCCGAAGCATGGCTTGCCAATAAATAGGCGGCAGAATTTTTTCCTTCATTAGCCAAGCAAGCCGGCTCGGCTTTTGCCCGTTTATCAACCAGCTCGGAAAGCTGGGAAGCAACTTCCCTCCATAACCAAACTCCGCCAGTACAATTTTCCCCCGCTCTACGGTAAGAGGGCAGGAACCATACCCATCATAATGTGCAACGCCAGAAGTAACGCCCATATCACTTAGTAAATTATTCGCGACGACCGGCGCCTGCTTACGAGCCGCAGCGGCCGTTTTTGCATTTGGCGCATTCATGACATCACCGAGCGACCAAATATTCTCATAGGTCTTATGCCGGAGCGTCGTTTGATCAACATCCACCCATCCCGCCGCATCGGCAAGCGGACTGACCTGAATGAAATCCGGCGCACATTGAGGGGGTACCACATGGATCATATCAAAGCGTGTTTCAATAACTTCGCTATTGCCGTCCGCATCTGTCTTATTGAACCATGCCGTCTTCTTTGGCCCATCAATACGCACAAGATTATGCGAGAACTTCAGATCCGCATTGTATTTTTTGACATATTCCATAAGTGCCGGAACATATTCCTTCACGCCGAACAGAACGCCGCCTGCATTATAGAATTCAATGTCAATGTCGTTAATGACGCCGTTACGATACCAATGATCGGCGGACAGATAGAGCGATTTCTGGGGGGCGCCTGCACATTTAATCGGCATAGGAGGCTGGGTGAAAAGCGCCCGTCCTTCCTTCAAGCTGTTCACCAACTCCCAAGTATAGGGTGCGAGGTCATACCGGTAGTTAGAAGTAACCCCATTCCGGCCAAGCGTTTCAACCAACCCTTCAATGCCGTTCCAATTGAGCTTTAAGCCTGGGGCAACGACAAGCCGGTTATATTTAACGACGCGGCAACCATCCAGAATAACAGCGTTCTTTTCCGGCTCAAACGCCGATACCGCTGCCTTGATCCAATGAACTCCCTCCGGAATGAGAGACCCCATCGTCCGGACCGTATCCTCCGCATCGAATATGCCGCCACCAACCATTGTCCATCCGGGTTGGTAGTAATGCACATCGGCGGGATCAATAATCGCGATATCAAGACCTTTTTTACGGTGCAGCAGGCTTGCCGCGACGGAAATTCCGGCGGCCCCGCCGCCGATAATCACAATATCATGGGTCGCATCGGCAACATCCGTGGGCGTTCGGCCGCCATTTGCAATACGTCGGACCACACCGGACATGTCATAGCCAGCAGTTTTTGTCGTCTGCAGAATTTCTGGAAGCGGGCGGCCCTTCGCCCCTTCATTCAATGACCAGAGAGTCGCAGAACGGGTACCCGTCCGGCAATAAGCCAGCACGGGATGTGGAAGTGAAGCCAAGGTATCGCCAAAAGTCGTCGTATCACTGTCCTGTACCTTACCTGCGATGATCGGGATATAGGCCGCCTCCATACCGGCTTTATGCGCAGCTTCCTGAATTTCGGCGAAGGTCGGCTGATCCGCCCCTTCCCCATCCGGACGGTTACATATAATCGCCTTAAAGCCCAGTTTTGCGAGTTCCGAAATATTATCAGGTAGAATCTGTGGGCTTACGGACAGTGTTTCGCTAATTCTCTTAACGTCCATCTTCATATCCTTCTCTTGGGTGTCACCGCATACGTCAGCCTATGTCAAAGCACGTTGACCGGAATTTTCAACATCTGGTTCCCATCACGATCCGTTGGCACTTCACCTGCACGCATATTGACCTGTAGTGATGGCAGGATCAGACGAGGCATCCCAAGTGTTGGGTCCCGCTCACTTCGGAGTTTGACAAAATCTTCTTTTGTCTTTCCTTCACCGAAATGAATATTGTCCCGCTTTTCATCTCCGACGGTCGTTTCCCACTCGTAGTCCCGGCCATCCGGCCCATAGTCATGGCACATGAAAAGGCGCATCTCATCGGGTAAAGAAAGAACTTTCTGTATGGAGTCATAGAGTGTAGCCGCATCACCACCCGGAAAGTCAACTCTTGCAGAACCGCCATCAGGCATGAACAGGGTATCTCCGACAAAGGTGGCATTCCCGATCACATGGACCATACAAGCCGGAGTGTGCCCCGGGGTGTGAATAACAAATGCCGGCATTGAACCGATCTCATACGTATCACCGTCCTTGAACAGCCGATCAAATTGCGAGCCATCCCGTTTGAAACGGTTGTCTTCATTATAAATTTTACCGAATGTCTCCTGAACGATCCGGACTTTCTCGCCAATTCCAATTTTCCCACCAATCTTGTCCTTGATATAGTGCGCGGCCGTCATATGATCGGCATGAACATGAGTTTCTATAATCCAATCAACCGTCAAACCGTTTTCCGTGACATAGTCCAATATACGATCTGCGCCGCCGTATGAAATTCTCCCAGCGGCATAATCAATATCCATAACCGGATCAATTATCGCGCATATCTTGCTCCCCGGGTCTTTTACAACATAGCTGAAGGTAAATGTATCCTGATCAAAGAAAGCCTTAATCTCAGGTTTGATGCTCATATTTACGGGATAGTTGCTCATGGTTTTCTCGCATTCCCCTAACTGATTTTGGTACCGTTAGTTTGGAATTATTATAAGAAACCCCATGCCCGTCATTGATCCTGATCAACCGGTCATTGAGTGACAGGCTACGCTGTTTCCTGCTTTGCAGCTTTTGGGCCGAGGGTCGCGTCGATTTCCGGCCAGTTGACTGTTTCTTCTTTTTCAAGTTTTTCAATCAACAGTTCGATTTGAGGTCTATGCGTTTTGAGAATATCGAGACCTCGTGCCTCCGCTTCGCGGATTAATTTGAGGACAGCATCATCTACACGGCTCGACATCTCCTCACTGAATCGGCGCGGTTGTGCAATTTCCCGTCCCAAAAACGGATGCTCCTCACTCTGACGTAAATCAATGGGACCCACGTCATCGGACATACCCCATTGCGACACCATCGCACGGGCAAGTTTGGTGGCGTTCTTGATATCATCATCCGCACCGGAGCTGACATTCCCGATGAAAAAATCCTCCGCCCCACGTCCCGCGAGAGACACTGCAAGGCGATCCCGTAAATAGTCTTCATCCAGAGTATGGCGCTCTTCCGTTGGCAGGAGATGCGTACCACCCAATGCACGTCCACGAGGAATAATTGTCACCTTATAGAGCGGGTCAGCATGGGGCAAAAAATATGCGACAGCGGTGTGACCTGCCTCATGAACCGCCAGACGGTGATGCTCCTCCGGCTGAATTGCGAGCGTACGAACGGTACCCATCATGATTCTGTCACGCATTTCATCAAAGTGATGCATGTTGACTTCTTCAACCCCTTCACGCGCCGCCGCGATCGCCGCTTCGTTCACAAGATTTTTGAGATCAGCTCCGGAGAATCCCGGGCATCCCGCCGATACAAGATCAAGGTCCACATCCTTTGCGAGCGGTACTTTGCGCGTATGAACCTGCAGGATGGCTTTTCGCGCTTTCTTGTCGGGGAGCTCCAGCGTCACATGCCGGTCAAACCGACCCGGACGGAGCAAAGCCGGATCCAGGACATCGGGGCGGTTCGTGGCCGCAAGAACGATCACGGTTTCCCGACCCGAAAACCCATCCATTTCCGAAAGGATCTGGTTGAGCGTCTGTTCCCGTTCATCATTTCCACCACCAAGTCCTGTGCCACGCACCCGCCCGACAGCATCCAGCTCGTCGATAAAGATTATGCTGGGCGCTCGTTTTTTGGCTTCGTCAAACATTTTCCGAACGCGCGATGCGCCGACCCCGACGAACATTTCGATAAATTCCGACGCCGAAATGTTAAAGAAATTGACACCTGCCTCTCCTGCAAGTGCTTTCGCCAGCAATGTTTTACCTGTTCCGGGAGGACCAACCAACAACACTCCACGCGGTGGTTCTGCTCCCAGCTTTTTGAAGCCTTCAGGGTGTTTTAGAAATTCGACCAGTTCGGCGACTTCTTTTTTGGCTTGTTCCTGCCCTGCCACATCATCAAATGTCACACGCCGGCCAGATTTTTCTTCTTTAGCGGCCGACCCCGTCAAAAAGTCACTACTGCTCCGTCCTCCAAACCGATCCATCATATTACCCTGCATACGGCGCATGATGTATAAATATATTCCAATGAATATAATCCAGGGCAACAAAGAGAGAAACCAATTACTTCCGGTCTCAACAGGATGATTCCAGACGATGACTCCCTGCTCTTCGAACAGGCGCAACAGATCCGGATCGCCATTACTCGGGAGGACCGTTTGCAAATCCTTTGTGGCGACTTTTTGACCACCCAATGTTATAGGAGACTTTAAGACAACCGCTGCATTCTCTCCTGTCAAGGTAACCTCGGCAACGTCTCCGTCGGATACCATCTTCTTAAATTCGCTGAAGGATATCGCGGGATCGACCGGCGCACGCGCAACCTGGCTCATCATCAGGACCGAGAAAATAAAAATTCCCGCAATAGCTATCCACGTCCAGCCTGGTACCTGCTTCATCGCCAATTCCCGTCTCTACAAATTTGGAGCGCCCGCATCAACTATCATCCTTCTCGGGCCGCATGGAAGTGCAGACATCAAGGATCGCACTTTGAACATCCTCATGCTGGGCCTCTACTGCGCGGGCCAGAGTTTTCAGCTCATATCGCAACCCGTGGATTTGATCGATAAGCGACAGAACAACAGGGACCGCCTCGTTATTGATTGCCATATCCATCTGAAGCTGGCGAATAAGGTCCAGGCGGGCAACATCAATTTCACGGAAATAATATACCGTGCCGGTTTTAGTCGGGCTAACCCAGCCGCGCTTTATCCAAACCCGCAGTCTTGTCGGGCTGACACCTTGCAGTTGCTCAACAACGTCCTGTTCACTGATCATTTCGCTGCTCCTTCCAGTTCATCCCGCACGGAGTAAGCGTTATCTTTCTGCCATTGCTCCATAAACTCCTTTAGCTCTGGGTCGATCTTCTTTGGCAAAATAACCTTCAAACGAACCCGCTGGTCTCCCGCGGCCGCATTTTTTCCGGCGGCAATTCCTTTTCCCTTAAGACGCAATGTCTGGCCACTGCTCGCACCGGAGGGAACAGTCATATTCACCTTTCCATGAATTGTCGGAACAGCGATTTTTGCGCCAAGGACAGCCTCATCTAGAGATATCGGAAGGTCAAGCAGGATATCTTTCCCCTCCCGACGGAAGTGGCGATGGGAAGAAACCTCAATCTTCACATAAGCATCGCCGTTGGGCCCTCCGTTAAATCCCGGCGTTCCTTTACCCTTGAGACGAATACTCTGACCGTCGCGTATTCCTGCAGGCACTGACACATCCAATGTAGAACCTTCTGGCATCGTTATCCGCTTTTTCGCGCCAAGCACAGCATCCATAAAGCTGATCTTCAGTTGATATTGAACATCCTGTCCGCGGATCGGCCCATGGGCTCGACGGCCGTCCGATCCACCACCAGCGCGCGATCGACGGAAAAGCTCCGAGAATAAATCACTCTCATCGCCGAAGTCGCCGAAACCCTCTGAGGTATAGTAATGATTCTCAGGCCCGGCATCGGCATAAGAGCGGTAATATTGCGGGTCCGGTTTTTCCTTGCCAGTCTCATCAATCTCGCCTTTATCAAAGCGAGCGCGTTGGTCCTTGTCGCCCAGAATTGCATATGCACTGGATATCGCCTTGAACTTTTCTTCGGCGGACACATCTCCCGGGTTCAAATCCGGATGCAATTTTTTCGCCAGCTTGCGATAAGCTGACTTGATCTCCTTATCCGAAGCAGTCGGCTTCACGCCGAGCAAATCATATGGATTGTCATTCACCTTATAATTTCACCTTTACACTTGACGTAATAGAACCGGCAAGTCGCCATAGTATCACATTGCAAGCGCGGCGTATTGATTTGCCTCAAACGGCATATCAGGGCCAGTCCCTCCTCGAATAGATATGGTTTTATCGGCCGAAGCCTGCAAGGTCAGGAAGCCAGAGAGCAAGATCGGGGAATATAATTACCAATGCAAGCCCCCCAAGGAGCAGGAGCACATAAGGGATGGCGCCGAGAATCACCTCAACCAGCGGCGCATTGGCTATTCCCTTGATTACAAACAGGTTCATACCAACTGGTGGCGTAATCAGCGCGAGTTCCAAATTGATCATGAGAAGAATGCCGTACCAGATCAGGTTAACATCAAGCTGCATCAGGATCGGCAAGACTATCGGCGTTGTGATCAGGATAATGGAGATCGTCTCCAAAAACATACCCAAAATGAGAATGACGAACATGACGACGAGAATAAAGCCTAGCGGCGAGAGGCCGAGCGTAACCACACCTTCCATCAACTCAATGGGGAGGCGAATAATCGTGACTGCCCGGCTGAATAATGCCGCAGCCCCCAGGATCATGAACAGCATTGTTGTCGTCCGGACCGTTTCAAACGCCGTTTCCGCAAGTTCTTTTAGTCCGAAATTTCGATACACCAGCGCACCAACAAGAAGAGCATAAATGCACCCAATGGACGCCGCTTCCGAGGCTGTGAAAATGCCAAGATATATTCCGCCAAGAACCAACGGTGGCATCGAAAGCGACCAGAACGATTTGCGGATCGCCTTAAGACCCGCGCGCCAACCAACCCAATCGCTGCCTCTGGCATCTCCCCGGATATAGGCCTGCGAAATACAAAAACAGGCGAAAATCAGCGCCATCAAAATTCCCGGAATAAATCCGGCCATAAAAAGAGCGCCAATCGACGTCTCAGAGACAATGGCGTAAAGGATCAAAGGCCCGGACGGTGGGATCAGGATGCCAAGCGTGCCCCCCGCGACAATAACACCATAGGCATCCCGGGCGCGGTATCCAAAACGCTGCATCTGGGGAATGGCGCTGGATCCAATTGTCAGCGCCGTCGCCACAGAAGACCCCGAGATCGCCGCAAAAATCGTGCAGGAGAGAACTGTGGCAACCCCCAGCCCTCCTTTAAAATGCCCGACCATGGCATTCGCCGCATCATAGAGATCGTCCACCACCCTCGACTTGATCATCACATGCGCCATAAAGGCGAACATGGGAATTGCCGTCAGAAGGCCATTATCAAGCTTCGCAAAAACAGTATCCGCGACACTGGAAATACTTCCTTCCGTCAGCAGCATAATAATGACGGATGCAACACCCAAGCCGACAAAAATCGGGATGCCGGTCAGGAGCAAAAGAACCAGCAATAACAGGACAAGGAACGTGGCCACTAATTCCCCCTCCGCTTCAACATTTCTTCCAAGGCACGTGCGATGGAAATCAGAAACAGGAGGCCCGCGCCAACAAGTAAAAAGGATTGGGGTATCCAGAGCGGCGCCTCAAGATAGCCGCTGGAATACACACCAATAGCGTAGGAGAACTGCACTGCCTCCCATGCACTAATGAAGATTACAGCCGCGAGAAATGCGGTCGCCAGATAGCTCCAGATACCGAGCAGCTTTTCTGATCTACCCGTCACTTTTGAAGAAAGAAGATCAACGCTTATATGCTCCCCGCGCCGAAGAGTTTCTGCCGCACCGAGCATAACGATAGCGACCACGAGAAAACCGGACATTTCATCCGTCCAGGTAAGCGGCGTTCCAAGAATATATCGTTGAAAAACGCTGTAACCGGTCATGAAAAGTGTAAACACGACCAAGGCCGCACTGATGACTGCGGCGGCAAAAGAAAAATACTCAATTACACGGATAAAAACGGAAGAGGAGAAGGCTCCTTCTTCCGCCGATTTATCATTTATATCCATAATGGAATTGGCAAACTCAGACTAGTTCAACAAATCAAGAAGCTTCTTGCCATCCTCGCCTGAAGCATCGCTAAATGCCTTATAAAATGCCGGAGCCATTACTGCGTTCAAAGCCTTGATATCCTCATCCGTCGCAATATGAACCTTCATTCCCTTTGCCGCCAACTGCTCCGGTGCATCAGCTGCGGATGCTTCCGAGGCTTCAATCGCCCAAACAGCGGCCTTTTTGCCAGCTTCATCAACAGCCATCTTTCCCTTGTCGGAAAGGCCATCGTACCAGGCCGGATTCACATAGCCGTGGAAGTAAATGCTGAAAAGCGGCAGAACAGTCACGTGATCCTGCACCTCATAATATTTACGAGAGACGGCCGCAGAAACATCTGTCAGGCCCGCATCAATCACGCCGGTCGACAGCGCCTGATAGACCTTGCTTCCCGACATTGCAGAGGGAGCCGCACCCATCGCGACAAACCCGGCATCGGGAACAGGTCCCAGCCCACGGATCTTGACACCTTCAAAATCCGCTGGCTTGATTAACGGCTTCCCGCTGGAGGTGATGGCGGTGCTGCGTGTGGTGAATAGCCAGACGACATTCTTCACGCCCTTGGTCATCAATTTTTCTTCCAGAAAACCCGCTGCTTCAGAGCCGTCCCATTTTTGAAGTGCTTCCAGGCTGCTGACCGCGAACGGTCCAAGCGTCACATTCATCAGTGGTAATGTCTTGCCCCACTGTGGATTAATCGAAAAGGCGCAGTCAATATCGCCTTTGGCGACTGCCGTCGCATTTTCCTTTGCGCCGGTCAGGCTGTTTGCCCCGAAAACCTGTACATCAATTTCACCGTCCGACAGGGTTTCGATTTCCGCTGCCCACTGATCAATAACTTTTGCAATATGATGCGCCGGCGGCAACTGATGGCTGCACCGCATTTCGGTTGCGGCTGAAGCCACGCCCGTCGCACCAAATGTGCCAAGCACGGCTGAAAGGCCAACGGCCATTGTGAATAGTTTTCTCATAACTCCCTCCCTCAGGGTTATTGTTTTATTTCTAAGATTATTATTACGCAATTAGTAACCAAAAATACAACCTGATTTTACTTTCGGGTCACACCAAGTTCTTTCAGGATGTCATCAGTATCCGCTCCCAACGCCGGTACATGCAGCCCCTCCCCGAGCGATTCACCATCCAACTCCAGCGGCATTGTCGGGGCGCGATAAATCTGCCCATCGCTATCTTCAAAATGCACGAGACCTCCTTCGCGCAGAACATGCGGATCGTCGAACAAATCTTCCGGGCTGTTAATTGGTGCAAACGGAATACTGAGACTATCAAGTTTCATACTCAACGCCTCCATGGAATAATGTTTGACCTTTTCTGCTACCTTCGGGATCGTCCAGGACCGCGCTTCAATCCTGTCCGTCGCCGTCTTGAGATGCTCATCCTTCAGAAATTCATCCAAGTCATAGGTCTCGCAAAAAGCGTTCCAATGACCATCGGTGACAACGGCAATAAAGATTTTCTGCCCATCATTCGTCTCAAAAATATCATAAACCGGCCAAGCATGCGTTCGCTCAGGCATCGGCACAGAGGGAACGCCCGTCATTTCATACTGCACCATATGTTGCGCGACGGAAAATAGGCTGTTCTCAAAAAGCCCGATACGAATATTCTTGCCGCGTGCGGTTTTGTCCCGTTCACGCAAGGCGGCCAGAATACCAATAACGCCAAACATCCCGCCCATGATGTCATTAACGGAAGAGCCAACGCGAAGTGGTTTCTCTTTAGTGCCTGTCATCATGGCAAGGCCAGACATCATCTGCACCACTTCGTCTAGCGCAGGGCGATGTTGATAGGGACCGGATAGAAAACCTTTATGGCCGGCGACAATCAAGGATGGATGTCTTTTGAGCATTTCTTCATGCCCCAGCCCTTGGTGTTCAAGATGGCCATCCTTGAAGTTTTCAAGAAAAACATCGGCCGTATCGAGAAGCGCATGCAAGGTTTGCTGATCCTTCTCCAGAGACAGGTCCAATACCATGCTACGCTTTCCCCGGTTGAAAAGCGGGAAAAATGCTGTCCCCATACCTTTCAGGCTTCGGGTCTTATCGCCTTTGGGAGGTTCCACCTTGATTACTTCCGCACCAAGCTGGGCGAGGATCATGCCGCAGGTCGGGCCCATCACCATATGGCTCATTTCAATGACCCGAATTCCAGTTAGAGGCAACGCACCGCTCATCCACATATCCCTTTATTCTTTCTCGATGTGAGGAGCGAGCAAAGTAATGCAAGGCCAAAACAGTTGGAAGACATAACTTTAATTAATGCAAAATGCTGACGACATAATTTCGCGGAATTTAATCAATCAGTCCGCCATACATATGCTCATTCGTGGCGAGAATTCTTTCCTGCATAAACTCAAGGAATGCCTTAACGCGCGCAGGCATCAGACGTCCGGGAGGGCGAACAGCCCAGATTTTCATTTCGGGCCAAACCCGAAACCCGGCCAGTACATGCACGAGACGGCCTGCACGCAAATCTGGCCCCGCATGCCATAAAGAAGTCTGCGCAATGCCCATACCGGCCAAGGCCCAGGCACCGACAGCGTCGCCTAGGTTGACTGTCACGGGCGCCTTCACGGGGATTTTATGTACCGCACCATCGGGGCCGATAAGTTCCCATGTCCGTGTTGCCCCGAGCAGCAAACAGGCGTGGTCCGCTAAATCTTCCGGCGTTTGCGGTGCTCCCGCACGGGCCAGATAGTCCGGGGACGCCACCAGCATTCTCGGATTATCATCAATCTTTTGGGCAAGCAGGGTAGAAGGCGCAAGATCCCCTATGCGAAACGCGAGATCATAAGCCATTTCAACAATATCCACGATGGTATCCGATAGGTTCAGCTCCAGCGTCACGTCAGGATAAAGCTGCATAAATTCCGGGACGAACGGCACGATATGTGACCGCCCAAAAGACGCGGAAGCGGTCACCCGAAGCAATCCCGATATTGATGTCGACGTATCCGACAATGCTGTTTTTGCTTCTTCTACATCGTCGAGTATGCGCTTGGCGTGCTCCAGGAATATTTCCCCGTCCGGAGTCAGCGAAATAGCCCGCGTCGTTCGGTTGAGCAATTTTACACCAAGGCCCGTCTCTAGAGCCTGTATTCTTTGCGTCGCGTTCGTCGGAGATAACTTAAACTCTGCACCCGCGCGGCCAATCGCGCCAAGCATAGCGACACGAACGAACAGCTCCAGAGTTTTCAGATCGAAAGACAAGTCATTTCCCCATAATATCAAAAGACCTCGGATATACTTTTATCGGTCCAAACATCATAGAGAATAACACAGCCTACATATCCTTCACCCGTTTTGAGGTCGGATCATACATTGGCTTCAAAGATGCCGTCGCTTTTATACGGTGACCAGCTACCTCAATCTCATAGTCCGAGGCGAGAACATCGGCAGGTTTTTCGCCTTTGCTCGGAACATACCCAAGTCCGACAGCACCGCCAAGCGTATGTCCATAGTTCCCTGAGCTAAGGTACCCAACCACTTCTCCGTCGCGAATAATTGGTTCGTGATGGAACAGGAGCGGTTCAGGATCGTTCAGAAGAAACTGGACTAGGCGGCTATGCGGGCCGCTTTCTTTGCGCGCAAGCACTGCATCGCGGCCAATAAAATCAGGTTTGGTCGCCTTCACAGCAAAGCCAAGCCCGGCGTCGATAACATGATCTTCCGATGTGATGTCATGTCCGAAGTGACGGAACGCCTTTTCCATACGGCAGCTATCCATCATATGCATTCCGCAGAGCTTCAGGTCGATTTCTTCTCCGGCGTCAATCAATGTCTCGAATACATGGCTCGCCATATCCGTTGAAATGTAGACTTCCCAGCCAAGTTCCCCGACATAGGTGACACGATGCACACGCGCGAGGCCCATTCCGATCTCTATATTCTGGGCTGTTCCAAAAGGATTATGATCATTGGAAAAATCATTCGGGCTGACCAGCTCAAGTAACCTGCGGGAATTCGGACCCATCACCGCCAGAATTGCTTCTCCCGCCGTTACATCAGTGATCTCGACCCTGAAGTCACCACGATGACGCTCCAGCCAGCGTTGATCCGCAAGCCGGGTTGCAGCCGGCGTCACCACTAAATAGGCGGTTTCCGTGAGTCGGGTTACTGTGACGTCTGCTTCAATCCCCCCTCTTTCATTCAAAAACTGTGTGTAGACGATCTTGCCATTAGGAACAGCGTAATCCCCACCGCCCACATAGTTCATGAATTTTTCCGCATCCGGCCCCTCAACACGGATCTTGCCAAAAGAAGTCATGTCGTACATCCCGACATTCTCTCGGATGGCCTTATGTTCCGCCGCCGCATTTTCAAACCAGTTTTGGCGTTTCCAGCTATACTGATAGCTGCGCTCCTGCTCTGGATTGGCGAACCAGTTCGGTCTCTCCCACCCAGCGACTTCCCCCATCACCGCGCCGCGCTCAAGCATGTCGTGATGGAAGGGGGAGCGGCGAATACCGCGTGCCGTTGCTTTTTGACGGAACGGGAAATGATCCGCATATAGAAGGCCGAGCGTTTCCTTTGACCGCTCAAACAGATAATGGCGATTCCCCTGAAATGGCTGCATCCGGGCAATATCCACATCCCCCAGATCAAACGGCTTCATACCATCCTCCATCCATTGGGCGAGCGCCATGCCTGCGCCGCCTGCGGACTGAATGCCGATGGAGTTAAACCCGGCCGCAACCCAGAAATTATCCAGCTCCGGCGCGAGGCCAAGGTGATAGGCATCGTCGGGCGTAAAGCTCTCTGGTCCATTGAAGAAGGTATGAATGCCCGCCTCCGCCAGGATCGGCATTCTATTGACGGCATCGCTCAGGATCGGTTCAAAATGATCGAAGTCATCCGGCAGCTGATCAAATTCGAAATTTTCCGGAATGCCTTTCATGCCCCAAGGCTTCGCAACCGGCTCAAACGCGCCAAGCAGGATTTTCCCTGCGTCTTCCTTGTAATAGGCACATTCGTCAGGCACACGAAGAACGGGGAGCTGCGGGAGGTCTTTTATGCTCTCAGTGACGATATAAAAATGTTCGCATGCATGAAGGGGCACATTGGCGCCGGCCAGTCGGCCAACCTGATGAGCCCACATTCCAGCACAGTTCACCACCATATCGGCCTCGATATGCCCAGCTTCACCCTCTTCCCGCTGCCAATCAACGCCCGTCACCCGTCGCCCGGCGTGGCGGATATCCGTCACCGCCACACGTTCAAAGATTTGCGCACCCCGCTGGCGTGCGCCCTTCGCCATGGCCAACGCGATATTTCCCGGATCCCCCTGACCATCGCGGGGAAGCCAGACGGCCCCTTTTATGCCATCGAGATTGAGGTAGTCGTACCGCGCCTTAACCTCTGCCGCGCTGATTTCTTCGATCTCAACATCAAAAGCACGTGCCATTGATGCCTGTCGGAGAATCTCCTCCTTCCGTTCGTCCGTGAGGGCAACAGTAATTGACCCTGTTTCGCGGACACCGGTGGACACGCCAGTCTCCGCCTCCAGTGTGCCGTAAAGTTCCTGACTGTACTTCGCCAACCGCGTCATATTCTTTGAAGCCCGGAGCTGCGCGATAAGCCCTGCCGCATGCCAGGTGGTTCCCGACGTGAGCTGCTTTCGCTCCAGAAGGACTACATCCTTCCAGCCAAGTTTCGCTAGATGATAGGCAACCGAGCATCCGATCACGCCTCCGCCAATGATGACAACGCGGGCCTTGCTGGGCAACTCACTCATGATCTATTCCTTGATATAACGAAGGGTTACTAATTGAAATGAACGACAGACGGCCCGTGGAGAGGAGAAACATCCACAATACTTGAAAGGATTTTCATACCTCTCTCCAACTCATCCGGCGATCCGGCGGAAATCATCACAAAACCTACCTCAGCTTTTGTTGGCGCATCTTCAAACGAAAAACGGGATCCAACTCTTTGCAGCAGAACCGCCTCACCTGTGTCCGCATCGACAAAAAAACCTTTTACACGATGGATCGATGACGGTAGTTCCTCAAGCTTGCGGATCAAGTTATCCTTGCGTATTGGGCCCGGAGGTGTCCAGTGGGATGTGGAAAAATTGTCCTCATGCGGCTCTTCTTTCATAGTCTGGGATAAATTTGATCGGGCAGGCAGACCAACAATCAATTCCGGTGCAACTTTGCCTGCCTCGGCCATGATGACAGAAACACCCGGCGCCAGAGTTTCTATCCACCCGGCCAATTTCTCACATGTTTCATTTGAAACAAGGTCGGCCTTGGTCAGGACCAATAAATCGGCGGCCTCTATCTGGCTTTTCACAAGCTGCCCAACGAATTTATTTACGGCCCTTAGCTGTACTGTCTCGGCATCCAGCAAAGTGATGATGGCATCGAGTTCGAAGCCTGGCCAATTGCCGGCATGTCGGGCAAGGCGGGAAGGCTCTGCCACGCCGCTTGCTTCCAAAACAACTAGATCCGGGAGTTCCTCCCGAAGGGTTAGGGCATCCAATGCGGTGCCCAAATCATCCGTAATTGAACAGCAAACGCAGCCATTAGTCAGGCTGATGGTGTTTTCTGTCTGATCGCTTATCAGGGCAGCATCAATATTAATCGCCCCAAAATCATTGACCAGAACGGCAATCCGGCGACCATGATCCGCCGCGAGCAGATGATTTATAAGCGTGGTCTTGCCCGCGCCAAGATACCCCGATATCAGGATGATCGGAATACGCCCGTTCATTTGGCGATCGGAAAGGGCTGGCCCTCAAAAACGGTGCCCCAAATCGGAATATCCTTCAGATTTTCGACCGGCGTTTCCCATGGATCGGCCTCAAGGACCGTGAAATCGGCTTTCTTGCCTGCGCGAATGGACCCAACCTCATGTTCCATACCGATCACATAGGCGGCATCAATGGTGATTGCCCGCATAGCCGCATCAAGGTCTATCCGTTCTTCCGGGCCGATCACGGCTCCGGATTCGGCAATACGGTTCACGGCAACCCAGGCGGAATTAAGCGGCAAGGCCGGTGCCATGGTGAAATCGGAATGAAGCGCGGTGGTCACATTATGACGGGCAAGGGTACCAAGCCGCGCCATCTGGGAGGCCCGTTCATAGCCGATCGAATGCTGCCAGTACGCCTCCCCCAGTTCATGAACATAATAGACATTCGCCGATACCAACGCGCCGAGGTCCGCAATCCGCCGAACCTGCTCCGGTGTGGAGACGCCAAAATGCTCAATCGTAAAGCGGTGATTTACCCGCGGCCGCTCAAACTGCAGCATTTCCAGCGTATCGAGCGCAAGTTCCACCCCCAAATCGCCAGTACAATGTACATGAATACGTTTTCCGGCATTCCAGAAAGCACGCGCAAGCGCCTCAAACATCTCCGGCGCCATAAGCCATTCACCATGATGACCATCGATAAAACCCGGTTCCTGCATCTGCATCAGCTCTGCAAAGAAGCCACCATCAGTGAAGAGCTTTACACCATTACCAAAGATCAGACGATGACTTCCACGAGACGCATAGCTTTCTACACGTGCAACCTCATCCTCGATCTCGCCATCCCAAACACCGCGTAGAGCGCCACGTGGAATGATCTGCATGCGGAAGGGCACATCGTCCCTTTCAATCGCCTCACCTAAGAAATTCCACTCCGCCGAATCATCAAGAAGCGGATAGGCCATCTCCCCGATTGTCGTGTGGCCACCATAATGAACGGCTTTCTTGACCAGCTCCAACCCGTTCTTAAACCGATCCGGCTCAAACAAATACAGGTTCATGGCCTTCACCGCGATGGAGAGTCCCGTTTCAAAAAAGCGCCCGGAGTCGAGTTCAATCTGAGGATGACGCTCAAGTTCTGCGCGGTCTAGCCCCATCCAATCGATTGCCGCATCATTGGCAATAATTTCATGAAAGGACCGCTGCCAGACAAAGATGGGGCGTGTTGAGGAGACCGCATTAATCGCCTCACGATCTACCGCACCATGCCAAATTTTATGATATCCCCAAGTAATCAACGGTTCTGCCGGATCCTCAATGCCTTCGTCAATTTCCTTAAGCCTTGCAAGATAGGCCTCGTGACTGCGAACCGGCGCGCAAGTCCGGTCCGGTAGCTTCCATTCCATGGCCGTAATGAAATGGCAGGACAAAAGGACCGCGCCAAGCGACGGATGAAGATGCGGGTCAATAAACCCCGGCATCAGGACATGATCTACAAAACTTTCGTCAATGCGGTGGGGATGCGCATCAAGCCAAGGCTTCATAGTCTGCAATGTTCCGACCTCAATGATCTGTCCGTCACGAACGGCAACCGCACTCGCTTCTGGCATGGACGGATTCATTGTGCGGATTTTCCGCGCGGTAAAGACGGTTATTTCGCTCATATCTTTCCCTGTCATTCCCAGTTCTGGTTAGTAGGATGCCGGACTGATCGCCCAAACAACGACCGTATCCACCTCGCCCGGATTATGGCACCAATGCTTGCCGACGCCGCGCATCTGAAAACTGTCTCCTTCTTCCAGAACATGCGTGTTTCCATTTACGCTCAACTCTAATTTTCCGGATAGCACCAGGCCGCCTTCTTCACCCTTGCGGGCGCGACCCGCCTCTCCCGTTCCGGCGCCGGGGGAGAAAGTTGTCAGGATCAATTCCAGTTGGCCCTTCAGGTTGGGAGACAATAACTCTTCGCGTGTCCCGGCTTGACTCAGGTTAATCTCCCGACGAGCAGAACGGCGCACAATAACGTCGCGTTCCGCTGCCGCTGCAACGGCGGTTCCACTGAAAAACCAGTTGATGGACACATCGAGCGCCCGGGCGATGATATCCAGTGCCTCAATGGTAATGGGGCTGACACCACGCTCCATTTCACTGAGGTTGCCAACAGAGCGGCCTGTAATTTCCTTCATATCCGTTAACGTCAGCCCGCGCGCACGGCGCAATTCACGGATTTGCAGCCCAACGGGAACCTGCGCTTCAGGGCTCACACCCTGCGCTGAAATTTTATTACCTTTACCCGACATAATATGGAAACTTTCACAACAAATTTCGTGTTACTGAAAATAATGTTGCAATTTTTCAGTTATGATGCAACCCTTTTCATCTCGAAGAAATTAGCAATCTCGATTTTTAGTGGGGAGAATATCTGGATATGTTTCATACAAGAATAATGCGTAAGCTTTCAATTATTGCGCCTTTGGCGATAACTGCCTTGCTGAGCGCGACAACAATTTCCGCAGCTGAGCCGAAGGCAGGCGGCACGCTGAACACAACATCCACCGGCTACCGTACATTAAACCCGGCAGTGCAATCAGGCGCTGCGACAGGTGTTCCCGGTTCGCAGATTTTCGCCGGACTTGTCCTGATTGATGAAGATTACAAGGCAACACCCTATCTTGCCGAAAGCTGGACTGTGTCCGACGATAACCTGACCTATAGTTTCAAGCTGGTCGAAGGTGCGAAGTTTCACGATGGGCAGCCGATTACCTCGGAAGATGTTGCTTTTTCACTGGAAACAGTGAAAGCCAACCACCCCTTCGGCAAGGCGATGTTCAGCAATGTTGAAGCCGTTGAAACACCGGACGCGAGCACCGCTGTCTTCCGTCTCTCAGCTCCCATTCCGGGCTTGCTCCTTTCCATGGAGCCATTGTTACTGCCTATCATTCCAAAACATGTTTATGGCGACGGGCAAGAACTTAAGAAGCATCCGCGCAACATGGAGAATGTTATTGGTTCCGGCCCCTTCAAGGTCGCAGAGAACACTCCTGCGGAAAGGCTGGTTCTTGTGAAGAATGAAGATTTCTTTATTGAAGGCCGCCCCTACCTCGACAAGCTGGTTTTTTCAATCGTAAAAGACAGCCTGACACGCGTTCTTATGATGGAAAAGGGTGAAATTGATTATGTCGGATTTTCCGGTATTCGCGCAACTGACGCCGGACGCCTGGAAAAAACGGGTCGCCTTACGGTGACAACGGAGGGATATGGCGCGGTTGGCTATATTCATTATCTGGAACTGAACCTTCGCGACAAACCTTTCAGTGATCTCAAGGTACGCGAGGCTTTGGCACATGCGATTGATACCTCCTTTATCGCTAAAATTCTGTTTGGTGGCCGTGTCAATGCCGGCACCGGTCCACTTCATACGGGGAGCGTGTTCTATTCTGGTGATGTGCCGAGTTTTGAAGCCGATCTCGAGAAAGCAGCGGCTCTGCTTGATGAAGCAGGATACCCGGTCGGCGCAAATGACGAGCGTTTTTCCTTCACCCTCGATATTCCGAGCTGGGCGAAACAAGCTCATGGTCCGATGGGGGAATATATTCAGTCTCAGCTCGGCAAGATTGGCATAAAAGTTGAACTCCGTCAGGCACCTGACTTTGGTACCTGGGTTAAACGCATCTCCAGCTTTGACTATCAGGCGACAATGAATGGTTCCTTCAACTATCCGGATCCCGTCATCGGCGTTCACCGGCATTTCGATTGCGACAATATCCGCAATGTGATCTGGTCAAATACACAAGGGTATTGCGATCCGGCTATGGATGCGCTTCTCGATGCTGCCGCCGTTGAAACAGACCTCGACAAACGTAAAGCTACCTATGCTGAAATTCAGCGTAAAGCAGTAGAAGATCTTGTCTTTATCTATATGCCGCAGGATTTCACCGCGACCGTCTATTCCGATAAGGTCGGCAATCCTCCGTCAAGTGTCTTCGGCCCGCTGGCGCCATGGCATGACGTGTATCTGAAAGACTAAAACGAATATCCGGGGCGGCGGCCTATACAGAGACCCTCGCCCCGGTCTCCATTCGCGGTATGCATGAGGCATTAAATGGTAAAATCATTGTCCAAAAGAATAGGCAATGCAGTCATACTGCTACTCGCGGTACTGGTCCTTAATTTTACATTGATCCATATTGCCCCCGGCGATCCGGTTGAAGTTCTTGCCGGAGAAATGGGTGGCGCCACACCAGAACTTCTCGCAGAGCTTCGCGCCGATTTCGGCCTTGATCAACCCTTTCATGTACAGCTTTTCACCTACCTTGGGAATGTCCTGCAGGGCAACCTTGGTTATAGCTTTTACTATGACAAGCCCGTAACAGAACTCATATTTGATCGCATAGGCGCCACGCTTCTGCTCGTCATCACCGCCCTTCTATTTGCATTATTCGTCGGAACAGCGCTCGGCATCGCATCCGCCCAAAAGCGCAACTCTTTGCTGAGCAATGTTGTTACCTTATTATCGCTCGCAGGGTTTTCTGCGCCGGTGTTCTGGATCGGGATCATGCTGATTCTGCTGCTTTCCGTCGCTCTCCCAATTTTCCCCATTGCTGGCATGGCCACAGCGGATGAACCGGAAGGTAACTTTGCCTATATCCTTGATGTCGTCTGGCATCTCGTTCTCCCTGCTCTGACGCTTGCTTCCATCTATCTCGCCTTTTACAGTCGTCTGTCCCGTGCCAGCATGCTGGAAGTCTTGGAATCCGATTATATACGGACGGCGCGGGCAAAAGGGCTGAGTCGCTTTCTTGTTGTCTATAAGCATGCCCTCCGTAACGCCGTCTTGCCGGTCGTCACTTTTGCAGGCCTTCAGTTCGCACAAGTTATCTCCGGTGCGGTTTTGGTGGAAACTGTATTTGCCTGGCCCGGCCTGGGAACTTTGGCGTTCGAATCCATTTTGAGACGGGATTCCCCCACCCTGCTCGGGATTCTGTTTTTCTCTGCAGTGCTCGTTCTGGTCGTCAATATCGTCGTTGATATTGCCTACCGGATTATCGACCCAAGGATTAGCGCAAAATGATTGATAGCTCCCTTGATAATTTTAATACGGAACCGATGGAAAAACCGGCATCTCCCGCGCGCCAGACATGGAAGATGTTCAGCAGCAACCAATCGGCCGTCGCCGGTCTGATCCTGCTTGCCATTGTGCTGATCTTTTCTTTGGTTGGACCTCTTGTCTATCAAGTTGCCCCAACAGAAATGGTCTGGATGCCGCTCACCCCGCCGCTTGAATCGGAATATCTGCTGGGCACGGACTATCTCGGGCGTGATATTCTGGCCGGTCTTATCAATGGCGGGCGGATAACAATCGCCATCGGCGCGTCGGCCGCATTGCTAACTATTGTGATAGGGGTAACGATCGGCGCCCTCGCCGGATACTACGGGGGCTGGGTCGATAATCTGTTGATGCGGGTAACCGAGTTTTTCCAGGTTTTGCCCAACCTTCTGCTGGCCATGGTCGTCGTGATGCTCTTCTCCGCGACATTGACAAACATTGCCATTGCCATCGGTATTGTTTCATGGACAAGCACGGCACGCCTGACACGAGCGGAGTTTTTGCGACTGCGCAGCATGGACTATGTCCGGGCGGAACGATCTATCGGCGCCAAGAACCGGCGGATCATATGGGCTGTGATCCTGCCCAATGCCGCACCACCGCTTATCGTCTCCGCCGCTCTCAGCATCGGCACCGCGATCCTGTTTGAGGCAGGCCTCGCTTTCCTCGGTTTGAGTGACCCTAACAATATGAGTTGGGGCCGCATGATTGGCGACAACCGGCCCTATATTCTTGATAGCTGGTGGGGTGTCACTTTCCCGGGAATTGCAATCTTCCTGACGGTCCTGGCAATCAGCCTTGTCGGCGATGGGCTCAATGATGCCCTGAATCCGAAGTTGAGGAAACGATAATGCAGGCACCTCTTCTTTCTGTGCGCGATCTTGAGGTTTCTTTTCAAATCGGCGGCTCAGACGTACCCGTCGTTCGCGATCTCAGCTTTGATGTAGAACATGGAGAAACACTCGGTATCGTTGGTGAGTCCGGCTGCGGCAAGAGCATGACAGCCCTCGCCATTATGGGGCTTGTTCCGAACCCTCCCGGACGTATTTCCAAAGGGAGTATCTTGCTGGAAGGGATCGATATAACCACGGCCAGCGAGAAAGACCTGCAAGCCTTGCGCGGGAACGACATGTCCATGGTCTTTCAGGAACCCATGACCTCCCTCAATCCGGTATTTACTGTTGGCGAGCAGATCGCCGAAACTGCGCGGGCTCACTTCGGCCTTTCCCGGGCGGAAGCGCGGAACAAGGCGATTGAGATATTGCGCCTTGTCGGCATTCCCTCACCTGAGAAGCGCGTTGATGATTATCCGCATCAGCTTTCCGGCGGTATGCGGCAGCGCGTAATGATCGCGATTTCCCTCGTCTGTGAACCAAAACTGCTGATCGCCGACGAACCGACGACCGCACTTGATGTAACGGTTCAGGCGCAAATCTTTGATCTTTTCCGCGAACTGCAAGAGAAGACCAAAACGGCCATTATACTGATCACCCACGATATCGGGGTTGTTGCAGAAATGGCGGACCGGGTAATGGTCATGTATGCGGGCCGCAATATCGAGAAAGGCCCGGCGATCGATTTTATCCGCGCCCCGCAGCATCCCTATACGCGGGGCCTGATTTCATGCATTCCCACGCTACAGGCCGACCCCCCGGATGAACCAGACGCTCTTTTCGAAATTCCGGGCGTGGTTCCAAGCGCTGTTGAACTTGCGAAACCTGGCTGCGCCTTCGCGCCGCGCTGCCCAAATGTGATTGACCGGTGCAAAGTAGAATTTCCGCCGAGCACTCAGATAGAGAACAATCGATCGGTTAGCTGCTGGCTTGCACAGGAGGAAACCGTATGAGTTCAAAAGACGCATTACTTGAGGTTTCCGACCTTAAAGTCCATTTTCCAACCCGCGACGGTGCTATCGTACATGCCGTGGATGGCGTCACTTTTTCCATCAAACGCGGCGTTGCCTTTGGTCTCGTCGGGGAAAGCGGCTCCGGCAAGACAACAACTGCACTCGCCTGCGTTCGCCTGGTCGATCCGACGGCGGGGCAGATTACCCTCGGCGGAGATGACATCACCAATATTCAGGGCACCTCCCTGCGTGATGCGCGCAAGAAGATGCAAATCGTCTTTCAAGATCCCTATGCTTCCCTGAACCCGAGGGAGCGCGTCGGTTCGATTGTGAAGCGCCCTTTGAAGCTAATGAATATCGGGACCGCGACGGAACGTGACGCAAGGGTAAAGGAACTTTTCGAGATTGTGGGCCTTCGGCCTGAACAGAGCGAGCTTTTCCCGCATCAGTTTTCAGGGGGCCAGCGACAACGGGTCGGTATTGCCCGCGCCCTTGCAACTCAGCCGGACCTGATTGTCTGCGATGAACCTGTCTCAGCTCTTGATGTTGCCATTCAGGCACAGATTCTCAACCTGCTCGCCAAGCTCAAGAAAGAGTTTGAGCTAACCTATCTTTTCATTAGTCACGACCTCGCTGTTGTCCAGCATATCTGTGACGAAATTGCGGTGATGTATCTCGGTCAGATTGTTGAGCAGGGCAGCAAAAAGGATATTTTTCGCAATCCCCGGCATCCATACACGAAAGCCCTCATCTCCGCAGTGCCGTCGACTGACTCAATCGGCAAGCCGCGAGAGGACCGCATCATGCTCGATGGTGATCCGCCCAGCCCCATTTCCCTTCCGACAGGCTGTCGCTTTGCAAGCCGCTGCCCCTTCGCCGTTGAGAGCTGTGAGGATACCCCACCGATGCTTCGCGAAATCAGCGCTGAACATAGTGTTGCTTGTCACCGCGTGGATGCTGCAGGGAATTTCACCTAGATAGCTGCATTTAGTCTATTTGTGCAAACAAGACGACGTGCAGTAGCGCTTCGACGTTACGAAACCTGCCTTTAATGTCTGCGCAATAGGTCAGAATCAAAAAGAGCGCCGCATATAGAATGCAGCGCTCTCTTAGGTCAGGTTAGCCTATGACACTTGATCTCTTTCAAAATCATCCAACATGTCTTCGGCCTCTTCTCTGGCAACTCCATAATTCTCCTGTAATTTCCCCAGGAATATCTCACGGTCGCCGTCTATCTGTTCCAGATCATCATCGGTCAGCTTGCCCCATTTCTTCTGGGCCTCGCCTTTGATCTGTTTCCATTTACCCTTCAGGATATCTTGGTTTAGCATTTCGTTCTCCTTTTCAGTTCGCCCAATAAACTTAGTTCATCAATGATTTATGATTACTGATAAGCGAGGACTTCTTTTCAGAAAGCGTGAATTTGACGTCGTCATCGCCGTCCCTGACGAGCTTCGCATCGTTATAAGCCAGGCTTACTTCCTCTCCGCCAAAGCCGAGAATTTTATCAAATCCCACGATCAATTGAGCGGCTTGCCCGTCCTTAAAGGTGATGTCATCGACTTCACCTAACGTCTCGCCTTTTGCGTTCACGAGCTGGGCATCGAGAAGTTTTTCCACGCTGTATGCGCTGGCCGGCATCAAGCGAACATTCTCGCCTGTGTCATTCCGGTCAAATGAGAATTCAGCGGCACGCTCGATGGTTTCTTCCGTGAGGGGCATGACAATATCGCCATCCGCATCCATTTCGACCATGGAGTTATAGTCAAATGCCGCGAGTTTGCCCAAACCGAAGAAGTCACCATCACCAATGATAACCATGACGGCCTTGCCATCCTGATCGAGGATAACGTCCTCTACGACGCCAACCCGCTCATCATTAAAGTTATAAACGGGTTCTCCAATGATGCCCGTTGCCGTCGTACGAGGATTAACCTGAACCTGCTCGACGCCGAGCTTTCCGTCATCATCACTGAAGATAAAGGCCTTGAAATCCCTGTAAGCGTCTTTCGTTGCATCAGAGGCATCCTCGGCAGTTTCCTTGACTGCCTTTTTGGTTTTATCCCAGCCTTCTTTAACCTGCTCAGTGGCTTGTTTCGCCGTACTGTCTTCCGTATTTGCGGTTCCGGCAAGCGCGGGAGATACAGCCATAAGGGCGATGATGGATGCTGTCGCTAAAAATTTCTTTTGCATTATCTAATCCTCTTTTGTGTTCAGAAGTCGTTACACAAATGACAAACACCGAACTCGCCAAAAGGTTCCCACATTCAGGAACTTTTTTTTCAGCAGTTTGTTGGTTGGGGTGCTGATGCGAATGAACGCAGAGGCCAAAGAAAGTTTTATTATGCCAAATACGACGATAGAGATGCTGAGTGATCTCATTAACATTTGCGAAGACGCGCGTGAATTCTACGCAACTGCGGCGTATCGCACGAAAAGTCGGAGTTTGGGGGAAACCTTCCGAAGGATTGCCTCAACACGAGAAAGCGTCATAATTAACCTTAGATTACACGCGCTTTCGATTGCCGGTGAAGCAGCAGAAGAGGAGATCGGCGATGGTCGGACTTCAGATTTATTTAGGCCATTAAGGACCGAGATAGATGATATGGAAATCGCCTTGTTAAGAAAGCTGGAAAAAGCGGAGAGTGTTGCACTCGAACAATTCCGTGACGCCCTAAACAGCGAATCGCCAGAAGCAACAACAGATTTAATTGAGCGTCAGATGCAAATGCTCGATGAAACTTATTCCCACATCAAGTTCCTCAAACGGCACCTGGGGAGTGCCGCCTAAACTAATTTATCTCAACAATATAAGATGAAATTGTAGCAGTAATTTCATGCTGAGCTCTATATACTGATAACCGATAGTTTTTGAAAGAATCTCATGTCGTATTATGTGTTGGGCACAGTTGCGTCATTCAGTTTTTTGGCTAGCCTGATTCCATTTATACCCATTGCACATGGTGCAGTTAGAGTATTTGATTTCGGCCGTCTTCAACTCGCCCTCCTTTCAATCACGACAACCATTTTCGTGCTGGCAATTCTGCCCATCAATTGGATTAGCCTGATCTTTCTCGCAATGCTTGTCGCGGCACTTGCAATTCAAACGATCTATATCATTCGCTTTACGCCTCTTTGGGCACAGCAGTCAGCCAAACATTCCACAGATAGTAAGGGCGAAGACGTTATAAGCCTATTCGTCTGTAATGTGAAACAAGGCAATCGAAGGTATCAAGACCTAATCAAGCTGATTAACACCCGTGATCCTGACATCCTCATCCTGATGGAAACTGATCAGCAATGGGTTGACGCCCTTGACGCATCGCTGACTGAGTATGCTCAAAAAATTTCCTGTCCGCAGGACAACAGCTATGGGATGTATTTGACCTCTCGCCTGGAGATGCCAAGCGGTGAAATCAAGTACTTATTAAATGAGGGAATTCCGAGTTTTCATTGTTCGTTTAAAGTCACAGACGGGCACCTGTTTGACCTCATTTCCATCCATCCCGACCCTCCTGTTCCACATCGGGATACGCAAGGAAGAGATGCGGAGATACTTGTTGCCGGAAAGTTAGCCGCGAAAAGACAACGGCCGCTGATCGTAACAGGAGATCTCAATGACGTCGCCTGGTCAGAAACAACCCGGCGGTTTCTCAGAATTTCCCAGTTGCTGGATCCGCGTCAGGGGCGCGGAATGTTCAATTCTTTCGACGCCCGCTTTCCATTTTTAAGATGGCCCCTGGATCATGTTTTCCATTCGGAAGAGTTTGAGCTCGTGTCCATTGAACGGCAGCCGCATATCGGATCAGATCATTTTCCGATGTTCTATGAATTTGCCTTGGTTTTCAAAAATGACAATTCCCTGCCAGACGACGCGACCGCCGACGATCGTGAAGAGGCGGAAAGGCTGATAGACACTGAAAAGAACCGGTCAAGAAAACCCGTAGGAGAAGATTGGGAAGGCTAACCAAAGGCTTATGCGATCACCCGGCAACCGAATTAATCTAGTTGTTTTCTTTCGGAATACTGGCTTCGGCAATGCGTTTCGCGTCTTCCATATCTCTCGTCGCCCCGCTCGCCACAATTGTACCGTGGAACACGACTGCCCACTTCCACAGATCCATGGGTTCATCACATTCCCAGTCCTGCTTCTGTTTTTCCACAAATAATTCGTAGTCACCAGCTTCGGTGCAAAGCTTCTGGGCCACCCACTTCATGTCATTTTCCTACGTAAACAGCCGAACTCCGCCAGCATAGCATCCTAAGGCGATGATTATTATGGCAGAATTGATTATAGACGGAAAGGGTATACTCCAGTCGAGCCTTATCAAGGCCGCTTTGTAGACCATTGTCAGTAAAGAAGGCAACAGTGCAATTTGTGCAAAGATAAAGCCGCCTGACCAAGGCGGCTTTATTGGTTACATGTTGTAAGAGAAAGAGTTTCGGTTACTCATCTGATACCAGCTCAAGCAAATTTATTCATTTGCTTTTTTCTGAATAGCTTCCCCAGCCTTCTCTATGTCCTGGCCTGCGCCTTCCATCGTCTCGCAGGCAGCAAGAGAGAGTGACGCAAGGGCGAAAAGTCCCAACATAAAAATTACGCGTGCTTCCTTGCTAATTGTATTCATCAGCCTGTCCTTTCGTTTTCTCTTGATTATCAACAAAACCAACGCCTGATCGCTCAAAAAGTTCCCAACTAATTTAGATACTTTCCGGCAATAAGGCCGGCGACACCCGCAAGAAGCAGCGTCGTCTTCGGGTTGGTTTCCGCTGTTTTACCAAGTTCGTCTCCTGCAATTGCGGCGACGGTCGAAATCATCCGGGCCGTCTCATCCGCCTGCGACGGTGTATTCGGCTTCGACCTCAAAATGAAGTACAGCGCCGTTACAACAATAAGACATATCAGCAGGATGCTTCCGGCGGTGGCCAGTGCTGCCATAGGAGGCACAACATACATGAGCATCCAGCTGTAAAAGGACAGCGCCAGGAAGAATAACGCAATAAATGATAGGGCCACGACTAAGGCCACAACAAACGCCCCTATTGCTCCACGTTGCAAAATGCCTGATTTTTTAGGCGCAAAATTATCGGCGAGCGTTTGTTGTAGGATTTGCAGCAGCGGATTCACGGGTTAGCTCCGGTTCCGCATAAGCATGCTGGCCAAGAAACCAGCGGCAAAGGCGATCGCAATACTCTGGCCTGGCTTCTCTCTGACCCTGCCTTCGATCTGCTCGATACCCTGACTTCCTCGGTCTTTCAACTCACCAAGTTTTTCCTTGGCTCTTGCGCCAATTTTTTCTGCTTCATCAACGCCATCCTGTTTCAGGCTTGCCGTCAGTTCCGACATATGTTTTTTCAGAGCCGCAAGATCGTCTTTCAGCTCGTCAATTTCTGGGTAAGTTTCGGTAGATTTGACCATTGTAAAACTCCATTTGATTTCGTTCGCATCCAACAAACAAACAAATCAAAAAAAAGTTCCAATATTTTGGACGGGCTCTAGCTTTTTGGCGCGTACATATAACCGACGCCGCGCATCGTCTTGATAAGAATTGGCCCATCCTCACCGAGCTTTTTACGAATGCGGCCTATCTGAATATCAATTGCACGATCATAAACATCAAACTTGCCATCGCGGGTTTTTTCAAACAATTGTTCGCGACTTAAGGTTCTTTTAGGAGAGGTTACCAAGGCCTCCAACAACTGGAACTCACCAATGGTGAAATCGACGGAATTACCGTCCTTATCAAAAACCTGATACTGATCGCGATCCAGTGTGAAACGGCCAAAAGCAATGACCTCAGTCTCCGTTACTGTTTCAGACACCGCCGCAGGATCGGCTTTATGTTCATTCGCGCGCCGCATCGCAGCCTTTATACGAGCCTTTAACTCTCTCAACTCAAAGGGTTTTGTGAGATAGTCATCTGCCCCCATTTCCAGACAAATAATCTTCTCTGTAGTGTCATTTTTCCCGCTGACAACGATAATCGGCGCTGATGTCGACTGTCTTATAACAGGAATAAGGCTGGTACCCTCCGTATCGGGGAGCACCAGATCAAGCAAAATGACGTCTAATTGCTCGGCGGCAAGTTTATTTGAAACTTCTGCGCCATCCTTTGCCGTGATGACTGAGTACCCCTCTGCCTCGAAATAGTGCGATAGCACTGTCCGAAGCCCCTCATCATCATCAATTAACAGGACCGCGCCCTTATTCATTTAAGCTATCCTTTTTATAGAGCCTCAGGGCATTTTATCAGCCGCATACAAAAATGTTACAAACTCTTTCGCAATTCATACAAAGGCGAAAATCACAAGTTACATCGGTCAACTAACTTCCATTTTGCAATATCGAAAACGACTAGCAAAAAGGAAGACGCAAATGTTCAACAATCAAGAATTGACTACAGAAGTGTCCGGTCTCAGGAATTTTGCCCGTCGCCTGACCCAGAACAATCATGATGCAGAAGATCTACTTCAATATACGCTATTAAGAGCTATTGAGAAGAAGCATTTGTTCCAGGAAAACACGGATCTTTTTAAATGGACATCGAAGATCATGTATAACCAGTTTGCATCTGACTATCGTCGGAAAGCAAAGTATGAAACAAAATACGATCCGGAAAGCTACCTGGAAGCAGAATCCATTGAAGCGCCACAAGATAAGCAAATGGAACTGAAGACGGTGAATGAGGCCATGAACAGACTTTCCCATGAACATCAGGAAATTCTGATCCTGATTTGCGTCCAGGGCCTGAGCTACCAGGAAGTATCCGATTTCCTGAAGATCGCGATCGGCACGGTACGCTCCCGTCTCTCACGCGCCCGTGAGAGTTTACAGCAGCTTCTAGAGGCACCAACAGTTCATTAATGTTTTTGCTGAAAGCCCGGATCAAACATCCGGGCTTTCTAGTTCTTCTGCCGACATATTGCCCAGATATTTCAATACAGTCGCCTTCAGGTCAATTTCAACAATCGGCTTCGGCAAATACCCATCCATACCGGCTTCAATACATTTCGCCTTATCGCTAACAAGGGCGTGGGCGGTCATACCGACAATTGGCGTTCGATCAAACCCCTTCTCGCTTTCGATGCTCCGGATTAGTCTGGTACTCGTAAATCCGTCCATCTCCGGCATTTGAATATCCATCAAAATGAGGCCGTAGTGATTTTCTTTCCAAAGATTGACCGCTTCCAGACCCGTCTTTGCGATATCAAACTCTACATCCAGATCACCCAGGATATGCCCTAGAACGGTAATATTTCCTTCGTAGTCTTCGACAAGCAAGGCTTTTTGAGTTTCTTCAATTTGGGCTTTCATTTCATCGATGCGCTTCTTTCTATCGGCTTCACTTTGCTCAAATCCATCCTTGAACTGTTTGATGCCGCCGGTGATTGGCAAGATAAGAGAGAAAACAGATCCTTTGCCGATCTCGCTATCAACTTCGATACTCCCGCCCATCAAGCTGGCAAGCTTCTTCGAAATGGGAAGCCCAAGCCCCGTGCCACCAAACTTTCTCGATACTGTCGAATCCGCCTGTTTAAAACGTTCAAAAATCAGATTCGCCTGATCCTTGGAAATCCCGATACCTGTATCCTCGACATCTATTCTGAGAACTGAAAAATCACCTTGATCTTCGGTCTTGGCTTCCACATGGACATGGCCCTCTTCGGTGAATTTGACAGCATTGCCAATTAGATTGATCAATATCTGGCGAATGCGAACAGGATCACCGAAGAATTCAAGCTCCTTTACGCCCGCATAGTCGAAAACAAATTCCAGATTTTTCTCTTTTGTCCTGACGGACATAATACTTGTTATATGCTCAAAGATGTTTGGCAGGCTGAAAGACGTTTCCTCCAGTTCAAGTTCTCCACTCTCAATCTTGGAGAAATCCAAAATGTCCGAGATGAGATCCTTCAGGCTGATAGAGCTGGAATGCAGCACTTTGACTAGTTTCTGCTTTTTCTGATCCAATTCACCTGAGCCTTGGTTTAGTATGTCCGCGACACCGGTAATCGCTGTCAGTGGGGTCCTTATTTCATGGCTCATATGGGCAAGGAACTCGCTTTTCGCGGCATTCGCCTCTTCAGCCTTTTGTATCGCCCCTTCAAGTTTCAATTCGTAGTCTTTTTCTGCACTAATATCCGTAACCGTGCCGACAAATCGAGACGGCTTATCGTTGTCATCCTGTATGACAGCCCCCCGCGCCCTGATCCAAATCCATCGCCCGGACTTATGCCGCATCCGGAAAGTACTTGAATATTCGGATAAACGCCCCTTTAGATAAAGCTCGATATAGTTTTGGACTGTTTCTTTTTCTTCCGGGTGCAGCCTGTCAGCAAAATCTTCAACTTTCCCGCTGAACTCTTCGCGATCACATCCCAACATGGCGATAAACTGATCCGAGTAATTAACTTCTCCGGACTGAATATCCCAGTCGAAAATGCCGTCCTTGCTACCCTCAACCGCCAGCTCCAAAACCTGCTCTTCTTCAGAAACCTGTCCGGAAAAAAGACGGCGAAAACTTCGCCTGAGAATGAAATTCACCGCGATCGATATAATCAGCAATATTGCAATGCCCGCCGTTACAAGCATGAGCTGTTCATTTTGCCTTGTTTTATTTTCCGCAGACAGGCTTTGAGCATCGAGAAGACTTTTTCCCTCGATAATAAGGGCTTCAAAAGTCTCGGAAATTTCACTTTTCAACGCATCAATTTTTTGGTTGGCAGTAACGATGTCAGCTGTATTCACAGTCAGCCTGTTGGCTGCCCGGCTTTCAAGTTCTGTTTCAAGGAGGGAAATTTTTTGATCCACTGACCCGAGGATACCTCGTTGTAACTGATCCTCTAGGCTAAAGACCGACAAATCAGTCAGCGTTTTAGAGAGCCTCTGCGTCGTTTCTTCATAATCCTCAATAAATTGTTGTTCACCGAAAATCATATAACCCTGCTGGCTCAGAAGCATTTTTTCGACCAGAAGGTTCGCGGATTCCATTTCAAAAAGGGACTGCACCAATTGCTGAATATTTTTGCTTTCGGCCCTTATCCGGCTTTCACCGACAACAAGCAGGAATGTGCAAAACACCAAGCCGAAGAGCAAAACTGCGAGATAAGCTGAGAAAAACTTCAGGGATAAATATTTCATTTTCCCATCTTACAAGAGCTGGTTCTTTACGAGAAACAAAAACGGCACTTCAACAGAAGTGCCGTTTTGATCAATTTAACCGTGCTATCCTGAAATATGGAAAGTTCGCTACTTACATAGGAGGTTTACGGCCTCTGATGACATGTACGATCGCGCTCACAACGAACAGGATGATGAATACCGCGAAAATAATCTTTGCAATCCCAGCGGAGGCAGCGGCGACCCCGCCAAAACCAAATACTGCCGCAACCAATGCAATTAATAAAAATGTTATTGCCCAACCAATCATCTGGATTCTCCTCAAATTTGCTTCATACAGACTTACAAACAGCGCAGCCTGCAAAAAGTTCCATGGAACCAAAACCGATCTAAATTCATTGGGTATATGAGTAGGATTGGAAATTTAGACTAAAGAGAGTTGTTCATTGCCTCATGACAAATATTCTAGTGGTATGAGTTCAAGCGAGTTTAGCAAGGAGGAAGTCCAGCGCTATGTGGACGGCATGCTGAAACCGGCAGATATCCGACGCGTAGAAAGAATTATTTCAGCTAATCCAAACGCCAGAAAATACTACTTCACTCAATTGCGACATAAACAATTGCTCAAGATGTGGTGGAAAAAATCGCTTAATTAGAGCTGTAACTCCGACGGATCGATAAGCGTTGTCCCCCAAAAAATCTCATTCATTGGGAACTCTTTGCGTTTGCGGATGTTTGTAATGCGTCAAACAACACAAGGAGCAGATCTATGGATATCTATGAGCGCCTCATCAAGGATCACGATAAACAAAAGAACCTCGCTAATCAAATTATGGAGACGTCGGGAAATTCCGACGAACGGCGTCGCCTGTTCGAACAGTTCAAGGCAGAAGCAGTGAGCCATGCCAACGCCGAAGAGCAAACCCTCTACGCCGTTCTGATCGAGGATCCGAATAGCCAGGAACAAGCACGCCATAGCGTTTCTGAGCATCAAGGTGCGGATGAACTGATCAATGAGCTTTCTGACATGGATATGAGCAGCGCAGGCTGGATACAGAAATTCGAAAAGCTAAAAGATGAGCTTGAACATCATATCGAGGAAGAAGAACAAGACGTATTTAAACTTGCTAAAGACCTGGTAAGCGGTGCGGATGCGACTGAAATGTCTCGGATGTTTGATAAACGCAAGCAACAAGAAGAAGAACACGTTTAGAAACCGGCATCGGACACACCGAAATGCAAAACTTGGAACAAGTAACAATCGGCACCTCCTCTGCTGCTTCAAAACATAGAAGCAGAATTGAAGCGGCGGCGAGAGTATCGATTATATTCCTTGCCTTAGTTGCACTTGTCGCAACGCTGCATTTTTCCAAGACAATCCTGGCGCCCATAATGCTTGCGGTTGTGATCGGTATCATGTTCGGCCCAATAGCGGACCGCATTGAAAGATTTCATATTCCGGCATCCCGCTCGGCGGCGATTGTTGTGTTGCTGTTTATTATCCTAATAAGCATAGCAATCGCCGTATTTGCGGCCCCGTTGTCGACCTGGATTGACCAATTACCCAGAATTTGGGCGAGGCTGCGGTTTGAGCTCGCGAGCTGGCAGGATAACCTGGACACAATCTCGGAATTGCAGGCTCAGCTTCGAAGCGTAACGGGTCAGAAAAGCGAGGATACCGTTGTCGTAGACGATAGCTCCGCCGTTCAGGACGCTGCTATTCTTGCCCCCACCATTGCCGGTCAAATAGTGCTATTTCTAGCGAGTTTCTATTTCTTCGTTGCGGCGCGCCACACCTTGAGAAGAACCATATTGAGCTTGCCGATGAGCCGAAGAACCCGATGGCACATGGCGCGTGTTTTCCGTGAAATTGAAAACAATGTATCGGACTATCTCCTCGCGATAACCATCATAAATATTGGAATGGGATTAAGCGTAACCCTTGCGTTATGGGCATTGGGCGTCCCTTCACCTTTGCTTTGGGGAATGCTCGCCGCCGTTCTCAATTATGTGATTTTTATTGGACCGGCCGTTACTTTCGTTGTCTTGCTTGGTGTCGGTCTGATCAGTTCGGCGTCTCTTTGGGGCATGGTTACACCGGCCTTTGTATTTCTGGCAATTAATCTCTTGGAAGCTCAGATCATAACGCCATTGGTGATCGGCCGTCGAGTAACCTTGAACCCCTTTATCGTATTCCTTGCCATCGTCTTCTGGATCTGGCTATGGGGGCCTTTGGGCGGCTTCATTGCAGTACCATCTCTCCTGATCATTTTCGCAATATACAATCAGATGTTTGCCGAACCGGCAGCTTTATCAACGAAGAATACTTCCTGATGGCGTTCGAAAAGACTAAAATGTAAAGGGCAAAGAATTTCTGGAGGCAGTTTTCTTCTGACCGTGCAAAATTTATCCGTAAATCACCTCTTCTATTAAAGGCTGCCTTTCAATAAAATCAGCACGTTCCTCACTGGTCATCAAGGCAAGCGCTGTCGACGCAGCATCTGCATGAGTGGCGGAACTGGATATGACTGAAACAGAGCGATTAAGCTCTGACCATTCTCCAGTTTGTGGATTGAGAAGATGATTAGCCTTGGATATTTCAGAAAAAGGACTTCCATATCCCCCTGACGTCGCGAGCGCTTTGTTCGTCAGATTTACGGTCGATGAAATTGTTTTCCCATCGGCCGGCGACAGAATCCCTACTCGCCATGGACTTCCATCTGATTTCCTGCCCAATGCAAAGTTTTCGCCCAAAGAAACAAGGACATCTTCGAAGCCCGCCGATTTGAGAAGGTCTGAGACACGATCAGTTATATAGCCTTGGGCAATACCGTTTAAGGTAATTGCCATTTCGGGTCGTTTGAACGTTATCCGGCTGGCAGACAGTTCAATCTTCGAGGATCCAACTTTCTCAAGTGCCGCACTGATCGCTGAAGGCGATGGACCAAACGGGTCTGCATTATTTTCGGAAAAATGATCGGCATATAGTTTCCAGAGCGGCTGTATCGTTACGTCAAAAAAACCCTTCGTTTGCTCAGAGAATGACTTTGACAATGACAGGAGATTCAAGAACTCAATATCCGGATTATCGAGATATCCATCCGCATTCAACCGGCAGATCGTGGAATCAGGGCGATACAGGCTGAAGAGTTCTTCGAGCCGATAGATTTCCTTCTGACATCGTTGAAGCTGCTCTCTCGCCCATTGCGGATCGCGATGGAATAGCTGAATGGAGGCCTCGGCTCCCAGTGCCGCGCCTTTCCAGTTAACCTGCTGTAATCCGCCCGCCAATGTGGCCGCGCTTACGGGCTGGGAAGCAAAAGCGCCAGCTGCGCTTGCCGTGATGATAAAGCGGCGGCGGGTAATTTTTGGTATGGGTGGTATTTTTGTCATTTTTGCGACTCTGCCCCAAAATGTTGATCGGCAATTTTGTCACCATTGTCTGTATCCATAACTAACAGAGCGGAGACTGGAATTTCGGTTAACCTAAACACATGTCCTCCGTATTTTTCCGCAAAAGTTTCGGCGGCTTCTACTGTCCCGAAGGGCACCGTTTCCGGCATCCCCATACCACCAAGCCTATTGCTGCCAACAACAAAAAAAGCGGCATCGGCAGTAATCCAGATACCTTCAGATTGTGGTTTTTCCCAGCTGCTAGCGCGCGCCATATCATGGACATAGAAACCGACGACGCTCTGTCCTTCACCGGGTAGCCGGGTATAGGTTATTGCATCCCGGACCGCCGTAAACCAGAGTGGTTCCGAGCGACCCTTTTCAAATATTTGCGCTTTTGGCCCGGCATGTTCAGTCAGGATCATCCCGCAATATGTACCAACAGCCCCTTCCGGCAACGCCTGCGGCAAAGGAATATCGCCAATGCCATCTTCACAGGCGGATACGAGCAACAAAAATATCAGGGCCGATCCCACTCTGAAAATTGAGGTCATAACGCCCTCCGTTGGAAAAAAACGCAGGAGGCAAAAAGCGGGATGACTATCCAGCTGCATAGAAAAACAAGCAATATTGAGGCGGGGACAACTTGATCGGCGCGCAATCCCGACATCCCCGATAACAACGCAGTCTCGTTGTTAGTTGCCAAATTATACATTCGAAACGCATCTGATGGGCTCGCCATCATAATCCATTTAACGGCGTCGTCCGGGATAAGGCTTGAGGCTCCGGAGGAAAGAATTCCAAGCAGAGCCATATCAAACAATACGACAAATACCAGCCAGATGCCGATGGCACCTGCAGCGGCCGTTCCGCGTTCCCTTGTTAAAATGCTTAGGAGCAGACCCAGCGCGAGAAAAATACACCCGAGCAGAATGGAAGAGAAAACCAGCTTCAGAAATATGCTCCACGGCAAGTCAGCCACAGGCATTTCCCCGAACGATGCAATCGCGAGAGTGGCAGAGCCATATCCGACAATAATAGCGAAGGCGAGTATAAATAATTGTCCAAGAAACTTACCAAGCGCGATATCAGAACGAGTTATCGGATAGGCAAGCAACAGGGTTAGGGTGCCACGATCATCTTCTCCAACAATACTGTCATAAGATAACAGCAAAGCAATCAAGGGGATAAAGAAAATACCCAAAGAGGAGAGACTAACTACCGTTACAGCAAGCGGACTGATAACGGTAGTTCCAACAGGCGCGCTTCCGAGAAACGCAAGTACCAACGCAAAACCTGCCATGACCAGTGTCATGACAGAAATCCATTTGTTTCGATAACCGTCCCTGATTTCTTTTTGCGCAAGTATCAGCATATTAGGCATCTGATAGTTCCCCCGCAGAATGATCAGACGTTGAATAGGCATTAAAGACCTGTTCAAGCGTTGGATCAGTTAGTTCAATGTCTTGAATTCTGCCCCTAAAGGCCATCACCTTACCAAGAATTTCCACTTTTCGTGCAGGCGGGCAAGTCAGAATTACCTCCCCTGCAAACTGGCTCCGCGCAGGAATCTCATTCTGGAACATTGTCATTAGCTCGCGACAGATTTCCCTGTCCGCACTGATTTTCATCTGCGAATGCATACCAATCTGATGTCGAAGAGTAGGAATAGATCCTTGCGCGACCAGCTTTCCATCATTGAGAATAGCAACCCTGTCAATCCGGTCATCGAGTTCCGTAAGAACATGTGACGAAATAAGTACCGCGGCGCCCTTCCGCTTTTCTTCATCCAGAATTTTATAGATATTCTGGCGCGCAACAGGATCCAGCCCACTTGTCGGTTCATCCAATATCAGCAATTTTGGCTGCCCGAGGAGTGCCTGTGCAATACCGAGACGCTGCCGCATCCCTTTAGAGTAAGTCCCGACACGGCGGTCCGCGGCGCCTAGCAAGTCCACACGTTCAAAATACGTATCGAGTGTTTTCACAGAAAGCCCTTTAAGACGCGCATAAAAGGCAAGAGTTTCACGCCCTGTCAGTGTTTTCTGGAAGAGTACCTGCTCCGGCAAAAACCCGATGTGGCGACGATTGCGATTGAAGCTCCGATTTCCTGGATCACCGTGCAATACCGCCACCGATCCGTTACTGGGCTTTAAGAGGCCTAAGATAATCTTGATGAGCGTTGTCTTACCCGCACCATTATGCCCCACCAAAGCAAGACACTGACCGTTTGAAAGCGTGAGGGAAATACCCTCAAGCGCCTTTTTTCTGCCATAGGATTTGCTGATGCCAAGTAACTCGATCATAGAAAGTCTTTCCATTCTCATGACTTCCCCCCATCGGTCAGGCTTTCTGGAATGGCCATCAACGGAGCGCTGTCGATAACGCCACCAGGATGTAATGCCGGAAAGTTTCCTTGCGCATACTTCAAAACCTGGACCGCCGGACTGTTCATAAGAAGACGTGCAGATGGATATTGCCAGATTATCCGGTCCGTTAGATCGTTAGGGCGATATACGCTGTCTGCTATACCGTTGCGATCCAGATCCAGAGCGACCTGATCCGACCAGTAATTTCCAACACCATCACGAGACCATTCGAGCCACCTTGTGCCGACATACTTGACTTGATTCTGGTTGTTTACAAAAGCGTTTCGTGTCAGAGCATTTCTCTCGGAACCTGCCGTGAAATGGATGCCGATAGCGCAATCTGACAGCAGATTCTCTTCGAAGGCATTCCTGTTCGAATTATAGATAAAAATACATTTTTCCGTTCCACCACGCACAATATTGCGTTTTACGGATACGTGGTTCGCATAGTTGAACAGCAATCCACGGTCACGATCCTGATCGGAAATATTGCCTTCAATTTTCAGATTACGCGACGACATAATCGCGTAACCAATATGATTTCCGATAGATTGATTGCCGATGACCTGGCTGTCGTTGGTGTACATATAGTGAATGGCAAACCGAAGATCCTGCATCCGGTTGGCTCTGAAAATATTCCGTTTGCTCGTCGTGACGAAGATGCCGTCTCGGCCGTAACGAATGTCATTCTTTTCTATGACGGTTCCGGGCGCATTCCATATCTGGACTCCATTGCCCCGCTCGTTCATCCTCAGATCACGACGACCAGAAATGCGATTGCCCGACACCCGCGCGTTTTCCGCTCCGGATACATAAATGCCAATTAGGTTATCCGTTACATCATTGTCCACAACAACGGCGTTGAGGGCCTCAGGATGTAGAAAGATTCCGCTATCCTGTGTTTCCAAAGAAAGACCGGAACCAGTAATCGTCAGACCTTTCAGCGTTGTATTTGGCGCCAAAACTTGAATGACAGAGCCTGTCGATAATCCGATTATCTCAGATTTCCCAGACCCTAAAATTGTGAGCGGCTTTATGATGGAAATCGGTCCGTCATAGGTTCCGGGCTGCAAGGTCAAGGTATCGCCTGCTGCTGCCGCATCAATCGCTTTTTGAAGATCCCCCGAGACGTTAATCTCACGCGCCGTCGCATAAGAATAAGTGAAGGATGCGGTGACTATGCCTGCCACCGCAACCTTGCAAAGCCAAAGAATTTTTCTTTGGATGGACATCATTTATGCTGGCTCAACAAACATGCGACCGCGCATTTCCATATGCAGTGCATGGCAAAACCACTGGCAATAAAACCAGTGAACACCCGGCATATCGGCCTTGAAGGTAACCGACGCAGTTTGCTGCGGGCCTATTTCCATCGCCACACCGTAGTTGGAAATTGTAAAACCATGGGTGAGATCATCCACGTCATCGATATTGGTGACGACGACGGTGACTTCATCCCCCTGTTTCACAGTAAATTTCTCCAAAGAGAATATCGGCGCGGTCGAATGCATATAGACCCGAACCTTATTCCCGTCCCGGATCACGTCTTCCGCATAATCCAGATCCTCGACCCCATCGGCTTTTGCCTGCGCCTTGATGGCGTCGAACATGGGGTCTTCACGATCATAGGTCTGGCTCGGATTAACAATTGAGCGATGAACGATAATGCAATCATGTGGTTCGGCAAATGTCGGCCCGTCATGCACCAACTTCATTTTATTGCCCGAAATATCAATAAGCTGGTCATTTTCCGGCTTCAGAGGCCCCACATTAATATATCGATCTTTTGAGAATTTATTTAGTGAAATCAGCCATTTGCCATCGGCTTGACTGGTTTCTCCCATGGATGTGTGGTTATGGCCTGGCTGATAGTGAACGTCGAGCTTCTCGACAATCGGATCTACCTCTTCTCCAGCGAATTTGCGGATAGCTTTATCGATATTCCACTTACAAATCTGACTATCAAGGAACAGGGTCGTATAAGCATTTCCCCGCCCGTCGAAAGCCGTGTGGAGCGGGCCTAAACCCAACTCCGGTTCAGCGACCACAGCGTCGCGGGGCTTTATCTTATCTGCAAAAAGGTCCGGCAATTTTGCCATTTCGATAACAGACACAGTTGGCGACAGCTTGCCGTTGATCATCATATATTTACCGTCCGGCGACGCATTTACGCCATGCGGGCTGTTCGAAATCGGAATATACCGAGTATATTTCGACCCCTTGCGACCATCCAGGACCGGCACATCCCCTTCATATTTCTTGAAATCGCCCGCGGCGACTCCGGCCTCAATCGCAGCAATATCGAATACAACCGCCCAGTCCTGCTCGTTTGCAGTCATTTCGGCAAGTGTCACGCCCTCTTCTGAGTTATAGCAGCTGGAAATCGCATACTTTCCTTGATAGTCCGCATCGACATTATCAAGGTTGCCGTTGACGATGACCTGCCAGGCAACTTCCATTTTCTCGCCGTCTATGGCCGTGAAAACAGCGTGATATTTTGTCGGATCGTCGAGTACGGTTCCATCATTGGGCAACGGTACGCGATGTTCATCATTCGCAAAGATATACTTGGTTTTTGGAAATCTTTGTGGACGCAGGCCATGAATACTCGCGGCATTGGGAACGGAGATGATCTTGTCCACTTTCATGATATCGCAGCGGATGCGAGCGACGCGGGTGTTTGCCTTGTCATTCACCCAAATATACCGCCCGTCATATGTCCCGTCTGTAAAAGACATATGTGGATGATGAGTATCACCATTGCTTGGAAAGCCGCCTTTGTCCGCCCAGAATTCTTTTTCACGCGGCAACATATTTTCTGTGAGGATTTTGATACTTTCGTCCGTCTGTCCCCATCCTGTGGCGCTGCATCGGTTGAAAACAGGAATTCGCATCAGTTCCCGCATGGAGGGAACCCCCATGATCCGCAGCTCGCCAGACTGCCCGCCACTCCAGAAGCCGTAATATTCATCAAGATCACCGGGAGCAACTTCATTCTTTCCACTTGCGGCGCGTGCGGTTGAGATGGGCATCAGACTTGCCCCGCCCACCACACCCATCCCGGCAGCGACAGCAGACCCCCTCAACAATGAACGGCGTGACACATCTGCAATTTTTTCTGAGTTATCCGTCATCTTTCTCTTCCTTCTTCAATAAATTCCCTTGTTTCTGTGGCAACCTGTAAGTCTACTCATAGGCTCTGGGCTGATTTAGCCGTCGCCCCCTGCGATAGGCTGGGTCTTGATCGGCAACCGTGTTCTTCGCGGCAGGGTCCATTTTGCGCGCCTTGGCAAGTGCATGAATAACAACCGGGCAAACATCCTCGTCGTAGTAATTCACCTGGCAATGCAGGCAATAGAGGCACTCATTCGGGTTAATGTTGCCAAGCGGATCGATAGCCTGGACCATGCATTCCTTGGCACATGTCTGACAGGGATCACCGCAGTTTCGATATCTTTTCAGCCAGTTGAACATGGCCAGCTTACCGGGGATGGCAAGCGCCGCACCTAGTGGGCACAAATACCGACAGAAGAACCGCTCAATAAATAGACCTGCAAACAATAGCGAGAACACGAACAGGAGATACGGCCAGCCCCGCATGAACCGCAGCACAATGGAGGTGCGGAATGGCTCAACCTCTGCAAATGTTTCTGCAAGGTGCAGCGAGTATATGGAGAGGCCGAGCAACCCTAAGAAAATGATGTATTTGATGGGCCAAAGGCGTTCATGCAGCCACCAGGGAACTGTAAACTGCTTGATGCCGACAAACCGGGCGATTTTGTTGGTGAGTTCCTGCAAGGCACCGAAAGGACAAAGCCATCCGCAAAAAGCACCCCGTCCCCAGAAAATCAGGGAGACGGCGACAGAGCACCACAGGATGAAGATCAAGGGCTCCATCAGGAAGAACTGCCACTGGAAATCCGTCAGCAGGGCGTTGACAAAGACAAACACATTGACGACTGATAGCTGGGCCTGCGCATAGAAGCCAATCCCGAACAAAGTGAAAGTCAAGAAGCCGATGCGGAACCAGTCTGTGAATTTCTTGCTGCGAACAACCTGATCCTGAACGAAGAAAAGAATAGTCAGAATGACGAGGGCGCATACAAGGACAACGATTTCAGGTAACTTTTGTTTCCAGATGCGCTGCCATAGAGCATTCGCGGCAGCTGTATCCTCAGCTTCAAAAGTTGAGGTGCTCTGTTCGACGGGTGCCGCAGTGTCCGGAAGAGCCTCTGTTTTCACATATTGGTCGGGAAACTGATAGTTAAGCTCGAATGCCACAAATACTTTTTCGAGGGCGCCAATGGCTCTTTGCACGAGGAGTTGAAGTTCCCATGGTTCGGCAGGGTCGAAGATAGCTCCCTTGGACGTTCTGAAGAGGGCAACTTCTTTGAAATCAGGCGCGCCTTCCGCCTCGACGCGACCGAGGTTCTTGTATCCCCGATCCCTAAAGCGAAATGCCTCCTCGCCCTGAACGACCTGTATCCGATCAAAGATGCCGCCGCGGACATACCCCGACCCCCGAAAGGAATAACGCCCGGATCCCATAACCAGAAACGCATTTTGTCCGGGCTTCAGTTTTTTTTGAAGATTTTGGTACTCACGCACACCTAAAAGACTACGGGCAATTGTCGGGATAGCGAGTGACGCAACATAAAGATCGATAAAAACCTCATCATCACCGCCAAGTTCCGGTCGCTCTATCGCCTTCGCATTGCCTTGCGCAATAAAGGCGTCGTTTACATCCTTCAGATTAAGGCGCAAGCGACGGACGGACCCGTTTCCAAGAAGGGTTTGCCAGTCTTCAACATCACCATCTTCGATGACGAGAGATTTTTTTGGAGAGGTGGCGCGTGATACTCCCTGCAAGCCGCCAAGGCCCAAAGCAGCAGCAGCACGAACTGCGGCCCTTTTGATACTATCATCGATAACCATAACAGTAACCGTCGCACCGGATACAATATCAACTGGCGGTGGCTCTCCACCTTTTTCCCGCGCCAATTTAAGAATATCGGTATCTTTATAGCCCTCAATGAAATCGATAATCTTCTGCTCTGGAATACCTGAAAGCACAATTGGTTCTGCATGATGCATGAGACGACCCGCGGCGATACGTCCCTCCGGGGTCATGGCGATAAGAACTTCAATCGGTTTCCCGGAATAGCCTATTGCACCAACAAAATCCGTATTCAGAAAAACATAGCCAACAACATTGTTCCCGCTCATCACCGGAACCACAGGCGTATTCTCGATTAACTGCCCATACTTATCCGCACCCGCAAGCATTTCAGATGGAGAAATATTTTCGAGGTAGCTGGAAAGTTTTCCGGGTTGCGCCGCATGGCCGAATGCGATGGTCAAAAGATATCCACACAGACTAAAAACTATAAGCCTAGCCAAAGCTTTTTTAGTCAATCCTGTCGGAGCTCGATTTTGCATCTCGTCGCCAGATCCTTTTAATTTATCCTGCGACGACACTTCGCCAACGGTCGGATTAATTCAGATACTTGGCATAATTTAGCTGCTAATTTTTCCGCTTATTTGTTCTTAAACAAGCTCACATTAGTTTTTCCTACTGTCCTGGGTTATCTTTTCCTTTTTAGAAATAACGGGGCAAAAGCAATGCCAAACCCGACAAAGGCAAAAAACCAGGCAAACGCTGAGATATGTAAAAGAACGTTGTAATTGTCGCCCCAGAACTCAGCCGCAATCCTGGACGTGGCAGATAGATAAATACACGCAAATATCAGGTTCGCAGCAGTTCCGGCACGAATGGCCTGGCCTGAATGTCCAAGCGTAGCCCGAAGCATTACAGAAAGCGTCATCGCGCCAACCGCACCGGTGGCCAGCGCATGAATACCCGCAAGGGCAGAAAAGCTATCCGGAAACAACCCTGCCAGCCCCAGAAGGGTGAACCCGACTGGAATAAAAAGATAGCTGAGATGCAATACAAGCACCAAAGGCTCCCGTAGCGTACGATCCCCACCCCATCGGGCCAACCGGCAAAAATTCATTGCCGCTGCCAGTAACAAAACTATGCCCGTGTAAACATCCACATCATTGATGATCCAGGCTGTCATGCCAACAATCGCGACGCCAATAGTCACAACATCAAATCGATTGAAGGGAACAGGCAAGCGGCCGGGATTATTCTGCACGAGCCAGTTTCGGGTGAAGCTCGGAACTATACGCCCACCAATCAACATTATAAGTATAATAGCGGCCGCCATTGCGAGCCGCCGGCTAATATCACTCAAACCGTAGAAATGCGCTTCCAGATGGAACCCTGTATTCGCCGCAATCAGCAAGCCGAGCGGAAAAAGAACCTTGAGATTGCGCCAGTTCTTACCGGCGATAATCTCGTTGGCTAGAACCGCAAGTATGATCGCAAGAAACGCCACATCAATTATCATAGCCGCGATCCATCCAATATGGCTTGAATAGGTAACAGCGATCCTTCCTGCTACCCAGATCAATAGAAGAAAGAGCAAAGGAATTCCCTGAATCGGCATACGACCGGTCCAGTTGGGAATTGCGGTGAACAGAAATCCTGTAATCACTGCACTCAGGAAGCCAAAAAACATCTCATGAATATGCCAGTCCACGACAGCAAATTCCGTAGAAAGCGTAAGCTCTCCATAGAAAAGGGGCAGCCAGAGCAAAATTGAGGCGCCACCATAAAGAGCGCCAAACATGAAAAATGGGCGATAGCCATAGCTCAGAAGAGCGGGGCCCCGATATTTTTTTAGTCTTGGAATAGCCATCAAGAAATCCATCCGCCATTAGAATTGCGATATCCGGCTGCTTTCGCGTAGTATATCTTTCACAAATTATGGGAATTCATGTTGCCTTAGTATATCAAGCCAGCGCCACTATTGATTTGCGTTTCGACAAATATTGAACAGGATTTTTCTATGTCTTTGCTGGACGCCTCTCTCATCGCCGATGTCCCGCCTTTTCGCGGAATAGAGCGTCAAAATCTTGTTGAATTGCTCTCAAAAGCAAGGTCGGAACGATATGAAATGGGCAGAACAATTTTCCGTCAGGGGGAAGAAGCGCATTCTTTTTTCCTGCTGCTGGACGGACATATCCGCGTTGTCAGAGTTACCCCCGATGGAGATCAGATGATCGCCCGCTATATATCAAGCGGTGAACTCTTCGGGATTGCGCAAGCGCTTAGCCTCGATAGCTATCCGGCCAACGCCGTGGCCGCAGTAGACTGCATAGCGTTATCTTGGCCCGGATCATATTGGCAAACTATCACTGACAGGTATCCAACATTTGCGACCAACACATACAAAACAGTCGGCGCGCGTCTTCAGGAGGCACAGAACAAAATGGTGGAGATGGCGACGGAACGGGTCGAACAACGTGTCGCCAAGGCCATTTCAAAACTCGCCAATCAGACAGGACAAAAAACCGACGACGGCATTTTGATCTCTTTTCCCATATCACGGCAGGATATTTCAGAAATGACCGGCACGACACTACATACCGTTTCCCGACTCCTAAGTGCGTGGGAAAACAAGGGAATAGTTAAGAGCAGCCGAAAGAAAATTACTGTGACTGATAGCCATCAGCTAGCCGTATTAGCAAGTAGGGATCTTCATAACTAGCGGTTAGTTTTTTTCGCGATATGACAGTCCGAAAAGGCATTGACGCGCAATAATCCATTAAGAAAACGTCATATTATAATGCCGCGTTAGTAAATAGATCGACTAACGTGTTAATGCGATCAGATCCGCCGCTTTTTCAGCTATCATGGTGACCGGAGCGTGAGTATTGCCGGAAGTTATGGTCGGCATGATAGACGCATCAACAATTCTCAACCCACCGACGCCGTGAACGCGGAGTTGGTCATCTACGACGGCATTTTCATCATTACCCATCTTAGCTGTTCCCACAGGATGGAATATCGTCGTCGAAATGTCTCCCGCTGCTTTCGCCAATTCCTCCGCGGTGCAAATATCCGCGCCGGGCTTGAGCTCGACAGGTGAAAACTCAGTCATTCTTTTTGTCGCCATCAATTTTCGGGCATGCAGAATACTGTCCACCGCGACGTTTCGGTCCGTCACCGTTGAAAGGTAATTGGGTTTGATTACAGGAAAATCACTCGGGTCATTGCTTCGAATATGGCATGTGCCACGGCTTTCCGGTCGCAAGTTACAGACAGAGACAGTAATGGCCGGAAACTTATGTAAGGGTTCTCCGAAAGCGTCCAGTGACAAAGGCTGAACATGATATTCGATATTCGCCGTGTCATATTCATCTGACGATTTTGTAAATATGCCAAGCTGACTGGGTGCCATCGCCATCGGACCCGACTGCTTAAGAAAATACTCCGCGGCAATCGACAATTTGCCAAAAAGGCTATTGGAGCGTTCATTCAACGTGGCGGCCCCTTCAATTCCGAAAATTGTCCTGATCTGCAAATGATCCTGCAGGTTCTCGCCGACGCCTTTGAGTTCATGAATGACCGGGATAGATTTATCCTTCAGAACTTGCGACGGGCCAATTCCTGAAAGCTGGAGAATTTGCGGTGTACCAATGGAGCCCGCAGAAAGAATAACTTCTTTCCGGGCTGTAACCTGTTCAACCACATTATTGCGTCTGAATTCCAGTCCAACAACCCGCTTGCCCTCGAATATCAGTTTCTCCACTTGGGCATTTTTTAATATCGTGAGATTGCTACGATTACGGACTGGATCAATAAATGCCTTTCGGGCATTCCATCGGATGCCTTTTTTCTGGTTCACCGGAAAGTAGCCAGATCCTTCATTGTCACCCGAATTAAAATCATCAGTCCGCGCAATATCAAGTTCTTCTGCCGCTTCACGCACTGCGTCCAGAGCGGGCCAAGCCAGACGCTGTTTTTCAACCAACAGCTCCCCATCCGTGCCGTGAAACTCGTCCGCCGCGCCATAATGATGTTCAGATTTTTTGAAATAGGGCAGTAAGTCATCCCACCCCCAACCGATATTGCCCTGCTGACGCCATATATCATAATCGCGCGCCTGCCCGCGCATGTAAATCATGCCATTGATGGAGGAACAGCCGCCAAGCACCTTACCTCGAGGATAGGCGAGGGAGCGCCCATTTAGTCCTTCTTCCGGCTCGGTCTTATAGCACCAATCCGTCTTGGGATTCCCCATGCAATAGAGATACCCAACAGGGACATGGATCCAGAACCGATTATCACTTCCCCCTGCCTCAATCAGCAAAACACGGGTGTCCGCATCGGCGCTTAATCTATTCGCGAGCACGCACCCCGCAGATCCGGCGCCAACTATGACAATATCAAATTCACCATAAACTGCGGGATTGTTCGAATTCGCCATGATGAAGTCAATCTGCCTTCTTGACGACAAGCTGCTCTTGATGGCCAAGACCATTGATTTGCAGGCGCATACGATCCCCTTCTTTCAAATAGAGCGGCGGTTTCATGCCCAGCCCTACCCCAGGCGGCGTCCCGGTAGAGATGATATCACCTGGTTCCAAGGTCATGAAACCACTAATATAGCTCAAGACCTTCGCGACCCCAAATATCATGGTTTTTGTTGATCCATCCTGCCGGCCCCCCATTCACCGTAAGCTTTAAGTTCACGTCACCGGGATCTGCAATGTCATCTGCGGTGACAAACCAAGGCCCAAGCGGGGCGAATGTGTCGTGACTTTTTCCTTTGGTCCACTGTCCTTCACGCTCAGCCTGCCATTCGCGTTCAGAGAGTTCATTGACAATGAAGTATCCCGCGACATAATCGAGAGCATTCTCCTCTACAACATTCTTGCGGATCTCGCGCGCAAACAGGGGCCAAATCTGTTCCACCAATAGCGCACAGTCTTGTGGCTGATATCAATGCCGAGCTCATGAAGAAGGTCTTCGACATTTCGCAGAGAAAGCGGAAATCGGACATACATCATCATCGCGAGGCGGATAATCTCAGGTAAGGTTTTAAAACTCCAGAAGGTATCCTTTTTTGTCATGCGCGGAGGCTAGTCCACGCGTAAATAGCCATCAAGCAATTTTCTCCTGACAAAGCCATCCATGCATCTTATAAATCCTCTAACCTCAGAGTTTCGAGGGTCTATATATTCGCTCAAAAAACTTCCCAGAGGTCGGTATATTGAGGAAATCGTTCCCTGTTATCGGGTCCTTTTCGCCATCTTTCTTCATATTCAAAAGCCCCTTCAAAGTATGCCCGCTTTGGGTAATTAAAGTTCTGACAAGGATATTTGCTGGATCGAAACAGTCGTTAGGAATCTTGCCATTGACAGCCTGGAATGGAAGCGGAAGTTCCGTACAACCGAGGATAAAGGCGGTTGCACCTTTTTGGCGAAGTTTGTCGATAACGCCATTAATTAACTTAAGGTCTTTTTGCATGTCGGGCGTCTGACCCTTGACCCCATAATTCGAGTTGTAAATGGCATCCATAATGTTTTTTTGATCGAAAACCTCTGGAAAAACGAGTTGCAGATCGCCGTATTTCTTAAAGATGTTATCGTAAACTTTTGATTTTCGCGTTCCGTCCGTCGCCATAAGGCCAACTTTAAGTACTTTACCGTTGTTCTTTTTAACTTTCTTGATTGCTTGAGCCGTTTCTTCAATCATGTGGACGATTTTTATCCGATTTACAAAATTAAGATTTTTTATAAACACATCCCAGATAGCCGGCGCATGAAAGGTATTGCAGGGAACCCCCAGCACCACTTTACAATTTTGTTTCATAAAGCCGTCCATTGCTCGATTCACAGCCTTTGCCATTTCACCACCTGGATTTGGCGCTTTTCGGTCCGAAAATAACCAAACGGTTCTGTCCAGAACACTTCCCGAGAAACTTAAATGAATGACAGATGCATGCCCTTGATCCTTGCAACTTCCGTTATCCGTCAGACCGACAATTTGATGGTGCGCTGAAACACCCGCTGCAGGACCAACACCACCCGCTAACAGAATGACTTTTTTAAATTGTTGAACATCAGTTTTTTTCTCTTCCGCTAAAACCTCTTTATCAGACATTTTTCTCTCCTTAGATGAACTAATAGAGAGTATTTAAAAAATATAATTACTATTTAAAGTTGTATATATCGATTATTTTGACCGCGATGTGAAATGCGGCAGTGGTTGGGACTGCAGGATATTTTGATTGCATGGTAGAAGAATACGGTGGCTTCTTCACCACTCAGCGACCGCAGTAGAATAAAAACAGAGAGCCCATGCAGCTCTTCGATAAAAAAACTGCCCAAACAAAAAAACCAATGCCCATGGCGGGACAACGTGTATTTCCCACTGTGGGCATTGGTTAAGTAGGAGGATAAGTCTGATGAGCCAGCCATCGTCCTCCAGGGAGATATCAAAAAGCTGAATCAGAAAGGTGGCAACCCAGCCCAAATATCTCCTTTTCAGCCCAAAACTCTAGATACCTCATATGCCATCAACGGCGTCAAATCAGACATTAGGAGCATTCGAGACTTTGGATATTTTTGAGGTCAGAAAATTTATCGATAACGGAGCGTTTCGTCTCCAGTCCAGACCAAGCAAGACAATCCGATATTTTCCTTTGCAGATCGTCTTCACTTAAAGGCTGGTTTGAACCGCCGATTAAGTCCGTTGCGACGATCTCTTCTTTTCTGCCCGATTTAAACTCGGCCAAAAGCGTTACCGAAATCGGGGTGTCGTCCGGACTCATATCAACGCTCTCTCGTCGGAATAACTCCAATTGTGTCGTTCTTTTCGTATCTTGAATTGCTTCTGGCGTGAAATGATGCAGTGATACATGGCCTTCACGCAACAGACATGCTGCAGGATAGGTAAAACTAAACCTTGCTTCATTTTCTGTAGTTGGACGGTCAAAGCGAAGGTTATCATATAATCTCTTGGGGAGCCTCGCCGTTACCTTGCAAAGATCACTGGTATCCGCTCCCAATTTTTCCCTTAATATTTCAATGGCATCCAGCGCCAGATGTGATGCAGCGCAACAGGGAAATCTTTTCGTCATCAAGCCGTGCTCTTCAATAGCCCAATGCGTTCCAAAGCCCTCGAGAGCTATGCGATCATCCACCTTTTTCCCATGACCATATAACTCTTGAAAGCTCCACCGTCCTGTCAGGAACTCCGATTGAGCTCCGATACCGGATGCCGCCATGCTGGCTGCCAAAACCGCATTGTGAGCCGCGAGACCTGCGTGTAATGGCTTTGTCGAAGTCCCAAACTGGAGTTTTGACCCAGCAGCAAGACTGAAACCAATGCTCATAGCGGAACAAATACTTTCAGGCGGCAAACCCATTAAGGCCGCCGCAGCACCCGCGGCACCAATAACGCCGACCGTGGATGTAGAGTGCCATCCGGCGCCGTAGTGACCAGGATTTAGCAGCGAAGAAACACGGGCCTGCAATTCAAGTCCAACCACATAAGCGTCTCGCAATCGTAGGCCCGAATGTTTTTGCATCTCGCCGATGACAATCAATGTCGGCACCAAGACCGCGCTGGCATGTGTATAACCGGGTAGGAAATTGTCATCAAAGTCTAACGCATGGGCGGCCATGCCATTGACCAGGGCGGCTCCGGCGGGCGGTAATTTCACATCATGCCCGAAAATCGTATGATTGCCTTCACCTTGAATCTTACGTGCCGCATCGAGGACGGAAAGCGTCGCCTTTTCTTGACTGCCTGCAAAAATACAGGCCAACGTATCTATGAAGGCATTATTTGCCCGACTATCACTAAGATCCGAGTTAGGTGACGGAAGATCTGCAGCCCATTCCGCCAATATGCTTGCGACTGGGACTTTTGTCATGAAACGCCACCAAGCTCGACACCAACAAGATTTACCCAGTAAGCCACGCCGTATGGCAATGCCTCATCGTTGAAATCATAAAGAGAGTTATGAACAAATTTGTTGGATTCCTTGTCACCGTTCCCAACCAGAATATAGGCTCCAGGCACTTTTTCCAGCATGAAGGCGAAGTCTTCAGAGCCACCTAGAGCTTGTCCTTTCCCGTCGACATTTTTATGCCCGGTCGTAAGTGTCGCCGCGTCGATAGCAGTAGCAGTTTGGTCCGGCCAATTAATCAAGGGTGGATAACGGCGGATGAATTTGTAATTCGCCTGACACTCATAAGCGCTTGCTGAAGATTGCGCCAGAACTGACAGTCTTGCCTCTATATTGTCACGCGTTTCAGGCGTATAGCTTCGCGCCGTCCCCCGAACCAGGACAGTGGATGGAATAATATTTGGCGAGTTGAATTCACCCGCTGCGATATGTCCAATACTAATCACTGCAGAATCAACAGCAGGGACGTTACGGGCAACAACAGTGGAAATATTGCTCATAAACATGGCGGATGCCATCGTCGGATCTGTTGCCAGATGCGGAGCGGCTCCATGACCACCCGTGCCGACAAACTCAACCTGCCATGTATCCCCGGCCGCCATCATCGGCCCAGATTTGATGACAAATTTTCCAACGCCAAGCCCCGGCATGTTATGCATCCCATAAACAACGTCACAAGGAAATTTATCAAACAAGCCTTGCTCGATCATTACGCGGGCACCGCCTTCACTTTCTTCGGCGGGCTGGAATATAAAATGAACGGTTCCAGAAAAATTACGATGTTTCGCAAGATACTTAGCCGCTCCCAGAAGCATTGCCGTATGTCCGTCATGGCCACAAGCATGCATTTTTCCAGCATTTACCGATTTATATTCAAATTCGTTTTTTTCATGGATGAAGAGTGCGTCCATGTCTGCTCTCAGGCCGATAGTTCGGGAGCTCGCGGTCTTTCCTTTTAGAGTACCAACGACACCTGTTGCCGCCAGACCGCAGTTTACCGAAATACCTGCTTTTTCGAGCTCGGCGGCAACGATTGCTGCTGTTCGTGTTTCCTGAAATGCTGTTTCCGGATATTTGTGAATATCCCGGCGCAACGTTACCAGCTCTTCAAAAAATTCAGGGTCAGCTTCCAAACCCAAATCACTATACAGAGTCATTTTCTTCTTCATTTCTTTTCGTTATTGGAAGGAGCGAAAGGCTAAGCCCATGTAGAAGTATCACTACAATGAATATCGGAACTCCGATCGCAACGTAGAAGGTCGATATTTCGAAAGTCTCTGCCTCCAGATACCAGTGCCTTGCCAGAAATCCGCGGACAAAGTTAGTGCCTGGACCAAAAAACGAGTACCAAAGTATGGGCAGTAAGAATATGAGCACGGCAGCCCACCGGACCAGGCCGGCACATCGTTTCAAGAAGATTGGCAGATTATCGGGTACGCGGGCAAGAACCGGGTCGAAACCGGCCTTAAACGACACGGTTGCCCCTAACAAGCCGACCCATACCATTGCATAACGGGCAACTTCTTCTGTCCAGGGTGGAGGCGAGTCAAAGACATACCTCGCCACAACCTGCAGGGCGATAGCAAACACCATCGCCCCGAGGAATGCTATGGCGGCAATTGTAACCACTCGGTCGCAACCGTTACTTATCTTGGTAATGGCCTTCGTTATGGACGTCATGGTACTCGCCTTTCCAGAAATTATTAGTTCCCTTGGTACTGTGAAGCATCTATGAGAATTTCGAGATCATCTTTCGAAACTATATCTTCCCAAATCGCCTGACTTGCCTGGACAAAGAGATCCCTCTCGCCAGGCTCCAATTCGGTTATAGTTACGCCTTCACCCTTAAGCATATTCAAAGCGTTTTTACTCCACTCTTCAGTCCACTTACGGTTCGCGGCAATGCCCTTTGCGACGGCTTCATCAACGACAGATTTATCTTTGTCATCCAGGCCGCTGTACCAATCCTCGGAAAGCAGCGCAACGCGAGCTGAAACACCACTGTCGAGAGGGGTAAAATGCTTCAAAATTGCTGTATGCCCATAAAGAAGTGCCGATGCGGGAGGGTTAAAGTAGCCGTCAGCAACACCTGTTTGAAGAGCGTTGGCGACCTCCGCCCAGCTGACGACCGTCCCTTTTGTACCCCACGCCTCAAACAACTTAATTTGCTCGCCGTCCTTACCTCGAATTCGAAGCGCTTTAACGTCATCTAGTTTGCTTACCGGCACCTTAGTGTTAAAGAGACCCGCGCTACCACCTCGCATAGGAAATCCGGCGAGGCGCACACCGTGCGGTTCGATCTGCTTGTTAATTTTTTCAATAATTTTCCCTCTTTTCATCGCTGTATCGAAATGGTCATTGCCAGAAAACAGGAAAGGCAGAAAAATACCCTTGCTAATAGGGGCGAGCTTGAACAGGACGGCTGAATTAGCCATGTCGACTTGAATCAGGCCTTGGGAAACCTGGTCGAACCGCTCTTTTTCCTTCCCGAGGGTATCTGATGGAAAAACTTTTGTCTTCATACCGTTAGCATTCAGATGATCGGCGAAAGCTTTAATAAAAACATATTCCCCATTCTTCTGGATATCTTCCGTTCCCGCGAGAGCAATTTTGACTTCCTGCGCAATCGCTGCAGACGAGAAGGTCAAAAGTAAAGCCATCGAAATACCTAATAAACGTTTCATGAATATCAATCTCCATTGAAAGTTAAAAATATCGTTTACTATGACAGGTGCACTGTCGAGATTTGGTGTAGAAGTTAGCCCAAGTATCCGAGAGCTCTTGGCAGCGCTAAGCTGATCTCCGGAACGAAGATCAGGAAGCCCAAGAAGAACAGTTCAGCCACCAGGAATGGGATAATGGCGCGAACAATACTCCAGTAATTGAAATTGGTTACCGTCGACAAGATTAGCAGCACACCCCCCAGAGGAGGTGTCAACAGGCCCACTGTCAGATTAAAGCCCACGACGATGCCCATATGCGTCGGATCAACCCCCATCAAGAGAGCCGGTGGGACAAGAAGAGGCGCAAGCAGTGCGACGGCAGCCTTAACATCCATCACCATTCCGGCAATAATCAAAATAAGGTTGAGGACTAACATATATCCTGTTGCCCCTAGCCCCATCGACGTTATCGACGAAGCAAGCAATTGCGGTATCTGCTCCAGAGAAGATAGATACCCAAATGTAGCAATGGCGACGAGAATTACGAAAATCGCACCCGTCAATATTATCGTCCGATGGGCAGCGGCAATCACTTTCGTGACATTAAGCTCCCGATACATAAATCCGACCAAGGCAGCAACAACAACAGCCAACGCGGCCGCCTCAGCCGGAGTCATGAAACCAAATAGAATTCCACTCAAGATGATGACCGGAAGACTGAGGGCCGGAAGGGCATGCGAGAGCGCAGGGAAAAATTTGGGGATATCCGACCCCCTGCCACCAGGATGGTCATACTTAACAGCAAAAAAACTATTAAGAATCATAAGCATAACGGCCAGTAGCAAACCGGGAACAATACCCGCAGCAAACAATGCGACGACAGAAGTGTTCATCAGCGCACCATAAAAAATTAAAATGATGCTGGGTGGAATGATGGGCCCGATAATGGATGATGCCGCCGTTATCGCGATTGCGTACTCCTTTGGATAGCCCTCTTTCTCCATAATCGGAACCAGAGTATTGCCGAGTGCGGCAGCGTCTGCCGTTGCCGATCCTGATACTCCTGCAAAAAAAACGCTCGTGAGAATATTGACGTGACCGAGCCCTCCCTTGAAGCGACCGAGGATGGTCAAGGAAAAACGGATCAGCGCATCGGCTATTCCGCCTCTGTTCATCAATTCACCAACGAATATGAACAATGGCATCGCAAGAAACGCAAAGACATCAAGCTGGCTAAAAACCCGCTGCGGCAAAGCCGCCAAAAATTGTGAGTTATCAGACACAATGAAGCCGATTACCGCGGACCCACCAACGAGGTAGGCAATGGCTGTCCCGGAAATCAATGCGACCACTAGAAATAGAAAGGGTGTCCAGATCAATGTCATTTTATTTTCCCTGTTTAAAGGAGAATGGCAATCACCGCTCAATAACACAATAGAAAATATATTGCCTATCCATAGCTTTTTACTATAGATTGTGCGGCATACAAAACTGGGTATCGACTAATGCGAATACTAACTCTCCAGCGTCTCGAAATTTTCAAAACTATTTACGAGACTAACAGTATAAGTGAGGCTGCACGCCGCCTAAATCTGGCGCAACCCACCGTCAGCCGGCACATCAGGGATTTTGAGGCCGCTTTAAAACTCAGCCTTTTCATTAATAAAAGCGGGAGAATAAAACCGACCTGGGAAGCGCATCGCCTATTCCAAATTTGCGAAGGAGCATACGAAAGAATACGACAGGTTGAAAATGACATTGCCGGAATTCGCGAGGGGCGAGGCCAAACATTACGCCTGATGTCTGCTCCAAGTTTCTTTTCGTTCCCGTTCCTCGCCGTTGCCCTGAAAAGAGTTAAGGAAGAATACCCAGAAATTGATGTATCGGTGGACGTCGGCTCAAGCGCCAATCAAATACAATCCCTTCGAGAGGGAAATATAGATGTCGGCCTCGCCGCTGAAATACCTGAAACCCCAGAATTGAAGATTTCTACCATAGGGCATACGAAAATTGTGATGATTGTCCCGAAAAATCATCCCATGGCGCAGGAGGATGTCTTCCCCATATCGGCTATGGAAGAATACCCTTGTGTTATGCCTTTCACCCGCGCGCCTGTCGGCAGGTTTATTGACCGGGAACTAACAAAGCATGGTATTTCAGCGAAAAGATTGATGACCGCAGTTTCCCCAGCAATTGTACCGCGGTTGGCCGAAGCACTTGGCTGTTGCGGGATTTCAGACAGCCTGACAGCTGCTGCAAGCGCGCATATTGACATAAAGGCAATACCATTATCCGTCGATATTAGCGTTAGAGTACAAGCTATTCGAAATGCAGGTGCAGCAAATCGGGCTGTCGATGACCTTTACATTCGTTCGTTACGCGACTCGATGTTACTGTTATCGAATACGCAATAACAGCACTGCAAATACAAAAATTATGCAAATCCGAACGTAGAATTATTAATTCCAAATATTAAAATACTATCGGATCGATATTTAATTTTACTTTTCACAAAGTAGAAAATTTTTACGTCTTCTTTTTTTTAACCAAGGAGATGAAAAATAATGCGTAGAATATCAAAAAGATCCCTATGCACTTTCCTTTTTACAACATTTATTTTGCCAGGTGCTGCGTTTGCGGAGCTCTCGATAAATAGAGATGAATTTGGTGTCCCTGCCATCCGGGCTACCACTAATAAGGAATTGTTCTACGGGCTGGGTTATTCCATGGCGCGAGACAGAATAGGTCAAATGGCCGCCCTTTTGCGCCTCGCTAACGGAAACTCAAAAAAAGATGAAAATGTTTTCCCCTACAACGTTATTATCAGAAGCCGGTATCCAAACATCCATAGCCAGCTAAATAAAGAAATAGAGAACTTTGGTAATTTGGAGGACAATATAACGACGCTTCCCCTTGCCGTTGCAGATTGTATGGCCGCCGGTATTAACCAGTTTTTGACCGATCTTAATTCGAAGCCTTCTGTAGATGGCAAAGAAGCGGTAAAGAACTCCTGCTATTCAGGTCCGTTGCAGAAAAAAATTCGCTCGCAACTTTCTTTTGGAGATGCCTTGGATGAAGGTGAAATCAAACAAATTAAACTCGCACTAGATCATTGGGAGTTCCCTGGGAAGTGGACCAGATTCGACATATTCCACGTTTTCCATAATAGAATTATGGATATGTTTTCAGCAAGAAACGATCAGCTGAACGGTCTCGCCTTCTATAAAGCTCTGGAAAGCGCAAACCCAAACGATCTTGAAAGAGCCCGCCGTCTTTTCAATACGAGTAAATGGGTAGCTGATCCAAATGCAGCCACGGAGATTCCGGTGCCCAACGACGAAGAGGGCGCGAAGATGCGCAAAATGATGGCGCAATATCGCGACATGATGGAAGGGGCGTTTCTTGAGTCAGATAAGAGTGCGCAATGCCACATTTATTCGTCCGCAACCGACTTTGTGAAAAAAGTTAATGGTCGCCCGGATCAAAAGCTTGCTGCCGCGGAAATGTATCCGACAACGGCAAGTAACTTCTGGGCTGTTGCCGGAAAAAGCGTCGACCCTAATTTGAAAAGCCTGTTGATCAACGGTCCTCAGACCGGCGCACTTGATCCGAGCTTATTCTATCCGATTAATCTGAGCAGCGAAGAAGGTTTCAGGTATGCTGGCACTACTTTCCCCGGTACTTTTTCACCTCTCACCGGCCAAAATGGAAATCTTGCATTTGGGGTGACTGCCGCCAATAACGGGAGTTCCGATCTTTTCTGTATAGATGTTGCGATGAGCCCAAATGGGAATTACAAATCCGCCGAAGGTCTAGAACTGGCGCAAAACCCTGATCTTAGGGAAATTGGCGTAACAGGATATTATATTAGGGGTACCAACTGGCCGGTCGTCTTGTTGGATAAAAACGAAAATGGTAGTAAAGCGGTTGCCTTTGTTAAGCGCCTGAGTTGGGAAGGACAGACGATCCGCTCATTCGCCGCCGGCATTGAGGCAAGTCAGGCGAAAACAATAAAAGAACTTCAAAAGGCGCATGATTCCTTCGGGGGTAACTTGAATGTCGTGGCGGCCCATAAATCCGGCATTATTCTCTTCCGTTTGACAGGTGTTATTCCGCCTCGCATCGGTACGAATGTTGACAAATCGAAGAATCCCTTCGATCCAATGAACTTCTTGACCAAATTTGATCTTCGCATGCCAATTCCAATGTCTCCTACCAAGGGTTGGCGCAAAGAATCTCCTCAGTATTATAAACTTAATTATGCCACAGATGACGGCGCGATCACGAGTTGGAATCATAAACCTTACCTGATGATGCAGGATCCGGACTATATCCATTCCGCCTGGTTCCAGTGGGATCGTTCGCTGTATATCGTTGACGCCCTGAAAAACACGCGGCCATCGGTATTGTCGACGGCTTTGACGAATGGAGTTTTGTCGTTAAAGGACGTTTATTACGGTCAGTTCAAACAATTTCTGGAAAAACTGGATGTCAATTCGTTAAACGGCGATCAACGCAAAGCACTTAAAAAAATTCTCACATGGAATGGATATCGTGATGATGCGAATAATTTGACGCGCTATGATGAAGATAGGTGGGTGAATGGCGGTCAGGTTCTTTTCCAGCTCTGGTTGCAGGAATTTGCGAATTTGTTCCAAATTCCTGTTCTTGCGGGCGAAAAAGAGGCGCGTGAAGGTCTGGCAAGAGCCTGGACCGCAAACTTTTCCAAGTTGAAACAGCCGAAGTTTTCTAATGGTACAAAACGCAAGCTAACTTTTGATACAAGTTCCAACATTCATCCGATTGGCCGCATTATGCTCAACAACCTGCATTTCATTTTTAGAAATGTGCAGTATGCCGACCCAAATGCTTACGACATCATCGGTGGCACTAATTCTGATAATATTAATAAGAAAACGTCGCAGAAGAAGGCGCTTATGATGATGGCTACTGCTTTGAAAATGGCCAATAGTCAATTCGACAAAATGTATTCCGAAGTAAAGGACAGTAATGGAAATATTCCGGCGGCGTACCGGAGCTATTATGGCATTTCAACTAGAATGGCGGAAAAAGCAACAACTAGCCGTCGGAAGCCAACGCTCAGCATACCTTATTTCCGCAATCGCGGGGCTCAAAACCATATTGTCGCGTTTGATAGTAGAGAAAAAGTGACAGCCTATAATGCCATTCCCGGCGGAGTTCGCGAGTATCGTGGAGACAAAACAAAGTTTACCGACAACCAAGTGCCGCTATACCGTGACAATGACTTCCGGCCAATGATTGATTTTTCACTGCCGATTGGCGAAAAACCGAAACCACAACAAACGCTCCGCAAGGGACATAAGATTAAATCTAAGCTGTAATCAATCAATATTTATCGTTCTCAATATATTATTCTTTCTGTAAGTTGAATTGGCCCGTTGATTAAACGGGCCAATTTAATTTCCCGTAATAGTATATTTGGTGCTGTCAGACGAATGCGGCCTCGTCTCCGTATGACGTAAAATGGCACAAAGGCCCCGCTATTGTGCTGCACTAAGCTGCTGCCACTCCGCCAGCGCGGCACAATATGAACGTAATCTATCCGTCACTATTTGATGCGGACGTCCTTACCGTTTCATAAGCTTCTTAAGAAATATGATCGCTGCCTTGCGATCTCGGCGCTTGGAAACATAGACTTCCAGCACTTCGTCCTCATGGTCGATGGTTCGCCGAATGTAATATGTCTCGCCATTGATCTTTACGAAGACTTCGTCAAGATGCCATTTCCAGTTCGAATAATTTTGAGGTCGACTGACCCGTTTCTCACGAATTTCGCGCGCGAACAGTGTGCCAAATTTATTCCATCAATAGCGCACAGTCTTGTTGTAAATGTCGATACCCCGTTCATGAAGTAAATCTTCAACGTTGCGAAGGGACAACGGAAATCTGATATACATCATCACACTCAGGCGGATGATCTCAGGTGACGTTTTGAAATAGCGAAATGGGTTATGTTCTTTTCATTCAGGAAGAGTAGAAAATGAATAATAGGACAACAAGCCATTTTCTTTTTACAAAGCCGGGAGTTTTTGCTTTCCAGAAAAATCGACGCATTTTCGAGCGAGAATTTGGGTTGGATCAAAAAGTATTAGAGATTGAGTATCGCATTGTTCGGGCGCGATGAGTGGTAGTTCCGTGCAACCCATGATGACAGCTTCGGCACCATTATCCGCAAGTGCCGAAATGGCTTCGATCATATGCTGCCGACATAGACCTTCTCTATGGCCCGCCTTGACGCCCATCTCACCGTAAATCGCATCCATAACCTTCGCCTGGACATCGGACTGAAGAACGACCGGCACCAGATTTTCGGCGCGAAGAGCTTCCTGATAGAGACAGCTAGCGATCGTTCCTGATGTCGCCAAAATCCCAACCTTTCGTATTTTCGGACGACTCTTGCGAATATGGTCGACGGTTTCCGTCAGAATATTGACAATTGGTATATTCAAATGACGCTGAATGCGATCGACATACGCATGCGCAGTATTGCAGGGAATTGCGATTATATCTGCGCCACCACTTTCCAGTTTTTTGCAGGTGGAATACAGCGCGAGAGTGGGATCCGTCCCGTCTGATAATAGATTTGACGTCCGATCTGGAATCTGCGGGTTTTGCTCGACCATAAGTTTGATGTGATCCTGATCGCGCTCCGCTTCAGTCGCAGCAATGAGCTTGGACATGAAATCTATTGTCGCGGCGGGTCCAACACCTCCGACAATTCCGATCTTGAACGGTTTGCCATATACTTCAGAAGTTTGGCTCAACGCGAATTGCGCATAGACTTCGTTGGTGTTGATGAGCGGAATGTTCCTGTGGCGACTCATATTAATATTCATCAAGGGTATTTCCGTCATACCCGGGACGATGATTTCAGCATCATTTTTTACAAGATTGGCAATAACATTTGCAATGCGGTCATTTACTTCATTTCCGCTGTGACCGGCCTTAAAACCCGCCGTGCCATAGATGGCTTGCAGCATTTCCGATTGGGCTTCCTTATCAGGATAGATCACCTCAATTTGCGGCCCCAACAAATTATCAAAGAGTCTTTTATCTCGTACATAAGGTGTTGTCAGAACACCTATTCGATGAACCCCGGAATAATGATCGTGAATATACTCGCCAATGGCTTCCATCATGGAAATTAGCTTAATTCCGAGTTCCACGCGCAATTCTTCGATAAAGGTGTGAGTGATGAAACATGGCAAAAGCGCAGCATCGCACATGTTTTTTTCCATGCGGGCCAGGGTATCATACACATAGAACTTGCGGTGGGTCGGGACATAATCTTTGTCTGCGGCGGAGATACTTTCCATCAGCGGCTTTTGTTCGAAGGAGATCTCTCGATGATCCCCTTCAGATCTGATAGGCGTCAGCCGAACTATTTGATTGAGAATGTCAGCACCCGCGCGCGCACCTAGTCCTCCAACAATGCCCAGCTTTAAGTGCCTGCCAGATGTCATCTTAAACTTCATCTCCGTAAGAAGAGCAACTTATCGCGGGCTGTCTTAAGCGACGATGTTACCAAAAGCCTCCGCAATTTGGCTTTTCCAATTTGAATCAGGAATTTCAGGGATTATAAAATCTGACTTAGAAACTCTTTCGTTCTCGGATCCTTGGCCTCGGAGAAAAAAGTCTCCGGTGGACCGTGCTCAACAATGACACCACGATCCGTAAAATAGATGTGGTCCGCAACTTCACGCGCAAAGGCCATTTCATGCGTTACAAGAATACACGTCATCCCTTCTTCCGCTAAAAGCTTGATCGTTTGCAGAACCTCGCCAACAGTTTCCGGGTCGAGAGCCGCTGTCACTTCATCGAACAGGATAACATCCGGATTCATGGCCAACGAACGGGCAATCGCAACGCGCTGTTGCTGCCCACCGGATAGTTCTCCCGGATAGGCGTCTTCTTTCCCCTCGAGGCGTACCTTTCTAATCAGTTCCCGTGCAATTTTTTCAACTTCTGCCTTATCCTGTTTCAGCACCCTGACAGGCGCCATCATGATATTTTGTAAGGCCGTTTTATGAGGGAAAAGATTATACTGCTGGAAAACCATGCCAACTTTCTTTCGAAGCTCCAGTTTATCCAGCTTGGGGTCATTTACTTCCTGTCCCTCAACCAGTATGGAGCCCTTCTGAATATCATTGAGGGCATTGATGCAGCGTATAAGTGTGGATTTTCCGGAACCGGAAGGCCCTATGATGCAGATAACTTCACCTTTCATGACATCGAGCGAAATGCCTTTGAGTACTTCAAAGGCTCCAAAGGACTTATAGACATCACGGATGGAAACCATGGGTTCGTTTATTGTCCAAGTCATCAAATTCTAACCTTTCACCGCAAATTTCTTTTCCAAATAAACTGTCCACCGCGCGATCGGATAGCAGTAGATGAAGAAAATCAGGAGCACGAATGAGTAAAAAGGAGCAAGCAGATCCGGGCGGCCGCCTTCGGACGCCAAAGCCCGACCCGTGGTCGTCATCACCTCTGAAACACCAACCACCGAGGCAAGTACAGTAGCCATCGTCAATATGGAATAAAGGTTCATCCAGGGCGGCAGCATGCGTTTTACACATTGGGGCAATATAACCAGCCACAGGGTCTGCCGACGCGAATAAGCAAGGCTTTCCGCAGCCTCCCATTGTCCACTTGGCAATGAATTGACCGCCCCCCGGACAATCTCCGACATATTGGCCATAACCGGCAATGACAGACCAATCGTTGCCTTCAGCCAGTCAGGGAGCGGAATATCTATTCCGCCAATGCTAAATTCGAAAGGCAGAAGGAACATCGCAAAAAACAATAGAACCAACCAAGGTGAGTTGCGGAAGAATTGAGTGATAAACCAGCAGAACTTGCGCAACCCAGCGTTCGGAGAGATCTGGCCAAGACCAAGAACGGTTCCCGCCGCTGTACCAATCCCCATTGCCAGCATGGAAATGGCGATGTTGAAAATAAATGCCGTCAGTAACAACGGCATCCAACGTAGTAGAATTTCGAATACGGACGCTTTGATCGGATCCGATTGCGCAAATCCGGCTGTCGAGGTCAGCAGGCAAATGCAAAGCAGGATAATCCCGTGCCACAGCTTCAATCGGAAACTGAATAAACTGCCTGATTTAGCCTTGGCAGGCAGTAATACAGGCAGGACAGATTTCAGAGTCGTTGTTCTCATGATCCATACCCCGGAATTCTTAAAGCCCGTTCCCACCGGTTCGTGCACCACACCAACGCCCCGACGAGAATGAAATAGGCAAACAGCAAGAACAGCATCATTTCGGTAACATTAACATTGTCCGACCAGATTTGATTAGCCTCATACAGCATTTCCGGCACAGCAATCGCATATGCAAGCGTGGTCGTTTTCACTAGGTTTACGAGATTGTTGTTGAGGGAGGGAAGACACACCCGGAAGGCAAGCGGCAGAGTAATGTCTTTATAAATTTGAAATTTGGAAAACCCCAAGGCTTCCGCCGCCTCAACCGTGGAGTTAGGAACAGCTTCGATACCGGACCGAAAAATTTCCACGTTGAAGGCACCGGCAAAAAAGGAAAGCGAAATCACGGCCCATGCAAAATTACCCAGAAGCGGCGCTTCGCCCCCCCACTCCGTCGCGACTTTCGGCATTAACGAACCGATGGCAAAATAGAAGAAATAGAGCTGGACCAACGGCGGCGTATTTCTAAACAGCTGAATATAGGCATCGACAATTCGGCGCGTCCATTTAAGTGAGGAGCCTTGCAGCCAGGCGCCGATAATGCCGATGATGACCGAGAAGAAAAGACAGACGACGGATAATTTAATCGTCATCAGAAAGCCTTGGAACATCCGGTTACGGTCATAGGAATCATATAAGAAGGGAAGGTTTATCCCCGTCTCTTCATAAAGGATCCGGAACCATTCAAAATATTCCTGCATATTACCTGCCCCTGGGTATTACCGAATTCACAAATGGTGGGTGTTGCGCCCTACGACGCAACACCTTGGGAGGAATGTGCAGCCTATTTGTACTTTTCGTGCATTGCTATGGCGAATGGCGTGTTGGCAACGCCCCATTTTGTCTCAAGCTCCAGAATGCGGCCTGACTTGTGCCAGTCGATCGTCATTTCGCTCATGAAGTCCTTGAATTTTTCTTCGCCCAACGGAACCGCCAGGCCCCATGGGGCATCATCAATGGTTGGCAAAGGCATCTCATATTCTTCGAAGCCAGCTTCCTTGGCTTTCGCAACGATCGCAGAATCATCATAGACAAACGCGACACAGCTACCTGCCTGCAATGCTGCATAGGCTTCCGCTGTGCCTTTAAAGGCGACGATTGTCGCACCGTAATTTTCGGATGTCCGCTTATTATAAAAAGCGCCTTGGATACCGCAAACAGGCTTACCGTTCAAATCTTCCCATTTCTTAAAGCCATATTTTTTGGGTGCCAGGATATTTGTACCTGATGAATAATAATTTGGATCAACAATGCCGACGACCTTCCGGCGATCTGGCTTATCCGTCATCGTGGCAATCATGAGGTCGATCTTGCCCTGCTCGAGGAATTGCATCCGGTTTGAGCTGACAACTGGCACAAATTCAATTTCCACACCGAGTTTGTCTGCAACATCTTGTGCGAGTTCTGGTTCGATTCCAATGGACGCACCGGAAGAATCCAAAAAGCCATACGGCTTGTAATCGGCTTTCACGCCAACTTTTATTACGCCTGCCGCTTTGATGTCATCCAGCGCCTCTGCATTCGCGACCTGACCTGAAAGGGCGGCTGCGCCCAAGCATAAAGTGCCAATGATGCATTTGATAGTTGTCTTCATTGATTCAGTCTCCCTAGTTTATATCCGCAACAATTACGCAAATTTTGAGAATCTATGCGGTTTAATTCTCCACAAATTTTTCTTAACGCACGCCACTATCTACCAATTAAACGAACTCAATATTTTCAATTGGAATTTGTCGTATTTTTTATCCTTCTCCCAAACAATCGAATGCGAATGATAATCGCTATTGAACACGTCACTTCATGCGAAAGCAATAATATAAACGCATAATAGTCGAACTCTTTCCATTGCAAAAACCGCAAGGGCTATGCAACATTTGCATCATGTAATTCCTGAAATCTGGTTTACCGTTACAACGTAAAAATGGAGAACAGCATGGAATTGGCCTGGCTTGAAGATTTTTTGGCATTGTCATCCCTCAGGATTTTTTCCCGTGCAGCGGAGGCGCGCAATGTAAGTCAGCCGGCCTTCACACGCCGAATTAAGAACCTTGAGTACTGGATTGGGACACCATTGTTTGATCGAAGCGTACATCCCGTTCGGCTTACCCCTGCCGGAGAAGTGTTCAAGCCAACGGCTCATGAAGTGATAAAATCACTTTCGATAGCCAAGGAAGAAGCACGGGATCTGGCATCACGACATGGTGAAATCATCGACATTGTCGCGCTTCATACTCTCGCAATATCCTATTATCCAGTCTGGATATCCGAAATCGAGCGCTCCCTGGGGGCACTGAAAGTTCGGATTAATGCTGAGAATTTTTCCAGTTGTGTCGAATCACTTCTCTCGGATTCCAGCGACTTCATGCTGTGTTACCAGCATTCTATCGTGCCCACCACGTTCGACGATGACCGTTATCCCTCGATTAAACTGGCTGAAGACCGACTGATTGCTGTTAGTGCACCAGATGCAGCTGGAAACCCGAAACATACCATCAACAGTGGGGGGAATTTTCCTTACCTGGCCTATACTGCGGAAAGCCTGTTAGGTCGTGTTACGAGCTATGTTCTCGAAAAATCAAACCTCACTGAATATGCGGAGTTTCGATATGAAAACTCGGTATCGGAAGCTTTAAAGGCTGCATGTGTTGAAGGTCTTGGCGTCGCATGGCTCCCTTCGATCGGCATTAAAAACGAACTTAAAGACGGGAGGTTGATACGAATTAGCTCTTACGACCAGGAAACAAGTTTATCAGTAAAACTACACCGCTCGATAGAGAGAAGCCGTACCGAAATTGAACGGTTGTGGGCGTTGTCTTCAAGCAAGAAACTGAATTGAGTTGCCGAGCAAACGCCGGAACTGTGCCTTCAAAAAAAGCATGACCGGGCAGGGGGAAAAGAGGTGCTGTCAGACTAATGCGACCTCGTCTCTGTATGACGTAGAATAGCACAAAAGTGCCTCCATTATACCGCGCTAAGTTGCTGCCACTGGGCCCGTGCGGCATTTCTCTGAAGCTTGAATTTTTCTCGGTTGGCTAAGTGGCGCTCAAGGTTGAAGTGGTTATGGGCTGATGCGTGGATTGAGGCAAATTTCTGCAAACAACACCGGCGCCTGAATTGCAGCATCGCCTGCCCTCTTTGTTGGAACGGGAGATGGGAGTTTTCACAGCGATTGTTCTTCCACCGCCCGACTTCTTGTATCTCAGCATTTTCGATGGTTTTCATTGCGGCACGATATGAACGTAATTTATCCGTCACTATTTTGCGCGGGCGTCCATACCGTTTCATAAGTTTCTTAAGAAAAACCATTGCTGCTTTGCGATCGCGGCGTTTAGAAACATAGGCTTCCAGCACGTCCCCCTCATGGTCAACGGCACGCCAAAGGTAATGTGTCTCTCCAATTATCTTTACAATGACCTCATCGAGATGCCATTTCCAATTTGAGTAACTGTGAAACGGTTGGGTCCGCTTCTTACGGAGTTCGCCGACGAACAGTGGGCCAAATCTGCCCCACCAATAGCATACTGTTTCATGACAGATATCGATGCCGCGCTCATGAAGAAGGTCTTCGACATTGCGAAGTGAAAGAGGAAAACTGACATACATCATCACCGCCAAGCGGATGATCTCAGGTGAGGTCTTAAAATAGCGAAATGGATTATGTCCTGTCATACAGAGAGATTAAGAATCCATATATTGGGGACAAGCTATTTTTATCTGACAATGCTGTGCGAATACCCATCAAACTGTTTTCTTGCAACAATGTCTCACTTTCCATTTACAAGGCTGCAAACTGAAATTTGGTCCCGCAAAACACGTTTCAAAATCTTGCCTGAAGGATTCCGTGGTAAGGTCTCTCTCAAGATAAAATGTTTTGGCACCTTAAAACCTGCAAGATGTTCTCTGCAGTGTGCTTCCAATTCCTGCTCGTTCAGTTTTTCCTCATTCTCCATCACAACCACTGCGATTGGCACTTCCCCCCAACGGGAATCAGGTATGCCGATGACTGCCGTTTCGAGAACGCCCGGCATCTGATAGATGACCCGCTCAATCTCGGAGGAGGCAATGTTTTCACCGCCGGAAATGATTATGTCCTTCATACGATCAGTCAGATAGAGGAACCCGTCGTCATCAAGATAGCCGACATCCCCTGTCCGGAACCAGTCGCCATGTCGCGTCTCGGCTGTCTTTTCCGGATCTTTCCAATACCCTTCCGCCACCTTCGGCCCGAGGAGGCAGATTTCCCCCTCCTCCCCGGCATTCAGGGAGGCCCCTTCCTCATCCGTGATACGGATGGAGACATGTGGTGTTGCCCGTCCAGTCGAGCCGATTTTCTTTATCTCCCAGCCCGGCTCCATAAAGGTATCACCGCTGCAGGATTCCGTGAGGCCATAAGCATCGATATAACGCCCGTTTTTGAAATAATCCTGAAATTCCCGGATACGGCCTTCCGGCGTTTTCTCGCCGCCACCGATGCACCACTCAAGACTGCTCACCTCATACTTCTCTCGCTCGGGATGCCCCAGAATACCGGAGAGCATGACCGGCGCAAGCCAAGCCCCGTTGAGTTTTTCCGCTTCAATCCCGGCGAGGACCTCAAGCGGATCATATTCCCGATGGATTTTCAACATTCCACCGAGCCAAAGAACCGCCACACCTGGAAGATCATAAGCCCCAACATGATATAGCGGACCGGTGACGAGCAAACGGGTCTCCCGGCTGAGACCGAGGACGACCACATGTTCCATGCTTTTCCAGTAGAAATTCTGGTAGCTATGCATCACGCCTTTCGGTCGATCCGTCGTCCCGGAAGTATACATGAGCCGGAACAGATCATCGGGCTTCACATAGGCTTGCGGGGGAATAGCCTCCCCCCACCCCGTCAGGATGGAAATATCTTTCTGCATCTCTTCATCCAGAAGCCGGACCGGCACATCAAGTTTGAGAATATCCGCAAACTCCTCATCCCCGAAAAGGATTGAGGCCTCGGCATTTCCGACGATATAAGCAATCTCATCAGTCGCGAGCCGGTAGTTTATGGGCAGGAAGACCGCCCCCAGATAGCTGCTTGCGAAGGAGATTTCCAAAAAAGCCGGGCTATTCTTCATGAATGCTGCCACGACATCCCCGCGCCCGATCCCCTGCTCTGTCATATAGCGCGCGAGTTGCCGGACACGTTCCCATAGTTCGGCATAGCTGATGCGGCGGTCCTCATAGACAATGGCGATGTTATCTGGCCACCGCTCCGCATGATATTTCAGGAAACTGCTGAGATTGATCATCGCTATCGCCTCGCCGTCAAATTAAGAGTCTTAGTAGGAGCGTGGCATCCCGAGATCATGCACGGCAATAAAATTCAGGATCATTTCCTCGGATACCGGTGCGAAACGGAACAATCGCGCATCCCGCCACAGCCGCTCCAGATGCGATTCCGTCGCATAACCCATGCCGCCCATGGCCTGCATCGCCTTTTCGGTTGCCGATGCCACCGCCTGCGCCGCGATCAGTTTCGCCGCATTTGCCTCGCTTCCGAAAGGCTCCCCGATATCGAATTGCGCCGCCGCCTTGTAGTTCATCAGCCGGGCGCATTCGATTTCTGCCTTTGCTTGAGCGAGTGGGAACTGGATTCCCTGATAAGCACTGACTGGCTTGTCACCAAAGACTTTCCGTTCGTTCGCATAGTCAATCGCCAGGCGCAGTGCAAGATCACCCGCGCCCACGAGTCCTGCTGTCGTCACGATCCGCTCGGTATTGAGCGTATCAAGCAACTCTTTCCAACCACCATGCAAGGTGCCAACAAGTTCCTCTGGCTCGATACGGACATCATCAAAAAAGACGGAGCAGGAAGAAAGAGTCTTGGTTCCAACTTTATCGATGGGGTGATAGGTCAGGCCATCCCGCTCGACATCGATCATGAACATGGAAAGGCCTTCCGTTCTCTTCTGGACATCTTCCACTTTCTTGGTCCGGGCGATCACCAGCATTTTCTGCGCATTATCAACTGCAGTGATCCAGAGTTTTTCCCCATTCAGCCGCCAGCCGTCGCCATCCTCGCGCGCGAAGGTTTTTAGCTCCAGACTGTTACTTCCCGCCCGCGCTTCCGTCAGGGCCATGCAGAAGTTGATCTCCCCCGAAATCAGCTTGGGTAGAAGCTCCCGCTTCATCTTGTCCGTGCCATATTTGGAAATCGTAACCCCGCCAAAGATGGGATTGATCATAAACAGCTGGCCGAGTGTCGATCCACCACCGCTTGCCGACAGATTTTCAACAATCAACGCCATTTCAAGCATTCCCGCGCCTGCACCGCCATACTCCTCCGGCAGGGCAACACCGGCGAGGCCCGCATCACAAACCGCCTGCCAAAGCTCTTTCGGGAATTCTTTTTTCGCATCCTGCGCGCGCCAGTAATCAACACCGAATTCTGCGCCCACCTGATAGGCGGTGTTGGCGATCATTTTCTGCTCGTCGGTTAAACGAAAGTCCATCTCTTTGTCCCTTATTCTAGTTGACCAGCAACCGGAGCGGTTTTTCCAGATTTGCTTTTATGGAATTCAAAAATGTAAGCCCGCTGACGCCATCGAAAATTCGGTGATCACAGGACAGCACCAGCCCCATTTCCTGTTTCAACTCAGGCTGCCCGTCTTCATCGGGCCGGAAGATTTCGCGAATGCTTCCCACGCCCAGAATGGAGGATTGGCCCGGATTAATGATCGATCCCATATAGGTGACGTCGAACATCCCCGCGTTTGAAATCGTTGCCGCACCACCACTCAGATCATCGGAGGAGAGCTGGCCACTCCGCGCCCGCTCCGCAAGTTCCCTCGCTGCCTCGGCGATGGAAGCAATGCCAAAGTTCCCGATATTCTTCAAAACCGGGGCGAAGAGGCCCTTCTCTGTATTGACCGCCATCCCGATATCGGTGGTGCCGTAGGTCATAATCTCGCCATCGCGCCATACGCAGTTGGCAGTCTCATTTTCCTGAAGCGCGCGGGCTACCGCCGCGATGATCAGATGGTTCACACTGATCCGCAGCCCCTCATTGTCGGCGTTCAACTGCTGACGCAGTGCGAGCAGCGCGGCCGCATCCACCTCTGTCGAGAGGTAGAAATGCGGCGTATCGCGCTTCGCCTCGGTCAGTCGGCGGGCGGCCGCAGTCTCATAGGAGGTCGCGGCGCGACGGTCTGGGAGGACATCAGGTGACGTAACCGTCACGCCGGAACTTTGCGCAGCGCGGGACGTGCCGCCCGCTATTGCGGCGTGCACATCCTCTGCCTTGATCCGTCCTTTGGGGCCGGAACCTGAAATGTCCGCCAGGTCAATGTCATTCTGGCGGGCAATGCGTCTGGCAAGTGGCGTCGCGATAATACGCTTGCTTTCTACTCCACGCGCCGTGATTTTTGTCACCTCTATGGAAGTAGTAGCGGCTGCAATTTCCTTTGCGGGTTCGGGCGTCGTTGCAGCGGCATCCTCTCCTTCGACTGCAGCCTCGAACATTACGGCAGCGCCGACATCCCAATTCGCAAGCGGCGCCCCGACCGCAACGGTTTCGCCCGCCTCGACAAGGATGTCATGCAAGACACCATCGGCGGGTGCCTCGATCTCATTCGCTATTTTTTCCGTTTCAACAACCAGAACAACATCATCCTTCTTGAAGCTGGCCCCGGGGGAGATCATCCATTCGGAAATGGTCCCCTCCGTCATGGTCAGCCCCAGCTTCGGCATATTCAGGTTTGTCACATGTGACATGTTTACTTTCCTTCGAAGCTCGCCGGCCGTTTCTCAAGAAACGCACTGCATCCTTCATGGGCATCCTTGGAATCGAGAACGAGCCCGATCAGGCTTTGTTCATACGGCAAGGCCGCGGAAAGCGGCATATCTGCTCCATTCAATAGGCCACGCTTCAAGAGCTTGAGGACGAGCGGCGATTTATGGGCAATCTTCTCCGCCAGTTCCTTCACATGGTCCATCAATTGATCCGCCGGAACAACTTTATTGGCAAGGCCGAGACTGACGGCCTCCTCGGGATCAATGCGATCGCCGGTAAACATGATTTCCTTGGCCCGACAGAGCGGGATCTGCCGGATAATCCGCTGCGTTCCTCCGGCACCGGGGAATAGCCCCAACGTAATTTCCGGCAGACCCAGTTTCGACTTGTCGGAGAGTATCCTAATATCCAGCGCGAGGATTAGTTCTGTTCCACCGCCAAGTGCCCAGCCATTGACGGCGGCAATTGTTGGTTTGTCACAGCTTTCGATCCGACGGAATACCCGATGGATGATCTCGGCAAACTCCTCATAATGGGCGAGCCCTTCCCGCGAATTGAGATCACTGATATCACCGCCCGCAACAAAGGCGCGATCACCTGCGCCGGTAAACACGATCACCCGTACGCTATCGTCGTTCTCCAGTTTTGTGAGCGCCTTCTCCATTTCCAGAAGTGTCGGCACATCCAGGGCGTTGAGTGTTTCCGGTCTGTTGATGGTCAGAGTAGCAACAGGTCCGTTCTGCTCAATAAGGATAGCGTTCTCAGTCATTTTTATCTCCGGTTTAGGCGAGCACCTGCTCAACTGCGGCGATCACGTCTTCCGCATTCGGCAGGTATTGGCTTTCAAGGGACTTCGCAAAAGGTGTCGGCATAAAGGGGGCGCCGACCCGCTTGATCGGGGCATCCAGCTCATCGAATCCGATATCCGACATGCGCGCGACAATCTCCGCCCCGACGCCAAAGGCCGTAACTGCCTCATGCAGGACGACGAGACGATGGGTCCGTGAGAGAGAGGCTAGAACCGCCTCCTCATCCCAGGGCTGGATGGACCGTAAATCGACCACCTCGACAGAGATATTCCGGGATGCCAGCTTGTCCGCGGCCTGCAAGGCCGTATTTACAGCAGCACCATAGCTGACGATGGTGACATCATTCCCCGCTCGCGCCACATAAGCCTTACCAATCTCGATTGGTTCACTGCTTTCGTCAAACTCCCCTTTAAGGGAATACATCGCTTTATTCTCAACAAACACGATCGGATCAGGATCTGCAATCGCCGCCCTCAACAGACGGTTTGCGTCGGACGGATTACTCGGCACCACGACTTTCAGGCCGGGAATATGCGCGAACCAGGCTTCCAGACACTGCGAATGTTGTGGGCCTGCATTCACACCGCCCCCATGAGGTGTGCGCAGCACCATCGGAACCGAGCATTGCCCGCCGAACATGAAGCGCGCCTTCGCCGCCTGATTGACCATTGCATCCATGGCGATAGCGACAAAATCCATAAACATGATCTCAACAATGGGCTTTAACCCGCTCATTGCTGCGCCAACTGCCGCACCGACAATGGCTGCTTCTGATATTGGAGTATCTCTCACCCGGCGATCGCCGTACTTCTCAAGCAGACCACGGGTCACACCGAAGGGACCACCTGCTTCCGCCACATCTTCACCGAAGAGGATAACTGTCGGATCAGCCGCCAGTGCGTCATCAAGGGCCATGTTCACGGCCTTCCCAAATCTGACTTCCGCCATTTTCAAACCCCTCTCACTGCGGTGTAGACATCCGCCTGCGCCCGGTCAAAATCCGGGGCGTTGCCGGCGCGACCAGCCTCCACCGCCGCATTGATCTTGGCGTCAATTTTCTCCCGGATTGCCGCAACTTCTTTCTTAGGAATGCGTCGCTTCGATATGACGGATTCAAGTTTCGCAATCGGATCATGATTGGACAGCGAATTCATCTCATCTTCCGCGCGATATTTCTGGGAGTCTCCCTCAAAATGCCCTCTCACCCGGTGGGTGACGCATTCCAGAACGCGCGGACCCTCACCCGCGCGGATCGCGGTTACAAGATCGGATGCCGCGTCATGGACATCGAGCACGTCATCTCCATCTACGTAATCTGAAGGAATTCCGAACACCCCGGCGAGTTCCCTCACATTGGCGCCAAACTGACGGTCCGTCGGAGAGAATTCCGACCAGCCATTGTTTTCACACACAAAGAGAATGGGCAACTTCCAGAGCGCCGCGAGATTAAAAGATTCATGCAGCACGCCCTCTGCCAGCGCTCCATCCCCGAAAAAGGCGGCGGCTATCGCCCCATTTTCCCGCACCTGATGCGCAAGGGCACTACCCACCGCGAGTGGAATACCGGCACCGACAATGCCATTCGCCCCAAGCATCCCGACAGACATATCCGCCACATGCATCGATCCGCCCCGGCCGCCGCAAATCCCTTCTTCCTTGCCCATAATCTCCAGAAAGAAGCTGTTTAATTCTACCCCCTTGGAAAGGGCATGCCCATGCCCCCGATGATTGGAAGCAAGTGTATCTTCCCTCTTAAGCGCCGAGGTCACGCCAACACACACGGCCTCCTGTCCTACGCTTAGATGGATAAATCCCGGAACCTCACCATCCGCAAACAATTTGCTTAGCCGGTTCTCTGCCTCCCTTACCAGAAGCATCTGTTCATAGAATTCCAATAGCCGGGATTTAGGCACCGAATTGTCCGATTTCGCTGGTGACATATGCATTCGCCTGATTTGCGTGGGCAAAAAAACTTCTTGAATATATTCCTATATGAGAATAATTTTCTGTCAAGAGAATACAAGAATTTCAATTGATGCTTGCCTCAACTTCTTTGGTTTTGCAGAATTTGCTCGATAAAAGCAACAGATCGTGAGGTCATTTAGGGCGATAAAAGTATCTTCCCTTCAGCATAGAGTATAGGTGACGTTCCTGGGAGTTTGAGGCAAGGAGTTACTTTCGGTTACAAGACGTAGAGGTACTTGTCTGCCTTGCTAGGACAGAAGATAAATCGATTATTCAAAACAAGAGAATAGTAATCATCCAATTATCTACTTTTCTCTGGAACTGAGAAAATAGATTCTATTAAATACCGGCTTGCCCGGAGAACAGGTTCGTTTAGAATGATTTTGTTACATTTCAGAAAAGCAGAGTAGTGGAGCAATATGGAAAGCGAGACTATTCCACAAACAAAACTCGTCGGTGCATTGGTCGGCGGTATCAGCGTGTTGAGATACCTTAGTGCCAGCAATAGCCCCCTCGGCGTTACACAAGTTGCCCGCGACTTGAAGATAAACCCGAGCACCTGCTTCAACCTATTACGTACTCTGGTTCATGAAGGACTAGTGGTCTTTAATCCGGATACGAAAACATATCAAATCGGGCTGGGCTTGGTCGAGATAGCCCATTCGGCGCTCAACAGTGCCAGTTTGGTCCGAATGATTCAGCCGCTGCTTGACCAAATATCAACGGAATATCAAGTCACTGTTACATTATGGCAAAAGGTACGGGATGATCGGGTCATGCTAATTGCCATTACAGAATCCGGCGCTGTAATCAGTATCCATATGAACATCGGTCAAAGGCTTCCTTGCTTTGTCGGTGCTCTCGGGCGTTGCTTCGCCGCCTTTTCCGGCCTTCCGAAAAAACAGCTGAAAGCAGCCTATTCAGGCATTCGGATAGAAAACCCCGCTCCTTTCGAGGAATGGTATGAAAGTCTAACGGAGGTTCGCAATAACTATTGCGCAATCGACGAAGGAAATTTCTCGCGCGGATTTACGACAGTTTCTGCGCCGGTGTTTGATATTGAAGGGCAGCCGGAAATGACAATCAGTGCCGTTGGAATTAGCGCACAGCTTGATCCCGAAAAACTGAACAATATAGCCATTGCAGTAAAAAACGCCGCAACCAAGATTACGGCGGCCATTCAGGGTATCCCGAAACAGACCAGTTAATCAAAAAAATGAGCGGGAAAATTCCCGCTCATTCCGTCTTTATAAAATATCCAGACCTGATTAGTTGCCCAGTGTTGCTACATCAACCTTGGACATCACTTCGTCCCAAAGCATCTGTGACATTGCATCCCGGTCACCCTGAATCGGCTTATACAGATCTTCCCACTTGTTGATGAGTTCAACAAACTTGTCCATCAGCGGCTCAGGATCTGCGATCTTATACTTGGTTTTTGCCAATTCGATCACGGTCGCCCGGTCGGTTTTTAGGAAGTCTGTAACGGATTTCTTCAGCGCTTCAGAAGGTTCGATAATTTCGACCTGCTTTTCTTCAGCAACGGCTTCGACTTCATCATCTTTCGCCATATAGCCGAGCGCCGCATCAATCAGGCCGATCGATGCGTTCTTCATCAGGATCGTCCGCTGATCAGTGTTAAGCGTAGCCCAATGCTTGGAGCTAACGGAGAAGATACCCCATGAGCGGTAAGTGCCAAGATTCAGTTTGGTAACCTTGCGAGCAACATCCCAGATGCTATGGCTCTTCAGGGCGCCTGTCGGCTGAATAGCAACTTCAACCTGACCACGGGACATCTGCTCATACATTTCGCTGGACGGAGCGGAAACCGGAATCGCACCAACAGAAACTGCCCAACGAGACCACAGGGCACCGGCCGTACGGATCTTCTTACCCTTCAGAGCCTCAACCGTGCTCATATCCTCAGCAGCCAGCAGCTGATAGGCGGATGTGCTGGTTGTCCCCAGAACAACAATGCCATTCCGCTTGTAATCTTCAAGGCAACCCGTGCAGTTCAGGAAATTGAATTCTGTCACGGCAGCCGCCACAGCTGGCGGATACTCACCATAAATGGCCATGTCGGCAACTAGGCTGGCATAAGGAAACTCAGCCGGATAGTAGCCAAAAACGATCTGGCCGATGTCAGCAACGCCGTCTCGCAGACCCTGAACCATGTTTTTACCACCGAGCAGAGAACCGCCCGCGAACATCTTGTAGGTCAGTTCGCCGTTAGTTTCCTCGGCAACCCTTTCAATGAATGGCTCGGCACCGAATTCAACGACCGGGTTCTTCGGGGAGACAAAGGAAGCAAAACGTCCTTGATCTGCAGAAGATACACTGGCGAAGGAAACCGACGCGGCAAGTGCTACCCCTGCAACCAGTGAAATTTTAGAAAGTTCGATTTTCATTTTATTTTTCCTCTCTTTTTTCCTTCATTTTAAGCCTGCGCGATAACTGTGTGGCAGTGTGGTAATACGCATCCTGCAGGCATATTCTTCTTATTATTCCGCCACCGAACTAATTCATCAGAGCCGGTAACCAGAGGCTTAGTTGCGGGAACACGATAAGTAATGTCATGGTGATCAAATCCGCGACCAAGAACCACACGATCCCCTTGAAGATCGTAACTGTGGATATTGCATCGCCCACTATGCCCTTGATAACGAACACATTCAGTCCAACTGGCGGAGTGATTAAAGCAATCTCCAGGAATTTCGCGATCAAAATACCAAACCAGACCAGGTTGATATCCGCAGCTTCGACAACCGGCAGGAAGATCGGCAATGTTAAAAGCATGATGCCAATCGGATCCAGGAACATTCCGAGGATGATATAGACTACCGCCATACCCAAAAGGATTGTCAGCGGGTTGACAGCCGCCTCCAAAACAAAGTCTGACAAGAAGTCAGGCACCCCGGTCAAAGCCAGAAAACGCGTCAGTATGGCGGCACCAATTGCAATCACGAAGATAGATGCCGTGCTGACAAGTGTTTCCGATACAGATTTTTTGATCAGGTCGAAATTCAGTTTGCGGCGCAAACCAGCGACAACAAAGGACATGAAGGCACCGACCGCACCGGCTTCCGTTGGTGTGAAGACGCCGAGGAAAAGGCCACCGATCACCGATATGATGATCACCATGATCGGCCATGTTTCACCAAGCGACACAAACCGTTCACTCCAAGTCGGTCGTGCATCAAGTGAGGGCGCGAGCGACGGATTTATTTTGACGCGGGCAACAACCATCAAGGCGAACATAAATGCGGTCAGAATGCCCGGAATGACACCCGCTACAAACAGCTTGCCAATCGGAACTTCAGCAAAAACACCGTAGATAAGCAGCATAATGCTTGGTGGGATCATTGAGCCAATTGTACCAGCCGCCGCTACCACGCCGGAAGCGAGCCCCTTGTCATAGTTGTAACGTAGCATTTCCGGTACCGCGATCCGCCCCATGGCAGCCGCGCAGGCAAGGCTGGAGCCCGTCACGGCCGAAAAGCCCGCCGCACCGCCGATGGAAGCAATAGCAAGCCCACCCGGCAGTGCCGACAGCCACAGTCGGGCCATACGGAACAAACCATCCGTCAGCTTCGCATGATAGGCAACATAGCCCATCAGAAGGAACATCGGGACGGAGCTGAGCGTCCAGTGTGCAGCAAAATCATAAGGGATTGCCGTAATAATCCCCCACATGGCACCACTGCCCAGCACAAAAAAGATGCCAAGCGCACCGACAAGCCCCAACGCAACGCCAACAGGGACGTAAAGCAGCATGAGCACAACCATAATGGCCAGCCCGGCAAAACCAATCTGAATATCACTCATCGAAAAGTTCTCCGGAGGCTGCAAGTTTTTCTTCGGATTCTAGAAATTCTTTATCCGTAATGTAGCGCCATAGCTTGTAGATCAGCAAAAGCACCAGAACGGCACAGCCAAAAGGCACAAAAAACCGCCCGGGCCAGACAGTTACTTGCGCTTCACCCATCACATATTCGCCAATTTCATATTTTTCGACTGCGTCGCCCCAGGCGCGCCATGTCAGCGCGCTGAAATACACAATCGTGGCAACTGTCGAGAATGCCACCATCACGCGCCGAACCGGATAACTCATACCCTGGATCAGCAATTCAACTCGAATATGGCTATTCTTACGCTCTACTTCCGCCAGTGGCAGGAACACGATCGCTACCATCATATAGGACGCAACCACATCCATTGTCCAAAGCAACGGAGTATTGAAAACATATTTACAAAACACATCCACACTGATCTGCAACAGCATAAAGATCAGCGCTATGCCGGAGAGCATTGTAAAACTCGAGGTAATTCGATCGAGAAACCGCTTTATCATCTATCCTCCCGAATAGAATATTATTTATTATCAGGACACTGATTCATCAGTTGCCCCAGCGCCTCAAAAATTCTCTTTACAGAATATTGTTTTTTATAAAGAATGCAATATGTTTTTGGATTGCAATAATTCAATACAAATTCTGAAACCTAATTAGCAACAGCAGGGAACCATTTGATGGACTTCACCTTCACTGAGGAACAACAACAAATTCGTGAAACAATCAAGCGTTTTTGTGAGTCAGAAATGCGCCCCCTTGTATTTGAGTCGGAAGAGACAGAATCCTTCCCGAAAGAGATGTTTAAAAAGTGGGGAGAGCTTGGCATCCTTGGTACCCGTTATCCTGTTGAAAGCGGCGGCACGGGCATGGACAAGATTTCGGACTGCATCATCCGCGAAGAGCTAAGTTACGTAAGCCAGGCCTTCGCTTCCAGCATGTCCGCACATTCGCACCTTGGCATCTGGCCCATATGGAAAGCCGGAACCGAAGATCAGAAAGAACGGTTCTTCAAGCCGGCCGTCGACGGAGATAAAATTGCCGCCTTTGGCCTGAGCGAACCCGACGTGGGCTCTAACGTGCGCGGCCTTAAAACCCGGGCGGAGAAAGTCGATGGTGGCTGGCGCGTCAATGGCGCGAAAATGTATATCACCAACGCGCCCTTCGCCGATTTCATCCTGCTGGCCGCACGAACCAGCCCGGAACCAACTGCCGATGCTATCAGCCTGTTTATCGTTGAAATGCCGAATGATGGATTCGAAATTTCGAAACTCAAGAAAGAAGGTATCCGCAGTTCGGAAACGGGATTGATCTATATCAGCGACGCCTTTGTTCCTGACGACTGCCTACTGGGCGGCGAAACAGGCACCTACCCCATTATTCTTGATTCCCTGATGGAGAACCGGGTTGGTGTTGCCGCCAACTCCCTCGGCATTGCGCGGGCCGCTCTTGACGCCTCCCTCGAATATGCGCGTGATCGCAAGATCGGCAGCAAGAAAGTCGGTGACTTCCAGGCAATTGCCCATAAGCTTGCGGATATGAGTGCGGAAATTGAAGCCGCCAAATGGCTCGTTTATTATGCCGCATGGTGTGTAGATCAGGATACTTTGACCCACGCGGTTGCCTCCAAGGCCAAACTGATTTCATCGGAAGTCGCCTTGAGAGCTACAGAAAACGCCATTCGTATTCATGGCGGCGCCGGTATCATGCGGGAATATCCGGTCGGCCGCTATCATCGGGATGCCTTGGTCTATGTTATTGGCGAGGGAACGAGCGAGATCCAAAGAAATCTGATCGCCCGCAGTCTGGAGCTATAATCATGTCTGAGCCGATTTCAGATCTTGAAACCCTCACTTTCGAGGTAAATGACAATATTGGCCTGATTACGCTGAACCGGCCAGACAGCAAAAATGCCCTCGATCTGCAGATGCGGACCGATCTCACAAAAGTCATCCTTCATGTCCGCGAGGATCAGGATATTGTGGCTCTTGTCATTACCGGATCGGGTGGGTCTTTTTGCGCGGGCGGCGATCTGAAATCATTGAGCGAGGCCCGCCGCCCCACCATAGTCAATCGCAAGCGAGTACAGGATTTGCATCTCTGGTTCCGTGAATTGGTTGATCTGGAACTGCCCGTGATTGCCGCCGTTGACGGCCCTGCATTCGGTGCCGGATTGAACCTTGCGCTAGCGGCTGATTTCATCTTCGCCTCCCCCCGCGCCCGCTTCTGCGCGGTATTCGGTCGCATCGGACTAGTGCCGGATCTGGGCGGCTTCTTCCTGTTGCCGCGCCTTGTCGGGTTACAGGCGGCAAAAGACATTGTATTCACGGCCCGGACAGTAGAACCCGAAGAGGCGAAATCCCTTGGCATGATCCGGGATATTGTACCGCATGAAGATCTCGTCACCCATGCTCTCGCCTTTGCCAAGCAATTTGCCAATGCGTCCCGTCCGGCAATCGGTATGGCCAAAACTATCCTCAACAAGTCTTCCGAACTCGACCAGCGCGCCCTTTCAGAAATGGAAAATTACGCGCAGGCAATCTGCCTGGAGACGGACTATCACCATGATGCGGTTGCGCGGTTCCTCGCGAAGCAGCCTCTGGCGTTCAACTGGGACAAAGAAAAAATCAAGTAAAGAGGCTTCTCTATGAAAAAAGCGATTATCACCGGTGCATATGATACAGATGTCGGGGAGCTTCCCGGCAGCAGCTGTATGGGCCTACATGCCGATGCAGCCCTTGGTGCCATTGCTGATGCAGGACTGAACAAATCTGACATAGACGGCGTTCTCTGCGCCTATTCCTTCACGGAACCTCATCTGATGCTGAGTTCCGTTTTCTGTGAATATATGGGCCTGCAACCAAAGTTTAACGCCGCCATCGTGGTTGGCGGAGCCACGGCCTGCATCATGGTCATGCAGGCAGCCTCCCTCGTGGAAAGCGGACAATGCCGAAATGTTTTAGTCGTCACGGGTGATAACCGCCTAACCGGCATGGCCAAGGGCGGCGCGGTCGCGACGCTTGCCAAGGTCGGGCATGGCCAGTTTGAACATCCCTACGGAATGTCCGTCCCGGCTGCCTACGCCCTCGTCGCGACGCATTATATGAATGAATATGGCGTGACGTCCGAGCAGCTTGCATCAATCTCCGTCACCGCGCGCGAACATGCGATGATGAATTCGAAAGCCCATCGGCAAACGCCAATCACCATTGAAGATGTGCTGAACAGCCGGATGATCGCGAGCCCCCTGCATGTCCTGGATTGCTGTCTGATTTCTGATGGCGGCGCAGCCATCGTAGTGAGTGCCGCGGATTCGGGCGGCGATCGGCCTAAAACCTCTATCGAGATTATGGGTACCGGTCAGGGTCACACTCATGAACATATTATGGCGGCCCCGTCCCTCAGCGATTTCGGCTGCAAACAGGCCGCCCGCACGGCATTTGAACGCGCCGGCGTTACCGCGAAGGACATCGACGTTGCGGAAATCTATGATTCCTTCACGATTACGCTGCTGGTCGAACTGGAATCAATCGGCTTTTTTGAACGTGGCGAGGCCGGTCCCGCCTGCCTTGACGGCGCCCTCAAAATCGGCGGTCGCCTTCCCTGCAATACTCACGGCGGCCTGATGAGTTATGGTCATTCCGGGGCGGCAGGCGGCATGTTCCATGTTGTTGAAGCGGTTCGGCAACTGCGCCACGAAGCAGAAGGCCGTCAGGTGGAGGATAGCCAACTTGCCTTCGTTCACGGAGATGGCGGCATTCTCTCCGCTCATTGCTCACTCGTCCTTGGGAGGGTCTAAAATATGACCGGCAAACCAGTTCCTGTAGCCAACCCCGATTCCGCAGTCTTCTGGGAAGCCTGCAATGAAAAACGGTTCCTAATCCAAAGCTGCAATTCCTGTGGCGAGAAGCAATTCTACCCCCGTGCACTCTGCAAAAGTTGTCACTCGAAAGACCTTGAATGGCAAGAAGTTAGTGGCCGCGGAAAGGTCAAAACCTTCACCGTCGTCAATCACGCGCCTAGCCCGGCCTTTAAGGCAGACTTGCCCTATGTACTTGCCTTGATCGACCTGGAAGAGGGTGTCAGAGCCATGATGAATATCCTCGATTGCGACGTGGCCGATGTTCATATCGGTATGGATGTCGAGCTTACCTTTGAACGTCGCGGTAAGCAGTACATCCCGCAGGCAAAACCAGTCAGCAAAGGGTAATCATGCTTACCTTCGACAAACTACAGCCGGGTAATAACCTCGGAACCAACGCCCAGACGTTCAATGATGCGTCGGCCGAACAGTGGTGCGAACTATTTCCGGCAGATAAAGAGCTGCTGCCTGATCTACCGCCGAGCATGATTTCAGCCATTACCATGCGCGCCTTTCTCGCCACGGTACAACCGCGCCCCAAAGGCAATATTCACGGCACGCAGGAGTTTAAAGTCCACAAACTTCCGCAAGTTGGCGATGAGATTACAACCACGACCTATTGCCGGGAAAAGGAAACCCGCAAGAACAACAACTGGGTTTACTTTGAAACGAAATCCCATGACCAGAACGGCGATCTGCTGTTCACCGGTTTCATGGGCATTATCTGGGGAGGCTGAGGGAAATGGGTCAAAATCTTGTTGAGAGCAGCCTCTCGGTCGATCAGGCTGCCATTCAGAAATACGCCGAAATCACGGATGACTTCAACCCAATCCATACCGATCCGGAATTCGCCCGCAAAACGCCTTTTGGCGATGTGATTGCCCACGGCACGATGTCCCTGTCCCTGATCTGGCAGTCGGCTACCCGGACCTTCGGCAAGGAGGCCGTGTCCTCTGCCAAGCTGAATATCCGCTTCTCCGCGCCCGTGCGGAATGGCGATATTGTTACCGCGGGAGGCACACAAACCGCGGATCAGGAAAACCGGTATGACGTATTCGTCAAAACACAGAACGGCGATCTTGTGATCAAGGGCTGGCTGGAGCTGTAACCCAGCCGAAAGAATAATAATACTCCCGCAACACCAAATGAGGAGAGAACGGTGATTTGGAACCATGAGCATGACGAACTTCGTCGGGTCACCCGTAAAATAATCGACGAACATATCAACCCGCATGTTGATCAATGGGAGGAAGAAGGCATCTTCCCTGCCCATCAGGTTATGAAAAGGCTAGGCGATGCGGGACTTCTCGGCATTGGCAAGCCCACCGAATATGGCGGATCTGATCTCGATTTTTCCTATGAGGTCGCCTTTGCGGAAGAACTCGGCAACTTGCACACAATGGGAATTTGCTCCGCGATAGGTGTACAGACCAACATGTGCACCCCGGCGCTCACGAATTATGGATCGGAAGAGCTGAAACGCGAGTTTCTGGCCCCAACCATCGCGGGCGACCTGGTCGGCTGTATCGGTGTCAGTGAAGCCGGCGCCGGATCCGATGTCGCCAATATCAAAACCACTGCCATAGCGGACGGGGATGATTATGTAATCAACGGCAGCAAAATGTGGATTACCAATGGTGTACAAGGCGACTGGATATGCCTACTCGTCAATACCTCCACGGAGAATGGGCCGCATCGTAACAAATCACTGATCGTTGTCCCGCTGGACACAAAGGGCGTTTCCGTCGGAAAGAAACTCGACAAGGTTGGTTATCGCTCTTCAGATACGGCCCTGCTTTTCTTTGATGATGTCCGGGTTCCCAAACGGAATATAATCGGCGAGGAAGGAAAGGGCTTTATCTATCAAATGCAGCAATTCCAGGAAGAACGTCTCTTTGTCGTCGCCCGTTCCATCCGCTTTCTGGAGCTCGCCATCGAGGAAACTGTCACATATCTTGGACAGCGTATCGCCTTTGGCAAACCTTTGCTGGACAATCAGTTTATTCATTTCAAGATTGCCGAATTCCAGGCAAAAATAGAATCAGTCCGTGCCCTTCTCTATCAGGCGACCGAGAAATATGTCGCCGGAGAAAATGTCACCAAGCTTGCTAGCATGGCCAAATATCTGATCGGGCGGCTTTCCATGGAAATCCCGGTAGAACTCACCCAATTCTGGGGTGGCCAAGGCTTCATGAATGAAAGTTTCATCTCTCGCATATATCGGGAAGCTCGTCAAACGGCCGTTGGTGGCGGAGCAAACGAGGTTATGCTTCAAGTTATCTGCAAGGAACTTGGAATCCATGGCCCACATAAATGACTCTATCCGACAAAAATGAACCGGTCAGGTTCTATCAAGCGAATGCGAACTCGTTTCTGTTTGACGAAATTTACCAATATGACGTCCCGATTACGCTGCGCTAGGTGCTGTCAGAAGAATGCGACATCGTCTCCGTATGGCGGTGCTGTCAGACTAATGCGACCTCGTCTCTATTTGACGCAATTTGCCAATAAAGCACCCCAATTATGCCACGCTAAGCTGCTGCCACTCGGCCAGCGCAGCATTTCGTTGAAGCTTGAATGTTTCTC
>NZ_JAJFZN010000004.1 GCF_020731145.1 Sneathiella sp. HT1-7 | reverse complement strand
GAGAAACATTCAAGCTTCAACGAAATGCTGCGCTGGCCGAGTGGCAGCAGCTTAGCGTGGCATAATTGGGGTGCTTTATTGGCAAATTGCGTCAAATAGAGACGAGGTCGCATTAGTCTGACACCACCTTTTAGTGCCATTTTCGCCAAGCGGAGGCGAGGGGAAATCCGTCTCGCTGCCCTTTAAAAGTCAATATGATATATGTGTGGTCTTACTAATATGATTTCTGCGGATGAATTTTCATATTGACGGAGGCTTATTTTAACGTTAAAAAAATAATTGTATCGTTAAAATAATTAGCAAAGGAGGGTAACGTGTTAAAGAGATTATTGTCCGCAATTAGCGTTGGTGTGGTTTCAACGGTTATGTCAATGTCTGTCGGAGTGGCAGCTGATACCTATACTTTGAAGTATGGTCATGTAACGGCCGCCTCTGATGTCTCAGATGATCATATTGCCGCTCTCTGGTTGGAAGATTTTCTGGAGCGCAATTCAAATGGGCGCATCCAGGTTGAGATTTTTCCTGCAGCACAACTCGGCGGGTTTCGTGAGATGTTGGAGCAGGTTCAGCTGGGCACACTAGAAATGACGCAGACAACCGGCGGCGGAATCTCCGGTTTCTTTCCTGAAATTCAAGTTCTTGATATCCCGTATATTTTGCCTAATGATCTTGTAACGACCAAGTTGGGCGAAAGTGTTTTCTTCGATAAGGTGCGTGCAGAGGTGCTTAAGAAGACGCAAAATTTGCGTCTTGTGGCGGTCGCAAATACTGGGAACTGGAGAAATTTCGTGACGAACAAGCCAGTAACAGATGTTAGTGGATTGGAGACACTGAAAATTCGTACTATTGATTCACCCATTCAGTTGAAATTTACCGAGGCTTTAGGGGCCAATCCCACACCAGTTCCATGGGGGGAGCTATATTCAGCCCTGTCGACTGGAGTTGTTGATGGTACGAAAAACTCCATGGCCGACGTGATGCGCTTCAAACTTGGTGAGGTTCTTGATCATGCATTTCTTGACCGTCATTCATTTCTTTATGGATATTTCTGGGTAAGTGATCGTTGGCTTAAATCCCTGCCTTCTGACCTGCAGCAACTCGTTGTTGAAGGTGTGACGCAGGCGGCCAGCATTCAGGCACGGGTAAATGAGAGAGACGAAAGTGTTTACAGCGCTCTCTTTGAAAAATCAGGTGGCAAAATCACCCTGCCGAGTGAAGCTGATCGCGCCGTTATGAAAAAAGCACAAGCCGTAGCCAAAGATTGGTTTGTTGAAGAGTATGGAAGCGAATGGCTGGATCTGCTGGAGGCATCCATTAAAGAAGCTGAAGCAGATATCGCAAATAATGCAGAACGCATCTTAAGCGACAACTAGAGTTTTATTTCCGGAAGCCAAGCGCAATATTGTGCATGGCTTCCATTTAATTAATCGACATAAATCAAATTTAAGCAGACGTCTACAGATATAGGCGAATGATGAGGTGTGACCAAATGGCTTGGCGACTTGGCATAGATACGGGAGGAACTTTTACGGATGTCCTCGCCCTGAATTCGGAAACCGATGAGTGGAGAACACACAAGATCTGGTCCCGACACGATGCTCCTGGCAGCATGTTAGAAGAGGCATTTCGGTCTTTGGGGTTGCAGAAGAGTGAAATTGAATCGATTACATTTGGTACGACTATTGTAACTAACGCTCTCATCGAAAACCGGCTTTCGGAAACAGCGTTGATTGCAACAAAAGGTTTTAAGGATACCCTCTGGATTGGGCGGCAAACGCGTAATCATCTTTATGACATGAACGCAGTTCCTAGGCCGCAACCGTTAGTTCCCATGCCATTATCTTTTGAAGTTAATGAACGGATTGGGCAAGATGGTAATATTGAGCAGGTGCTTTTAGCTGATGAAATAAGATCGGTTGCCAAACTGTTGCCTCCTACATGCAAAGCTGTTGGTGTCGTATTTCTGCACGCCTACAAGAACAACAAAAATGAAGTAGAGGCGGCCGCCGCTCTAGTCGGAAATGTTGAGCATATCTCCATTTCAAGTGAAATTTCGCCGGAAGCCCGAGAATATGAACGGATGGCCGCAACTGTATTGAATGCTTCATTACTGCCAACTGTACAGAAATTTCTTAAATCTCTGGTAAAGGCATATGATGGCGAAGCTTTCTTCTTGTTTCACTCAGCGGGGGGACTGATCCCGATCAATCTGGCAGGCAAATACCCGCTAACCCTTGCAATGTCAGGTCCATCCGCAGGTGTGGAGGCCGCTCGGTCGATCAGTTCCCAATTAGGGAAGAAAGATGTCGTAAGCCTGGATATGGGCGGCACAACGACAGATTGCTGCCTCATTCGTGATGGGGTGGCGCAAATTGTAACACAGGCGAAACTTGGCCAGCATGATGTACGTCAGCCCATGGTAGCGGTGGAGACAGTTGGAGCCGGCGGCGGATCCATTATTGATTTAAGGGGCGACTCTCTGACAGTCGGGCCTGAAAGTGCAGGGGCTTCACCTGGTCCGGCTTGTTATGGTCGTGGCGGTACAAAACCTACTTTGGCGGATGCGGCTGCAGTTCTTGGCTATTTTGGAACGGCGGACACACTTGATCGCCCCGTTAAAATTGATATAGCCGCGGCACAGTCTGCTTTCCGACCTTTGGCAGAGCAATTGAATCTCTCAATTGAGGAAGTGGCTGTCGGGGCAATAGCTATCGGCAATGCGATCATGAGCCGTGCGATTAAAGCAATAACTATGGACAAGGGTATTGATGCACGAAACTGTTCAGTTATTGGATTTGGTGGCGCGGGACCAATGTTTGTGTGTCCTCTCGCTAAGTCTATGGGCATATCAAGTGTGATTGTTCCGGCATTCTCTAGCTCACTCTCTGCGCTTGGATGCTTAACCTCGGCTTCTTCACTTACACGTCAACAGACGGTCAGAATAAATCAGAAAGAGAGCGAAGACGGATCCATCATGCGAGCCTGTATGGATCTGGAGAATATATTACGTGATGAACTTCTGAGTTTTATGCCCAACGAGCCGCGGGAGAATGTGAATGTAACGCGCATTGCTTTGATGCGCTATGCGGGCCAAAGCTATGAAATAGAAGTCCCTCTTACCGACAGTAATGAAGATTTAACAAAGGCCTTTACGGATGCGCATAATGCTCATTATGGCTTTGTGGCAAGTGACCCTTGGATATGCGAAGCCGTTCGTATCACGATCAGCGTAGGCCAAAACAGTTCTTTGACGATCCAGAATGTCGATCTGGATTCAAATACAGTTATTCCAGAATCTACGACATGCTATTTCAATAATTTTGGCTGGAAAGAGACTCGACAAGTCGCTCGAGACTCATTAACCGCCGGGACTGCCGTTGAGGGGCCCGTTTTAATATTGAGCCAATTTTCAACTGTTGTTGTACCTCCGGGATGTCGGGCAAAGGTAATTGAGGGCCAGCATATTGAGATAGAGGTTGATTATGAACAGCATAACTAAAATGAACCCATTTCTTCCAGAAATTATCCGTCAGAACTTGAGCTCAATCGCTGAGGAAATGACCTTGATTGCTATGCGTTCAGCTCGGTCACCTGCATTGCGCGAAGCGGGCGATCTATCATCGGCACTGACGAATGCAGATGGAGAAATCATTGCTCAAGGTAAAGATTTGCCAATTCATCTTGGTGTAATGAGTTACACCGTAAAAGAGCTCATTAAAGCAGTCGGCCGCGATTCAATGGAAGATGGCGACATTTGGATTTTAAACCAACCTTTGATTGGCGGAAACCATCTCCCGGATGTTAAATTGGCAAAGCCAATCTTTATCGACGGAGAACTAATTGCATTTTCACTGTCGCTAGCCCATTGGGCAGATATTGGTGGAGCGTCTCCTGGAAGCTATTTTGCCAGCGCGGAAGATATATGGCAGGAAGGATTGCAAATCCCGCCCATCCGCCTTTATTCCAAGAACAAGGTTCGTCCGGACATTTTAGCATTCATTAAGGCAAATGTGCGCGGGGAAATGGAACGAGAAGGTGACATTATGGCCCAGGTGGCGTCGTTAATGATTGCCGAAAAGCGAATTGTAGAACTTGTTGAAATGCATGGAGCTGGAAACTTTAAAGAGGTATTGGCGAAGCTTTTTGACTTTAGCGAGCAGCAAATGCGTAAAGTCATATCTTCAATACCTGATGGAACCTATTTCGGCGAAGATTTTCTTGACGACGACTGCCGCGATGGACCGCCCGTACCAATCCGCGTGCGGATAGTTGTGGCCGGAGATGAAATTGATTTCGACTTTTCTGAATCTGCTCCCCAGCTTCGCGCTCCCTTGAACACGACGCATTTCGTGACTGTTGCAGGCGTTGCATTTTTTATGAAGACGATTGTTGCAACGGAAGTCTTTCATACGGGCGGTGCGTTTCGGCCTATTTCCATTCACACTCGTAAGGGAACAGTATTGAATCCTGGACGAAATTATCCAGTAGTAGGTGGAAACCATGAAACGGCGCATTGTGTTGTGAATGCGATTACACAAGCATTGGCAGATGTAATCCCGAAAGTTGTTACGGCAGGTGGATGTGCGACCGGTGGATTGCTGATTTTTAGTGGTGAACGCAGTGACGGTACATGGTGGACTTTTTACGAAACGCATGGTGGCGGGGAGGGCGCGCGTCACGACCGTGATGGTGGTGTCGTAACTCGAGTAAATATATCGAATATGATGAATACGCTAGCTGAATTCGTCGAAGCAGAATATCCCCTGAGAGTTATAAAGTCCGCTGTGCGAACCGGCTCTGGCGGGCGCGGTCATTACAACGGAGGTGATGGCTTGGTGCGTGAATACAGAGTTGAATGTGATGAGGCACATTTAACAACGATGTTCCAGCGCCGAATAGTAACACCGTTTGGCCTTTTTGGCGGTGAAAATGGCGAAGCATTCACTGTTACATTGATCCGAAACGATAATTTGCAGACGTTAAAGGGGGCGGAAAACGTAAGGTTGCTGAAAGGTGATGTCGTTAGAATTGAAACGGCTGGCGGAGGTGGATACGGTAAAGCACAGACGGAGGACGCCGCATGAATAACTTTCTAAGTGAGTTCGACCGAGTCTTTATTCGTGCAAATGAGTTCTTGGTCATAACCTTATCAATTGTCATGGTTGTGTCCGTATTTTCCAATCTGACCAGCAGAGTTTTGACGGGTAGTTCTATTTCAGGATCGGACGACCTTGCTCGAGCGTGTCTCATTTGGGTTGTTATGCTTGGAGTTGGCCTCGTCCTTAGGCGGGGAGGGCATGTTGCTGTAAAGACCCTTCAGCAAATGGTGCCGCCAAACACTGCAGTTGCGATCAGAGTGGTTATTTTAGTTGTCGTTGGTGCATTTGCTATTGCAATGGTTTGGGCGGGCTCTCAGTACGCCTGGTTAGGCCGGCATCAGACCATGCCTGTCTTGGGAGTACCCTACGTTTATATTTTTGTATCAGTTCCTCTAGGCGGGCTCTTTCTCTTGATACATTCCATATTGTTTACTCCGGAATTTATTCGCCATTCGGATGAAAATGAGATGTTGGGGTACGAATGATATGCTGACTATTCTTGCTGTTACTTTTTTAATCTTTATCGTAATTGGAGTTCCAGTTTCAATTGCACTTGGCTTTGCAAGTATTTTGTCGGTCTTAATAGACGGTTCATTTCCAATAGTAATAGTTGCTCAGGGACTAGTACGAGGACTTGACAGCTTTCCGTTACTTGCAATTCCCTTTTTTATCCTCTCTGCTGAAATACTAAGTGGAGGTGGGTTGAGCGCGATACTTTTGCGTGTTGCAATTGCTTGCGTAGGGCGAATTCCTGGTGGGTTGGGATATGCGAATATTGGTGGTATCACCTTATTCTCAGGAATTAGTGGCTCAGCTATTGCAGATGTTGCAGGGCCAGGATCTGTTGCAATTAAGATGATGAAAGAGACGGGATATAGTCCTCGGTATGCTGCGGCCCTAACCGCTTCGATTTCCGTTGTGGGACCGATTATTCCACCCTCAATAATCATGGTGCTATACTCTCTGGTGGATGACAGAGTGTCCGTTGGCACATTATTCGTGGCTGGAATTGTACCGGGCCTAATTATAGCGGGTGCAATGTGCTGCGTTAATTTTGTATATACCGCACGTTCTAACACTGATTTACGTATTATTGAAAAAAGAACCCTCGTTGATTTTGGTAGACTTTTATTACAGTCTGTCCCAATTCTTGTTCTGCCTGTCTTTATCATTGTCAGTGTGCATGGAGGCTTGGCGACGCCGACTGAAGCATCAGTGATTGCTGTCGTTTATGCTTTGATAGTTGGTGTGTTTGTCTATAAAACAATCCGATTTTCTGACATTCCAAAGCTCGTATTGACGGCAGCAATAGCATCAATATCCGTTCTAATGCTATTGGCTACAGCACAGCTGTTTTCCTGGGTTTTGACTATCAGTCAGGTCCCGCAGTTAATATATGGAGTTTTTGCAGCGCTTAATCAGTTTGAGTTTTTATTATCGACAATGGTGCTGCTATTGATTGTAGGGATGTTCCTTGAGCCTGCACCGGCAATTCTAATTGTTGGCCCGGTCTTGGCCCCAATTGCTTACTCACTTGGAATAGATCCGACTCATTTTGCAATTATCTTTATTGTAAATGTGACTATAGGCATGTTGACGCCTCCAGTTGGCAGCCTATTGTTTGTGACCAGCGTCGTATCTCGGATTGAATTATTAGCACTTGCGCGATCCATTGCCCCGATTTTTCTGGTCCATATTTTAGTATTGGCCATCTTAGCCATCTTTCCGGATATAGTAACGTGGTTGCCAAACTATCTCGCTCGTTAATGTTGGAGATGTTGGTAGATCAAGAAAGTGTTTACTCAGAAGAATTAAAGATTTTGACATGAAAAGTGAAAGATCCAAACGGCCCACAGTAGCCGACGTTGCTCGAATGGCGAATGTCTCGCCAATGACTGTCTCTAATGTGATTAACGGACGGAAAAATTTAGTACGTGAAGAAACCCGGAAACGTGTGCTGGAGGCAGTAATAAGATTGGATTATCGGCCCAATCTGCGTGGCCGTGCGTTGCGCCTTTCACAAAGCTGGTTAATTGGTCTTGTTATCATCTTCGAAAATGATTCTGACTTTCTTGCGTCCCCTTGGACAAGTCGATTGGTTTCGGCTATGGCAAGTGACGTCAATAGAAAAAGTTACAGTCTCTTGCTTCACAATTGTCGAGAGAATGAACTTAGTGAAGCCGACCTGCGTCGCTTTGCTGACACCGATGCGTTGTGCTTGATGGTTTCGGGAGAAAATGCAAAACGAAATGCAATAATAAACCGGTTTTTGACATTACAGCGGCCCATATTGGCGCTTCAGGAACCAAATGATCCGCCACCCGAAAAAGATGTTGCTTACTTGCGCCAGGACGATTTTGGCGGTGGCTACCTATTGGCTAATCATCTCTATGAACAGTCGGCCCGCAAGATAGCCTTCTTAAAACCAGCAGAACCCTGGCCTGCAATGGAAGAGCGTATTCGTGGCATTCGAGATTTTCAAGTGTCACACCCGGAAATGACGCTCGATATTATTCAAATCGATACGGGAACTTATGACGACGTTCACGCATGCGTTAAATCATATATCAATCACAATGGATTGCCTGACGCGGTTATGGCCGCCAACGAGCAATTGGCATTCTCCATATCTGCGGTTTTGAAGAATATGGGGTTTTCAGTACCTGATGACGTGATGCTAACAGCCTTCAACGCCTTTGATCTTTGGAAATACTCAGATAATCGAATAACTACTGTTGAAGTCCCTGCGCGTGACATGGGGGCGAAAGCCGGCGAGTATTTGTTGCACAGGATAGCTGAAGGCAGGTTTCCGGATAAGACAACTGTTTTTCCAACACGGTTATTGGTTGGTGACTCGACCGGGGGCGTTGATAGCCAGAGAACACATGACCTGACTATATAGCCAAAGTGAAGCGAACTTTGACGCGGTTTGGTTGTTATTCCTCACATTTGTAGGAAAGAGAATAGGGCCCGGAAATCATGAACGAAAAACAACAATCCAGACAAGAGTGGGTCCACAGTCATCGTTCTGGGAAAGAAATATCTATTCTGGAACGCGACCGATCAGTATCAATTTTGGGGAATAATAATAATCCAAGTGTGATGGTAATTGAACGTGCAGACGGTATTTATGTTGAGAACGCTTCCGGTCAAAAGTTCGTGGATCTGTATGGAAATAACTGTCATCACATTGGTTATCGGCACCCTGATTTGTTGGCCGCTTTAATTGAGCAAATGGGAAAAGCGACATTTTCTGGTCGTGGCTTTACAAACCTAACGTCGGTTAAATTGGGGGAAACATTAGCGCGTCTTTGGGGAAATAAATCCGCGAGAATTGCAACAGCACCAAGTGGATCGGATGCGATTGAAATTGCTGTCACCATTGCCAAGGCCGCGACCCAACGATACAAGACGATTTCATTCTATGATGCCTACCATGGACGTAGTTTTGGTGCACTGAGCCTCGGTGGTCGCTCAAGCGATAAAACTATGCTTGGTCCAATGGTTCCGGGCGCAATTCATGTGCCGCCATTTCATCGTCACGGTGATGAGGGGCTGGGCTTTGGTCATGAGCCATATGCGCTTCATTCGCTTGAATCAATTCGAACGGCTTTCAAATATGAGCCAGACATTGCTGCTGTTGTTGTCGAGCCTATACGTAACGGGGCATATGTACCTCCGGATTGGTACTGGCCGGAAGTCCGAAGCCTTTGCGATCAGTATGGTGCACTCCTGGTATTTGACGAAATACCAACGGGTCTTGGTAAAACAGGGGCTTTATTTAATCACACTCACTTCGATGTCCGCCCGGACATAACAGTCGTGGGAAAAGCTTTGGGTGGCGCTGTGCTGCCTGTCGCAGCTGTGATGGTCGGACCCAGTGTATCGATACCGAAAGCGCCAAATTTGGGGTATTTTACACATGAAAAAAATCTGCTGAGCGCACGAGCAGCCCTTACGGTTCTAGAGATTATTCAAAATTACGATTTGATATCCCGCACGATTAACCTTGGTTCATGGGCAAAAATGCGGTTGCAGGATTTGGCGTCGCGTTGCCCATCTGTAAGGGAAATTCGTTGTGTCGGTCTGATGGCGGCGATAGATTTTGGCCCAGAGGATGGCGACCGGGAATTCGCCGCAAATTTTGCACAGCTAGTCTATCGAGAAACAATTGACAGTGGCGTTATTCCTATTTTGCCAAGCGGATCATCAATGACTTTGTCAGTTCCACTCGTTATTTCACAAGAAGAATTAGCTAAAGCAATAGATGTTGTTGAAACATCAATTCAAACCGTTGAAGCACGAATTTCGTAGTGAATTCGGCTTTGACAGAAGAAAATAACTAGTCGGATTTCTGTGATTTCTACTCTTCAGGAATAAAAATCAACAACCCCTCCTGATGTAACAAAACATCGCCTGAAATTATCCGCCTCGCTGTGGCGTTGTATGTCAGATTTCCGTTGTCCCTTCGCAACGTTGAAGATTTACTTCATGAACGGGGCATCGATATTTGCCATGAGACGGTGCGCTATTGGTGGAATAAATTTGGCCCAATGTTCGCAAATGAAATCCGTAAGAAACGGATCCGTCCGTCTCAAAGTTATTTCAACTGGCGATGGCACCTGGACGAAGTATTTGTCAAAATCAATGGCGAAACTCATTATCTGTGGCGGGCCGTTGACCACGAGGGCGAAGTGCTGGAATCCTTTGTTACCAAACGCCGCGATCGCAAGGCAGCAATGGTTTTCCTTAAGAAAATAATGAAACGGTATGGGAAGCCTCATGTCATTGTCTCAGACAGATTACGTTCGTATCGTGCTGCAATGAACTTGATTGGAAATGAAAAGAGTCAGGAAACTGGGCGCTGGTTGAACAATCGCTGTGAAAACTCCCACCTGCCATTTCGACGAAGAGAGCGGGCAATGTTGCAATTCAGGCGGCTGAGTAGTCTGCAAAAATTCGTCTCAATCCATGCTTCAATCTACAATCACTTCAACCATGAACGCCACCTAACCAGCCGAGAAACATTCAAGGTTCAAAGAAATGTTGCGCTGGCCGAGTGGCAGCAACTTAGTGCGGCATAGTAGGGGCACCTTATCGCCATTTTACGCCAAACAGAGACGTGGTCGCATTCGGCTGACAGCACCCTGACAGTACCTGACAACGCCCTTGCGAATGACTGCACAATCGACCACTATGTGCGACAAATATAACTAGAAAAGGTCTCGATCCAATGAACGAAACACTGTCACAATATTCTGAAGCACTGGTAACGTGTGATTGGCTCGAGGCCCATTTGAACGACCTAGATCTGGTTGTATTCGATTGTACGACTTATCTCGTTCCAAATGACGGCCCAAGCCGGCCTTACGATATCCAAAGCGGCAAAGCAGATTACGACGCAGGTCATATTCCTGGCGCCGGATATTTCGATCTACAGAAAGATTTTTCTGTGGCCGACAGTCCTTACCGCTTTACGCTACCGCCGGCCCAGGAGACTGCTGCTGCTTTTGCACGGCACGGTGTGAGCGATGGCAAGAGAGTTGTTCTCTACAGCCGTAAAAACCTGCAATGGGCGACGCGATTTTGGTGGATGCTGCGGTGGCTGGGGTTCGACAATGTGGCAATTCTGGATGGCGGCTATGATAAGTGGGTTGCGGATGGACGCATAACCTCAACCAGCCAGTGTAAGTACCAGGCTGGCCAGTTATCCATCAATTTGAGACCTGAGTTATTCGTCGGCAAAGATGTCGTTCAGAGCGCGATCGGTGCGGGGGAGGTCTGCACGATTAACGCTTTGGCAGCAGATCTGCACAGAGGCGAGAATCCGCGCTATGGTCGTCCCGGCCGCGTTCCCGGCAGCGTTAATGTCCCCGCGACAACATTGTTCAACCCCGAGACAATAGAGTTGCTGCCGATCGACACGGTCGCTCAGGCATTCGCTGGTATCGGAGCCGACCCAACCAAGCGTATCATCGTCTATTGTGGTGGAGGGATTGCGGCAACTCTAGATGCCTTCCTGTTACACGAACTCGGCTATTGTGATATTGCTGTTTACGACAATTCTATGAGCGAGTGGGCAAACGACGTTTCATTGCCAGTCGAAACTGACTGATCGGCAGGGGCTGTCAGAAGAAGGTAGTTGTCTCCCAATCCGGCGCTTCTTACTCTCAGGCATCGTCAGAGGATAATGGCTTGTCGTTCTATTTGTCATTTTCTACTCTCCTTGAACGAGGATTTTTAATCCCTTCCGTTATTCAAGGCATCGCCTGATATTATCCGTCTTGCGTTGATGATGTAGGTCCGGATTCCGCTTTCGCTTCGTATTGTCGAAGATTTACCTTATGAGCGCGGCATAGATATTTGCCAAGAGACTTTGCGCTATTGGCGAAATAAATTTGGCCGATGTTCGCGAGTGAGATACGAAAGAAGCGAATCCAACCATCTCACAATTATTCAAATTGAAAATGGTATCTCGATGAGGTCTTCGTAAAGATCAATGGTGAAGCACGCTATCTCTGGCGGGCAGTCGACCAAGAGGACGAAGTGCTGGAAGTCTTTGCTTCTAAAATTTGGAGCGGCATAGTAGAGGCAATTTCTGTCGTATTGCGCCATACAGAGATCAGTTCGCATTAATGGGATAACGGAGCTGTACTGCCGCGAACGACTAGCGTGGCAGTAGCGACAGAGGAGTGCTGTTGGTTAGTTGGCCTTTCGGACGCAATATGATGAAGGAACCACAATCCACAGGTTGTTGCCAAATCTTCAATCGGCATACGCAAGGTTGTCAATCCAGACCCCCACCATTTGAATTCAGGAGCGTCGCCGAACCCGACAACGGAAAGATCTTCCGGGACGGAAATTTTCATTTGGTGCAAAATCTCCAATATGGCCTGGGTGACGCGAATAGTTCCTGTGATCAATGCTGTTGGCGGATTGGGACGGTTTAGCAGTTCAGTAACTGCGTTAGCACCAAATTGCGCAGATGAAGGCGGGCCAAAAATTTCGATGGCTTCGTCGGGCTCAATACCGCTTTCCGCGAAAGCGCGGCGAAAGCCGGCCCTGCGGGCGTTACCGGTTGATAATTCAAGGGACCCGCCGACATAGGCAATTCGGCGGTGACCGAGATTGAGAAGATGCTTTGTGCCTTCGCATAAACTCTCTTCATCATTGATACCGAACCATGCTGAATTATAAGTATCTACGCGGCGTAGCAGTTGGACATGGGGAAAATTATTCAGTAGATCGCGGGTTTCCCGCTTTGGCTGTGCTGTTGGCACAATAACGATCCCTGCAGCTCTGGCACTGATGAGCTCCGTGACATGGCGTGCTTCTGTTTCAGGATCATTCGCAATTGAGAGCGCCAACTGATAGCCGTTGGCACTGCAGCAGTCTGACAAGGCTTCGGCAATTGTCGCATAGAAATAGTTGCGGATATCAGGCAGCATTAGTCCAATGAGATTGCTTTTTGCGCCGCGCATTTGCCGGGCAGGGAGGTTGCCAACATATCCTAGACGACTGGCGACTTCCTTGACCCGCGATATTGTCTTGGCACTAATGCGCGGATCATCCGCCAAAGCGCGGCCGACTGTTGAAACAGATACGTCAGCTAGTTCTGCTACATCTCGTGCGGTCACCATTTTATAGGATTGCGTCATGTTCCCCACAATATATTATCAAGAGGACCTCCGTCAGGTCCCCTATTTCTAGCCTTCCAATGCAGGCATCTATCAAAAAATGGCCTGAGACAGTATAGCGGATTTAATTTCATTCTCCTGATCACGGTTTTCTGTCACGGCACTTTATGCAAGACGGGCTGATTATGGGCAACACGCCGGCAGTTTTCTTCAATTATCTCAAGGCTTCGATCAATTGTCTGTGGCGTGAGCCAGGCAATATGCGGTGTCATCACGACATTCGGACAGCTTGCCAGAACGTTCCCGGCTTTTAAGGGTTCTTGTTCGAAGACATCTAGCCCGGCTCCAGCGAGCCGTCCAGACAATAGCGCATCTGTCAGCGCAATTTCATCAATAAGATCGCCCCTCGCTGTGTTGATCAAGATGGCGCCGGGTTTCATTTTCTTGATTGCGGCACGATTAAGTAAATGTCGTGTTTCAGGGGTTGAAGGTATATGAAGCGAAAGTATATCGCTACTTTGCAGTAACTGTTCAAACGAAACTGAAGTGGCAATCGCGTCAGGACGTTTAGTGCGGCTCCAATATTGTACTTTGGCGTCAAGCGCGGAAAGTTGGAATGCAAGCCGTTCAGCAACGGCTCCGTAACCGATGAGCCCGACAGTACTTCCATTAATTTCGCCAAGGGCTTCCATCTGATTTGGTAAAAGTTGCCAACCTTTGCCACCTCGTGTCGCGTTGTCAAATTCAGCGATACGACGAAGCGTTGCAAGCATCAGTGCAAGTGTGTGTTCCGCGACGGCGGCAGTGTTCGTGCCTGGCATATTGGCAACGGTCACGCCAGCCTTTCGTGCGGCGTCAAGATCAATCGTGTTGACGCCAACGCCAATTTTTTGAATGAGTTTTAATTTGGGGGCCATTGCAATCATTGCGGCTGTTACCGGCTTTAAGACATGAAGGAATACTTCCGTATCGCTGATCTCTCGAGCGAAACTTTCCTCATCAGTCTCATTAACAATGGCAATATCCAGCCCTTTAACCGTTGAAAAGCGATCTCGCAGGCGGTCACTGGCAGAGAATTGAAGCAGAGCCTTCACGCATCAACCTCCCATTTTAATTTTTGCAGAGTTTTCCGCAAAAACAAGTCCGTCTCTACCGGCGAAACGGGCCTTGGAGCCCAGCGCTTCTTCAATTCTCAAGCATTCGTTCCACTTGGCCATACGTTCAGATCTTGCGAAGGAACCGACTTTGAGCTGTCCTGCATCCCATCCTGTTGCAAGATGTGCGATAATGACATCTTCAGACTCTCCAGATCGCGCGGATACGATTGTTCCGAGACCTGTCGATTTCCCGGCCTCAAGGGCTTTGTGTGTTTCTGTAATTGTTCCGGCTTGATTTGGCTTGATCAAAACCGCCGTTAGCGCATTATCAGCGGCAGCTTTTGTAACGCGCTTTGCATTTGTCACCAGGAAGTCGTCTCCGATAACCTGACATTCGGCACCGAACATTCGGGTAAAAGTTTTGAAACCCTCTGTATCGTTTTCAGCCAGTGGATCTTCAACTGAAAGGATGGGGTAGGTCTTCAGCCATTTTCCAAGTATCTCGATCCACTCGTCGGTATCATATCGTTTGTTGCCAAGGGCGAGCGTATAAAATCCGTCTTCCTCAAATTCGGACGCAGCAACATCCAGTGAAAGTCCGATATCAACTCCGGGTTTGAAGCCAGCTCTTTCAATCGAGATTACCAGACTATCGAGGACTTCTTCATTCGATCGGAAAGCGGGCCAGTAACCGCCTTCATCTGCGACACCTTGCAAACACCCTCTTTCTTTCATAAGCAGGCCAGCCGTTCGATATACCTCTGCCGTCCAATCAAGCGCTTCTGAAAAAGATGTGGCACCGGGACACATGATCATGAAGTCCTGTATATCGACCCGCTGCGCAGCGTGGGCACCACCGCCGAATATTTGAATTTCGGGGAGGGGCATCCGAATGTCATCATCTTGCGCCAGATATTGCCATAGTGGCACTTTGTCTGCTGCAGCGCGCGCCTGTAGCACCGCCATGGATGTTGCGACAATCGCATTTCCGCCCAGCCGGTTTCGGTTTGGGGTGCCATCAAGCGTTATCATCGCTTGATCGACTTCTTCCTGATTGTCGGCGTCCAGCCCGATTAACCGGGCGCTTATCTCGTCATTCACTGCTGAAACAGCGCGCCGGACGTCAAGTCCACCAAAGGTCGGCCCGCCGTCTCTCAAATCGACGGCCTCTCCACTGCCCATGGACGCGCCTGCGGGTGCAATTGCCCTTCCAGTTGCGCCACAGCCCAAACGGATATCGACCTCCACCGTCGGCCTTCCTCGCGAATCCCAGATCCGGCGGCCAAAAACAGATTTTATTGTCGTATCAGTCATTAAGCAGGCTCCTTGCCCATGCGTTTTTGAATTCTGAGAGTTGTTTCGGTGGCGTTTGGATAAAAGGTATTGCGGTTCTCCTGACCTGTTCCTTGTCCCCTTCAGCAGTTACGTATTCGACAGGTGATTTTCCGTCGATACGAGCCAGAAATAACGCAGGTAAAAGCCGTGCCGTACGGGACTCAAGGTCGTTTGCGGACTCCCATTTGACTTGGGCGAAATAGGCGGCCTGCAGTGCATCAAAGGAGGCGAGAAGGTCCTCTCTTCTGGACGGTATATAAACACATTTTAACAGCATGTGATTGAGGCAGAACGCGAGGTCAAACGCGGGCTCCCCGTACCAGGCACATTCCGCGTCCAGAAAAATGGGGCCGTCAGGATCCATCAGGATGTTTTTTGGACTCACATCACCATGGACAAGTGCGCATTCAGCGCCGAGCGTGTCGTCGGCGAGCTGTTGTAAGGTTTCTGCGAGGGATGGATGTATTTTAGCCGTCGCCTTTATGTATGGCTCGACTCGGAGTGCATCAAACGTCTCCGGGACCATAAAATTTCTGGCGACCCTTGCAGAATTCGCCGTGGCTTGGTGGATTTCACCGAGAGATTTACCGACTTTCGCGGCGAACGCGATATCAACCTCACCCGCCATCAATTGGCTTTTCCATGTCGGATGATCCAGAAACTCCATCGCAAACAGTGCCGCGTCGGGTTCACTATAGAGTACTTTCGGGACAACCTGCGGATTGATTTCAGCTGCTTCCTTGATCCAGTTCACTTCATTTACATTACGCGAAAGAGGGGCCTCCCAATGCTGTGAAACGCGCAGTTCGGGCAGGGCGCGTTTAAGCACGAATGTTCGTTCACTCGCATCAATTCTCCATATGTCGGATGAAATGCCGCCAGTAAGTCTTTCCGTCTGAATATTGGAAAGATCTGTTGTCAGATTACTTCGTTCCAGAAATTCCCTGGTGTTTTGGTCAAGCATAGTTGGCTCCATAAGCCCTCTTTAAAACATTGATTTTGGAAGGAAAAGAGATATCTGCGGGAAGATAATTATTAAATAGAGAACGACTAAGTCTGCTAAAATAAATATCGCAGCTCCTTTGAATATTTGATTCAATTCGACCTGATCTCCAACAACCGATTTTATGACAAATACATTTATTCCGACAGGGGGTGTTACTAATCCGACTTCGATTAGTTTTACAATCACAATTCCGAACCAGATCAGATCATATCCAAGTGTCTCGATAATCGGAACCGCGAGGGGAAGCGTCAGCAAAAGGATACCGATCGCATCAAGAAATGTTCCCAACACCAAGTACAACGCACAAATCATGAGTAGCACGAGTGCCGGAGGAAAATTCTGATCATTCGTCCATGTGACCAGATCGCTCGCGATATTGGTAATGCCGACAAACGAGACCATCAGCTTTGCACCAATAGCAAGCACAAAAATAACAGCGCATTGATAGGCGGTTTCTCTCAGCGCTTCATAGAACCCTTCCAGACTCAGCCGTTTTAGTATGAAACCAATAATAATCGCTATTGCCGCGGCAACGGCGGCTGACTCAGTCGCCGTTAGAAAACCGCTGTAAATTCCACCGATCACAACAACCGCAATCAGCGTAATGGGCCAAACATTGATAACGGCCTTTAATTGCTCGCTTTTTGTGCTGGTAATATGGTTCTCAGGCGCGGCGGTTGGTCTTGCTTTGACCCAAATGAAAATAGTCACAACATAGGCTAATACACTGAGTAAGCCCGGAAGAATTCCCGCCAGAAAAAGCATCCCGATCGATTGTTCTGTGAATACGCCATAAAGGACAAGGACGAGGGAAGGGGGAATAAGTGAGCCCAGCGTGCCACCCGCGGCAACGGAAGCGGTTGCAAGGGACTTGCTGTATCCGAATTTAAGCATCTCCGGAACAGCGATCCGACCCATGGCCGAAGCACAGGCCATACTTGATCCGGAAATGGAAGAGAAGCCGGCGCAGCCTATGACAGACGCGATGGCCAGACCGCCTGGAAGACGGGGAAGTAAAATACGTATTGCATAGAAGAGGTCCGTTGTGAAACGGGCGCGATGCGCAACGTGCCCTAGTACAATGAACAAGGGCACCATCGTAAATGTATAGGTTTTAATGAATGAAAACGGATCGGTCCCAAGGAAAGCCTGCACAGGGCGCATGGCGCGTGCGGGATTGAACGCTCGGCCATCCGGCCAGGCAAAAATGAGGAACATGCCCACGATGGCAACTGTGCATAATGCAAATGCAATTGGCACACGCAGAAAAAGCAGGATCAATAGCCCTACCAAAACAGCAATTGCAAGGGTAGTCGGGTCCATTTGTTATTATACCTTTCTTGGGACGGGTCTTCTCGGTTACGAGAGAGGTTCGGCGTGCGACGGTGTGGAGGGGGCTGCCTTCAATCCGAGGTCTTCAGCGAGGTTCAGCAATAGCCTTATGCAGAACAGGGCCAAGGCGATGACGAAAACCAGTTTTGCAGGCCACACAGGCAGCGCGAGCTCTCCTTCGTAATACTGGCCGCTATTTAGATCCTTAAGGACTCCAATCCAGACGCACCACAAAATGGCGGAAAAAATCAGTAGAGCGAGGAAATGCGCAAATGCGCTCAGAGGTCGGAAGAACTCTTTTGGCAGCCAGGACGTGAAAACCTCAACCTCAATATGGCCACGCCGCGCAGTCGCATAGGCGAAAGGAAGGGCGACAATAATTGGCATAAGGTTTTCCGCCAGAACAACATCGTCCGGAATAGGCAGATTGAAAAAGGTTCTGCCGATAACGGAAATACAGATAAGTGCAAGCAACGTGACAATAGTCAGCATTGAAAATTTTAGAAAGGCGCGTTCAATGCTGCTAACGATGCGTTCGACAGGGCTATTCCCTGCCGAACGATCGTCAAGTTTAAACCGGACCATTAGTCCTTGCCTTTCGTGGCATCCCAAGGATAGCCATTTTTATCAAAATCAGCCTGGTACTTGTCAATCAGGGCTCTATACTCTTTCGCCACTTCTTGAGCCGGAAGGCCTTTTTCTCCAACGGATTTGATCCATTCATCAGCAAGTTCAGCGCCATATTCCTTAATCTGATCAAGCATTCCCTCTGGCGGTGCAGCATAGATCACCCGAAATTCATCGCTATCACCGGACAGTTTGGTTTTTGCAGCGCCGACACGCGCCAGATGATCCGAGACGACGCGGGCATTCAAGTCATCTGCAACCCCGCGGATCAGGCTTTTTCTCTCGTCACTCAGTTCATCCCACAAATCCTTGTTCATGATGATGCCGTAGGCCATGACCAGCCCGAAATCCAGCTCGACAACATGCTTAGCTACTTCGTATTGGCGAAATCCCTCAATAGCCAGGTGATAAATCTGGTTACAGTCAACCAAGCCTGTGGACAAAGCTTGATAGACCTCTGTCTGTGGCATGGCGATTGTTGTTGCGCCCATACGCTTTAATACATCGGTGTAAGGCCCACCTGTCCGAATTTTAAGATCTTTCAGCTGATTCAGGGAGGTAAGGGGTTCTTTGCAGATCAGTTGAACTGCGCCAGCGTTAAAGTTTCCAATGTATGTCAGGTTATTTCCGGCAAACTGTTTTTTAACGGGCTCACTTGTAGTGGCAAGTTCATAGATAGCCTGCTGGGCAACCCAAAGGTTTGAAGGGCCAACCAATTGGTTGCCGACTTCATACAAGTCCAGCACGCCGGGTGTATAAGATGATACGATCGTGCCCATATCGGCCAGTCCGGCGCCGACAACCCGGGGGACATCCGCCGGCGCACCGAGTGATCCTCCCCAATGAATATCCAAGAGCAGATCGCCCTTTGAGCGCGTTTCGATTTGATTTTTAAACCAGTTGATATTGTCACCCATGCCGCCTCGGTTGGCGCCGAAATGGGCGTAACGAATTGTTAGAGGTTCGGCGACAGCACTGATGGGTTGAGAGACCAGAGCAGTTGTGGCCGCGACGATGCCGGCAAATAGGCAAATAGCCCGCTTTGATGCCTGCTGCAGAATTTTCATTTTCATTTCATTTACTCCCTTGGTTTATTTTTTCTGCTGATTTTGTGCAATTGATAGCATTGTGTTTTGAAATGTGTCAATCGGAATAATAAGCCTATAGTTGGGAATTAGTTCACTATTTAATTGACATCAATAGATGCTAATTGCATAAAAATGCAAACGAAAGCATAATAAGAATATATGGGAGAATATAGAATGACTGCGTCAGCGCGCTACGCCCTTTGCACAATCGAGACGGGCTCCAAAGCAACTCCAGCAATAGCGATGGGCCAAAAATACTGGATATTGAAGGATGTGGCACCACAGATGGATATCGGGGCGGCGGGCTTGGCATCGTTGTTCGATGATTGGCAGAAAAACGAGAATATTCTGTCTTCTCTGGCGGTGGAGCTGTCAAAAGGGACACATGGGTCTGGTAATGATATCAGTAGTGCATCGTTTCTAACGCCTTTGCAATTCCCCTCCAAGATTATCTGTGCTGGCACCAATTATATTGATCATATTGAGGCTGTTGGATATTCAAGTTTCAGCAAGGACGAAAATATCCCGGCGATGTTTATGAAGCCCCCGACGACGGCGCTTGTCGGGCCTGGGAAAACAGTAAGATGCCCAACAGGGTCATCACAGTTTGACTGGGAAATTGAACTAGGGGTTATAATCGGAAAGAAAATTCCAGCGGGAACGCAGCTCAATAAAAACCTCGATGTGGTGGCTGGTTATATGACGACGTTAGATATGTCGGCACGCGATTTTCAGCGCAACCCCAAGCATTTTGCTAAGTCGGACTTGTTTTTGGGCAAGGCTTTCGATTCCAGTTGTCCGGCGGGCCCGTATTTTGTTCCGGCAAAATTTATTGATGATCCCCAAAACCTCACAATGAAGCTATGGCGGAATGGGGAGATAGAGCAGGATTCAAATACTTCCAAGATGATATGGTCGGTTTTTGAATTGTTGGAGAGGATTGCCTTGAACATCACGCTTGAACCGGGTGATCTTATTCTAACCGGGACACCTGCGGGGACAGGTATTGAAAGTGGCGTCTATGCCAATGTGGGAGATTTGATCGAAGCAGAAATTGAAAATCTCGGGCGTCTTAAGGTCGAAATATACCAATCATAATGGGAAGTTTTCCGAGGGAGGAATTAATGTCCAATAATATAAACGGCTGGGGCCCGGAAGGCCATCGCGCCGCGCTGAGTATCACTTTTGATAATCTTGGAGCCGTTGCCGAAGAAGAAATAGGGCTTCCTATTATGAAGGGAAAAAATGGGGAGCACGCCTCAATAGAAGTCCTGCCAGATTTATTAGGGGTATTGGATGGGTCGAAGATTACCTATTTTATTGAAGGTTGGAATTGTCAGGCTCATCCAGATCAGATATTGGCTGTTCGCGATGCGGGGCACGAAATAGCGGCGCATGGCTGGCGGCACGAGAATTGGGCAAATACAGCTGTTGCTAAACGGAAAAGTGCGTTGAAGAAGGCGGTCGATGCCTTTGCTGAGATCGACGTTGCTGTAACAGGATTTCGTCCACCTGGAGGCGCGATAGATCTGCAGGAATTGCGGGCTGAATGTCTTGAGTTGGGCCTCAACTATGCGTCTCCATTGGGGGATGTTGGGGATGATAGTATCGACGGTGATTTTGTATCTCTTCCGTTTGCATGGAAGCATGTTGATGCCTATATGCTAAATCCGGATTTAGGAGCCCTGCGTCAAAAGTTTGGTGATCCAGAAAAACCCGTTTCGTTAGATCAATGGGGAGATGTGATTGATGAAATGGTGGAAAAGGTAAAATCAGAAAGAAGTCATGCGACCATAATATTTCATCCATTTATGTTGGGAAAAGAAAAAAAGGCCTTCGACATATTTGAGCGTTTGGTGAAATCGGTGAGGAAGGATGATGACATCTGGGCACCAACATGTTCTGAATTGGTGACTTGGCTGGAAAATAGAAAAGAGGCGTGACACTCCTTATTGGACATTGCGTCGATCAAGTTCGACTAGTTGCGACCGCTGGCATGGTGCCGGCGGTTTCGCGTGAGTGTTACTACTTCTGATAGCCGGAATTCATAATATATTGAGGTAGAGAGACATGAGCAGTTCCAAAAGCTTGCCTTTGTCGGGTGGGGTTGCTGTCAACGACAGGTTTATGCCTTTCTCTGATTTGGAGGCAAATGCCAGGCGAGTCGCAGACGGCCTCCTGAAGCTTGGGGTTGGTTCGGGAGATTCAGTTGCTCTGCTTTTGAGAAATGACATACCGTTTCTTGAGGTCAGTTATGGCGCCATGATGATTGGCGCCTACGTTGTTCCGATCAACTGGCATTTTAAGGCGGATGAAGTGCTTTATGTCATTTTGGACTGTGGAGCCAAAGTGGTGATCGGCCATGGGGATTTACTGTCGGCGTTGGACGAAGACTTTCCGGCTGGTGTGACTGTGATCGAAATTGTTACCCCCTCCGATATTGTGGCCAGAGGTGCATCTCGTGCCTCTCGACGGGCGAGAGATTCTTCCATTTTGGAATATTATGCGTGGATTGAGGGCCAGGAGCTTTATGCAGGTCCGACAAACCCACCGCCGCAGAGCATGATCTATACGTCGGGTACGACGGGCCGACCCAAAGGTGTGCGCCGGGAAATGCCGACGCAGGAGCAATTGGATGTGGTCGCGCAGATGCGGACAGATGTCTATGGCCTCCTTCCGGGCGTTCGCTCTGTGCTAGCGGGCCCGCTCTATCACGCTGCACCTAACTCATTTGGCACCCGCTCCGGACAAATAGCCGATCTGTTCGTTCTGATGCCGTATTTCGATCCAATAAATTTTATGCAGATTGTCGATGAACAAAAAATCGATACAACATTCATGGTGCCGACCATGTTTATCCGTCTCTTGCGGGTACCTGAAGAGGTGAGGGCGCGCTATGATCTTTCATCGCTGAAATTTGTTGTTCACGCAGGTTCACCCTGTCCTGCTGAGATCAAAAAGGCAATGATTGATTGGCTTGGTCCAGTTGTTTATGAGTATTATGGCAGCACGGAGTCGGGCGCGGTAACCTTTATTAACAGTGCGGACGCCCTGCAAAAGCCAGGCTCTGTTGGCCGGGCATATCGTAACTCAATCGTCAAAATACTAGATGGCGATGGTAATGATCTGCCCGTCGGAGAAATTGGGCAGATTTATGTGCGGCTCCCGAATTATCCGGATTTTGAATATCATGGAGCACCGGAGAAGCGAAAAGAAGTTGCGTGTGGAGAGTTGATCACCTGCGGAGATATGGGGTATCTGGACAAAGATGGATATTTATTCATCTGTGACCGTAAGAGCGACATGGTGATTTCAGGTGGTGTTAATATATATCCAGCCGAGATTGAAGCCGTATTGATTCAGCTTCCCGGTATCAAGGATTGCGCAGTTTTTGGTATTCCCGATCCGGAATTTGGCGAGACTCTAATCGCCTTTGTAGAATTGTTGGAGGAGGGGGCGATGGATATCAATACTCTCCGATCTGGCCTTGCTAAGCGGCTTGCCGATTATAAAATTCCAAAGCATTTTGAAATCCGTAAGAATTTACCGCGTGAGGATAGCGGAAAGATTTTCAAAAAACGTCTTCGGGAGCCTTACTGGATTGATGCGGGCCGGCGGATATAAACAGTAAGGGCACAGTCAGAAGAAAATAATGAAGCGATATGGAAACCTGCATGAAATAGTGACGGACAGATTACGTTCATATCGTACCGCAATGACAATAAATGGAAATGAGGCATTGCTAGAAACTGGTTGTAAAGGTCAGATTCATGGCATGGCTTCAATATATTGAATTAGTTTCGTACGGAACGATGGCTTCGCATCTGCGGCGAGTGTTAAGAAGACACCGGTCAAAGCCTGCCGCCGTAGTGTCTTCAGGTCGATATATCCATTTACCCAATCTTGACGGGCGAGGCGGTAGCAGGAATAAATCTGTTGCGATAATTTTTCCGGAGCAACCTTTCCGTAAAGAAGGCCGGCATCCTTCGCCTTTCTGCAAGCACTGTCCGTGAGTTGGAGTGATCGTTTATAGAGGCCTGACGCAGAACTCTGCTCAAACAAACCGATACGATCGCCAGCAATATAGGCAGCTTTATAATATTGTTCGTTCGACGAAAAAAGTTCAAGACGGGCATCAATCTGTGCCTCAAACACTTTTTCTATATCCTCTTCCCTAATTTGATTGTGAACGATCTCTAGCCTCTTCAGGGGCTCTTCAATGATAAGCGTGAGAATGTCTTTCTTCCCCCCAATCAAATTGTAGATCGTAGGTACCGTTATGCCCGCCCTTTCGGCAAGGTCGCGGAGCCTAAGGGCATCAAATCCCTCGTTGGCGATCACATTTCTTGCATGGGAAAGAATAAGGGCGCGGCGTTTCGCCATATTCACCGAACGGGTCGATTCTGCTGTCGATACAATGTTTTCTGACATCCATGATTTCTACGAAATAATCTCTCTTGACGCAATATTTGTATTACATTAAAATTTTAACAATGTTAAAATAATAAAAATAGGGAGAGACGCATGGTAGATCGCGATTACACTAAATCCATTGAAGCCTGTGCCGCACATTACGGGGAAGAGGCTGAGTCAGTTAAAGCCTATATGCATCAGGGTCATGAGCGCGCATACGCCCTTGGAAATCGGGGGCCGATCCGGTTCAATTCGGACGGGTCGCTGGCGCAGGAAATATTGGATGCATATTCCAAATATGGTTTTTATGTATTTGAGGAAGTTCTCCAGAATCGTGAACTCAAGGATATTGAAGAGGATATCGCAGAAATGAGGACGCGGTTTCCTGTGCATCGCGGGGCGAAGGTTGATTCGAAGGGGCGTGCGGCGTTGGATGCGGACTGCGAAGGTTCTGGTTTGCTCTGGAGTAAGCCGTTGAGCGATCCTTTCGGAGGAACGAATGTCGCGAGAGGCCGCCATCAGGTAAAACTGAAAGATCTCAATGTAGCGCCTGACGCCCCTGAAGAGGCACCTTTCATTTTGGTGGGATCATTGCAATTCTCCGAAGCGCATTTGAGACTATATGCGCATCCGGAACTGTTAAAAGTAGCGGAAGCCGTCAACGGAGAAGATTTTGCGCCGTTTAACGAAGTTATGTTCATCAAGGATCCCGGGTTAGGGGCAGCCGTATCCTGGCATCAGGACGGCGATACCCATTGGGATAGTCCTGAGTTTGATGAGAATATACATGGTTTTAATTTCATGGCTCAGCTATACGGAAGTACGCCGGTTAATGGTGTTTGGGTGGTCCCTGGAACGCATAAAATGGGGAAACTCGACATTACGGAAATGGTGCGGGAATCCGGGGGGGAGCGTCTGAAAGATGCGGTACCTATCGTCTGTGATCCTGGCGATGTTGTGATGTGCAATCGCCAGTTGGTACATGGATCTTTTCCAAATAGCGGATTTGAGCCTCGCCTGACACTCAATTTTGGGTTCCACAAACGATCATCCGTATTGGATGTACAGGGTGCCGGTATTCATAGCCCAGCTTGTGTATATGACGCAGAATATATAAAGGAACGAACCCGTGTTCTTGGCTATGCAATTGACGCCCGACGCCACTGGTATCCGGATGAAACGCCTTATGATTACAAACCGTTTAAGGAAACGGGAGAAAGCTTTTTCTGGGACTGCAAAGCCCAAGCCAGCCTCAAAGATTATAATCAACGTGATTTAAGTATCTGAGTTACATTAAATTTTGAAAACAATAGAAGAGGAGACACCAATGAATGGTGCAGAAAGCCTTGTCGCGACATTAGTTGAATCTGGTATTGATACTTGTTTTTCCAATCCCGGAACGTCGGAAATGCATTTTGTTGCGGCAACGGATAAAGTGCCGGGTATGCGCCCAATCCTGTGTCTGTTCGAAGGGGTGGTAACGGGGGCTGCCGATGGGTATGGCCGTATGAAAGGCAAGCCGGCGGCGACGCTTCTCCATCTGGGGCCCGGGCTTGCAAACGGGCTTGCAAATTTGCACAACGCCCGACGTGCCTCTACCCCGATTGTAAACATCGTTGGGGATCACGCGACTTATCATGGTCAATATGATGCGCCATTAACGTCCGATGTCGTCGGGTTTGCAAGGCCGGTTTCCGGATGGATCCATTCCAGCACAAGTGCTGCGACAGTCGCAACTGACGGAGCCCGCGCTGTCGCCGCTTCGATGGAGGGACAGGGTCAGATTGCGACGCTCATCCTCCCGGCAGATACTGCCTGGAACAACGCTCAGGGTCCCGCGCAAGCTCTACCGGTGCCGAAATTACCACCAGCAGATCCGCGCGCAATTGAAAAGGCCGCAGCAGCATTGAAATCAGCAAAGAACGCCGTATTGCTTGTCGGATCGGACGCCTTATATGGCGAAGGTCTGGCCAATGCCGGCCGTGTAGCGGCGGCAACTGGCGCACGGCTACTCTGCCCAACGACCAATGCCCGCCGAGAGAGAGGGGCTGGCAGGGTGCTTGTTCAGCCGCTTCCGTATTTTTCTGAAATGATTGAGAAGAAACTGGAAGGAATTGATACTCTTGTTGTCGCGGGGACAAAACCACCTGTGTCCTTTTTTGCTTATCCCGGCAAGGCAAGCTGGCTGACACCTGAGGGGTGCGAGATTATCTACGCATCGCACAGCCATGAAAATTCTGCCGCGGCACTGGCAGATCTGGCGGACGCAGTCGGGGGACCGAAGTCGCCGACAAAAATAGTTGAAAAGCAAACGGAAATGCCATCCGACAGTGATCGTCTTGACCAGTTTTCAGTTGGTAAAGCCATTGCGCATCTCTTGCCGGATGACGCCATCATCTGCGATGAGGCCAATACCTCTGGAACTGGACCATCGCGCGCCTGCACCTCAGCCGCACCACATGACTGGCTTTCACTTACCGGCGGGAGTATCGGGCAGGGGCTGCCACTAGCAACGGGAGCTGCGGTTGCCTGCCCAGACCGGAAGACTATTTGTCTTCATGGAGACGGCGGTGCCATGTACACGCCGCAATCTCTTTGGACGCAGGCACGTGAAAATTTGGATGTGACGACAATTATTTTCGCCAATAAATCCTACGCCATCTTGAATGTTGAATTCGGTCGTGTTGGCGTGGGAAAGCCAGGTCCAAAGGCTTTGGCACAGCTGGATTTACGAAACCCGGAACTAAACTGGGTTCAGCTTGCGCAAAGTATGGGAGTGAGCGCGTCCAGGTCCACCACAGTGAAAGAATTCCGCGAGCAATTCGCACATTCCATGAATGAGAAAGGCCCGCATCTGATAGAAGTCGTTTTATGATAGAAATCGGAACGGCCAGATGAAATTTATTTGTTGAAAAGGGCTGAATTCGTAATGATGAGATCAGCGGTAGCCGGATTGCAGGCCAAGGGAATGTCGTAGAGTGTTGACATTCGAACCAGAGCCTTCACATCCACGTCATGTGGCTGCGCGGTCATGGGATCCTGAAAGAAAATTAGTATACTTAATTTGCCCTCACAAATAAGGGCACCCAATTGTTGATCGCCGCCCCGTGGGCCGGATTTCAACTGTTGGATAAGTATGTCTGAATGGGCTTCGGTCAGGACTTTCCAGGTGGTGCCGGTGGCGTAAAAGTTATGCTTCTCAAGTATAGGCTTATTCCGTGTCACCCAGTCCAGCAAAGTCGCCTTCATCGCATCATGGGCGACGAGGCCTATATTCAGCCGTGCCGTTTCCATAATTACCGCGACACCAGACTGAGTGTGCGGACTGACTTGTCAATGACCCAGTCGCGGATGGTTTTGTCAAATTTCAGAAAATGAGAGGATGTGAGATGTTCCTGAAAGGATGGAGGGTCCGTGTAAAGTTCATACAGGGTGAATAGTGTTTGGTCCTCTGGGTCGCAACAGACATCAAATTGATGACAGTCGGCTTCCTTGCTTAAAGAATTCTCGGCTTGCTTGAGAAGGGCACTCCGGAAGGAGGAAATGAATTCTTCTTTCACTTTAAAATCAACAAGAACGACAAACATTTTTACTGCTCCGGGTCTGGAAGAAAAGACTTGCCGGTTCCATAGCCTTTTCTGAATTTACTTATTGCCTCATCCATTTGCGTTTCGGTCAGAAGAGTAGGTCCGCCGACGGCTAATGTCCGCCAAAAAACATCGCACAGGGTTTCCACTTCCTGCGCCATGGAAAGAGCCTGCTTTAGTGTGCCTCCTAGCGCAATTTGTCCGTGATTTGCCAGCAGGCAGGCCTTCCGGTCCTGGAGCGCCCGTAGCGCGACGTCAGATAGCTCCTGTGTGGCAAAGGTCCCGTAAGGGGCACATCTGATTGTATTTCCGCCTGCGATGCCAATCATATAGTGAAAAGCGGGCAGATCATGATTGAGGCAGGCGATCGTCATCACGGCCTTGCCATGGGTATGAACAACCGCGTTGACGTCTTGCCGGGCATTGAGGATATCTTCATGAAACCGCCATTCGCTAGATGGCTTGCGTCGTCCGTTGGGGCTTTCATAGTCGCCACCGAAACTTTTGAAAACGATATCTTCCGGGGTTAAGTCATCATATGCCATACCGGATGGCGTAATCAGATATCCATTCCCTTCACGGATAGACGCATTCCCCGAAGTGCCCTGATTTATGCCAAGCGCATTCATTTGCCGCACCGTTTTAATTATCTCAAGCCGTGCTTCAAGATCGTTCATGATGGCTTTGTACTCATGGCATGAATTTGCGCGGCTGCTTTAGGAAAAAAATCTTGGGCGCCAAAGTTCCCTGATTTTAGAGCAAGTGCCAAAGGTTGGCCTGAGTGGCTTAGCGTCCAAGGGACGCCGGGATCAATTTGGGGACCTATTTCCAGGGCCTGTATTGCAAGGGAATGGATTACCGCACCGGAGGTCTCCCCTCCGGCGACAATAAATCGAGTAAAGCCGCTTTCTTGAAGGGCGGGCGCCAGTTGACCCAAGGTTTCTTCAATGAGGGAACCGACGGCTACGCGATCTTTCTTGTTTTGAAGTGCTTTAACTTCCGTTGGCGGCGCAGAGGTGTAGATCAGGATCGGCCCGTCTTCCACCATATTTTTGCTAACCCAGTCCAATGTTTGCGCGAGAACAGGCTTGTCGTCCAGAATGTCCTGAGGATTGATTTTTAAAGCAGGCATCCGGGATTTGGCATAGTCTATTTGCTCTAATGTCGCTTCTGAGCAACTCCCTGATAGGATAACAGTTCGTCCTTTTGGTACATCAAACGGGTTATCCGGATGGGAAGTTCTTAGGAGTTCTTTTGCTCGGAAATTGTCCGGCAATCCCATGGCCACTGCGGATCCCCCCGTGATCAGTTTCAGATCCTTGCAGGCTGAGTCAATGGATTTCAAATGGTCATCGTTTAAGCCGTCCATTACGAAAATCGTTTTTTGGCCCGGATCGTGATTGTCGAAAATATTTCGGATTTTGTCAGTCCCGAGTTCGATGCTTTCAACGTAAATGTTTGAAATTTGGCTGGCGCTCTGTTTGGACAATACGCGATTAAGGTTGGAATCTGTCATCGGCGTAAGCGGATGGTTTCTGAGCGAAGACTCCGACAATAAAGTGCCGTTGACAAATAAGTGGCCCTTATACACAGTCCTGCCATTCTCAGGAAAGGAGGGGCACGCGATGGTATAGGGGCATTTCAGATAATCCATCAACGCGTCGGTAACCGGACCGATATTTCCGTCGTCTGTTGAATCAAATGTTGAACAGTATTTGAAGAAAATCTGTTTAGCGCCGGCTTTCAGCAGCCACTCACATGCGGCAAGTGATTGTTCAACTGCTTCGGTAGCAGGGATGGTTCTTGATTTGAGGGCGACAACTACCGCATCTGCTTCCGGTATTGATGTCATTTCGTCCGGCACGTCTATGATCTGAACCGTCTTCATCCCTTCACGCATCAGGATCATGGCAAGGTCAGTTGCGCCCGTCAGATCATCCGCAATACATCCAAGTACGATACTCATTTATTTGCTCCCGGCCTTTCAAGATTGAATGTGACGAATGATTTCCTGTGTTACCGCCTTCGTTCCCATATCACCGCCAAACTCAGCAGGCCTTATGGAATTTTTGGAAAACCCCGATTGTATTGCATCTGAAATAACATCTGCCGCATCGGATAAGGCTTGGCTTCCCGCTTTGTCGGCAAGGTAATCCAGCATTAATGATCCGCTGAGAATGGCCGCCAACGGGTTGGCTTTATCCTGGCCCATAATATCGGGAGCAGTTCCGTGTGCGGGCTGGAAAAGACCATGATTGTCGCCGATTTCTCCGCAGGCCGCCATTCCCATGCCACCGACAAGCCCGCCCGCGAGATCAGACAGTATATCCCCAAACATATTTTCCATTACGAGAACATCAAAATCCCATGGTTTTCGGATGAGGTCCAGTGCTTGCGCGTCGACATAGTTGTATCCCTTTTCGATATCAGGGAATGCGCGACTTCTTTCGTCAAATATTTTACGAAAGAAGGCCATGGATTTAAAAACATTGGCTTTATCTACACAGGTAACAATGCCCTTGGTGCCCTTTTCTTTACGTTTTCGGGCCAGGTTAAACGCAAAATCATGTAATTTTTCCGTTGTTTTACGAGTAATTCTGAGCGTGTCCTGCACTTCAGCGTCATTTTCAACGGGGCATCTGTTATGAACGGCCGCCGAATAAAATAGTCCTTCAGTCGACTCCCTGAGGATGATCATATCTATTGCCGCGGCTCTTTCATCCGCTAATCGTTGCGGGGCATTTGGATAAGCCTTTATTGGGCGAATGCCTGCATATAGCTGAAAAATATCCCGCAGGCGCAAGTGCGGGGCGATTTCCGTTCCGTCTTCATACCGGACAGAGGGGAGGCCAATGGCACCCAGAAATATCGCGTCTGCTACACCGGCCATTTTTTCCCCATCCGGTTCGATATCAAGGCCGGTTTCGCGGTAATATCCTGCACCCGCCAGTATTTCTTGATAGTTAAGGGAAAAACCGCCAACCCGGCTCTGTGCGGCTTCTATGACGGCTAAAGTTGCGTCTGCAACATCAATCCCGATCCCATCTCCTTTGATGGTTGCAATTTGAAAAGACGGAGTGGCCATAATTGATAATCCCGCAGTGATTCACTTAGTTGACGAGTTCGCACGTTATAATATCTAGCTGACTGAAATATACTTGCCGCTGCTTTTACGCTGGATCATTAAATAGGCTAAGTATTTCGATAATCTCTTTTCCAGTAACATGCTGGAATGACCCTGCATTGAACTCCCTGACTAACATTCTGATTTTCACGACTTATTTGAAGCAAACAGTAGAGGTCATAGTGACCTGATGCCACCTATTTAATACGGCATTATTGAATATGTCAATGTATACATAAAAATATTCATTGACATATATATTATCGAATATAATGTACCAATGAAGTTGAAACAAGGCGGAGTTACAGATCCGCCCGTTTTGATAAACGACGGTAAAAAATCGCCGTAATTTGGGAGGTATATTATGCTAGAAAAGGTCATTAAATTCACATCAGGGGCGTTTATTGCAGCAACGGTTATATCCGGCGCCATGGTTTTCTCCACCGACGCTTTTGCTGAAAAAAACCTGCGTTTCAGCCATACAGATAATCCTGGCGGATCTCGTCAGGCTGCGGCTGAGGTGTTTGCGAAGAAAGTGGAAGAATACACTGAAGGCCGGTATAAAATCCGGATTTACCCGGCCGGTCAGTTAGCAAATGATCCAAAGGCCATTGAACAGCTCCAGCTTGGCGGTGTCGATTTCACTGTGTCAGCCACGGGAAGTTACGCAACGCATCTACCAAGTTTGAACCTCACAGCCATGCCGTTTCTTGTCGACACATACGAGCAGGGGTGGGAATTTTACGATAATTCGGACTGGCTGAGGAATGAATTCTCCAAGCTGCCTGCCAAGGGCTTTCGCGTTTTGTCTACATGGGAGGCAGGCTTTAGAAGTTTTACCACAAGAATGGAGCTGAATTCGCCCGCGGATGCAGAAGGACGCAAAATGCGGGTTTATCCAAATGATATGATCCGCTGGACCATGGAAGCAATTGGTTTTCAAACCGTCGTAATGCCGATTACCGATGTTTATCTCTCTATTCAGCAAGGTGTTGTGGACGGCCAGGAAAACCCGGTTGATACGATTAAGTCTTTGCGGTTTTATGAAGTGGCCCCGTATATCACTTTGACACGTCACGTTTATAGCCCACTACCTCTGACCGTTTCTGAAAAAACGTGGCAGTCGTTCTCGGATGCTGACAAGGCCGCCGTGAAAAAAGCCGCCGATGAGGCCGCCAACTTTAGCCGCAATCTGGTCCGGGATTCCGTCAATAGCCAGCTTGACGAAATGAAGGCCGCCGGTGCAAAAATCAGCTCGCCTGAAATTGGACCCTTCAGAGAAGCCGTCGCCTCTGTGTATGATAAAGCAAAAGGTATCTATGGCGAAGAAGTTGCAAAAGTATTGGCGGACGCAGCAGATATTCGCAAGAAGCTCCCCGCTAAATAATAACCAATGAAATCAAACAGGTCCGCGTCAAATTGCGGGCCTGTCTCTTTTCATCGTGAACAAAGAGGGAGTGTTAGTCGATGGACTACCGCAATCGCTATCCCGCTTTCATAAAAATGTTGAGCCGCTTGATCGACTTGTTTCTGGTCTGCGGTGGTGCGTGTGTTCTGATGTTGATCTTCGCAAATGCGGCCTTGCGGGGAGCGGCTGGTTTCGATCTAGCATGGTCACTAGAGGTTACGGCGTTTTTATTGCTTTGGCTGACGTTTTTGGGCTGTGCGGCGGCGGAAGCCAGAGGCGCCCATATGAGAGTAACCGAAGTCGTTTCCTACCTCGTGCCAGATAGGCTGAAGCCGGTTCTTGAGTTTATCATCAATGTTACGATTGCCGTCGTATTAATTTCGTTGATGTATCAAGGCTTCCAGATTGCCCTACACACATGGGCGCAGAAAACAACCGTCCTGTATTGGCCTGTCGGGCTCCTATACGCCTCACTTCCAGTCGGCATGGCCCTGACATTCATCTTTCATCTGGCGAATATGGTTTTTGACATTCGGGATAGTTTTACCTCGTCCCGCGATCCCTTCAGGAAATCCAATGACCCGGCATGGGAGGATTTCGAATGATTTTGCTGTTTATCTGTGCCGTATTTCTCTTCACTATTATGATCGGTGTCCCTCTCGTCTGGGCGATACTGATTACGGCTATTCTTCCCATATTCGTGTTTGATCTGGGGTATCCCCTGCAAGCCGTTTACCTGAACCTGATCGGAGGCGTAGAACCCAATCATTTTATTGCAATACCTCTGTTTATTGTTGCTGGCGAGCTGATGGGACGGGGTGGTGTGGGGCAGCGTATCATCAATTTCGCAAAAGCCGCGTTCGGATTTTTGCCGGGCGGGCTAGGCTGTGTGGTTGTTGGGGCCTCCATGTTGTTTGGCGGTATATCCGGCTCGGCAATCGCCGACTCTGCGGCAATCGGATCGGTCATGATCCCGAACATGGCAAAGCAGGGCTATTCGAAGGGATTTGCCGGTGGTTTGGTGGCCGCCGCTGGAACAATTGGCATTATTATTCCTCCTTCAATCCCTATGTTGATATATGGATTTGTTGGCAATGTATCCGTCGCTGATCTGTTTCTGGCGGGCGTCGTACCCGGCCTGATTTTTGGCCTCCTCTTTATGGCCGTCTGTTTTTACATCGGTAAAAAGACTAAATGCGACCCTGGCGGCGCGACATCGTCCCCCAAGGAGTTATGGGGCGCCTTCGTGGCATCCGCGCCCGCGCTCTTTATGCCAATTCTTATCCTTGGGGGTATTTTCGGCGGTATTGTCACGCCGACAGAGGCCGCTGCGGTTGCCGTCATGTACGGCTTCTTCGTCACCGTGGTCATTTATCGGGATTTCAAGCTGAGCCAGCTTCCCGCGCTGTTTATCGATTCCTTCGTGACCAGTGCGATTGTGATGGTGGTGATCGGCGCGACCAGCGTGTTGGGATGGCTGATAACCTTGGAACAGCTTCCCCAGATTCTTGTTGAGTTTGTCCAGAGTGTCTCATCGGATCAGATTACCTTCTTACTGCTGGTGAATTTGGTGATGCTCATCCTCGGACTCGTTCTGGACCCTGTCCCGGCGATCCTTTTGACGGCACCACTCTTTATTCCCACAGCAATGACATTCGGAGTTGATCCCGTTCATCTCGGGGTTATCATGACCTGTAATGTTGCCGTTGGTCTATTTACACCGCCAGTTGGCGCCACTTTGTATGTTGCGTCACGTATTGCAAATGTGGGGGTTCTGACAATCGCACGTGCGATGGCACCGCTTTATTTGGCCGCGCTGACAGCGCTGCTTCTGGTGACCTATTTTCCTGCAATTTCAATGACATTGGTTCATTTTTTCAGATAAGAAGTAACGCATGATTAGCTTAGACAAAATCGGACGTGTCGGCAGAGGGTTGAATCGCCCGGAATGCGTATTGACGACGTCAAACGGCCGGATTTATACGGCGGATTGGCGCGGCGGAGTGGCCGTCACGGAAAGAGATGGTTCAACTTGGTGCTTGCTTTCCAACGAACCTGAACTCGAACTTCGTCCCAACGGGATTTGCCTGATGCCAGACGGGGCCTTCCTGATTGCGCATCTTGGCGATAGGGACGGAGGGCTCTATCGCATTGCCGAGGACGGTCGGACGACGGCCCTTTGTACGGAGGTGGATGGGGTTCCCCTGCCTCCCAGCAACTACGTGCACCTGGACAAAAAAGGCAGAATATGGGCGACCATCAGTACACGCCATATCCCGCGGTCATTGGGGTATAATCAGTCGGTCAGGGATGGCTTTGTCATTTTGATAGAAAAGGGTCAGGCGCGCATTGTCGCGGATAACCTTGGCTATACGAATGAGTGCCTTGTCCATCCGGATGGAACCAGATTATTTGTGAATGAAACATTTTCCCGTCAATTGGTCAGTTTCGATATTTCCGAGAATGGCGATCTTTTCAATAAGACGGTTATCCAGGAATTCGGCCATGGCACCTATCCCGATGGCATGACATTCGATGAAAAGGGCGGGATTTGGATTACGTCTATCGTGAGTAATCGCGTTATCCGCATCGCCCCTGATGGCAAGGGTGAGATCATTCTGGAAGATTGTCGCCCCGAGCATCTCAACTGGGTGGAGGAGGCATTTATGTCCGGGCAGATGGGGCGGCCACATCTCGACAATGCGCAAAGCGAAAAACTTAAAAACATATCAAGTCTAGCCTTTGGCGGGGCGGATTTATCGACAGGGTACTTGGGATGCCTACTCGATGATTGTGTCTATACGTTTAAGTCGCCCGTCAAAGGAAATGCACCGGTTCACTGGAATTTTGAAGGACCGAAACGCCATGGATAAGATTAAAGTCGCGGCCGTTGGAACGGGCTACTTCAGTCGATTTCAATATGCTGCCTGGGATCGAATTCCTGAAGTGCAACTCGTTGGGGTCTGTAATCGCACATTGTCTACGGCAAAGGAGTTGGCGGATCAATATGGCATAAACAATGTCTACACAGACTTTCGCCAAATGTTGGAAGTTGAGAAACCGGATCTGGTTGATATCATAACGCCGCCGATCACCCATGTGGATTATGTGACGACGGCCGTGGAACTTGGCATTCCTGCCATATGCCAAAAGCCGTTTACGTCTTCTGCCTCCGAAGCCCGAAAGCTCGTCTCCTTCATTGAAGAGAAGGGGGGTAAGGTAATTGTGCATGAGAATTTCCGTTTTCAGCCTTGGTATCGAAAAATCAAGGAGATACTTGAGGAGGGATGGTTCGGACAACTTTATGAGATTTCTTTCGCATTGCGACCGGGCGATGGCCAGGGCCCGTCGGCCTATCTCGACCGGCAGCCGTATTTTCAGAAAATGGAACGCTTTTTGGTGCACGAAACAGCTGTTCATCTGGTTGATGTGTTTCGATATCTATTTGGCGAAATCGGGGCCGTTTACGCCGATCTACGCCGGGTGAATCCGGTCATTAAAGGGGAAGATGCGGGAATTCTCCTTTTCGATTTTATAAGCGGGGCCAAAGGCGTGTTTGATGGTAATCGTTTAAGTGATCATTGTGCAGATAACCGTCGGCTGACCATGGGAGAAATGCGAATAGAGGGAGAAAAAGGAACGCTTACCCTTGATGGAAATGGCGGGTTGAACTGGCGGGATCATGGCCAGAATTCGGTCAAAGAGATATCCTACGAATGGATTGACCGAGACTTCGGGGGTGATTGTGTGTATTCGTTGCAGCGGCATGTGGTCGATCATCTTCTATATGGAAAAGAACTGATGAACACCGCAAAAGAATACCTCGCAAATGTGGAAATTGCAGAAGCATCGTATGTTTCAAATGAAAAAGCTGTCAAAATTGTTCTGTGATTAGCAACTATCGGGTTACTATTGCCAGACTTAGTGGGACAAAAAATAGTTGGGAGTCGTAACGATTGTGGTCGTGAAAGAAATGAAAGTTACAAGCAAAACACCCAAGATTTCTATTGCTGAACAAGCCTATGCGGAACTTAAACGCCAGATTCTTGAAAATGAACTCCCGCCAGGACACCAACTGATGGAAGGTGAAATCGCAGAGTTGCTTGATATAAGCAGGACACCTGCGCGCGAAGCCATGATGAAGCTCGAAGCAGAAGGGTTGGTGGAGGTTCGTCCGCGTCATGGCATGAAAGTGAAACCGATTTCTGTGTCTGACATGCGGGAAATTTATGCTTTGCTGACGGGGCTGGAATCTACTGCCGCATGGCAAGCGGCGGCGTTGGACCATGATGATGCGGAAATCCAAAAGCTGTTGGACAGTGTCGAGAAAATGGGCAAGGCGTTGAAGGAACAGGACCTGCAAGGCTGGGCCAGCGCCGATGAATCCTTTCATCGCCAATTGGTCGCCATGAGCGGCAATAAACGATTGATAGAGCTTGTCGATCGATTTATCGATCAGTCCCACAGAGTCCGCATGCTCACCCTGAGTTTCAGGCCCCCACCTTTAAAGTCGAATGAAGATCACGCCAATGTCGTGGAAGCAATTTTGAAGAAGCAGCCGGATAAAGCGCGCAGGCTGCACCGAATTCATCGCGAAAACGCAGGAAAATTATTGGTGGAACTATTGGAAAAGCACGGTCTTACACAGTTGTAACAGCGTGATTATGTATGGCGCTGCCTGAAATGTAAGCTCTATTCAAGTTCCAACTATTTTTCTACAAATGCTGATCGCCATCACTGCCGCAGAAGTTTTTTTGTCGACGCCCAGTTTATGAAATATCTGTTCTAGATGTTTATTGACTGCTCGTGCCTTGAACCGAGGCTTGCTAGTCTCGATGGTGGCACGCCATCATCAGACGAACGAGGTAAAGCACCTCTGGATGACATCTCAATAGATAATGGTCTGCTGTCTGCGAGGTGTCACAATGTTGGCTTAAGGAAATCGCTGGGATTTATGCGCCTCCAATTGCAGGCGGATGTGCGGGCTCATGCTCAAACAACAAATGCGTCGGCGTGCCATTTCTTGAGGCAAATTCAATAGTAGGGTTTCGACGGCCACTCTCAAGTTGACATGACGGGCAAAAGAAATCATTTTAGGCGGAACAAAAATCAAAAACAAACGAACAGGTTCCCTCAATGAAAAAGATGAAAAATCTATTTGCTGTATTTTCTGTCATATCGTGTCTCGGTTTCCTTATTCCCGGATCGGCGTCAGCTGAAGATCATACAATCGGCGCTCTCTTTCCGCTAAGCGGTCCTAACGCGACATATGGCGACGTCTTCATGTCCGGCTCTGATCTCGCGGTTGACCATATCAATGCGGACAAAATGCTGAGCGGTCCGATGTCGATTGCGTATGAGGACAGCCAGGGCCTCCCGCAGCCGGCAGTTGTCGGAATGACAAAGCTCGTGAATGTCACGAATGTTCCTTATGTTCTCTCCGCTTTCACTGGCGTATCAAAAGCGATTTCCACACTGGGAACGCGGAATGAAGTTGTTGCCGTAAATGGTGGGGGCGTTGGTCCCGATCTAGCCGCTCTCGGGGAATATTTCTGGAATGTTATTCCTCTCGTTAATCTAGAAGTTCGTGCGGTAATGCCTTATCTTATTAAAGAAAAAGGCATTAAGCGTGTCGTGCTTATCTACATCGATGACCCCTTCGGTAATTCTATCCTTGAAGAGCTGGAAGCCACGTTGAAAGATTCGGGCGGTGAGTTGGTGGAAACAATGTCTGTTCCCACGACAGCGCAGCAATTTTCTGGGATCGCCGCGAAGGTTCGTGCGGCCAAGCCGGATGCAGTCTATATCGCCAGCTACGGTGCCCAGCAAATCCAGATCGTCAAGCAACTGCGGGACAATGGCGTGGATCAGCAACTTGTCACATATTCAGGTTATCTTGTGCCGGACGCACTTGCTCTGCCGGAAACCGAAGGCATTATCACGACGGGCCAGGGCGTGAACTACAAGTCCGACGATCCAGTCACCAAGCGGTTTGTCACAGACTACAAAGCGAAATATGATCGCGATCCGACAGCCTATAACGTCAACTATTACAACGCGACGCTGTTGTATGCGATCTTGGCGCAGGCACTGGAAGCTGAGGGTAAAGAAGTAACCGGAGCTAATTTGCTGGCGAAACGTCAAGAAATGGGCAGCTTTGATCTGGTCGGTGGAACAGTTTCCTTCCAGAGCAACGGCACATTGTTGTTCCCCATTCAGGTGAAAGTCGTCAAGAACGGCAAGCCTGAAGTTATCGATACAATCGATTTCGGCAAATAAGTAGAAATAGGTAGCAAATGCTTGCGTTACAGCTGACGATCACCGGTCTTCAGACCGGTGCTCTCTATGCACTTACAGCCGTCGGATTTTCCCTGATTTTCGGTTCCACCCGGATATTTCACTTTGCGCATGGGGCAACTTTCATTATTGCCGCGTATCTCTTCTACTTTGTGAATGTATCCGGGTATGGCCTGATCTTGGGGATTATCGCCGCGACGGCAGGGGCCATAATCTTCGGGTTGCTTCTGAACAGGTTCGTCTATGTTCCTATCCAGCGCGATGAAGGCTCCTTCTTCACTGTATTTGTTGCCTCCTTTGGCATCGGTATTGTTGTCCAGAATGTCATTGGGATGGTGTTTGGTCGTGGTTATGTCACCGTACAGACACCACTTTCCTTTTCCGTCGAGTTAATGGATGGGCTCTATGTCTCACCCTTGGCGTGGATATCGATGATTTGCGCAGCTATTTTCTTTGGTATTCTCTGGTGTTTTCTCAAGTACAGCCAGATGGGAAAGGCGCTGCGGGCCTTGTCGGATAATCCGGAACTCGTTCGGGTATTTGGCTTGAATCCGCGCTTTATATCTGCCTGTGCCTTTACGATTGGCTCAATTCTCGTCGTACCGGCCGCAATTATTTCTGGCGCAACGTCGGGCTTGAATCCGGCGATGGGACATCATGTCATGCTGATCTCCCTCGCTGCAACAATTGTTGGCGGTATCGGGAGTGTCGCAGGGACATTGCTTGCCGGACTTGCCCTTGGTCTAGCAGAAAGCCTTGCACTTCTTTATGTGGATTCGCAATGGACCGAGGCAGTAACCTTCGCAATTTTGTTCCTCTTTATTATTGTTCGTCCGTCCGGCCTTTTGGGTCGTTCTTCGGCGCATTGAGGAGGGGAATACTGTGGAAGCTTATCTCCTGAATCTCGTCATTCTTATCTCAATCTATTCAATCCTTGGCGTCACCCTTAATTTCATTATGGGGTATGCCGGAATTTACTCTCTTGCGCATGCTGTGTTTTTCGGCGTTGGGGCCTATGCGGGCACCTTTATGGCGATGCATGTAAATGCGTCAATCTTTGTCACCCTGCCCGTGGCTATGGCGGCAGGTGCCATCCTTTCCCTGATACTTGCCTTGCCGGCCCTGCGTGTGCGCGGCGAGTATTTCGTGGCGGCTTCGCTGGGATTGCAGGTTCTGGCCGTCACTATTTTTTCGGAATGGAAAAGTGTGACCGGAGGCATTGGCGGGTTGATCGGAATTCCGCCTCTGGATGTAGCGGGTTTTGAGGTGTTCAAGCCCAGCCAGTTTATCTTTGTGACGGTAGGTGCGCTGATCATTATCCTTTTCATCATAAACCGCCTTGTTCATTCAAGCTTTGGACGTAGCCTTCGGGCCATTCGTGATAGCGAAAGTGCGGCGGCGGCATTTGGCAAAAACGTCCCGCTCATTAAAACCATTTCCGTTGTTATTTCATCCGCACTGACGGCAGTGGCGGGAGTTCTATATGCGAGCTATCTCAGCTTCATCAATGTGGAAAGCTTCAAGCTTGATACCTCCGTTTTGATTATGGCTATGGTGATCATTGGCGGAACAGGAACGCAGGCCGGACCAATTGTCGGGGCCGCGTTGTTGCTCTTGCTGCCGAGCTTGATCAGTTACCTGGATTTCCTTCCGCAAACAGAGATCGGATCAATCCAGCAAATCATATATGGCCTTGGAATGGCGTTGCTCATGATATATCGGCCAGGCGGAATTGTTGGGCGCAAGAAGCAATCTGAAACAGGAAAAGAGTAATGGTTGCATCAACTGCGGACACGCAAGAAATCCTTATGGAAATTCGTAATGTTGACAAGGCTTTCGGGGGCGTAAAGGCCGTCGACGATGTCTCTATGGATTTACGTGCGGGTATTATTACCACCCTTGTCGGGCCAAATGGGGCCGGCAAGACGACGCTTTTCAACTTGATCACCGGTGAATTGTTAAAGGATAGCGGATCCATTAAATGGCTCGGTAATCCGATCAACAAGATTAAACCCTATCAGGCGGCCCGCGCCGGTATATTGAGAACATTTCAGGATTTACGTCTGTTCAATGAAATGTCTGTTGAAGATAATATCCTGACATCGGTCGAAGATAATTCCGTGCCTGTTCCCCTGACTAAGAGCCAGCGTACAGCCCGCCGTGAAAAAGTGGAATATGCCCTGAACCGTGCGGGTCTTTTTACAAAGCGTAAGATACGGGCAAAAGATCTAGCCTATGCGGAGCGAAAATTTCTATCCATGGCGCGGGTAATGGCAACTGATGCGCGGCTTTGGCTGTTGGATGAACCGGCGTCGGGCCTTGATCCAAATTCTTACGAGAAATTTCTGGAGATTTTGCGCGAAGAAGTGAAACAGGGTGTGACCGTTTGTATTATCGAGCATAACCTCGATATTGTTATTGGTATTTCTGACCGGATTGCGTTTCTTGACCGGGGAAAACTGTTGGCGGATGGAGAGCCGCAAAGCGTTCTGAATGACCCCGAACTGAGAGCAATTTACTTTGGAGAGCGCACATGAGTAAATCTGTCGTTCTGGCTACACAAAATATCACCGCCGGGTATGGCGGGCATCCCGCCATCAATGACATTTCGGTTGAACTCCGGGAGGATGAGGTCTTGTGTCTGATCGGTCATAACGGGGCAGGGAAGTCGACACTGCTGAAATGCATGTTTGGTCTTCTAGGTTCAGAGTCGGGCGCCATCACAATTGATGGCAAGGAAACGACGAAAGAAACTGCCCGCGAAATTGCTGATCGTGGCGTTGCCATGGTGCCGGAAGGGCGCGGGGTTTTCCCCAGCCTTACGGTGCGTGATATCTTTTCTCTTGGCATGCATGCGGCGGGAGTTCCCAAAAAGGAACAGTCAGACCGGGTTGAGTGGGTGCTTGAAATCCTGCCCGCGATCAAGGAATTCATGAACCGTCCTGCCGGAACCCTGTCCGGCGGTCAACAGCAGATGGTATCGATTGGCCGGGCACTCCTTAACCGGCCACGTATTCTGCTCATGGATGAGCCGTCGATCGGATTGGCACCAAAGCTATTTCAGGATCTTCTTGCGCCGATCCGCGCTCTGCAACAACGGGAGAAACTCTCTATCCTTTTGGTAGAACAGAATGTCCGGGAAGCGCTTAAAATTTCCGATCGGGCGGTTGTCATGAAATCAGGCGCGATGATCTGGGAGGGACTCCCCGATGAGCTTCAGGACAACGAACGGCTTATGGAACTTTACTAATGGCGTTCACAGAGCTCACTTTCGATAGCGCACTCAAGGATCGAATTGCGTCGGAGAAGGCGGGGGATATCCGCCCCATTTTCGTTTTGGAGGATGGAACGGCAATTTCTCCCTCCGCATTTGAGAAAATGGTGTCCGCTAGTGCCGCCTGGCTTGCCTCGCGCGGTATTATCGAAGGTGACAGGGTTGCCATCTGGCTCCCGAATAAAATTGAATGGATGGCGTTGCTGTTTGCTTGCGCCCGGATTGGCGCCATCGTTGGGGCGGTGAATACCCGTTATCGCACGGCGGAGCTTCAGCATATTCTCAAATCCAGCGGTGCAAAGATGCTGATATTTGAGGGGCAGAACAGTTACACGGATTTCCATGGCCTGATTTCTGAGCTGGATTTTTCAGAGCTGCCAGAACTGGAAATGTTCGCTTGCATAGATCAGGACAGCGAACAGCTTCGTCCCTTGAATAAAATCGAGATTGATAGCTTTACAATGGATGCGTCCTTGCCGGCGCCAGACTCTGTTGGACGGCCAGATAGTCCAATCCTGCTGTTTACAACCTCTGGTACGACCAATGCGCCGAAGCTTGTTGTTCATATACAGCGCGCCGTCGCGCTCCATGCGAATAATTGTGCAAAAGCAATGGGTTTTGATAAGGAAGGCGCGCGGTTTCTCGCCGTTATGCCTTTTTGTGGTGTCTTTGGTTTGAGCCCTACATTGGCCGCAATTGCGAGCGGTGCACCGGTCTACCTAAATACCCAGTTTAATATCGACCTGCTTATCCGGACGGCAAAAGCGAATGCAATAACGCATCTGTTTGGAAGTGACGAGATGTATCTGCAGATATGGCAAAAGGATAAAGAAGCTTTAGCTCACGCGCGAATTTGCGGCTTTGCCTCCTTCACGCCGGGCATGGAAGATAAACTGCGTCAGATGGCCACCTCAGGCGTTCCTTTAGTGGGGCTTTATGGAGCTAGCGAACTTCACGCCATTTTATCAACACAACCTCTGTCCTTGCCGATTGATCAGCGGCTGCAAGGGGGCGGGAAATTCGCCAGCGAGTTGACAGAAATTCGGGTACGCAATACGGAAATTGGTGATCTGTGCGCGACCAATGAAGTCGGTGTCATGGAATTTCGGGCACCGACAAACTTTATTGGTTACTTCCGCAATAAAGAGGCGACATCTAAGGCCATCGACGAAGAAGGATTTTTCCATAGTAACGATGTGGGCTATGTCCGTGACGACGGTACCTATGTCTATATGGCGCGAAACGGGGACTTCCTTCGTCTTTCCGGATTTCTCACAGATCCGAAAGAAATTGAGGAAGTGATCGAGCAAAATGACTCCGTCGAAAAATGCCAGGTTGTCGGCATAGAGTTTGAGGGAAAAACGCGGCCCGTTGCTTTTGTTATCGGCACCGATGCGGCGCGCCCGCCAAACGAAGAAGACGTTATCAGCAATGCAAAATCATCGTTGGCGCACTACAAGGTTCCGCTCAGAGTGATCGTAGTTGATGCTTTTCCAACAACCGAAAGCGCAAATGGTTTGAAGATTCAAAAGACGAAACTGCGCGATCAGGCAATCAGATATTTTCAGGAGAATCTGCCCAAAAGTTAGATGGGTATTTTTCACCAGTCAAAGACAAGGTGTTCTTCGTCTGACAGCTTCGCCCTTGTGTTCTGAGAAAGTCGCCAGAGGCATTTATCTGGCCAGTTGTGCAATGCGTTGGCGGTAATCGCTCGGTGATACGTGAAGCAAGCGTAATAAGCAGCGGCGTATCCGTTCGTCATCTCCAAACACCCATTGGTATGCAACTTCATTTACAATATATTTTTCTTTGAGCGGCCGCGAAACATGTTGCGAAATATGCAGGATACGGTTGGACCGAAGATTCAACACATGACCCCTTCGCGGTTCAACATGGAGTTTAACCCCTTGTACACCGTACCATGACGAAGTCCGTTCAAGAATTTTTAGGGTTATCTAACCGATACACACGGGCTGCGGTGTTGTAATAAAGGTCGGCTTTCTCCGCATCGCTATAGTTGGCCGTCAGACGTTTGAAGGAGTTCCACAGCACATTGTAACTGCAGGTTACTTTGTCGACCGGGAAATTGGATTCGAACATGCAGCGATCAGTACCAAACTGTTCGATCGTATGTTCATAAAACCGTCGGGTTGCTTCCATCAGCTCAAGACTTGAGGGCGGGCGCTCATTCAAATGCCAGTCAAAGCCGTTAATTTCCATTGCCAGGCCTCCTAGTTTTGCAACGACATTTGGGCATTCGGCCAAGTCAGCTATGGCTTTTTTCCAAGCAGGAAAATACTCATCCCGTTTACCTTTGTAAGGTCCAATGCCCAATGGGCCTCCGAAATGATTGAGGATTATTGTTGTCTCCGGAAAGGCATGGGCAAGATCCGTCAGCTGCGGGATTTGCGGATGGTAACACCAACCCTCAAAGCTTAGATTTCGCGGTGCAAGATTGGCGAATCCTTCGCGAAATTTCGAATTCAGGTACACATTCTCAATTGTCGTTGGTTGGGCATTAGGTACATCATCGCTTGCATCCCACGGAGCGCGATGACGAATGCCGCGAAAACGTCCGCCACCCGCCGCGATATGTGCATCCAGCACAGGGGCGACAGCATCTCCGAGCATCAGGTCAGCCAAGCCCACGATCCCGGCGGCAACACGTGCGTCGCCATAGAGACCAGACGCGCTCATTGCGGCAATGCCGTTGACGAATTCTGTTTCGCCAACCGGCATCATTTCTTCCGGACCTGTCGACCGGTACATGGCGCCGCATTCGATGAAGACGGTTGAGACGATATTATGGCCGCTATAAATGTCTGACAGTATTTCGTCGAGGAGGTATTTGTGCGATGCCCTCAGAGGGCGGAATTCCCACAAATGATGATGCGGGTCGCAAATTGGCAGATCGGGTTCCAGTGTTTCTTCAACTGTGAGGTTAAGCCAGTCATGATTTGTTGGTAATGTTGTCATTTTGTTATTCCCTAGCACAAAAAGTAATTCACAATTGGTCGCCGGCAGAAAGTGTTGACGCGTATTCCTTTCAAAGGATGCTATTCGGCCATTGATGTGTTCTTTGCAAAGGACCTGGTTTTATCAAGTAACTTGAGGTCAGGTGTTTTCCCATATAATATCCGATACCATGCAAGAGAAATAGCTTCAGCAACCAATTCCTCATCAGTGGTAAATTCAGCCATACTCGGGGATTTGTAGACAAAAGTTTCACGAAGCAACTCATCGACCATAGAAATTGTTGCGCGCACCATCAGCCTTGTCGCCGGGCTTTTTAAGTCCTCTGTGGTGATGCAATTCCTAGCGTGGAGATCTCTCATGACAACACGGGCCCATCTGTCATCCATCTGATCGCGCCGCAAATTAAGTTCAGGGGCTTCTCGCATCAGCATTTCACGGCCGGCAAGCAGTCCCGCATTTCTGACGTAAACCCCAATATAATAAAGATTATACTCCAGAATTTTTTGGTAAATTGTTGGCGCTGTGCTGTTTTTTGGACGTATTCTACGGCGAAGGGCTTCGTATCTTCGTATGACGGCTTTTGCAGCTTCGGCACGATTTTCAAAGTATAAGTAGAAGGTTCCGCGCGCCATATCGACAGTCTCGACGATGCCGTCGACTGTCATATTTTCAAACCCCACCCGTTCCATCTCAAGTGCTGTTGCCATCAATATTTTCGCACGCGTGCGATACCGTTTGCGTTTGCCTTTAAGACTTTTTGAATGATGGACGAGGAATTCCGTGAGACTAAAAGATTTTATGTTTGAATTTTTCATCACGTTCGCAGTTCTACCCTCATTTCGTGTAATTTTCGACAAGAAAACTCGAAACCTGATGGGTTTTTTGTTCGGACTAAAAATTCACTATTAGTAATATTGACACCGCATATAAATGATGTCAATGTCATAAATAGACTACGTGTCATAAATATAATAAATGTCATTAAAAACAACCTTGGGGCAAGCATGATTGAGCGCGACGTGGAATTTGGTGCTTCTGTAACCTTTGACGGTGTTTCAAAAACTTACGGCGCGGTTAAGGCTCTCTCTGACTTCAATTTATCTATTCAGCGGGGCGAATTCGTTACCTTATTGGGGCCAAGTGGCTCGGGGAAAACGACGGCCTTGAACGTTCTTGCTGGCTTTGTTGATGCGACTGAAGGTGATGTTCGTGTAAATAAAAATTCGATTCTCGGCTTGCCGCCGGAACGGCGAAATATTGGAATGGTATTCCAGAATTACTCCTTATTCCCTCATATGAATGTATTTGAGAATGTCGCTTTTCCACTTCGGTTGAGAAAAGTGGCGCAAGATGAAGTGAAGAGGCGGGTGGGAGAAAGTCTGGCGATGGTGCAGCTCAATGATTTTGGCGATCGTATGCCAAATCAACTATCAGGTGGCCAAAGGCAGCGCGTCGCCTTCGCAAGAGCGATTGTATTTGAGCCATCAGTTTTGTTGATGGACGAGCCTCTGGGCGCGTTGGATTTGAAGCTGCGTGAAGCCATGCAGTTGGAAATCAAGCGTTACCACAAACAGTTAGGATGCACCATTCTGTTTGTTACCCATGATCAGGGTGAGGCACTCGCGCTTTCAGATCGAATTGCGGTCATGGGGGAGGGGCGAATTGTCCAAATCGATACACCAGACCGTATTTACGATGAACCAAATTCAAAATATGTCGCTGATTTTATCGGGACGACAAATATTGTGGATTTTGAGCGTGGGCCATCTTCAATCATTAGGTTTCCCGCTCTCAACGCTGAATTTGAACTTCAGGAAAATGACAAGAGCTGGGGGCAGGGTCAAAACTCGATCAGTCTTCGGCCGGAAAAGTTACATCGTGACATATCACCAAGTGACCATGTGATCATCTTTGATGCGTCCGTCGAAGAGTACTTATTCCTTGGGAATATCATTCAATACAGCGTCCGGACCACAACGGGGAAGACGCTGCTATTTCAAGAACACCGTGGCCCCAGCGTTCCTATTCTCGCTCGGGGTGAATCACTAAAACTCGCATTTTCGATCAATGACGCGCGCCCGTTAGATGAAGGCACCCACGGTTCAGGGCACACGTAATTGATTGCTAAACAATTCAACTCGGGGAGAGTATGTATGACAAAATTACTAAAACAATTCGCAAAGGTAGCGGTCGCTACACTTGTTGTTGCCGGGAGTGCCAATCTGGCGCTCGCCGCGGACAAGGAAATCACATTTAGTGGTTCTGGCGGTGTTGTTGGCAAGGTCTCAAAGGAAGTTTGGTGGGGGCCTTATACCGAAGCCACAGGCACAAAAATCAACCATGTTGCGGCTGAAGCAAAGCGTATGCCCCAGCTCGAAGCAATGGTGAAATCCGGAAACGTTCTTTGGGATGCCATGGAAGTCTCCGCTTCTGACTATCCGCTTGGCGTTAAGAAGGGGCTGTTTGAAGCAATTGACTACAGCTTGGTAGATCCGGACAATCAACTTCCCGCAGACACGCGCGAAGAATTCGGGGTTGCCTATGCAGCATATTCCCAGGTTCTGATCGTTCGGACAGACAAGCTTCCTGACGGCAAGAAAATGGAAAGCTGGGCCGATTTTTGGGATGTTGAGAATTTTCCGGGACCGCGTGCTTTACGCGGACGTGCAGAAGATAATCTGGAATTTGCCTTGCTCGCGGATGGCGTGCCGGCAGAAGACATCTATAAGGTTCTAAGCACCGAGGAAGGCCTTGATCGAGCCTTTGCAAAGCTGGATGAAATCAAGCCGCATATTACCACTTGGTGGACCAGCGGTGCACAATCTGTTCAATTGCTGTCCGACGGCGAAGTTTACTTTTGCCCATCGTATAACGGCCGTATAACAACACTTGTTTCGTCCGGCATTCCGGCAGAAATTGTTTGGAACGGTGGGGCTATGCACAAGTCCTACATCGCAATTCCAAAGGGAACAGAACACTTAAAAGAGGCGACCGAGTACGTCAAGTTCCGGACAACAAGTGCCGACCGTATGCGTGAATATGTGACTCACCTACCTTATCCAGGATGGGCGCCGGGTCTGTTTGACGGAATGGATCCAAAGATGGCAGCGAACATGCCCACATTTCCAGCGAACCAGAAAGTACAGTTTTCAGCTAGCGCAGAGTTTTGGGCTGAAAATCTCGATGCAATCCAGGAACGCTGGACCGAGTGGCTCCTACAGTAGACCTCAATAGTATTGATCGTGTCTGGCGATAAATTTGTACCTGCCAGACACGATTTTAGGAGATAGAGACGTGAACGCTAAAAAGAAATTTACGAGTACGTGGTTGCTTTGGCCGGCATTATTTATGCTGGTGGCGTTCTTTCTCATTCCAACGTTAGACATCCTTCGGGCGAGTGTTTATGACCCGGAATTCACCACAAAACATTTTGCGAAGCTACTGGGGAGCAACGTCTATCTGGACGTCCTTTGGCGTACAATCAGGCTGTCTGTTATTGTGGCCTTGATTTGTGCCGTCATAGCTTATCCGATTTCTTATTTCATCGTGCAGCGGCCCCGTAAACAACAGATATTTTTCCTGTTCCTGGTATTTATTCCACTGTGGATGAGTGTCCTAATTCGTTCCTACGCCTGGATGGTCGTCTTGGGGCGGGAAGGGATGATCAACGCTCTCTTGATTGGTCTTGGCTTTACAGATGAGCCGGTGAAGATGCTTTTCACAACGGGCGCAGTTTATGTTGCCATGGTGCAGATATTATTGCCGATCCAGATCGTTACCTGCTACAGCGCGATGACCGAAATTGACCTGGACCTTATGCGTGCGGCGCGCATTCTGGGAGCAAAACCCTGGCAGGCCATACGGCGCGTATTCCTTCCCTTGAGCTTAGACGGCACTGTCACCGGAGCCATTATCGTCTTCATGCTGTCGATGGGTTTCTTCATTACGCCCGCTCTCGTTGGGGGGCGAAAGGATATCATGATGGCGAACCTGATCGAGTTTCAGGTCCAACAGTTGAACTGGGGCTTTGCCGCCGCCATCTCCATCGTTCTGCTCATCGGGACGGTCCTATGCGTAATCATCATTAAGCGGCTTTCAAAAATACTTATAAGACGCCTCGTTGGCGGAGGACACGCATGAACAAGAAGCCCTTCAATTTGTCGAAATTCCTCTTGACCGGCTATTTCCTTGTCGTCATTCTGTATCTCGTATTTCCGATATTTATCGTCATTCCGATATCCTTTAGTAACAATCCGTTCTTGCGCTTTCCGCCGAGTAATCTAGGAGTGCTTTGGTATGAAACCTATTTCGGGGATTCCGGATGGGTTGAGGCAACTTTGTTGTCGCTGAAGGTTGGATTGATAGCCTGTGTCGTGTCGACTGTGGTCGGAACATTGGCCGTGCTGGTGCTGGAACGACAAGTTCTGCGATCCAAAAACCTGCTGACCTATTTCATTACATCGCCCATCATTGTGCCGCATATATTCATCTCTTTGGGGATGTTTATATTTGCGATCCGTCTCGGCATTGAAGATAACGCAATTACGCTTGCGTTTGCCCATGCGACCATTGCATTCCCGTTCGTTTTTCTAATTGTCGGCGCGAGTCATCGGCAACTGGATCCGACATATGAGCGTGCCGCACGTGTTCTTGGTGCCGGACCGGTTCGCGCTTTTTTTTCAGCAGCCTTTCCGAGCCTTTTGCCGGGAATAGTCGCAGCTGCGGTCTTTTCCTTCTTTGTATCCTTCGACGAACTCATCATTGCCGAATTCATGATGAGCGGTCAACAAACGCTGCCAATGCGCATATGGGCTGACCTGAAACTGGAAATGCGTCCGACGATTGCAGCGGTTTCCAGCATCCTAATCGTCGCGTCAATAATTGGTATGGGCGCGGCGGAAATACTGCGTCGGCGAAGTGTCAATATTTCAAATAACTAGCCAAAAAAACTAAAACCAACCAGAAAAGTGAGTAACTAAATGCCTGTAAAATATGAAAAAGTGGGAAATGTGGCCGTCTTTACGTTTGAAAACGGGAAGGTCAACCAGATCACGCCGCCGATGCATAAGGAGCTCTATGATTACATGGAGGACTTTCTCAAAGATTCCAGTATTCATGCAGGTGTTCTCACTGGCGCCGGAACTCAGGCTTTCAGCGGGGGCGATGATATTAAGAATGACTGGAGTCAGGATACCCTTCATGACACTTTAACCGCCCATTTCCAGCGCTCAACAGATGCGAGTGCGCAAACCCGGCCCGGTTGGGAACGTGATATGCGCACAATCGACAGATACAAACCAATTGTTGGTGCACTAAACGGACCTGCGCTCGGCATGGCATTTATTTATTCAATTCTTTTGATGGATATTCGCTTGGCCTCTCCAAATGCTTGGTTTGGGTTGCCGGAAATCAAATACGGAATGGGTGGTGCCGGTGCAGCGACACAATTGTGGCGGCATTTGCCTCCTGCTATTGCCATGTCCATGGTTCTGGAAGGAGAGCCCTTGTCTGTTGAAGATGCGCTCAAATTTGGATTGATCAATGAAATTGTTGATCAGGACAAATTGTTGCCGCGCGCCATGGAAATTGCCGAGAAAATTGCGTCTTATCCACCGATCGCCGTTCGGGTGGAAATGGAAGGTTTTTATCGCAGTATGGACATGTCCAAACGTGATACACATGGATATATGAGCCACCTCTATCGGCTTCAACGCGCTGCGTATCTGACGGGCGACAATGTGAGTGGAACGCCACTGGATCCGAATGCGCCAGAGCAAAAGTAGGATCGGATAATCCGGAAATTTCAGCGAATTAGATTGAAAACATTAAAAGGTTCGAGATGACTTACGATAATGGACATAAAGGGATGGCAGAAGTCCATCGCCTGGCGGCAGAAATTGATTTTCCGGATACACTTGGCGCGTTTGTTCGCGAACGCGCCAATACGCTGGGAGACCAGTTATTGGGCGACTATTTTGATGACGGAGAAAAACTTACCTATCGCGGTCTTGACCAATCTGCGGACCGTCTGGCAGGAAGCTTGCTGGCGCTTGGTATCCGAAAGGGAACACATGTTTCCGTGATGCTTCCGAACGTAAAGGAATTTGTCATCAGCTGGATTGCTCTTGGGCGTCTGGGCGCGGTTATGGTGCCAACAAATGTTGCTTATACTGGCGCAGAACTGCACTTTGTCCTTGCCGACAGTGATGCACAGTTTATGATTATTGATTCAAGCTTTCTGGAACGTCTGGATAATATGCCAGATTGGCCATCACTGCTTGCACGGGACAGAATAATTGTTCGCGGCGAAACGCCCGAAGGGCACCTCAACTGGCAAGAACTGCATGATAATGGCCCGAGTGAATTCGCGGCACCGTCGCGTGTCACGTCAACGGATCTTGTGAATTTGCAGTATACGTCCGGTACAACCGGTTTTCCGAAAGGATGTATGCTGACTCATGAGTATTGGGTGCTGCTTGCCCATTGCGCTGCGTTGCAAAGGGGGCGGCCATTCCAGATCAAGCAAACCCTGATTTGGGCTCCATTCTTTTATATGGATGGGCAATGGCAGTTCCTGATGACAATGTGCTTGGGCGGGACAGCGCATATCGCCTCACGTATGAGCCTGACGAATTTCTTCGATTGGCTCATTGATTTCGAAATTGAGTATTGCGCTTTTCCAGAACCTGCGCTCGCCAGATTCCCGCCGTCGGAAAAAGACAAGCTCATTAAGTTGAAATATGTCAATGCCTTCGGTTGGCGCGGGGATGCGAATATTGAAATAGAAAAGCGTTTCAATCTAGTTGCTCGCAATACTTTCGGCATGACAGAAATTGGCAGCGGTATTTCATTGCCGGCAGAAGCCACTCATATGGCAGGGTCAGAAGCTTGTGGATTGCCGTCGCCCTTTCGTGAAGTGCGTATTGTCGATGAAGAAGGCAATGATGTCCCGCAAGGAGAGCCCGGCGAACTATGGGTTTCCGGTCCGGCTATATTGTGGGGGTATTATAAACGCCCTGAAGCGAATGCAGAAAGTTTTCGCGGGAAATGGTTCCGTACGGGCGACATATTTCAGCAGGATGAGAATGGATACTATTACATCGTCGGCCGGATCAAGGACATGATCAAGCGGGCGGGAGAGAATATATCTGCTCGGGAAGTCGAAGCAGTCTTGCGTGGCATGGATGAAATTGAAGAGGCCGCGGCTCTTTCCGTTCCCGATCCTATGCGCCGCGAAGAGGTGAAAGTCTGCATTATGCTGCGGGAGGGCGCAACGGCAGAAGATTGCCCGCCGGAGAAAATCATTGCGCATTGTGGCCAACATTTGGCAGATTTTAAAGTCCCGCGCTACTACTCTTATGTTGATGAATTCCCACGAACACCGACAGGTAAAATCGCGAAGAATAAAATGCGCGACGGTGATTTGCGCGACAATAGTTTCGACCGTGCCGATAACGTTTGGCGCTAGAGATTATCCGGACAATCAGATGGTGAGTTTTGCTCACGGGAAAATGGCTGACTCTTTCCCGTGAGCAACAACTTTCTACGATGTTATTGACGCAAGTTTAGGTCGTTTTGCGTGGTGTGGAGAGATCGCCACAATCATTTAAAAACAGTGGACAAATAAAGAAAAATTTAATGGAATCTGTGGCATAGTCCGATTTTTAATGCGGGAATGGCCGGGCTAACATGGCCACAGTAATCTGAATGAGTAGTCAAAGCGGAATCCAGAACGCCATTACTAGTAATAGTTACGCTGTTTCTGTGGGGCACGATATTGCCGCCGGAATTGCCTCAGATGTGTTGGATGCCGGCGGAAATGCCGTTGACGCTGGTGTTGCAGCGTCCATTGCGCTCACTGTTTTACATTCGGAGCAGGTCCAGTTCGGCGGTGTTGCACCTATCCTCGTTTATATCGCGAATGAGAACCGGTATTTTTCTATCGAGGGGGCCGGGCGCTGGCCCGCCAGTGCTAATCCTGGCTATTTTGAAGAGAAACACCGAGGCCGAATTCCGCAAGGTATTTTGAGAACCGTTGTTCCTGCGGCGCCAGATGCCTGGCTGACAGCGCTCGAGCGGTTCGGAACCATGAGCTTTGCCGATCTCGCGGCACCTGCGGAGGGCCTTGCGGCAAGTGGATTTCCCGCGCATGAGGATCTCGTTTCCTGCTCCACCCAGTTTGAGCGTTACTACCGACGCATCAGTGATGATAACGCCCGTGTCTGGCTTCCGGGTGATGCTCCGGTTGAACTTGGGCAGACTTTCCGTCTGCCTGAGCTTGCCAATACAATCCGCCTCCTGATAGATGCAGACAAAAAGGGTGCTTTGACATCAGGGCGCACAGGCGGGCTGCAAGCCGTGCGGGATGCTTTTTACAAAGGCGAAATCGCTGATGCCATGATCCGTCATGTCAAGGCGTATGATGGATGGCTTTCTCATGCGGATCTCGCAGCGCATCACACCCCGGTTGTCTATCCGACCGAGGCAAGTGTTTTTGGCGGCAGTCTTTTCACGCCTGGAAGCTGGACGCAAGGTCCAGCCCTTTCACAGGCGTTGCAAATACTTGAGTCAACTGGCATTGCCGACCAAGCGCCTCAATCCATTGGCGCGTGCCATGTAATAATAGAGGCGTTGAAGTTGGCTCTGGTGGATCGGGAAGCTTATTACGGGGATCCGGATTTTGTGGATGTGCCGTTCGACATATTACTTTCGCCTGATTACGCCGCACATCGAGCCGCGCTGATTAGCATGGAGGAAGCAATCCACCCATTGCCTGCTGCCGGTGAAATAGGGATGGTGGCAACTCCGAAGCGGGTTTCACCGACCGATACGGGTGAGAAAGCCATAACTCTTGATACCTCTGTTGCGGCGGTTATCGACGGCGCGGGCAATATCTTTGCCTCAACACCAAGCGATCCGTCTTTCGACGGTCCTGTCGTGCCAGAACTCGGCTTTGTCATCTCGACGAGAGGAGCGCAAAGCTATACCGCCGCGGAACATCCGGCGCGCCTTCGGGCTGGGAAACGACCCCGAGTCAGTGCCTATCCACTTATCTTCCGGGATGCAGTTGGTCGCCATATCGCCGGTGGAGGGCCCGGCGCGGATTTGCAGCTACAGGCCATGGCACAAGCCCTGACACATCATCTTGCTCACGACCTCAGCCTGAACGATGCGGTGAAATCGCCGCGTGTATTCACTCATAGCGTTCCTGCGTCGACCGAGCCTCACCTCTCTTTTGCTGGCAAGGTTGTTGCAGAGGAGGAAATCCCTGATGCAATTTTGACGGCGCTTTCCGAGCGTGGACATAAATCGGTGCATGGCAAGACGGGCGGAATTTCACAGCCGTCCATCTGTCTGGTTTCCTGTGATCTGGATGGCAAGCTTGAAGCCGTTGGTGATCCACGTCGTGCCAGCGGTCAGCGTATCAGGCAACGTTCCAACAAAGGAAAGGCGGCCAGTTGAACGCGTCCTTCCATATCGGTACAAGAACTGTTTCTGTTCATACGTCCATCGCGGATATTTCTGCCGATGATTGGGATCGCTGTGCCGGTTCGGAAAATCCATATGTGCGGCACAGTCACTTGCTCGCGCTGGAAGAAAACGGCATTGCTAGTCCAGAGAACGGATTTCATCCTCGGCATATCATACTGCGTGACCAGAAAAGCGACATTATTGCCGCAGCGCCGGCCTATCTAAAGGATCATTCAGAAGGTGAGCTTGGTATCGACCTTGGCCTTGCCATGGCGCACAATCGGGCTGTCGGACCTTATTATCCGAAGCTTCAGGTTGAGGTGCCCATGACTCCTATTTCCGGGCCGCGCTTGTTGGTGCGTGCTGGCGTGGATGAGGAGGAAGCCCGACTTGTCCTTCTGGCGGCGCTCAGGCAACAAGCGGAAAAAGACAGTGCCTCATCTGTACAGATCGCCTATATGACAGCGCCGGAATGGGACACAACTGAATCTGGCGGTTTCATGAAGAGCGAAGGCAACGCCTATGTTTGGCGCAATCAGGGTATGGACAGCTTTGAGGATTTTCTGGCAATTATGCTTTCGCGCCACCGTACCAAAATTCGCCGAGAGCGGAGAAAGGTTGCCGCAGAGAGGCTTACTTACAAGCAATATTCCGGGCACAATATAACCGCTGAGCTAGCCGGACCTTTTTTTGTATTATACGCCGCAACTTACCATCGGAATGAAACAGAGATCTGGCATAATCAAGCTTATTTCGAACAGATCTTCCGGACGATGCCGGAGATGCTTGATCTTGTCTTTGCCTATAAAGAAAATGACCTGATCGCCATGCAGCTTAGTTTTCTAGGTGAAGATACAATTTTTGCCCAGCATTGGGGGCATACGAGCAACATACGTTTTCTGCACTTTGAGCTGGGAATATACCAGACGATTGAGATGGCGATCAGGCAGGGGAGAGCCGCCGTTAACTTTGGCACGACCGGGCAGCATAAGGTTGAGCGGGGCGTCGGTATGGAGCCGGCATTTCACAGTATGTGGTTTCGCTCAGAGGCATTTCTAGAAATTGCGGAAATTGGATTAAAACGAAAGCGGGAAGCGGCCGCGAAAGAAAATATTGAGGAAAATGCGCGCTTGCCTTACACGCTAAACCCTGAGAAGGAAGGTGGGGAATGAATATGCAAACGCTGCGCAATACTTTGCCTCGCACCTTGATGCGAATGAACAGTCTGGAGACAGGGGGAAGCCTTGTCTTTCTTCCAGACTTCGGTGGCAATGTTCTTTACGCGCAACCAATCCAAAAAATTCTTTGCACAGAGTTTTCCTGTTTTGGCGCGCGTCTCGCCCCGGATATGGTTGGCACCCTTGATAGCTTCAGCCTGATTGAGATCGCGGAGCGCTTTGCCACGGATATTCATCAGTCGGATATACCCCGGCCAATTCATATTTGCGGCTTTTCCTTTGCCGGGCTGTTGGCCTTTGAGACGGCGCGGCATCTTTCTACAATGGAGCCAGAAACCGGCGAACTGCTTATTCTGGATACGAGTATCCGGTCGCGCGCCTTGATCGCGCGTTTTCTCCGGAACCCTTTACATGAAACTCTCTATATCGCACGTTATGTTGCTCGCAACTGGCGTACTTTATTGCCAGGCGAGAGCGATCCGCTGGTTCTGCATCGCTATGGTCAGATTCGTATGGAACTTGGAAATCATGCTGAAGCGCACCGTTCGATTATCCGACAACTATATGCCAAGATGGCTGAATATCAGCCCCGCCCATGGGATGGGTCTGTCACCGTTTTTCGCGCCGAGGAAACCCCGTGGGGTCATCGGCTTGACGATCTGGGGTGGGCGCATTTGATTAGCGGCGCGCTCACGCTGGTGAATGTGCCGGGAGACCATCTTTCCATGCTGCGCAACCCAGATAATGCAGTCGTTCTTGTCGAAAAATTGCGCCTTCGTCTTGAGACGGTAAAAAAGGGATTAGTTGATGTTTGAGTTGCCGATCAAGCCGGGCGTTCATCCTTTCGATCATTTTTGTGATAATCTCAATTGGAGGTTGGAAGGAAATTTAGAGAAAAAATTTGCTGATCTGGCGAACGGATCTTTCTCGTATGGAACGCTGGCTCGTGATATGCGCTGCCTTGCTGCGATGTTTACCGCAAACGGTCTTGTCACCGGGGATCGGGTTCTTGTCGCTTCCAGGGATGAAGAAGCCGTGGTGAAGCTCTTTCTCGCACTGCTTCGCGCGGGCATAACGCCGGTTATAGGCGATGCCGAAATAACCGGGTCGGAGCTCGGCGAACTGATGGATGTTTGCGATCCTGCCGCGCTCTTTGCGGATGAGGATATGCTGGTAAATGCCACACTGGATGAGAAGCTACCGCAATCCCGGATTTTCCCGATCCGCAAGGTCCATGACACATTGTTGTACGTACAAGATCCCGGCCGTTGGACACCGGTCGAAAACCGGCCAGAAGTTGCGCTTCTGGTGCTGACGTCTGGGACGACATCGACGCCGAAGGCCGTTGAGCTGACCTATGAAAACCTGATCGCGCAGCTCACCATTTTTGATGAGATTTACGGCTTTGACAGCGGGACACGGCTGCTTAACCTGTTGCCGCTTCATCATGTTGACGGATTGATCCGGGGTCCGCTTGTCGCTCTGTGGTTCGGCGGATATCTTTATCGCCAGACACCCTTTTCAGTGCAGAACGTGCCTGCGATCCTGAACGCGCTCACTGAGAAGGATATCACCCATTTTATCACAGTGCCCGCTATGCTCCGTATTGTAGCCCGGATCGGCAGTGATAAAAGAGACGCCTTCTCCGGACCCAATTTTCGTTTTATCCTTTGTAGTGCGGATCTTCTCGATGCTCAGCTCTGGAGCCACGTTGAGGAGACCTTCAAGATACCTGTGGTCAATGCCTACGGCCTGAGTGAAGTGGTCTGCGATGCCCTGTTTGCTGGACCGGAAAACGCCACACGGAGGATCGGATCGCTCGGACGGCCCTATGGGTGTACCGCCATGGTTCTGGATGATGATTTCCGCCCCGTACCCGCAGGCGAAACCGGGGAACTGGTGCTTTCTGGCCCGACGGTGATGCGCGGCTATTTCAATGCACCGGATATCACTCGGACAGTTTTGCGTGACGGCGCCTTTCATACGGGTGATTATGTCCGCATCAACCCTGACGGGCTCTATGATTTTGTCGGACGCAAGAAAACGGCAATTGTCTCCGCCGGTGCGACGATCCACCCGGAGACAGTAGCGATTATTCTCTCGACCATGCCAGGTGTGGCGGAGGCGGTAGCCTTCGGCGTCCCCGATGCGGCGCGCGGCGAAAAGCTGGTCGCTGCGATTGCACCTCAGCCTGGTCAGGAAATTACCCCCGCCGCCGCATCAGCCTTTTGCCGGAAGCATCTCTCGGCGGAGCGAACACCGGCAGAATTCCGTATCATGACTTCGCTGCCGCGTGGCGCTTCAGGCAAGGTACTGATAGCAGAAATGATTGCCGGGGCGGCGAACGACGCGGCGGTCTTGGCAGAAGAGCCCGCCACGTTTGCGGAAGAAAGCGGCGGTCTTGAGGAAAAAGTCTGTGCGGTTGCGGCCAAATGCTTCAATGTCGATGCGACGGGACTATCGGCAGATTCAACGCCGTTCAATACCGATGGCTGGGATTCGCTGGCGCATATGAGCCTGATTGAGGAGTTGGAGATTGCTTTCGATATGCAGTTTTCTGCCGCAGAGATTGCCTCGATCGCGGCCCTCGGCGATGCTATGGAGTTCATCAAAGGGGCGCTTGACGTTTCTTAGGAAAAGTGTGGCCCGCTGAGCAGCCGTTTTGTCGTCAGCGATGGTTATAAATATTTGTATCTACTCCTGCGTCAATCTATAAACATTTCAATCTTGAACGTCCCCAAATTAAACAAATCTGTTTCAAGCGTCATAGAATTGGCGCGTTGGCAAGGTCATTTCGATTGCGGGTCGTAAAAGAGGCGAGATTTTAACAAGATTAGTTTGGATTTGTCCAATAGCCCTAGATTAACGCCTAAGAGCGAGAGGTTTTACAATGAGTGAACTGCCCCCTTGTCCAGGATGTCAGTCTCCGTATGTTTATGAGGATGGCGGCCTGCTTATATGCCCCGAATGTGCTCATGAATGGGCCAAAGATGCCGATGGTGCTGCAACAGAATCTAACATTATCCGTGATGCGAACGGTGCAGAATTGCAGGACGGAGATACTGTAACGGTTATCAAGGATCTCAAAGTCAAAGGGGCATCGTCAGTTGTGAAGGTAGGCACCAAGGTCAAGAATATTCGGCTTGTTGATGGCGACCACGATATTGATTGTAAAGTACCGGGCATTGGTCAGATGGGGCTAAAATCGGAGTTTGTGAAGAAAGTTGCTGGATAATTACTGGTCCGAAATCTTGCCGTTAGTGAGAGGAGGGGGAGTTCTTACGCCATGCAGATAGCCGCAACTTCCTTTTGTCGTCATTCTTTGCTAGGTAGAATGGGATGCCGTCGCGATATATTGCGGATGCAAAGGCGGAGGGGGATGGTTTGACATTTGGCGAACGGCAACGTGACTAGTGCGCAGGAAAAAATATCCGGGCTTTCTCTGTGGCACGTGACACCGTCTATCGAGCCACTGGACGGCGGTATGACGAATGCGAATTTTCTCGTGACCGACGGGGGGCAACAGTATGTTGTCCGGCTAGGCGAAGACATCCCGTTTCATCATATCACTCGGGCCCATGAATTAGCCGCAAGCGAGGCCGCGCATGCCGCCGGTATCTCACCGGCGGTTGTCCATAGTGAGCCAGGCGTGCTGATTCTTGAGTATATCGAGGGGAGGACCCTCACGCCGGAAGACCTCATTGACAATGATATCCGCAGTCGGGCGATCCACCTTATTCGGCAAGCACATCGGGACATTCCAGCACGACTTCAGGGGTCGCCGCCGATTTTCTGGGTCTTTCATGTGCTGCGGGAATATGCACGGTTGCTGGCAGATGGAAATAGTTCTCATAAAAAACGAATATCGGAATTCCTGAAAATAGCGACAGAGACCGAGGCGCGCTCCGGTCCCTATGATATTGTTTTTGGCCATAATGACTTGCTCGCCGCGAATTTTTTGGATGACGGAGCACGACTTTGGCTGATTGACTGGGAATATGCGGGGTTTAACACGCCGCTTTTTGATTTGGCTGGATTAGCCTCTAACAATGATGTCGCGGAACAAATCCAGAAAGAGATGTTGGAAAGCTATTTCGAGACACCGCTTACCGATGATCTTTGGGCCCGCTATCAAGCAATGAAAATTGCCTCTCTCCTCAGGGAGGTAATGTGGAGCATGGTATCGGAGCTTTATTCCAAGCTTGATTTCGACTATGGGAAATATACCCAAATCTGCCTTGAAAAGTTCGAGCCGGCTTACGACAGTTATAAGAAGGATTACCTCTAAATGGTGAAAGAACTCCCCACGACAGCGAAAGCGGTTGTGATCGGCGGCGGAATTGTTGGTTGCTCTACGGCCTATCATCTGGCGAAACTTGGTTGGACGGACACTGTTCTTCTGGAGCGCAAGAAACTCACCTCCGGAACGACATTCCATGCGGCGGGGCTGGTCGGGCAGCTTCGCTCCAGCGCCAATATCACCGAGCTCCTGGGATACTCCGTCGATCTCTACAACCGGCTGGAAGAAGAAACCGGGCTTGCCACTGGATGGAAGATGAATGGAGGCCTTCGCCTAGCCTGTAACGATGCGAGATGGGAAGAAGTCAAACGGCAGGCGACGACGGCGCAATCCTTCGGTCTTGATATGCAGCTTTTGAGCCCGTCGGAGGCGCGGGATCTCTGGCCGATCATGTCGATAGAGGATGTGATTGGAGCGGCATTCTTGCCAACGGACGGCCAGGCAAACCCGTCAGATATCACGCAGGCGCTGGCGAAAGGCGCACGTATGGCCGGGGCGTCTATATTTGAAGATACAAGTGTCACAGACATCCTTATTGAAGATGGAAAAATAAAAGGAATTCAAACGGATAAAGGTTTTATCGAATGTGAAATCGTTGTCTGTTGCGCAGGTCAATGGACGCGGGAGTTTGCGGGGCGTTTCGGCGTAAATGTGCCGCTAGTCCCGGTGCAGCATCAGTATCTGATCACAGAACCCATCAAGGATATGCCGCGTAACCTACCCACTTTACGCGATCCCGACCGACTGACTTACTATAAAGAAGAGGTGGGCGGCCTCGTCATGGGCGGATATGAGCCCAACCCAGTCTTGTGGGCGGAAGACGGTATTCCGGAGGACTTTCATTTTTCGCTGCTGCCGTCGGATTTTGACCATTTTGAGCCGATGATGGAACTGGCGCTGGGTCGCGTTCCGGCGCTGGAGACAGCGGGCATCAAGGAACTGGTCAACGGTCCGGAAAGCTTTACGCCGGACGGGAATTTTATCCTCGGTGAGGCACCGGAGCTTAAAAACTTCTTTGTCGGTGCCGGGTTTAATGCCTTTGGTATTGCCTCTGGCGGTGGAGCTGGCATGGTGTTGGCCGAGTGGGTCGCGAAAGGGGAGCCGCCCTATGACCTTTGGGCCGCGGATATCCGTCGCTTTGGAAAGCCGCATTTCGACGACGACTGGATTAAAAAGCGTACCGTCGAAGCCTATGGCAAGCATTACACTATGGCCTGGCCGCACGAAGAGCATCAAGCAGGTCGCCCATTTCGTACCTCTCCGCTTTATGAAAGGTTGAAGGTGGCTGGCGCCTGTTTTGGCGAAAAGCTCGGCTGGGAACGGCCGAACTGGTTCGCGGATATAGAGGCAGGGGAGATACCGGCAGATAGCTACAGTTTTGGCCGCCAAAACTGGTTCAATGCAGTGGCGAGAGAGCATAAAGCCGCGCGGGAAGCCGCCGTCTTGATCGATCAGACCTCATTCGCGAAATTTCTCCTGACCGGATCGGATGCGGCGGCGGCGCTCGACTGGATTGCGTCAGGCAATGTCTTGCGTCCTATAGGATCGGTTATTTATACGCAGATGCTGAATGACAAGGGCGGGATTGAGTGTGACCTGACCGTTACGCGCTTGGAAGAGAATGAATTTTATATCGTCACGGGAACCGGCTTCGCAACTCATGATTACAACTGGATCTTGCGGAACGTACCACCGCATATGGACTGCATCTTGAGCGATATAACGGAAGAACGGTCCGTTCTTTCATTGATGGGGCCAGTGTCGCGCGAAATTCTGGCGCAGGTAACGAAGGATGAAATCTCCCATGAAGACTATCCCTTCGCGACGGGGCGGGTGATCGATATTGCGGGCCATCCTGTCTTGGCGCTGCGCCTGACCTATATGGGAGAACTCGGCTGGGAGCTTCATATGTCTGCCAGTAACGCGGGCGCAGTGTATGACGCCTTGATGAGCGCGGGTGGGCCGCTCGGTCTCAAGAATGCAGGCTATCGCGTGATTGAAAGCTGTCGTCTTGAGAAGGGCTATCGCGCCTGGGGGGCGGATATCGGCCCGGACCACACCCCGGTTGAGGCCGGGCTTGGCTGGGCGGTAAAAATGAAGTCGGGCCGGGACTTCAAGGGACGTGCGGCGATAGAGAGGCAGAAGGCAAAGGGGGTTCGTAAAATGCTGACCTGCTTCACGGTCCAAGATCCGGATATTGTCCTTTTGGGGCGGGAGACGATCTACCGGAATGGGGAACGGGTCGGCTGGCTTTCCAGTGGTGGTTATGGTCACACAATTGAAAAATCAATTGGCTATGGATATGTCCGCAATCCAGACGGTGTGGATAAGGAATTCGTGCTGAGCGGCAACTATGAGCTTGATGTTGCCTTGAAGCGGGTGCCGTGTCAGGTGCATCTGGAGCCGCTCTATGATCCGCTTATGAAGAAAATTAAATCTTGATATCAATAGCTTGAAATCAAATACTAATGACCGAAATTTGCAGAATACAGAATGTCGAGTTGGCCGGGGAAGGGGACTATATTATTCTTCACCGGGAAGGCGGTGGCGCGATCCGGTTTCACGCCTTGTGGCTTCGGGATAATGCGCTGGATGTCCGCACACGCTCTCCGCAAAATGGTCAACGTCTCATCATGATTGATGATATTCCGCTGAATACGAAGATCACCGCCGCGACATTAGACGCGCCGGACAGGCTGACCGTTGAATTTCAGCCTGAGGAAAGGTCCGTATCCTATTCGCTAAGGTGGCTGCAGGAACATTCCTATGATATAGCGCGCGAGCACTCCGTCGGATGGCTCGATTCGAGCGTTGAAATCTGGGATAAGGCGTTGACCAACCGCGTGCCAACGGCGGATTTTGAAACGGTCAAACGTGATAAAGAGGCATTGGCCATATGGCTAGGTGATATCCGTCGATTTGGTTTTGCAAAAATGACCGGTGGGCCAATAAAAAGTGGAGCACTTCTGGGTGTCGCGGCGCTGTTTGGCTTTGTCAGGGAGACGAATTATGGCAAATGGTTTGAGGTGCGCGCTGAAGTGACGCCGACCAATCTAGCCTTTACTTCGGCGGGATTGCAGGCCCATACGGATAACCCTTATCGTGACCCGGTTCCGACGATGCAGATCCTTTATGCGCTGGAGAATTCGGCGACGGGCGGAGATTCGCTCGTTGTCGATGGGTTTAAGGCCGCTAAATGCCTTCAGGAGCGCAATCCGGAGCATTTCGAGATTCTGGCCCGCTATAATGCCCGGTATGAATATGCCGGGCAGTCGGGCGTCTGCCTGCAAGCCCGCAAGCCGATGATTGAACTGGAGCCGGATGGAGAGCTTGTCGGCGTCCGCTTCAATAACCGTTCCATTGCGCCGGTTACGGATGTACCGTTCGACAAAATGCCGGACTATTATGTGGCTTACCGGGCGTTGAGTGAAATCATTAATGACCCTGCGATGGCCGTAAGTTTCCGACTTGAACCCGGCGACTGCTTTATAGTTGATAACACCCGCGTTTTGCATGCCCGTAATGCATACTCCGGTCACGGAACACGCTGGCTCCAGGGCTGCTATCCTGATAAGGATGGTTTGCTATCAACGCTTGCGACACTTGAACAAGAGAATTTAGGGATTAATGATGCCTAAACCAGACTATTCGAAACTCACGAAAGACAATGTTGTCGACTTCATCGCCGATATTTTTGCTCGCCGCGGGGCGGAGGAATATCTTGGAGAAGATGTGACAATCTCGGAGCATATGTTCCAGACAGCGGAACTCGCGGAAGAGTCCGATGCGAGCGAAGAACTGATTGTTGCGGCATTGCTTCATGATATTGGGCATTTTACCAATGAATTCCCCGATAACGCCGCGGAGCTTGGTATCGACAGCCATCATGATCGGGCAGGGGCCACTGTTCTTGCGCCGTTTTTCCCGAAAATTGTAACTGACTGCGTGCGCCATCATGTCTCGGCGAAGCGCTACCTCTGTACGGTTGAACCCGAATATTTTTCGAAATTATCCGATGCATCGATCCTGAGCCTGAAGCTTCAGGGCGGCCCAATGAGCGAGTCGGCGGCGAAAAAATTTGCCGCGAACGGAGATATCGACGCAATCGTTCAGGTGCGTAAGTGGGACGATATCGGCAAAGTACCTGGCAAGGAGACGCCGGGCTTTTCCCACTATGCCCCGATGCTGCAAAGGGTGGTGGATAGTGCCATGAAGGGGTAAGTTTTTACTCAGGCGGCAGACTCAAGCTTCAGTCGGTCTTGCGCCATCTTCATGAAGGCGCCGACAAGGTTACTCTTGCTGCGTTCCTTCAGGCAGATCAAAGCCTCATCCATCAGCGGCTCGCATCCTGAAATCGCAATTTTGCACAAACGTTCATCAAAGCCAAACTCGGCCTCGGAAACGATGCCGATACCGGCGCCGCTTGCCACAATTTCACGGATGGCTTCCCGGCCCACTGCTTCGATCGACGGTTTAAGGGTCAGTCCGGCTGCGGCTGCGATCTGTTCAAGTTTCTGACGTGTTTTCGATCCCTTCTCCCGAAGGACGAGGGGTTTGCTAGCCAGTTCCTGAAGAGATATGGATTTCATTCCGCCCGCCGAGCTTCGTTTGGAGGCAAAGGCGATGATAGGGGTGGAGCTCAGTTTTACAACATCAAACTCTCGCGCTTCCGGTATTTCTCCCAAAACGCCTACATCTGCCTCATAACTACACAGTTTTTCGATAATTTCCGATGTGTTGCCGGTGCTGACGGAAATAAAGACTTCCGGGTATTGTTGGCGGAAGGGGCCAAGGATCGGATGAAGATGTTGTACGGAATCAGCAATTATTTTCAGATTCGCAGATCCTAAAGCTCGCGATTCCGATAGTAATTCATGGGCCTGATGCTCCACATCAAACATTCGATGAGTGATTTCCAGCAGCTTTTTGCCGAAATCTGTAAGGGCGACCTGTTTTTTTTGTCGATTAAACAACAAAACGTCATACTCGCACTCTAACTTACGGACTTGATCCGATATCGCGGGCTGAGTAAGGGACAAAGCTTCGGCAGCACGCGAAAATCCGCCCTGAGTGGCGACAAAGTGAAAGGCACGTAGTTGAACATATCGCATTTGGATTCCTATCCTCTGTATCGATAATATAGCGCTTACTAACAGAAAGACTAATAATATCAACTAAAATTATACATCGATTGTATTTAACGATTTTACATATATTACGTTGTTAATTACGTTCTGGATCACCCGCAGTGAATTTTTTAGTGAGGATATTATAAATGCAGATGGATGAGAAAAATCGGCCGACTGCTGAGTTTCCGGCACCGCATATGGGAGAGCCCTATCTGTTGACCCCGGGTCCGTTAACAACCTCCTATGAAGTCAAGCAGGCGATGCTGAAAGATTGGGGTTCCTGGGATGGTGATTTCCGGGCCATGACGGCATCGCTCTGTACTAAGCTACTCAATATTGCTGGTGACGATGGCACGGAATATGACTGTGTGCCGATGCAGGGAAGCGGGACCTTCGCCGTCGAAGCGATGCTGGGCTCCTTACTTGGAAAGAACAGTAAGACCCTGGTTTTGGTCAATGGCGCGTATGGCAAAAGAATAGCAGAAACACTGCGCTATCTTGGGCGGAACCATTTGGTCATCGACAAGGGTGACTATATGCCGCCGCGTGGTGTTGAGGTTGCGGCTGCTTTGGCAGAAGACTCTGAAATAACGCATGTCGTCCTTGTCCACTGTGAGACGAGTTCCGGCATTTTGAACCCGGTGCAGGAAATCTCTGAAATTGTTGCGGCGGCGGGGCGCAAACTGCTGATTGATTCAATGAGTGCTTTTGGTGCGCTGCCGCTTGATGTGCGCGATATCAGGTATGAAGCCATGATTTCCTCTGCCAATAAATGCATTGAAGGTGTGCCCGGCTTCGGATTTATAATTGCCCACAAATCTGAGCTGGAAGCCGCGAAAGGTAACAGCCATTCCCTCAGCCTCGATGTCCATGCCCAGTGGGCCAATTTCAAGAAAACGGGGCAGTGGCGCTTCACGCCCCCAACTCATGCGGTCGCCGCCTTTATGAAAGCGCTGGAAATGCATGAGGCCGAAGGCGGCGCACCCGCTCGACTTGCGCGGTATGAACGCAATCGCGATGTCATGGTGGCCGGCATGAGGGATCTTGGCTTTGAGACCTTGTTAAAGGATCGCTGGCTGTCGCCGATTATCGTGACGTTCTTTAATCCGGACCACCCGAATTTCGCGTTTGGGCGCTTCTATGATCTGATGAAGGCCAAGGGATTTATCATTTATCCGGGCAAGCTGACCGTGGTGGACAGTTTCCGGATTGGCTGCATTGGCCGACTTGACGAACAGGTGATGCGCAATGTCGTAGCAGCTGCAAAAGAATCCCTGGAAGAAATGAATGTTGATAGCGCGAGCCCCCCTGAATCTGCGCTGAAAGAACGTGCCCGCCTTGCGGCTTGAAGAATCTGAATTGGAGTTTTGAAGACAATGAACAATATGTCCCCGAATGGCGTTACCGTAAATGACCGGACTTATCCGTTTCCTGGGCGGACAGCGGTTGTCATCTGCCTCGATGGGTGCGAGAATGCCTATATTGAAGCCGCGATCGATGCGGGTGTGATGCCAACGATGAAGCGTTTCCGCGAGACAGGCAGCATGCATCTCGCCCATTGTGTGATCCCGAGTTTCACCAACCCGAACAACATGTCGATTGCGACGGGACAGCCACCTGCCGTCCATGGTATTTGCGGCAACTTCCTGCTGGATCCGGAAACCGGTGAAGAAGTGATGATGAATGATCCGCGCTTCCTCAGGGTGCCAACGATTTTCAAAAGCTTCTACGATGCGGGTAAGCGCATCGCTATTGTCACCGCGAAGGACAAGCTTCGGGCGCTGCTCGGCCACGGTCTCAAGTTTGATGAGGGACGGGCGCTCTGCTTCTCGACAGAGAAATCCGATACCACCACCGTTGCAGAACATGGCATCGACAATGCTTCAAAAAGCCTCGATATTCCGGTGCCGTCTGTTTATTCAGCGGAGCTTTCCGAATATGTGTTCAATGCCGGGGTGAAGCTAATGACTTCCTTCAAGCCGGATTTGATGTATCTGACAACAACGGACTATGTGCAGCATAAGGCCGCTCCGGGAACACCCGATGCCAACGCCTTCTATGAAATGTTTGATTCCTATCTGGGCCAGCTTGATGCTCTGGGCGCCGCAATCGTTGTCACTGCTGATCACGGCATGAAGCCCAAGCATAAAGCCGATGGCACACCTGATGTGATCTATCTGCAAGATTTGTTGGATAAGGAAACAGGTGAGGGCGCGAGCCGGGTTATCCTGCCAATCACTGACCCTTATGTTGTGCATCATGGCGCGCTTGGTTCTTTTGCGACGGCCTATCTCAAGCCGGACGTTGATCAGGCTGCGGTGATTGCAAAGCTGGAGGCAACTCCGGGGATTGAACTTGTGCTGGATAAGGCGACCGCTGCAGAACGGTTTCAGCTTCCGCCAGACCGGATCGGCGATCTTGTGATTGTATCCGGAGAGAATCAGGTGCTAGGCACCTCGGCGGATAGGCATGATTTGTCTGGTCTTGAAGTGCCGCTTCGCTCTCATGGTGGCGTAAGCGAGCAGGTTGTGCCTTTCATTGTGAATGTCGCCATGCCGGAATTGCCGGAAAAACCAACGCTCCGAAATTTTGACGCCTACTATTATGCAACGCGCGCCGCGGCGCTCGTCGCTGCCAAGTGAACAAGATGACAGCATCAAAACCCGCTCGGCCGGTCATTGTCGAGGCTATGCGCATTGGCGGCCGAAAAGTGACAACAAAGGGCGTTGTTGAAGTGCGCTATCCCTATACCAACGAGGTGATTGGAACAGTACCCGCAGGCAACGCCGAACATGCGCGCGAAGCGTTTGAGATTGCGGCAAATTATCGCCCGTCGCTTACACGCTATGAACGGCAGCAGATTCTATTCAAAGCGGCGGAACTTATCCAGGCGCGAAGAGAGAGCCTCGCAAAGGTCATTACACTTGAGCTTGGTATCTGTCATCAGCACGCGCTTTATGAAACGGGTCGGGCCTATGATGTTTTTATGTTGGCCGGTCAGCTTGCCATTCTCGATGACGGCCAGATATTCTCATGCGATCTAACACCCCATGGTAAAGCTCGAAAAATTTACACCAAGCGTGAACCAGTCAATGTGATTTCGGCCATCACGCCGTTCAATCATCCGCTCAATATGGTGTCGCACAAGATTGCGCCTGCCATTGCCACCAATAATTGCGTTGTTTGTAAACCGACTGAGCAGACGCCGCTCACCGCGATTGCGCTGGCGGATATCCTCTATGAGGCGGGTTTGCCACCTGAGATGTTTCAGGTCGTGACCGGATGGCCGCAAGATATCGGTGAGGAAATGATTATCAACAAGCATGCGGATATTGTGACCTTCACCGGCGGTGTGCCGGTTGGCAAGATGATTGCCGAAAAAGCGGGGTACAAGCGTCTCGCGCTGGAACTTGGCGGCAATGATCCGCTGATTATTCTCGATGATTTGAGTGATGACGACCTTATCAAGGCGGCCCAAATCGCGGTTGCAGGTGCGACAGGCAACTCTGGTCAGCGTTGTACAGCGATCAAACGAATTCTTGTGCAAGAGAATGTCGCTGACAAGATTGTCCCACATATTCTTGGAATCGCTAAGAAAATCAAGTTTGGAGATCCAGAGGATCCAGAAACGCAACTCGGCTGTGTTATTCATGAAAAGGCGGCTGAAACATTCGAGAATCGAGTGCTCATGGCGGAGAAGCAAGGGGCGAAAATTCTCTATCATCCGGGGCGGGACGGGGCGCTTCTGCCGCCGATCGTTGTTGATCATGTGCCGCATGATAGTGAACTCGTGTTTGATGAGACGTTCGGACCCATCATTCCGATTGTCCGGGTGCCCAACGATGATGATGCGTTGATTGAAATTTCCAACTCGACACCCTTCGGCCTTTCTGCAGGGGTTTGCACTAATCGCCTTGACCGGATTACACATTTCATTGACGGGCTTGATGTGGGAACGGTAAATATTTGGGAGCAGCCGGGCTACCGCATTGAGATGTCGCCCTTTGGTGGAATTAAAGATTCAGGGAATGGCGTGAAGGAAGGTGTTCTGGAAGCGATGAAATTTTTTACTAATGTAAAGACTTATTCGCTGCCATGGCCCCAGAATTAGGCTGAGAATCGCAGAAGAATGCGGTTGTCAGAGAGTAGTTGCCATTATCAATATATCGATTTAAGTTATGACTTCATAAATATAATAGATTTCTTCTATTTGTCACATTACGCCACTATTGCATTGAGTAACAAATGATTGTGATTCAAATTTGGATCTTTGTGGATCTTTGTGGGTATGATCAAGTTTAATTCTCAACTAATCTCTTAAAAGGGGGAGCGACAAAATGTTACAATTGAAGAAATTGGCTTTGACCGCCATTGCGGGCCTGTTCGTTGCGAACAGTGCTATGGCAGCCGAGCTGACTGTCTACACGGCCGTTGAAGCAGAAGACCTGAAGCGCTATGCGGAGGAGTTCAATAAAGCTCACCCGGATATCCAGATCAATTGGGTGCGTGATTCTACTGGTATCATCACCGCAAAACTGCTGGCCGAGAAAAACAATCCTCAGGCAGACGTTATCTGGGGCCTTGCCGCAACCTCTCTCCTCCTGATGAAATCAGAAGGTATGTTGGAGCCATATGCACCGAAAGGTGTTGAAATGCTCGACAAGAAATTTGTCGACAAAAGCACGCCACCAACATGGACAGGCATGGATGCATGGGTTGCCTCTGTTTGCTTTAATACGGTTGAGGCTGAAAAGCTTGGTCTGACGGCACCGACAAGCTGGAAAGACCTGACGAAGCCTGAGTATAAAGGCCATATCATCATGCCGAACCCGAATTCTTCCGGTACCGGCTTCCTTGACGTCTCCAGCTGGTTACAGATGTTCGGTGAAGAAGGTGGTTGGCAGTATATGGATGCGCTGCATGAGAATATTGCGCGTTATACTCATTCCGGCTCCAAGCCTTGTAAACTTGCGGCTGCTGGTGAAATCCCGATCGGTGTTTCCTTCGCATTCCGCGGCGCAAAATCCAAAGCTGACGGCGCACCGCTTGAAATTATCGTACCGACAGAAGGTGTTGGCTGGGATATGGAAGCAACCGCGATTGTTGCGGGAACGGATAATCTCGATGCGGCTAAAACCCTCGTAGACTGGACAGTTACGAAGGATGCCAACGTGATGTATAACACCGGCTATGCCGTTGTTGCGTATCCTGGCGTTGCCAAGCCGGTCAAATTCTTCCCGGAAAATCTGCTGGAGAAAATGATCGACAATGATTTTGAATTTGCCGCGAACAATCGCAAGGCAATTCTGGAAGAGTGGCAGAAACGCTACGATTCAAAATCAGAGGCCAAGAGCTAATCCAAACAACCAAAAAGAAGGCATCGCATTTGCGGTGCCTTTTTTTTATACTGTACGAGTTAGAATATTAGGGGCGGGGAAACATGCTAGCTGAGGCAACCGGTGAATTGGATTTAGATGAAACTCAGCCTCAGGGGGAGGCCTATCTCAAGATAGATAGCCTGTGGAAAGCATTCGGCGAATTTATTGCGTTAAGAGATATCTCCTTGAGTATTTCTGAAGGCGAATTTGTTTGCTTCTTGGGTCCCTCGGGTTGCGGAAAAACGACTCTGTTACGCGCCATCGCGGGCCTTGACATACAAAGCCGCGGTTCAATTGAACAGGCAGGTCATGACATTTCCAACCTGCCACCAGCGGAACGGGATTTTGGTATTGTTTTCCAGTCCTACGCCCTTTTTCCTAACCTAACGATTGAGAAAAATATTTCCTTCGGCCTTGAGAATGCAGGTCTCTCGAAGACTGCGATTTCGACCCGGGTCACGGAATTGCTGGAACTGGTTGGCCTGCCGGATCAGGGGAAAAAATATCCGGCTCAACTTTCCGGTGGGCAGCAACAACGCATCGCCCTTGCGCGGGCAATTGCCATGTCGCCAGGACTTTTGCTGCTGGACGAGCCCTTATCGGCCCTTGACGCGAAGGTGCGAGTACATTTGCGGCATGAGGTGAAGGATCTGCAACGCAAGCTCGGTATCACGACCATCATGGTCACCCATGATCAGGAAGAGGCTCTCTCCATGGCGGACCGGATTGTGGTGATGAACCATGGCGTGATCGAACAGATTGGTACACCGACCGACATTTACCGCGAACCAGCGACGCTTTTTGTTGCGGATTTTATTGGTGAGATGAACAAACTCCCGGCGATCTTTGGCACCTCTGCGATGGTAACCGTCGGCCAGAAAGAATTTACGTCCGGTGGTGGTGACTTTCAACCCGATAGCGACGTAATCGCGGCAGTACGACCGGAAGATATTATTCCGCATGGGGAATCAGCGAAGGAGCCCATGGAAGAGCCTGATAATGCAATCAACTGCCGGATTACCGAAATGGAGTTTCTAGGCTCCTTCTGGCGTTGTCGACTGAGGAGTGAGGTGCTTGGTGCACAAGAGCTTATCGCTGATTTTTCCATTAACGCGGTGCGGCGGCTGGATCTAGAGGCAGAGAAGGATCTCGTGATTGAAATCCCGAGTAACCGGTTAAAGGTTTTTGCACGACCGGCGGGTGAGTAGGAATGAGCGTAATAACGCCTGACAGTCTTCCGAATGAGCGGCCCGTTAAGTTAAAGCTCGGGCGGGACGATCTGATGATGCGAGGATTTATCTTTGCCATCGCGCTTTACCTGATCGTAACGCTTGCGTTTCCGCTTTATGCCATGTTGTCGAAAGCGTTCTCGACATTCCAGTTTGATCTTTCTCAAATCGAACTGCAGGTCAGCGATGAGAGCGGAAAGTTTGATGGCACGATCTTCTCCGCTGCGGCACTTAATGAGAAATTGAACGCTATTCCGCAGGATGAAATGGCGACGAGTAGCGACGGCCGGCTGAGCCTGACGCCTTTGTTCCCTGATTTCAGTTTTCGAAGCCCTGTTCTATATAAAATTCGTGGAACGACAGCGGACGCGGTCTATCTGATCGGTTCGGACCGGATGACGGGCACAGACTGGCGTGAGGTGGATTCCAATACGTTCCGGCGGATCGTTCTTCGCCCGGTTCAATCCTTCGGGTTTAGTAACTTTACGACATATTTCTCGACGCCCTCGCTCTTTCGATCGATTGAGAATTCTCTCTTTATTTCGATTGTCAGTACCATCGTCACCGTCAGTCTCGCCTTCGCCTTCGCCTATGCGCTGAGCCGAAGCTGCATGCGCCTGAAAGGGATGTTTCGTCTGATTGCGATGGCTCCGATCCTCGTGCCATCTCTTCTGCCCGGTATCGCACTTGTCTATCTTTTCGGTAATCAGGGGATGCTGAAAGAGGTGATGATGGGGGAATCCATTTATGGACCCTATGGCATTGTTTTGGGTTCCATCTTCTTCACTTTTCCGCACGCTTTTATCATTATCACGACGGCGCTTGCCATTTCGGATGCGCGGCTTTATGAAGCGGCGGTTTCACTTCGTGCGAGCCCTTGGAAGACCTTTTGGACGGTCACAATCCCGGGCGCCCGATACGGCCTGATCTCGGCAGCATTTGTTGTGTTCAATCTGGTAATTACTGATTTCGGCCTGCCGAAGGTGATCGGCGGGCAGTATAATATGCTGGCCGTCGATATCTATAAGCAAGTAATTGGCCAGCAGAATTTTGAGATGGGCGCAGTGGTCTCTGTCGTTCTGCTTATGCCCGCCTTTATTGCATTTGCGGTTGATCGTCAGGTGCAGAAGAAGCAGGTTGCTCTTCTATCCGCCCGCTCCGTGGTGTTCGAGCCTAAGCCGGACCGGAAATTTGATCGTATTTGCTTTACTTATTGTAGCCTGGTCGCGATTTTCATCATTGGAATTCTCGGCGTTTGCCAATTTGCGGCGCTGATCAAATTCTGGCCTTATGATCTTTCCCTCAGCCTGAAAAACTACAATTTCGATGTGATGGATGGCGGCGGATGGGAGGCTTATGGCAACTCCATCAAGCTTGGCCTGTTGACGGCATTTTTTGGAACCATTGTGGTATTTATCGGCGCCTATATGGTAGATAAAACCAGAAGCTTTCGCCTTGGCCGTGGTATTTTTCAGTTCCTTGCGATGCTGCCGATGGCAATTCCGGGGATGGTTCTGGGACTCGCCTACATCTTCTTTTTCAATGACCCCAATAATCCTCTCAACACTATTTATGGCACGATGGCGATCCTTGTCATTGTTACTATTACCCATTTCTATACGGTATCGCATCTGACGGCGGTTACCGCGCTAAAACAGATGGATGGGGAGTTTGAATCCGTCGCCTCCTCCCTGAAGCAGCCTTTTTATAAGTTGTTCGCGCGCGTGACTGTGCCCGTCTGCATGCCCGCCATATTGGATATCGCGATTTATCTTTTCGTGAATGCAATGACGACGGTTTCGGCAGTCGTGTTCCTGTATTCGACGGACACGGCGCTTGCCTCAATCGCGGTGCTGAATATGGATGACGCAGGGGATGTGGCGCCCGCCGCCGCAATGGGAATGATGATTTTCTATACGAATGCCGCCGCTCGCATCATACATCTCGCTGTTTCGAAGGGCATACTGAAGCGGACACAGGCATGGCGACTACGGTAGAAAACTGAGGGAAAAAGTGGATTGGTGTTGATTTACCTTTGCCCCCAATCAACAATGACCTTGTGCAGTGCGCGATATTCGCGATCTGCTTCCCGGCCGAAGACCGGATCACCCTTATCGCGCATCCGTGTTTCAATCACATCCCAGTCGGCCTGAATAAGGGACTTCGCCGCCGCCGGAAAGAAAATCGTTTCCTCCTTACGCATATGTTGATGTAAAATCGCCTTATATTCACACACCGTCTCGAGAAGTTCCTCGCGCAGAATAGGTTCTTCCAGCTTGACGCGTTTCACTTCATTCGAGAAGCGGGTAATGATATTTGTGAGTTCTTCATGCTCATCCAGAATTTCCGCGCCAACGGCACCTGCCTCCGGATTTCGGCGGGTCAGGCTTTTTAGAAGAAAATTCTCAATCGGATGATGGCATCTTTGAGGGAAATTCACGATATAGTCGAGGATTGTCTCTACCATGAAAAAATTAAGACTATTCCCCTTCGAGAAAGTGACTACCTCCCGTTCCAACACTTCCAGAAGCACGGACATTCGCCGGTGATCCTCCTGAAGCTTCGCGATAACCTGCGACATGTAACCTCCCTGATCTAATTTGAGGTAGTCGTCACTATACGGAGGGGGCGTGAGATGGCATTGATCGCGATCAACTGACGATTTCATATTGACGAAAATCCGGGTCTTGAATTTGGCCCTGTCGCAATAGTTTTCTTCTCGCTATCATGGGCCATTAGCTGGAAAAAAGGTTACTTTGAATGAGTTTATGGTTTTATGATCGCGTTTGAGCAGGAAAACACTCACATCTACCACGCTGATATTGGTGAGGGTGGTCCGCTTGATTACGAGAGATGTTGGCAAGCGCTCAGCGAGGCGGAGCGGGCGCGGGCGGAACGGTTCCGCTTCGATCTTCATCGCAATCGCTATGTGCGGGCGCATGGCCAGATTCGCTATATCCTGGCGGCATATATGGATGTTGGTCCGACGGAGATCAGCTTACAGACAGGCGAACGCGGTAAACCTTATCTTCCGTCACAAAATATCTATTTCAACATGTCCCATTCGGCCGATACCGCTGTCTTCGCCGTTACGCGAAGCGGGGAAATTGGCGTTGATGTAGAGATGTTTGATCGCAAGGTAGAAATCGACGATTTAAGCCGCCACTATTATACGGAGATGGAGCAGGGCGCCCTCAATGCATTGCGAGAGGTGACTGACCGCAGGGAGTTGTTCTTCTGGCTTTGGACCGCGAAAGAAGCCCGTATGAAAGTTACCGGAGAAGGATTGGCTCTTGATCCCCGACATATTGATGTCGCGATTGAGGCAGGACGTCCGGTCGCTTATCGCAAACCGGATAAACCAATGGCGAGCCTTGTATCAATAGAAATCGCGAATATCGCTGGCGCCTGCAGTATCGCGGGGCTGTTTGAGCCCCGGCTCACTGTCAAATCGATTGAAAATTTAGGCTAGGTGCTGAGAGATCAGCTTTTTAAATCTATGGCGGTTTTCTGAAGTTCGCTCCAAACTTCGAACATTTTGACATTTGCACGATAGCTGTGCAGAGCGACATTCTGGTTCACAATTTCTTCCGCCATATCCACATTTGGACTTTCAACAAGCCCCTCCTGATTGGCGAGTGGATTTTGCGGTGCATAGACATGAGCCGTTGCCGGATCCTTTTCCCGGACCTTGACGTTCGGCGCACCGGTTTCGTCTGTTGTTTGAACGGGTTCGACGGCTTTGTAGGATTGATTCTCGTCCATAGCGCCGGGCGTGCCGACACTGTTCGCATTGACAAGGTTTTGCGCGGATACTTCGACCCGTTTGGTAGCAGCAGCCATGCCGCTGATGGCTGAACCCAGAATTGACGTCATTATTGACTCCAATCAATACAATTTTAAATAATATTTATACGAATAATATTTTTCTAATATAAACGTTATAGAAGCTAATTTATTAACAAACCGTTAATTTTCTCTGGTTTCATGACTTAGAAACTGACGCCAGTGATCAAGAAGTAGAAAGAAATCATCGCGCGGGCCGTCTTTTGGCGCGCGCGTGTCCTCATAGATCGGCGTGATAATATAGCGATCAGGGGAGAGAGTCAGAGTAAAGCCGTTGCCAGTGATTTCATAATCCTCGTCCTGCGGCCCGGTTGCCTTTGTCTTTAAATAGTCGGCGAGTGCGATATCTCCTTGTATTTCAGTTTCAAAGAACTCTTTCAACAGTATGTTTTCAGGGAATAATTCGGCCTCTATTAGACCCGTTTCTTTATCAATCTTCAGATGAATTTCCAGCATGGTTGGGGCCTAATCCTTGGCATATAGAGGGTAGGCGGTATTAATGTCGCCATTGCCGAACCTGTATCCTTCGATCAGGAAGCCATGTCCCGACGGTCCGCGCCAGCGCGATCCCTCCGGTAGGCGATTGTTTGAATGGGCGAACAATATGCTGTCGATGACTTGCTGCCGGGAAAAATCATCGGGAAAGAAGCTGGAGAATTTTTCTTTCCACCGGTGTTCGCCCGTATCAAATATCTCGACCATAGCGGTATACACGCCGGCCCGGTTTGGTCCGGACAGAATATTCCTGATACGTGACGTCGCACCCATAGGTTCTTTCGGCGCGACGTGAAAGCCGACCGGCTTGCCATGCCGGTTGATCTCTCCATCAAAGATATGTGCGAGGTTAAGGGAAGGGGTTGTCTCAGACCAGCTCCCTTGCGCGGGTGCTTCGTTGGAGATAAGCGGGACGATAACATAGAGAATGGCGAGGCAGGCAAGCAGAACGGCGGCAATGCCCGCCCTTCCAAACGGCACCATTCTTAAAATAGAGGAGATACCGTTACCCCGGCCCATTGACGAAGCTTTCAACGAGGCTCTTCGCGACCAAATTCCATCCGTCCACCAGAACAAAGAAGATCAGCTTGAAGGGGAGGGAGATCATGACCGGCGGCAACATCATCATACCCATGGACATGAGAATAGAGGCCACCACCATATCGATCACGATGAAGGGTACGAACAGCAGGAACCCGATCTCGAACGCACGTTTAAGCTCACTGATCATAAAGGCGGGCACCAGAACCTGGAGAGGTACATCCTCCGGTGTTTCAGTTTCGGGCGTGGCGCTTAAATCCATAAAGAGAAGAATGTCTTTCTCCCGCGCATGCTGGAGCATAAAGTTCTTGAATGGGATCACGGTGCGATCAAATGCCTCGGTCTCGTTAATCTCTTCATCGATCAGCGGGACAATACCATTTTCATAGGCGGCCTCAAATGTTGGCGCCATGATAAAGGCGGTAAGAAACAGGGCGAGGGAGATAATCACGACGTTCGGCGGCGTCGCCTGCACACCGAGCGCACTTCGGAGGAGGGATAGCACGACAATCAGGCGTGTGAAAGACGTGGTGACGATCAGTATCGCGGGTGCCAGGCTCAGCACTGTCATCAGGACGACAAGCTGGACAATCCGGCCGGTCAGCGGGCCCGCATCTTCCCCAAGATCAAGGGAAACGGACTGCGCCAGTACCTCAAGCGGGAGTGCCATGACGATTATGGCGACGGCAAGGGCGGCAAGGTTGGTACTGGACAATTTAATGCCGCAAAGACGATCCGGTTTACGATACTTTATCATGCGTTTTTCACATCGCCCTGTTCGGCGTTTTCATTGACAGAGATATTCCGCTCGACAACGACATCATGTTCCGGACCGAGCAGCAGGAGATGTTCCCGGTCATCACGTTTGACAAGGACCAGCCGCCGCTTGGCGTCTATGGACATGACATCAGATACAGCAAGACGTTTAGGGGCGGACGGGTCCCGAGAAGCTCTCGGCACCATTCCGAAGCGCCGGGCGAGAAGTGTGATGAGCGCAATAAGACCCAGAACAATCAACAAGCCGACAATATATTTCAGGTATTGTACGGGATCCATTGGCCTGCCATTAAAATATCCATCCGATCATTTTTACGCGTCACGGACATACAGTAGCGGGCTGAAGGGTTTTTGAAAACTATTCTTTATGGGTGTGGTTTTCGAGCGTGCTGATATCGCTGCTTAATGAATCATATCGTTTCTGAATTTCGTCAGACAGGATGTTGAGGGACTGCATGACCTGCGTCATAAATTGGGACAATTCCTGCCGTTCATCCTTTGGTGCGTTCTGGACTCGCCCTTGAAGATGAACAATTTTTTGCGGTAATGATCCCATGTCGATCATGATCCCGCGTCGTGTTTGGTCCAGATACTCCGTAATGTCGTTCAGTACGTCGGATATATCGGCATTTATTGTCGCAAAATTTTTCATCAGAGGCTTACTAATCAAACTGACTATTTATCCTGGCACTTGTACAGATAGGACAGAATTTCCGAAACGGCGGCGAATGCCTCAAGTGGAATGGGGCAATCCACCTCTATTTCTGACAAAATCTGTGCCAAATCAGAATCGGTGCGCACCTTTACACCACGAGCGAACGCCAATTGCAAGATTTGTTCGGCTACCTCGCCTTTACCACTCGCTGTTACCCGGGCCAGCGACGTCGGAGACTCGTCATAATTCAAAGCGACTGCGATGGTGTCATCATTGCTTCGTGGAGTGTCTTGTTCATTTTGTGACATCAGTATCTCCGGCCAGAAGTGACCTGCGTCACTGAACATAGATATTTGTGCTTAAATTTTACTTAATCGGAGCGCAGAAATGGCCCAAACATGCAACTTCTTTCTTGCAACTCGGATTGGGAACGACTATGTTCCGCCTCGCTGGGCAATGGCGACATAGCCTTTATTTATTGTTCCCGGCACTGTGCAGCATTACTGACAGGAGCGATGGCTCCGATTTGCACAAAAGAAATTGAACAAATGTCATTGTGACACGATTGGCCGTTCCAGTAGAGAATTGCCATGTAATATTGAATGCTCCCGTCGTTCAGTAATTTGAAACGCGCGGTGGATGCCACAAACTAAAGGGGTATGGATTATATGAGTGACTTGGAAAATGCGTTAAATGGCAAGTCCGTTGCCATTCTTGTTGCCAACGGTTTTGAAGAATCCCATATGACAAGCCTGCACAAGGCTCTCGTCCTGACCGGAGCGGATGTTAAAATCGTCTCGCCGGAAAAAGGCGTCGTCAATAGCTGGCACGGCAATGGCTGGGGACATTTCTTCCCTGCGAATGCGCATCTTGCAACCTCTATGTCCCATCATTTCGATGCTGTTATTATTCCTGGTGGCTCGCGCCATGTGAACCGGCTCATTTCTGATCCGCAGACAGCCCGTTTCATGCGCGGTTTCATGGAAGACAACAAGCCGGTTGCTCTGATTGAGGAGGCACCGAAAGTTCTTGCCGAAGCAGATTTGCTGGAAGGACGGAGTGTTGTTTCCACCGAGGAAATCAACGAAGTCCTGCTGGAAAAAAGCGTGACGGTTGTCGAAGCCGAGGTGCATATTGACGATATGTTAGTCACGAGTAAGCTCGCTGATGATGCCTTGGTCGAAAAATTTGCCGACCGGATACAGAATTATGAACCGGAAGCTTGGGAAGCTGCTTAATAGCGCGGCTCAGCTCAGAATGACAGAAACGTCCCGATTTATCGGGGCGTTTTTTTTGTGCCTGCCATCCACAAATTCTTCAAATTCATAGTCTGTTAAGGTTTCTCCCCTAATGTAAGGTCAGGAAAAACCGCGAACAGAAGCGATCCTGATATGAATTTGGAAAAAATTCCTCTTTTCGCCGCGCTGACGGAGAAAATGAAATGGTTGACCGCCCGGCAAAAGGTGCTGGCGCAGAATATTGCCAATTCCGACACGCCAAACTATCGCGCGCGTGATCTCAAGCCGCTGGAATTTCGCGAAATGATCGATGCACCTGAAGACAAGAGTGTTTCGATCAACAGGACGAACAAAAAGCATATTTTTGTTGATGAAATAACAAGTTATGAGACACAGGTAAATCGGGACATAAGCGAAATGACACCTACTGGTAACGCTGTGCTCCTTGAAGAAGAGATGATGAAAGTCGCTGAAACGCAAATACAGTATGAGCTGACCACATCGCTGTATAAGAAAAATCTGGGGATGTTAAAAACAGCCCTTGGTCGCCGTTAATCGGATTAGAGAAGGAAACCGGTAACATGGATCTTTTAAAAACAATGTCCATCTCTGCCTCGGGTATGGATGCCCAAGGCAAGCGGATGCGGGTTATCTCGGAAAACCTGGCAAATAAGGACAGTATGGGCAAGACGCCTGACGAAGATCCCTATCGGCGGAAAACTATTTCCTTCCGCAATGTTCTCGACCGCGAAGAAAATGTGACCAAAGTCAAGGTAGGCCGTATTGGTGAAGACAAGACGGAATTTGACCTCAAGTTTAATCCAAGCCACCCCGCCGCAAATGCGGATGGCTATGTCAAGATGCCGAACGTTAATTCCCTGGTTGAGATTATGGACATGAAGGAAACCCAGCGGTCCTATCAGGCAAATCTAGGTGTTATCGAAGCGTCGAAAAAGATGATCATGCGGACGCTGGACATCTTGAAACAATAGGGACGAGTGGAGGGTAGACAATGGCAGATACTAGCGCCTTAGCGGCGACACAAGCTTATTCAAAAGCAATTAACAGTTCTCTGGGCGTCAAGCCTGAGGCGGCTTCTGAGGCGGCAATTGAAGGGCCGAGCTTTGCGGAAATGCTGTCCGATGCCGGCGCTGATGCGGTTAAAACCGGCGTCAATGCGGAGCAGGTCAGCCTTGAGGCAATCACCGGTAATACCGGCCTTGCGGATATCGTGACGGCGGTCAGCAACGCCGAAGCAACCCTTGAAACCGTGGTCGCAGTGCGAGATCGTGTAATTCAGGCTTATCAAGACATCATAAAAATGCCAATCTAGCCTGTAATAGTATTTTTACAGCATAAGGATTGATGCAACATGAGCCCAACCGATGTCGTTGACGTAGTTCGCGAGGCGATTTGGGTCCTGCTCTCTGTCTCTGCGCCGGTCATGTTGGTCGCGTTGGGGGTTGGTCTTGTGATCGCCCTTATTCAGGCCCTGACACAGGTGCAGGAAATGACGTTGGTGTTCGTTCCCAAAATCCTGGCAATCTTTCTCTCCCTGATCATTTTTATGCCATTCATGATTTCTTCCATGATCGGGTTGATGGAACAGATCGCGCAGCGTATCTCAGGCGTATGATCGCCGGGCGCCGCTAGATGCTGGACGAATTCCTCAACGTTAATATCTTTGCCTTTCTTGTGGTGTTTGTCCGTATTGGTGCGGCCTTCATGGTAGTTCCAGGCTTTGGGGAGGCGTTTATTCCGACCCGCGTACGGCTGTCCATTGCGCTTGGCGTCAGTTTTCTTGTGATGCCCTTTGCGGCTTCTCAAATCCCTCCGGAACCGTCGACACCGATCGGGCTGTTGTTGCTAATTGTCGGGGAGTTGGTGATCGGGCTTGTGATGGGCGGTGTGCTCCGGCTCCTGCTCAGCAGCCTGCATGTGGCAGGGACAATTATCGCGCAGCAATCCGGCCTTGCTGCCGCGCAGTTTTTTGACCCGGCGCAAATGACACAGGGCGCCATCACGAGTACCTTCATGACGTTGATGGGGCTGACAATGATATTTGTCACTGACATGCATCATCTGTTTATTGAAGGAACTTTCGCCACTTATCGTTTATTCCCGGTAGGGGCAGTCCCGGATTTCGGCAGTATCAGCATGCTGATCACGGATTTTGTTCAGCAATCATTCCTGCTCGGCTTTCAAATGTCCGCACCATTTTTGGTTTTCGGAATTACATTTTACATGGGGATCGGCCTGATCAATCGCCTGATGCCGCAGGTGCAGATTTTCTTTGTCGCAATGCCACTGCAAATTATCCTTTCCTTTGCCATTCTGGCGATTACAATTGGTGCCAGTATGATGTGGTTTATCAGTTATTACGAGGAAGCGTTAATCCGCTTTCTTGGGGAGTAAGGGCAGTTGGCTGACGATACAGATGATGCCCAAAAAACCGAAGAACCGACCGCGAAGAAACTTGAAGATGCCTTCAAGAAAGGGCAGGTGCCGAAATCGCAGGAGGTCAGCCATTGGTTCATGACTATTGGGATCACGCTGGTTGTCATGATCTTTGTCGCCGGACTAGGTAACGGCCTTACTTTTGATCTTCTTAAATTTGTTGAACAACCTCACGCCATTGCGACGGATCGCTTCCATCTGGGGAAGGTTTTTGGCGATCTTGGCTGGGCCGTTATTTTCGTTGTGGCGCCGGCACTCGGCACGCTGATGATGGCCGGGTTGCTTGGCAATTTGGTGCAGCACCGTCCGGTCTTCTCGGCGGAGCGGATAAAGCCCAAGCTGGAGAAGCTCTCCCTTCTAAAAGGCTTCAAACGGCTTTTCTCCCTAAAATCAATCGTCGAGTTTTTGAAGGGTCTCTTCAAGATCACCCTCGTGGGGGCGATTGCCATCTTGTTTGTCCTGCCATCAATGGACCAGCTTCCTGTCATTGTCTCTTACGATGTATCGCAAGTGCTTGAACTGATTCAGGACCAGGCGCTCCTGTTGCTGGCGGGGGTGGTCGCGGTGATGAGTATTATTGCCGGCCTCGACTTTATGTATCAGCGTTACAATCACAATAAAGAACTCCGCATGTCCAAGCAGGAAATCAAGGACGAGTTCAAGCAAACGGAAGGTGATCCGATGATCCGTGCGCGCCTTCGGGCCTTGCGGGCAGAACGCTCTCGTCAGCGGATGATGCAGTCGGTGCCGGAAGCCGATGTCGTGATCACTAACCCAACCCATTTTGCGGTGGCCCTGCAGTATAAACCGGAGGACGAACGCGCGCCTGTGGTCGTTGCCAAGGGCATGGATAATATTGCGGCAAAAATTCGAGAACTCGCGACCGAAAATGACATTCCAATCGTCGAAAATCCTCCGCTTGCGCGGGCTCTTCACAAAGCCTGCGATCTCGATGATGAAATTCCCTATGAGCATTTTAAGGCGGTTGCCGAAATTATCGGCTATGTCATGCGGCTCAACAAAAAGAAACAGACGAACTAGCAGGTCCAGATGGTGCAACGACGGAATAGACGGCGAAATCCGAAGTTTTTTATGGGTGTGGATGCCCGGCAGTTGGCAGCCGCCTTTTTCCTTGTCGCTGCGCTGATTGTCATTTCCGCTCTGTTGGGACAGGAGTTGGATTTTGTCAATATCGTTATCCTTAGCGTTATGGTTGTCGGCGCTATGGGGCTTGGTCTCTGGTATCTGATCTTTCATGGATTGCGCCAAGCCGCGAGCGGGAACGTCGATCTTCTCTCCGACGTGGTTTCCTCCAGTCCGGAGGGTCGGCTGCTCACAACGAAAGACGGGCGGTTCGTTTATGCGAATGAGGCCTATTGCACCCTTTTGGAGCTTCCGACGAAGGATATTGGTCAAACGCTCAGTGATTATTTTGCGGACGATGCGGACGTTCGGTCAGAGATCGACAGGCTCTTAAAGGCTGCAGTCTATGACGGCATGACTGGTGAACGCATTGACATCGAAACCAAAAGCGGACGCTGGCTCTCTATTCTTGCCCATGCCATAGATGTTATGCCCGACAATATCATCTGGTACGTGACAGAGACGACGCGGCAACATCGGCTTGAGGAAGAAGAGCGTGTTGCGCATGAAAAGCTCTCTGAATATTTCAATAATGCGCCGGTCGGCTTTTATTCTCTGGGTGAGGATGGCAATATCCAGTTCGTGAACCGGATACTTGCTGACTGGTTGGGATATCAGCAGGAAGAGCTGAGCGACGGGCAATTTGCCTTCTCGGATCTCGTGGTCAAATCGAACGAGGATCAACTCGACCTGATGGAGATTGTGTCCGCTGACGGGCCACTTTATGAAGGCAAACTAACCTTGCGCGGTCGGGATGGTACGGTGCTGCCAGTGCATGTAACACAGACGGTCATTCGCGGCGAAAATGGCGAGTTGATGGGGTCTCGTTCCGTGGTGCGGGAGTTGCTGCAGGAACAGGAATGGCGCGAACGGGTGGCGAATGCCGAGTTGCATTTTCGCCGCTTTTTCGAGGCCGCGCCGATCGGTATTCTGCTGCTTGATGCGACCGGTATCGTGTTGGAGGTAAACCCGGCGTTTCGCGCGCTGACCGGCACCGTGATCAGCAAGGCCATCGGCAGCCATGTCACCGAACTGGTGGAAGAGGCGGATCGCGAGACACTCCAGCAAAAGTTGATCGAGGCAAGCGCGAGCAATATGGCCGCGCCATCGGCGGAGGTAAAACTCCTTGGCGCGACGGAACGTGCGGCAAGCCTTTATATCAACGCGATTATCGGCGATGATCCCTCCGCTGAGCGACTCCTCGTTCATGTGATAGATACTTCTGTACAGAGAAACCTGGAAGTCCAGTTCGCGCAAAGCCAGAAGATGCAAGCTGTTGGACAACTTGCTGGTGGTATTGCCCATGACTTCAACAATCTTCTCACCGCGATGATCGGTTTTTGTGATCTGTTGTTGTTGCGTCATCAGGTGGGCGATCCGTCCTATTCAGATATAAACCAGATTAAGCAAAATGCCAATCGCGCCGCCGGTCTCGTCCGGCAGCTTCTGGCCTTCTCGCGCCAGCAGACATTGCGGCCAGAAGTAACAGATATCACCGATGTTCTGGCAGAACTCTCTAACCTGCTCCGGCGGTTGATCGGGGAGGCGATCCAGCTCAAGATCAATCATGCCCGTGATCTCTGGCTGGTTAAGGTGGACCGGGGGCAATTTGAACAGGTGGTTATCAATCTTGCGGTGAATGCCCGTGACGCCATGTCCGGCGATGGGCTCCTGTCATTTGAGACCGAGAACCTGACGATTGCGCCGGGACAGAAAGATTTTAATGATCTGATACCGCCCGGTGACTATATCCTTGTCAAGATATCGGACACGGGAACCGGAATTCCTGACCATGTGATCGAGAAGATATTTGATCCTTTCTTCACAACGAAGAAGGTCGGGGAGGGAACGGGGCTCGGCCTCAGTACGGTTTACGGTATTATCAAGCAGACGGGCGGCTTTATTTTCGCTGAGAATAATGAAGAGGCAGGCACGACCTTCAGCATCTTCCTACCGCGTTATCTGGAGGACGCAAAACGAACAAATACTACAGGAATAGCGCCGCAACCGACCCATCGGGACCTGACAGGCAAAGGAACGATCTTGCTGGTGGAAGATGAAGATCCGGTCCGGCTATTTGCTGCGCGCGCGCTTGAAAACAAGGGGTATACGGTTCTGCAGGCCGACTGCGGGGAGGCCGCACTTGAAGTCGCCCATGAGCATGAAGGGGTGATCGACTTGCTCATTTCCGATGTTGTCATGCCGATAATGGATGGGCCGACACTGGTGAAGGAAATTCTTGGCGAGATGCCGGACCTGAAAGTCATCTTCATTTCCGGCTATGCGGAGGATGCGTTCCGTAAAGATCTCGATTTCGATGTCAGTAAAATCGACTTCCTCCCCAAGCCTTTCTCATTGAAAGAAATCGCCACTAAGGTCAAGGAAGTCCTGGTCCGCGAAACGGTGTGACCGTACCTTTGCTGTGACCGCTCAAGGAGCTAGGGATCATCTGCGGAAATCTTCCTTCCGGGTGCTGAAAAGAGCTATATTCTGGCATTAGACTGCTTCAATCGCGCGGATAGATCTAGCGAGATTATATAGACGGTGTTGTGCAAGGCGCAGGAAAAATTGGGCGGATCCCAAAACTACTGTGGAATCCGCCCGAGAAAGAAATTTTTATATCTATTCCAGTTTGACAGTACTGAAATCATATCGACTCATTCAGGAAGGCAAACCGTTACACTAGAACAGCCATTCCCATTTTTAATCGCTTTACCCCAAAATTTCAGTCTCAATCTGTTTAAGGCGTGCGAGCGCCTTATTAGCCAAATCTAGAGAACTCTGCGAAACAGATATTTCCTCGGAAGTTGGATCGGTCGGCGTGGTGCTGATCTTTTTTTCTAATTTACTGATTTTTTCCTCAACGACGGCTTTTGTAAACGTCAAAAAGCCGCTGGATTTTTTCTGTTTCATAGCTTTTTGATTAGTCTGGTTTTCATCAACTTTATCGAGAAGAATTTCTGCGCCATACAGGTCATATAATTCCACAAGCTGAAAGACAGATAGTGACCACAAATGCTCATATCTGCGCATGAGGTTAAGTGTCCCGTTCTGTACGGTCTCTTTAACCTTCTCTGCTTCTTTATCTACAGTTTTTAATATTTTGGCTTCTTCTATTTTCTTTTCCGCCGAAGTCAAAATATCTTTATAAATACTCATCATAACAAAAGTATTGGTAGATAAATTCAGCCAATTTAGCGCTTCTTCTTTGCTATAGATTGTAACCTGGTTACCCTCAGTACCCTCAGTACCCTCAGTACCCTCAGTACCCTCAGTACCCTCAGTACCCTCAGTACCCTCAGTACCCTCAGTGCCCGTATCCGATAATTTGACATAGAGAAAATTTTCATAGACGGACTCGCGCATTTCCTGCGAGAAATCATATTGCCTCAATTTCTTGAGAATAGAGAGCATATCTTTAACGTCTATGCCAGCTATGTAACAAGCGTAAATTAGCAAAGCTTCACAAGCTCGACTTTGGCCTTCACGCGCGTCGTGGGCGAAGTACCCGCCAAATACCAAGGCATCAGCGGGGCCAGGGCCTATCAGGAAATATAGTACACGAGCCAGTCGGTCTGCATAAGCCACTATCAGGGTAAGTATGGCGGCGGGAACGCCATCAGTTGTATAAATTGCTTTGTCCTCTTTTTCATCAAAAAGCAGGTTTAATTCTTTAACTAAGGATTTGCGATTATCTGAGATCTCTTCATAGGGAATTTTTGTGTTTATCTTGTAGAAGTTATCTCTTGTGAGTGTCGGCAGCGTTTCCTTTAGCTCATTGAGCGTTTTTGGAATATTCTTAGGTGGGATCTGGCCATATACCATACCTTGGAATACAGCCGGATCCAGTACTTGCTCATGAGAATTTTGTACGAGGTTCTGACCGATGTAGGAAAAGCTCGGGCGTCCTACTTCCACACCTACATACCCGTTTCCTTCTCCTTTTACTTGGAACTGACAAACAATCGAGGAATGGGGGGATAATAAGTGAACGCAGGAGATTTCTTTTTTTTTCATATCAACTTTAAATTTTTTGGAAATCCCGGGAAGAATATCGTCTAAATATTGCTCGACATAATGTGAGACAATTTTGGGATCTTGCAGTTCTTTGTCGGTCAGCTTTCTGCCGAATTTTTCCTCGAGTAGGAAGTTTAAGCTATCAAAGGAAACCGGAGTTCCTCGACCGACATAAAATTGAGCGACGGAACTGAGTTTTCCTGGGCCTTCTTGAATCTTATCCTCAATAGAATCGACGAAATCGAGATTCCGCATAATATCGCTTTTCGGGTTTGCATAAACGACATTTCTGATAAGACCACCAATGGAGACTAATGGTTTTTTATAGAATGCTGGCCAGGTAATGTGGTCTGGCGCAGAGGAATCCTTTCCGCCAATGTTTTTGATAGGAGAAATGATGTTTTCAGAGGCAGTAGACGGATTTGCCGCACCATGAATATCATCAATATCCTGAACATCTTCACCATATACCTCTTTGAAGATGTCGCTGAGATGGCTATCTACGTCTTCGGGAATTCTGAGCCGATTAAGAACATGCTTAACTGTTTCATCGCATTCCTCATCGGGCAGATAACCTCCTATTGGATCTCCTTTAGGATCCCTATACTTCTGCGAGGTCATATTGTGGGACGGAATTGCTTTATAACGATAATTGCGCCGTTGTGAAACAAATGCGCTGCTAATTCCTGTTGAAACGTTAAGTATAGACTGTAATTGACCGGCTATACTTCTGGATAACTTAAATTTAGAAGACATAATAATAAATTCCTTTTATATTTATCGATATATTTATTTTTTTAACTATATTTTTTCGTTATTTACTAATTTCTTAAATAATTCTTCGGTCAGATCTATTCCTTTGGTTGTTAGTGGATTAAGTGGGGATGCGGCTCCCACATGTTCCGGGTATAAAACTGGTGTTGGAAAGCCGGCAGGGAGATGGTTGAGTTTTCTGTTTTTGTTGAAATCCTCTGGTGGTTCTGCGGTCAGGATCGGAGTAAATTGATATGATTTAGGCGACATGGGACCCTCTTCACAGTAATCGTCCGAGCCTTCCTCATAAGCATCGCCGTCTATGCTGCTGCTGGGCAGGAAGATTTCTTTTATTGTCCTAGGAGTTTCTTGGAATGACGGGAATCTGATACTTGACATCGCGAATGCGCGGTATCTCCAATCATCTCCACTTGATGAAAGCTGAACGGGGTTCCCGTTAAGAAAGCGCAGCTTTATTTTTTGGTCGCTAATTAGATCGAAAAGGTTGTCAATCCTATCCAAAAACGCGCTGTCCGAGGCATCATTTATCTTTTGCGCGAATTTGGCGTCTTTCAGAATCTGATTGCTTTTGTCCATCAGATCCGCCGGGTTTTCGACGATGCGTATATTTGCAGATGGCGTACCAACAATTTTGATCGAGTTACTGAGCCTGCTATCCACAACCTTTGCAGAGAGTGAGAGCGGATCCGAAGCATCCGTTAATACTTCCTGAACCCCAATCGACCCATCCTTTTCAACCCCTAGGAGGAAGGTCATGAAGTAAGGCGCATTATCAAATACATGGGAAAAATGAAGATTGATAACCAACTTTTCTGACGGTTTAACAAGGTTGAGCAGATAAGCGTCCAGCTTTATGCACAGAGCTTCGAAGTTTCGCTCCATAAAAGATGAATTCTGCTGGTAGATCGTATTAAACAGAGGAAGCTCTTTTAATGAGCCCGCGATCATTTCAGATCGTGATGCCTTAGTTGGATCACCTTTTGTAATTTCGAGAAACTCGGTTAGTTTCTGATTGAAGTTTTGTTCATCCTTTGCCTTTTTTAATTTTAGAAGTTCATTCAGTTTAGAGGCAATGGTCTCTGTCGATATCAGATGTCCTCCATTAAGACAGCAAGCTAAATTATATCTTTTAGAGGGTTTGAGACCGAAGAATAAGTAGGCGAATTCAACATCTGTAAATGATGGAAGGTTCTCGTCCGCTTGCCGGACATCATTGATTCGCTTGATCCGTTCATTTTCAGCTAACCCTTTTTCCGGATCACCGTCTTTAAAAGCCTCGTTGAACCATTCTTGGTGTTTAGGATTTAACCTTCCGTTAGGTATTGAATCGGCATTTTTTTTATATGCGGCCCAATACATATTGATAATTTGTTCATCACTCGGATTTGCCCGTTTCAAATAAGAGTTAAACAATTTATCTGTGACGAGGGTCTTTACAGGATCAATGCCATATTCCGCAATGTAGGTAATTACATTGTCCGGGTTCCATTGCTCTTTTATGTCGTCATATTGGAAACTCGCTTCCAAAAGTCCGCTCCGCCTCTTTATGGAGCCGTAAACTGTTTCAGGATAATTCCAGTAGTGATGCGGACTTTGTTTCATTGTGTTTAGACCATATAGCCGCGTTGTGTCTTCATTTCCCGAGACGCTACTTGGGTCGTAAAAGTAAGGAACAGGGACACCATAGATCCCGCTTTTCATTAAGAGCGATGGCCCACCTGATTTGTCAAAGTCACGCATTCTTAATAGGTTGGCTTTATTTGCCAACCCCAACACACTGTCCTGAAAACAAACTTGCCGATTGCTGATCTGAAAAACGGTCGGATGGCTGAACTTTGTTGGGCGTAACGCCTTGCTCGCTCGTAGTGAAAATAATTTGCTAGACATAATTTTTTCCTTATTAGAAATAACAATTTTTATATTGTAATAAAAAATATAAAAACAACTATAAGGTGTAATTTTTTCGTCCATTTCCCTTGAAATTGTGCGACCCGCTTGGCGTAAACTCTTTAACTTTGGATTATATGAAAACTATTTGGCCGATTAATTAGTTGAGTTGGCGCAGCGCATACTATTCCGGGACTTATCAGCTTACCTTTCATGGGCAACCGGTGATCGTTCACCAGTTGGCCGGCAATAAACTGGAAGGAGCATTGCTTATGGAAGCAGGGAAAATTATAGGGTTCATCCGAACTGTCGTTATTTGCAGTCGTTGAAGTTGAGGAAATAGTCAAAGAAATTTATGGGATATGAAGGGTAGGCATACAGGTCCGTATTTGTTTTTCCCGGGTCCGGGGATAGGAGCCGTCTCAGTTCTGGCGAAAAATATCGTCAACCACCGAAGTGCAGGCCCGTTTCCTGGTCCAGCATTGTACCGGCAAAGGTAAGAGTGAAATCAAATGTTCCTATACTGCTTGGCCCCATAAGCGCTGACGTCAGACACGCATATGGACCTAATTAGTCAGGATACAATGAGTTCCCTACTTTCTTTCGTTGTGAAATAGGCTTCGCACTGCTCGACAAATGCTTTCACAATTCGGCGGTTAATTCCCTGTTCCGTGTAGGCGACAACTAGGCGCGACTTACGGAGATTTTCTTTTATTGGTTTGCACAGGATTTTTGCGCCGCAATGCGTATCTTCGGTCGACGGCCGGGATTGCAGAAGAGCTATGCCAAGGCCTGCTCCGACCATGCTTCTGACCATCTCATAATTGCCGGACTTATAAACGAATTTGGGTTCAAAGCCTGCGGTTTCAAACAAAGACGTGTAATATTGGCGCGAACTCGGCAAGTCGAGAAGGATCATTGGCTGATCGATTAGTTCAGTAAGGGAAATTGATTTCTCTTCGGCAAGTGGATGGCCGCGTGGGACAATCACATGTGGTGGTACAACGGCAAGTGTCTTGGTCTTAAGTCCGGCGCTGATGTCGGCCTCGTCATAGGAGATACCGACATCGATCTCTCCGCGATGAATGCTGTCAAAAATATGCCGGACATTCCCTTCAATAATATTTACGTGAATTGCACTATGCTCCGACACCAGCCTTTTCAAGATTGGCGCCAGAACGATCGGCGCGATTGCGTTAAAACAGCCGACATGTAAATGACCCGAGATATTTTCGCGGAGGCCAATTATTTCATCTTCAAAATTTTCAACTTGATCAAGAATTGCCTGAATTCTAACGAGCACCTCCCTGCCTTTTGCCGTCAGCGAAATTCCTTTTGACCGCTCCCTGTTTAACAAAGTGAGCCCCAGCTCGGCCTCAAGATTATCGACCGCCAGACTGATCGCGGATTGCGAAATATTCAGCTCTGCCGCCGCTTTGGTCAGACTTTTGAAATGCGCTGCGGCTGCAAAATACCTCATGACGCGAAAAGATACATTCATCAGAAAAACTCATAATAATTATATTGATAATATATTTTTCGGATAAATCGCAAGCTGTCAATATCCAGTTTGCAGACGCACAAAGCATTGGGGTCACAAGAACCTCAGCGTAGGCATCAGGGGCAAGGGAAATCCAAATAACGAAACTCGCTTCTGATTCGTAAAAACTCAATGATGCGAGGAGGTATCATGTTTTTTAAGACCAAACGTCTGGCAATTGCCGGAATTATGTTAGGCGCAGCGGCAACGTTGACGGCGGCGCCTGTGCAAGCAGAGAATGTACTGCGATACGCGAATGTAGGCGATGCGGCGACACTTGATCCGCATGCATTGAATACATTGGTGACATTAATGGCAGATATTCAAATGTATGACGCTCTTGTCATGCGGGATCCGAATATGCTCAAGGTGCCTGGTCTGGCGGAAAGCTGGAAAAATATCGATCCGAATACCTGGCAGTTTAATCTGCGGAAAAACGTCACTTTCCATAATGGTAACCCCTTTAACGCTGACGATGTTGTCTTCTCCATAAAAAGGGCGCAGGCGGACACCAGCCAGATGAAGGGCTACGTCAATACAATTTCCGATGTGAAGAAAATTGATGATTACACCGTCCAGGTTATTACAGAAAAGCCTAATCCGATCATGCTGGACCAGTTGGTTAATATTTTCATGATGGATAAGGAGTGGTGTGAAGAGCATGACGTGGTCGCGCCACAGAATTTCGGAGATAAACAGGAAACATACGCTGTTCGCCATACCAATGGTACAGGGGCGTTCAAGCTGGAAAGCCGTGATCCGGATGTCAAAACTGTTTTAGTCAAAAATGAAGATTGGTGGGGAAAGAAAGATTATCCCAGTAACGTTGATAAAGTTGTCTGGACCCCAATTGCTAACGATGCGACGCGTGTGGCTGCGCTATTGTCGGGTGAAGTCGATTTGTTGACGGATCCGCCAATACAGGACCTTGCCCGTATTCTCACCGATCCCAAACTCAAAGTAGACAAGACGTCCCAGATTCGTACAATTTTCTACGGGTTTGATGTTAAATCCGATGAATTGCGGCACTCGGACGTAAAGGGCAAGAATCCCTTCAAGGATGTAAGGGTTCGTGAAGCTTTCTATCACGCGATTGACATCAATGCGATTAAGAAGGCAGTGATGCGCGGATGGTCGGCCCCCGCAGGTATGATTATCGAGCCACCTATCAATGGATATCGCGCTGATTGGGATCAAAACCGTCTTCCTTATGATCCTGAGAAAGCGAAGGCGCTGTTGGCCGAAGCAGGGTATCCCGATGGGTTCTCCGTTCAATTGGACTGCCCGAACAATCGTTATCAAAATGATGAGGCGATCTGCCAGGCTACGGTTGGCATGCTTGCCAAAATCGGCATCAAAGTGCGGCTGAATGCGCAACCGAAAACGCAGCACTTCCCTTTGATAACCGGGAAGGATACTGATTTCTATATGCTCGGATGGGGTATTCCGACAATGGATTCAGGGTTTATTTTTGATTACCTGTTGGAGTCAAACGGCTCTTGGAATGCGTCCGGTTACGGAACTCCTGAATTAGATGCCAAGATTATCGAAATTAGAGGCATCGTCGACCCTGAAAAGCGGAACAAGATTATCAACGAAATCTGGACGCAGGTTCAGAATGATATCCCTTACCTGCCGTTGCATCACCAGGTAATCGCATGGGCTATGGTGAAGAGTCTCAGCATTCCGATTGAGCCCAATGATATGCCGCGGTTCTACTGGGCAAACTTCAAGTAATACTCAATGCGCATGATGGCTCGGCGGCAAATTCGCCGAGCCATTACATAAACAAAAGAATTGCAGGGACGATTCCATGGTCAGTTTTGTTATAAAGCGATTGTTTCAGTCAGCAATTGTTATGCTTGCGGTCGCCTTGATCAGCTTTTTCCTTTTCAATTTTGTGGGTGATCCAATTAGCAACATGGTCGGGCAGGAAACTACTGTAGAAGACAGGGCGGAACTGCGCGAAAGATTGGGACTGAACGAGCCTTTTCTGTATCAATTTGGACGTTTTGTGGGCCATGCCCTGCAAGGAGATTTTGGTATTTCCTACCGGCTGCAAAGACCGGTTGAAGATTTGATCGCCGAAAGAATGCCAGCAACGCTGGAACTTGTTTTCGTTTCCGCAATTCTTGCAATCGTATTTGGTGTTGTTGGCGGGCTCTTCACCGGATTGAAAAAAGATCACTGGGCCAGCAAATTGATTATGACGACGTCCTTGGTCGGTGTTTCTCTTCCAACATTTGTTATCGGTATTCTGCTGATTTACATATTTGCGGTGAAGGTACACTGGTTACCGTCATTTGGGCGAGGTGAAGTGGTTGATATCGGCGGCTGGACCACTGGCTTGCTCACCGTGAGCGGATGGAAAGCGATTATTTTGCCTGCCATTACTCTGGCGCTTTACCAGACGACGCTTATTCTGCGAATTATTCGTTCCGAAATGCTCGAAGTTATGAGGGCTGATTTTATCAAGTTCGCCCGCGCCCGTGGTCTTAAAAGACGCGACATAAATTATGGGCATGCGCTTAAGAACACCCTTATTCCAGTCATCACAGTTACAGGGCTTCAAATAGGTTCGCTGATCGCATTTTCCATTATTACCGAAACAGTCTTTCAGTGGCCGGGAATGGGCAGCCTGTTTATCCAAGCCGTTCAGTTTGCGGATATACCGATTATGTCGGCTTATCTTGTGCTGGTTGCATTTTTCTTTGTCGTCATAAATCTAACTGTGGACTTACTCTATTTCGTCGTTGACCCCCGTCTTCGCGCTGATGTGAAAGGATAGGACGAGTATGAAGAACCTCACCACATCTGGTCGATGGGCGACCTTTGTCGACCATGACATTACCTATAGTTTCCTTCATTCGCCGACGACAATTATTGCATCAATAATAACGATCCTGATGTTTGTTGCCGCATTTGGCGCTCCGATTTTGACGTCCTTCACGCCGTTTGATCCTGGAAGCCTAGAGTTGACGGACGCCTTTCTGCCGCCGGTATGGGAGAGCGGCGGGATAGAGAAGCATTTTCTTGGCACTGACGGACAGGGGCGGGACATATTAGCGGCAATAATGTATGGCACGCAAATTTCCCTTGTTGTAGGTCTGTTGAGCGTTCTGCTGTCGATGGGAATAGGTGTTCCGTTGGGCATCATCGCCGGGTATTTTGGGGGCTGGGTTGATACGGCAATAATGCGTTTTGCCGATATTCAGCTGACAATTCCCCCCATTTTGATCGCGTTAATGATTGATGGCGTTACACGTACCTCCATGAGTAGTGAGTTGCATGAGGTGATAGCTATTCCCGTTTTGATCGTTTCTATCGGAATCGCAAGCTGGCCACAGTATGCGCGAATTACCCGAAGCGGAGCGATGGTGGAGCGGCGCAAGGATTTCGTTGCGGCGGCCAAACTCATTCAAACGCCAACATCGTTGATACTATTACGGCATATTCTCCCAAATGTAATCGGACCAACGCTTATCGTTGCGACTATCGGCGTGGCGGTCGCAATAATTATTGAGGCTACTTTATCTTTCCTCGGAGTTGGAGTTCCTCCGACAACGCCATCGTTGGGGACGCTAATCCGTATCGGCAACAGCTTCCTGTTCTCCGGCGAATGGTGGATCACTTTCTTCCCGGCCTTCACACTTGTTATCCTGGTTCTGTCCGTCAATCTGATTGGGGACTGGCTTCGCGATACATTCAATCCGAAATTGAGGTAGGCGTCATGGCTGTTCTTGATATCTCCAATCTTTGCATCGAATTTCCGACGCGCCGCGGCGTGTTAAGCGCCGTTGAAGATCTAACTCTGTCGATTGAGGCAGGTGAAATTCTTGGCATTGTCGGCGAGTCCGGGGCGGGAAAATCGCTCACCGGAAATGCTATTGTCGGGCTGCTGGAGCCTCCCGGGCATGTCACGGAAGGCGTGATCCTGTTGAATGGGCGGGATATTACACATTTGCCTGAATCGGAAATGAGGAAAATACGGGGTGCGCAAATCGGGGTTATTTTTCAAGATCCTTTGACTAGTCTCGATCCGCTTTATACCATAGGTCAGCAGCTTACGCAGACTATCCTGACCCATAAAAAAATGTCGAATGCGCAGGCAAAGGCTTGGGCGATTGAGCTGTTGAATGAGGTCGGGATTCCCGCGCCGGAGCGGCGGTTTGATGCCTTTCCACATGAGTTCTCTGGGGGCATGCGGCAGAGAGTGGTGATTGCGCTGGCGCTCTGCTGCGATCCTTGCCTGATTATTGCAGATGAGCCGACGACCGCATTGGATGTTTCGGTGCAGGCGCAAATTATTGCATTGCTAAAACGTCTTTCCCGTGAAAAAGGTGTCGCTACCATGCTGGTGACACATGATATGGGGGTCATTGCGGAGGCTGCGGATAGGGTTGCCGTCATATATTCGGGCCGGCTTGCGGAAATAGGCGATGTTCGGAGTGTTATCGACGCGCCCAAACATCCCTACACAAAAGGATTAATGGATTCGATCCCCCAGATCGGCCAGAACCTTAAAATTCTTCCGAATATCGTGGGTGCGATGCCCAGGCTTGATGCCCGGCCTGATGGATGCGCCTTCAATCCAAGATGCTCAAAAGCTAAATTCATATGCCATCAACAGGCGGCACCTCTGATCGAGGCGGGCAGCGTCGGGCAACGGGCAGCTTGTTGGGTTTACGAGGGAGGAGAGAAGTATGTCTGAGCAAAGTCTATTAGAAGTTCAAGGGCTTAAGATGTATTTTGATGTTTCTCCGCCGCTCGTTACCCGGCTACTTAACCGAATGCCGAGGCAAGTGTTGAAGGCCGTTGACGGTTTGAGTTTCTCCATCGAGCGGGGGAAAACATTTTCGTTGGTGGGCGAATCCGGTTGCGGCAAATCGACCGTGGCGCGCGCGGTTGCAGGCCTTTACAAGGCAACAGACGGGAACATCATAATCGATGGCCAGGACCTGGCGAATGCAAACGGGAAATCCAAAATAACGGATATCTCACGGCGAATGCAGATGATTTTCCAGTCCCCCTATGCGAGCCTCGACCCGCGTTGGAGGGTACGTGATATTATCGCTGAGCCCATTCGTGCCTTTGACCTTGCGAATGATAAAAGGGATGAGAGAAGGCAAGTAGAGCAACTGCTCGTCCAGGTCGGGTTATCGGAGAGTGACGGCGAGAAATATCCTCATGAATTTTCCGGGGGACAGCGTCAACGGATATCCATCGCCCGGGCATTATCCAGTAAGCCGGAATTTCTTATTTGCGATGAGCCGACCTCGGCCCTTGATGTGTCCGTTCAAGCCCAAATTCTTAACCTGATGACAGAGCTTCAGGATGAACTCGGACTGACCTATCTTTTTATCAGTCATGATCTCGCCGTCATCGATCATATTTCAGACTGGATTGGCGTTATGTATTTGGGCCGTGTGTGCGAAATAACGCCTAAGGCTGAACTCTTTTCCAACCCGCGACATCCTTATACGAAGCTTTTACTTGAAACGATTCCGGATCTTAGAGGGGGCTCCCACAGAAAGCCACTTGAAGGAGAAGTGCCAAATCCGATCACGCCGCCGAGCGGCTGTACATTTCATCCGCGATGCCCATTCGCAAATGAGCGGTGTACGCGAGAACAGCCTGTGTTGAAGGAGTATGGGCCTGCGAAGGTCGCCTGCCATGCTGTCGATGAGGAAAGAATATGAAGCGGATTGCAATTGCTGGTTTTCAGCATGAGACCAATACTTTCGCAGAAAAGAAAGCAGATTTTGACGCCTTTGCAATGGCGAAAGACTGGCCAGCTTTATGCGAGGGCGACGCGCTAATAGAGAAAGTATCCGGGTTTAACTTACCAATTGTCGGCGCCATAGATTGCTTTTCCAAAGAAGAAATCGAAATTGTGCCGCTATGTTGGGCTTTTGCTGTTCCTTGCGGAGTAGTAACCCGCGATGCCTTTGAGCGGATTGCCTCTCTTATTCTGGGGCTGCTTGAGAGTGCGGGCCCGGTTGACGGTATTTATCTGGATCTTCATGGCGCAATGGTTACCGAGCATTACGATGATGCGGAAGGAGAACTGCTTCGCCGACTTAGAATGCTGGTGGGTTCCAATATTCCGATCTCAGCAAGTCTCGATTACCATGCAAATATTACGGAAAAAATGGTTGAATATGCGGATTATCTCGACACATACCGGCATTATCCCCATACAGATATGGCGGAAACAGGAAAACGCACGGCAGGTGTGCTGGTTAAATTACTCGGTGACGGTACTCGTTTTAATAAGGCCATGTATAAGTCGGATTTTCTGATTCCGTTAAACATGGGCTGCACCACTTTGAATCCCTGTAAAACCCTCGTCGGTGAAAAGCTGGAGAAAATACGAGATAGCTTGACACCTCATAGTCATATTTCGTTTGCCGCCGGTTTTGCCCTTGCGGACATCGAAGAGGCGGGCCCATCAGTTATCGCCTATGGACCGGAAAAAAATGTGATTTTGGAGGCGCTTGCCAATTTCCAGCAAGAACTCGTAGCGTCCGAGCATTTATTTAAGGAAACCGGTGTTTCGGCTGATAAAGCTGTCGCCATGGCCCTAAAAATCAGCGAAACCGCCCGTAAACCGGTCATCATTGCAGACACGCAGGATAATCCAGGTGCTGGCGGATCTGGTGATACAACCGGACTACTCAGAGAGCTTCTTTCTGCAGGGACTCAGAATGCGCTATGCGGGTTTATATCAGATTCCGAAACTGCCGAAATGGCGCATGCGGCAGGTGTGGGGCGGGATATTCTTGCGGATCTTGGCGGGAAAGGATTTAAAGGCGATACGCCTTTGAGCGGCCTTTATACGGTGCTTGCGTTGGCGAATGGTGAGTTGTTGGCCACAGGACCGATGTGGAAGGGCGCGCAGATGCAACTGGGTCCGTGCGCTTTACTTGAAAGAGATGGTGTCAAAATTGCTGTCTCCAGCAAAACCGTACAAACGGGAGATAGCGAAATGTTTCGGCATTTAGGTATTGACCCAAAAGCCCAATCAATCATCGCCCTGAAAAGCTCGGTGCATTTTCGTGCAGATTTCGAAAGATTTGCACAAGAAATTATCGTTGCACTCTCGCCCGGACCTGTTGAGGCTGATTTAGTGAAACTGAAATATAAAAAATTACGGCCTGGTGCGCGTATAGGACCTAACAAAGATTTTGAGCATGATTTTGAGGTTTGAGATAGGTGGCGCAGTCCACGTATAAAAAAGGCATTGATGTTGTCATGCATTAAATTCACGTAGCAACAAAGGCAGAATAAGGTTTGGGTTAGTCTAATTGAGAAGGAACGAAGATGAAGCCAAAATAGGCAAAATCCAAAGCGCCTGCGGATCGGGAGGTGAAGGGCATCCGATGTGCGACGCGCAAGCAGTATACTGAGGAAGAGAAGTTCAGGATCGTGCTGGAGGCCTAGCGCGGGGATGATAGCATTCGTGGATGGAAACTATGCTGTGGTCTTGAGGGTCAAAAAAGGCATCGAGCATTTTCTCGGATTTTTCATCCTGCAGTTCCGGTGTTAGCTAGATATTTGCGGATGTAGATATTTTCTGGGATATGGCGGGATGAGTATATCAATTAGCCGTGATGCGGGAGGTTAGGTGAGAGAATAAAAATAGCTCGATTGATTTATAAGGAAACACAAGCACAATTCTCAGATAAGCATGGAGTTTTATGAAGTTATTTGTCCGAAGCGGAAAATGAAAAAAGGCAAACTGTCTATTGAAATGATTATAGGTATTGCTGACTATTTCACGCAATTAGATGTCCATTGGCTACTTACTGGCGAAGGTCCATTTCTAAATCCAGTAGCGTATGATGAAGGTGGTTGGAGTATCCCTAGAGAACGCCATTCAGATTATCATTGTTTGCTGAATGTTCTAACGCTTATTGAGGAGAAATTGCGAGAAGATTGGCTCGGTCGACAAAAGGGTCTCAAACGAAAATCGGACTTACTTAGTTATTTTTATGAGAAGTATTTTTCCACATTTATTGAAGCAAAAGAGGATAAGAAGCTATCAATGAAACAAGCACATGGTTTCGCTTCGGTTGAATTGACAGGTTTAATGCTATGGGATTGTCGTCTGCTCGGCATAGAGAGCTAGAATTACAAATAACTATCAAAGGGTAAAAGGTGCGCAATAAGGAAGATAAATTATAACTTATTGAAATATATGAATTTCATATTGTCGAACCTTCAATGTTATTAAATATCAATAACTTAACCTCATTTCATGGAAAAATAAAAGAATCCGGATCACCAGATCTTCGAATTGGTGTGCCGGAAATTCTCTATACTCCTTAATGGAGAAAATTTCGAACAAAGGCACAACATAAACTGAAAAAATAAACGATTACAACTAGATAAAAACTTCTTGCAAAGGAGAACAAAACATGTACATTTATGGCAGTTGCATCCGGGACTGACCTATGGAATAAGGGGAGATCGATGGTAAATACAGCTCTTAAGCTCGTTGAAGCAGGTGGTATGGATAAGAAAAAAGCATTGGAAGCGGCCTTGAGCCAGATCGATCGGGCCTTTGGTAAAGGGTCGGTGATGCGGCTTGGTCAGCAGGAGACTTTAGACGTGGCGGCGATCCCGACGGGATCGCTCGGGCTCGATATCGGGCTCGGCATTGGGGGCTTGCCCAAGGGACGGGTGATTGAGATTTATGGCCCGGAAAGTTCCGGTAAAACGACGTTGGCGCTGCATGTCGTTGCTGAAGCGCAAAAGCAAGGTGGCACCTGTGCCTTCATTGACGTAGAGCATGCGCTGGATCCGGTTTATGCCCGCAAGTTGGGAGTGGACGTTGATGAATTATTGATTTCCCAGCCGGATACGGGGGAGCAGTCGCTTGAGATTACCGACACGCTGGTGCGCTCAGGCGCAATTGACGTGCTGGTGGTCGACAGTGTGGCGGCTCTGGTGCCACAGGCTGAGTTGGAAGGGGAAATGGGTGACACCCATGTTGGACTTCAGGCACGGTTAATGAGCCAGGCGCTACGTAAGCTGACCGGCTCTATTTCGCGCTCCAACTGCATGGTGATTTTCATTAACCAGATCCGGATGAAGATCGGCGTGATGTTTGGCAGCCCGGAAACAACATCTGGCGGGAATGCTCTGAAATTCTATGCGTCGGTACGGCTGGATATTCGCCGAATTGGCCAGATCAAGGCAAAAGACGAAATCGTTGGGAACCAGACCCGGGTCAAGGTCGTGAAAAACAAGGTCGCGCCACCGTTCAAGGTGATCGAGTTCGATATCATGTATGGCGAAGGAATTTCAAAAACCGGAGAAATTCTCGATCTGGGCGTCAAGGCGGAGATTGTTGAGAAATCCGGTTCCTGGTACTCCTATGACAGTCAGCGCATCGGGCAGGGGCGGGAGCAGGCGAAAAGCTTTCTGAAGGAAAATCCCGAGATGGCGAAAGAGATTGAACAGAAAATTCTCGCCAATGCGGGCGTTATTTCTGAAATCATGCAAGGCGGTCCGGACAGCGGCGCCGAGCAGGATGCCGAGACGGCAGATGATTAACGCTGGAAGATAAGTAGCGACAAAAAAAGCCGACCCGGAAGGATCGGCTTTTTCTTTGCGTATTAGAGCTCTGATCTTGGATCAGGCCATTTTCTTTTGCAGATTTGCATCCAGCGCGTCCAGGAACTGGTTGGTGGTGAGCCAAGGCTGATCGGGACCGACCAGAAGTGCGAGATCCTTCGTCATTTCGCCGCCTTCAACGGTAGCGACGCAAACCTGTTCAAGGGACTCGGCAAATTTCCTCAACTCTTCATTCCCATCGAGCTTGGCACGATGCATCAGGCCGCGTGTCCAGGCGAAAATGGAGGCAATCGGGTTGGTCGAGGTTTCCTCGCCCCGCTGATGCATCCGGTAATGGCGGGTCACGGTACCATGAGCAGCTTCGGCTTCTACTGTGTCGCCATCGGGCGTCATCAGGACAGAGGTCATCAGCCCGAGAGAGCCAAATCCTTGTGCGACTGTATCGGACTGTACGTCACCGTCGTAGTTCTTACAGGCCCAGACATATTTACCAGACCATTTCATCGCACAGGCGACCATATCGTCGATCAGGCGATGTTCGTAGGTCAGGCCCTTCTCATCAAATTTGGCCTTGAACTCACTGTTGAAGACTTCTTCGAACAGATCCTTGAAGCGCCCGTCATAGGCTTTCAAGATTGTGTTCTTGGTGGAGAGATAAACCGGCCAGCCGCGATTAAGGCCGTAGTTCATGCAGGCACGTGCGAAACCGCGAATGGAGTCATCCAGATTATACATGCTCATGGCGACGCCGCCTGACGGGAAGTCAAAAACTTCAAATTCCTGTGTTTCGCTACCATCGGCTGGCTCAAACTTCATGGTGAGCTTGCCAGGGCCTTTTACGACCATGTCCGTTGCGCGGTACTGATCACCAAAAGCATGACGGCCGATGACAATTGGATCGGTCCAGCCTGGAACCAAGCGGGGAACATTTGTACAAATGATAGGCTCGCGGAAAACGGTGCCGCCCAGAATATTACGGATCGTGCCGTTAGGGGAACGATACATGCGTTTCAGGCCAAATTCCTCAACCCGCTCTTCATCCGGGGTGATAGTGGCGCATTTTACGCCTACGCCATATTTGATGATGGCATTCGCCGCGTCTACAGTGATCTGGTCATCGGTTTCATCCCGAGCTTCGATCCCTAGATCGTAATACTTCAGATCGATATCCAAATAGGGAAGAATGAGCTTATTCTTGATGAACTCCCAGATAATCCGGGTCATTTCGTCGCCGTCCAGTTCAACGACTGGATTTTTGACTTGAATTTTTGGCATATCGACGTCCTTCTTAGCCTATGGGTTAGTTGTTCTGCGGCTGCAAAATATCACTGCCGACGATCTGTGCAAGCTGATCCGACAAAAAAACAGCGAATTCCCTTTAAAATTTCGAGATATCGGCCTTTATTTCCGCATCCGGCGCTTTCGCAAGGGCCGGAATGATGTCCTTGAGCTCTTCAACAACCGTGAAATAGCCCAGGGCCTCTTTCTCTACGAATCCTGCCTTTATCATATGATCCATCAGATCGAGGAGCGGCCGCCAGTAATTCTTGTAATTGACAAGGATGATTGGCTTGTCATGCAGCCCCAATTGACGCCAGGTGACCATTTCAAATGTTTCATCCAATGTCCCGAGGCCACCCGGAAGGACGACAAAAGCATCCGATGTCTGATACATCATTTCCTTGCGGGCATGCATGCTGTCGACGATATGGAGTTCCGTCAATTTCTCGTGACTGACTTCAATATCATGTAGATGGCCGGGAATAATCCCGGTAACCTGTCCACCAGAGTCAATCGTGGAATCGGCAATGACGCCCATCAGGCCAACATGCCCGCCACCATAAACAAGCCTGATCCCGTTTTCGGCAAGGTCTTTTCCAAGGGATTTGGCGGCATCAATATGAGATGGATCCTTGGGTATCCGGGAACCACAATATACACAAAGTGAAGAGATTTCAGTCATGCTACAAACTATACCGGAAAAAGGTGGGATATGAGAAGTATCATTACCTTAACTATTTGCGGCTTCCTGCTTCTGTCGTCAAGCTCTCTTTTGGCGGGGGAGGCGGATGTCATTGACGTCAAGGTCGTGAAGGTCGATGCAGACGTTTACCGCTTCAGTGTTACCGTTCGTCATGAGGATCAGGGATGGGATCACTATGCGGATCGTTGGGATATTCTGGACATGGACGGCAACAATCTCGGCAGTCGGGTTTTAATGCATCCTCATGAGGACGAGCAACCCTTTACCAGATCCAAAACCTTGTCATTGCCGATGAATGTGAAAAAGGTACGTATTCGTGCCCATGACAAGGTTCATGGCACCGGCGGTGCGGAAATGGTTGTCATTATCCCGCAATGAAATTAGTGTTTTGCATCTATTCAAAGTGTAAGGCATGTCGAATTGATCTTATATTTAACTAGCTTGGGAGTTAGAAAATGAAAAAGATGCTCATGAAACCAGTTATGGCGATATTGATTGGTGGCGCCTTGTTTGGCGGTATGGCGAATGCACATTCGGAATCCACCGGTAATAAGGAAGCCGATTTCAGAATTGCGGAAATGAAGAAACTCGGCATGAATATGGGAGCCATCGCAAAGGTCGCGAAAGGGGAGGTGGCCTATAGCGATTCCCTGAATGACAATGCCGAGGAGATCGCGGGGATCGCGGCGAATATGCCCAAGTTTTTCCCCGAAGGATCCGGTGTTGAGGCCTCACGCGCGAAACCGGAAATCTGGACGCAACCTGACGAATTTCAAAAGGATATCGAAGATTTTCAGGCTGCCGCTACGCAATTGGTTGTGGCCGTAAAATCGGGCGATCAGGCAATGATTGGCGCGGCACTAAAGGAAACGGGTGGCACATGCGGCGGCTGTCACAAGCAATTCCGTAAACCAAAGCAGTAAGAGTAACGATACTTTCGGGGTGTGAAACTGCAGATGCAGAGAAGATTCCAGTCCAAGCTCCGACGGACCGCCATGCAATTTGGGGCGGCCTATCTATTGGCGTCGGTTTGTATCAGTGTGTCGCAGGCGGATGAGATAGCAGATAAAGGCGCTTATCTCACCGCGGCTGGCGGCTGCTATGGGTGCCATACGGATATCAAGAACAAGGGTGAGCCATTCGCGGGAGGGCGTGCGCTTGATACACCTTTTGGCACTTTCTATTCGCCGAATATAACGGCGGACAAGGATAATGGCATTGGTGGCTGGTCGAATGAAGAATTTCTGAAGGCAGTAAAACACGGTATTTCGCCTGCGGGACAGTATTTTTTTCCGGCTTTTCCCTATACCAGCTATACTAAAATGACAGATGGTGATGCGCTTGCCATTAAAGCCCATCTGATGTCTTTGACGCCAGTTGCAAAAGAAAACCGGCCGCATGAAGTATCCGCACCATTCTCCTGGCGTTGGTTGCAGTGGGGGTGGCGGCTCCTCTTTTTTAAAGATGGTGCTTATACTCCTCCCGCGAATGCCAGCAAGGCCGTTGCCCGAGGCGGCTATCTGGTGGAGGCATTGACCCATTGCGGAGAATGTCATACGCCGCGCAATTTTCTGGGTGGAACGGAGAGTGATTTTTATCTCGCCGGGACAGTGAATGGCGGGGAGGGAGAGAAAGTTCCAAACATCACGCCGGATGGTGAAACGGGGATTGGAGACTGGTCAGAAGGGGATATCGTCAGCTTCATGAAGGACGGGATGAAACCCGACTTCGACAATGTACAAGGCAGCATGGAAGAAGTGATCAACCATAGCACATCCAAGCTGACGGAGGATGACCTCGCTGCGATTGCTGTTTACTTAAAAAGTATCCCTCCGATTAACAATAAAATCCAGTAGCTCACGACCCTCAATCTTTCAAATTTTACTAAAGATTGCGCGAATTGCCATGGGGGTTCATAATAGCGACATATATAGTTAACCGAGTGAGGCTCTGGTGCGCGTATTTGGTATCTTGGCGATTTTATTGCTTTTAGTGGCTGGTCTGTTTCTCTTTTATCGCAGTGACATGTTTTTCGGCTCTGAACCGCAGGGTCCCGTTGAAACAACTGACCTATCGAATGCGGAGACTGCCCCCGCCAAGGCCAATGGAGGGGATGGTGCCAAAGAAGCAGAACAGGCAGCTGTCTCTCAGGCCAAAGTCATTGAGAAAAATCTCGACGATACAACAGATGATGAAGGTAAACGCGTGGCGCTTGCCCGCCCGAGCTTCGATATTATTCGTATTGATCAAAATTGCGACCTTGTGGCCGCCGGTCGGGCGGAACCCAAAGCTTTGGTTACAATCTATATAGGCTCGGATAAGACCGGTGAGGCAACGGCGTCTTCGAATGGGGAGTGGGTGTTCACGTCAAGCAAACCTCTTCCGTCGGGATCGCAAACAGTTAATTTGAGCGCACTCGGGATCGATGGCAACGAGCTTGAGTCAGGCAGCCTCGTCATCATGAATGTGCCTGATTGCACAATCCCCGTGGATGATCGGGTTCCTGCGATCGCCATGCTGGTTCCGAAAGATGATGTGAGCGGCGCGGCAACAGGTTCCACGACGAAGCTCTTGCAGGTACCTGCAGCGAAAGGGGATGTCTCTGCGGCGAAGGATTTATCGCTTGGATCTGTGAACTATGACGATAAGGGAACGCTCTCTCTTTCGGGGCGTGGGCAACCGGGCAATCGTATCACGGTATATATGAATAACAAGCCGGTCGGGACGGCCGTAGTTGATAGCGATGGTAACTGGTCACTGGTCCCGGACGAGTCCATTCCGGCAGGTAATCACACGCTTCGGATTGATCAGCATGGGACGGACGGGAAAATTATCTCGCGGATCGAGCTGCCGTTTCAGAAAACACCGGCTAGCGATGTTGTTCTTGCTCAGGCTAGTGGCGGTCTCAGCGCCATTGTCCAGCCCGGTAACAGCCTCTGGCGCATTGCCCGGCGCGTTTATGGTGAGGGGATGGAATATACCGTGATCTATCAGGCTAATCAGAACCAGATCCGCGATCCTGATCTCATCTACCCGGGACAGATTTTCGCTCTTCCTAAGCAAGAATGACGAAATTCCCCTAGTTCAGATGTAGTGACCATCACAAAAAGGGTGGTCACAGGGATTTTGTCGGCTCTAATTGCCGGGCTTTACGCTATGTTTAAGTAACTTGGGTCAATGCGGATACATCATGAGCAATCAGACGTTCGACAGCCACAGCCAATCCAGCTCACGTAGCCATTTCTCAACGCTGCGCTCGCTCGGTGAGTATCTCTGGGTTGGCGGTCGGAATGATCTGAAAATCCGTGTTGTGATTGCGGTTGTTCTGCTTGTAATGGCTGAGGTCGCTTCCGTTTATACACCCTATATCTTGAAGTATATCGTTGATGATATGACGGGGGATGTGAATCCAGTCATTGTCATGCCGGCGGGCTTGATTGTTGCGTTCGGGGTGGCGCGTGTCTTGACGCAAGCCTTTGCTGAGCTGCGGGATGCGGTGTTCGCAAAAGTGGGGCAAAACGCCATCCGGCAGGTTGCGCTGAATACTTTTCAGCATCTGCATCGCCTCTCGTTGCGGTTTCATCTGGATCGGCAAACGGGTGGACTTAGTCGGGTAATAGAGCGAGGCACCAAGGGAATTGATTTCCTGCTGCGCTTTATGCTGTTCAACATTGCGCCGACCTTACTCAAAATCCTGTTTATCTGCGGAATTTTGCTGGTCCAGTATGGCTGGCTGATGTCCGTTATTACGTTGGTTACTTTGGTCAGCTATATCTTTTTCACCCTGACAGTAACCGAATGGCGACTAAAATACCGCCGGACGATGAATGAAAAGGATAGTGAGGCGAATACCAAGGCCATTGATAGCCTGCTGAATTTCGAGACGGTCAAGTATTTTGGCAATGAAGGGCATGAGGCCCGCCGGTTCGACAAGGCCCTTGCGTCCTATGAAACGGCCGCCGTTAAAAGCAATACGACACTTGCGTATCTGAATATCGGGCAGGGGTTCATTATCAGTGCCGGGTTGATCGCCGTCCTGATCCTGTCAGCACGGGGGGTTGTGGCCGGTGAGTATACGGTCGGTGATTTCGTAGCTATCCATGCCTTTATGATGCTCCTTGTGCAGCCGCTCAATTTCCTTGGCTTCGTTTATCGCGAGATCAAGCAAAGCCTTGTCGATATGGAGAAGATGTTTGAGCTCCTGACCGTATCCCGTGAAATTGCGGATATCCCGGCAGCGAAGCCTCTTGCAGAAGGCGGCGGGGATGTTGAGTTTCACCATGTTGATTTCGGCTATGAGGACAATCGGCAGATATTGCACGATGTTTCTTTCAGGGTGCCGTCCGGCAAGACAACGGCCATTGTCGGACCATCTGGCGCCGGGAAGTCGACGATATCGCGCATTCTGTTCCGGTTCTATGATGTTGATAAGGGCTATGTGACAATTGACGGGCAGAAGATTAATGAAGTGACGCAAGATTCCTTGCGCGCGGCTATCGGTATTGTACCGCAGGACACTGTCCTCTTTAACGATACGATTCGCTACAACATTGCGTATGGACGCCCCGGCGCGACCGATGCGGAGATCGAGGCGGCGGCCCGTCTTGCCAGCATTGATAAGCTCATTGAAAAATTACCCGATGGTTATAATACTATGGTGGGCGAGCGGGGCTTGAAGCTCTCCGGTGGGGAGAAACAACGTGTCGCGATCGCACGGGCCATCCTGAAACAGCCGCGCATACTTCTGTTTGATGAAGCGACTTCCGCGCTTGATTCCCATACGGAGAAAGAAATACAAGCGAGCTTGGCAGAAGTTTCTAAAAACCGTACAACGCTGGTGATTGCCCATCGACTCTCCACGGTGGTGGAGGCGGATGAGATTATTGTTCTTGAAAATGGTATTATTCAAGAGCGCGGGCGCCATAAAGACCTCCTCGCGAAGGAAGGGAAATATGCCGCCATGTGGAAACGGCAGCAGGAAGCCGCGACCTATCAGGAGAAACTTGAGCAGGTACTGGATTAAACGATACAATCTATCTGCTGTTTCGGAATATCATCTTTTTGTTCTTTTTGACGAACACATGCGGTATGACCTAGTTTGAGTAACGGGTCGTATGCCGAAGGGAAGTAAACATGGACACGCTAAAATCAGTACTGGTTCCGATCAATCAGGAAGGCCACCGGTTTATCGCCATCTTTGCCGCGATAACTGTCGCTCTTTTTCTGTTTACCTGGCCGTTGCTCGGCTGGATCGGTGTGATCCTGACGCTTTGGTGCGTCTACTTCTTCCGTGATCCAGACCGTCATGTTCCAACCAGAGAGGGCTTGATTGTCAGTCCTGCTGATGGGGTCGTTCAGATGATCGAACGGGCCGTTCCGCCGGAGGAACTCGGCATGGGGTCAGATGCACGCCTTCGCATTAGTGTTTTTCTGAATGTTTTTAATGTGCACGTCAATCGCATCCCACTCGGCGGCACGATCATCCGTCAGGTCTATCGCCCCGGCAAGTTTCTGAACGCAGCCCTCGACAAAGCGTCGGAGGAGAATGAACGTCATGCGGTACATTTGCGTGATAATGATGGCAATGACATCGTGTTTGTGCAGATTGCCGGCCTCGTGGCGCGGCGGATCGTTTGCTATCTCACCGATAATCAGGAAGTTCGGACCGGTGAGCGATTTGGTCTTATCCGCTTCGGAAGCCGTACGGATATCTATCTTCCTGATGGGGTAGAGCCGCTTGTCGGTGTCGGTCAGTCAATGGTCGGCGGAGAGACGGTTATCGCAGATTTGAAGGCAAAGAACGAGGCGCCCATGGCGTTGGAGGTTCGCTAAATGCCCATCCGTCAGCGTCGCCGCCTGCGGTTTATGCCGCTCAACTCCCTGATCCCGAATATGCTCACCATGTTGGCGCTTTGTGCCGGACTCACGTCTGTGCGCTTCTCATTGGATGAGAAATGGGAAATGGCGGTCATCGCGATTTTGGCGGCGGGAGTACTGGACGGGCTTGATGGCCGGATGGCACGGCTATTGAAAAGCTCGTCAAGATTTGGCGCGGAACTTGATTCTTTGTCTGATTTTGTCAGTTTCGGTGTTGCCCCTGGTCTTGTTCTGTTTCTCTGGACGCTTGAGAGTGGTCTTGGCGGGGTTGGCTGGATTATTGCACTCATTTTCACGGTGTCCTGTGCGTTGCGTCTTGCGCGGTTCAATTCCATGCTGGATGAGGAGCAACCTGCGTGGGCCAGCCGTTATTTCACTGGAATTGCGGCGCCAGCAGGAGCCTCTATCTCGCTTCTGTTCATGGTGATGCATTTCTATACAGAGAGCGATTTCTTCCGTTCTGCCATCCTGAATGCGGGATGGATACTATTCATGGCTTTCATGATGGCGAGCCGGATTCCGACGTTTTCCATCAAGCGTGTTCGCATCGCCCGTCGCTTTATTATGCCGGTTCTGTTGCTGGTTGGCGGTCTGGCGGCGGTGCTTGCAAGCTATCCGTGGCAGCTGCTTTCCCTTATTGCGATTGTTTATATGGCGACCATCCCCTTTTCCATCCTCAGCCATCGCCGACTGCAGGAACAGGAAAACCGTAAAAACACGGATGGGGAAATCTCCGACGCCATTGACGATGACGACGAAGAGGAAAAAGAAGAAAAGGCCTGAGAATTCTCAAGCCTTTTCGGTTTCACCTATAGAAATATTGCCGGGGAAGGGACCGATGACGTCCTATTCCGCAGGTTCCGGATGAGCATTCTTTAGGGCCTTTTTCGCAGCCTTATTCTCACGATGCCGTTCCAGAAAGCTACTGACATTTGCCCCCAGCATCAACAATGACGGTGTCATGATCAGGGTGAGGAGCGTCGCAAAGGTAAGGCCGAAGGCCACCGCCGTCGAAAGCTGTACCCACCATTGCGAAGATGGCGCACCCGTCACGACCTCGCGTGAGACAAAATCGATGTTGATCTGCAAGGTCATGGGCAGCAGGCCGAAAATTGTCGTGACGGTCGTCAGCATCACGGGGCGCAGGCGCTGGGCACCGGTTCTCAGAACCGCTTCCATCGCTTCCATGCCCTGCTTGCGTAAGTGCGCATAGGTATCGATCAAAACGATATTATTGTTCACCACGATCCCGGCAAGCGCGATAACCCCGACGCCCGTCATGACAATGCCGAACGGCTGACCGGTTATGATCAGGCCGACAAAGACGCCAATGGTTGACATAATGACTGCAGTCAGGATCAGGAAGGCATGATAGAAGCTGTTAAACTGGGTCACCAGAATAATCGCCATGATAAAGAGGGCGACGGCAAATGCCTTGCCGAGGAACTCCCCGGCCTTTTTCTGCTCTTCATCCTGTCCCTTGAACACATAGGAGACTTCTGGGTTGATATTTGCCTCATTTTGTATCCAGGCCTGAATTTCCTGTACCTTGTCATCGACCAGCACACCGGCGGCGACATTGGCTTTGACAGTCATAATCCGTCGTGAATCAGAACGGCTGATCGTTCCGACTTTCTGACGGGCTTCACGTGTTACAAAATTCGAGATCGGCACCATGCCGTTAGTTGTCATCACCCGCAGATTATCAAGCTGGTCAATGCTGCGTTTGTCATCGGGAAAACGCAGACGGATATCAATCTCGTCATCTGCATCGTTCGGGCGGTATTCATCGGCCTTGATACCATTGGTGACGAGCTGGATTGTCTTGCCTACAGTCTGGATGTCCGCGCCAAAACGGCCGGCCTGAGACCGATCGACAGTGACCTGCCATTCAATACCCGGAATGGGTCGGCTGTCCTCCAAGTCGATCAGATCGCTGACATTGGTTTCAAGATGATGGCGGATTTTCTCAATCTCAATTGGGAGGAGATCAGGATTGCGCGACGAAAGCTGTATCTGCACATGCTTACCGGTCGGTGGTCCATTATCGGGCTTTCGGGCCTCGACAACGATCCCCGTAAGATGGGCCGTGCGTTCGCGAATGTCGGTAAATATCTCTTCCACCGGGCGGCGTTCCTGCCAGTCCTTGAATTCGATCTGTATGATTCCAATTACGTCTTCAGAAACATTTTGGCCGCCGCCGGTAGTGCCCGAGCGGGTATAAAGGCCTTCGAAATCGTCAAGCTTCAGAATCTCTTGCTCGACTTGCCCGACGAGCAGATCCTTTTCATCCGTTGACATATTACCGCGGGCATGGACATAGACCAAGGCCATTTCCGGCTCGACTTCGGGGAAAAATTCAACACCATTACCATGGGTCGCGTAATATATCTGAACTCCGACAAGGGTTACCAAACCAAGAACGACAATCTTTGCCGGATGTTTGATGCAAACAGCAAGGAAGCGCACATAGCGTCCCGTAAGCCCGCCAAGGCTAAGAATATCACCGCTTTCCGCCGCCGCCAGCGCTGCAAGGCTCTTGGAATTGGTCGAACCTGCCCTCCCAAACACTGACCCCAGTGTTGGCACGAAGATAAGTGCCATCAGCAAAGAGCCGGTCAGTGTTGTGATCAGGGTGAGGGGGAGGTACTTCATAAACTCCCCGACCACGCCCGGCCAGAACATCAGCGGCATGAACACGGCAAGTGTCGTTGCGGTCGAGGCGATGATTGGCCAGGCCATGCGCTTGGCCGCGAGGGCATAGGCTTGCCTCCGGTGCACGCCCTCTGCCATTTTCCGGTCGGCAAATTCCGTCACAACGATAGCGCCATCTACCAGCATGCCAACGGCGAGGATGAGACCAAACAGAACAACGATATTGATGGTCAGTCCAATGAGATACATATACAGGATGCCGATCAGGAAAGAGCCGGGGATCGATAGTCCGACGAGGCCTGCCGTGCGGACACCCAGGGCACTGATCACCACGATCATAACCAGAATGATGGCACTGATGATGTTATTTTGCAGATCCAGCAGCATATTCCGGATATCTTCGGATCGGTCCTGCGAAAAGGTCACGACCACATTTTCCGGCCAGTAGCTTTGCTCTTCGGCGACGGCTAGTTTGACGGCTTCGATTGTCTCAATAATATTTTCGCCGACGCGCTTTTTGATTTCCAGCGCCACAGCAGGGCGTCCGTTCAGACGGGCGTAGCTGTCGGCATCCTTGAAGGTGCGCCGGACTTCCGTCACATCACGAAGCGTCACCACGCCTTCATTGTTAACCTTGACGGGGATGTCCAGCACATCCGAGGCATTCTTGTAAAGCCCAGGCACCTTGATCGCGAAACGGCCTTTGCCCGTATCCATGGAGCCGGCGGCAATCAGCTTGTTATTCGAGACAACAGCATTGGCAAGCTCTGCATTGGAAATCTTGTAGCTTTCTAGCTTCACCGGATCGATGATCACTTCCAGCACTTCCTCGCGATCACCGCCAATGTCGGCTTCCAGCACGCCCGGTAAGCCCTCCACCCGATCCTCAAGCTCTTTCGCGAGCTTGATCAGGGTCCGAAGCGGGACATCGCCCGACAGCGTCACCACAATTACCGGGAAGAGCGCAAAATTAACCTCATTGACTGTCGGATCATCGGTTTCCTGGGGCAGTTCGGTTTTTGCGAGATCAACTTTTTCGCGCACATCCTGAAGTGCCTTGTCTACATCGAAACCGGCATCGAATTCGAGCGTGACAGAGGCGTGCCCCTCAGATGCGCTCGCGGTCATCTCCTTGACACCTTCGATAGAGCGGAGTTCTAACTCCATTGGCCGGATCAGCAATCTCTCCCCATCTTCTGGGGAGATGCCTTCATGGGTCATGGACACATAGATGATCGGGATATTGATATCCGGGTCGGATTCCTTCGCGATATCAATATAGGCATACGCCCCGGCGACCAGTATCAGAAGGAGAGCCGATATAACCGTCCGTGAACGATTTATGGCAGCGTCAATAATGGCGTTCATTGGGAAGCCTCGGCAACGAAGAGGTCAGGTCTCACTTTGTCGCCCGCCCGGACAAAATCCTGTCCGACGACGATCAACCGAACGGTTTCGGGAAGCCCTTGCACCCAAATGCCATCTGGTGTGTCTGCGAGAATTTTAACCGGATTGAATTTGACAACATCATCCTCGCCCACAGTTCTGAGGCCCAGGACGCCAGAATCGTTTAGCGTCAGATATGCGGGGGAGATGAAATGCGCCATCACTGAATTTGTCTTGAAGACAATTTCCGCGGTTACACCGCTCCGGAGTTTATACCCCTTATTCGGGACTTCCAATTCTACACGAAATGTGCGGGTTTCAGGTTCCGCAACCCGTCCGATGAATTTGACCTTGCCGTTCACGGTTTCGCCGGTGACAAGTTTCGCCGACCCTTTGCCACCGACTTCAATATTACCGACCTGCAACTCGGAAATTTGTCCCGTGATCAATAAAGGGTCGCTTTCCACGATGGTGGCAATCCCATTCCCATCCTTGACGTAATCGCCAACCTCGGCTTCTCTCGCTTCGATATAACCGTCAAACGGGGCTGTGATCACCAGATCATTAAGGCGAATTTTCATCGCGGTTACTTGCGCGCTGGCGCTATCAAGCTGCGCCTTTGCACTGGCAAATGTGGTGTCGGAACTGAAGCCTTTTTTGTTTAACTTCTTGGCTGCGTTAAATTCGATTTCCCTTTGCCGAACCAGAGCTTCGGCTTCCTGAAGACGCGCCTTGTTATCCTTGACATCAAAGCTGACGATGCGATCTCCGGACTTCACGCGGTCACCTTCTTCAACATATATTTTATTTATACGGCCCGAAATTTCCGCCTTGAGCTCAACGACACGGTTGGCTTCTGTTCTGCCGTGGACGATGATTTCCTGCTCTTTAGGCTGTGCGGTGGAGATGGCATAACGCACCCCCATGATTTTGGGCTGGTTCTTATGCGTTTCGGCAGTGTCGGCGGAAGTTCCGTCTGCCTTGGTCGCCGCGACGGCATCGCCGTTCGCTGTCTCACTGTCGCCGCCAGTGTCTATCTGTCCAGACGCAATCCAGGCCGTCACGCCAACGGCGATTATTATTGCGATGATGATTGAGCGGTTCACAGTGATACCTCTTGTTTATAGAGTATGGTTTTAGTTGTATTATTCTGCAGCGCGGTTCCCCATGAGCGCGTCCGCTTCCAGCAAGTGTCTATTATCTTGCAGGTAATCAATTTCTGCCTGATACATTTTCATGCCGAAATTACATAGAAATTTTTCCCGATCCGTTTGCTTGGTTTCACATTCGTCGGTCATGGTTGCAATTTTCTGAAGACGGTCTTCTATCCGGCCATCGATGAGGTCTGAAATTGTGGCTGCCGGCAGAAGATGGGAAAACATCAGGGTTGCCAAAAATTCAGACCGAAATCGATCAGACGCCGGTTTTTTCATGATCGCGTCGAAAAACTGATATCGACCGTTTGCGGTGATGGAATAGATTTTTTTATCGGGTCGCTTTTCCTGGCTGAGTTCGCGGCAAGAGACAAGGCCTTCCTCTGTCAGCTTATTGAGAGCAGGGTAAATAGAACCGTAGCTGGCGTGGAATATCAGATCCAGCCGATCTTCAAAGGTCTTCTTTATTTCATAGCCGGTCGCATCCCCCATAGTGAGAATGCCAAGACATAAAGTGCGAATATCCATAAATTCCACTTACTTACATAAAATGTCGAGAAACGCGCCCACGTTCCAAGTCGGGATCTAGATGCCCATATTCCGAACGAATATATATCAAATCGATATAATTACAAATTCAATATAGATTAATTTTTGATTCCAGCATGTGATGAAGATCACGAATTAAATAAATCGTTTTGCGGGTGTGGCGATAATGGGGGAAACACGCGACAAAAAAAGCGGCCATTGGCCGCTTTTGCAATTTATCCAGTAATCAAGTTTCGCTAATTACATTTGCCGATAGAAGATATGATTACCGATGTTGGCCGTTATCACCAAGCTTTTCGACCAAGTCGGGGAGACATAATTCGCGTGATAGAAGGTTGCCTCGCCGGAGAGGTCGCGCATATTTCCGCTTCTCACAAGGTTGGCCACCATTAATGCCCTCTGCCAGGACACCTGATCCGTTGCGGTATCGGATTTACCGTCGCAGGCAAAGGAGAACTGACAGGCGTTGCGGCGCGTGCTGCCTTCAAATACCACTTTGCAATAAGATGTACCCTTTTCCGCCACGCGGTTATGGACAACCTGTGCGACCGCGACCTGCCCGCTGAAGGGTTCGCCGCGCGCCTCAAAATAAACAGCTTGTGCAAGACATTTGGTATCGGGATCATTGTCAGTTGACGCAACTATTGTTGTTGCCGCTGGCATGAATGTTGCCATGACAAGAAACAATAGTGACAGAAAGGAAACTGTCAAAATGCTAAGTGTTTTCAAATACATTTGCGCCCCCATTACTTGAAAGCAAGCTCATATTGAGATCAACGATGCTTTCATTAAGCGGGGGGAAGTGGGCGAAATTAAGGCGATTTGTCCGAAAGACGGGAATCCCGTCGGCGCTGACGTATCTCTTTCAGGACATCCATTCTCTCTTCATTGGTCATCAATACCCAGCCACCGATCTCATTTCGTGTCCGAAAACAGCCTCGACAATAAAGATTTTGGGTGTCCATGCTGCATATACCGGTACAGGGAGAGGGAAGGTCGGGAATGTTTTTTATTCTTGGGTTTTTACGACGCATCTCATGCTTTCTTTAACGCTGTCTCCAACGCCCGGATCAGAGTATCAAAGGGAAGGAGGGCGCAATTATGACGGCTCTTGTGGTTGGCGACAACATTGAAAAATTCGAGTTCTTTCCATTCCGATGTATCGGGAATGACGCCGCCCTGCAACATGGAATGCAGACTTTTGCGTGTTTTTAGAATGTCTTCAAGTGTTTTACCAACAGCATGTTCACCGATCATAGACGCCGACGCCTGACAGAGCATGCAGGATCGATTCTGATGCTTCAGCTCGGCAATTTCTTTTTCACCCAGCCGGATCTGCATAGTGATCCGGTCGCCGCAGGTCGGATTATCCTTCGTTTCTTCCGCATCCGGATTGTCAAGTATGCCATCGCCCGTGGCGTTGGCGGCAAGCCGCAACAAGCTCTTGTGATAAAGTTCGTCAATCACGTTATTTACTCATTTTTGTTGGAGGGCGACCAGCGCGTCCGGCGTATCGATATCGGTGAAGATACTGTCCTTATCGGCCTCGACGTTGAAGACGTGTGATTCATTCTCCGCAATCAATGACTTGGCGCCGATATCTCCCGTAACGGTGAGGATTTCATTCTTAAATTGGCTACCGATGAGAACCGGGTTGCCCCGTTTGCCCTGAAAAGTGGGAACAACTATTGCGCGGCCTTCCTCTACATCAAAGGCATCGATCAAGGAATCAAAGAGATCCGCATCCACCAGCGGCATATCGCCAAGACAAACAAGAATTCCGTCATATTTATCGGCAAGGGCGCGAAAGCCGGTTTTTAGGCTGCTACTCAAGCCGTCAGCATAGTCCGGATTGTAAAAAGAGGAGATATTGAGATCGTTGAATAATCTCTCGATCTTCTTCCGGTCGTGACCGGTTACACCGAAGACACCCGCCGCTTTTGATTTGAGCGCAATTTCCGCCGTATGGCGGAGCATGGCTTTTCCATTAATTTCAGCGAGAAGCTTGTTTTTACTCCCCATTCGTCGGGATTGACCCGCAGCGAGGATCAGGACGGCAACTGATTTTCCTTTTGTCGCTCCGGCCTTTCGTTCCTGATTGCGTGGCTGCGGCCGGCTCGGGATTTCCTTCAGTAATCCGCCTGCACCCATATCCATGATATCCGATGCCGTTACCGGAATATCGGCCAGAATGCGGTCGAGGACGAAGTCAAATCCATTCAGCTTGGGGGAGCGGGTGCAGCCCGGCAAGCCGATCACGAGCTTTTCGCGTAAATGCCCGAGAAGAAGGAGATTTCCTGGATCTACCGGCATGCCAAAATGGTCGATTTCGCCGCCTGCTTGCGTGATGGCTGCGGGGATGACATCCTTGCGGTCCGTGATGGCCGATGCGCCAAAGATTAGGATAAGATCGCATCCGCCTTTATCTAACGCCGTGATCGCCTCCGCAAGTGCATCCTCATGATGGTCGCAATGGCGGCTTGAATCAATTTGATTGTCGCAGCGCGCCAGACGATCGGCCATGATCCGCTCCGACTTCTCGATTACCTTTTTCTTTGTGTTCGGTAATATCGTTGAAATGATACCGATCTTTTTCTTCACAAAAGAATGAACGGAAACAATTGATTGGGTGCTTTTCTTTATATATTCTAGAACTTTCTCCACTTTTTCCTTCGGGGTGGCGAAAGGGATGATTTTGACCGTTGCCAGCATCTGCCCGGCATCCACCAACTCATAGTTTTTTACTGTGGCGATGGTGATCGTTTCATCGATATGGTTGAGCGTCTTTATCCGTTCTTCATCAATCACCGCGACCCCTCGCGCTTCCGCGATGAGATTAGCGCGGCCAGTGAAAGGCGGCTTTACAGTCACATTATGCCCCGTAAGGGGGGCCGCGATCTTTGCGGCAGCCTCATCTTCCGGCATATCCGTATCTTCAAGACGTGCGCCAAGAATGGTATCTATGCCATTGTTTTTGATGGATTCTACATCGGATTTTGAAAGCACATGCCCCTTCCTGAGCAGCTTGCCTGGTGCAGTTTCTACCGCATGGGCAAGGACGATACCTTCCGCCTCCTCGACAGCTATGCGGCCAAAGATCACGTTATTTCCTTCTGACGGAGAACCGCCGTGATTTCCGCCATGATGGAGATGGCAATTTCCGCCGGGCTTTTTGCGCCGATATCGAGGCCGATGGGCCCATGAATACGCGCGAAATCTTCTTCTGTGAAGCCCACCTTCAGAAGCCTTTGTTGCCGTTTCGTATGGGTTCGTCCGCTCCCCAAAGCGCCAACATAGAAAGCATCCGATTTCAGAGCATGTTGCAATGCCGGATCATCCAGCTTTGCATCATGGGTTAGCGTGACAATGGCCGTGCGTCGATCTGGATTCAACTCCTCCAGCGCTTCGTCGGGCCAACGGTTATCGAGGGTGACATTGGGAAATCGAAAGCTAGAACCGAAACTCCGGCGCGGGTCGATAACAGTAACCTCATAATCCGCTCCCGCCGCCATGGGGACGAGGGCCTGCGCGATATGAACAGCCCCAACGATGAAAAGCCGCAGTGGCGGGTTGAAGATATTCAGAAAAACGGTTCCGTTTTCGCTCTCGAATGTGGCGGGTTTATCGTATCGAAGGGCATTTCTCGCTGCTTCCGCCAGATCGGAATTATCTTCACTTTCAAATGGGTAGAGAAGTTTTTGGTTTCCGGATGTTAAGTTTGTCGCAAGGACAACCTGACGCTTTTCGACGCGCGCCTGTTGCAGTTCTTCCAGTAAAGCCGTTTTCATGTCGCTGCCTCAGTCAAGCTTTTCAACAAAGACATTGATTTTTCCACCACAGGCAAGACCGACTTCCCAAGCCTCGTCATTGCTGACACCGAATTCCAGTGTTTTGGGCTCACCGCTCTTGATGATCTCCAGCGCTTCCTGAATGACAGCTCCCTCGACACAGCCGCCACTTACGGAACCGACCATCTGACCCGTTTCATCGATTGCGAGTTGGCTGCCCGCTGGGCGCGGAGCAGATCCCCAGGTGTTGATCACGGTCGCGAGGGCGACGCTCCGGCCATCCTTTTTCCAGTTGAGCGCCTGGCTCAGGATATCGTCATCGGACAGAGTTGATGCAGTTTCGGTCATGCGGCAAAACTCCTCTTATCGGGTTGCGCGCCCATGGGGTTGGATAGAATGTCAGCAAGGTCTTTCAGGCTGTTGAGATTATGGATCGTCCGGAATTGATCGACATGGGGCAGGATCGCCTTGACGCCTTTCGAGCGTGGCTCGAACCCCTGATACCGGAGCAACGGGTTCAGCCAGATTAACTGTCGGCAGGACTTATGCAGCCGTTCCATTTCAACCCCTAATCCTTCTCCTGCATCGCGGTCGAGCCCATCGGAGATAAACAGGACCACCGCCCCTTGTCCGAGGACACGGCGAGACCAGAATTTATTAAATTCCTTCACCGTTGCGCCAATACGTGTACCACCGGACCAGTCTTCTACCTTTTCACTGACCGCATCCAGAGCGGCGTCAACATCGCGATAACGCATATATCTTGTTATATTGGTGAGCCGGGTGCCAAATACAAATGTGTGAACGCGATCTCGGTCATTTGTGATCGCATGCATAAAGTGTAGCAGCATGCGGCTATATTGTGTCATAGAGCCAGAAATGTCACAGATTATTATAAGCGGTGGATGCCGAGTCACGCGGGACTTGAAGCGGAGCGGTATGCTGGCCCCACCGCTTCGCAGGCTGGCGCGCAGTGTGCGGCGCATATCAACAACGCCGCCATGGAAATCCGCGCGCTGCCGTCGGGTTTTTACCTCCATAATCGGCAGGCGCATCCTGGCCATGGCCTTTTTCGCTTCCTCCATTTCCTCCGCACTCATGCTCTCAAAATCCTTCGACTGCAGAAGTTCGCTTTCCGAGGCAGTGAGCGTTGCGTTTATCTCGATCTCTTCCTGTTCGTTTTCTTGCTCAGTATCCGGGGCGGGTGAGGGCGCGAGTGCTTCGGACAGACGCCTGCTCAATTCCGGTTGATCGTCCCGCTTGGTGCTATCGAGAAACGTCGTCGGCAGCATCATGTCCATCATCTTTTTCAGGAGTTCCGGGTTACGCCAGAACACATGGAACGCCTGATCGAAAATATCCCATTGGTCGCGGCGATTGACGAAGACCGAATGCAAGGTCCAGTAAAAATCATCCCTGCGGCGAATACCGGCGACTTCGACAGCGCGGATCGCTTCGATCACGCGGCCCGGACCGACAGGCAGCCCAGCCCGGCGTAGCGTTCGCGCGAAATGCATGATGTTTTCCGCGAAAGTGCCACCGGTATGTACCGCCGGTTCACTCATACGGCGTCCATTTCGGAGTTAATCTTCTGGATGATGTCCGCTGCCTCACTCCCCTGTATTTTCACGATATCATCCTGATATTTAAGGAGAACACCGAGCGTGTCATTGATGACATCGGGGTCGAGGGAGATGATGTCGAGCTCTTTCAGCGCGTTGGTCCAGTCCAGCGTCTCCGCCACGCCCGGTAGCTTGAACAGATTGGGATCTTTACGCAATTCCTGTATGAACAGAACAATCTGTTTTGAAAGCCGCTCATCCGCGCCGGGAATTTTTCGAGCAATGATCTCTTTTTCACGTTCCGCATTTGGATAGTCGACCCAGTGATAGAGGCAGCGGCGCTTTAGCGCATCATGAATTTCCCGCGTCCGGTTGGAGGTAATGATGACAATTGGCGGCTCTTTCGCCCTGATAGTGCCAAACTCCGGGATGGTGACCTGAAAATCTGAGAGTACTTCAAGCAAGAATGCCTCGAACGGCTCATCAGTGCGATCGAGCTCGTCGATCAGTAGAACGGGGGCGCCGCCGACGTTGCTTTCCAGTGCTTTCAGCAGCGGACGCTTGATCAGGAACTTTTCCGAAAAGATATCGCTGCTGAGGCGGTCCCGGTCGGCCGTCTCGGTTGCCTCAGCCAGCCGGATTTCAATCATCTGGCGGGCATAGTCCCATTCGTAGACGGCGGAGCTGACATCCAAGCCCTCATAGCATTGCAGGCGGATTAGGGGACGATCCAACTGTTCCGCCAAAACCTTGGCGATTTCCGTCTTGCCGACCCCTGCTTCCCCTTCCAGAAAGAGCGGACGGCCCATTTTCAGGGACAGAAAAAGGACTGTGGCCAGACTACGATCCGCCACATAATTGGCGTCTTGCAAGAGGTCCTGTACGGCGTCGATGGATTGCGGCTGGACGTTTGTCATGCTTGTCGGATTTCCCTTGGTTGCTTAAATCTGGTTGCGCCGGAATTTTGGTCCCGAAATGGGGAAATAGTTACTAAAGATGAAAGGGGAAGCCAAAACTTCCCCTTTTTTAATTGTCCGGGTTGACGGCTCAGACTATGAGGCGGCCTGAACCGCGCGCGCCGCCATGACGGAGATCAGGTTCGCCCGGTAGTCAGCGGAAGCATGAATATCAGCACTGAGGCCAGAGGCTTCTGTCTTGATACCGGATACCGCATCGGCGGAAAAATTGCTCGATAGGGCAGCTTCCATATCCGTCTGGCGGAAGACGCAAGGTCCCGCACCAGTCACTGCAACACGCACGCCCTGAGCTGTCTGTGCGACGAACACACCGGTCAAAGCAAAACGCGACGCCGGGTTTGGAAACTTCGCATATCCTGCCTTTTCCGGAACGGGGAAAGTGACCTTGGTGACAAGCTCATCTTCCTCCAATGCCGTCTCGAACAGATCAACGAAGAAATCTTCCGCCGAGATGCTCCGTTTGTTGGTATGCACTGTTGCACCAAGACCAACCAGCGCCGCCGGATAATCCGCCGCCGGGTCATTGTTGGAAATGGACCCGCCGATTGTCCCCCGGTTGCGCACTTGTGCATCGCCAATATGGCTTGCAAGATACGCTAGCGCCGGGATGGCGGATTTAACATCTGCAGAATTGGCAACATCCACATGGCGGGTCATCGCGCCAATGGAAACCTCGGACTCGCTGACGCTGATACCTTTAAGTTCCGCAATGCCGCTGAGATCAATCAGTTTGTCCGCTTGTGCCAGCCTGAGCTTGAGGGTCGGCAGCAAGGTCTGGCCACCGGCCAGAAACTTGTCATCCTCACGTATGGCGGAAACTGCCTCATTTACCCCCGAAGGGCGTTCATAATCGAATGAATACATGGGTTGGTCCCTTCTTAATTGCTGTTGATGGCGCGCCAGATCTTTTCTGGCGTCGCCGGCATATCGATATCCTTACCCAACGCATTGACGATGGCGTTCATGAGGGCCGCAGGGGCCGCAATCGCGCCCGCCTCGCCGCACCCTTTCACGCCCAGCGGATTGCTGGGGCAGGGGGTGTTTGTTGTCGTAATACGAAAGTTTGGCAGATCGTCAGCCCGTGGCATGCAGTAATCCATGTAGGATCCGGTGATCAGCTGTCCGCTTTCGTCGTCATAAACCACGCCTTCGAGAAGAGCTTGGCCGATGCCTTGTGCGACGCCGCCATGCACCTGACCTTCTACGATCATCGGGTTGATGATATTGCCGAAATCATCCACGGCGGCCCAGTCAACGATATCGACAACACCTGTTGTCGGATCAATCTCGACTTCCGCAATATGAGTTCCCGCTGGAAAGGTGAAGTTAAGCGGATCATAGAACGCATTTTCTGCCATGCCCGGTTCCAGATCAGCCGGATAGTTATGCGGGACATAGGCAGCAAAGGCAATTTCGCCCATGGTCATCTGCTTATCCGTTCCGGCGACCGAGAAGACGCCATGCTCATGTTCGATATCCTCAACCGAGGCTTCCATGAGATGGGCGGCGATCTTCTTTGACTTCTCGACGATCTTATCGACCGCTTTCACGATGGCTGATCCGCCAACGGCGAGGGAACGGGAGCCATAGGTACCCATTCCGAAGGGAACCTTGCTGGTATCCCCATGCACGACTTCAACGCTTTCGATCGGAACGCCGAGTTTGTCAGCGATGATCTGTGCGAAGGTAGTTTCATGCCCCTGACCATGGCTGTGACTGCCGGTAAAGACTGTAACGCTGCCTGTCGGGTTGAAGCGAACCTCAGCTGATTCCCAGAGACCCACGCCGGCCCCGAGCGAGCCGACGGCCGCAGATGGGGCGATGCCGCAGGCCTCAATATAGGCTGCTGTACCAATACCACGGATTTTGCCATTGGCCTCTGATTGGGCCTTGCGTGCGGCAAAGCCGTTATAGTCGATCATCTCCTTCGCCATATTCATGGCAAGCGGATAATCGCCCGAGTCATAAGTCATGATAACCGGTGTCTCATACGGATAGGCATCCGGCTGGATAAAGTTTTTAAGCCGGAATTCCGTTGGATCCATACCCAGATCCCGTGCTGCTGTGTCCATCATACGTTCGACAACATAAGTTGCCTCCGGACGGCCCGCCCCACGATAGGCGTCAACCGCCGTCGTATTGGTAAAGCCGGCCTTGACCTCGACATAGATACTCGGGATTTTATACTGCCCACTTAACAGCGTGCCATAGAGGTAGGTTGGTACAGCCGAGGCAAAGGTTGAGAGGTAGGCACCCATATTTGCCTGGGTCGAAACCCGAAACGCCAATATCTTGCCGTCGTTATCCATGGCAAGCTCCGCATGGGAGACATGATCACGACCATGGGCGTCGGTCAGGAAGGCTTCCGAGCGATCCGCCGTCCACTTTACCGGGCGATTAATCTTCCGCGCGGCCCAGATGGTTGTCGTTTCCTCGGCATAGACGAAAATCTTGCTACCGAAGCCACCACCGACATCCGGAGCAATAACCCGGAGCTTGTTTTCTGGAGCTATGCCCAAGAAAGCCGACATAATCAACCGCGCGACATGCGGGTTCTGGCTGGTGGTATGAAGCGTCAGCTCCTCGCTGCCCGCATCATATTCACCAAGAGCCGCACGCGGCTCCATCGGGTTGGGAGAGAGCCGGTTGTTAATCAGATCAATCTTTGAGATATGCGCCGCATTGGCAAAGGCCGCATCCACGGCCGCCTTGTCGCCAAGTTCCCAGTCATAACAAAGATTTCCTGGCGCTTCTTCATGTATTTGTGGAGCACCAGGGGCAAGTGCCTTGGAAATATTGGTGACGGGCGTTAAAACCTCATAATCCACCTCAATCAACTCCGCGGCGTCTTTTGCCTGCTGCAGGGTCTCGGCGATGACAAACGCCACTTGATCACCCACATGCCGGACGGCATCGACTGCCATGCTGTTATGAGGCGGTGCATTATGGGGAGAGCCGTCCTTGCTGGTGATACCCCAGCCGCAGATCAGGCCACCAATCCCATCGGCGACCATATCGGCGCCGGTGAAGATATCGACAACGCCCGGAGCTGCTTTCGCGGCGGCGAGATCGATATTATTGATTTTGGCAAAGGCATGTGGGGAGCGCAGAAAATAGCCGTAAGTCTGCCCCACCCTGTTGATATCATCCAGATAGTGGCCGTTACCGGTAATAAATCGTTGGTCTTCTTTACGCCTGACAGAGGCGCCAATTCCATTTTCGACAGTCATTGATCACCCTCCCATATTCTCCGATGCGGATTTGACGGATTTGACAATATTATGATAGCCCGTGCACCGGCAGATATTGCCTTCAAGCTCGGTTCTGATTGTCTCCTCAGATGGGTTCGGGTTGCGCTTTACAAGATCAACCGCACTCATGATCATGCCCGGCGTGCAGAATCCGCATTGCAGGCCATGGTTTTCCTTGAAGGCGGCCTGCATCGGATGCAACTCGCCATTTTGCGCCAGACCTTCGATGGTGGTGACCTCCGCGCCGTCAGCCTGAACTGCCAACATTGTGCAGGATTTAACGCTATCTCCGTCGACATGAACGGTACAGGCTCCGCATTGGCTGGTATCACAGCCGACATGGGTTCCGGTCAGTCGGAGATTTTCACGGATAAATTGAACGAGTAGGGTGTTGGGCGCAACTTCGGCGCTGACCTGTTTCCCGTTCACCGTCATACTAACGGTTGTCATATGATCTTCCTCCCTTGATTTAGCGTTTTATTTTGAGTTCGTAGCGATGTGTCAGACTGTTATTCAGACCTTTTGTTTTATTCGGTTATGAGTTTCCAACTGATCTAGCGCGACGTCAAGCGCTGTAAAGTCATTTCAAAAATTTAAATCAATCGCCTGCAAGATAGAACAAAATAACAGCCGCGATTATACCGAGTGGAATAAGAATCGAGGGGCGCATCCAGTCGGGGGAGGCAGCTTTCTCCGCGTCGGGCAGGGGGGGGGGCGCCACCTTTTCCTGAGTCGCGCTGACGTCCGGTACGGCGGGTTCGCTTGCACTCATTTCTTCGGCGGCCAACGGTTCTTCTGCATGTTCTTCCCGGCCTGAGCTGACAAGTTCATTGAAGTTTGCAAAGAACTCCGATGCCAGCTTTTTCGCGGTGCCATCAATCAGGCGGGAGCCGATCTGCGCCATTTTCCCACCGACAGAGGCATTAACGTCATAAGATAGCAGTGTGCCGTTATCGCTTTCTTTCAGGGAAATATCCGCACCGCCCTTGCCAAACCCGGCGGCGCCGCCTTTGCCTTCACCGGTAATCGTATACCCATTCGGCGCATCGATATTGCTCAATGTCACATGGCCGTTGAATTTAGCGGAAACAGGGCCGACCTTGACTTTAACCGTTGCAGAAAATTCCGTGTCACTGACCTTTTCAACGGTCTGGCATCCGGGGATAGACTGGCGCAGGATTTCCGGATCGTTTAGCGCGTCCCAAACTTCTGCCCGTGAAGCGTTGATCAGTTCCTCACCGCTCATTTGCATGATAACTCTCCCGACGTTGGCTTGGTTTGTTTTTCCTAGCCTACTCCATGACGAACGGGAAGGGCAAGCCTGTTATCGGGAGTCATAATTTGAATGTCGGTCGGTCAATCAGGTGCTGTTTGATATCGGAAAAATTTATGCCGACCAGTAACTTGTCCGTTTTATCGCCATTTGTTGTAAGCGGGAGAACAACGCGTTCATAGTTCAGCCTTCGGCCGAGGGGAGAACAAGTCGTGCTGGCCATGTATGTCGGTCGCTGATGGGCAACCGAGTAATCATACTGAGCTATAATTTTTTGGCGGTCTTCGTTGTTCAAGACATTCTCAAGATACTCTCCAGTTATCGATTTTTGATAGACAGGGTTGACCGAAGATCCGGCGAGGCGGACAAAATACCTGGGCCTGCCTACACCAACATCGAGAAGGACTATATGCCGGAGGCACTGTGGAATATCGACCGGATTAAATTGTTGGCGTCTTGGTACTGTCGGAGCAGGGTCAAGCTGCTGCCAGTATCTCACCAGATCAATGAGGGCTTGATGGTTGATCTCCGTTAGAGATGTCGTGAATTCCGTCATCAATACTTAATCCGGTTGTCGAAAATGGCTGCGCAGAGATAAGGTAAGGTCGGTGATTTTTCAACATATTTATTCGTCTAATGGTAGCATTTGGGGCTGCTCGGACTTAATTACATTTTAATGTGGCATTATGACAACGAAGTCGCTCTTTCATTAAGCAGGGATTAACCATTCATCCGTAGTTTGTATTTGATAAAACTATGTGAGATCAATGATATGCGCCCTGCGACCCGCTCAACTTTTGACATTCTCTGCTGGCTGAAAAATCAAAGCTGGACGTCCGACAAGGCGTCCGAGGCTCCTTTTCAGTTAAAGCTCCTCTATCTGGCGCAGGCGTTGTATGCCGCTTCGAATAAACAAAGAAAACTGATGCCCGCGACATTTCTTGCGACAGCTGCGGGGCCGATCGAACCGGATATATTTCTGGCACTGGAAAATAATTTGACCATCGGCAATCCGTTACCACCGAGTGCGGAAGTAGGGGCATATCTTTCCTCATTTTATGCGGACTTTAAAGACATGGGGCAGACGGATATTGATTTTATCCTGTCCAAAGATACGGCAATCCGGTCGGCAATGGCGCGTGGGCGGAATTCTGAGATTTCTGTTTCTGACATGGCGATTGCCTATAAAAAAGGACTACCATTGTTGGGCATTGGGAAAGACGCAGGCCAACCAACCCCCTCGTTTCGGGAGGGGGGGCGATCAGAGCTTGAGGCGGCACCGAACGCCAAGCAGGAGGTGCGCTTCACTGCCGATGGCCGCTCGGTCACCAAATGGATGCCGAAGAAACGGATCATGAGCAAAGAGCGCCCCGTCCTAAACTGAAGCCCTACATCGGTAAGGGTTGCTGCAGAAAGCGATAGAAGAACACCACCACAAAACCAAGTACCGCGACGATGATCATTACCGCCGTGCTGGATGACGTCGTCCGGGCCAATACCTTGCCATCTCCATGTGTCTTTTCCGTCGTATTGATGATGCTATAGACAATGTCATTGGCAATGCCAAGAAACCAGTTCCAGATCACCAGTATCAGACGACCAATCGCAAGCGCCAGCCATTTCAGTGGAACACGATAGAACCAGTCGAAATCGAGATTCGTAGAGCGAAGCTCGGGCGGATAAATCTTGTATCGCATCAGCAGGGCGAAGGCGAGGACTGCAAACAACAGGAGTTGTAGCGAGGTGATTACATGCCCGGCCGTGTATGGTTTATATGTTGGCTCATAGGGTAGCAGTTCATATAGCAGGCCAGGAAAGACACCGATCCCGATACAGAAAAAGGCAGCAAACCCCATTGCGAACAGCATATTCATCGGGGCTTCTTTCACCCGGATGCCACTGTCATGGGCGAAGAAGGTGAAGAACGGGACCTTGATGCCGGAATGGTCCATGACGCCAGCGCTGGCGAACAGCATGATCAACCAGATCACGACCATGCCGCCGTCTGCGGCTGCGGATTGGATCATGGCTTTGGAGACAAAACCGCCCGTTAGCGGGAAGGCTGCAATCGACATGGCGCCAATAATACAAAAGACCATCGTCACCGGCATGGACTTATAAAGTCCGCCAAGTTCCGATGCCTTGATCGTTCCGGTCCGGAACAATACCGCGCCCATGCTCATGAAGAGAAGGCTTTTATACATAATATGGGCGAAGGCATGTGCCGCCGTTCCATTGATCGCAAGTTCAGTTCCGATGCCGACACCGACCACCATATACCCCAACTGGTTATTAAGGGAGTAGGCCAGTACCCTTCGAAGGTCATTTTCAAGGACGGCGAAGAAGATCGGATAGACCGTCATTGCCGCGCCGATCGGGATCAGGATATCAGTTCCCGGGAAGGCCCGCGCAAGCGTGTAGATGGCGAGCTTCGTTGTAAAGGCAGACAGGATCACGGTGCCGGTGACGGTCGCCTCCGGGTAAGCATCCTGCATCCAGTTATGCAGGAAGGGGAAAGCGCTCTTAATACCGAAGGCGAGCAGGATCAGGCCGCTCGCCAGACCTGTAAGTCCAATGTAATTGAACGCGATAGAGCCGGTTTCCTGATAATAAAGAATAATCCCGCCAAGCAGAATAACGCCGGAGGATACCTGAATAATCAAATAGCGCATGCCGGCCTTATAGGCGCGCTCCGTCCGGCTCGCCCAGATCAGGAAGACCGAGGAAATTGCGGTTAATTCCCAGAACACAAAAAGGGTGATCATGTCGCCCGCAAATACCGCCCCAATTGCGGATCCCATATAGATCAGGGCGACGAAATGCTGGATCGTGTCTTTGACATGCAGCGCATATATCATGCCCATAAAGGAGGCCAAACAGAAGACCGTGCCAAATATCCGCGCAAGCGGATCAATGCGGGTCAGCTCGATCGAAAGGCCCAAGAATTCATAATGGCCCCAAGTACCAAGACCAAGGGTATATATCTGCGTGAGCGCTAAAACCGGAAGCGTGAGCAGCAGGATAGAGCGAATAATGCCACTTGTGATCGGAACAAGCAGGGCGCCAAAAATGAGGATGAAGCCAGGATTTAGACCTTCAATCATAGTAATCCTCATCCCGCATCAAAACTTTACGGAGTTTCTTGGCAATCAAGACAAGTCCGACATAACAAACAAGTCCATAGAGGGAGTAAAACTCGAAGATATTTTCGAACTCAAACTCGACATGTTTGTGATAGAGAATATTGAACAGTGAAAGGATGTCAGGCACGGACACTAACGCACAAAGAACAAGAATGGTGTAAAACACCTTGTCGATATTCTTTGGATCATCCAGCCAATATTTTTTTTCATCATCCGGTTTTGACATTTTTTCCATCCCTATGGCGTCAAAATGGGTTCGATCAGCCTGACGATCGGATCCGCAAGGAAGAAGAGGATTACGCAGGCCAAAGCGGTCAGGACGGGCGGCAGAACACAGAAAAGCGGCGCCTCCTGTATATTTCGCCAGGAGAAGTCAGATTTCTCATATCCAACGGGTACGGGTTCGTCGCTCTGTCCGAGCGGCGGATAAAAGAAGCCGCGCGCGACAATCGGCAACAGATAGGCGATGTTGAGAAGCGAGCTGACTAGCAGCACAATCATCAGGTAAATCTCGTCCGCCTCCACTGCGCCAAGCATGAGGTAGAACTTGCTCCAACTTCCGCCCAAAGGCGGCAAGCCGATAATGCTCAGCGAGCCGATCAGGAAGGCGATAAAGGTGACTGGCATTTGACGGCCAAGGCCCCGCATGTCACTGATCTCTGTTTTATGCACAGCGGTATAGATCGCACCTGCGCAAAAGAAGAGAGTGATCTTGCCAAAGGCATGCATGACGATCTGGAGTGCGCCACCGGCCACCGCCATCGACGTTGCCATGGATGCGCCAAGCACCACATAGGCGAGTTGGCTAATCGTGGAATAGGCAAGCCGGGCTTTCAGGTTATCCTTGGTGAGTGCCACAACCGACGCCGCAATCAGGGTATAAGCGGCGACCCATGTGAGCCATTCCGCCGCACCGGTCTCACTCAGAAAATCAATCCCGAAGATATAGATCACGACTTTCAATACCGAGAATACACCGGCCTTAACAACAGCCACCGCATGGAGGAGTGCGCTGACCGGCGTAGGCGCGACCATTGCAGCCGGAAGCCAGCGATGGATCGGCATCAGGGCTGCCTTGCCGATGCCATACATAAAGAGGAAGAGAAGCACGCCAGTCACTCCGGCGCTGGCATGTCCGTCAAGAATGCCGCCCTTCACGAAGTCGACGGTTCCCGTAAGGTTCCATGTCCAGATGATCGCGGGCAGGAACAACCCGATGGAGGTGCCGATCAGGATGCCGAGATAGATCCGGCCGCCTTTCAGGGCATCGGCGTTCTTCTTGTGCGTGACCAACGGATAGGTCGAGAGCGTCAGGACCTCGTAAAAAACAAATAGTGTCAGCAGATTTCCGGAAAAGGCGACGCCCATGGTTGCGGCGATTGCAATTGCGAAACAAATATAAAATCCGGTCTGGCGCGGCTCGTTATTCCCGCGCATATAGCCGATGGAATAGATCGAATTGATAATCCAGAGCGAGGACGCTACAGCCGCGAAGGTCATGCCGAGAGGTTCGACCTTCAACATCAGCGCAATATCGGGCAGCAATTCAACCAGCAGAACAACCGGTTCCACTCCATTCATGATGCTGGGCAGAATGCTGAAGACATTCAGGCAAAGCAGAACTGATGTGACCAGCGTAACCGTCTCACGAATATTCGGGACGGAGGAGGTGATCGCAATCCCGAGCGCGCCGACAAGCGGAATGATCAGGGAGAGAGCGACATGTGTTTCAAGGGCAAACATGATCTTACGCCCCCCCCATCAGAAATGCGGCTGCCGCTTTGGCAATGCCGACGTTAAAGCTGGTTTCAATACCGAAATAGAAGCTGCCGAGGATAAAGAGCCATGTTGGCACCAGCAGGGAAATCGGCGCCTCCTCTTTCACGGTGCCCTCTGGCATATCACGGAAATAGGCGACCTCCACCACCCGCCAGATATAAATTACGGCAAGCAGGCTGGATACCATCAAAAGAGCGACAAGGCCGTATCCGATAACGGAGCCTTTTTCGAGAGCGGCCACCACTAGATACCATTTACTGATAAAGCCGGGGGTGAGCGGCACGCCAATCAGGCCAAGGCCACCCAGCACAAAACCGAATGTAGTGATCGGCATCCGACGCCCAATCCCTTCAAGGTCTTTCAAATAGGTGGAGCCGACGACAAAGAACATGCAACCGACTGAGAGGAACAGGCCCGTCTTGACAATGGCATGATTGAAAATATGGACAATTGAAGCCGTCAGGCCGGTTTCGTTGGCAAGCGCTATGCCGAGTATAATATAGCCGAGCTGGGCGACACTGGAATAGGCGAGGAGCCGTTTGATGTTCGTCTGGTAAATCGCGACGGCGGACATGGTGAGAAACCCCAGTACCGCGAACGGGAGCAGGATATCCATAAGCTCCAGCCCCTGGAAACTGTAATTCACACCGAATACGGTGAAAATATAGCGGATCAGCAAATAGACGGAGACTTTGGTCGCGGTTCCGGCGAAAAAGGCGGTTATAATGCTGGGGGCGTAGGTGTAGCCGTTCGGCAACCAGATATGAAATGGGAAGAGCGCCAGCTTGATGGCGAGTCCGATGACGATAAAGCCGGCCGCCGCAAGAATGGGGCGGGTGCCTTCAATTTCCGGAAACCGCGCGGCGATATCCGCAATATTAAGTGTGCCCGTCATCATATAGATAAGGCCGACGCCAATCAGATAGAAGGTCGCGCCAACCGTACCGATGATCAGGTATTGAAACGCGGCGGTGAGGGCGCGGCGATCCGTCCGCTCTCCCATCGCGATAAGTGCGTAGGAGGAGAGGGACATAATCTCCAGAAAGACGAAGACATTGAAGGCGTCGCCTGTGATACAGATGCCGAGCATACCGGTCAGCGCCAGCAAATAGGCCGCAAAAAAGAGGCCAAGCTGTGACGTCGGAACTTCCTTGGTGACGCTTTCGCGGGCGAAGAGCAGCACGCCTGTGCTGACCCCGCTGATCAATACCAGCATAAAGCCACTTAAAAGATCGACGACATATTCAATCCCCCAAGGCGGAGCCCATCCGCCGAGCTCATAGGAGATCGGACCGAAGGATGCAACGGTCAGGAGAAGCTGCAGGCTGATATAAAATGCATAGGCGCTGGCAATCGTCGTTACGGCCCAAGGGGCGGTTTTTCCGCGAAGGAGCGCGCAAATTGGCGCGGTCAAAAGGGGCGCGATTGCAACCAGAATAGGGAACTGGGAACTCAATGACAGCATGTCAGGCGCCATCCTTCATCTCGAGAATTTCTTCTTCGTCAATGGTGCCAAAGGATTCCCTTATCCGCACGACCAGGGAGAGGCCAAGCGCCGTCGTCGCGATACCAACGACAATTGCCGTCAGGATGAGCACATGGGGAAGCGGGTTCGAATATATGGGGGCCGCCGTGTCAAGTGGACCGTCAACAACGATAGGCGCCGTGCCACCAGAAATTTTGCCCATGCTGATGTAAAAGAGAAAGACGGAAATCTGAAACAACGAAAGTCCAATCATTTTCTTGACGAGATTGGAGCGGCTCATAACCGTGTACAGGCCGATCATCAGCAGGATGATGAAAACCCAGTAATTGAAAAACCCAAAGGACATCAGTTTTCCTCCTGCTCTGCCTTGGCGGCAATTAGATCCGCGCGGCCGACAAAGGCATAGAAAATTGCCAGCATGGCCGCCGTCACCGTGATGCCGACGCCGAGTTCGACCAACAGAATGCCGAGATGCTGGCCTGCGACCGGATCACTCGCGAGGACATTGTAGTCGAGAAAATTTCCACCGAGCATCATGCTGACAACGCCGACACCTCCATAAAGAAGCACGCCTGCCGAAATCAGAAAGAGGATTGCCCTTTCACTCACCACGGAGCGGGCATAGTCGAGGCTGAAAACAAGAGCATAGAGAATTATGCCCGCCGCAAAAATCACGCCGGCCTGGAACCCGCCGCCGGGTCCGTAGTCGCCATGAAATTGCACATAGAGAGCAAAAACAAAAATAAACGGTATCAGCAGCTTCGCGATTACATGGGGGATAAGGTCATGCTGACTGCCCAGCCCGGTTAAACTACCGCTTCGTCCAGTCTTGCCCTCATCAAGCGGCACGTCAGTTTCATCGTCTTCATTCTTGCGTCGACGCCGCTGACGCAGGATCAAGAGAACGCCGATCCCGGCGGCAAAAATAACTGTAGTCTCCCCGAAGGTATCATAGCCGCGATAACTGGCGAGAACCGATGTCACCATATTGGGTACGCCAATTTCCGTCGGGCTGTCATTAATATAGCGGGGAGCGACATGGGTATGGACCGGATTATTCGCTTCACCGAAACGCGGCATTTCATAGGTCGCGTAGTAAAGAACGGCGCCAACGGCAAGACAAATGACCAAGGGGCCCGCAGCAAATTTCGGCTGGTCTTTTTCCTGGGAGCCAACAAGGGCCAGAGTGCCGATATATAGCACGGTGCTGATACCGGCGCCGACGGCCGCCTCTGTAAAGGCGACATCCACTGCATCAAGGCTGATGAAGATCAACGCCATGATGAAGCTGACGATCCCGAGCAACATGGTAGCGACAAACAGATTGCGGACAAACAGGACCGACATGGTCCCGGCAATCAGTAACAGCATCAGAAAAATATCTACAAAGGCAGCTATGGTCCTGTCCCCTCTCGCTCAGTAATTAATTACGCGTCATCTTTTTCTTTTTGTTCGCTCTGTCCAAAACCATCAAGTTTTGGCTTTAATCCCGCAACAAAGCTTCCCTGCGCCAAGGCGTAGGAGGCGGTTGGGCTAGTAAAAAATACGAATACGATCACTAGCAGAAGTTTGACAGAAACAAGTGAAAAGCCACTTTGAAAGGATAGCCCGACAAATATCAGGAAAGTCGCCAGCGTGTCGGCCATGCCGCCCGCGTGGATGCGGGTATAAAGATCAGGTAGGCGTAGCAGCCCAAACCCGGTAATCAGCAGCAGCAGGCTGCCGGCCAGCAATAGCACCCATGTGCCAATATCGAGAATGAGGTCCATCAGGAGTTATCCGCCGGTTTAGAAAGGGTTCCGCGCAACGTCCCAAATTTGAAATATTTCAGAACAGCGAGCGTCCCGATAAAATTAACGAGGGCGTAAACCAGTGCAAGATCAAGAAAATCAGGACGCCCTGCAAGAAAACCCATCACGCCGATCAATAACACTGTCTTTGTGCCGATGGCATTAGCGGCCAGGATGCGGTCGTAGGATGTCGGTCCGAGAATGGCTCGGGTGAGGGCAAGCGCGATGCTGACCAGGATGGCGATGGCGGTAATGGCGTAAATCATCATGTTTCCTTCATTACCTTGGTAACCCGTTGATCCATGTCGCCATTTTTTACACCATCGGCGGAGCCTTCCGTCAAGGCATGGACCATTACCTGATCATCATCCAGATCGACGGTTACCGTTCCCGGTGTCAAGGTGATGGAATTGGCATATATCACGCGGCCAAGATCAGATTTCTGACTGGCGGTAACCGTGAACATGCTGGGCCGTAGGTACCGGCTTGGGAACAGGACACATTTGGCAACATCTATGTTTGCCTTGAAGATCTCAACAACCAGCCATCCCCAATAAGAAATGATGCGGGGCCCCAGATAGATCGGGTGGCTTTCATGGTCAATTACATCCATGCGATAGGCAATCAGCGCAGATAGCAAGCAGGAGGCAATACCAAAGCCCGTAATTAGTGGCGTGTAATGCCCTGACAACAGAAGCCAGACAGCCATAAGCACAAGAAACAAACTAATGGTTTTTAACAATGTCCTGCATTCCCTGTCGTATTGTCGGCACTGGTTAAAACTCTTGGGAGTTAAACTCCTGGATGGTCGATGGCTTGCCCCCGTATATGCCACGGGATTTCTATGTCCGCAAGTATCAACGAAGGAGAAAGCACTCGATAGACTTCACAGCGATTTACCTGCGAATTCTGCGTTCTTATTCATCAATAGTATAGCGGCAAAGACTTTACTAATTCGAATATTGAAAGTTTCCTTAAAATTGTGTTAAACTGTTGTTCTGGCGAGACGTCACCATGCGTCTGTCAAGTTCGGGAGTAATATATGACAGCCAAAATTGAACAATTGCGGAGTAAGCAGGAAGACAGCAAAACGAACGAATCCCCGGAAGCCAACTTTGAAATGACAGGACGTGTTAAATGGTTCAACACGGTCAAGGGTTTTGGTTTTCTAACGCCGAATAACGAACCGGGGGATATCTTTCTGCATCTTTCTTGTTTACGCGAAGCAGGTCATGAATATGTGGCGGAAGGTGTGAGCGTAACCTGTGTTGTTGTGCGTCGGTCCAAGGGCCTGCAGGCAATCAAGGTTCTTGATATTGACACATCGACGGCTGTTCCTTTTGAGCCACGGGTGCCTGAAAAGAACAATGTGACCAATCACCCCGCCGTGCAGCCTGAGGGGGATTTCGTCGAAGTGGAAGTCAAGTGGTTTGATCCGGTCAAGGGATACGGTTTCTTGACGCGCGGTGATGATACCCAGGACATTTTTGTGCATATGGAAACTTTGCGCCGTGAAGGGGCTTTGCCGGTACAAGCGGGACAGAAGATGAGTGTCCGGATCGGTGATAGCTCCAAGGGACCACAAGTCGCGGAGATTGAACGTCCGGAATAACCATTCCGGACGATACTTTTCTTTCTCGGTGTTCCCCCTAGTTGAGGACGGCAGCGTAGCTGTTTGCGTCTTTTGCTTCGTCGATCAGTCCTTGCGCCTTCATGAAGGCGGCAAATCTGTCGTATCTGCCGACATCAAGAGCCGCCGGGCGCAATGCAAAGCGCGGTAGCGTGTCGGCCCATGCACGGCGGTTTAGTTCATCATCCAATTCCTTGTGGTTCTTGATAAACAGCTCCCAGCTGTCATCCGGATGATTGACGAGGTATTGTACAGCCTCTTCCAGCGCATCAACAAAGGGCTTGAAACGCGGATCATCAAGCTTGTCTGCATTTGCAATCACGATTAGCTCGTCATAGGACGGAACACCTTCTTCCTCAGGGTAGAACGCGCGGCCAGGATGACCCTCGATATCCATCTGGTTAAGCTCAAAATTCCGGAAGGCACCGATCACTGCGTCGACCTGACCAGAGAGAATACTGGGCGAAAGCGAGAAATTGACGTTGATCAATGTTACATCATCTGCAGTCAGATTGTGGGGCGCTAGCATGGTGGTTAGCAATGCTGTTTCAAATCCGCCGACTGAATAGCCAATTTTCTTGCCTTTCAGATCCGCGAGCGTTTTGATTGGCCCATCTTTCAGCACGACAAGGCTGTTGAGCGGAGTGGCGACGATCGTTGCGATCCGTTTTATTGGCAACCCATTCGTCACCTGCATATGAAGCTGAGGCTGATAGGAAATGGCGAGATCTGCCTTTCCGGCGGCAACCAGTTTCGGCGGCGCGCTCGGGTCGGCGGGTGCTATCAGTTCCACATTCAGCCCATGCTTTTTAAAAAAGCCCTTTTCCTCGGCAATGATCAGAGTGGCGTGATCCGGGTTCACAAACCAGTCCAGCAGGACCGTCAGCTTTTCTGCGGCCTGTGCCGTCGTTCCCTGTATCATCAGGGCGCAAAGGAGGGGCAATAAAATCCGTTTTTTCATCTATATCTCCATTATTGGATTTTTGTATCGTTTGGGGTTGATAACCAAGGCAACGCACGAAGCAGCAGGGCATCGATCAGGTAGTATAGAAGGAGCGCCATGGTGGTCAGGACCAGCAGGCTCGCGAACATGATATCTGTTTGAACCCGGGCATTGGCGTGCAGCATCAAATAGCCAAGCCCGGATGAGGCGCCGACCCATTCTCCGACAACTGCGCCAATCGGCGCGATCGCTGCGGCAACCCGAATGCCAGAGGCAAGGGAGGGGAGCGCGAAAGGTATTTTGATGTGAATGTACAGATTGATGAGCTTGCGAAGGCGTCCGCTCTTGCTGGATTGCTGCAACAGACCAGCGAGATTGAGCCACGCCGGATCTGTCCGGTTTAAGCCATCGAGAAAACCGACTGTGACAGGAAAATAGATGATTAATAGGCTCATCACAATCTTTGGTGCCATACCATAGCCGAGCCAGAGTACCAAGAGTGGCGCTATAGCAAAGACAGGAATGGCCTGACTGGCGATCAGTAGGGGAAAGACCCATTGCTTGACTGGTCGATAGGCGGAAATCAGTAGGGCGGAAATAGTTCCGAACAGCACCCCGAGAACCAGTCCGAGAACGATCTCTATCGCTGTGGTCAAAGCATTCTCGCCAATGAGGCCGGCATTTGTCACAAGTGCCTTACCGACCACCAGCGGGGATGGGAGCATAAATCTCGGTAGTTCCAGCAAGCTGGTGAGTAACCCCCAAAACAGGATGAGCCCGGTAATCGTAATCAGGGCACGCAGCGTCTTCATAGCGTTTCCTCAGCCTCGCCAGCGAGGCGCGTCATGATAGCGGAATAATGCTGGGTGAAGGCGCCATCCGACGGATCGCGCAGAATGGCTTTCTCTGGTTTTATAGCGGCCGACAGGCGAGGGGGGTGGCCGGCCAGAACATAGATAATATCCCCAAGACGTAACGCTTCCATCGGGTCATGCGTGATTAACAGCACCGTCTTATCGGCGAGTAATTGCGCAGCCATATCCTGCAGGCGGAATTTTGTGATGGCGTCGAGTGCGGAAAATGGCTCATCCATCAAAAGCACCGGACTCCCTTCCATCAATGTCCGGGCAAGCGCGACGCGCTGACGCATCCCGCCGGAGAGGGTGCTGGGGCGGTTGTACCGCCATTTTTCCAGGCCGACCTGTTGGATGAGAGTTTCGGCGCGCATCCTGTCCGGTCTTTCACCGCGTAACCGGCCGCCGATCAGAAGATTGTCAATAACGGTCGCCCAAGGTAGCAACAGGTCTTTCTGATCCATATAAGAAAGGCGCCCCGTCAGGCTTTCGCCATCACTTGCGGTAATGCGGCTATGCCCGGGAAGGGGAATGAAACCTGCCAGAATTTTGAGAATACTGCTTTTGCCAACACCACTCGGTCCCAGCAAACAGGTGATTTTTCCGGGATCGAGTTCAAGTTCGAGATCGCTCAGGATCGTATCACCATCAAAGGCCAGCTTGTCCAGAGAGAGATGTACGCCAATGCCGATATTGCCTTGATCGGGCACGGTATCGGGCATAGATTCCGTTAAACCGGAATAGGGTGGATCTTGAGATTCCATTGATAACTCGTTCCTACGCAGGTATTAGCCTGATCAGGTAATCGGGGTCGTCCCATTCAATGGAACCTCTCAGCCATAATGGCTCCCCCCGAGGAGGCATCACTATAGTGAATTCTCGTTTGTTGGCAAAGGATTATTCTAGATTTATGATAGATGCTGCGAAAAAGTATATTGTCTTGCTGTTTAGTCTGGCACTGATGTTTTCGACTCTCGCACCTATTCTCACGGCACGGGCGGAACGCCTTGTCGTGAAAACAGCACATGAAGAAATTGTGCTGGATGTAGAGGTCGCTGATGACGGCGCCGAACGTAGCAAGGGGCTGATGCATGTGACGTATCTGCCAACAAATACAGGGATGCTTTTTGATTTTGAAATGTCCCGCCCGATTACCATGTGGATGAAGAATACGGAAATCCCGCTCGACATGTTCTTTGTGGATGCGACCGGGAAAATTCTTTACATTAAGCATGAGGCTGAACCTCATTCGCTTGAGATCATCGCGCATGACAAACCCGCTCGGGCGGTGTTGGAAGTAAACGGTGGGTTCGCGCGAAAGAAGTCTATTATGGTGGGGGATATGCTTTCCCATCCCCTTTTTGAAAAAGAGTAACTGCCGGAATAACAATGAATAAACAAGCTACCGGAACCCTTCCTGTTCCCGAAGGATTTGAAATCGTCCAAGGAAAAGGCCCTTTTACAGATGCGAATGGTCCGTTTTTTGGAAAAATTGTCAGCAAGGATAAAGTGATACGGGCTTTCCGTGTAGAGGAGAAGCATCTGAACAGCATCAAGATTATCCATGGGGGCATGTTGATGACGTTCGCCGATTCTGCGCTGGCGGCTGCGGTCAGGCATGTAAGTGGCCGATCCAGCGTTACCATCAAGATGAATTCCGAATTTCTCTCGCCGGCACGCGAAGGGGATTGGGTGGAATCCGATGTAGAAGTGATCCGGAGCACGCGCACCGTCGCCTTTGTGCGCGGAGATTTGAAAGTCGGCAACAAGGTAATTTTTAAGGCAGACGCGATATTTCACTATGTCCGTGCAGGCCGATAAAGATTTATTGGCTTTTGCTGTGAATTCCGGCTTGCAGGTCGGGCTCTGATAGTATAGATCATCACATTCACCGAACGGGGCGTAGCACAGCCTGGTAGTGCGCTCGCTTTGGGAGCGAGAGGTCGCAAGTTCGAATCTTGCCGCCCCGACCAAAAAGAAAGCCTTGCAATTCAATGGATTGCAGGGCTTTTTTTATTAAATATTTTAATATTAAATCTGACAGTTTATTGAAATTTTCCTTCTCTTTGCGCTTTAGATTGCTGTCTGCTGAATTTTCACTAAAATGTGATTATATATTGTGGTCAGGAGGAGGCGCCAAGTTGATGAAGAAATTAAACGAAAATGGGAATTTCAGGTTCGGGATGCGATGGATGGTTCTGTTGCTCGGGCTTGTGATGCTGCCCGTTTTGGCCAATGCGGAAACATTTAAGGATCTCAAGCCTGTTTCGCCTCAGCCGGACCCCGCAAATCTGAAGCCCGGTCTTGCGGTCACCTATTATGGGGTCAAGGTCAACAGTATTGGCGAGCTTGAAGAGAATATGGGTTATATGGATGGTAAGCCGGGAACTCCTCTTCCTATGCTGAATTATCAGGTGGGACAGGGTAATGTGCTCACATCCAACAGCAACGATATGGTCGGCGCGATCATCAAGGGGTTTATCAAGATGGAGAAACCCGGCCGCTATGTTTTTATGGTGCATTCCAACGATGGAGTCTGGATTGCCATCGGCGACAAGCTGATTTATGAAGACCCGGATGTGCATGCCGATCGCTTCTCAGATGAAATAATTGTTGAGATTTCTGAACCGGGCTGGTATCCGATCCACATCAAATATTTCGAAAAGAAAAACACCGCGACATTGGAGTTGTACTGGGAAGCTCCCGGCTATGGCGAAATGGATTTCGTTCCGGCCGAAGTATTCAGTCATATTGGAGAGTAGGCGCGCAATGGTAGCGAAGGCGAGAATATATCAACCGGCGAAAAACGCCATGCAGTCCGGCCGTAAGGGCACGAAGCATTGGCGCCTTGAATATGCGCCGGCCGAGGCTAGATATGTTGAGCCACTTATGGGCTGGACAGGGTCGCGCGATATGAATGCGGAAGTGACGATCGACTTTGACGACAAGGAAAGTGCAATCGCTTTTTGTAAAAGCAATAATATCGACTTTACGGTTTTTGAGCCCAAAAAACGACAGCTCCATTTGAAGGCGTATGCCGATAACTTCTCCTATACACGGGTTCGTGGATAAGCGCGGTTACCGAGACGAGATAACGGCCCCGTAGCTCAGCTGGATAGAGCAATTGACTTCTAATCAATAGGTCGCACGTTCGAGTCGTGCCGGGGTCACCAATATTTTCAATGGCTTACCGTTCATTCGGTGAGCCATTTATTTTGTCAGGTAAGCGCCAGGTAAGCCTGAAACGCATCATTTTTGTTGTTTTCTCTTTACCTGAAACCAATGATTGTACAATCTATCTTCTTAAACGCGGGGGATAGATATGGGTCATATCCGGCTTGGAACTTTACCGCAATCGAAGAAATGGCGTGAAGTTGTTGATCTGCTCGAGGCGGATGCTTCTTTGGACGAAGTTGCTGCCGCTGCTGCAAGGGCATCGGAGCTTGATCTGGGGCGTGCCTCTGATGATCCAGCCTTCCAACATGTCACCAGCCTGCTGGTTCAATTGCCCTTTTGGGCGCGTTCGCCCGGGTTTGATCAGGTATTAGCGGGGCTGAACTTTGATCCTAACGCGCTTTCGTCTGTCTCCTCACTCCTTGCTAATCTCAGCGGTTCAATTGACCAAAGCTTCTTTGAACTTGGTGGTTCGTCAGACGCCGGAGAGCTTGCCCGCTCGGCATTTCTCGAAACATTGTCCGTCGAGCTCCGTCATCGGCTGCCATCGCTATTCGAGCCGACACCACAAGAGATCCGAAAGGCGTTGGCGTCTTTTTCCAGCGGAGCAAACTTCGCCCCTCTCGCGCGCGCCTTTTTCGCCAAACTAACGTACAAATCCCTTGATTATTATTTAAGCCGTGAACTGGCCAATCACACTGGGGCAAACAAGCGTTTCTCGGATGATGCCCAACGCCGTGAATTTGAGAGTGCTCTGGCGCAACATACGGTTGAAGCGTCGCGGATTGTAGAGGAGTTTGCGGGCGGATGGTACGGCAAAACGATCTGGAAAGAGCAAAATCTGGATCAAGAAGCGATCAATAAATTTACGCGATATGCTTTCAAGAAGATGAGGTCGGAACTTGTCCGCCGCCGCGAAATCGCGTGAGCATCACGTCAGTTGCCTTGAGCCTATCGCCGATGTAAGCGGTGATGAGCAGCTGCAGTTTGAGATTGACGGGCAACTAAAGGGCGTTTCCCTAAAAATTACCAGCCTGACGAAAAGCCTTGTTTCTGCGCTTCCAACCCATGTCATTGATCTGATAGAAATAGCGTCTTTCGTATATGCCATAGATGCGAGCATCAGCCGGGGCGGCCTGCGAGATCAGGCCATGGGCGCAAAATGGCACCGACGCTTCCTTGTAACAATGCCGGTGCGGGCCTTAAGTCTTTGGAACCGGACTGAGATCAAGCAGGAACTGGAGGAAACCGTGATGTTCCTGTCGGGAGACAGGTTCGAATTCATTTTTACCCAATTGAAAGATAAGCCTCTAAACCGGGAACGTTATTTTGATTTCGGCGATGAGGGTTCGTGGGTACCTGATACAGTCATGTTATTTTCCGGTGGACTGGATTCCTTTGCCGGAGCCCTGGAAGAGATTGTTGAACGCGAAAACAAGGTGGCCCTGATTAGCCATTTCTCCTCAACCAAGATTAAACCGATTCAGGATTCACTCCAGAAAGCAATGGCGCAAAAGCTTGGATCGCAAAAGCTGAAGCATTTCCAGACGAAAGTTCAGCTAAAGGCAGGCACAAATAAGGAAGGCACTCACCGAACAAGGTCGTTCCTGTTTGCATCACTTGCGGCGGCAATTGCAGCGGCTTTTGATCAAGACAGAATTTCCTTTTATGAAAACGGCATCGTCAGCCTCAACCTTCCGCCTGTCGGTAATGTGCTGGGAACGCGGGCCACCCGCACAACCCATCCTCAAACACTCACCCGGTTCAGCTCTCTGTTCAGTCGTATCTTTGGAACTCCGCTGCGGGTGGATAACCCTTTTTTCTGGCGTACAAAAAAAGAAGTTGTTGAGAAAATATTCCACCTCGGAATGGCGGATCAGATTGCCCATACAAGAAGCTGTGCCGATGTCCACAACCAGACAAGGCAACATGTACATTGTGGCCGCTGTTCCCAATGCATAGATCGCCGGTTTGCCATTATGGCTGCTGGATTACAAAAACATGATCCAGAAGAAGCATATCGGGTAGACCTGATGACGGGCACCAGAACGTCGGTTCAGGATAAGGAGGTAGCACTGTCGTATGTTCGCAATGCTCTTGGATATGACGTGATGTCACCACATCAATTGGAGCGCCACTTTCCAGAAGTTTTATCTGCGATAAAGTACTTGGATGAAAGCCCGGATGTGGCCTTAATGCGCCTCTCTGATCTTCTCAAACGTCATGGGGCGGGTGTCATTAAAATAATGAAGGATATTAAGTCGACCAGTCATCCTGATGATTTTCCATCTGATAGCCTCCCGTCTATGTTCGGTGAACTACAGCAGGAACAGGTAACAATTTTATTCGGAATAGCTTCTAGTGAAAATGTAAAGATCATGCCATTAGAGCCGCTCCAGCTTGTCTTCGATGGCAAACGCAAAACACTTACTATCAATGAAATGGTGGAGCTGCGGGGAGCAGCATACCAGTTGTTGTCGGTGTTGGCGGAGAAACATCTGGAAGCTGCAGGTCAGGGCCTTAACCTGCTTGATTATCCGGCGATACCAGCGCTCAGCCTCCGTAAAAAGCTTGGTCTTTCTAGTGAAGAAGCGGTTCGACAAAATGTGAAACGCGCCCGTAACCGGCTTGCGAAAAAGTTTCTCTCTGCGGGTCTAAATTCAGAGCATGGTAAAATACTGGTCGAGAATTTACCGTGGCATGGATATCGCCTGAACCCTGAACAGACGAGGGTCTTCATGAGGAGCAAAGTTTAGGTCTATATTGGCATCTATCCATTCTTGTCGTCATCATCAAGCGGTCCACGTTCACGATATTTTTTAAACAACTCGACCTGGCGCCCCTGAGCGACAGAACCATATGAATGTATGGTCGTAAGCGGGTCATCATGCCCCATGTTTTGCGACCAGGCGGTATAATCCTCAGGTGTCCGGCAATGATCCTTTGCGAGTTCTGCAATTGTGTTGCGTATCCTGTGAGGCGAGAAGGGGGGTAGTCCTGCATCCGTAAATGCCTGCTTGAATATCTGGGCTGCAGATGACGGGTTGGCCCAAGGCTCTCGGGTAATACCCATTGCCTCAAATCGTCGGGTTTTTCCAATCCCGATTTTTGTCTTTGGGAATAAAGGATCACTTGCCGAATAAAGATGCACAGACTTCAACTCGCTAATCCAGTCGCAGACAATCTGTTCCGCTGGTTCGCCTACAGGAAAAAAGCCTGTGACAAAGGTCTTGCCAAACTTGGTGTTCGCTGTCCGGCCATCGAACTGAACGCAGGCATTAAGAAGATCGACATGACCTATTCGAAGAGAGATGGCTGCGCCCTCACGCGAGGCTGTAAGAAAAAGAAAGGCGATTAAGGCGCGGTCACGTCGCTGTATGACAGTATCAACAGGCATGGACTGCAGTAAATAGTGAACCTGCTCACATGAAGGGTGCGGCTTCCACAGGGAACCTCGCCGGGCGGTCTCTGACTTGCGGTCCGGTGTGAGATAGGCCGCATCAGAATGGGTTACCCTTGACTTATAGCCCGCCTGATCCGCCAGCCAGGAATAGAAACTTTTGAGTTCCCGGAGAATTCCGTTTATCGAACTCTGGGAGAGATCGGCGCCAGTACGCTCATTCTTCCGGGAGGATAGAAAGCGCTTGAATGCCCGAGCCCGTTCTGAGTGGAAAGCGCGAAAATCCTTCTTTTCAAGAAACTGTTCGTAGACTGAAATGGCAGCAGCAGCCTTATCGATGGATGCTTCAGAGAGGCCTTTGGCATCTTTCAGCCAGAGAAGGTATTTACGCTTGATCCGGAGGTTATTTGATATGTGTTTTGACATTGGCTTTACTCTCAATTTCCAAGGTTACATTTAAGGGGGTATCTGTTGAGGACACTATCCGAGGTTAGTGGGCCGGAGGTGTTCTGGCAGAGCTGGGTTGACTCATACTCCTCGATCCGGTCTTCAGGGTAGAGCACCCTTGCCCCGATCTTCAGGAAAACGGGCCCTTTTCCAAGCCAGCGCCATTGTTCCAGTGTTCGTGGTGACATATGCCAGCGATCCGCCAGCTGGTCTTGTGTCAAATTAGTCATTCTGAACCTCATCTCTACTTCTAACCTCGAAAGAGTTCGGGTTAGTTCATGAGCAGAATATAAAATTCGACGAGAGGAAAATCTGTGGACAGAGCCGTGAAAGACGTGACCAAAGTGGCATCTAAGCTATTGAAATAATAGAGCCTCGGTTGGAAAGACGTGACCTGTCCTGCCCCCTTATAGCTGATCCAAAGTTTTGTATGTTTCCATGAAGCTTGGGAGGATGTTTCGCTGGTTCGTCTACATGGAAAAAGCCCGTCACGAAAGACTTGCTAAATTTAGTATCGCGATAGCCAATAAAGTCGATATGGTAGGGCTGGAAATGTCGCTAACTGCTATTTCGAGACAAAAATGATCGCTCAGTAGCCAAAATCAAATGGTGACAGTGTGCCAAAAAGAGACATCGGCTGAATTTGATGTGAACAACAACTCCGAGCCCCTTCAAGACCTTCGGTATGTATACCCGCAATGGCAATTTTGGCCCTGAGCTGCCGTTGGAGCAATGAGTAACGAATGGCGGCTTTGCTGACGTCTGCTCAAAGAAACTCTGGCTCGGGCCCCTTCTCGTAAGTACGCCCTTTCTCCAAAGTAGCTTTTCTTTCAGAGACCTTCTTGTAGAAATCGACTAGGGCCTGCAGGTCCGCTTCAATATCTTCCTTTGCCGGCAAGTCTAGCGGTAAATCTGCCGCCTTATCGTGGCCGGAATAATGCGAGCATCGCTTCATTCCTTCAAAGATCGCCGGGTAGTCATCTGCTGGAACGTAACAGGCATGTTTGAGGCTTTGCGTCATTACTTCCGGGCGAAACCGCTGAATCGTGCCGTTAAACAAGATTTCTTCGACGATCCTCTCCCAAGTCTCGCGCATTAGCGTATAGATAGCCGTGAGCGGATCACGACATGCCGGTACCGCTGGATCATATCCGTCTTTAAACAACTTGGCTTTTGCTTCATTGAGTTCACCTATACGCGTCTTTGCTTTCTTGGTGTGGTTTGGCCTTCCTGAGTCATCAATGATTCCGAATTTAGTTCCATCCTGGCTTGACATCCATTCAGTGTGGCTGGGAATATCAGCACGACGCGCCTCATTTTCTATCATGTAATGAAACATGATATTGTGCGTAAAGATAACGACTTGGCGGCCAGCCTTTGCCTCCGCCACAAGCCGCTTTGCCACAGCTTCCATGCGGAAATGGTCAAGTGAAGAGACTGGATCATCGACAATGATGCCATGTTCCGCTCCGACCTCGATAAGTTCGGCAAGAAAACAAGACAGTGCGAGTGCCCTTTGTTCGCCCTCGCTCAACACATCACTGTTGTTCGCCACGCGCTGACTGGCAGTAAGACCAACTTCGATCACACTATCTGGGCCAACACTCCGGTCCGAAAGGTCGATGGGAATGTGCGAGAGTTTGAGTGTCTCAAGCTCTTTCGTGAGCTGCGTTTTCAAACTGTCGGTTAAGAGTGCGCGGCGGCGGGTTGTTAGCTGTCGCGCGATGGGACCAGAGGCACATTTTTTGCGCGCCTCCTTGATCTTGAGACGTTCCACAAGCTGCTTGAGCCGAGTGATCACAATTTCAATATCTTGGCTCAGCTTTTTAGTATCTTCGAGCTCCGTCATTTGGGATGCGAGTTCTTTAAGACGTTCTTCATCAGTACCTGTGTTCTCCAGAGCGTCAATCTGCTCTCCAAGCTTAGCGAGCGCTATATAAATCTCATGGATGAGATCGTTCTGAATGACTTCCATAGCATCCACATCGTCGAAAGCACCCGCTTCGACCATCGCCTTTACCGCCTCAAGACGCGAAGCGAGTACAACGTAGGCTTGGGCAATTTTGTCGGCATGGACCCGACGGTCATCACTTATCCCGCCATAGACATCAAGGAGCACTTTGGCTTGATCCGGCGTGTTAAGGCGAAGGGTATTTACCGAAGCGACAAGCGCCTCGTAACTATCCACCGCCGCTTGGCTGTCCCTGGAAGCGCGACCTGAAATATACTCATCGAATTTTGTTAGCCGCGCCGACGCTTTATCCTCCAAGGACTGCTGGCAAAGAACACACGTTTCGCCGTTGACGAGCTTCGGGTCATCGTGCTCTGAAAAGACTTCACCAGCAAATTCACGAGCGTAAAGAAGCATCTTCTGCCAGGATTCCGAGCCGATTTCGGAAATTGGCATTCCCTTTCCCAAGCCTTGTGCCGCGGCTTTGGCTGCCGCGGCCTTTGTCGTCATATCGGTATGCGCATCTCTGATCTTGGCAATGGCATCGTCGGCAAGGAGCGCGAGGTGGCCTGAGAGTTCGGTCTTGACGTTTTCAAGTTCCTGCATCGCTGATTTGTGAGTCCGCAATCGCGCCTTGGGATCGGCACGAATTTCTTCGCTCAGACTTTGAAGCGTAGCTTCCTTTTCATCATTCCATTCGGCAAGTGCGCGCAGCTCCGCTTCTTCGGGAAGATCAGCCTTAACGGTTTCAGGTACAAGCTTTGCAATAGTTTGGGAAACAGCAGTGCCTTCCGAATAGCCGCCGGGAAGAGGTGTTCGGATCGCGGCATCTATCGCATTTTCCCGTGCCTCAAAGTCACCGTCCAGGGACCTAGCTGCCAAAGCCAGTTTGTTTAGAAGGTCAAGTTCGTAGGGAAGGAACTCGACCTTGCGATTTCTATCAACATAGACGCGGGCGGTCGCTGTGTCGAAGACTGATATTCGTGCCAATTCCGGCGGAGAGGAATCGCCATGACGCCAAGTCGCCTCTTGTCGCTCGGGTTTTCCTCCTTCGATGCCGAATGCAAAATCAACCTCCGGCGGATCAGCGGGAGCATCGTAGACATTGCCTTTGAGCTCCTGAGGACTCTGAGACCGGCAAAGCTGTTTTGCTATTCGGCAGTAACCGCTCTTGCCAGATGCGTTTGCGCCGTAGACGAGCGTGATACCTTTCTTCGCGAATTTGATCGAAGGCTGGTCGCTCGCTAGCCGATCAACCCGGCGCACAGGTCCAATCGCGCCGAGAATCGTACGAGGGGCACCTGTCGCCGGATCGGATAAGTGTTCGGCGGCCAAAGCAGTGATAGGCGGGAGTTCTTCATTGATGAGACCAACTTCCTTCTCAATGACCTTTCGTAGTGTCGAAAGATCGTCGTTTGTCAATTCTGCGGTTTTTGCTAAACGCCGAAGCGCGTCCTTTTGCCAGACCGGCCGTATATCTTGACCTGACCAGATAACAAGCTCTTCAAATGCCATCAATACACCTTGCGAAAGAAATACTCGCTGAGATAGTAGCATAACAGAAATGCGACATCTACCGGACGCTGCAAGCTTTCTTCCCTGCACCCACTTAACGCTCTGGGGGCTCAGTTGCGGCACTAAAATTGTAGCTACGAAAAACCACGATGAAGGTACATTCTCCAATCCAGCCATCGAAGCATCCTGCAGCAAAAGTCTGCTCCCCCGCCCAAAGCTGTCATTCACTGTGCAAAACCTGAGTTTCCAAAAGCAGACCTTCGGTTGACTCAGGACTAGCAAATTATCGAAGTCAGCAATGCGGATTAAATCTGGCCTCCATTTTGCTGGGCAGAGTGTCTGCTTACATTGTTGATCACATAAGGATATTGCCAAGGAGGGCGCGACCAGACAAAAATCGCGATCTCCGTCATTTGGAACGATACCCCTAAACAGTGATGACCACTTTCCCGCGCAGGCCGTTGGCCGATCCAGCCTCAAGATACGCATGGGCTTCACCGATACGCGCGAGCGGGAAGGTCGCGCCAACAACAGGCCGTACCAGTCCTCGCTCCACAAGACGGGTCAGTGCATCGAGTTTCCCCCGGTTCTGACGTGTAAAGACGAAGTGATAGGACGCATTGCGGCCCCAGGCTTCGATGAGGTTCTGGGGTTGGGCGATATCTACCAACGTCACTACTCGACCCATCTGCGCAAGAGCTAATGGGCTCCTGGTAAGTGCATCGCCCCCAATTGTATCGAAGACCACGTCGACTCCTGCGCCGCCCGTGAGGTCGTTGACCACTTCGACATAGTCCTCCGTTTGGTAATCAATGGCAAAATCTGCACCAAGCTCCTTTACGAAATCGTGATTTTTTCGGCTTGCCGTAGTGAAGACTTGAGCCCCCATTGCTTAGGCAACCTGGATCGCGATGGTGCCAACTCCACCGGCGCCTCCATGGATCAGGATCGTCTCTCCTGCTCTTAGCTGCGCACGTGTTTCGAATGCTTCCCATACAGTCCCGCCAACCAGGGTAAGGCTTGCTGCCTCCTCATGGCTAAGGTTCTTCGGCTTTCGCGCGATCAAATCGACGTTAGCGACGTGCTGCTCGGCGTAGGAACCTTGCGCACCGAAGATAAGAGGTGTGTAGTAGACTTCGTCGCCCACTGCGAACTCGCTCACATCGGCGCCGGTTTCTTCGATGACGCCAGAGATATCATGGCCCGTGATCGCCGGGAGCGGAACATATTCGGCATAGTCTCCGCGCCTGATCTGGTAGTCCAGCGGATTGACCGCTGTCGCTTGAACCCGGACGCGCACTTCCCGCGGTCCAACCGAAGGTACGGGGACGTTTCTCATCTCGAACGCGTCGCTCCCCCCGAACTTGGTAAGAACGGCGGCTTTCATAGTATGTTCCATTTTCTTTCCTTCCATTTATCGCGATAACGATCGGCAAGCAGTGGAATTAGGTCGCGGAACATGTGCTCCATGAGGAGAAGCCGTGAAGCAGAAAGAGGACAGGTGCGTTCGTTGCACCGACCTTGCTGTAGAATACCGTTACGTTCCCGACCTGTTGAGTTCTATAGTTCAATTTTGGCGACATTTCATCTCGATCTTTTCCAGTAAGGGAAGGCTATTACGCTGTCATCTTTTGCGTGATGAGGAGAATAGGAAACGTTGTGGGATGGGGGCAATCGTACTTTGGTATGAAAGCACTAGTGCTTTGGTATCACCAAATCCAATCTGTCGGCAAAGCGAACCAGATCGGGAAGCGATTTCGCCTTCATTTTATGCATCACCTGTGCCCGGTGCGCTTTGACAGTAACCTCGCTTAGATGAAGTTCAGCCGCAATCTGCTTGTTGAGCTGTCCATTGACAACTAGCGCCATAACCTCCTGCTCACGGGGCGTCAAACCCTGATAGCGCTGCTGCAGGCCATCGAGACGTGCCTGGTCCCTTTTGCATTTGCGGTCAAGCTCGATGCCGCGATGAACGGCGTCCAGCAAGTCCTGGTCCCGGAACGGCTTAGTAAGAAATTCGATAGCGCCTGCTTTCATTGCCGAGACAGACATCGGTATATCGCCATGGCCGGAGATAAAAATGATCGGAAGATGAATACCCAAACCCGCAGTTTCCCGTTGAAATTCAAGTCCGCTCTGTCCCGGTAAACGCACATCAAGGACAATGCAGGCGGGTCCCTCCGGCCGCTCGCTCATCAAAAAATCATGCGTAGATTCAAATGATTCCGCGGCATGCCCGACCGACCTCATAAGACTGGTAAGCGACTCCCGCACGGAAATATCATCATCGATAATAAAGACAATTGTTTGTTCGTCCGTCATGTCGATGCCCTCATGTCTGGCAAGATTTCATCCGCGCCCGGCAGCGTGAACAGGAATATTGTACCATGTGGAATATTCTCCTTCATCCACAGTTGCCCGCCGTGCGATTCAATAATCGCCCTGCAGAACATGAGCCCCATTCCCATGCCGTCAGATTTGGTTGTATAAAAGGGCTCGAATATTTGATTCTTGTCATCAAGCGTCATACCGATGCCCGTATCCTCAATGCTAAACAACACGGCATCCCGATTCTGACGTTTACAGCTAACGCGAAGAACACGCGCCCTGTCAGTTACAGGCCGCATGGAGTCGATGGCATTGGAGATCAGATTCCAGACCACCTGTTGCAACTGGATCTGATTGCCGGTCACCAAAGGCAGTTGTTTATCAACTTCCGTTTGCAGAGTAACATGGCCGATCGTCACTTCACTTTGACTGCAGCGGAGAACTTCTGCGATCAGACCGTTGAGATCTACAGGACCCCGTTCTTGGGTGCCTTTTCTGAACATGGACCGAACACTTTCAACCACCTTTCCGGCGCGGTGGCCATCCCTGACAATGCGCTCGAGAGCTGTACGTGTTTCTTCAAGATCAGGTTTGCTTTTTTGTAGCCAACGTACCCCCGCATCGGCATTTGTGATCATGCTTGCCAGCGGCTGGTTGATCTCGTGGGCAATTGTCGCCGACAAGGCTTCCATAGCGGTCAACCTGCTCTCACGCGTTCGCCGCTCCGCCGCAATGGACCGGGCAAGGCGGGCATACAACAATGTCGTTTCCGAAAGCAGGACAAGCAGGATAACTGTCGCGGAGACGAAGCCGAAAAACCTGCCGGACCACCAACCCACGCTCAGGCGAAGGCCACCGCCCAAATAGGACAGAAGAATAACCTCAAAAATCAACGTGCAAAGTACAACCATCAACCATAGATCCAGCAGGGATCGTCGGCGGCGCCAAAGTGTGATGAGACAGATAGCGTACAACAATAATGCCGTTGCCGGAACATATTGCCAAAGGCTCGAAATATTTCGCGCGTCGCGCATTATTTCCGGCAACGCATCATCGCTTGTAAAAACTATCAAGCAAATGCCGCCTACAAGAAAGCTTATTCCTGTGATTGACCCGATTATTGCTCGGCGAACCCGGTGGAATGGTTTTCGGATTGAGAGTGCATCGTCCCTTATCATTAAATAGGCGAGTATAAAAAGCGGAAAACCGAGGCGCCTCGATATTGCTATCCATACCGTACTTTGCAGGCCTGTATCCGGTAGCCTCAGCTGAGCAAACACATCTGGAAAAGTAACCGCCCAGGGAATGATCAAAAGCCCGGAGAAAAGGTAGCCCATGGACAATGCCAAGACAGCCGTTGAACGTTGAACCGAATAAAGGACTAGTAACAGGGTGGTGGTGATCAACTCATTCACAAAAACAGCTGCAGCATATGCGGGAACGAATACTTCTGTATGCGACAGATAAATATGGGCAAACGGCAGGGTTAATACCAGCACACAAATAAGCATTATTACAGTAAAGACGGCCAGATTTGTTTGATGCCGTCCCGGTGGTACGAGTGATATCAGGAAGGACCGAACGTCATCTTCAGTAGTGCCCATAAGTGACATCTCAACTCCCAATTGACGTTCCAATACCCCGTATTATAACAGAACGAAGGATATTTGTTTATTGCAATGTGGTACTTAGTTAGGCTGCCGGAAACTAGCCAATTCCAAGAAGTCATCGCACTGGCAAGGGAAGATCGCGGCTGAAATTCATCTGAGCAAGGTTACTGTCAAAGCGCACCGGGCACAGGTGATGCATAAAATGAAGGCGAAATCGCTCCCCGATCTCGTTCGCTTTGCCGACAGATTGGATTTGGTGATACCAAAGCACTAGCTGCGTCATACCAAAGTACGATTGCTCCCATCCCACAATGTTTCTTATTCTCCTCATCACGCAAAAGATGACAGCGTAATAGCCTTCCTCCACTGGAAAAGGTCGAGATGAAATGTCGCCAAAATTGTTAATCAGCATTGTCGATGATGAAGATGCGGCTCGTGAGGCGATTGCAAGTCTGGTTCGGTCCTTCGGCTTTACAGTGAAGGTATTCAGCAGTTCTGCCGGGTTCCTGGCCTCGAATTGTCGGAAGCTGACCGATTGTCTGATTGCCGATGTGCGGATGCCGGGGATGAGCGGGATTGCATTGTTTCGTGTACTCAAAGCGTCTGAAAGACCAATCCCGACAATCCTTGTTACCGCCTATGTCGATGAAGCGGTGCGCCGAAGCGCGCTGGCCGAAGGGATCAAATGCTATCTGTCAAAGCCTGTCGCCGCCGACCTATTGCTCGAATGTATACATCACGTGCTGGATGACCGTTAAACAAGGAAATAACACAATGAAATCTATAGGTTTGCCGTTTCATCTAAGCCCGTCACGCCGAAATATATTGCTTGGCGTTGGGAGTCTGATTGCAGCCGCTTCGATGCCAGGACTGACCTTAGGCGCTAACACCCAGACAACGAACAATTCCAAACCTCAAATTCGATATGACGGAGGTCAACCGATGGCGAAAGTTACGACGAAAGACGGAACACAGATTTACTACCGGGATTGGGGAAGCGGACAGCCGATACTGTTTTCCCATGGCTGGCCGCTGACTAGCGATGCATGGGACGCGCAGATGCTGTTTTTTGCCCAGAACGGATATCGCGTAATTGCGCACGATCGGCGGAGTCATGGGCTGTCTGATCAGACTTTTCAAGGCAACGACATGGATACATACGCAGATGATCTGGCAGCGGTAATTGACGCTCTTGACCTCAAGGATCTTATTCTTGTTGGGCATTCGACCGGTGGCGGCGAAGTTGCCCATTATATTGGTCGTCACGGGACGGAACGGGTTGCCAAAGCGGTTCTGGTCGGCGCGGTTCCGCCTATCATGTTAAAGACGCCAGCCAATCCGGGCGGGTTACCCATGGACGTGTTCGATGGAATCCGCGCAGGCGTCGCGCATAACCGGTCGCAATTCTATCTGGATCTTACAATGCCTTTTTATGGCTTCAATCGGGAAGGGGTCACGACACTTGACGGTCTGCGTCAGAACTTCTGGCTTCAAGGCATGATGGGCGGCGTTATCGGACAGTATGACTGTATCCGCGAATTCTCCGAGGTTGACTACACCGAAGACCTCAAACGGATGGATGTGCCGACCCTCATTGTGCATGGCGAGGACGATCAGATCGTGCCGATCGGCGGAGCAGCTCTCCTGTCCGCAAAGATCGCGCCGCAGGCGGCATTGAAGATATACGAGGGGGCTCCACATGGGCTCGCGCAAACGGAACCGGAACGCTTCAACACTGATCTTTTGGCTTTCGTTAAAAGTTGAGGACAGGCCCGAACCTATAGAGGAGATTTGAATGCAACTTTTACCATCTGAGGACCGGGGACGCGCTAAATTTGGCTGGCTGGATAGCCGCCATTCCTTTTCTTTCGGCAGCTATCATAACCCGGAGTATATGGGGTTCGGCGCCCTGCGTGTGATAAACGAGGATCGGGTAAAGCCCGGTGCTGGTTTTGAAACCCATGCCCATCAGGATATGGAGATCATTTCCTATATTCTGGAAGGCGGATTGGAGCATAAGGATTCCATCGGCACCGGCTCTGTCATCAAACCCGGCGATGTCCAGCGCATGACTGCCGGAACCGGTATTCGTCATAGTGAGTTTAATGCTTCGAAAACCGATCCAGTTCATTTCCTGCAAATTTGGGTCGTTCCGGATACAAAGGGCCTGACGCCGGGCTACGAGCAGAAAAGCTTCCCACTCGTGCGCCGGGAAAACACCTTGCTGCTGATTGGTTCTCGCGATGGCCGCGACGGGTCGATCACCATCCATCAGGATGTCGATCTCTATACCAGCCTGTTGATGAAAGGTCAGGCGGTTTCCTTCACCATAAAGCCCAAGCGAATGCTCTGGATCCAGATCGTGAGCGGATATCTGGATATTGGCGGTAATTTTTACGGCGAAGGAGATGGGCTCGGTATTCATGAAGAGGAGGGGCCCCTGACATTAAAATCGATCCATGACAAATCCTCGGAATTTCTCTTGTTCGACTTGAGTTCCGAATTTGCGACATCCTAACATCAGAAAAGGAAAAAACATGTCTAAATCCAAACTGGAACTACTCACCCCGACAAACTGCCAGCTGATTTTTATCGATCATCAGCCGCAGATGGCGTTCGGGGTTCAATCAATCGACCGCCAGGTCCTGAAAAATAACACCGTTGGACTGGCTAAGGCCGCCAAAGTATTCAATATTCCGACCACGATTACAACGGTCGAGACAGAGAGCTTTTCCGGCCATACATACCCGGAACTTCTCGATGTCTTCCCGGAAAGCCCAATCCTGGAGCGGACGTCGATGAATTCCTGGGACGACCAGAAAGTCCGGGATGCGTTGAAGAAGAACGGCAAGAACAAGGTCATCGTTTCCGGCCTCTGGACGGAGGTCTGCAATAACAGCTTCGCCCTGTCTGCCATGTTGGACGGCGGATATGAAATTTACATGGTGGCCGATGCATCCGGCGGCACCTCTAAGGAAGCGCATGACTATGCCATGCAGCGCATGATTCAGGTTGGTATCATTCCTATGACCTGGCAGCAGGTGTTATTGGAATGGCAGCGCGACTGGGCCCACCGGGATACCTACGACGCCGTAATGGACATCGTTCGTGAGCATTCCGGAGCTTACGGCATGGGCGTCGATTATGCCTATACAATGGTTCATAAAGCGCCTGAGCGAGTCAAGCATGGCGAAACCCTGAAACCGGTCGCCGCTTAACGTCGAACACATTTCCCTTCGGTTACACTCATTTCCTTCAAGGGAGGGCTAAACATGGCTGACCTGATTTTACATAATGGCCGGATCACAACGCTGGGCTCCAATGCTCCGGATGTCTCGGCGGTCGCGATTAAGGGCGGCTTGGTTCAGGCGACGGGTTCGGACACTGAGATTATGAAGCTCCGAACCGGTTCGACTAAACTCATCGATCTTAATAAGCGGCGGGTCATTCCCGGCTTGAATGACAGCCATACGCATCTGATCCGCGGCGGGCTGAACTATAACATGGAGTTGCGGTGGGAAAATGTTCCCTCGGTCGCTGATGCCCTTCGGCTATTGCGAGAACAAGCTGAGCGAACTCCAGCGCCGCAATGGGTGCGGGTTGTTGGCGGCTGGTCGGAATTCCAGTTTGCCGAACGGCGCATGCCGACCCTGGAGGAGATCAACAAGGCTGCGCCGGACACGCCGGTTTTTATTCTTCACCTTTATGCCCGCGCGCTGCTTAATCGCGCGGCGCTTAGAGTATTGGGAATTAGTAAGGATTCACCCAATCCGCCCGGAGGTTTGATCGAGAAGGACGCACAGGGCGAGCCGACAGGTATGCTGATCGCAAAGCCCTCTGCCCTCATTCTATATTCCACCCTCGCGCAGGGGCCAGCGCTGCCGGTAGAGGACCAGCTTAACTCTACGCGTCATTTCATGCGTGAGCTGAACCGGCTCGGGATCACCAGTGTCATCGATGCGGGCGGTGGCGGGCAGAATTTCCCCGATGACTACGAGGTTATTCAGCGGCTGCATGACGATGACTCGCTAACCATCCGTATCGCCTATAATTTGTTTGCGCAAAAGGCCGGACAGGAACTTTCTGACTATGAACGCTGGGTAGCTATGACGGAACCCGGGGCGGGGGATGGCATGCTGCGTATGACTGGCGCAGGGGAGAATCTCGCCTGGTCCGCAGCCGATTTTGAAAATTTCCTTGAGCCGCGCCCTGATCTTGCGCCGATAATGGAAAAGGAGCTCGAAAAGATCGTCGAACTGCTCGCGACCAATAAATGGCCGTTCCGCATCCATGCGACATATGACGAGACGATCGATCGGTTCTTGAGTGTCTTCGAACGGGTAAATGGTAAGACACCCTTTGCAACCCGGTTTATCATAGATCATGCTGAAACGATCTCGGAGAAGAATATCGAGCGGATCAAATCCCTCGGTGGCGGCATCGCGACCCAGCACCGCATGGCTTTTCAGGGTGAGTATTTTATCGACCGCTACGGGGCAGCGGCGGCAAAGGCTACACCGCCTATCGCCAAAATGCTCGAAATGGAAGTGCCAGTTGGCGGCGGAACCGATGCGACACGGGTCGCCAGCTACGATCCATGGGTTGCTCTGCATTGGCTGACAACAGGTCAGACCGTCGGCGGATTGCCGCTTTATGACGAGGCTAATATTCTCAGCCGAGAAGCAGCGCTGGAAATCTGGACGAAGGGATCGGCCTGGTTTTCTGGTGAACAGGATAAAAAAGGTACGTTGGCGCCCGGGATGTACGCGGATCTTGCCGCTCTGTCATCCGATTACATGACGGTCCCGCCTCAGGATATCCGTCAGATCACCTCTGTGCTGACCATTGTCGGCGGTCGCATTGTCTACGGGAACGCGGAATTTGCCAAGCTGTCGCCGCCGCTGCCGCCTGCAAGTCCGTCATGGAGCCCCGTCAGTCAGATCCCGACACCTGCCATGCGTACGGACGCCCGGAGCCTTGAAGCATTACCAATGAACCGCGCCTGTCATGATTCTTGCGCTATTGCCTGTGCGATGCACGGCCATCACCACCAGATCGCCTGGGCGGTTCCTATCCCGGTCAAGGACAAAACATCATTTTGGGGGGCGTTGGGATGTTCGTGCTTTGCGGTTTAATAAATGACTGAGTCTGCACCCCAAAGCGCCTGGGCGCCGTTTCGCTCCCGTGCCTTCACAATTCTCTGGTGTGCGACCATTGCCTCCAACGTTGGTTCCTGGACGCACGACACAGGTGCGGGTTGGCTGATGGCAACCCTGGACCCGACGCCGGTCCTTGTCTCGTTGGTTCAGGCCGCGACGACGTTGCCGGTTTTCCTCTTCGCCATTCTTGCGGGTGCTATTTCAGATCTTTTCGACAGGCGGCGCCTGCTGCTCATCGTCAATATTCTGATGGCATTAACCGCAGGCATCCTGTCAATTCTGGTGGCGACGGGTGCGGCAACACCTCTGATATTGGTAGTCTGTACCTTCCTGATGGGAACCGGGACAGCGTTTGCGGCGCCCGCCTGGCAGGCAATCGTGCCTTCCTTGGTGCCACGTGACACGCTTCAGCCCGCCATTGCGCTTAACTCCCTCGGGATCAATATCAGCCGAGCTATCGGTCCGGCGCTCGCCGGTGTTCTGATCGTTTCCGTCGGCCTCTATGCGCCCTTTGCGGTGAATGCCGTCAGTTTTGTTGGTATTGTATTGGCGCTGCTGGTCTGGCGTCCGGTTCATGACGATAAATCGACGCTCCCCCGCGAACATATGACTGATGCACTTCGCGCTGGCCTCCGCTATGCCGCGAATAGTACGCCGCTCCGGGCGACACTTCTCCGCGGCTTTGCATTTTTCTTGTTCGCTTCGGCCTATTGGGCGTTGTTGCCGTTGATTGCTAAGACCTTGTTGGGCGGCGATGCGACATTTTATGGTATTCTGGTCGCCTGTATCGGCGCAGGTGCCGTTTTCGGGGCGCTATTGCTGCCAAAATTTCGCAAACGGTTACAGCCTAACGCGATGGTAATTGCGGGCACGTTTGGCACAACTTTAGTGCTACTTCTCTTCGCGGCTGCGCCGGTAAAACCGGTGGCGATTGCCGCGTCCTTCCTGGCCGGGCTCTCCTGGATCATTGTGCTGACAACCCTGAATGCTTCAGCACAGACGGCGTTGCCGGGTTGGGTTCGCGGACGCGGCCTGTCGATCTATATCACCGTATTCTTTGGGTCAATGACGGCCGGAAGTTTAATCTGGGGTCAAATTGCGAGCCATACCAGTATCCCAGTCGCGCTATATACGGCAGCGGCGGGTATCCTGTTGTTACTTCCGCTAATACGGAATGCTAAACTAGGGCAGGGGGAGATGATGAACCTTGCTCCCTCGATGCATTGGCCAGCGCCGATCGTAGCGGCATCAGATGTAGAGGATAGAGGGCCGGTCGCCACTATGATCACCTATATTGTCCCACCGTCCAACCAACGTGAATTTATCGATCTGATGCAGAATTTGGGACAAGCGCGAAAACGTTCGGGCGCCTATGACTGGGGTTTGATGCAGGACGCGGCGGCGCCGGATCACTTCATTGAATATTTTTTCGAAGGCTCTTGGCTTGATCATCTGCGCCACCATGAGCGCGTAACCGGCGAAGATCAGGAAATTCAGGCAAAAGTACGAGCGTTGATGGGCGATGAAAATGCCCCAGTTGTACAGCATCTTCTCGGCATATCGTCGCCGAATGACCTGCCGTCAGCGCTAACAAAAGGAGACGGCAAATGAAAGCAGCTATCGGAATACTCGTTGCATTAACCATTGGTATCGTTTGCCGACTGGCTGGATTGCCCTTGCCTGCACCGCCAGTAATTGTTGGTGCTTTGCTGGTGATTGCCATGACAGTTGGATATATCACCGTTGACCGGTTCGCCTCTCACCGCGCTGCGAAATCGAAGCCTCTTTGCGGCGGTCCAACGGGGGAGGCGCACTCAAAAGTGGCGGGGATTTCATGATAGAAAGTATCGTCGGCATTGCAATGGGATTCTTGATCGGCGCGGGATGCCGCTGGTTCGATATTCCCTTGCCAGCCCCGCCGAAACTGGTCGGCGCCCTTCTCGTTGTGGCGATGACGGCTGGGTTTCTGGGAACCGATTATCTAGTCCATAACATTGAAATGGCAGGTGTCGCGGTAAATATTTCGGTACTCGAGACGACGGTACGATGACTTTTGTCTCGCGGGACATGGGCCAATTGATTGCCCGGCTTTGCGTGGCGGCTGTATTTCAGTACAGCGGCGTGACGAAAGCGCTGGACTGGTTGGCAGGTGTGGCGGAAGTGTCGGCGCTTGGGCTGCCGTTTCCGGAAATCAGTCTTGGGCTTACGATCTTGGTTCAACTCGGCGGGAGCCTTGCCCTGATCTTTGGCTGGGGGATCCCCGTCGCGGCGGCGGCTCTCGGCGGTTTCACTATCGTTGCAACGCTTCTCGCCCATGATTTCTGGAACTACGCCGACGTTAGCTTTCAGCGGCAGTTGACCACCGCATTGGAACATCTTGCTATCGTCGGAGGTTTCTTTGCGCTCGCTCTTTTGGGGCCGGGCCGTTACCGTTTGAGATATCGCAATTAATGTTTGAAATACCAAAGAATAAAATATTCTTAGGTGGCGTTGTTATCTTATGCATGCCGCTCATTTCCGGCACGGCGTGGCCGGAAGTGGTGAAAACTCCCACAGCGCCACAAGAAGCGCAAACGCCTGTATCATAAAGACAGTTCCATTATCCGGTTACGCCCCAGATACCCCAACCATATCTGGAGTATTGACTTCGTCCATGACAAGCTTAGCAATGGTCGGCCTTACAAGATGCTGACGGTGCTGGATGAATATACTCGGGAGGCTCTTTGTGTTGCCGTGAAGCCCCGAATGGGGAACCTGGATGTACTCGATGCCCTGTACCCGATTTTTCTCACTCATGGAAAGCCGGAGTTCCTCCGCTCCGACAATGGACCGGAGTTCGTTGCAAAGGCATTTCAGACATGGCTCACCAAAGTGGGAATTAAACCAATCCGTATCTATCCGGGCAGTCCTTGGGAGAATGGCTACAACGAACGCTTCAATGGAACGCTCCGCAGAGAAGTGCTCAATGCTGAGTGGTTCTTAACTATTGATCAGGCCAAAACTGTTATCAACAAATGGCGCAGGCAGTACAATCATGTCAGACCTCATCAAGCCCTCAACATGAAACCGCCCGTTCCTGAAACTCTATCAAATAATGGTACATAACAAGGGGGCTTTACAATATATTTCGATTTTCCTTCTCGCTGCAAATGTTCAACGGCTTTTGAAAAATTGTGGTCAAAATTAGTGGTAACGAGGCGACCGCTACGTTTATCTAGATCGGCAAGTCGCGCAGTTATAAGATGGTTTTCCAATGTTCGCGGCTTTTTTTCGAGCTCCGTTTTTACAATTTTGCGAACGTCTTTTGGTTTAATTCCTGCGCGTGGATGTTCAAGTATATTTAAAGCTTCATCATATCGTGCTTCATCAAACGCTAACCAGGCTGCCGCTTCTGGGGTTTCTGGTTTGCAGGAATATTTTGAGCCAAAAAGCTCCATTAATACTGCTTCTGTCAGTCCCTTAAATGACTTTAACCCTGCCGGTACCGAGACACCAGCGCCGCAAAAGAAGACGACCTCTCCGTCTTCGTGCGCTCTACGAAGTTCATCTGGTATTTCAACCATTCTGTTACTATTAGTTCCTTAATAGTTTTTAAAGTAGGGGCCTTCAATTCAACTATACACTGCGAAATTTATTTACCAAATTCAATATAAAGTTGTACTCAATTGGAGAAATTTAATAAAACTCATGGAGCATATTTATCAGAGAAATAAATTTCTTTTGATAGAAAATATATTCTTCTCGCCGTCAATAAAAGTAGATTTAGGGCGCAAATTTTCATCCTCTTCAATGATGATTGATTCATTAATTAGTGACATCTAGAATATTTGTATCTCATAAATTCTATATAAAACAATAAGTTATAAATAATCTGGTTAGATTTTAGAAAATCTGGTTGACCGAGCACAAACCATTTGGATATATATGTGACCGAGCAGTCACAATCAGTGACCAAGTAGATAGGCAAAAGGAAAAAGCATGGAAAATGTTTATGTAATTGGCATCGGGATGACTCGTTTTGGCAGGTTTTTTGATCAAACCATTAAATCGATGACTGCTGAAGCGGTGACACGAGCACTAAATGATGCAGGGATCAAACAGGAGGAAATTGGTGCTGCATTTTTTGGCAATGCGGGCCAGTCATTCTTGGAAGGGCAGCATATGGTGCCCGGCCAGATAGCCCTTCGTGATATGGGATTTGAGTATACGCCAATTACAAATGTTGAAAATGCATGCGCAAGTTCCAGCACAGCCTTTCACCTGGCATTTGCAAATGTAAAAGCAGGCTTGAATGACATTGCACTGGCGGTTGGTGCAGAAAAGATGTGTTTTGAAGATAAATCAAAAGGTTTTGCAGTATTTGACGGCGCTTGGGATGTCACAACGGCTGAGCAAACAGCAGCAACACTTGAATACTTAGGGGAAAATGTCAAACCACCTGAAGATCGAGCCGAACGTGCTAATCAGCGCAGTCTTTTCATGGACGTCTATTCCAACTTGGCTAAGTTCCATATGAATACCTATGGAACAACGGAAAAACATTTGGCTATTATTGCTTCAAAGAACCACAAGCATTCATCCTATAACCCATTGGCTCAATATCAGAATGAGATGTCAGTCAAAGAGGTGCTTGGTTCCCGAATGATATCTTGGCCACTTACTATTGCCATGTGCGCGCCGATCAGTGATGGGGCCGCTGCGGCAGTTGTGTGTAACGAGGCGGGGTTGGAGAAACTGCGCAAAGCAGGCGTGGACATTGAGAGGGCGATTGTTATTAAAGCATCCATCGTAGGTGGCGGAACGAACCGAGAACCAGAGCGTTTGGACCAACAAATATGCAAACTTGCAGCGGATAGAGCATACGAAGCTGCTGGCCTAGGTCCAAGTGATATGTCATTCGCCGAAGTGCATGACGCAAGTGCATTTGCTGAAGTTCAGCAATCTGAAAACCTGGGGTTTTGCGAATATGGACAAGGCGGTTGGATTGCTGAAAAAGGCGAAACCACGATTGGCGGCCGAATTCCTATTAACCCGTCCGGGGGACTTGAATGTAAAGGGCATCCGATCGGCGCTACCGGCATTGGCCAAATACACGAGATGGTTACGCAGCTAAGGCATGAAGCCAATGGCCGTCAGGTGGAAAATGCACGTTTTGCGATCGCTGAAAATGGTGGTGGTTTCTACAGATGTGAAGAGGCTGTCGCCTGTGTCACAATACTTGGGCGCAAGGATGCCTAGTAAGGTTGTTTGTGCTGGATTGCGACTATGAAAGCTATTGCGTAATCCAGTTAATAAGGGAGTAAGTTAATGAAAAAGGGAGAGAAAAAATGAAAAAATTACTAGCAAGTTTGTGCGTTGCTGCATCAGTGTTTGGTGTCACATTGTCGCCAATCAAAGCAACTGCAGAGGAGTATCCAGAGCTGAAACTACGTTTTGCTTTGTATATATCCAACAATATTCCCCAAGCTAAGATTTTTCAATGGTGGGGAGATGAGCTTAAGAGGCGCAGTGGCGGAAAAATTGATATAGAGTTTTTTTGGTCCCAATCTCTCGGCAAGTCGACAGAACTTTTAGAACTGGTGAGTAGCGGTGCGGTTAATTTAGCATCACCTTCGCCTGGATACTATGCGTCGAAGCTGCCCCTGGTTAATATCACTCAATTACCGATGGCATTTCCTACAAACGCATCAGCTTTGCTTGCCGCGGAAGATATTCTTGAGCTCGATGGTGTAAAAGAGGAGCATGCACGCAATAACGTTGTACCGGTAATGTGGTCCAGCTTGCCGACATATCATTTGCTGTGCAACAAGGAGATTAGAACTCTAGAAGATTTCAAGGGTGCGAAAATGCGTAGCTACGGTGAGTATGTGCCGCAAATGTGGGATGCACTTGGGGCCGTTAGCGTTACTGTCTTGGCTCCTGAAATTTATGAAGGATTGCATCGGGGGGCAATAGACTGCTCATACCTACCTGACGATTTTTCTTATGCGTATAAACTTCATGAAGTGTCGAAGTATCTCATTACAGCAAACTTTGGTGCGATCACTGCATGGCCGATTTATGCAAACGCGGATCAGTGGAAAAGCTGGCCTGAAAATGTAAAAGAACTATTTGTTGAGGTGGGTGCTGAAGCGCTGGAACGTGATCGACTTGAAGTTCGTGCTTCTGGTGAAGCCGCGATTGAAAAAATGTTGGCGTCAGGAGTTGAGAAAGTCGAATTTACTCAAGAAGAAGAACTCCGTGCACAAGTACCGGATTTCATCGATGTTTGGCAAGAAGAAATGGATCGGCTTGGCTATGGTGACTCTGCCAAGGAAGTGGCAAACGCGGCGCGGAAGCGAATAGCGGAAGCAAAATAAAGAGAAAAGCGCAAATCCATTTTTTTGGATTTGCGCTTTAACTCTAGAGCGTTCCTAAAAATCCGCGGGAAACGCGGTAATAAAGTATTCAGGGAGGGAATAATGAGTATTTTGACGAAGTCGCGAAAAGTGACTCGAAGTCGTTCTGCTTTAACGAGGCTGGATGTACTAATACGATACCTGGTGGATGTTTGTTTGGCGCTCTCTTGTTGCTTAGCTTTATTTTTAGCAATTTTTGGTAGTGCTGATGTCCTTACAACTTTCCTGTTTAATAAACCAATTCCGCTCGCTCGAGAGCTCTCTGAAGTTCTACTGCCAGTAATTATTTTTGCAGCGATGTCGGCGGCGATGAGAGAAAATCGTCATGTAAATGTGGATCTATTTATATCGAATGCAGGTCCATTTGTTCGACGCCTAATCCAGATCCTAACCTATAGTTTGGGTTCTATAGTTTTTTTTATTTTGGCTTGGCAGTCCGCAATTTTAGCGGCTGACAGCTTTGCAGACAAAGAATTAGCAGCAGCAGCCATACGCTTTCCGGTATGGCCCATCAAAATTGCAGTTACGGCTGCTATGACGATCATTTTCTTGGAATGTATTCGCAAATTAGCTTGGTCGGTTTTTGCCAATCAATCTTCAGAAACTTTGGGCGTCGGGGAATAGGTGTAGTCATGGATCCGTTGTTAATTGGCGTAATTATTATCGTCGTACTGCTTGTACCGATCGCGCTTGGAGTACCTGTCGGAATAGCGATGTTTGTTGTATCGATGGGTGGTATGGGGTTATTGGTTGGTGCTCCGTTCCTGCTGACGACTGCTCAAACATTACCTTATGCGGTGGCAAGTGATTTTGCCTTTGTCGTAGTTCCAATGTTCATTTTAATGGGGACACTAACCGCGGCCACAGGTGTTACTACGGAACTCTATACAGCAGCATATCGTTGGACGAGCGGTTTACGTGGCGGGCTTTATTTTGCCACAACCCTTGCAGCTGGAGGGTTTGGAGCAATCAATGGCTCGACTGTGGTTAGCTCTGCATTATTTACTCGTATTGCATTGCCGGAAATGATCCGATTCAAATATTCTGTTCCCGTAAGTGCAGGATGCATTTGTGCTGCTGGCACATTCGCCGCATTGATCCCGCCGTCACTCGCCATGGTGATATATGCGTTACTCACAGGGCAGAGTGTTGGCGCGCTTCTAATGGCTGGATTAATTCCTGGCTTGTTGACGGTCGGAATATATTTTGTGGGCTTGAAACTGTTTATTGCTGCTAAACCTGAAATTGCGCCGCATGAGATCAAGAAATACACATTTATTGAAAAGCTTTCGAGCTTAAAGGGACTTTGGGCGATTCTATTGCTGATAGCTGTTGTAATGGGCGGTATCTACAGCGGTGTGATGTTCCCATCTACTGCTGGAGCTGCGGGGGCTGGTGGAGCTCTATTGATTGGGCTTGTAAGAGGGCGGCTTACAGGAAAAGGTCTTTGGGAGTCCCTAAAAGAAACAGTAGTGATGACCTCTGTACTTTTCCTGATCATCATTGGAGGTCTCTGTTTGTCCAGGTTGCTACTGGTCTCGGGATCTATCGGGGCAATCTCAGCATATGTCAACAGTTCTGACTTGCCGGTTTGGGGGTTCTTGTTCGCTGCAGTACTTATTTACGTGATACTCGGTATGTTTGTCGATGGCATATCTATGCTGGTTATGACTGTTCCCTTCCTTTATCCGGTTGCCAACGAACTAGGTCTCGATCCTATCTGGTTTGGTGTTGTTGTGGTGAAGCTGATAGAAATTGGAGCAATAACTCCGCCAGTTGGGCTAAACCTGTTTGCTGTTATTAGCGCGTCCGATGGAGCGGTTGATGCCCGAAAGATATTCCGCGGTATCCTGCCATTCATACTCATGGAATTAGTGACATTGGGTCTGATTATATGGTTTCCCCAAATATCGTTGTGGCTGCCTACCCAAATGTACAGCTAATAGTAGTAAAAATTCACATATAGATTGGTGCTCTATAAATAGAGTAAATGAAATGGAGAGCTATAAAATGAACATATCTGGCTTTTTGCCTCAGCTTGTGAAAGTGCATGGAGAAAAACCGGCAGTTTCAATTGGAACCTCACTTTTTTGCACATACGAACAATTCTCGGCTCGGGTTGCCGGGTTGGCAGGGGCACTTCGTGGAAAGTTGAATCTGCAGAAGGGCGACCGTGTGGGCTTGGCGATGACGAATGCACCGCAGTATCTTGAGATCCTTGTCGCATGTTGGCATGCGGGTCTTTGTGCTGTTCCGATGAATTCAAAGCTTCACCCGAAAGAGTTCGCATTCATTCTTAATAACGCCGCTGCTAAAGTTTGCTTTGTGACGGACGACCTCGCGGAGGGAATTGCAAAGTCAGATTACGGAACCGAAAATTTGGGATTTATAATCAGTGTTGATGACAAATATTATGAGGCGCTTGTTAGAAATGAAGGGATTGATATTGTTGCCGTATCTGAGGAAGATCCGGCATGGATTTTCTATACTAGCGGAACTACCGGAAGACCAAAAGGAGCGACATTAAGCCATCGCAATTTAATGGGCATGGCGCTCCGTTATTATGCAGATATTGATCCAGTTAGTAGTGATGACTGTTACCTTCATGCTGCACCGTTATCTCATGGAGGGGGGCTGTATGGGCTTCCGCATCTTTTCAAGGCATCACATCAAATTATCCCGGAAAGTAGGGGGTTCGACGTTGACGAAATATTTGACCTTCTGGAAATATATGAAAATATGACGTTCTTCGCGGCTCCGACAATGTTGACCCGGATGACAAATCACCCTCGAGCATCCAAAGCCAAAGCAGAAAACATTAAGACAATTTATTATGGCGGAGCGCCAATGTACCTAGAGGATATCAAGCGCTCAATATCGGTGTTTGGCCCGCGGTTTTACCAGATATTCGGTCAGGGAGAGTCTCCAATGACCGGCGTTGGTCTGAGCAAGGAAATGCACGCGGATAGCTCCCACCCGCGCTACGAACAAAGGCTCGCGAGCACTGGAATCCCGCGCACTGGTGTAGAGGTGCGTGTGGTTAATCAGGATGATGAGAACGTAGCAGTAGGCGAATTGGGTGAAATTCTTTTCCGTAGCGATGTTACTATGTTGGGGTACTGGAATGATCCAGAGGCGTCAGCGCGGGCCCTAAGAAGTGGTTGGTTGCACACTGGAGATATTGGTTTTGCTGATGAAGAGGGGTTTATCACCTTGAAGGACCGGTCTAAGGACATGATCATCAGTGGTGGCTCTAATATTTATCCAAGAGAAATCGAAGAAGTTTTGATGACTGACCAGAGAATTGATGAGGTCTCGGTGGTTGGTCGAGAACATTCTGACTGGGGTGAAGAGGTTGTTGCGTTTGTAGTTCCAAGAGAAGGCGAAACGATAAGGGCTGAGGAGTTGGATGCCTTGTGTCTGAGCAATATAGCGAGATTCAAACGGCCGAAAGAATACTTCCTCGTCGATCAGCTTCCCAAGAGTAACTATGGAAAGATACTAAAAACAGAGCTCAGGAAACAGCTGGCACAAAGCCCCAAACTGGAAAATGTAGAAATTTGATATTTTTTTGGAGAATATTATGAAAAAGAGAATACTTGGAAACAGTAATATCGAGATATCTGCGCTTGGTTTGGGTTGTATGGGAATGTCCGAATTCTATGGGCCTGCAGATGATGAACAGTCGTTGAATACTCTTGAACATGCTTTCGATATTGGAATTACACTATATGACAGTGCTGATACTTATGGCGTTGGACACAATGAGGAACTTTTAGGGCGTTTTGCGCAAGGGAAGAGAGACAAAATAGTACTTGCAACAAAATGCGGCATTGTTCGGCAGAAAGGAAAATATGAAAGAAGGATAGATTCCAGTCCAGACTATATAAAATCAGCGTGTGAGGCCTCATTAAAACGCCTCGGAACGGATTTTATTGATCTATTCTATCTGCATAGATTGAATCCAGAGGTGCAGATTGAGGAATCTGTAGGAGCTTTGGCGGATCTTATGGCTGAAGGAAAAATAACGAGTTATGGACTTTGCGAAGTCTCAGAGAAGACTCTACGTCGAGCCCATACTGTCTTGCCGGTAGCTGCGCTTCAAACGGAGTATTCCTTGTGGAGCCGCGAACCGGAAAATCTTATTTTGGATGTTTGTCGAGAGCAAAATACAGCGTTTGTAGCCTACAGCCCATTAGGGCGTGGTTTCCTAACTGGTAAACTTACAAGTAAAAACGATCTCGCAGAAGGTGATTTCCGTGCTTCAAATCCAAGGTTTCAAGATGAAAATCTATCCCATAATGTGACTTTGTTAAACGCGGTGGAAGAAATTGCGAATATACATGACTGTACGACAGGTCAGGTTGCTCTTGCCTGGTTGCTTTCGCAAGGTCCCGACATTATTCCTATTCCTGGTACGCGGCGTATTAAATATCTTGATGAAAATGCCGGTTCAGTAAATGTGAATCTAAGCCCAAGTGATCTAGCAACGCTTGATAAGGTGTTTAATAAGGAAGCGATAAGTGGAAACCGATATACGGATGAGGGCATGAAGGGCATTAATGCCTAAAAATCCGCTGCTTTTAATAAGTATCGCGGAAATTAGGCAATTCACCTACCAATAAAAAGGACTGAGTTTTATGACGACTTGGGGAAATACGGTACCTAGTCAAGCACAGGTTCGAGAAAAGAAACGAGAGGCTTTGGTAAAACAAGCGGCTCAAGAGTTTCGTAGACGAGGTTATCACGCAACATCTATGGATGACATCGCTGCATCTCTGGGTGTCTCTAAGGCTGCACTGTATCGATATGTGAAGAGCAAAGATGAAGTGCTGTATGAATGTTTCAAACACGCTGAAATACTTGCAAAGAACGCCCTTAAGGAAACAAAAAAACAGCCTGGGCAGGCAGTTGTGAGGCTTCGGTTCTTTGTCGCAAAGTTTATTCGAGATTATCTTGATAGCAATTTGGCAGGCGGTGCAATGATTGAAATAGGAGCATTGCTACCGCACCAGCGGGATGATGTCGTAAAGGGCCGTGATGAAATAGATGGGGCTCTGAAAGACATGCTGAAAGAGGGCATGTCTGATGGAAGTATCGCTAAGGCGGACACGAGTCTCATTGTACTTGCTCTTATGGGTTCAATTAACTGGATACCGAGTTGGTTTAGGGAAGACGGAAAATTCAATTCGTCGGAGCTTGCTGAGCTAATGGCCGATATTCTAGTTGATGGTGTAAAGAGCCGAAAGTAGCACTTAAAAATCTGTCATTTTTTGGCAGGTTTTTTAACGACGTATGTGTGACCAAATGGTTATTGAAGTAACTAGTAAGTAAATTAGAGGAATTGTTTCAAATGGACATGTCAAATAAAGTCATCATTGTTACGGGGGCGGCTCGCGGTATAGGTCAGGAATATGCGAGGTATTTGGGGCAGGCTGGAGCCAAGATTGTAGTCGCCGACATTAACGATTGTGATGAGACTGTAGAACTCACAAAACAAGCTGGCGGAACTGCTATTTCAGTTAATTTGGACGTTACCGATATCAATTCAGTCAATGAAATGATTGAGGTGTCCATTCAGGAGTTTGGCCAAATTGATGGGCTAATAAACAATGCTGCATTGTATGGCACATTGCAAGGCGGAAGATTTGATACCCTGAGTGAGTCTGATTGGGATGCAGCAATGGCTGTAAACGTAAAGGGTATTTGGAATTGCTGTAAGGGCGTCGTTCCTGAAATGCGAAAAGTTGGGGGCGGAAGCATTATCAATATTACTTCTCTTGCCGCATCATATGGAACGCCATACGTTCTTCATTATACAACATCAAAAGCCGCAGTTGGTGGATTGACTCGCGGATTAGCCAGAGAGTTAGGTCGTTATCTAATTCGTGTTAATTCGATTTCACCCTCAGCAGTCCTAACCGAGGGAACAAATGAGTTTTTCGCCGGTAAGCTGGATGTGGCACTAAAGACTATTAGTCAAATGCAATCGATTCCCAATAACCTAAGCCCTTCGGACTTGGTAGGCACCGCTCATTGGCTTCTTTCCGATGCGAGTAAATTCATTACAGGTCAAGATATTGCCGTAGATGGCGGGACAGTAATGCATTGATCAGTGAAGAAGGAGTGTGAGTTATGGGCCCGTTAGACGGATTAAAGATAGTTGAGTTGGCAGGAATTGGGCCTGCCCCTTTTTGTGGCATGATGTTGGCCGATATGGGAGCAGAAGTTCTTAGAATAGACCGTGCCTCTTCTGCAGACATAGGACTCAATGGGGAACCCAAGTTTGAAGTACTGAACCGCGGAAAACAGTCAGTTGCCGTTGATCTTAAAGCACCGACAGGGGTTGCCGCGGTTTTGCGTCTTGTTGCCCAGGCAGATGCACTAATAGAAGGCTTCAGACCGGGCGTGACAGAAAGACTTGGTTTGGGTCCCGAGGTTTGTCTGAAATTGAACCCTCAGCTAGTTTACGGGCGTGTTACCGGTTGGGGACAAACTGGCCCCATGGCGCAAGTTGCGGGTCATGATGCTAATTATATTGCTTTGGCTGGTGTGTTAAATGCAATCGGTCGAAGGGGTGAGAAGCCAGTCCCTCCGATAAATCTGATTGGCGATTTCGGTGGCGGCGGCATGTATCTGGCTTTCGGCGTAGTTTCCGCCATTCTATCATCGAAGCAAACCGGTGTGGGTCAGGTAGTTGATGCGGCAATGATTGATGGCGCGCTGTCTTTGATGGCCGGAATCTTTGGTATGCGCGCAGAGGGGAACTGGCAAGATGAGCGTGGGACAAACGCGATAGATACCGGAGCGCCATTCTATGAAGTCTATGAAACTTCAGATCACAAATATGTTTCAATTGGTGCGATCGAAGGGCGCTTTTTTGGCGAACTGATCAAACGTCTGGAACTGGAAATTGAGAATATTCCAGACCAATGGGATCGTGACAATTGGCCAACTTTAAAAGAGATGATCGAGAAGAAAATTATTTCAAAAACACAGGATGAATGGACTGCGATATTTGGAAGCAGTGATGCTTGTTATGCTCCCGTGTTGTCAATCGAAGAGTCTACTCAACATCGCCACATGAGAGAACGCAAGACGTTCATAAATCATGAGGGAGTAGTACAGCCTGCCCCGGCTCCTCGATTCAGCATGACAGAACCCAAAATAAATTCAGCGCCACCACTTCCTGGCGAGCACACAGTACCCGTGCTTGAGAAATGGGGATTCTCTCAAAATGAAATTACCGAATTGCTGGACGCAAAAGTCGTTCTAAGTGCGAAATTGAAGGAGATTTAACAATATGAAACCGTTTGAGGGCATTTCTGAGGCAACCGTTACGACCATCAAAAGAATGGCGGGCACAATGCTTATTGGTGGAGAGTGGGTGACGTCTGTCTCTGGTAATACACAGGACGTTATTAATCCTGCGACGGCTGAAGCATTTACCTATGTACCTAGTGCTAATATGGAAGATGTCGACAAGGCAGTCGCTGCGGCGAGGATGGCGTTTAGAAATCCGAAGTGGTCTCAGATGCGGCCGTCGCACCGACAGCGAGCACTGCTGAAACTAGCGGATCTGTTAGAATCCAACATCGATGAGTTTGCTGAGTTGGAATCTCTTGATAACGGAAAACCAGTGATGATGGCCAATCGAGTAGATGTTCGTAGTTCAATTGACTATTTACGTTACATTGCTGGCTGGGCAACGAAAATGGAAGGCAGGACTGTTGATGTTTCTTTTCCGCGTCCACGAGATGGAGGCGGCTATTTTGCTTATACTGCGCAGGAACCAGTAGGGGTAGTTGGTGCAATTATTCCATGGAATTTTCCACTTAACATGGCTGTTTGGAAAATCGGACCAGCACTCGCAACTGGATGTACGATAGTTCTTAAACCAGCTAGCGAAACACCTCTAACAGCACTTCGTTTAGGGGAATTAATATTGGAAGCAGGCTTTCCTGAGGGTGTCGTCAATATCATTACAGGAAGCGGATCAGTGGTAGGGGCGGCCATCTCTTCGCATCCTGACATCGATAAGATTGCATTCACCGGTTCGACAGAGGTCGGCAGGGCGGTTGGCATTGCGGCAATGAAAAACATCACGCGGGTATCGCTGGAGCTTGGTGGCAAGTCACCAGTGCTCGTTTTTGATGATGCTGATCTTGATGCGGCAATCGCTGGGGCCACTTCGGCAATTTTCTTTAACCAGGGGCAAGCATGCACAGCAGGTTCTCGATTATATGTCCAACGCTCTGTTTTTGATCAGGTTATTGAAGGTGTGGCTGCGCGTGCGGCCAATATGAAGATCGGTCCTGGGCTGGATCCCACAACGCAAATGGGCCCACTCGTTTCTCAACGGCAACGACAGTCCGTTTGCAATTATATTGAGAAAGGTAAAAAGCAAGGTGCGGCTGTGCTGACTGGTGGCTCGTGCCCAGACTCTCCGGGATATTTCCTGCAACCAACAATTTTGACTGGCATGCCCCAAGCAAGTGACGTTGTTCAAGAAGAAATCTTTGGCCCCGTTCTCGTCGCGATGCCATTTGATGAGGTTGAGGAGGCGGTATCTCTGGCAAACGATTCACCCTATGGATTAGCATCAAGCATATGGTCCAACGACCATAAAAAAATCCATCGCGTTATTCCCGATCTACAGGCTGGAACAGTATGGGTTAATTGCCATAACTTGCTTGATCCAAATTTGCCGTTTGGGGGCAATAAACTCTCCGGTTTCGGACGCGAAATGGGCAGAGCAGTATTGGATCTTTATACCGAAACGAAGTCTGTGTTGATGGCTGTTTAGTAACTTTAGCTGCTAAAAGTCTAACATAGCGACAACTTTACCAAAATTACTATTTTGACACAGGAATCGGATTCATGAAAACCGACGCTGAGACATTTTGCGACGAAATCGCAGAAATACGAAAAGCTATCCCAAAATTATGTGAAGAATTTCCGGGCGAATATTGGCGCGAGCTTGATCGAACCAACAAGTATCCAACGGAATTCGTCGAAACTTTGAATGAGGCTGGATACTTATCCATCCTTATTCCAGAAGAATATGGTGGGGCAGGACTTCCTCTGGTTGCGGCAATAGCTGTTTTAGAAGAAATTCAACGTGCGGGATGTAATGCAGGAGCTTGTCACGCTCAAATGTATATTATGGGCGCTCTGCTTCGGCATGGCAGTGAAGAACAGAAGAGAGCCTATCTACCCGGTATTTCTTCTGGAAAATTACGATTGCAGGCATTCGGAGTAACGGAGCCTACGAGTGGAACTGATACCACTGATATTAGGACTTTCGCGAGATACGAGAACGGTCAATATATTGTTTCGGGACAAAAAGTTTGGACCTCGCGTGCAGAGTATTCAGACTTGATGTTGTTGCTTGCCAGGACGACACCAAAAGAGAACGTTCTGCAGCGGAAAGAGGGATTGTCAGTTTTCCTTGTCGATATGAAGGAGGCCCTGAAAAATGGTATGACTATTAGGCCGCTGCCAACAATGATCAATCACTCAACTACAGAAGTGTTTTTTGACAACGTGCCTATCCCAAAAGCCAATTTAATAGGCGAGGAAGGCAAAGGTTTCGAATATATTTTGTCAGGCATGAATGCGGAACGTATTCTCATCGCTTCTGAGTGCATCGGTGATGCAAAATGGTTTATTCAAAAAGCAACGGCCTATGCCAGAGAACGGGTAGTATTTGGTAGACCTATCGGTCAAAATCAAGGCATTCAATTTCCAATAGCAAAAGCATATGCTCAGATGAAAGCTGCTGAGCTTCTGGTACAACGTGCCGCGTCTCTTTTTGATGCTAAAGAGAAATGCGGTGAGGAAGCGAACACCGCGAAGCTGCTTGCAGCTGAGGCGTCTTGGGCAGCAGCAGAGGCATGCCTACAAACTCATGGTGGGTTCGGATTTGCTGAGGAGTACGATATCGAGCGAAAGTTTCGTGAAACGCGCCTCTATCAGATTGCACCAATTTCAACAAACCTAATTCTTTCGTATTTATCCGAGCATGTATTAGGCATGCCGCGCTCCTACTAGGCAGGCTATGTATTTGTATCATGTATAAGATATTGGAAGGAATGCGTGTCGTTGAGGGGGCCTCTTTCATAGCGGCTCCTTCTTGTTGCCTCTATTTGGCGCAGTTAGGGGCGGAAGTCATTCGCTTTGATATGATTGGTGGTGGGCCGGATTATACAAGATGGCCAGTAGCTGACAATGGCGCGAGTTACTATTGGGAAGGATTGAATAAGGGTAAGAAATCCGTGGCAATTAACCTGACCACTGAGGCGGGTAGAGAGCTGGCACAGGAAATAGTGACTGCGCCGGGGTCGCAGGCCGGAATGTTTGTAACGAATTATTCAGACACGGGATTTTTAGCCCATGAAAAACTGGTTTCCCGTAGAGAAGACCTTATTACGGTGAGGGTTATGGGCTGGGCAGACGGCAGAAATGCCGTGGATTATACGATAAATGCGGTAACAGGAATCCCGCTTATGACAGGCCCGAACTCTATAGAAGCAGACGAACCCGTCAATCATGTGCTTCCTGCCTGGGATTTGCTGACCGGATCATATGCGGCCTTTGCGCTAATGGCGGCGGAGAGGAACCGACAGTTGACGGGGAGAGGTGAAGAAGTGAAGATACCATTGAGCGATATCGCGGCAGCCTCGCTCGGGCATGTTGGTCAAATTGCCGAAACAATGATTGGAAATGGGGACAGACCAAGGATCCAGAACGATCTCTATGGCTCTTTGGGGAGGGATTTTAGAACCAGGGATGGACAAAGCATTATCATCGTTTCCATTACCAAACGGCAATGGATGGAGCTGGTCCGTTCACTAGGTATAGAAGCTGTAGTAACGTCCCTTGAAAGTGAGCTAGGTGTATCCTTCTTGCATGAAGGCGAGCGATACAAACACAGAGCTCGTCTGTGTGAGGTTATCCAAGCGGAAGTTTGTGCAAGAACCTATAAGGAGCTGGAAGTTCTATTTGGCAAAACTGCTGTATGCTGGTCTGCATATAAAACACTGTCAGATGCGATCGAAACGGAGCAGGGGTTCGTAAGTGGAAATCCAATTTTCTCCGAAGTGTTTCATCCTAGTGGCAGCACCTATCCGACTCCCGGGGCAGCTGGTACTTTCTCCTTTAGCGAACGGGTAGCCCCTTCAAGAGCGCCTTTGATTGGCGAGAATACGGATGAAGTATTAGCGGAAGTGTTAGCCCTTTCGTCTAACCAGATCGGAACTCTTCATGATCAGGGAATTGTTGCTGGGCCAAGTAAAAGATAATTGGTTATAGCGTAACTTATTTCAAATATTATAATCTTTTTGAATGCAAAGGATTCTTGATTAATATTTAACGAGTGTGCTCGCTAATTATGAAATTAATTCATCTTTTTCGCCATGATTTCTGCCGCTTCCCGAAGCGGATCATCAGCAAGGTGAGCGTAACGTTGAGTAGTCATTGGGCTAGTGTGACCGAGTAAGCGCCCCACTATCGCGAGGCTCAGGCCACTTGAAACGAGTTGCGAAGCATGGGTATGACGGTTGTCATGAATGCGGTAGTTGTCAATTTCCGCAGTTGTTACTATTGAGCGCCAGAATCTTTTTAAATCTACAGTTGGCTTGTTGGGTTGTCGCCCGGGAAATATATAAACTGAATCACTGCCAATTGATTTTTGATGAACGATTAGTAATTCTTTGGCTGCTCCTGAGAGAGGCAGGTGCTCTGTTCTCTTCTGCTTGGTATGATGGGAGGGTTTGATCCAGACGCCACGTTCAAGATTAAAATCAGCCCATTTTGCCGATAAAACTTCGCCAATTCTTGCGCCAGTCAAAAGTTGAAGTCGGATGGCATTGGCCGCTATTTGATTTGGATGTTCATCTAGCGCTTTTGTCAGTCTCTTGAGTTCTTCGTCAGCAAGCCAACGATGTCTTTTCTCCTCATGAAACTTTTCAACACCCTTGGCAGGGTTATCACGCCGCCATCGCCACTTAATAGATAGTTCGAACATTTTTGAAAGAAGTGAGAGTACTCTATTGGCTTGAAATGGTGTCGACTTAAGAGAATTATGGAGCGTCTGTATATCGTTATACCCAATCTCGAATACCTTATGGCCACCAAGGTTTGGTAGGATAAATCTATCTAACATTCGTTGATCGGTTGCAGCACTCTTAGGGCGTTTTTTAGGGATGGCGTGTAGCTTCATATAATTATCTGCAAGTTCCCGAACGGAGGGTGATGAACGTATTGCATTGAACTCTGCGACAGGGTCTCTGCCTCGAACTACATCGGATAAGTAACCTTGTGCAAGTTCACGGGCCTGATGCAATGACATATGAGGACCGTGTTTGCCTAGAGTCTTCCGTCTTGATCGGCCTGTTTGACGGTTGCGATATTGGACAACATAACTCTTTACGCCAGAGGGCTTCACTCTGATGCCAAAACCCGGCAATGTTTCATCCCAGAAAATACATTCTGCATCTTCTGCTTGAAGCCTGTCGACTAAATTTTTTGTCAGCCGGATCTTAGCCATATTATCTCGAATTACTATAGGTAAGCTTAGGGTAAGCGAAATTCGTAGAAAATGAAAGAAGAGAGGTGAAAGTTTTTGTTCTATAATTCTATTAAGATTTTATATTTAAACAATAAATGTAACTGAAAAGAAGTCTGTAGAAATTTGAAGAATGTAGGTCCTATAGACTTCTAATCAATAGGTCGCACGTTCGGATCGTGCCGGGGTCGCCAATTATTTCAATGGCTTACCGTTCATTCGGTGAGCCATTTTTTGTTTTGGTTGATTTAGTCCGCATATAAATACCCAATCCAGCCAACACAAGAAGTGATGTGAGGAACAGCATAACCAATGCATCGCGTCCGGGTCTGCCAGAGACAGGGACCAGGAAGTCCCATTTATGGGCCCAGGAAAAGACATATCGTTCAAAGAGATCTGGTGATGTCATGCGATCAACGAGGATGCCGGATATAGGGTCGATATAAAGAATATCGGATGGAGCGTCGGCGAAGATGATTTTCCAAACTGGTAAACGTTTGTTCCGAAAATCGTACTCCGGCCCGAAACGGGTGATGAGTGAGGCACTAGCTGAGGTTTGGATATCTTTTTTCAGAAGTTTCCGCGCGTAGTGAATAGACATATTACGGTCGGTAAGCGGTGCCTCCGTTTGATTGTTGAGCGCGATGTAGAGGGCGGATTTTTCAACAGGCATACCATCAAATTTCTGGCGTCGGGTAATCACCTTATCTACCTGCGCCGGAGGAATGCCCAATCGATAGAAATAGCCGCCGCCAGCTCCCTCAATAAGGCTCATCGCATTAAAGGAAATATCCTGGTAGGGCGCGAGCCAGTTCGATTTTTCATTGAAATGAGCCTGGGCAAGATCAAGGTTTCTCTGGAGTCGCTGGTCGTCAATATTGCCTTCGAAAGATGACCAGAAAAGATGCAGGCTGCCACTCAGGCAGGAGGCGAGCAGGGGAAGCAAGATTGCATAGGCTATATACCGGTGAAACCTACGGGATTTCTGTGGGATTTTTCGGCGTTTTAAAAGAAACACCAATCCCGTGCCACTAATCACAAGGCCAAGTATTGAAAGCAGCATTATACCCATGGCGATAAGACGCAATGTCTCGACATTTTCAAGCCAGTTCCATGTGTGCAGAAGTTGAAAGCCCGACTGGAGTGCCGATTTCCAGTTGTTGGTTATACTACCCATGGCCCCGGTTTCGGTATGGACAAACAAGGCTTTGTTGTCCGGGGTATCGAACTCGATTTTATAGACTGGTAACAGACGGTTGACCGAGGGATAATCGGTGTTGAATTCAGTCTGGAGTGTAATATTAGTTATCGTCGTATCTGATAGGCCGGAATAGTACCGGGCCAGCCAGATCGCCTGTGTTTGATCATAGTCAGGCAGCTCTGTTTTCGTTACCGGGTTAAAATATCGCTTTGGTCCGGATATTTCAGCCGAGACCTGCAGGAGAGGGCCTGGTTCTCCCTGTACAATCTTGACGATTGCAGCGTTATCGATCTTGTTTTGGCTAAGGATTATGGGGATGGATTCAACCACGGAGCTCTTTATTTTGACCTGTGGCGGGAAAAAGGATGCGGCCCTCGGGCCTGTCCAGATCATTAGAGGATGCATAAAGGCCGAGACTACAAACAGGAGAAGGGCTATACCGCCAACCCATGTCAGAAGGCGGTGCAGGGACAGGTTCTTTTTCGCGAGTAAATTTCGAAATTTCATTTTGATAAAGCGACCGCCCCAAATCCGGGAAAAGGAGGTGGGGCGGCAGTTCCCTGATCTAGAGTTGAGCCTTGAGGCCAATAAACGCGCGACGGCCTTCGCCGGGGTAATACACGTTGGTATTCCCGGCACCATTTATGATGGTGCTGTAGGTGGAGATATATCGCCGATCCAGCAGGTTCCGGGCATCCAGAAACAGAGACACATTGTCACTGACCGTATAACCGGCAGAGAAATTCACCAGCAGATAGCCTGGGGCTTCGATCGTGTTTTCATAGTCTACATAGGCGCTGCCGGAAACTTCGATTCCCGGCGCAATAAACCATTCCCCATTGTGATCATATTTTAATTCACTCTGATAGAAATGATCCGCGATACCGGGAATCTGGTTATCGCCATACTGGGCATCCCCTTCGAAATAAAAGTCCGAATAGGTATAGCTGTTACGCCAGACGAGACTGTCCCCCTTTGTCATCAGGTCATTCGCCACATTGACGTCAAAGCCAAGCTCCACCCCCTGATGGATTGTCCGATCCGCATTAAAGGTGCTGGCGGGAATACTAGGGCCAGTGGTGAACTGTAGCATTTCATCCTTCAACCAGGCACGATAGAGCGCGGCATCCCATTCGACGATGCCGATATTGCCACGGGTACCAATTTCCGCCGTCCAGGCTTTCTGCGCTTCAACCGGGGTAAAGCCAACAGTGCCACCCTGTGTGAGCTCCGAGAATGTCGGCGCTTCACTGCTGTGACTGACATTTCCAAAAAACTGAAGATTTTCGGTGGGCTCATACATGACCCCAATCTTGGGATTGATGGAGTTATAGGTCTTGCTGTCGCTTTCCGCCGGATTTGTATAATCCGTAACCTTGCGACCGGCGCTGGTAAGCTGGGCCCCTGTAATGACGGAAACTTCAGGCGAAATGTAGAACGTATTCTCCCCATAAAGCACGATATCGGTGGCTCTCTGGTCCATGTCCGAGGTGAGGGCACCACGTGAGCCATTTATGTTCTGGTAGACATCCGCGTCTGTATTCCCGAGCTGGCCGATTAACCCGATGCGATAGCTGTTCCTGTATCCGCCGATTTCAGTGCTGCCACTAAATTCGGAGAAGGCTCCATAGTCCCAACTTTTCTGATCTATTATCCCGACAAAGGGCGTGATCGGATGGAAGAGATCCTTGTAATTCACGAAAACGCCGACATCGACCTGCTCGTCATCCCCGAATATCCAGGAAGTCTTATTGGAAAGGCGGACAGAACGGATATCTCGCTGCCAGTCTCCAGTGATTGCGCCCGGATCTGCAGCTTCAGGATCATGCAGGGCGTCATATCGGCTGACACTGCCGGGAAGTTCCTGATTTATGTTGTTCGCACTGAGGTAAAAGCGCGTCTCGACACCGTCGCTCAATCTGATGCCGACATTCCCGTTCAGCTTAAGGTTTTCCTGATCCTCATGATCGCGAAACCCCGAACTGGTTGTTCCCGTCACACTCCCATATGCGTCATATTTTTCAGTCGCCATGCCGCCCTGAATATTGCCGCGATAGGTGTCGTAGGAACCGCCCATCAGGTTGAATTCCAGCCCTAGATTCGTGCGGCCTGTTTTTGTGACGGTGTTAACCGCGCCGCCGAGACTGGTCCCGCCATATTGCAGGGCATTTGCACCTTTATAGACTTCAATCCGCTGGGTGATTTCGGGGTCCAGTTCCTGAAAATCCGCGGATCCATCCGCGAGATTGAATGGTATGCCATCCTGCGTCAGCTTGATGCCACGAAGGTGAAACCCTCGGGAAACGCCAGAACCTCGGATGGAAAGGCGCACTTCCTCGCCATAGCGCTTCTTGGCGCTGACGCCGGGGACCAGCGAGAGGGTATCTTCGTAACTCATATTGAGCTGGCTCTCGATCTCAGTCCCTTCAACCAGATCGACAGCGCCGGGGGTTCGATTGATGATCATCCGCGCGTCTTCATTTCCTGGCACCGTAATGGAACTGCTGCTTTCATCGGTCGTTGTGACCGTAATTTCCTTTTCGAGCGGTGCTTTTTCCTCGGCGCTGATTGGCCATACACTTAGGGCAGCCAGACTGACGCCCAGCATTAAAGTTCTTGTTTTCATTTTGCCTCACAAGTTCACACGCCGCAGCCAGTCGCCTGGCCGGGCTTAATGTCATTTGAAATTCTTGCTGTGATCAGAGGCTGTGGGGTGGCGCGCGAGAAAAAGTACCGCGAATGCGAAACAGATCGAAATGAGCATCATTTGCGATGGAAATAAAAGGGTCGGCCTTCGCTATGCGAAGGATTGGTATCGGCGTTCCGTCGAATAAAATATTCCCGACCGTCGTGCCAAAGGTCGGTAGGACGCAGAGCGCACATCTTGGGTGCGATCCGGGGTCAGTCTGGACGTTGGCATCCTGAAGATCGGCCCAGGTTACCCATTTGATCCCTTCCGGGGTACAGATGAGGAAACGCTCACCAACCAGCTTCTCCAACTGCGATAGCTCGGGGTTGTCGGTAGCTTGTTCGATGTTTGATGCGCCAAGGGCAAGGGCTGGCATCACCGCGTTCGCAAGGAACGTGAGGAGCATCAAAAGAGTTATATTTTTCCGAAATCTATTATCGAACATGATCGTTCTCATAAACACGACCTGCGTTCGCCGCAAGATGCGTTGAAGACCATATGTAATTCCGTTTCCTCATATGCCCTGTCATTCGAAATTATACCTGACCGGAAATTTGAATTCCAAAGCCGCCTCCGGGATGGTTGATGGAAAGGGATCGAACGGGGCCGCCTTTCGCACCATTTTCAAGGTTGCCTCATCCAGCGCCCTTGATCCTGAAGATTTGAAGATTTTAAGATTCTGTAACGCACCATTTGATGTCAGGGTAAATTCAATATGAACAACACCCTCCTGCCGCCGCAACTTCGCAGCGCGGGGGTAATATTTGTTCCGTGCAAGTTCGGCCCGAACGGTATCGCGATACGCACTGGTCTCGCTGTTGCCGATCGAACTGCCGTCCGCTACTCCGGGATGGCTTGCTGCAATTTTCTGACCACCTGTTGTCGCCTTCTGTGGAATTTCAACGGGCTGGACAGCTTTTGTCTTCTGTGGACTCTGTGGGGCAGGTTGTTTGTTTTTAACTGTCTGTTTCAAGGGTATCGGTCGCGGCGGGACGGGCAGCGGTTTAACAGGTTCCCGCTTTTTGCTGACTAGAACGGGGAGGGGTACTGTCTCCTTCGGTGGCGTTATTGGGATGACCTTTTTATTCGGGACTACGGGTAATGTGGGAACGGCTTCAATCACCTTTGGTTGGATCGGGAAGACCGTCACTTCTTTAGGCTTGGGGGATGCCGCCTCAGGCTCGGACGTCGGCGCAGGCTCCGTATTCGGTGGGCTGTTCACCGCGGGTAATTGGCCGACCGTAAGCGTAATCCGGCCCTTCGGCATGGCGAGCGACGGGGGTGCGCTTTGCCAGGCAACTAACCCCATAATACCAATGACATGCAATCCGGTTGAGAGCAGCAAGAAAGTTGGTTGGCGAAGCAAAAGGGCGGTCATTTTGACGCCACCTTGTCGAGGGTCACCAAGCGGATATTGCCGACTTTCACGGCTTTCAGTACCTCCAGAATTTCGATGAGGCGACCTGCTTCCAATTCGTGATCTGCCGCAAGCTTGATGAAAATTTCGTCGCCATCTTTTGTCAAAATCTGACGGGCAGTCGAACCAAGACGGTCTAATGCGACGGTCTTTCCCTGATAGGAAATCTCCCCGATCGCGTTGATTTCTATCACCTGTGGATGTGGGGGGACCAGAGGGCGCTGGCTCGTCCAGGCGGGCTGAAGATCTTTGGAAAGAGGGGCGGCGACCGTCCCGACGATCAGGAAAAAGATCAGCATTAGAAAGACAACATTGATGAGCGCAATCGTATTCTCGGGCAGGGCGCGCTTTTCTTTGGGCGTGGTTATTTTCATGTCAGCGCGCCAAAGAAACAGATTGCAAATCTGTTTGCTCAAGGGTTTCCAGAATCGTAACAAGCTGTTGCGTCGGCATTTTTTTATCCGGAGCAAGGACGGCGCTGGTGCGACCTTCCTCGGTTTGCTCTTGCACGCGGTTTTTCAGCGCGCTTGCGCTTATCGAAATCCCCTCAATTTCAAACCGCCCGTCAAGATGGGCGAAAATTATGATGGGCTTTTCTGTTTTCTCCTGGGCAGGACCAGCCGTTGCGGCGGAGAGTGTGAACTCGGTAAATTTTGTGAAGGTCGACGACAGCATGAAAAACAGAAGTAACAGGAATATTACATCGATAAGCGATGTAAGACCGATTAGGTTTTTGCGCTTCTTGCCGTTACGAATTCGCATGATCAGCGGTGAGCGTCGCAGAAAGGCCGGAGGTAGATTGGTTAAGAGAAACGGCGGTAATTTCACCAGTCAGGAGGGATGTGACCATGCTTTCAATTGCCTGCTGCTCTGCATCGACCAAAGTATCAAACCAGGTTGCCACCATGGAAGCCGGGATCGCGAGGGCGAGGCCCGCCGCCGTTGTCAGCAGCGCGACCCATATTCCCCCGGCTAGCGCCGAAGGGTCAACATTTGCACCTGCGGATTGCAGGGCCTGAAAAGCTTCGATCATTCCGAGAATTGTCCCGAACAGGCCCAGCAGAGGCGCGATCTGGGCGATTGTTTCCAGCAATCGAATTCCCTTGCGTGCCTTGGCAAGTTCCTCCCCGGCGACGCGATCAATATCCTCTCGGACAAGTGCCTGCCGATCTGGCGAATAATAGAGACCTTGCAACGTATGGCGCACGGTCATTGCGGTCGGGCTCTTTTGTGCCTGAAGGAGCTCGATCGCCTGCAGTCCTTGATTGCGTTTCCAGAGCAGCATGGCTTCCCGGATTTTTTCATGTCGACCCAAGCCCGTTGATGTAAAGAGCCAGAGCTTTTGCAGGGCTACTGACAATGCCACCACGGAAAGAACAGCCAGAATAGCGATTACGGGGCCGCCTTTATCATAGAGCGATATTACATATTCGATCACGAGGACGCCTTCCCAAGGGTTAAGATTCGCAACTAATACGCAAACAGAGACATGTTTTGTCAAGTCGCGGTTTGAAGGGCCGAGCCTCTGGTTTTGCGCAAAGCGCATCCATTTGCCTCTGTAAATTTAGGGAAACCGGGTTGTTTTAGTATTAGTAGTCATTAGCTGCGGCAAATTGTCTCGTGATCGACGGCAGCCAGCTTGATGTGACGTTTCATTTCTAACAGTACCAGAATGATTTCTTGTTGCTTGACTTATAAAAAACGCTGATGCAATTACTATCTCAGCGATGGTTCCATTCATGGATGAAAAAGGGAACAGGGACTGACCAGCCTGACTGAATTCAGGCTGTTTTACACCTTGGCTGCCCCCGCAACTGTGAACAGAGAGCGTGCCCGAAAAAGCCACTGGGAAACTGGGAAGGCTGGGAAACGCAATGACCTGTGAGCCAGGAGACCTGCCGTCGTAAGCGCTACTCGACCACTGTACGGGGTGTGCTCGTGGGACGGAAACCCGTTTGTGGTGGCGCGCAGGAATGCGTTGCTATCGGGGTTTTGGATTTGAATTCTATTTTCCTCAATTGCTGAAAGCCATTTGTCCGTTTTATGCGGACTTGAAGTTTTCTATCTGATCGCACTGTGTTTCTTCGTCGTCAGGCGCAAGCGGCAATGTCGCTGTTTGCCCTTACTTGTCTTTTAAGAAACAAGAGGGATCAGCAATGTTTGATTACTTAAAAAAGAAGAAACCTATTCCCGTCCGCCTTGCCTCCGGCAGTTTCCTTGCGATCATTATCGCCATGTCGGTCCTGGCGGATGACACAACCCAACTCATGCCCGAAATTGTCGTCTCGGCAAGCCGTACGCCGCTGCCGTCTATGGAAATTGGTAGCGCCGTCACGGTCATCACAGCAGATGAGTTGGAAAAACGGCAAGTGAGGATCGTCTCAGATGTTCTACGGGATGTGCCGGGTATCGCCGTTAATCGCACAGGGCCGGTTGGCAGCCAGACGCAAATCCGCATTCGAGGAGCGGAAGCAAACCAGACGCTTGTCCTGATCGATGGGATAGAAGTCAATAACCCGGCTTCGGGATCGGAGTTCAACTTTGCGAATATCCTGAACGCGGGGATTGCGCGGATCGAAGTGCTGCGTGGACCGCAAAGCGCGATTTACGGCAGTGATGCTATTGGCGGCGTGGTGAATATTATCACCAAGGACCCCGAACCCGGTTTCACCCTTTCCACCCGTGGGGAGTTTGGCTCTTTCTCTACGAAGGACGGGCAGGTCGATATGGGCTATGGAAGTGATAAATTCACCATTTCCGGTACGGTCGAGCGGTATATTACGCATGGCATCTCTGTGGCCGATGAGAAAAACGGCAATACCGAGAAGGACGGTTATGATAATACGACCGGTCGCCTCAAAATCAGCGTCAAGCCCATCGAGAACCTTGAAATTAAAGCGGTGGGCATGATTGTCGACAGTGATCTGGATAGTGATGCCTCCGCCGCTGTGGTCAACACGATCGATGGTGAAGACAGCTCTCAGTCCCTGCAAAGATACGGCTTGACCAGCGCAAAACTAACTCTCGCCGATGGTGCCTGGGACCAACAGGTCAAGATGAGCTATATGGACGATAAAACGAACTATCTAAACGGAGCGGGGGCGACCACCTATACATCGGAAGGCAAGCGGATCACCTATGGCTATCAGTCGGATTATTATTTCTCGACACCGGGTTTTGCAAACGCCGACCATACTGCTACCTTCGCGGTTGAACGCGATGAGGAGGAGCAATATACCAACAGCGGTTTCTCCGGCCCCAATACAGTGAATATCGTAAATTACGGTTACTCAACGGAATACCGGGTCAGCTTATGGGAAAATCTATTTCTGTCCGGCGCGCTGCGTTATGATGACAATGATGATCTCTTCGACAATCAGATCACCTATCGCGGGACGGCCGCCTATCTGTTTGATGAAACCGCAACCCGTTTTCATAGCAGCTTTGGCCGGGCGGTCAAAAACCCGACATTGTTTGAGTTGTTCGGCTCCACGCCCGGTTTCACCGGCAACCCCAACTTGAAGCCAGAGGAAGGATTCGGATGGGACGCGGGTGTTGAGCAGGCATTTTTGGAAGACAAACTGATCCTTGATGTGACCTATTTCAACAATCGCATTGAGAATCTTATTCAGGGCAGCGGGAATACAGCCGTTAATCTTGCCAGCACAAGCCGGATACAAGGTATGGAGTTTACTGCCTCGACCGAGCCGTTTGAGAACATACGCTTCGATGCTTCCTATACCTACACAAATGGGAAGGACGCAATAGGAACGGCGCTTGTCCGGCGGCCCAAACATATCGCCAGCCTCATCGGAAACTACAGTTTCGATGTTATGGAGAGACCTGCCAACCTCAATTTGAGTCTTCAATATAACGGTAAGCAGAGTGATATTGTCTATGACAGCTATTTCCCCGTGGCGACGCGAACAGTTGATCTGGATAGCTATACTCTTGTCAATCTGGCGGCATCCTATGAGTTTGCAGAAGGAGCGGAGGTTTATATGCGCGGGGAAAATCTTCTGAACGAAGACTATCAGGAAGTCTATGGTTATGGATCTCCGGGAATTTCGTTTTTCGCCGGTCTCCATATTAAATTCGGCCCCTTCTGATAATGGCGGGAAATAGTCTATTTATTTGGTTACAGCGGGCCTTTCTCGCTCTCTCCCTGGCGGTATTTCTGCCAGGGAGCGGCATGGCGAAGCCAGAGCGGATAGTGTCTATGAATGTTTGTGCTGATCAGCTTCTCCTCCTTTTGGCGGATCGGCAACAGATCATATCGCTGAGCAATCTCGCCACGGATCAGGAGACATCCATGATGGCGGAGCAGGCAGCGGGTTTGCCTAAAAATCACGGATTGTCTGAGGAGATATTGCAACTTGAGCCGGACCTCATTCTCGCCGGGGAATATACAACTCGCCCGACGGTGTTTCTTTTGCGTAAACTGGGCTATCGGGTGATAGTGCTTCCCATTGCGACCAGTTTGAACGATATCAGAGCGAACATTAAAACTGTTGCGGAGGCGGTTGGCGCATCAGAGCGGGGCAGAGCCTTGGTCGCAGAATTCGATAATAAACTGCCATCCGCTGGTATGTCGGAGAACGAGGCAGACGCGCCGATGGCGGCGCTCTATTGGGCAAACGGTTTTACATCGGGGGAAGGGACACTGGCAAGCTCGGTTGTGAAGACGGCCGGGTTTCGAAATCTTGGCGGTGAGCTCGGCATCAGAGGGACCGGGCAGGTGTCTCTTGAAACATTGATAACATCCGCTCCGGATTTGTTGATATTAGACGCACAGCGGGATAAACCGGCGATGGCGACAGAAAATTTACATCACCCGGCGCTGCAGAAGATGTTCGCTGATCATTTGCGGGTCAGTATTCCGTCGAATTTGTGGGTATGCGGAACACCTGTTATTGCCGATGCCATTGCCGAATTACATGCCATCAAGTCGAAGATTATGTCCTACCGAAAAGTAGATCAGAAGTGAGTCGTCGGTGATGCGAAAAGAGCAATATTTAATCAGAATACCAATTTTGTTTTTCGTATTGGCGATAGCGGTCATTGTTGCCTTCTTGGCATCACTGCTGGTGGGGCCGGCATCGATAAATCCATTTGAACTTCTACGCGCAATCTTCTCAGGTGAGGCCGTGACGGCGTCGCTGATATTCTTCGAGATAAGACTTCCTCGCGCCATATTGGGTCTGATGGTTGGGGCGACGCTGGGCTTGACGGGAGCCGCGCTTCAGGGATACTTGCGCAACCCGCTGGCGGAGCCGGGCATTATCGGTGTGTCGGCTTCTGCGTCCCTCGGGGCGGTGATTGCCTTTTATTTCGGTCTTGCCGGGTTATTTGCGCTCGCCCTGCCGCTGGGGGGGATGCTGGGCGCAGGGTTAGGCGTTTTGGTTGTACACCTCCTTGCGGGTCGATCAAATAGCCCGCTAACGTTTATACTGGCGGGTGTCGCGGTGACTAGCTTTGCCGCAGCCCTTACGTCCCTTGCTTTGAATATGGCGGAGAACCCCTTCGCCGCGCTGGAGATCATGTTCTGGCTGATGGGGTCGCTCGCCGATCGGAGTTTTGAGCATGTCTGGCTGTCGGCACCATTTATCTTTCTAGGCTGCCTTGTCTTGATGACGATCGCGCGACCGCTTGATGCTTTAACACTGGGGGAGGACGCGGCGCAGACGATGGGTTTTAATCTAGGTAAAGTTCGGCGACGGCTTATTTTTGGCACGGCACTATCTGTTGGCGCGGCAACATCAGTGGCCGGTGCCATCGGATTTGTCGGGCTGGTTGTTCCGCATTTACTTCGCCGTTTGACGGGAAACCGTCCCAGCCGTCTTTTGCCTGCAAGCGCCTTTGGCGGAGCTGCCTTGACCCTGACTGCGGATGTGGCCGTACGGCTGCTATCCCCCGGTCGTGAGCTCAAAATTGGTGTTCTGACAGCCCTGATCGGCGCGCCGTTCTTCCTATATCTTGTTCTGCGTCAGAGGAAGGAGCTTTCATGACGCCAGTATCGATACGGTCGCTCTCCAAATCCTTCGGCCAGCGTAAAGTTCTTGAGGAGATTACACTAAACATCAGTAACGGAGAAATTGTGGGACTGATTGGTCCGAACGGTTCGGGAAAGACAACGCTTCTTCGCTGTATTGCCGGACTGCTGGATCCGGACAAGGGGGACATTTATATTGATGGCCGCCCACGCCATCAGGTCGACCCTGAAATACTTGCCCGGTCACTGTCCTATCTTCCGCAATCAGGGGAAATTCACTGGGATGTAACGGTGCAAGCGCTGGTCGCACTCGGACGCCTCCCGCATCAAGGGCGATGGCGTGCCCTGACTGATGTTGATCGGCAGGCGGTCACGCGGGCAATGGAGGCTTGTGATATCCTTGAATTCCGTCACCGTCCGGTCGAGCAATTATCCGGAGGGGAGCGGTCCCGCGTACTTCTCGCGCGGGCGATGGCAGGTGAGCCCGATGTTCTGCTGGCAGATGAGCCGATCAGCGGGCTAGACCCTGGCCATGCTATCGATGTGATGGACCGACTCTCACATCTCGCACATTCGGGTAAGAGTGTCGTTGTTGTGATGCATGACCTGACGCTCGCCGCGCGTTATTGCGACAGGCTTGTGTTGTTGCACGATACTGTCATTGCGGCGGAGGGCGCCGCCAAAGACGTCTTGACGGCAGACAATCTCGCCCGCTGCTATGGCATTCGGGCGTTTCATGGCTTGGCCGAAAAGGGCCTAGTTATCGTTCCCATAGCAAGAACTAATCAAGGGGATGTGCCGGTGAGTGGCAAACCCGACGGCCTATAGCGCATCCCCTTATCATCATCAAATGACAGACGTTCTCCGGCAGCTTTTTTTGGGCGCCTAATTGCAATCCTGCCTTTCAGCTCTGAAGCGCGACGTCAACTGGCGTATAGTCTAGACCGAGGTCATGCGCGACGGGTTCGCAAGTGATCTTGCCGTTCCATACATTGAGGCCATTCGCGAGATGTGGATCGCTTTTCAGTGCTTGTTTCCAGCCTTTGTCCGCAATTTTGAGAGCATGGGGCAGGGTGACATTGTTGAGTGCGTAGGTTGAGGTGCGGGCAACGCCGCCTGGCATATTGGCGACGCAATAATGAACAACACCGTCGATCACATAGGTCGGATCCGCGTGGGTGGTTGCTTTGGAGGTTTCAAAACAGCCGCCCTGATCGATCGCGACATCGACAATGACCGATCCGTCCTGCATGGTCTTCAGCATCTCCTTGGTCACCAGTTTTGGTGCCGCCGCGCCCGGAATAAGTACCGCGCCGATGACAAGATCAGCCTCCATCACCAGTCGTTCAAGCAGGGCGTTGGTGGAGTAGATAACCTTGGCGGAGGATTCAAAGTGGTTTTCCAGTCGCTCTAGGGTCAACGGATTGCGATCGAGGATGGTGACATCCGCATGAAGGCCAATGGCCATCTGCGCCGCGTTAAAGCCGACAACGCCGCCACCGATGATGACAACTTTACCCGGTGCAACGCCCGGCACACCGCCGAGCAAAACACCGCGCCCACCATGGGCTTTTTCAAGTGCTGTGGCGCCCGCCTGCACGGACATGCGGCCTGCAACCTGGCTCATGGGTTTCAGGAGAGGGAGGCCGCCATTGTTGTCTGTTACTGTTTCATAAGCGATGCAGACGGCACCGGATTTAACCAGGTCATGGGTTTGTTCCGGATCGGGAGCGAGGTGGAGGTAGGTATAAAGGATCTGGCCTTCGCGCAGCATGGCGCGTTCAGCCGGTTGTGGTTCTTTTACTTTAACGACCATATCCGCACGGGCGAATATTTCTTCTGCTGTGTCGACGATCTTCGCGCCAACTGTTTCATAGGCGTCATTGAGGGCACCAATGCCTTTGCCGGCGTCGGTCTCAACTAGCACTTCATGTCCATGCGCGACGAGCTCTCCGGCACTTTCCGGCGTCAGCCCGACGCGATACTCATGGTTTTTAATTTCTTTTGGCGTTCCAACGATCATGCCTTTCGCTCCCTAATTAGAAGAATAAATTGATACGGAAAGTATAGCTTTTTCTCGCTGATATTTTTTCCGAAATTTATTTCCTTAATGCCTTTTTCTGGTGTAAAATCCGGGTTTCAACGCGAATTTCAGGAAATTATTCAATAGATCACTTTGATCGTAAAATATTATCTGAACTGCAGATCGACTCTGACAAGCCGATTTCCGAGATAGCCGGACAGGTCAATCTTTCGCTTTCCGCCTGTCATCGCCGCATCAAGATGCTGGAAGCTGCGGGGGTTATCGATGGATATGCTGCGCGGCTCGATAAACACGCGCTCGGGCTTGAAGTTGACGTTTTTGTTGAAATCTCCCTGACGTCCCAAAGCCAGGAAACGCTTAATCTCTTCGAAAAGGCTGTCATGACCTATGACGAAATTCTCGAATGTCATCTGACAACGGGAGGGGCAGATTACATAATCCGGGTGGCCGCTCGGAACGTGCCGGATTATGACCGCATTCATCGCAACTGTCTGGCAAAGCTGCCTCATGTGGCGAGTATGCGGTCAACTTTTGCGCTTAGGGCGATCAAGTCCTGGAAAGGTTATCCGGTCACTTAAGGCTTGTTGAAGTCACCATGTCGGCCTTCACCCGCGGCAAAGCGTGCGGCACCGACTTGCGCTTCTTTCTGTTTTGCTTCCTCCGCAGCGACCATTTCGAAATGAATGGCCTCCGCATCTGTTTTTCCTTCCTGCATATAAACGCTTTCGCGGTCTGAGAGCATGGCGATTTGCGGGAATTCCGCGATCTGGAGCGCCAGTTTTTCCGCCGCTGCGCGCCCGGTGCCCGTTGGAACCACCCGTGTTGCCAGCCCCATCGAAAGAGCCTCATTTGCGGGGACAGGTCGGCCGGTCAGCATCATGTCGAGTGCTGGCCCCATTCCGATAACGCGCGGGAGCCGAACCGTGGTCCCATCGCTCATCGGGACACCCCAACGGCGGCAGAAAATTCCGAAAATAGCGGTTTCTTCTGCAATGCGGATATCGCAGTAAAGGGCGAGACCCATACCACCAGCGCAGGCGTGGCCCGCCACAGCAGCAATCAGAGGCTTGGATAGCGGGGCGTGAAAGGGACCTTCCGGATGACCAGCCCAGGCCTTGTAATCCACCCGTGTTGCCGTTTCCTTCAAATCCGCACCGGCACAAAAGGCGCCGCCTGCGCCCGTCACTACTCCAACCCGTTGGGAGTCATCTGCGTCGAAGTCGCGAAAGGCCTGCGCCAACAGGTCAGACGTTTCCTGATCCAGGGCGTTTCTCACCTCAGGCCGGTTGATAATGATGGTGGTTACGGGGCCGTTTATCTCGGTAATTATTTTTTGTTCTTTTGTCATTTTTATCCGTTGCCATAGTTCAATCGCGGCAGGGTGCGCGCGACATCAGTATGGTACGGTAAACAAGCCGTCCAGTTGAAGTTTTTTTGAACAGACGCGCCTGTCAGTTCAAACGTCTGGTCACAAACCCCTTATCATGCGGATATTTCTTTGTGATGCAGTTTTCCGCTTCCCGAGGATTTTCGGCCTCGATGGCGAAACGACAGGGCGTGGCCCAGCGCATCGAAATATGTGGATGTTCCTGATTGTTTTTCAGCGCATCCCGCGCTTCAGCATGATAAACGGAAAAAACGTAAGTACTCATCGTTCTCTCTATATTTTACTCAAATGCTCAAACCCGCCGCCTCAGGAGGGTTATTATGTGATAATGGCGATCCCGATCGACAACCCGGTTTCGTCATTATTCTGTAATATTATACGTTTGCTAATCTAAATAATAGCGTAAATACGCCTTTTTTTGCCAAATTTTCCACCATGAGACCAATACTTAGGAAATTGAGGGCAGAGGGTATAAATATCGATTCTTATCGCGACTTATTATTCAATTCCGGTCTTTTTTTTGTATTCCTCGGTAACTTCAAGCGCGTGTTGGATGAATTTTTCCGTTACCGGGTTATAGGGTTCCATAGGATAGGAGGCGGTGAATTTCAGGTTTGGTGGACGCCAGTCACAGTCAATTTCAATTAAAGTGCCCTTTTCGAGCTCTTTTTCAATCAACCTGCGGGGGAGAGACGCCACCCCAAGACCATCCAGTGCCATTTTCAGGATGGCAGCAAGGGAGCTGCAGGGGAATATACGCGCAGGTAAGTCCGTGTTTTTCCTAAGTTGCCGGGCAAGATCCGCAAAAGGGCGTGTATTTCGGGAATAGGTAATGAGAGGATTGTTGGCCAGTTCGTCAAGGGGGAGCGGAATATTTTGGTCAATTTTGAGGGAAGGTGCGGCAGCCCATATAACCTCGAACTCGATAAGATCATGGTTTTCTATTTTAAAGTCGGAGATCGGGCCCATTAGAAAAGCAAAGTCGAGTGATCTGTCGATGAGTTCCTGTCGAAGGTTGGGTGTTGTATCAACCATTATTTCCACCTCTATCGCCGGAAATTTCTGATGCAGGCTGGCAATAAAATCAGGAAGCCATGTATGTACAATCGTCTCTGAAACTCCCAGGCGTAAAATGCCGGTAAGATTTTCTTCCTGACCAATGCGATCAACGAGTTGCGCAGATGTCATGAGAAGCTTTTCCGCATAGGGGAAAAGCTCGAGGCCTTTGGCTGTCATACGGATAACGCCAGTTTCACGTTCGAATAACCGAACACCTAACGTCTCTTCAAGTCGCGCAATTCGGGCGGAAATCGCTGGTTGCGTGGTGTTCATTTTTTCCGCGGTTTTCCGGAAACTGTGTAGAGAGGCGACCCAGAGAAATGTCTGAAGCTGGGTCAGATTTAAATTTCCCGGCACCATAAACTTATCCTATTGATAATAATTGGATTTAGTAAAAAAGAGTTATATATTACAATGCAGTAAAAGTCAGGAGCGTTTCAGCAAAAAATTTACAAGTAAAAATTTATATGTCACGCAAACTAACTCTTTCACGATGGCAGGGCATTGTTTATGCTCGTGCCAAAATTAAATCATGTCTGACATCAATAAGATAAAAGAGGAAATAGCATGTCCGCAGCACCAGCTCCTACACGTGAAGATTGGCAGAAACTCGAAAGCCAGATTTCAATTCGCAACAAGGCCTTTATCAATGGCGAATATGTTGATGCCGCCTCCGGTAAAACGTTTGATTGCGTCAGCCCCGTTGACGGCCGTGTCCTTACGCAGGTTGCTGCCTGTGATGTTGAAGATGTCAATCGCGCCGTAAGTGCGGCCCGGGCGGCCTTTAACTCCGGCGCATGGTCCCGCGCGGCACCGGCCAAACGAAAAGCCGTTTTACAGAAATTTGCCGGTCTGATCATGAAGAACAAGGACGAACTGGCGCTGTTGGAGTGCCTTGATATGGGCAAACCCGTAAAATGGGCGGGTGCCGTTGATATTCCAGGTTCGGCAGGCAGTATTTCCTGGTACGCAGAGGCAATCGACAAGGTTTATGACGAAATCGCCCCGACAGATCGCCGCCGCTCCCTTGCGTTGATTACACGCGAGCCTATTGGTGTTGTTGCCTGCGTTGTTCCCTGGAATTTCCCGCTTTTGATGGGTGCGTGGAAATTTGCACCGGCGCTTGCGGCGGGTAATAGCGTTGTCATGAAACCAGCTGAGCAGTCACCGCTTACTGCGCTTCGCGTCGCGGAACTTGCGATTGAGGCAGGAATTCCAGCAGGGGTCTTCAACGTCCTTCCCGGCTTTGGTGAAACCGCGGGTCAGGCGCTCGGCCGTCATATGGATGTGGATGCTCTGGCGTTCACTGGCTCGACCGAGGTCGGTAAGCTATTCATGCGCTATTCGGGAGAAAGCAACCTTAAAGCAGTTGGTCTTGAATGCGGCGGCAAAAGCCCAAGCATCGTGATGGCGGACGCTGACCTTGATCTCGCGGCGAAGAAAATTGCCATGGGTGTCTTCTTCAATCAGGGTGAAGTTTGCACCGCCGCTTCCCGTATTGTCGTTCAGGACAGCGTCAAGGACGAATTGGTTGAAAAGATCGCAAATGTCGCGAAAACATTGCAGCCCGGTGATCCTTTGGATGCAAAGACAGTTATCGGCGCTATGGTGGACAAATCCCAGACAGATCGCGTGATGGGGTATATCAACAAAGGTCAGGAAGAAGGCGCGAAACTGCATTACGGTGGTAAGCAGGTCCGTCAGGAAACCGGCGGTTTCTATATCGAGCCAACGATTTTCGATGGTGTTTCCAATGATATGACCATCGCGCAGGAAGAAATCTTCGGTCCGGTTGTCAGTGCCATTACCTTTAAAGATATGGAAGAGGGAATTAACATCGCCAACGATACGATCTATGGCCTGGCCGCGTCCGTCTGGACACGGGATATTTCCAAGGCGCATCAACTTGCACAGTCCCTGCGTGCCGGTACTGTCTGGGTCAACACATATGATGATGTCGATATGTCCACGCCGTTTGGTGGTTATAAGCAGTCCGGTAATGGGCGCGACCGTTCCCTCCATGCTCTTGAAAAATATACACAGCTGAAAACAACCTGGATCAATATTGCCTGATCGCTGAAAAACAAGAAATCTGGGAGGAAAAAATGAAAAGCTATCAATTTGAGGAATATGGAGCCCCGTTGGTGGAAAATACCAGCGAGGCGCCAAGTGTAAGCGGCGATGAAGTATTGATGGATGTCACGGCCTGTGGAGTTTGTCATAGTGACATTCACATCTGGGAAGGCCATTTCGATCTCGGCCACGGCAAGCAGCTCAATATCAAGGGCGGACGGGAACTTCCGTTCACGCTCGGTCATGAAATCGTCGGAACGGTGACCGCAGTTGGTGAAAATGTGACCGATGTTAAGGTCGGTGACAAGCGCGTTGTCTATCCCTGGATTGGGTGTGGCGAATGTGCTATCTGCGCCTCAGGGGAGGAGCAGCTTTGCAATCGTCCACGTCAACTTGGCATAGATGTCGCTGGTGGATATTCTGATACCCTGATTGTACCTCATTCTCGCTATCTTCTTGATTATGGCTCGCTCCCGAAGGAGTTAGCCTGCACTTACACGTGTTCCGGACTGACTGGATATAGTGCGCTTAACAAGGTGAAATCCCGCACGGATGGGGGCAAGCTGCTCATCATCGGGGCGGGGGGCGTTGGCCTTGCGGCGATGGCGATTGCCAAATCCGTGACCGATGCGGATATTTACGTCGCGGATATTGATCCGGCAAAGCGGGAGGCCGGCCTGAAAGCCGGTGCCGTTGAAGCGATTGATCCGTCTGATCCCGCGGCCTTTAAAAGCTTTATGGGGATGACTGGCGGCGGTGTGAATGCAACCATCGATTTTGTCGGTGCAGAAAGCAGCGCGGCCTTCGGCGCAAAAGTGCTCGCCAAGGGCGGGAAGCTTGTTATCGTTGGCCTCTTTGGTGGCGGGTTTAGCATGCCAATTCCAATGTTCCCAATCAAGGCCATCTCGGTGGAAGGCAGCTATGTCGGCAACTTGCGGGAAATGCGGGAATTGATGGAACTCGCGAAGGCGGGCAAGCTTAGCGAGCTTATGATTACACCACGTCCAATGAAAGAAGCATATAACACACTTGAGGATCTGCGTGCCGGTAAGGTCGTCGGCCGAGTGGTGCTGCAAAGCTGAGTGTCTGATATAGTCAGAACAAAAAAGGCGGCATTTTAAGTGCCGCCTTTTTTAACGTCTTGTCGTGTTTGATTAATGTATCGGACCGGCAACTTCCATGTCGATAAGCTCATTTACGACACGCATCAACTCGATGCAGGCATAGAGGTCTTCCTCGGCCTGATCATTCCGGCGCAGGGCATCTGCCTCCGCGGTTAGCATGTCAACGGCGTTCTCTCCCTGATGGGCAATCAGGTCGTGCGCCGTACTATAAAGATCGATTGTCGTATCGGGGTGCAATTCAATGATATTCATCATGGCCGTCATCCTTAATCGGTGCCGTTTGTTCAACTTGCCGTTAATTTTAGAAAAATTGTCTTAAAAGAAAGTTAACGATAGCCGCACGGAAATCGTTTTTAGAAAGGAAGTTCAACTGCGTTGGTCAAGAATCGCATGAAGGGCGTTGCCTTTTGAAATGCATCCTCAACTTCATCGACAAAATCCGGCTTTGTGATGGCCTGAATATTCGCAAGGGGTTTCATCACAAATAGGGTCTTACGCCGTAAATCCTCAATCTGTAGATGATCGATAGGATAGCCTTTGGGCGCGCGTTTCAGACCGTCGCCCCGAATTCCTTCAATGAAAGTTGCCTTGAAGTCGGGGTCGGACTTGATGGCGGTCCACTCTATATCCTTCTTATCGATGGCATGGCGTATTTTGTTGAGAATAGGGGAAGGGGGCAGATATATGCCGCCTCCAAAGCGTACTCCGTCGAGGGCGAGATGGACATAGTAGCCCGGCGCATGTGCGTCCCTTCCGGCTTGATGCCTGAACTGGCAGGCCGCATGCTCCTTATAAGGCTTTGGGTCGCGAGAAAATCGCACGTCGCGATAAATCCGGAACATGGAGCCGCCATTGGGTCTCGGGTCGGCTATATATTTCGGCGCGATGGCTTCCAGACGTGGCGCCATTGCCTCGATGAAATCACACATCGGATAGACAACGACATCCTTATAGCGCTGTTTGTTTTTCCCGAACCAGTCGCGATTGTTATTCTCGATGAGCTCTGCGTAAAAGCGCAGAAAATCCTTCGGGAAACCCTGAAAACCACTGGTCATTTGCCGCCTTTATGTCTTTCGATGGTCGATGACCCGTTTCGCCTTGCCGAGGGAACGTTCGACCGAGCCGGGTTCACATATATCAATAACGGAACTGACCCCCAGAACGCCCTTGATCCGGTCACGAAGCTTTCCTGCTGTATCAGCGTTTGCAGTCCCCGAAAGAGCGTGTTCAACGCGAATAGTAAGGCTATCGAGAACCCCTTCGCGATGTACCTCCAGAACGTAGTGAGCGGAGAGTCCCTCGGTCTGAACCACCAGTTCTTCGATTTGGGAGGGGAAGAGATTAACCCCCCGGATGATCAGCATATCATCCGTGCGCCCGGTTATTTTTTCCATGCGCCGCATTGATCGGGCCGTGCCAGGCATTAGACGCGTGAGATCCCCGGTGCGATATCGGACAACGGGAAAGGCCTCCTTCGTTAGGGTTGTGAAGACAAGCTCCCCTTTTTCGCCGTCAGGAAGAACTTCTCCTGTCTCTGGATCAATGATCTCGGGATAGAAATGATCTTCCCAGATAACCGGGCCGTCCTTGGTCTCGATGCATTCGCTGGCAACACCAGGGCCCATCACCTCTGACAACCCATAGATATCGAGCGCGTCGATATCGAAGCGGTCTTCTATTTCGCGGCGCATGGCCTCACTCCAGGGTTCGGCGCCAAATATGCCGGCCTTTAGCGGTGATTTGCGCGGGTCGAGGCCCTGCCGTTCAAACTCCTCGGCAATGGCCATCATATAGGAGGGCGTAACCATGATGATATCCGCGCCGAAATCATTGATGATCTGGACTTGTCGTTCTGTCTGTCCGCCCGACATGGGAACAACGGTGCAGCCCAGTCGCTCGGCCCCATAATGTGCACCGAGGCCACCGGTAAAAAGTCCATAGCCATATGTCACATGAACCAAATGTTCTTTCCGTCCGCCGCTGGCACGGATAGAACGGGCGACAAGGGTCGACCAGTTATCAATATCGCCTTGTGTATAGCCGACGACCGTCGCCCGGCCTGTTGTGCCGGAGGAGGCATGCAGCCGGACAATATTGGATTTAGGCACGGCAAACATGCCGAAAGGATAGTTGTCCCGCAGATCTTGCTTTTTGCAGAAAGGAAATTTCGCGAGATCGTCCAGAGACTTTAGGTTATCGGGATGTACGCCCGCCGCGTCGAACCGCTCCCGAAAGAGCGGAACATTCTGGTAGGCATGCGCCAAACTCCATTTGAGGCGATCCAGCTGCAGGGCCGAGATCTCATCCCGGCTCGCAACCTCGATCGGATCGAGCTCGTCTCTGGACGGTGGCTTAAGGCGCATGTCTCCCCCTTATGCGTTATACTCTTTCGATAACTGTCGCGATCCCCTGACCAACACCGATACACATCGTGCAGAGGGCATAGCGTCCGCCTGTGCGGTGTAACTGATACATTGCAGTCGTTAGCAGACGGGCGCCGGACATGCCGAGTGGATGGCCAAGTGCGATGGCGCCGCCGAGTGGATTGACACGCGGGTCATCGTCTTTCAGGCCAAGTTCCCGCATGACGGCAAGGCCCTGTGCAGCGAAAGCCTCGTTCAGTTCTATCACATCCATATCTTCAATGGTGAGCCCAAGGCGAGACAGCAATTTCTGGCTAGCCGGGGCAGGGCCGATCCCCATGATCCGCGGTGGAACGCCCGCAGTGGCGGCACCCAGAATGCGGGCCTTGGCAGTTAGACCATATTCCTCAATGGCTTCATCGGAAGCGAGCAGGATGGCGCAGGCACCGTCATTCACGCCGGAGGCATTGCCCGCAGTAACAGAACCGCCCGCCCGGAACGGGGCCTTTAGCGCGGAGAGCTTGTCAATGCTGGTCGCACGGGGATGTTCGTCTTTATCGACAATAATCGGGTCACCCTTGCGCTGTGGGATGGTGACGGGGATAATTTCGTCGTTGTATGATCCGTTTGCCTGCGCGGCGGCTGCCTTTTCCTGACTGCGAAGGGCAAAGAGGTCCTGATCTTCGCGCCGGATCTGATAATCCTCGGCTACATTTTCCGCCGTTTCCGGCATGGAATCGATACCATACTGATCCTTCATCTTCTTGTTGACGAAACGCCAGCCAATGGTGGTGTCGAAAATTTCTGCATTGCGGGAGAAAGGCGTTGTTGCCTTGCCCATCACGAAGGGCGCGCGGCTCATGCTTTCAACACCGCCGGAAATACCAAGATTTGCCTCTCCCGTCATGATCTGGCGCGCAATCGATGCTGTGGCGTCCATGCCAGAACCGCAAAGACGGTTGATTGTGGCGCCACCGACGCTTTCAGGTAGTCCGGCGAGCAGGGCGCTCATCCGGGCGACATTGCGGTTGTCTTCTCCGGCCTGGTTGGCGTTGCCATACATCACGTCATCAACCTTTTCCCAATTGACGGAGGGATTGCGTTCCATCAGAGCCTTGATTGGAATGGCACCCAAGTCGTCGGTGCGAACAGCAGACAAGCTACCGCCATAACGGCCAATCGGGGTTCTGACAGCATCACAAATATAGGCATTTTTCATTCTTTTTCTCTTTCATTGAGGCCCGGGATCATCTGTCCCTTTATGGTGTGGGAGTTGCCACGAAAAAAGGCAACGGTTTCTCTGTTTTCATCGTGAACAGTAATATCATATAGCCCGGTTCGACCGGTCCGTGCAATTTCGGTCGCCGTCGCCGTTAAAAGCGTATTCAGAGGTGTCGGCTGGATGAAATTGATTTGGGCAGCCTGCGCGACGGTATTCTGGTTATAGCTGTTGCAGGCATAAGCGAAGGCGGTATCGGCCAGCGTAAAAATATATCCGCCGTGACAGATATGGTGGCCGTTCAGCATATATTCCGATACCCGCATTGTCATCACGGCCCGACCGGGTGCGATTTCTTTCAGCGTAATTCCAATATGCTGCGCGGCTGTATCTTTGCGATACATGGTTTCGCCAACTGTTCTGGCTATATCCTCGGCGCTTAGCCCGTCGTTTCCGGACATTTTATTTGCCTTTGAAGTTGGCTTTCCGTTTGCCGAGGAAAGCGGAAACACCTTCGTAAAAGTCTTCCGTGCCACTTGCTTTCTGTTGAAGGTCACGCTCGACTTTCAACTGTGCTTCCAGATTATTGACAAGACTGGCGTTCATTGCCTGCTTGATATAGGCGTAGCCCATCGTTGGACCAGCGGCTAGCTTAGCTGCTAACGTCTTTGCCGCGGGCATTAATTCATCATCCTCATAGGTTTTCCAGATCAAGCCCATTTTCTCTGCCTCATCGGCGGGAAGTTTGTCGCCCAGCATGGCCAGGCCCATGGCCTTACCCGATCCGACAAGACGGGGCAGGAAATAAGTGCTGCCAGCGTCAGGCACTAGCCCGATATGGCAGAAGGCCTGAAGGAAATAAGCGGATTTTGCGGCGAGGACAATATCGCAGGAAAGCGCGAGGCTCATGCTCGCCCCGGCGGCAATACCGTTGACGGCTGCCACAACCGGCTTGTTCAGGTTCCGGACAAACAGGATCAGGGGGTTATAATTTTTCTCGAGTGTTTCCCCGGCATCAAGACCACCACCTGAGGCGCTGCTTGAAGAGAGATCTGCTCCAGCGCCAAAGGCTCTGCCTTCACCGGTAATCAAGACTGCGCGAACGTCATCACTCTCCAGCTGTGGCATGATAGAGCGGAGTTCCTCATGCATTTCGTCACTGAATGAATTTAGTTTATCGGGACGGTTCAGCGTTATTGCGGCAACACCGTCTTTAATGTCGAATTTGATTGTCGCGTATGTCATAGGTCCCCGCGCATTGTTATTTTTTATGAGTGTGTTTATCGGACAAGATTAGTCGAATAGCACTCGGGAGAACAGGTTTTTCTATGAGAACAACATATCAGGTTGATCGAAAGATTTATGATACCGCATGATCATCTGCGGATTGTTGGATTTTAGGGCAAATCTTTCAGACGCCGCGGGGTTGGAGATGCTTCACGCAGTTCCGCCCTGCCTTTTTTGCGGAATAAAGCGCCTGATCCGCGCGATTGATAAAGGCTGTGGAACCTTCCGGATGAGCGTAAGTCGTAACACCGAAGGACATGGTGATCTTGCCGACGTCTTTCTTTGTGGTTCTTTCTATCAACCTTTTCGCCGCAATCGCCGCGCGTAAATCATTGGCAAGATTAACAGCATCTGCAAGATCGGTAGTCGGGAGAATGACGCTGAATTCTTCTCCGCCGTACCTGGCGGCAACAGCATTTTTCTCAATCCCCCTTGCGAGGGTAGCGGCGACAAGTTTGATAACCTGATCTCCGAATGTGTGGCCATGGAGGTCGTTGAATTGTTTGAAATGGTCGATGTCGGCCATCACAAGGCACAAGCCGGATTGATTTTCTCTTGCCGTTGCTATTTCTTTTGAGAGAACCGTATCGAAACTCTTGCGGTTCGGGATGCCTGTGAGGGAATCGGTATAAGCTTCTTTCTGTACATGTTGGAGCCGACGTTTTAAATCAGCAATTTCGCGTGAGGCAGTATCGAGGCCATTCTGGAGTTGCGAACTGTTATCGGACATGGAGTTTGTCTGGTCGACAATGTCACCAATCATACTCTGCAAATCCGGTCCGCTCATTTTCTCTGCTTTGATGGCAAAATTACTTAACTGTTCGCCATATGAGGAAAAATCCGCCGTCGTTCTTTTCAAATCGCCCATAACATTGTCCATTGATTTTTGGACGAGTCGGTTTGTTTCCTGGATTATCCGGCCTTCGCGATCACGCGTAAAGAACCGGTTGAAAAGCTCAACACCCATTTTCTCCGAGTATTTGCCGTTCTTCGCCATTAGTTCATTAACGGCTCGGGTCAAATCCGGGTTTGATTCCTGCAAATACTCAAACCAGATTGCGTAGTTGTGGGGGGTTGGCCGGATGCCACGGTCTTCTATCAGAGCCAATGTCTTTTTAGCTATGACACGAGTGTTTTGATAATTTTCTGTCATAGCCAAAGCATCAAGCCTCCGATTTATTTGCCGTGTTTTTTATCAATGGCAAACTATTAGTACTCTAAGTCTATAGTGACGTATAATTAAAAAAAATGTTTGTAATTGTAAATACAATTAATTAACCGAATGGATATTTTTTTCGAAGAGTATTCGTTGTAGGGTATTACTATTTTTGAGTGCCTTTATATGCCTAGATACTGATGTTTGACTGCATCATCCTTGAGTAGCATGCGAGACGTTCCCTCCCAAACAACAGATCCTTTCTCAATAATATAGTGCCGATCCGCGATATCAGTGAGTGCCTGCATATTTTTATCGATCACCAGTATGGATTGGCCTTCCTCTTTCAGGTTGCGCAGGCAATACCAGATTTCCTGCCGGATGAGGGGGGCGAGTCCTTCGGTTGCCTCATCCAACAAGAGAAGCTCCGGATTTGTCATCAGCGCACGGGCAATGGCGAGCATTTGCTGTTCCCCGCCGGAAATTTGGTTTCCCATGCTGTTTTTTCGTTCGCGTAGCTTGGGAAACATGTTCCAGACAGCTGCAATATCCCAGCGGCCCGTGCCCGCGGGTCCAGAATTTGCCGTTGCAATCAGGTTTTCTTCTACACTCAGATTTGGGGAGATCAGCCGCCCTTCCGGCACCAGACCAATACCGAGGCGGGCAATCCGGTAAGGCGATTGGGCGGTGATTTCTTTATTCTTGAACCGAATGGTGCCGCGCCGAGCCGGGGTAAGGCCCATGATAGAGCGTATGGTGGTTGTTTTGCCCATGCCATTTCTGCCCATGAGAGTAACAACCTCACCGTCGTTCACAGTCAGGGACATGTCGAACAGAACCTGACTCTGGCCGTAAAAGCTGTTGATCGCGTCAACTTCCAGCATGGTCAAGCTTCCTCCCCGAGATAGGCCTGACGAACCTCCTCATTATTGCGGATTTCATCGGGCGTTCCAGTGGCGACAGCGCGACCATAGACAAGCACGCTGATCCGGTCAGCCAGACTGAAGACGGCATCCATATCATGTTCGATCAAAAGGATTGTATAGTGCTGCTTCAACTCATTGAGTTGCTCGACTAGTTTTTCGCTATCCTCCCGGGACATGCCAGCCATGGGTTCATCTAGGAGGAGGAGTCTGGGCTTTGTGGCAAGCGCAACGGCAATTTCAAGCTGCCGTTGCTCCCCGTGACTGAGCGCGGCAGTGGCAGTATCCGCACGCTCTTCAAGACCCATCTGCCGCAGGATCGCGCGGGCTGGGTCGGTCAGCGTTGTGTCATCGTTAATTTTCTTCCAGAATCGAAACGAATGTCCGTTGTGGGCCTGTACGGCAAGACATACATTTTCCAGAACAGTAAAGTCCTGAAAAAGCGATGTAATCTGGAACGATCGGGCGATGCCAATGTGGGAGCGAGCGGGCTCTGACAGGCGCTTGATATTTTTCCCCGCAAAGGATACTAGGCCGCCATCCGATGGAATTTCTCCCGTGAGCTGCTTGATCAAAGTTGTTTTTCCGGCGCCGTTCGGGCCGATAATGGCGTGTAATTCCCCCTTCCGTACGGTCAAGGATAGATCGTCGGTGGCGAGAAGGCCATCATAGTGCTTTATCAGGTTATCGATAACTAAAAGATCCTGTGTGGTCATGGGCTCTTCCTCGCACCGGGGAGGAAACTATCCACCCCGTTTCGCGCATAAAGCACGACCAGGATAAGAAGGGGACCGAACAACAGCTGCCAGTATTCACCAACGCGGAGCCCGCCAATTGTAAGCGGGATGGAAGAGAGTAGTTCTTCCAGCATCAGGAAGGCGAGGGCGCCATAGAGAGGGCCAAACAGGCTCGCCATGCCGCCAAGGAGGATCATGATGATCAGATCGCCAGAGCGCGTCCAATGCATCACGTCCGGGCTGACGAAATCATTGAGGTTCGCCATAAGGAAGCCGGCGTATCCGGCAATCGCACCCGCAATGACGAAAGCCGTCAGGCGGTATTTATAGGGTGAAAATCCGATGGCGCGCATGCGGGCCTCGTTCGATTTACTCCCGCGGATAACATTGCCAAACGCAGAGCCGACCAGCCGGTGCATCAAATATAGCACCACCAGCAGGGAGAAAAAAATCAGGTAATAGAGGCTTTTTTCGTCGTTCAGATCGATCAGGCCCAGCATGTCACTGCGCGAATAGATGGACAGTCCGTCATCTGCTCCATAGGTTTCTACGCCAACAGCTGTAAAATAGAGCATCTGCGAAAAGGCCATCGTTATCATAATGAAATAGACACCTCGGGTACGGAGACTGATTGCGCCGATAATGAGCGCAATGAATGCTGTGCCAAAAATCGCTAAGATTAATTGTATATATCCGTTTAGCATCCAGTCGATGCCATCCTCGAATGCGTGAAAGGCGCCAATGCCGACCACATAGGCGCCAACACCGATAAAGGCGGCGTGACCAAAGCTCACCATACCACCATAGCCGATCAACAGGTTGAGGCTGAGAGCCGCAATTGCGAGGATGAGGATACGGGCAACCAATCCTGTGTAAAAACTGTCACCGGCCCAATCGGTCAGAAAGGGCAGGAGGGCGAGGATAACAAGCAGGGCGGCATTTATCATCTGGCGGGGAGTTAAACTCATCTACCAACTCCTTTTGGCGGGAACAGCCCCTGCGGTTTGATCGCGAGGACTAGCGCCATCAATAGATAAATCATCATTGAGGAGATTGCAGGAGCCGCAGTCGCTGCCGTCTGGGAGGGGAGTACCAAATCCAGTAATTCGGGCAGGAAAGACCGGCCGACCGTATCGATCAACCCAATCAGGATGGCCGCGATAAAGGCGCCCTTGATGGAGCCGATGCCCCCAATCACGATGACAACGAGTGTCAGGATCAGGATGCTTTCTCCCATGCCGATCTCAACCGAGAGAATAGGTCCGGCCATTAGTCCTGCGAGGCCCGCAAGTGCGGCACCGAGGCCGAAGACAAGGGTGAAGAGAAGTCGGATATTAATTCCCAGGGCGCCGATCATGTCCCGATTGCTCGCGCCTGCGCGGATCAGCATACCGAGTTTTGTTCGTGAGACGATGAGATATAACAGTCCGGCAACAAGAAATCCGACGAGAATAATCGCAAGGCGGAAGGCGGGGTAGGGGGCGCCGGGTATAATTTCCACCGTCTGATTCAGAAATTCCGGTAGGGGAATAACCAGTCCGATCGGACCCCAGATTAAGCGCGTCGCCTCATTGAAGAACAAGATCAAGCCGAAGGTCGCCATCACCTGATCCAGATGATCCCGGGCATATAGCGTTCGAAGAGCGACCATTTCGACGACCACGCCAAGAAGAAAGACAGCAGGCAGGGTGAGCAGGGCGCCGATCAGGAAGGACCCGGTCCAACCTGTGAAGGTTGCACAAAAATACGCCCCCATCATATAAAGCGAGCCATGGGCAAGGTTCACCATATCCATGATACCGAAGACGAGTGTCAGCCCCGCCGCCAGCAAAAAGAGAAGCAGGCCAAGCTGGAATCCGTTTAGTATCTGTTCCAGCAGTAATAACCAGTTCATCGATACGCCTTACCGTGAAATCTCATGTTGGATGTGAAAAAAGTGCGTAGCCTTGTCCGACTTACGCACCTTTTCCAGTCTTGTGAAATGCAAGAAGAATTACTTCATTTTGCATTCTTTGGCATATGTATCCTGATGATCTTCATAGACGGTGGAGACAATCTTTGTGGTGTACTGTCCTTTGTCATCCTTGACGACCTGCCGCAGGTAGAAATTCTGGATCGGGTGGTTATTGTTTCCGAACTTCAGCTTGCCACGAACACTTTCAAAATCAGCGGCTTTCATAGCGGCTCGAACGGCATCACGGTCGCTCAAATCGCCCTTGACCTTTTCAACCGCGCTATTGATCAGCATGATCGAGTCATAGGATTGCGCGGCGTAGTGGCTCGGGTAGTGGCCGTATTTGGCCGTAAAGTCGCCGACAAACCGTTTGTTACCTGGCGTGTCCAGGTCTGGTGACCAGAACATCGTCATCAAGCTGCCTTCGGCTTGTTCACCCACTCGGGGCAAACTGATGGAGTCGATGGTGAAGGTGGTATAGAGCGGGACGGAGGATGCAAGGTCAGCCTGCGCATACTGTGCCATGAACTGGGCGCCATGCTTGCCCGGATAGAAAACAAAAAGCGCATCTGGTTTGGCGGCGCGGACCTTGGCGAGTTCTGCAGAGAAGTCGAGCTGCGCCGGGAATTTCGTCATATCCTTGCCGACGATCTCCCCCTTGAAGGTGCGTTCAACGCCGGTCACCATATTTTTGCCCGCAGCGTAGTTCGGCGCCATAATATAGAGTTTCTTGATGCCGCGCTGGTTCAGGACTTCGCCCATAGCCATGGGAGTCTGGTCATTTTGCCAGGACGTTGAGAAGAAGTTTTCGTGGCAGAGCTTGCCAGCGAGTGCGCTTGGTCCTGCGTTGGAACTGATCAGGAAGGTCCCACTGTTGACGGCACTCTTGTAGGACGCCATTAGAACATGGCTCCAGATGTAGCCAGCTATAAAGTCGACCTTGTCTTTCTTGACAAGTTTATCGGTCTTTTGCTTTCCGATTTCCGGCTTGAAGCCATCATCCTCATAAATGATCTCAATGTCTCGACCGGCCATTTTGCCGCCAAGATGAATGACGGCGAGATCCACAGCCTCGCGCATATCCTTACCGATAGCGCCGGCACCGGTGGTCAAGGTGGTCACAAAGCCGATTTTTACGGCGTCTGCGGCGTTGGCCATGGCTGGCGCTGCCAGCATGGCAGCGGCAGAAACCAAGCTGATAAATTTCTTGTTCACAATGAAGTCTCCCTGTTTTGTCTCAGAAACGGGTATCCCGTTCCACTCCCTAAAGCGATCCTTAGATTAAGTAATTTTATAGCGGGCGCAAAGGAAATGTTTTCTGGCACCGTACCTTAGGTGTTATGCGGTGGTTAGCTGAACGCCTTGAATGTGATCATGGTGAAAGTATCTTTTATGCCAGGAAGGGTCTGAATCTGCTCATTGACGAAATGCCCGATGTCCTGATCATCATCAAGATAGCATTTCATCATCAAGTCATATTGGCCCGAAATGGAGTAGACTTCCGAGACATGCTCCACATTTTCGATGGCTTTTGCGGCGACATCATATGCTTTTCCGAGGTCGCATTTCACCATGATAAATATTGTTTTCAAGAAACGTCACCTTTCCCGCAGCGTCGCAACTGCACATGTTCTGGCATGTAGTATTTTTAGAATACTACAAACTCCACGGATAGATGGAAACAAAAAAGGCTTCCATATTCAGGAAGCCTGTTGTGAGGGGTAAGTTATTTCTGCGCGGTCTTCCGCAGCGGAATTTTAAAGAATGCCGGAATATTATCCCCGAGCCCGACGACAGGCGGATCCTGGTCGTCATTCGCCTGCCGTGACCGGCGGGGCGGCTTCTTGTCTTTAGTTTTCTCTTCCGTAGCGTCGGCGTTGCGTGCCTCTGATTTTTTAGAGGGTGCCTTGTCGTCATCACGAGGGGCGCTTTTGCGGGAAGACTTGGCCGGAGGAGCATCGTCATTTGCGCGCCGACGGCCTTTTTTTGCATCACGGCCCGATCCTTTTTCACGTTCCGCGATTACGGCGCCTTCTTCCGCGATTTGATCCATACCATCAATTGACAGAATTGGAATATCCCGGCCAACCAGTTTTTGGATTCCATCCAGATATTTTGTTTCGCTTTTCGTGACGATTGTGTAGGCGTGGCCTTCTTGTCCGGCACGACCCGTCCGGCCAATCCGGTGAATATAGTCTTCTGCATGAGTCGGCACATCAAAGTTAAACACATGACTGACCGAGCTGACGTCGATACCGCGGGCGGCAACGTCGGAACATACGAGCAATTTAATCTCGCCGGCCTTGAATTTATCAAGAGTTTCCATGCGATGACTCTGGCTCATATCGCCATGTAAAGCGCCGGCATTAAAGCCATGCTTCATGAGTGAACCCAGAAGGATATCAACATCTTTCTTGCGATTGCAGAAGATAAAAGCTGTCTTCACTTCTTCTTTCTCAAGCAGTTTGCGAAGTGCAGGGCGTTTTTCAGCCCGTTTGACTATAACCAGCCCTTGCGTCACCGTTGCTGCGGTTGACGTTGGTAGAGATACAGCTACTTCTTTCGGGTTCAGAAGGAATTTGTCGGCGAGTTTTCGCATGTCCTTCGACATGGTCGCCGAGAAAAAGAGAGTCTGACGAAGTGGTGGTAGGAGAGAGACAATCCGTTCGACGTCCGGAATAAAGCCCATATCCATCATCCGGTCGGCTTCGTCGATCACCAGTGTTTTTACGCCGTTCAGAAGAACTTTCCCGCGTTCCACATGATCGAGGAGGCGACCCGGCGTTGCAATCAAGACATCAACGCCTTTGTCGAGTTTGGCGTCTTGATCCGCGAACGACATGCCGCCGATCAGAAGTGCCATGGAGAGCTTGCTGTATTTGCCGTAAGTTTCAAAGTTATCCGCAACCTGTGCGGCCAGTTCGCGCGTGGGTTCCAGGATCAGGGAACGCGGCATTCGCGCTTTCGCCTGACCGGAAGCGAGGATATCAATCATCGGTAGGGTGAAACTCGCGGTCTTGCCAGTACCCGTTTGTGCCGTGCCCAGAACATCACGCCCCATCAATACATAGGGAATGGCTTTTTCCTGAATAGGCGTCGGGCTTTCATAACCGGTTTCCTCAACCGCTTTTAACACTTCGGGGCTAAGGCCGAGATCTGCAAATTTCATATAAAGAGAACTACCGTTCGTAAAAAAAATAAAATCATCTTAAAACTGTGCGCAATCTAGTGAATTAGCACATTCTGTCAAATGTTTCCTGCAATTTGCCCAGTAAAACCGGGGTTACGGCAAGAGTATTACACTAATTTTGCTGTAATTTAAAGTTAACGGTTCTCAAGCCGAAATCCAATCTGTAAAAGAAAGACTAAGCCAAGAACCAAAATCTTCAAACAAAATATAACAAAGCACATAAAAATGACAGAAAAACATTCACTTGTTCTTGTTCCGGGTTTGTTGTGCACTGCCGATTTGTGGCGTGATCAAATAGTTGACCTCTCTGATATCGCAGATATTACCGTTGGAGATCATACGCAAGACGATAATATGCCGGCGATTGCCGAGCGTATATTGGCAAATGCTCCCGAAAGATTTGCGCTCGCTGGGCTGTCGATGGGTGGATATATCGTATTGGAAATTATGCGTCAGGCGCCGGAGCGGGTGACGCATCTGGCCGTTATGGATTCGCGCGCTGTTGCCGATACACCCGAGGATCGTCAGAAGAGGATTGATTTCATGAAGCTGGTAGAGCAGGGATCAGCGTTTAAAGGCGTGACCCGCAGCTTGCTACCCATTTTGATACATGAATCGCGCCTAAAGGATGAAGACCTTATCAATCGTATTTTCAAGATGGCAGAAGATGTGGGAAAGGAGGCCTTCCTTCGGCAGGAACGCGCTCTGCTTGACCGTGCTGTGCTGACCGATATGCTGAAGACTATTACCTGCCCGACTTTGGTGTTGGCCGGTGCGGATGACAAGTTAATCCCGGCGAAAATCCAGCGGGAAATGGCCGTTGAAATCCCGAATGCGCAATATGTAGAAATTCCGAATTGTGGTCATTTGCCGACGATGGAGGAGCCGGAGATTACCAGCAAATATATGCGACATTGGCTCGCGCGAACGTAATCCGTCATCTAGACGTCCAGATCCTCGACATAACGGGCGTTTTCCTGAATGAATGAGAATCGGAGTTCCGGCCGCTTGCCCATCAGGCTTTCGACCCGATCCGCAGTTTCGCCAAATTCCTCCATCGGGACGTCGACTTTGAGAAGGACCCGATTTGCCGGGTTCATGGTTGTCTCCTTTAACTGCGCGGGGGGCATCTCGCCAAGGCCCTTAAATCGGCTAATGTCAACTTTGCCGCGGCCATTGAATTCCGTTTCCATCAGTTTGTCTTTATGGGTGTCATCCATTGCGTAAAAGGTTTTTCCGCCCTGTGAGAGACGGTAGAGCGGCGGTTGCGCCAGGTAGAGATGCCCATCAGTAATGAGTTGGCGCATTTCGCGATAGAAGAATGTCATAAGGAGGGAGGCGATATGGGCCCCGTCAACATCGGCATCGGTCATGATAATGACTTTGTCATAGCGCAGGTCTTCGCTTCTGTATTTGTCGCGGAGGCCGCAGCCGAGCGCCTGCTCCAGGTCCCGTAATTCCAGATTGGCTTTGATCTTGTCATTGGTGGCAGAGGCAACATTTAGGATTTTGCCGCGGAGCGGCAGAATAGCCTGTGTCTTACGGTCACGTCCCTGCTTGGCGGAACCACCAGCGCTATCGCCCTCAACGATGAAAATTTCCGTGCCGTCGCGGCCACTCTTGCTGCAATCAGCGAGCTTGCCGGGCAGGCGCAGGCGGCTGGTCGCGGTCTTTCGGCTTGTTTCCTTTTCCTGCCGCCGACGGAGTCGTTCTTCGGATTTCTCGATCACCCAGGCGAGCAGATTGTTCGCCTGGTCCGGCGCGGCCGCCAGCCAGTTATCGAAGTGATCCTTGATGGCGAGGTCAACGAGGCGGCTTGCCTCCGTGGTGGTCAGTTTTTCCTTCGTCTGTCCCTGAAACTGCGGGTCTGGAATAAAGACGGAGAGCACAGCCGCCGCACCGGAGAGAATATCTTCCGCCGTGACCTGCGCCGCTTTCTTGTTGTTGATCAGCTCCCCATAGGCCTTGAGTCCCCGCAGAAGTGCTCCGCGAAAACCGAGTTCATGAGTGCCGCCTTCCGGTGTCGGCACAGTATTACAATAGGAATTCAGAAAGGTCATGTTCGTTAGTGGCCAGGCAATCGCCCATTCAACGCGGCCCCGATCATTGTCCAACTCCACGCGTCCAGCGAAAGGTTCCGGCGTTACGGATTTGATACCGTCGAGGGAGGCATTCAGAAAATCGCGCAAACCTCCCGGAAAGTGCAGGGTTGCCTCGGCCGGTGTCTCATCCTTGATCAGTTCCTCGGCGCATTTCCAGCGAATTTCAACGCCGCGAAACAGATAGGCCTTCGAGCGAACCAGCTTATAAAGCTTCGCCGGGCGAAGGGCCGTGCCGGCTTCGAATATCTCCGGGTCGGGGTGAAACTGGACGGAGGTGCCCCTCCGGTTTGGAGCGGCGCCAACTTTCTCAAGAGCAGAAACTGGAAGGCCTTTTGAGAATTCCTGCCGCCAGAGTTCCTTATCGCGGGCAACTTCCACCGTCATGCGGTCAGAGAGAGCGTTCACAACGGAAATACCAACACCATGCAAGCCACCGGCGGTGTGATAGACTTTATTGGAGAATTTACCGCCTGAATGGAGGGTCGTCAGAATGACTTCCAGCGCGGACTTATCCTTGAATTTTGGATGCCGATCAATCGGTATGCCCCGGCCATTATCGCGAATGCCAAGCGAACCGTCAGCAAAGAGCTCGACCTCGATACGGGTTGCATGACCCGCGACGGCCTCATCCATTGAATTATCCAGAACCTCGGCCGCGAGATGATGGCGTGCGCGCTCGTCCGTGCCGCCGATATACATGCCCGGACGTAGCCGAACAGGTTCAAGGCCTTCAAGGACCTCGATATCTTTAGCGGAATAATCTGCACTTTCGGATTTAGGTTGCTGAAAAAGATCGGACATTAAGGCAATTCACTGACTGTTTTTGACTGGTTGCGGTGATTAAAATATGTTCGCCCCGCGGGCTGAATCTGTATAGGTTATACTCTTAATTTACAGTGATAAGGAAGCCTAAAGATCATGACTACCGAATTCCGTGACCCCGTTATCCGTACAGCACCAATGCCCAGCGATTGCAACAACAATGGCGATATTTTTGGTGGGTGGGTATTGTCGCAAATGGATATGGCGGGTGGCATTCTCGCCGCGCGGCGGGCAAATGGGCGCACAGTTACTGTTGCTGTCGAGGCGATGACGTTCCATCAGCCTATCAAGGTCGGTGATGTTGTCAGCATCTATGGCGAGATTGAGCGGGTAGGACGGACGTCCGTTGCGGTGAAGCTGACAACTATTGTCACACGTAAACTGGACCCTAAAGAGATTAAGGTGACCGAGGGCACCTATATATTCGTAGCTATCGATGACAACGGAAAACCAAGGCTGGTTGACGGGTAGTCATTCTCGATTGACATAGTTACCGTGCCAATAAAAAAGGCTGCCAGTTTCCCGGCAGCCTTTTTCTTAGATCGATTTGGCGCTTAGACGCTGTAGTACATTTCGAATTCGACCGGGTGCGGTGCATGTTCGAACCTGAACACATCTTCCCATTTCATTGCGATATAACCGTCGAGCATATCGTCGGTGAAAACACCACCTTTTTTCAGGAATTCACGGTCCGCATCAAGAGCTTCAAGGGCTTCGCGGAGGGAACCTGATACCGTTGGAATATCTTTAAGTTCTTCAGGTGGCAGATCATAAAGATCCTTGTCCATGGCATCGCCCGGGTGGATCTTGTTCTGAATGCCGTCAAGGCCAGCCATCATCATTGCGGCAAAGGCAAGATACGGGTTCGCCGTGCAATCTGGGAAGCGAACTTCAACACGCTTGCCGTTCGGGCTCGGAGAGTAAGGAATACGGCAAGACGCAGAGCGGTTGCGCGCAGAGTATGCAAGCAGGACCGGAGCCTCAAAGCCCGGAATCAGGCGCTTGTAGGAGTTGGTGCTTGCATTTGTGAAGGCATTGATTGCCTTTGCATGCTTGATCACGCCGCCAATGTAGAAAAGCGCAGTCTCGGAGAGGTCCGCATAGCCGGAACCCGCGAAGGTAGGCTTGCCGTCTTTCCAGATCGACATATGCGTATGCATGCCCGAACCATTGTCGCCGGATACCGGCTTAGGCATAAAGGTGACTGTCTTGCCATAGGCATGGGCGACGTTGTGAACGACATATTTCTGCTTCTGCATTTCATCAGCCGCAGCGACAAGCGTTGTGAATTTCATGCCAAGTTCATGCTGGCTCGGGGCCACTTCATGATGGTGTTTTTCAACGGAAAGGCCCATTTCCTTGCAGACTTCAACCATTTCACTGCGGATATCGGCGCCACTATCGACAGGCTGTACAGGAAAATAGCCGCCTTTAACACCCGGACGATGACCACTGTTGCCACCTTCGATTTCTTCACCAGACATGAACGGTGCTTCAACATCGCTCAGCTTGTAGAATGTGTGATGGCTGGTGTTTGCGAAGCGAACATCATCAAACATGAAGAATTCTGCTTCAGGACCAAAATAGGCAGTATCGCCAATCCCGGTGCTGCCAAGATAGGCTTCGGCACGTTTTGCAACGGAACGTGGGTCACGCTCGTAGCCCTCGCCGGAAAGCGGATCGTGAATATCACAAAATACGACCAGAGTGGGGCGTGCAGCAAAGGGATCCATAACTGCAGATGTCGGGTCGGGCATCAGTGTCATGTCGGATTCGTTAATGGCTTTCCAGCCGGTGATGGATGAGCCGTCAAACATCACACCATCTTCGAACATGTCTTCGTCGACGACATCTACATGCATGGCAAGATGCTGCCATTTACCTTTCGGGTCTGTAAAACGAAGGTCTACATATTCGACTTCATTTTCCTTGATCATTTTAAGAATTTCAGCAGCCATCATAACGTCTCTCTGTTTAGCTTAAGGGGATAGATTATTGGCACTGCCCGTTCATCGGGGAGCGCTTAAATTTAGATCGCTTCGGGGCCTGTTTCGCCCGTCCGGATACGAATTACTTCTTCCACAGTGGAGACAAATATCTTTCCGTCTCCGATCCGTCCGGTTCTTGCGGCCTGTTGAATGGCTTCCAGAGCTCGCTCAACCAGCGAATCTTCCAGCACAATCTCGATTTTCACCTTCGGCAGAAAATCCACTACATACTCGGCGCCACGATAAAGCTCAGTATGGCCTTTCTGTCGGCCAAAGCCTTTGGCTTCGGTAACGGTAATGCCCTGAAGCCCGACTTCGTGAAGAGCCTCCTTCACTTCGTCAAGTTTGAACGGTTTAATTATCGCTTCAATTTTTTTCATATGGCAGGTCTCATACTAAATAGGACGTCATATCGTCCGAGGAGTGTCTCTACTCATTCTATAGCATGAGGCGTGCCAGAATTGGGAAGATAAATTGCCGCACCGGAGAGTCCCAATAAACTGCGATTTTTTTTAAAACTGCGTCACTTGACGAAAGAGTGATCAAAAATTAGGCGATTAAAAATTAGGCAAATGACTATTTATTAATCACCGGAAACCTTGCGTAGTTTATACAGGCCCTTGAAGTCGTTTGGGTCGGCAATTTTGCCTTTACGGATAATATGCAGGCGACCGTCGCGCGCGAGATGAATGGCCTGCTGTCGGACGGCAGTCATATATTTTCTCCAGGCGTCCTTCGGTGAGGACGACTTCAGGCGATCACCGGCAATGGCCTGGGCAATTTCCTGGGGCGCGATGTCACCGCCGGATGCAACCGCGTCAAGGATATAGTCCACCACTGGATCATCCTCTATTTCAGGTTTGTCGGCATTGTCAGCTTTGTTTGTGTCGTCGGTCATTTCGGCTCCCAGGTTTCCGGAAAAGGCGGTTCTATATATGCAGCGGTATAAATGCAAGGATTCTGCGGATCGTTGCCCCTTTAGTAATGCGGTGGTTTTTCATTCGCCGGGGCGTCGGGCGCGGCGTCTTCAAGGGTGACGATTCGATCATGCGCATGTATCAATTTGCGCTTGAGCTGTTCAATCTCCTGCCACTGGCGATTGACGATATCGCTCAGCTCACTGATCGCCTGTTCCTGCTCCATGAATTTGATCTCGAGGTCGGTGAGGCGGTTGTCTTCCATCACTTAATCACAGCCCTTTCAGAAATTCATCGAAACGATCCATGGCGCGCTCGATATTCTCGATCGAGTTGGCATAGGAAAACCGCACATATCCCTCACCATAGGCACCGAAACTGGTGCCGGCGATGACGGCCACGCCTTTCTCAGCGAGAAGCCTGTCCTGCATGTCCTTGGCGGAGAGGCTCGTCCCGGAAATATTCGGGAAGGCATAGAACGCACCCTTTGGCATTACGCAGCTGACTCCCGGCGCGGCATTCAGGCGTTCGTGAATGAGTTTGCGGCGGGCATCGAACGCCTCCATCATCATATCGACGGGCCCTTGATCGCCTTTCAATGCCTCTATCCCGGCAAATTGCGCTGCAGCATTGACGCAAGAATGAAAATTCACGCAGAGGCGTTGCGCGTGGGGGACAAGTTTTTCCGGCCAAAGGCCCCATCCCATGCGCCAGCCTGTCATGGCGTAGGTTTTCGACCAGCCATCCAGAATGATCAGTCTGTCCCGCAACTCCGGGAAGTTCAACATGCTGCAATGACCTTCGCCGTCATAGGTCATCCGGCTGTATATTTCATCTGACAGAATGTAGACATCGGGAAATTTTTCGAGTCCCGCCGCGAGTTTTTCAAGCTCCGCCGCGGGGACAATACCGCCAGTCGGGTTGGCAGGCGTATTCAGGATAATCAATCGCGTCCGGTTTGTTATCTGCGCAAGGACTTTGTCTGCATCGAAGGAAAAGCCGTTTTCTTCGATCAGGGGGATGGGAACGGGCGTCGCGCCGGTATAACGGATCATGCTTTCATAGATTGGAAAGCCGGGATTGGGATACATGATCTCCGCGCCGTTTTCGCCAAACATCTCAATTGCGAAGGCCATGGTTACCTTGCCGCCCGGCACGACGATAATATGATCTGGATTAACCTCTACATCGCGATATTTTTTGATGTCTTCCGCAACAGCGTCGCGAAGTTCCGGGATGCCGTTCGCCGCTGTATATCCGTGCGCACCGCTTCGAAGGGCGGAAATCGCCGCTTCAACAATATTGTCCGGCGTTGGGAAATCCGGCTGGCCAATGCCGAGATTGATTACATCCATACCGTCTGCCGCCAATGCATTGGCCCGGGCCAGCACATCAAAGGCGGTTTCCGTTCCAAGGCGGGACATCTTTGCTGAAATACTCATTTACTTGCCCTTTGGTTCCTCTCATTTTGCCCAAAGATATGCCGCGCTTTCGGGACCGGGGCAAGGAAAGAATCCGTCCGCATAGTCGTGCCTGTGCAATGTTGGAATGGTTTCGCTTGATATTCGCAGGTGTCCGGGCGTAATTTGTGCCCGCATTAAAAATCTGACAGGGATCGCACGTGAAAAATACCAGTAATGTTCTCGCCGGCTTCGGAACCACCATCTTTGAAGTCATGTCCAAGCTTGCTATCGAGCATGAAGCGATCAATCTCGGGCAGGGGTTCCCGGATGAGGATGGTCCCGCCGACATACGCGCCGTCGCTGCCCGAGAGGGGGAAGAGGGGCCAAACCAGTATCCGCCGATGATGGGCGTGCCCGAACTTCGTCAGGCTGTCGCAGCACATGACAGCCGCTTCTACGGCCTGAGCGTTAACTGGCAGACAGATGTTCTGGTCACATCCGGCGCGACAGAATCCCTCGCGGCGAGCATGCTGGGCCTGATCAATCCGGGAGATGAGGTGGTCTTGTTTGAGCCGCTTTATGATTGCTATCTACCCATGATCAAACTGGCGGGTGGCATTCCGAAGTTTGTGCGCCTCGACCCGCCGAACTGGGAGATTGATGAGAGCAAGCTCCGGGCCGCGTTCAGTGACAAGACCAAGCTGATCCTGATGAACAGCCCAATGAACCCGACAGGCAAGGTCTTTTCGCGCGAGGAGTTGGAACTGATCGCGGAATTGGCCATCAAGCATGACACCTACGCCATCTGCGATGAGGTCTATGAGCATATTGTCTTCGGGGACAAGAAGCATCTCTCGCTCCTGACCTTGCCGGGAATGGGGGAGCGGACGGCGCGCATTGCCTCGGCGGGCAAGACATTCTCGCTGACCGGTTGGAAGGTGGGCTATCTTACGGCCACAGCAGAGCTGACGGCGCGCATCGCCAAGGCGCATCAGTTTCTCACCTTCACGACGGCGCCGAACCTGCAAAAGGCGGTGGCCTATGGGCTTGCGAAAGAGGATGTCTTCTATGACGAGTTGAAAAGTTCCATGCAGGCGAAGCGTGACCGGTTCCGCGATGGCTTGCAGCGCATCGGCTTTAAGACAGCGGACTGTGATGGCACTTATTTCATTAATGCGGATATCAGCTCCATCGGCTTTGAGGGCACGGATGAGGAATTCTGCCGCCTGATCACGACCGAGGCCGGGGTGGCCGCCGTTCCGTTCAGCGCCTTTTACCAGTCCGAGGGCGCGCGTGACAATTTTGCTCGCTTCTGCTTTTGCAAAAGGGACGAAGTGCTTGATGCGGCAATTGAAAAATTGCAGGATTTTTTTGGGAAAAGAGACTAAAGTTTTCTTGACCGGCGCTGACAGGATCGCTAAACAGGGCCGCTCTTACGGCGAACGTAGCTCAGTTGGTTAGAGCGCCTGACTGTGACTCAGGAGGTCGGGGGTTCAAGACCCCTCGTTCGCCCCAAATTCCAAAGCCCCGAAGTCGCACGATTTCGGGGCTTTTTTATTTCTAGTTTACGATGCTTTTCTCACTTCATCGATCGGATGTTGGGAGCGGAAGCCGACGGCGAGACGGTTCCAGACGTTGATTAGGCTGATCGCGACCGTCAGGTCCATGATTTCCTTTTCGGTGAAATGATCTTTAAGTGGTTCATAGGCCTCGCTTGGCGCACCGCTGTCGGCCACATTAGTTAAGGCCTCGGTCCATTCAAGTACGGCGCGTTCCCGCTCATCGAAGACGGGGGATTCACGCCAGACACTGACCAGGTTAATCCACTGCTCGCTGAGGCCGCTGTGCCTTGCTTCCTTTGAATGCATATCCACACAGTAGGCGCAGCCGTTAATCTGTGATGCCCGTAGTTTAAGGAGATGAATAAGATGCCGGTCGAGGCCAGATTCATTAACTACAAAATTTTCAAGCCCAAGCACTGCCTGCAGGGCGGCGGGGGAAGCTTTGGTAAAATCTAATCTCGCTTGCATGACATTCTCCTTCTTTTGGTTTAGCTGTTGGTCGTCGAATTGCGCTCATGAAGGGCAAGAAACTGGCAGCCCCGTTTCATGGTCGACCCGTCATCCGTTGCGGTCAGGTCTGTAATAAGGTCGGCAATGCTGACTTTGCGAAGTTCCGCGCGATAGGCCTGTTCCGCGCGCAACATCGCCGCATTGATTCCGCAGGGTTTAGTGTATTTGCTTTTCGGCAGGGGATTGGGGCCGCGCTGACGTATTTCCTGACAGCGAAAGGCCGGCTCGGAGCCCTCAACGGCAAGGACTATATCGAGAAGAGAAATTTCATCCGGTGTGCGGGCAAGTCGATAGCCACCCTTCGGCCCCGGCACTGTTTTCAGGATACCCCGGCCGGAGAGCGCCTGAAGATGCTTTAACAGATAGCTTGTGGAGACACCGTGAAATTCCGCCAGCGCGGCGGCAGACAGGACGCCATCCCCGGAAAGTCCGCACAGCATGGTAACGCTGTGAATCGCCTGTTCTATGCCTGCACTCAGTTTCATTACGGCTCCTTGTATATCATAGATAAAATATATCCATGATTAAATTGATGTCAATATGAGAAATTGAACGTTCTTAAACTGGGCGTTATTCAGTCGCCGTTTTTGGAATTGTTTCTTTTCGAGGAAGAACGGGTTCTCTGCCGCTTTCCCATCCAAACCTGCAGCTTTCGGCGCCATCGACGGGCGAAGGCATAATCGACAGAGAGAACGAGAAGGCCGAGCGGGATCATCCAAAACCCGAGAACAGGTAGAAATCCCAGAATGCCACCAATAACAAGTGACCAACCGACGAAGAACCGTCCGATTTTGGTTTTGGGATTTTGGAAAATCTGTTTGGGCATTCCAGATCATATGGCGGCAAAATTACGCGGCGTCAAGGAATGGTGGTTGCCTGATTTCTCGTGAACGCCTAATCTTTTTTAAAGTGTGGTAATAAATATAACGAGGGCGGTATGAGCAACGATTTGGCCTATGCAACGGCGACAGAACTACTTGATGGTTATCGGGATGGATCGATCTCCCCGGTTGAGGCGACGCAGGCGGCGCTCAATCAGATAGAGAAGTATAACGGCGCGCTGAATGCCTTCGTTCTGGTGGATGAGGATTATGCGCTGGCCCGGGCACGCGAGTCGGAAGTGCGCTGGCGGGCAGGGACGCCAATGGGGCTTATCGATGGCGTGCCGACAACGATCAAGGATATCTTGCTGACCGAAGGCTGGCCGACTTTACGTGGATCTTTAAGTGTAGACGCCGCTGGCCCCTGGGATGACGATGCGCCTTGTACTGCACGCCTGAAAGAGAATGGTGCGGTAATTCTGGGCAAGACAACAACGCCGGAGTTTGGCTGGAAAGGGGTGACGGACAGCCCCCGAACCGGCATCACGCGCAACCCCTGGAACAAGGAAATGACCCCCGGCGGATCCAGTGGCGGGGCATCGGCGGCCTGCGCGGCGGGAATGGGCGTTTTCCATGTGGGAACGGATGGTGGCGGTTCAATTCGTATTCCGGCATCTTTCACCGGTATATTTGGGATCAAGGCAAGCTATGGCAGGGTGCCAGCCTGGCCACTCTCTCCCTTTGGGACAGTTGCACATGTTGGCCCAATGACTCGTAACGTCCGGGACGGGGCAATGATGCTTCAGGTTTTGACCCAGCCGGATGTGCGCGACTGGACGGCTCTGCCGCCGGTCGATACGGATTATCTTGCCGGTTTGTCGGCATCGATCAAGGGTAAGAAGATTGCCTATAGCCCGACACTCGGCTATGCGAAAGTGCATCCGGAAGTAGCTGCTGCGGTCAAGAGTGCTGCGACTCTTTTTGAAGAGCTTGGTGCGATTGTGGAAGAAGTCGATCCGGGATTTGAAAACCCGTTACCGATATTCAATACGCTCTGGTGGTCCGGCGCGGCCTTTGCGCTCCGTAATCTGGATGACAAGCAACTGAATGAGCTTGATCCGGGTCTACGCACCGTGGTGGAGGCGGGTGCGAAAATTACCCTCACCGATTATCTGGAAGCGAACCAGGCGCGTGGCGACCTTGGTATAAAGATGCGGAAATTCCACGAAACCTATGATTTTCTGATTACCCCGTCGCTGTCCATTCCGGCGTTTGAGGCAGGCAAGCTCGCGCCGAAAGAACTCGCTGCCGTTGGAGCCTGGGTAGATTGGACGCCGTTCTCCTATCCGTTCAACCTGACGCAGCAGCCAGCTTGTTCAGTCAATTGTGGATTCTCCAGCGATGGCCTGCCGATCGGATTACAAATTGTCGGACGCATGCAGGATGATCTTTCGGTCCTTAATGCCGCTTTTGCCTTCGAGCAGGTCTCTCCTGTCGTTGGCGCGCGCCCTGATCTTGAGAAACTACTCTAGGTCATGTCATTACCGTCGGAACTTCTTAATGTCTCGGAAATGTATCAGGCGGATCGTCTTGCCATGGAAGGCGGTGTGGCCGGTACGACTTTGATGGAGGCGGCCGGGCAAGGCATTGCAGACCTGATCCTTGGTAACTGGCCGATGGGTCGGTGCCTTGTTATCTGCGGGCCCGGCAATAATGGCGGCGATGGATATGTTGTTGCCCGGCATTTGCAGAATGCGGGCTGGGAGGTCGCCCTCGCGTCCCTAGTCGATCCTCAAATCCTGACTGGCGATGCGGCTGTGATGCGCGACAAATGGAATGGCGATGTTTTGGCCTGGCATGAGGTGACACTTGATAATTTAAATCTTGTCGTCGACGCGGTGTTTGGTGCCGGGTTTTCAAGGTTTCTGGATAGTGATATCTCGGCGCTGTTATCCCGCGTAAAAAAAGCAGGAATTCCAGTTGTGGCCGTTGATATGCCGAGTGGCGTCAACGGGGATACAGGCGCTGTTGACGCGAATGCTATTCCGGCCGTGATGACGGTGACTTTCTTTCGCGCGAAGCCCGGTCATTTTCTTTATCCTGGTCGAACATACTGTGGCGATCTGAGGGTAATCGATATCGGGATCGCTGCCGATTACCTTGAAGAAATAGATCCGGAGACGCATTTGAACGGTCCTGATCTCTGGCGGGATGACTTACCCTTTCTCACTCCGGAAATGCAGAAGTACAGCCGGGGGCACGCCGCAATAATCGGCGGAGGCGTATCTTCAACCGGGGCGGCCCGGCTCGCGGCGCGTGCGGCTTTGCGCGCAGGTGCCGGTGCAACCACAGTTGTTAGCCCACCCTCTGCGTTGATGGTCTACGCCGCTGCGCTGGAGGCTGTGATGATCACATCTATCCGGGAGGAGGACGAGTTCGCTGACTGGCTTCGGTCGCGCCGCATCGGAACAGTGCTGATCGGGCCGGGTAACGGTGTCACCGACCGGACGCGTGAATTTACGCGCCTCGCTCTGGAAAGCACTGCGAATGTCGTGATTGATGCCGATGCCTTGACGGTCTTCCGGGATGATCCTGATACTCTCTTTTCTTTGACAAAAGACAAGGAGGAGGGGGAAGTTGTGTTGACGCCCCATGAAGCGGAGTTCGAGCGGATATTCTCTTTCGCAGGCTCCAAGCTGGAACGCGCGCGTGCGGCGGCGGCACTCTCCGGGGCGATTGTTCTCTTAAAGGGGGCGGATACAGTGATTTCAACGGCGGATGGAAAAGCCGTTATCAACTATAATGCGCCTCCTTTTCTTGCAACAGCGGGATCTGGTGATGTGCTCGGCGGTCTGATTGTGGGGCTATTCTCTGGCGGAATGACGGCTTTTTCGGCGGCGGCCACAGCAGCTTGGATACATGGCACCGCGGGAGATAGGCTAGGCCCTGGCCTGATTTCCGAGGATATTGAAAGTGTCATTCCGGAAATTCTGGCTGGTCTTATAAGTGGATCCTGAATAATCCGTAAAAATCGACGTATTTTTCAACAGTTTTTTTACGATTTGCCCTTATTAAGGGAAGAGTACTAGAAAAATTAGACAAAATTGTTGGGTGACAAATATGTTTTTTAAGAAGCAAAGTTTACGGGACCGGATCGCCTCGGGTGACATTTTTTACCGCCGCATGATGTTGAGCCTGCGAGAACAGGCGAGAGTCCTCCGTGTTGAGGATGACGATCAGGGCATTCCACATGTACATTATGAGAAGACGGTTCTTCGCACCGGCTATCAGGAACATTCCGGTACAAATGTCCTTGCGTTGGCGATTTTCGAGCGGGACTTTCAGGAAGCTCAATAATTCGATTTTTAAGCATGCTTATTACGGCTCGTGTTAAATAACGACCTGTTGTATCTGCACATATTCTGGTTGCCTCTTCGCCGACATCCTTGCCAGATATACCCAACAAATCCCGATGAGGCCGGTTCTTTTTACTTTTCTCGCGCTTTATCGGTAATTCCCCTAGTCAATCCCAGAAATCATATGCTATAGACAGCCGCTCCCGTTTGGAGCGTCTGCATTTCTATGTGGATGCCGCGGGTGAAAAAATGATGCGGGTGTGGCGGAATTGGTAGACGCGCTGGTTTTAGGTACCAGTTTCTTATGAAGTGGGGGTTCGATTCCCTTCACCCGCACCAATATACTGAATGAAGCTTTCGAGCTGGCGCTTTTCGTCACGAAATGGGACGGGATGCGTTTATTGCTAAATAAATGATGACGGACGATCGTTCATGCAAATTACACAGACTAACTCTGACGGACTAAAGCGGGATTTCACAGTTGTTGTTGAGGCAGCGGAAATCGATACGAGAGTGACGGAAAGGCTGACGACTGTTGGCGCAGAAGTCAAACTTCCGGGGTTCCGCCCGGGTAAAGTGCCGATGTCGATCTTGCGTCAGCGCTTTGGCAAATCCGTCATGGGCGAAGTGCTCGAACAGACCGTCAATGAAATGAGCCAGAAGGCGCTTGATGATAATGAGCTGCGCCCGGCCCAGCAGCCGAAAATTGAAATCACGAAATTCGATGAAGGTACGGACCTTGAGTTCACTCTCGAAGTAGAGATCATGCCCGATTTCAAGCCGATGGATTTTTCCAAGCTAAAGCTTGAGAAGCCGGTTGCCGATGTCGAGGACGAGAAAGTTGATGAGGCGCTGAAGGAAATTGCCGGACAACAAAAGAACTTTGTTGCCGTTTCCAAAAACCGCAAATCGAAAGAGGGCGACGCGCTCTTGATTGATTTCCTTGGTAAGGTCGACGGAGAAGCTTTTGAAGGTGGCGCTGCCGAACGGCATCAGCTGGAGCTTGGCTCTAACAGCTTTATTCCAGGCTTTGAAGAACAGCTTATCGGCGCCAAGGGCGGCGATGACCTTGATGTAAAAGTCACTTTCCCGGAAAACTACGGCGCAGAACACCTTGCCGGTAAAGATGCCGTGTTTGAAGTGAAAGTTCACGAGGTGCAGGAAGCAGCCGACGTCGAGATTAATGACGAGTTTGCCAAAAAGCTTGGCCTTGATGATCTGAATGCCCTGAAAGAGGCCGTACGCGGACAGATTTCGCAGCAGTATTCTCAGATGTCTCGTCAGTTGCTGAAGCGCAGCATGCTGGACGCGATGGCAGAAGCTCATGATTTCGACGTACCACCCGGCATGATGCAGGGGGAGTTCGACAGCATCTGGCAGCAGTTTGAGCAGGAGCTGGAGCAGTCCGGTCAGAAACTTGAAGATCAGGACAAGTCTGAAGAGGAATTGCGCGCTGAGTATAATGACATTGCGGAACGTCGTGTCCGTCTTGGCCTGTTGCTTGCGGAAGTTGGTCGGATTAACAACATTGAGGTTTCTCAGGAAGAGGTCAACCAGGCCATGGTTGCGCAGGCGCGTAACTATCCCGGTCAGGAACAGATGATTTTCGAAATGTTCCAGAAGCGCCCTGAAATGCAGGCACAGCTCCGCGCCCCGATCTTTGAGGATAAAGTCATCGACTTCATTTCCGAACTTGCGACGATTACGGAAAAGAAAGTCTCGGTTGACGACCTGATGAAGGATCCGGACGAGGAAGAGGCAGCCAAGTCTAAGAAGAAGCCAGCCGCCAAGAAGGCTGCGCCGAAAAAGGCAGCTCCAAAAAAGGCAACTCCGAAGAAAACCGCCGCGAAAAAGCCGGCAGCCAAGAAAGCGGCTGAATAAAATAGTCCGGAAAATTTGAAATGCGGATTTACAGTTGCGCTTGTCATACATATATGATGACGTGGCGCAGCTGCTAAACTTAAGGAATCTCGAGAATGGTTGATGTCATCGACACCTATATGAATAATCTGGTCCCGATGGTTGTGGAGCAAACAGCACGGGGAGAGCGGTCGTACGACATCTTTTCCCGCCTGTTGAAAGAGCGGATTATTTTTGTCACTGGACAGATTCAGGACGGCATGGCTGGGTTGATTACGGCGCAGCTTCTTTTTCTGGAAGCTGAGAATCCGAAGAAACCTATTTACATGTATATCAACTCACCGGGTGGGGTCGTGACCTCCGGTCTCGCGATTTATGACACGATGCAATATATCAAGCCTGAAATTGCAACGGTCTGTATAGGTCAGGCGGCGTCCATGGGTTCCTTCCTGTTGACGGCCGGGGCGAAGGGAAAAAGATATTGTCTTCCGAATGCCCGGATCATGATCCATCAGCCTTCCGGTGGTGCACAAGGGCAGGCGACGGATATCGAAATCCAGGCCCGCGAAATCTTGAAAGTCCGGGCGCGGCTCAATAGTCTTTATGTTGAGCATACTGGGCAACCGCTTGATGTGATTGAAGCTTCCATGGAACGGGACAATTTCATGACCGCTGAAGAAGCGAAGAAATTTGGTCTTGTTGATGAAGTCGTGCTTAAGCGTCCAACGGATGCGGATGAAGAAGACAAAAAATCCAAGTAACTCCGCGGCAAAATCAGATTGTTATTTTTCGTAAAACGGGCGCGAATTGCGTCATGTTAACGAAAAGTTGAGTCAATTTTACATATTATATATCTTCGAGGTGATCAAAATGGTTTGCCGCCATTGATTTCGACGAGATGAACATTCTTGTTGTCGCCCGCAGAGACGACGGCTAATATGAAAAGTCGAACGGACTATTGGAGTATTTATGACCAAATTAAGTGGTGGAGATTCGAAAAATACCCTGTACTGCTCCTTCTGCGGCAAGAGCCAGCATGAAGTGAGAAAGCTGATCGCGGGACCGACTGTGTTCATTTGCGATGAATGCGTTGAGCTGTGCATGGATATTATTCGCGAAGAACACAAAAGCACCCTGGTGAAGACGAATGATGGCGTGCCAACGCCGATGGAAATTTGTAACGTTCTCGATGATTACGTGATCGGCCAGTTCCATGCGAAAAGAGTTTTGTCCGTTGCCGTCCATAATCATTACAAACGGCTTCACCACAGCGCCAAATCGGACGATGTGGAATTGGCAAAATCCAACATTCTACTGATTGGCCCGACAGGTTGTGGTAAGACACTGCTTGCTCAGACATTGGCCCGCATTCTTGATGTTCCCTTCACCATGGCGGACGCTACGACCCTGACCGAAGCAGGTTATGTCGGTGAGGATGTGGAGAACATCATTCTCAAGCTGTTGCAGTCTGCTGACTACAATGTAGAGCGGGCGCAGCGCGGTATTGTCTATATTGATGAGGTCGACAAGATCAGCCGTAAATCTGACAATCCTTCGATCACCCGCGATGTTTCCGGTGAAGGGGTACAGCAGGCGCTTCTGAAAATTATGGAAGGCACCGTTGCCTCCGTTCCGCCGCAGGGCGGGCGTAAGCATCCTCAGCAGGAATTCCTGCAGGTGGATACAACAAATATCCTGTTTATCTGTGGTGGCGCTTTTGCCGGCCTTGACAAGATCATTGGCTCGCGTGGAAAAGACACCTCCATCGGATTCGGCGCTTCTGTCGAGGCGGAAGAGGATCGCAATGTTGGCGAAACATTGAAGGATGTCGAGCCGGAAGATCTTCTGAAGTTTGGTTTGATTCCTGAATTTGTCGGACGTTTGCCGGTTGTTGCAACGCTTGAAAATCTTGATGAGGAAGCTCTGATCGAAATTCTGACATCTCCGAAGAACGCTCTGGTCAAGCAGTATCAGCGCCTGTTCGATATGGAAGATGTCAACCTGACCTTTACCGAAGACGCGCTGTCGGCGATTGCGAAGAAGGCGATCATTCGTAAGACTGGCGCCCGCGGCCTTCGGTCGATCATGGAGAATATTCTTCTGGATTCGATGTATGACCTCCCCGCACTCGAAGGGGTGGAGGAAATCGTTATTAATGCGGAGGTGGTTGACGGTGGTACCCAGCCTCTCCATATATATGCTGACCGGCAAGACGCAACGAGTAGCGCTTAGCTAGGTAATGTGGGAAGGGTGACCTTCCCACTGTATTTTAATTTGTAGGACCAGCATATTTTTTCCCGGCTGCTGCGGCATGTCTGAATGCCCGTCCCAAAAGGCAACATGATGATTGATACACCTCGTACGCAAATATTCCCGGTTCTTCCACTGCGCGATATTGTCGTATTCCCGCATATGATTGTCCCGCTGTTCGTCGGACGTGATAAGTCTGTTCGGGCACTTGAAGATGTGATGAAGGATGACAAGCAGATCCTGCTGGTCGCGCAAAAAAATGCAAGTCAGGATGATCCTGGCGAGGAAGATATCCACCGTGTTGGTACTATCGCGTCGGTATTGCAGCTTTTGAAGCTGCCCGATGGTACCGTGAAGGTGCTGGTTGAAGGCGGTGAGCGGGCACGAATTGACGAATTCGTTGGCAATCCCGATTTTTTCCAGGCTCATGCGGAAATTTTGGAAGATAAAGACGCGGAGACACCGGAGCTAGAGGCACTGGCACGTTCCGTTATTTCCCAGTTCGAACAGTATGTGAAGCTCAACCGTAAGATCCCGCCCGAAGTGCTTGTCTCTCTCAATCAAATCGATGAGCCGTCTAAGCTTGCTGATACAATGGCGTCGCATATGGCGCTCAAAATCTCCGAGAAGCAGGAACTGCTTGAAATCGAGAGTGCGAGCGAGCGGTTGGAGCGTGTCTATGCGCTGATGGAAGACGAAATCGGCGTCCTTCAGGTTGAGAAGAAAATCCGTAGCCGGGTCAAACGCCAGATGGAGAAGACCCAGCGCGAATATTATCTCAATGAACAGATGAAGGCGATCCAGAAGGAACTTGGCGAAGGCGAGGATGGCCGGGATGAACTGACCGAGCTTGAAGAGAAAATCGCCAAGACAAAGCTGACCAAGGAAGCGCTCGAAAAATGTAATCAGGAGATGAAAAAACTCCGGAACATGAGCCCCATGTCAGCCGAGGCGACGGTTGTTCGCAACTATCTCGACTGGATCACCAGCCTGCCGTGGAACAAGCGGACCCGTATCAAGAAGGATCTTGTCCGGGCCGAAAAAATTCTCAATGACGATCATTACGGCTTGGAGAAAGTTAAGGAACGTATCCTTGAATATCTCGCCGTGCAGCAGCGGATGAAGAAAATACGCGGCTCTATTCTCTGTCTTGTTGGTCCTCCGGGTGTTGGTAAAACTTCGCTTGGTAAGTCAGTTGCGAAGGCTACGGGGCGGAATTTCGTGCGCGTTGCCTTGGGCGGCGTGCGGGATGAAGCAGAAATTCGCGGTCATCGGCGGACCTATATCGGCTCCATGCCGGGCAAAGTTATTCAGTCGATGAAGAAGGCGAAATCAAGCAATCCGCTGTTTCTCTTCGATGAGATTGATAAACTCGGAAATGACTTCCGCGGTGATCCGTCATCCGCTCTTCTTGAAGTGCTCGATCCGGAGCAGAACGCGACTTTTGCCGATCATTATCTTGAAGTCGAGTTCGACCTTTCGGAAGTGATGTTCATTTGCACGGCGAACTCCCTTAACATGCCCGGTCCGCTCCGTGATCGTATGGAAATCATCCATCTTTCCGGTTACACAGAAGATGAAAAGGTGGAGATTGCCAAGCGTCATCTTGTGAAGAAACAGATGAAGGCTCATGGTCTGAAATCAGACGAATGGTCGATTACTGATGAGGCAATCCAAGATCTTATCCGTTATTACGCCCGCGAAGCCGGAGTTCGTAATCTAGAGCGGGAACTCGCCAAGCTATGCCGCAAATCGATTAAGGAAATCATTACTGATGGCGTAACGTCGGTTGCGATTACGTCGGATAACCTGAAAGATTATTCCGGTGTTCGCAAATATCGCTTTGGTGAGATCGAGGACACGGATCAGGTTGGTCTGACAACGGGTCTTGCCTGGACTGAAGTTGGCGGTGAGTTGCTGACCATCGAAGCGGTCAAGCTTTATGGCAAGGGCCGGATGCAAATCACCGGTAAACTTGGCGATGTTATGCAGGAATCTGTGCAGGCTGCGAAAAGTTTTGTGCAATCACGATGCATGGAAATGGGCGTTAAGCCGACCGATTTCGACAAGCATGATATCCATGTCCATGTGCCCGAAGGCGCAACGCCGAAGGACGGGCCGTCTGCCGGTGTCGCCATGGTCACGTCGATTATTTCAGTGTTGACTGATATTCCGGTGAGCAAGGATGTTGCCATGACGGGCGAGGTTACCTTGCGTGGTCGGGTTCTGCCAATTGGTGGTTTGAAGGAAAAGCTTCTGGCGGCTCTTCGTGGCGGAATCAAGAAGGTGTTGATTCCAAAGGATAATGAAAAGGATCTTGCAGAAATTCCCGACAATGTGAAAGAGGGGCTTGAAATTATCCCTGTTTCAGAAGTCTCGGAAGTTCTGAAACATGCCTTGACGAAACCTCTCGTTCCACTGAATTGGACCGAGGAGGAGCTGGCGAAAGAACTAGCTGGTGCGGCCGCTCAGCGAAAAGTTGAGGATGGTGTAACAACCCACTGACATTAATCGAAAACCGGGTCAAAACCGCAGAAAAGTTGGGGATATCTTGATTTTTCCCTTTGACCCGGAGCGGTCGACAAACTAGTATTCGACCGTCTTAAACGAATTTCTTGATATGATATGTTCAAGTCTAAATTGAAGGGGGCTTATAGTGAATAAGAATGATCTCATTGCCGCAGTAGCTGATATTTCAGGTCTGGGGAAAGCAGAAGCAGGAAAAAGTGTTGATGCAGTTCTCGAAGCGGTTTCCGGCGCCTTAAGTGGCGGCGATGAAGTTCGCCTCGTCGGCTTTGGCACGTTCAGCGTTGCTGATCGCAAAGCCTCTGAAGGGCGTAACCCGCGCACTGGCGAAACGATCAAAATTCCGGCTTCCAAGCAGCCGAAATTCAAAGCTGGTAAAGCCTTGAAGGACTCGGTCAATAAGTAACACACGTGGTTACAGACCAAAACGAAGCCAGATTCAATTTTTTGAATCTGGCTTCGTTTTTTTACTTCCAATTGCCGGTGTAGGTTGATATACACGGGCTCGCTTGGAATTAGGGTGATTAGCTCAGCTGGTTAGAGCATCTCGTTTACACCGAGAGGGTCGGGAGTTCGAATCTCTCATCACCCACCATTTCTCATTAAACGCATCATTTGTTGCAGCAGGCCCGACACCCGGGCCAGTGTGCAATTCTTTAGCTAATCCGGTGGGATTGTAGCTTTGGCTCATGCGCGCCATGAAGACTACTTTTTTTATATTGAAGCAACAAAGCTTGCTCTTAGATTAGATAGGTGCTGAGAGAAAACGGTCATAGCGCTGCGTTTATTTTGCCTTCCTAGAACTGATGTCGAATCAAACCGGGGTGCCCGCCATCAGGATTTTGGGGAACATCGAACTGGTTGCAAGAAAGTTCATATAACGTCAAAGACGCTGAAAATTGCGATGCCGTTGCGGGGGGCAAAATTTTCTTTTCAAAAACTGCTTATCCGGCTTGACATGGCGGGTGAGGTCCAATAGAAAACAGCGTCCCTGCGGGGGTGTAGCTCAGTTGGTTAGAGCGCCGGCCTGTCACGCCGGAGGTCGCGGGTTCGAGCCCCGTCACTCCCGCCACTTTTTCCCAAAATTGCGAACGATTCTCAGCTATCCCGTCATTCAACCGGGGCGGCACACATTTGGGTTCCTGCATTGTAAAATATGGCCGAATTTTGTTGCTAATTCGGTTTTCTTCCTTATAACCCGACACTATAATACCGAACGTAATTGGTAAGAGGGGTTGCCGCCAAACGGGTTGATCTTTACCCGTTTATCGTGGCAGTTTTGATAGTATGGAAGCCTTGCTTGTAGAATATTTGCCCATTCTGATCTTTCTGGGATTGGCGGTCGGGTTGTCCGCAGTCATTGTGATTGCGTCCATGGTTGTCGCAGCGCAGCATCCGGACTCTGAAAAGCTCTCGCCATATGAATGTGGTTTTGAACCTTTCGATGACGCCCGCAATCAGTTTGACGTCCGGTTCTATCTGGTCGCTATCTTGTTCATCATTTTCGATCTTGAGGTCGCCTTTCTCTTCCCTTGGTCCATTTCTCTAGGTGGGGTCGGGCTGTTTGGGTTCTGGTCGATGATGGTGTTTCTCGGGATCCTCACGATCGGGTTTATTTATGAATGGAAAAAGGGAGCTCTGGAATGGGAGTAGGTTCTGAACTGGTCGGTGCAGACACCCAACCCGGCGCACAAGATCAGGACGCGTTTTTCCGTCAGGTTGGTCAGGAGCTGGATGACAAGGGTTTTGTCGTCACTCAGGTAGACAAACTCGTCAATTGGGCCCGTACGGGCTCCCTTTGGCCAATGACCTTCGGTTTAGCCTGTTGCGCTGTTGAAATGATGCATGCCTGGCAGCCTCGATACGATATGGAGCGGCTCGGTGTTGTTCCTCGTGGTTCGCCTCGTCAGTCTGATGTCATGATTGTGGCGGGGACGCTTACTAACAAGATGGCACCAGCACTTCGCAAGGTTTATGACCAGATGGCGGAGCCGCGGTATGTCATTTCGATGGGCTCCTGCGCTAATGGCGGCGGATATTATCATTATTCTTATTCTGTAGTGCGCGGCTGCGACCGGATTGTCCCGGTTGACATCTATGTTCCCGGTTGTCCACCAACGGCAGAAGCGCTGATTTACGGTGTCTTTCAGCTGCAGAAGAAAATTCATCGCACCGGAACATTTTTGCGCTAACGGAAAGGGTCGTCAGTTACATGAATGAAGCGCTTGTAGAGCTGGGCGAGTTAATCGCGGCCGAACGTTCCGACGAAGTGGTGTCAACTAACGTCGCCTTCGGTGAGCTGACTGTTATTGTGCGCGCAGAATCGCTGGATAAGTTTCTCGAATTCCTGCGCAATGATCCGAATTGCAAATTCGAGATTCTCTGCGATGTCTGCGGGGTGGATTATCCGACGCGCGCGAAGCGGTTCGATGTCGTCTATAATCTTCTCAGCCTCCGTCATAATCAGCGGATTATTGTCAAAGCGGAAACTGACGCGAGGACGCCGGTCCCTTCTGTTGTCGGATTGTTCCCGACAGCGAACTGGTTTGAGCGCGAGGCCTGGGATATGTATGGCATTATGTTCTCCGGCCATCCGGACTTGCGCAGGATGCTGACTGATTATGGCTTCGAGGGGCACCCTTTACGCAAGGATTTCCCGCTTACGGGCTATGTGGAGCTGCGCTATAGCGAAGATGAAAAACGGGTTGTCTATGAACCGGTCAATCTGACGCAGGAATTTCGCAAGTTTGATTTTGAAAGCCCCTGGGAGGGAACTGAGTATGTTCTGCCCGGCGACGAAAAAGCAGAAGGACAGGGCTGATGGCGGAAGTCCAGATCAAGAATTATACGCTTAACTTCGGTCCTCAGCATCCTGCGGCCCATGGTGTGCTGCGCATGGTGATGGAACTTGACGGTGAAGTCGTTGAGCGGATCGATCCGCATATCGGTCTGCTTCATCGTGGCACTGAAAAGCTGATCGAGCATAAAACCTATATGCAGGCGATGCCGTATTTCGACCGTCTCGATTATGTGGCGGCGATGAGCCAAGAGCATGCCTTTGTGCTGGCGGCAGAAAAACTGCTGGGCTGTGAAGTGCCGGAACGCGGGCAGTATATCCGTGTCCTGTTTTCTGAAATTTCCCGTATTCTCAATCATATCATGAATGTCTGCGCGCAGGCCATGGATGTTGGCGCGACAACGCCGATGCTCTGGGCCTTTGTTGAGCGCGAAACATTGATGGAGTTTTATGAGCGGGCAAGTGGCGCGCGGATGCATGCCGCATATTTCCGTGTTGGCGGCGTTCATCAGGATATTTCTGAAAAGCTCGAGGATGATATTCGCACTTTTATCGAGCATTTCCCGGCTGTTCTTGACGATGTCGAGGCGCTGCTCACTGAAAACCGTATTTTCAAGCAGCGGAATGTCGATATCGGTATTGTCTCGGAAGAAGAGGCAATGGGCTGGGGGTTCTCTGGTGTAATGCTTCGGTCTACCGGGCTTGCCTGGGACCTCAGAAAAGCGCAGCCATATGATGTGTATGCAAAGATGGATTTTGATATTCCCGTTGGCCTTAATGGGGATTGTTTCGATCGCTATCTGATGCGGATGGAAGAAATGCGCCAATCCATGCGGATTATGACGCAGTGCCTTGATCAGATGAAGCCGGGACCGGTTCTTTCAACTGATCCTAAGGTTGCACCGCCACGTCGGAGCGAAATGAAAACCTCTATGGAAGCCTTGATCAATCATTTCAAGCATTACACTGAGGGTGTTAAAGTTCCTGCTGGAGAGACTTATACAGCGGTAGAGGCGCCAAAGGGCGAGTTTGGCGTATATCTGGTCTCCGATGGGTCAAATAAACCCTATCGTTGCAAGATCAGGGCGCCGGGTTTTGCGCATTTGCAAGGCATGGACTTTTTAACCAAGGGGCACATGTTGGCCGATGCGTCGGCAATTCTCGGCAGTTTGGATATCGTTTTTGGTGAGGTGGACCGGTGAGTCAGGTTATCGAAACAGGAAAAGCCTTTGAATTTACGGCTGAAAATGTCGAAAAGGCCCAGAAATTCATCGCGAGATACCCTGAAGGCCGTCAGCAAAGCGCGGTGATGCCGCTTCTTGATCTTGCGCAGCGCCAGAATGAGAACTGGCTCTCCAAGGAAGTGCTTGAGTATGTCGGGAACTACTTGAATGTCCCATATATGCGCGTGCTGGAGGTGGCAACCTTCTACACCATGTATAACCTCAAGCCTGTCGGAAAATATTTCCTGCAGCTTTGCCGGACGACGCCCTGCTGGCTGCGTGGAAGCGACGATCTGGAAGCGGTCTGCAAGAACAAGCTGGGGATCACCAATGGCGAGACCACAGAGGATGGGATGTTCAGCCTTCTCGAAGTGGAATGCCTTGGTGCCTGTGTGAATGCACCGGTCGTGCAAATCAATGATGATTTCTATGAAGATCTGAACGCTGAAAACTTCGAGGTCGTTCTGGATAAGCTAGCCAAAGGTGAGGTTCCGCCCAAGGGTCCACAGATTGATCGGACCAATTCGGCACCGGAAGGTGGCCCGACGACATTGCTTGAAAAGACGGAGGGCGCGTAATGCTGAAAGATCAGGATCGGATTTTCACTAATCTGTACGGCATTCACGACTGGAAGCTTGCGGGCGCTAAAAGCCGCGGTATCTGGGATAATACCAAGACACTCATAGAGATGGGGCAGGACGGTATTATCGATGCGATGAAGGAAAGCGGCCTTCGCGGTCGCGGCGGTGCGGGCTTTCCGACGGGTTTGAAATGGTCTTTTATGCCCAAGGAATCCGATGGCCGTCCAAGCTATCTTGTGGTCAATGCCGACGAATCAGAGCCGGGTACTTGTAAAGACCGGGAAATCATGCGCTTCGATCCGCACCGTCTGCTGGAAGGCTGTCTCGTCGCCGGTTTCGCCATGCGTGCCGTTGCGGCCTATATCTATATTCGCGGGGAGTTTGTACAGGAGGCGATCAATCTGGAGATTGCCATCCAGGAAGCCTATGACGATGGGCTGATCGGCAAGAACGCCTCTGGTTCCGGCTATGATTTCGATATTTATCTGCATCGCGGCGCCGGCGCTTACATTTGCGGCGAGGAAACGGCTCTGATCGAGAGCCTTGAAGGCAACAAGGGTCAGCCACGACTGAAACCGCCATTTCCTGCCAATGTCGGTGTCTGGGGCTGTCCGTCGACCGTAAACAATGTTGAGAGTATCGCCGTTGCGCCTGAAATTCTTCGGCGCGGGGAAGGATGGTTCTCCGGTCTTGGCCGCCCAAACAATACCGGCACCAAACTCTTCTGTATTTCTGGCCATGTGAACAAGCCCTGCAATGTCGAAGAGGAAATGGGCATTCCGCTCAAAGAGCTGATCGAAAAGCATGCGGGCGGTGTTCGGGGTGGTTGGGATAACTTGCTGGCCATTATTCCCGGTGGGTCTTCCGTTCCTATGTTGCCGAAAGATATCTGCGATACGATGCTGATGGATTTCGATAGTTTGCGCGATGCCCAGAGCGGGCTCGGTACGGCTGCCGTCATTGTCATGGATAAATCGACAGATGTGATCCGGGCGATTGAGAGGCTCTCCCATTTCTATAAGCATGAAAGCTGTGGCCAATGCACGCCGTGTCGTGAAGGCACTGGCTGGATGTGGCGGGTGATGCAGCGCCTTGTCTCCGGCGATGCGGAGGTTGAGGAAATTGACATGCTGATCAATGTATCAAAACGGATTGAAGGTCATACCATCTGCGCCCTTGGTGACGCGGCGGCCTGGCCAATTCAGGGACTGGTGCGGCACTTCCGCCCGGTTATTGAGGAACGTATTAAATCACGGAAGGCTGCACGGGCGGCCTGAGGGCTGGACCGCGTGGGGAGTGAAGAATGCCGACACTTACAGTAGATGGTGTAGAAGTTACAGTCGATCCGGGAACCACGGTCCTTCAGGCCTGTGAGGAAGCGGGCGCGGAAATCCCGCGCTTTTGCTATCATGAGCGGTTGTCGATCGCCGGTAATTGCCGCATGTGCCTGGTGGAGATGGAAAAGGCTCCGAAGCTGATCGCCTCCTGCGCAATGCCCGCTGGCGATGGTATGGTCATTCACACCAATACCCAAAAGGTGAAAGAAGGCCGTGAGGGGGCCATGGAATTCCTGCTGATCAATCATCCGCTTGATTGCCCGATTTGCGATCAGGGCGGTGAGTGTGATTTGCAGGATCAATCGATGGCGTATGGCTCCGGCAACAGCCGCTATCATGAAATGAAGCGCGCCGTTACAGAAAAGAATATGGGGCCACTCATCAAGACGACGATGACTCGCTGTATTCACTGTACACGTTGCGTGCGATTCGCGACGGAGGTTGCGGGAGTTGAGGAACTTGGCGCTATTAACCGTGGTGAAAATATGGAGATCGCGACCTATCTTGAGCAAGCGCTCGATAGCGAACTCTCCGGTAATATCATTGACTTATGCCCGGTTGGGGCGCTGACATCGAAGCCCTATGCATTTACGGCACGCCCGTGGGAGCTTTCCAAAACCGAGAGTATCGACGTGCTCGACGCCGTCGGGGCGAATATCCGGGTTGATAGCCGCGGCAAGGAAGTCATGCGCTTTTTACCGCGCCTCAATGAGGACGTGAACGAAGAGTGGCTTTCGGACCGGTCGCGCTTTTCTTACGATGGCCTGAAAGCTCAGCGACTGGATACCCCCTATGTTCGCAAAGACGAAACACTTCAGCCCGCAAGCTGGGGCGAGGCGTTCGATGCTATCGCCGCCAAGCTGGAGGGCGTCGAAGGGGCGAAGATTGGAGCGATTGCCGGGGATCTGGCCTGCGCCGAGAGCATGATCGCGCTGAAAGACCTGATGAATCTACTGGAATCGCCGAATATCGATTGCCGACAGGATGGCGCTGCGCTGACGACGGAAAGCCGGAGCGGGTATCTCTTTAACACGACCATCGCCGGAATTGATGAGGCGGATGCGCTTTTGATCGTGGGTAGTAATCCACGTCATGAGGCGGCCTTGATCAATGCCCGCATTCGCAAGCGTTGGAAAGCGGGTAACTTCCCGGTTGCGCTGATCGGTGAGCAAGTCGATTTGACCTACAGCTATGATTATCTCGGTGCCGGTCCTGCGACCTTGAAGGAAGTGGCTGAAGGTAAGCATTCTTTCGCCGAAACCCTTAAAAAGGCCGAGCGTCCGATGATTATTGTCGGGCAGGGCGCGCTTAGCCGGAATGATGGCGCGGCGGTTCTGGCGTTGGCGAAGAAAATTGCCGATGATTACGGTTTTGCCTCTGATGATTGGAACGGCTTTAACGTTCTTCATACGGCGGCCGCACGGGTTGCTGGTCTTGATCTCGGCTTCGTATCAGGTGAAGGCGGCAAGAGTGCGAGGGAAATGCTGGACGGGTCGCTTGATGTGCTGTTCCTGCTGGGGGCCGATGAAATCAATACATCAAAGCTTACAAATAGCTTCGTAATCTATCAGGGCAGCCACGGGGATGCCGGGGCAAGCGCCGCCGATGTCATCCTGCCGGGTGCGGCCTACACGGAAAAAGATGCCACTTGGGTCAATACGGAAGGCCGGGTTCAGCTAGGTCGGCGAGCCATCTTCCCGCCGGGTGACGCAAGGGAGGATTGGACGATCCTCCGGGCGCTTTCTGAAAAACTCGGGAAAACGCTTCCTTACAACACGATACGGGAACTTCGAGAGAAGATGATTGAGGTGGCGCCTCACTTTGCCGATATAGATCAAGTGACTTCCGCTGACTGGGGGGCATTCGGCACGGACGGGGCAATAGACGATGCGCCTTTCGTCAACCCGATCACGGATTACTATCTGACGAACCCGATTTCCCGTTCGAGCCGGATTATGGCGGAATGCAGTGCGACTTTCTCTAAGGTAAAGGGTGAGGGGACCGGTACAAATGGCTGAGTTTTGGGATATTTATCTTCTCCCGGCCCTGATTATTGTCGGCCAGATCCTGCTGATTGTTGTGCCGCTCTTGGTTGCGGTGGCTTATCTGACGCTGTATGAGCGTAAAGTCATGGCGGTGATGCAGCTCCGTAAGGGGCCGAATGTGGTGGGTCCGTTTGGATTGCTGCAACCACTCGCGGATGGTGCGAAGCTTTTCTTCAAGGAAACAGTCGTTCCGACAGGCGCGAACAAAATACTGTTCCTGCTTGCTCCTATGGTGACCTTTATTCTTAGTTTGATTGCCTGGGCGGTCATTCCCTTTGACGAAGGATGGGTGCTTGCGGACATCAATGTGGGCGGACTTTACCTGTTTGCGATCTCCTCTCTCGGTGTTTACGGCATTATTGTTGCGGGCTGGGCGTCTAACTCCCGATATCCTTTCCTTGGTGCCCTCCGCTCCGCAGCGCAGATGGTGTCATATGAAGTGTCCATCGGGTTTGTGATTGTGACGGTGCTGCTCTGTGCGGGAACCCTTAACCTTTCAGGTATTGTAGAATCGCAAAAAGGCGACCTCGGCCTTTTGAACTGGTGGTTTATACCGCTTTTCCCGATGTTCATTATTTTCTTCATCTCGATCCTGGCGGAAACGAACCGGCATCCATTTGACCTTCCCGAAGCAGAGGCGGAGCTGGTTGCGGGGTATCAGACAGAATATTCGTCGATGGCGTTTGCGCTCTTCTTCCTTGGTGAATACGCCAACATGATCCTGATGAGCGGAATTTGTACGGTGCTGTTTCTGGGTGGCTGGTTGCCGCCGGCGGATTGGGCGATCTTCACCTGGATCCCGGGGATCATTTGGTTTGGCATCAAAATTGCGATTTTGCTGTTCGTCTTTATCTGGGTTCGGGCGACGCTACCTCGGTATCGTTATGATCAATTGATGCGACTTGGCTGGAAGGTGTTTTTGCCCTTCTCCTTGTTATGGGTAGTTTTGACGGCTGGTTTCCTTGTCTATTTCGACATGGTTCCGGCATAAGGCAAGTTTTAGTAACCGTCGGCGCCGGAATTCGGGCGACGGCAAGAAATGAGATAGTGAAAAGGCTGTTTTAAAATGAGCTTTATCGACAAACAGGCGCGTAGTCTGCTTCTGGCGGAGATTGTCACCGGTCTGGCGACAACGTTCCGCTATATGTTCAAGACGAAGGCGACCATCAACTATCCATATGAAAAAGGACCCTTGAGCCCGCGGTTTCGTGGTGAGCACGTCCTGCGGCGCTATCCCAACGGGGAAGAGCGGTGCATTGCGTGTAAATTGTGTGAGGCGGCATGTCCCGCACTTGCTATCACAATCGAGGCAGAGCCGCGTGACGATGGTAGCCGACGCACTACTCGCTACGATATTGACATGACGAAATGCATCTATTGCGGTTTCTGTCAGGAAGCCTGCCCGGTTGATGCCATTGTAGAAGGGCCGAATTTCGAATTTGCGACGGAAACCCGCGAAGAGCTTTTCTATGATAAGGAGAAGCTGCTTGCGAACGGCGACCGCTGGGAGCAGGAAATTGCCCAAAACCTTGTTGCGGAAGCGCCTTATAGATAATCGAAAGTAAGATTGTGACAGCCATGCGAAAGACGGATCTAAATATCACGGGAAGAGGGGCGCGATGATTATCTCGACAATTGCCTTCTATCTTTTTGCGGCGATGACTATTGCCTCGGCATTTATGGTGATCTCGGCGAAGAACCCGGTTCATTCCGTGCTTTATCTTATCCTCGCCTTCTTCAATTCGGCGGCTCTGTTCGTGCTTCTAGGAGCTGAATTTATCGCGATGATCCTTGTCGTGGTGTATGTGGGCGCTGTGGCGGTCCTTTTCCTATTCGTTGTCATGATGCTCGATATCAATTTCGCTGAATTGCGTCAGGGCTTTTTGCAGTATCTGCCAATCGGAGGCCTGATCGGCGTGATCCTGTTGATTGAATTGATACTGGTGGTTAGTGGCTGGGCGCTCTCACCGGAGGCAATACAGGTTGGATCGCAGGTGGCACCTGTTGTGTCGGACCTTACCAATACGGAGCAGCTGGGGCACGTTATTTACACGGACTATGCCTATTTGTTCCAGATTGCGGGCATGATCCTGCTGGTGGCGATGATCGGGGCGATCGTGTTGACCAACCGGTCCCGACCGGGCGTTCGCAAACAAAATATTGCCCGGCAGGTATATCGCCGTCCTGAAGAGTCGATGGCGGTTCGTAAAGTCGAGCCTGGACAAGGCGTGTAGGGGGAAACATGGAAATCGGTCTTGCTCATTACCTGACGGTGTCCGCGATTTTGCTGACCCTGGGTATTTTCGGCATCTTCCTGAACCGGAAGAATGTCATCGTGATCCTGATGTCGATCGAGTTGATGTTGCTTGCTGTTAATATCAACCTTGTTGCTTTCTCTGCTTATCTGGGCAATCTGGTTGGGCAGGTGTTCGCGCTGTTTATTCTGACCGTTGCGGCCGGTGAAGCAGCGATCGGGCTTGCTATTCTCGTCGTTTACTTCCGAAATCGCGGCACTATCGCGGTTGAGGACATCCATCACATGAAGGGTTAAGACAAAATCATGATGTACGTCCTCATCGTTTTCCTGCCGTTACTTGCGGCGCTGATTGCCGGGCTGTTCGGCCGCGCTATCGGGGATCGCGGTAGCCAGTTGATCACATCCACTGCCGTTATTATCAGCGCCATCCTGTCATGGGTCGCGCTTTACCAGATCGCGTTTCAGCAGACGACAGAAGTGATCGAGTTGATGACCTGGATCGATTCAGGTGATTTCGATGTCGACTGGATGCTCCGGATTGACAGTCTGACTGCCGTTATGTTGGTAGTGGTGAACACGGTTTCCGCCGTCGTGCATGTTTATTCCATCGGCTATATGTCGCATGACCCCCATAAGCCGCGTTTTATGGCCTATCTGTCGCTCTTTACCTTTGCGATGCTGATGCTGGTCACCTCCGATAACTTCGTACAGCTTTATTTCGGCTGGGAAGGGGTTGGCCTCGCAAGTTATCTGCTGATTGGCTTCTGGTACAAGAAACCTTCTGCTAATGCCGCTGCGATCAAGGCGTTTGTTGTCAACCGTGTTGGTGATTTCGGCTTTGCTCTTGGTATCATGGGCATTTATCTTGTCTTTGATTCCGTCAGCTTCGATGATGTCTTCTCCGCCGCACCGAGCCAGGTCGGACAGCATTTCGAGTTCCTTGGCTATCAGGTTGATGTCCTGACAACGCTCTGCCTGCTGCTCTTCGTTGGCGCGATGGGTAAATCGGCCCAGCTCGGCCTGCATACCTGGTTGCCGGACGCCATGGAAGGCCCGACACCAGTATCTGCTCTTATCCATGCGGCGACGATGGTGACGGCCGGTGTCTTTATGGTAGCACGCTGCTCGCCACTATTCGAATATTCGCCTGACGCCTTGATGGTGGTGACAATCGTCGGCGCTTCGACCTGTTTCTTCGCGGCGACCATCGGATTGGTACAAAATGATATCAAGCGCGTGATCGCCTATTCAACCTGTTCTCAGCTCGGCTATATGTTCTTCGCGCTCGGGATTGGCGCCTATCCGGCGGCGATTTTCCATCTCTTCACACATGCCTTCTTCAAGGCGCTATTGTTCTTAAGCGCAGGCTCCGTTATTCATGCGGTTTCTGATGAGCAGGACATGCGCAATATGGGCGGCCTGTGGAAGCATATTAAAGTCACCTATGCAATGATGTGGATCGGGTCTCTTGCGCTTGCCGGTATTCCGCCTCTTGCGGGTTACTACTCAAAGGACCTGATTATCGAAAGCGCCTTTGCGGCCCATACTGGGGTTGGTGAGTATGCCTTCTGGGCTGGTGTTGCCGCCGCTCTCTTGACGGCCTTCTATTCAGGTCGCCTCATCTTCATGACGTTCCATGGCAAGCCGCGCGCCAGCAAGGAAGTGATGGCCCATGTTCATGAAAGCCCCAAGGTGATGCTTATTCCGCTGGGTGTCCTGGCGCTCGGCGCGATTTTCGCTGGCATGCTATTCGCCCCCTACATGACCGGGGAAGAACATTACAAGGAATTCTGGGGAGCCTCCATCCTGATGCTGGAGAACAGCACGGCAATGATTGATGCGCATCATGTGCCGCTCTGGGTCAAGTTGCTGCCGCTGGTTCTGGGTGTCTTCGGGATTGCCCTGACGTACCAGATGTATATCCGCCGGACGGATATTCCGGTGCAGCTCGCCAAGACCCATTCAGCGCTTTACCAGTTTCTGCTCAACAAATGGTATTTTGATGAGCTTTACGATTTCGTCTTTGTCCGGCCTTCGAAAGCTATCGGCCGGTTCCTCTGGACCTTTGGCGATGGCAAGGTGATTGACGGACTGGGTCCGAACGGAGTTGCCGGTCGGGTACTGGTGTTGGCGCGGCGCGCCTCCCAACTCCAGAGCGGCTATGTGTATCATTATGCATTTGCCATGCTTCTCGGCGTCGTTGCTTTTGTTTCTTACTTTTTCTTTGCGGGTGGACATTAAGTCATGCTTGATTGGCCAATCTTATCAACGGTGACATTTCTGCCCCTGATCGGGGTAGTGCTTATCCTGCTGACCAGCGGCAAGGAAGAGTCGGCGGCGCGTAATGCCCGTTGGGTTGCGCTTTGGACAACCCTGTTCACCTTCGTCATTTCGCTCTTTATCTGGATTAATTTCGATAATAATACTGCGGCGTTCCAGTTCGTGGAAAAGAGCAGCTGGCTGGGTAATAACATAAACTATCATATGGGTGTGGACGGTATTTCGATGCTGTTCATTATCCTGACAACCTTCCTGATGCCGCTTTGTATTTTGGCGAGTTGGGAGGCGATTACCGTTCGCGTGCGGGAATATATGATCGCGTTCCTGGTGATGGAATGCCTGATGATCGGTGTTTTCTGCGCACTTGATATGGTTCTGTTCTACCTCTTCTTTGAGGCCGGATTGATCCCGATGTTCCTGATTATCGGAATATGGGGCGGTGGACAGCGCGTTTATGCCAGCTTCAAGTTCTTCCTCTATACCCTGATCGGCTCTGTGTTGATGCTGGTGGCGATGATTACAATGTATTTCATTGCCGGCACGACGGATATCCCGACCTTGATCAACTTCAGTTTTGATCCGCATTTGCAGCTATGGCTGTGGCTCGCGTTCTTTGCCTCTTTCGCGGTGAAGGTGCCGATGTGGCCGGTACATACTTGGTTGCCTGATGCTCATGTGCAGGCACCGACGGCGGGCTCGGTCATTCTGGCGGGCGTGCTTCTGAAGATGGGGGGGTATGGTTTCCTGCGATTCTCTATCCCGATGTTCCCAGAAGGGTCCGAATATTTTGCGCCGCTTGTCTTCGCGCTCAGTGTTATTGCAATTATCTACACATCGCTTGTGGCGCTTGTGCAGAAGGATATGAAGAAACTGATCGCCTATTCCTCCGTTGCGCATATGGGTTTTATTACCATCGGAATTTTTACCTTCACCCAGCAGGGGCTGGAGGGCGGCATTCTGCAGATGATCAGCCATGGTATCGTCTCTGGCGCGCTGTTCCTCTGTGTGGGCGTGGTATATGATCGGCTGCATACGCGTGAGATTTCTCGCTATGGCGGCCTTGTTAATCGGATGCCGCGCTATGCGTTGATTTTCCTGATCTTTACAATGGCGACAATCGGTCTGCCCGGTACCAGCGGGTTTGTGGGTGAATTCTTGATCCTGGTTGGTGCCTATCAGGTCAGCACAACGGTGGCCTTCTTTGCGACTATCGGCGTTATTCTTGGCGCGGCCTATAGCCTCTGGCTCTATCGCAGGGTGGTCTTCGGTGAATTGGTGAAGGATGACCTTAAAAATATTATGGATGTTGGTCGGCGGGAGATCCTGATTTTCGCCCCGCTTATTCTGGTGGCTTTCTGGATTGGTATTTATCCAGAGCCATTCTTGGACGTTATGCATGCTTCTGTCATCAATCTGATGGATCAGCATGAGACGGCCATGCAGGCCAGCAAAACAATACTCAACGCGGCTAAGTAGGTAGGTTTAAAGAAATGGTTTTGCCTGATTTTTCAATCGCACTTCCGGAAATATTCCTCGCCTGTGCCGCCATGGCGCTCTTGATGATCGGCGCGTTTCGGGGAAACAAGTCGACAAGCCTGATTTCCTGGCTGTCGGTACTGTCTTTCATTGTGGCCGGGCTGTTAGTCCAGTTTGACGGATACAGCACCATTACCACATTCGGCGGACTTTACCGCGACGATGCCTATGGGGTCTTTATGAAGACGCTGTGCCTTGGTGCGTCCGCCTTTGCCATCATCATGTCGATTGATTTCAATAAGCGCGAGAAGCTGGTTCGCTTTGAGTTCCCGATCCTGATCGTGATTGCTACGCTTGGTATGATGGTCATGATTTCGGCAAATGACCTGATGACCATGTATATGGGTATCGAATTGATGAGCCTGTCACTCTATGTGACAGCGGCCTTCAAGCGCGACAGCGTCCGCTCGACCGAGGCGGGCCTTAAATATTTCGTTCTTGGGGCCCTTTCCTCGGGCATGCTGCTCTATGGTGTTTCCCTGATCTACGGCTTTACCGGCACGACAAACTTCGATGTTCTCGCCAACCTCTTCACCAGCGGAGAAGAAGAGGCGGGCATCGGCCTTCTGATCGGCATGGTCTTCATGATTGCGGGCCTTGCCTTTAAGGTGTCCGCTGTGCCGTTCCATATGTGGGCGCCTGATGTTTATGAAGGGGTGCCGACGCCGGTGACGGCCTTTTTCGCGGCTGCGCCGAAAGTGGCGGCAATCGCCCTGTTCCTGCGCGTATTCGTTACTCCCTTTGGCGAACTGGTCGAACAATGGCAACAGATTATTGTTTTCGTTTCCATCGCCTCGATGGTTCTTGGTGCCTTTGCTGCGATCAACCAGAAGAATATCAAACGGCTGATGGCCTATTCCTCCATCGGGCACATTGGCTATGCACTTGTTGGTCTTGCCGCAGGGACCGAAGAAGGGGTGCGGGGCGTCCTGATCTATATGTCGATCTATGTGGTGATGAATATCGGGACTTTTGCCTGTATCCTTTCAATGCGTCATCGAGATGGTATGGTTGAGGATATCTCGGAGCTTGCTGGCCTCAGCAAGACGCAGCCTTGGATGGCGTTCTTCTTCCTCATTTTCATGTTCAGCTTGGCAGGAATTCCGCCGCTTGCAGGTTTCTTCGGGAAATTCTACATTTTCATCGCGGCGGTCAATGCCGGGCTTATTCCGCTTGCCGTGATCGGCTTGGTTACCTCTGTTGTCGGTGCTTATTATTATCTTCGGATTGTGAAGATCATGTACTTCGACGATCCGACGGAAGGATTTGAGCCGGCTAGCCGTACACAGTCGATCATCATGGCGGCGTCGGGGCTGTTTATTGCCTTCTTCGTCATCTTTCCGGGACCGCTGCTTGATGGCGCCCAGGCTGCGGCGGCTGTGCTATTCCCGTGACCCAGACTTCCGATGGCAGGATTGATCTCCCGCCGTTTTATACGCTTACGGTCCTTGAAACGACGGGTAGCACGAATATCGAGGCTCTCAAGCTTGCAGATGCTGGAGATGCCGAAGGAGCTATCGTCTGGGCGAAAAGGCAGGAGCGGGGCGTTGGTCGACGTGGTCGGCAATGGTCAAGCCCCGAAGGCAATCTGTATTGTTCGTTGGTAATACGCCCTGAATGTGATCCGTCTTCTGCCGCGCGCCTTTCCTTTTTGACGGCACTTGCCATCCGCCGGGCCGTCTCTGAATTTGTGAATCCCGATGTTGATGTCCGGCTTAAATGGCCAAACGATGTCCTTATTAACGGGCATAAGTCGGCGGGCATTCTTCTTGAGAGTAAAACGAAACCCGATGGGCAGATGAGCTATGTCATTGTCGGGACGGGGGTTAATATCGCAACCTATCCGGAACATACGGATGGGCTACCTGCGATCTCCCTTAAAAAGGTTGGGGCGGATGTGTCTGTTCCTGAGGTCCTATCGGCATATGCGAAGGCCTTCTACGATCTTTATATGATCTGGAAACGCGAAGGATTTGCTCCAATCCGGAAGGAATGGCTGGCTAATGCAACAGGGCTCGGTGGCCGAATAACTGTAAAACTTTCCAAGGAGACGCTGGAAGGTGTGTTCACGGATTTGGATGAAAACGGCGCGCTGATCCTTTCGATGGATAATGGTGAAAGAAAACTGATCACAGCGGGAGAAGTGTTTATAGTTCCCTCAGCCCGTACTTAATAGGAGGCCTTGATGTTACTGGCGATTGATGTCGGAAATACGAACATAACCTGCGCGGCCTATAAAGAGCGGGAATTGGTCAATGAATGGCGGATATCAACATCTGCCTCTCGCACTGCCGAGGAATATGGCGTCTGGCTCAGTCAGGCAATGGCCATTGACGGACTACATCTGAAAGATGTGAAACATGCAATCGTTGCGACGGTTGTCCCGGAAACATTATTCAATATCAAGGGCTTTTGCAGGCGCTATTTTGGGGTGACCCCGCTCGTAATTGGGGAGCCGAATGTCGATCTTGGCATGACGCCGTTGATCGATCGTCCGTCGGAGGCCGGGGCGGATCGTCTCGTCAATGCTGTGGGTGCCCACTCCCTCTATGGCGGCCCGCTTGTTGTGATCGACTTTGGCACAGCAACAAACTTCGATGTTGTCGATGAGACAGGAAATTATATCGGCGGTGTTATTGCGCCCGGTGTTAATCTCAGCCTTGATGCGCTTTACCGGGCGGCAGCTAAACTCCCCCGTATCGCTGTGGAAGCGCCTGGTCGCGTGATTGGCAAGAATACGATTGAATGTATGCAGGCAGGCATTTACTGCGGATATATCGCGATGGTGGAGGGGCTCGTCAGCCGTATCCGCGCAGAATATGGTTCGGACATGAAAACGGTGGCAACCGGTGGTCTCGCGCCGCTCTTCTCGAAGGGTACGGATAAGATTGAGATCGTTAATGGCGATCTCACGCTTGCCGGATTGGTTGAAATTTTTTATCGAAATAGCTGAAAGTCTTTATGACCAAACTTGATACGACGCTTAAGGAAGGCCTTTATTTTCTCCCGCTCGGCGGTAGCGGAGAGATCGGCATGAACCTCAATCTTTATTGCTGTAACGGTAAATGGTTGATGATTGATTGCGGGATTTCCTTCGCCGATGATCGCGCGCCGGGCGTTGATGTCATTGTGCCCGATCCAGGCTGGATCGCAGATCGCCGTGATGATCTTTTGGCGATTATTGTCACCCATGCGCATGAGGACCATGTCGGCGCCGTTGCACGTCTCTGGCCGCAGTTTCGCTGCCCTGTGTATACCAGCCCCTTTACGGCCGAGATACTTGCACTCAAACTAGCGGAGGAGGGACTCGGGGACGAGGTGGAAGTGAATGTAATTGCGCCGGGCAGTTCCATGGCCATTGGCGACTATCATATCGATTTTGTCGACCTGACCCATTCTATCCCGGAGATGCAGGCCCTGATGATTACGACGCCCTATGGCCGGGTGTTGCATAGTGGCGACTGGAAACTCGATCCCGATCCCGTCGTTGGCCCCGCGAGTAATCTTGCCAAGATGCAGAAAGTCTCCGAAGCGGGCGTCCTCGCCATGATTTGTGATTCCACAAATGTTTTTAAAGAAGGCGTCTCCGGCTCCGAACTTGCAGTTCAGGAAAGTCTTGACGCGCTGCTGCGAAATATTCCAACGGGCCGCATTGCCGTCACAACCTTTGCCTCCAATATCGCCCGCCTCAAGACCATCGCTTATGTAGCGGAGCGTCACGACCGACATGTCGTCCTTGTTGGCAGATCATTACACCGTATGACGGGGGCCGCCAAAAAAGCGGGTTACCTTAACGACTTACCGCCGTTTCTTGATGAGAAAAATGCAGGACATATTCCGCGCGATAAAATCCTGCTGCTCTGTACGGGAAGTCAGGGGGAGCCCCGCGGTGCCATGGCCCGCATTGCACGTGGGGAGCATGCCCATATCGAACTTTCCGAAGGTGATACTGTCATTTTTTCCTCTAAGGTTATACCGGGAAATGAAAAATCGCTTTACGGACTACATAACCAATTAACGGAATCCGGTGTTAATGTGATCACCGAAGCCGATGAATTTGTTCATGTTTCCGGTCATCCCGCGCGGGAAGAGCTGACCGATATGTACAGGATTGTGAAGCCAAAAATTGCGATTCCGGTGCATGGGGAGGCGCGTCATATCCGCGCGCATTGCGAGTTGGCATTGTCCCTTGGTGTTGAACAGGCTATTGAAATTACAAATGGCAATGTCTTGAAGTTGGCTCCAGGTAATGCCGAAATTATAGATGATGTCCCTTCAGGTCGGCTCGCGGTCGATGCGGGTGGTCTGACGCCGCTTGACGGGGAATTCCTGACAACCCGTCGGCGCCTTGTTTATAATGGCAGTGTAAGCGGGGTTGTCATCGTCAATGAAAAGGGCCAGATAACGGAAGATCCGATCATTCGCCTGCGGGGTGTGTTGGATGAAAATTTGTTTCCTGATTTGCAGAAAGAGTTACGTGAGCAGATAAAAATCAACCATAGTAAGCTGAAAAATCAGGATAAAATGGATGATGATCGGGTCGAGGAAACGGCGCATAACGCGGTGCGGCGGGTTTTTCGCCGATTGGCCGGTCGGCGGCCGATAACTGATATTTACGTAATCAGATTTGAAGAAGAATAAGGATTAAAGAAAGATGATTGGACGTTTAAACCATGTTGCCATTGCCGTGCCGGACCTTGACGCGGCGGCAACGATTTATCGTGACACGCTTGGAGCGAAGGTAAGCCCGCCTCAGGACGAGCCGGAAAATGGCGTGACCGTGGTTTTTGTCGAACTCGAAAACACGAAAATTGAATTGCTGCATCCACTAGGGGAAAACTCTCCGATTGAGGGGTTTTTGAAGAAAAACGCTTCCGGTGGCATTCATCATGTATGCTATGAAGTTGAGGATATTATCGAGGCGCGGGACCGTCTGAGAGCCAAGGGCGCACGTGTCCTGGGCGATGGGGAACCCAAGATCGGCGCCCATAAAAAGCCGGTGCTTTTCCTGCACCCGAAGGATTTCAGCGGAACGCTGGTTGAGTTGGAACAGGTATAGGGCGCGCAAATGTCTTTTGTTGGCGGCATTGTTATTTTCTGCATTACCTGGATGGTGGTTTTGTTCACCGTGCTGCCCTTCGGTGTAAGACCGCAAGGGGAGGAAGACGAAGAGATTGAGCCGGGAACAGTTGAAAGCGCACCGATCAACCCCAGAATCTGGACGAAGTTCGCCATGACCACTGTCATAACGACCCTGATATTCATCATTATCTGGACGATATTTGAATTGGAACTGTTTGATCTACGTGCATTTTTTCAGAATATATAAAGGAATGAACTCATGATCCGATCTTTCCTTGTCCTGTTATTTCTGATCGGATTTGTAGGCTCTGCTATGGCGGAAGATGTCCGGATGGAAGTGTCCCGCAAGGATTGCGAGCGGATCGTGAAATATACGCCTGATCCTGATGTCGCCTATAAACCGGGTGTCGATGTCCATGGAAAACCAGTTGCGCCCGCCGATTTGAACGGCAGCCAGATACAGATCCCGGATCGCATTTTTATTGATTTGTCCTTGCCGTTTAAAGACTTACTTAGAAACTATAATCCAAAGCTTGCAAATGCTGATGTATATGTAGGAACGGTGGAATATGATATCGCATCGGGCCGGCTTCTCTACAATGGTCAGGAACTTACAGATCCAGCGCAGAATGCCATCGCCAAAGAATGCCGCAAGCGGTATCAATAGGGCGAAGTCCTTGCAATCTTTGTGAATCCCGTTAAAAGTCAGAAATCTAATCAACTCCGTGTAATTGAGCCGAGGCCCCCATGCGTTTGTCCCGTTTTTTTCTCCCGACCCTGAAGGAAGACCCGAAGGAGGCGCAGATTGTCTCTCACCGGCTCATGCTGCGGGCAGGAATGATCCAGCAATCCTCAGCCGGGATATATAGCTGGTTGCCGATGGGCTTTCGGGTGCTGAAAAATATCGAACGGATTGTGCGCGAAGAGCAGGACCGGGCCGGCGCACTCGAAATTCTGATGCCGACCATTCAGCCAGCTGACCTCTGGCGGGAGTCCGGTCGCTATGATGACTATGGCAAGGAAATGCTGCGGATCACCGATCGGCATGAGCGCGATATGCTCTATGGTCCGACGAATGAGGAGCAGGTGACGGATATTTTCCGCAACCATGTAAAAAGCTACAAGAATTTGCCACTTAATCTTTATCATATCCAGTGGAAGTTCCGTGACGAGGTGCGACCGCGTTTCGGGATTATGCGCGGGCGTGAATTCCTGATGAAGGATGCCTACTCCTTTGATTTGGATTATGAAGGCGCTAAAACGGCTTATAACAATATGTTCGTGGCTTACCTTAAAACATTTGCGCGGCTTGGGCTGAATGCTATTCCGTTGCGTGCAGAAACCGGACCCATCGGCGGCGACCTGTCCCATGAATTTATTGTCCTCGCGGATACCGGCGAGAGTGAGGTGTTCTACCATAAAGACCTTCTCGCGCAGAAAACGCCAGACCGCGATAATTACACGGCGGAGGAGTTGCAGGAAATTGTTGATCAGTGGACCAGTTTTTACGCCGCGGCCGACGATATGCATGATCCGGAGAAATGCGATGTAAGCAGTGATGATCTTGTCACCCGGCGCGGGATTGAGGTTGGGCATATCTTCCATTTCGGTGATAAATATTCGAACGCCATGGGCGCAACGGTTGCCGGGGCGGAAGGCAAGGATGTCACGGTCTCCATGGGGTCATATGGTATCGGGGTTTCCCGTCTCGTCGGTGGCATCATCGAGGCGAGCCATGATGATGACGGCATCATCTGGCCGGAGAGTGTTGCGCCGTTCAAGGTTGGCTTGATCAACCTCAAGGGTGGTGATGCCGCCTGCGATGCGGCGTGTGATGATTTCTATGGTAAACTGCAAAATGCTGGCGTTGATGTCCTTTATGATGATACGGCAGGCCGGGCTGGCGAGAAATTCGCCAAGATGGATCTGATCGGGCTTCCCTGGCAGGCAACGATCGGCCCGCGCGGGGTCAAGGCTGGAGTTGTTGAGGTGAAAAACCGCCGTACGGGGGAAAAGCAGGAACTTTCCGTTGACGACGCGCTAAAATTGTTGGCAGGCAAGAACTAGTGTTTTCCCGGTTTGAATGGACGATGGCGCTTCGATACTTGCGCGCCCGACGGCAGGAGGGGTTTATCTCCGTCATCGCCACCTTCTCTTTTCTAGGAATAGGTCTTGGTGTTGCGACCCTGATTATCGTCATGTCTGTGATGAATGGTTTTCGCGCAGAACTGCTCGATCGCATTCTTGGCCTTAATGGTCATTATGAAGTGCGTGCGCCTGCGCCGGATACCCTTGTCGATTACGACGGTGTTGTTGCCCGTCTCGCGGATATCCCTGATGTAGTGCGCGTAACCCCGATAGTCGAAGGGCAGGTTATGGCGTCCGGCAAAGAGGCAAGTGGTGCCCTTGTACGCGGCATTTCGCCAAATCAGCTGGCATCCCTAGATGTGCTCTCCTCCAATATCATTGGTGGCTCTCTTGAGAGTTTTGGCGAGAATAATTCTGTTATTCTTGGGTATCGGCTCGCGCGCACTTTGGGTGTTGCAGCGGGTGATAAGGTAAAGCTCATTTCCGCTAATGGTACCCCGACGGCCTTCGGGACAATGCCTCGTGTCAAGACCTATGATGTCGCCGCGCTCTTTGATACGGGCATGTATGAGTATGACAGCGGCTATATCTATATGTCGCTGAAAGCCGCGCAGAGCTATTTCAGATTGGGCGAGGGGGTGACGGCGCTTGAAGTGTTCGCAGTTGATCCCGACAAAGCGCTTGAAATCCGCCGCGAAATTATTCAGGCCGTAAATATCCGCGCCTTTATCTATGACTGGCAGCAGTCCCGGGCGAGCTTTTTCAATGCGCTTGAAGTTGAACGGAACGTCATGTTTATGATCCTGACCCTGATTATCCTTGTCGCCGCGTTCAACATTATTTCCAGCCTGATTATGCTGGTGAAGGACAAGGGGCGGGATGTAGCGATCCTTCGCACTATGGGGGCGACACGCGGCATGATCATGCGCGTCTTTTTTATTGCGGGGGCCAGCATTGGCGTTGTGGGAACGCTGTTTGGCTTTTTGCTTGGCCTCGGGTTTTGCATGAATATCGATAAGATCAAGGAATTGATTGAGGGGATCACCGGCGCCGAGCTTTTCTCCGCCGAGATATATTTCCTTTCCCATTTACCGGCGAAAGTCGACCCGATGGAAGTGACAACCGTTGTGATTATGGCTCTCGTCATTTCATTGCTTGCGACGATTTACCCTTCCTGGCGCGCGGCTCGGCTCGATCCGGTAGAGGCGTTGCGCTATGAGTGAGCCTGTCCTCAAACTCGAGAATATTGGTCGAACTTTTGCGCAAGGGCAGGAGAAGCTGCTCGTTCTCGAAAAAGTAGCGCTTGAATTGCACCCCGGCGAAATTGTCGCGCTGCTCGGCCCGTCGGGCTCGGGTAAATCGACCCTTCTGCAGATTGCCGGATTGTTGGAGCCTCCGACAAGTGGATCGGTCATTATCGATGGCGTCGATTGCAGCAAGGCAAGGGATAATAAACGCACAGAAGTCCGCCGCGACAAGATTGGGTTTGTCTACCAATTCCATCATTTGCTACCGGAGTTCTCGGCGCTTGAAAATGTGATGATGCCGAACCTGATTTCCGGTGTCCCCAAGAAACAAGCAAAAGAACATGCAACGGAACTCCTGACCCGGATGGGGCTGGCGGAGCGGCTCGGCCATCGTCCGGCGAAGCTTTCCGGTGGGGAACAGCAGCGCGTTGCCATTGCCCGGGCGCTCGCAAATGATCCGCTCATTCTGCTGGCCGACGAGCCAACGGGAAACCTTGATGAGCAGACGGCGGAGATGGTGTTTCAATATTTCCTCGATGTGACCCGTGATCGCGGCGTTGCAGCTCTGGTCGCGACTCATAATACTGATCTCGCACGCCGTATGGACCGCATTGTCCGTGTCCATGATCACAGCTTGGTTATTGAATAACCTTCATTTTTTGCGACTTGTGCCTGCTTCCAAGGCAGGGGTCAATTTTCTTTGTTGAAAGGCCTTAGTTAACATAATTTAAAGCAGTTTTCGTCAATATCTCATTAACTCTAAATGACATTGGGTATGGGATAGTATGTCGAACCAATTTTCGATCGAAAACGTCACCGGATTTTTACGGCAACTAACTCTTGCCGTGGGGGCAGTGCTTTGTGCCCTGTTTATAGGGATGGTGCCGCCCGCCACAGCGCAGCAAACGGAAGTTAGTGAGACGATCAACCCCTCTATCGTGCCGGATGTTCATCCGGATCCGTCCCGGTCCCAGAAAAAATATCTGCTGGAAAATCCGATATCGCCGCCTGATACTTCTAGTCCGCGTGCAACGATTGAGAGCTTTCTCTTCCTCTTGGGCGAGGCGCGCAATATCTGGCTTGATGTTCGTGACGATTACGCGAAAGGTGATACTGTATTTTTAAGCCCGGCCGATGAACGGCGCCTTGGTATGGTTCAGGCGATCCTTGAAAAAGCATCGCAGACGTTTGACTTAAGCGCAGTGCCGGCCAGTGCGCGTGAACATGTGAGCATTGAAACCGTTCTCCAGCTCCTTGAAATATTTGACAGGATTGACCTTCCTGAACTGGTCGATATTCCAGGCTATGAAGTAGGTATCTTTCCTGCTGCCGCCGATCTTAAAACGCTGCCTTCAAGCTGGTCGGTTCCTGGAACAAATATTGTCATTGCGCGGGTGCAGCCGGGGGCAGAGCAGGGAGCCTTTCTCTTTTCCAAGGAAACTGTTGAACGTATTCCGGAAGATTATGAAACAATAAAAACTTTCCCGCTGAAACATGATCGGACGGAAGATCTTTATAACTACTACATCTATACGCCGGGCGGATTCGTCGCCCCGAAATGGTATGACTTCCTGATTGCAGGGCCAGACTGGTTGCAGAAGGAATTTTATAATCAGACGGTTTGGCAGTGGGCGATGCTGGCTATTTTGACGCTCCTGTTTGCGGGTCTGCCCGCAGTCTTTCTCCGAAGGTCCAGACGGAGTGAGGAGGAAGAGGTAACCGCGCACCACCAAATCCGGCAGATGATTTCCTTTAGCGCCATTATATTCCTCGCCTTGTTGTATCGTTACCTTTGTAATGGGCAGATCAATATTACCGGCGGATTGATGCAGGGAATCAGCACGGTAACGACGGCCATTGTCTGGTCCTGCGTCGCGTTGCTGACGTATCAGCTGTTGAATTTTCTCTATTCTTCAGCCATCAGAAACCCGGCGGTGCCAACGGGCAGTATCGACGCGAGCCTGTTGCGGACTGGTTTCCGTGTGTTTTCCTGTACGGTGGCACTCATCATCATGGGCTATGGCGCTACGCAGATCGGTATTCCTGTCTATGGCGTTATTGCCGGGCTTGGTGTGGGTGGTTTGGCGATCGCGCTTGCCGCCCAGCCAACCATTGAAAACTTGATTGGTGGCATTATTCTTTATGCGGACCGGATGGTGCGGGTTGGTGAGTTTTGTCAGTTTGACAACCTGTCTGGCACGGTTGAATCCATTGGTATTCGCTCCACCCGGATACGAGCGCTTGATCGGACGGTCATTACCATATCGAATGCGGATCTCGCCAAGCGCAAGATTACAAATTTCAGTCGCCGGGATCAGTTTCATCTCCGCCATCGCATCGGATTGAGGTATGAAACGACGCAAGCGCAACTGACCATAATCATTGATGATATCCATAAATATCTTGAAGATCACATCCAGGTAAAAGCCGATCCCCTCCGGGTCCGGTTTGTCGAGCTGGGCGATTATTCACTTAACATTGAAATTTACGCCTATGTGGATGTCGGCAGTATGCCGGAATTCCTCCGTGTTCAGGAAGAAGTCCTGATGAAAATCGTCGGGATAGTTCGGGCGCGCGGTGCCGATTTCGCCTTCCCGTCGACAACAACCTATCTTGCCTCCGACAGTACGCCGGAGGCGGGAAGTTCTCTGATTGCGTGGCCGCAGAAGGATGATGCGAAAGCTTTGTCTAAGTAAATGTGTTTTCCTTCTTTCTGTTTATTTCCCCATTTATTTTTTAATTAAATCAACTAACTAGGGAGACTAAATCTTTTGATGAAAAGCAGGTTGACATAAGAACAAAACAAGAACAATATGACCTTCAACAGATAGAAGGAGTAGCAATCATGGATATCGACCGGATCATAAAGAGTGGATTTGAATGTGCGGCTTTTGCGGGGGCGTTAGGCATGATGGTGTTTTGGGCGGATATCGTGACCGGCTTGACTGGTTGAGAACTAATATCGCGGCCTAATGGCAGCAAGAGGGGAGTTATCCACAAGAAATTTATCGGTTGAGTCTGTCAGGACCTGACCTTTAGAGAAGGACATGTAATAGTGGGACGGCTGAAATCACAGATTGGAAATCTGCCGTTGTCCACCGCCCAGAATGATCCCCGCTTCGTGCATTTACGTGTCCATTCCGCTTATTCTCTTTCGGAAGGGGCGGTACAGATCAAGCAGCTTCAGAAGCTTTGCGCGGACAACCGGATGCCGGCTGTGGCGCTTACCGATACCAGCAACCTGTTCGGTGCTTTGGAGTTTTCCTTGGCGATGATGGGCGGCGGCGTGCAGCCGATTATTGGTTGCCAGATTGCGGTTCTGCGAGAAGATGGTGTCGATCGGAGTGGTCGACGACCTGAACCAGACCCCATAGTGTTGTTGGCGCAGGATGAGGAGGGATATCACAATTTCCTGAAATTGACGTCACATGCATTCCTCAAAACAGAATCAGGTGAGACAGCGCAGGTTCCTTTTGAGATTCTCGCGGCGAACTCTGCGGGTATCATCTGTCTGACCGGAGGAGCGGAAGGACCTATTGGCCGATTGATCGCGTCGGATCAACTGGAGACAGCGGAGGGATATGCTCAAAGGCTTGTCGAAATATTCGATGGCCGGCTTTACATGGAAATTCAACGCCACGGGCTTCCGCTGGAACAGATGACTGAGCCAGGTCTCCTTAAAATCGCATATGATTTTGATATTCCCTTGGTGGCGACCAACGAGGTCTTTTTTTCTGACCGAAAAATGTATGAGGCGCATGATGCGCTTCTTTGTATAGCAACGGGAAAGTATGTCGGAGACCAGAACCGGATCAAACGCACGCCTGAGCATTATTTCAAGTCGCAAGCGGAGATGGTCGATCTATTCTCTGACCTGCCGGAGGCAATTGACAATACGTTGGTGATTGCACAGCGTTGCGCCATTGCCTCACCCACACGCGATCCGATCTTGCCAGCCTTTTCCTCAGCGGATGGGCGAGACGAGGCGGGCGAACTTGCCGCGATGGCAACTGAGGGACTTAAAGTCCGGCTTGAGAATGAAGTCTTCACAGAGAACATGACGGAGGAGGAGCGAGAGGCCAAGTCGGCTGAGTATTTTGATCGCCTTGAGTTTGAAATCGGTGTGATCAATGAAATGGGCTTTCCGGGCTACTTCCTGATCGTCTCCGATTTTATCCAATGGTCGAAAGAACATGACGTACCGGTGGGGCCGGGCCGTGGGTCGGGTGCGGGCTCCGTGGTGGCCTGGGCGCTGACCATCACCGATCTCGATCCGCTTCGGTTCGGGCTGCTTTTCGAACGTTTCCTCAATCCTGAGCGCGTGTCCATGCCCGACTTCGATATTGATTTCTGCCAGGACAAGCGCGAACAGGTAATCCGCTATGTGCAGGATAAATACGGTCATGATCAGGTCGCGCAGATCATCACCTTTGGTAAACTGCAGGCCAAGGCGGCAGTGCGTGATGTGGGGCGTGTTTTGCAGATGCCTTACGGTCAGGTCGACCGGATCAGTAAAATGATCCCCGCTAACCCGGCCAACCCGGTCAGCCTGCAACAGGCATTGGATACCGAGCCGCGCCTCCGTGAAGAGCGTGCGAATGATGCGGACGTTGCCCGGCTTTTGGAAATCGCTTTGCAACTTGAAGGGCTGTATCGTCATGCCTCGACCCACGCCGCCGGTGTGGTGATCGGCGACCGGCCACTCGATGAACTTGTCCCGCTCTATCGTGATCCGCGCTCCGATATGCCCGTGACACAGTTTTCGATGAAGTACGCGGAAACTGCTGGGCTTGTGAAATTTGACTTTCTCGGGCTCAAGACCCTGACGGTGCTCGACCGTGCCAAGGCGTTGCTCGCGCGCCGGGGGATCGAGGTCGATTACGCAAAAGTACCGCTTGATGATCCCGCTGTGTTCGAACTTCTCTCAACCGGGAATACCATCGGTATTTTCCAGCTTGAAAGTTCCGGTATGCGGGACATGCTCCGGAAAATGCGCCCCGATGCTTTTGAGGATATCATCGCTATCGTCGCGCTCTATCGCCCCGGACCGATGGAGAACATCCCGACCTATATTCGCCGTAAACATGGAGAGGAAGAGCCGGACTATCTTCACCCGAAGCTGCAGCCTGTGCTGGAGGAAACTTACGGCGTCATCATCTATCAGGAACAAGTGATGGAGATTGCCAGAACACTTGCCGGATATAGTCTTGGCGATGCTGATATTCTGCGCCGCGCGATGGGTAAGAAAATTCAGTCGGAAATGGATCTACAGCGCGCCATTTTTGCGAAAGGCGCCAAGGAAAAAGGGGTTTCTTCGAAGGATGCCACCCATATTTTCGATCTGGTGGCGAAATTTGCGAACTATGGTTTCAATAAATCGCATGCTGCTGCCTACGCACTTGTCTCCTATCATACTGCTTGGCTCAAGGCGAACTATCCGGTGGAGTTCATGGCCGCCTCCATGAGCCTCGATATGAACAATACGGATAAGCTCAATATCTTCCGTCAGGATCTGGATCGGATGAAAATCCCCGTGTATCCGCCGTGCCTAAATAATTCAGAGGTGGAATTCTCTGTGGAGTTTGATGGCGATCAAGGGGCTGTGCGTTATGCTCTTGCGGCGGTCAAGAATGTCGGGCGGGAGGCGATGGCCGGAATCGTGCGGGAGCGTGAGGAAAATGGCACCTTCAAAGACGTGTTTGACTTCGCTGAACGACTTAACCCGAAGCATATGAACAAACGACAGGCGGAAAACCTTGTTCGGGCCGGCGCCTTCGACGACCTTCTGGATCATCGGGCACAGGTATTTACCTCAATCGAGGTCCTGCTGCGACAGGCGCAACAATCGGCGGAGGAACGTGGATCGGGTCAGGTGAACCTCTTCGGTGGCGCGGCGGAATCCCTGGTGGTGCGGCCTGACCTGCCCGAGGTGTCCTCGTGGACATCAATGGAGAAACTGAAGCAGGAATTTGATGCCATTGGCTTTTATCTCTCCGGCCATCCGCTCGATGCCTGGGAAAAAACCCTTGATAAAGCCGGTGTGCGCACGTCCGTGAGTTATCTGGCGGGACTTGGATCGGCCGAAAGTGCCGGGATGCTTGCGGGTACTGTCATGGGCAAGCGAGAGCTTCGAACGCGAAAAGGAAAACCGCTTGCATTTGTCCAGCTTTCTGATGCGACTGGCGCATATGAGGTCACGATGTTTTCCGAGACTCTTGAAAAATATCGCGATCTTCTGGTTGTGGGGCAGTCGCTTGTTTTACGGGTGACCGGAAACCTTGATAATGATCAACCTCGGCTGACAGTCCAGAGCTTGCAACGGTTAGAATCCATGGCGGCTACGATTGCCGATGGCGTGCGTATTTTTGCGAATGATGACAAGCCTCTTGCCGAAGTCGCAACGATCCTGAAACAAGGCGGACGAGGGCGGGGACGTGTTGCGTTTGTCCTCAATCTTGAGGCGGAGGCGAAGGAAGTTGAATTTGACCTCTCTGATCAGGCAAACATTACGCCAGAGGTGCGCCAGGCCCTAAAATCCGCCCTTGGCGTGATCGACGTTCACGATATTTAGACACTTGTGTTGGAATTGTCGATAAATCGGCATTTTTCCCTTGCATAAGGTGGCGGAGGGGCCTATTTAGCGACCTGTTAAATTCACACGTGAGCTTTGGGTAAGGCTGTGTTGGTCTTTCCCTTCCGGTGTTCTAAGGATAATCCTTTGGACCGCTGCTCACGGAGGTTCAACCGGAAAAGGAGATTGCAGAATGGCTCTGCCAACTTTTACCATGCGTCAGCTTTTGGAAGCTGGTGTTCACTTTGGTCACCAATCACGTCGCTGGAACCCGAAAATGGGTCCTTATATCTTCGGCGCTCGTAACAAAATTCATATTCTCGATCTGCAACAGACAGTGCCGATGCTTTATCAGGCGCTGAAAGTTGTGCGCGATACAGTCGCAGGCGGCGGACGTGTTCTGTTCGTCGGCACGAAGCGCCAGGCATCTGACGTCGTTGCAGAAAGCGCCACACAATGCGCCCAGTTCTATGTCAACCATCGCTGGCTCGGCGGTATGCTGACCAACTGGAAGACAGTTTCAGGGTCGATCAAGCAGCTGCGCCAGCTCGAAGAGCAGCTCGCGGGGGAACATACAGGTTTGACCAAGAAGGAAATCCTGAAAAAGACCCGTCAGCGCGACAAACTTGAACGCGCGCTCGGTGGTATTAAGGAAATGGGCGGTCTGCCGAATGTGATCGTTGTGATCGATACCAACAAGGAAGAACTGGCTGTACAGGAAGCTAACAAGCTTGGTATTCCGGTTGTTGCGATCCTTGATAGTAACTCTGATCCGGATGGCATCACCTATCCGATCCCGGGTAATGACGACGCTCTCCGTGCCATCAGCCTTTACTGCGATTTGTTCAAGCAGGCCGTTATTGACGGCATCTCCGTGGAAATGGCAAGTCAGGGAACTGACTTGGGTGCTGCAGAAACTCCGGCAATGGTAGAAGAGCTGCCAGCTGAAGAAGCCCCTGCCGAAAAGGCTGAGGAATCAGCTCCTGCTGAGGAAACCGCTGCGGAACCTGAAGCAAAAAAAGCAGACGGTGACGAGGCAAACGCGCCAGCGTCTTAAATTTGAGAGGGGCGTTCCTATTTATGTAGGGAATAGGGCGCTTTCCCACTTTAAGAAATCAAACGCGAGGAAGAATGATGACTGCTATTACAGCGGGACTGGTTAAAGAACTCCGCACTCGGTCCGGTGCGGGCATGATGGATTGTAAAAAAGCGCTGAAAGAAACAGACGGCGATATGGACGCGGCGATCGATTGGCTGCGGACCAAGGGTCTTGCCACTGCGGCTAAGAAGTCTGGCCGCGTCGCGGCGGAAGGTCTTGTCGGCGTTGCTGCCAGCGGCACCTCCGGTGCGGTGGTTGAAGTGAACGCTGAGACTGACTTTGTTGGTCGTAATGAAGATTTCCAGAAACTGGTGAGCGGTATTGCCGCGATTGCCGCCGAAAAGGGTGGTGATATTGATCAGATCAAGGCGGAAACCTTCCCGGGCGGTTCCGACACCGTAGAGGCAAAGCTGACCGATGCCATCGCCACCATCGGCGAAAACATGGCGCTTCGCCGTGCGGCGCAGCTCAGTGTTAAAAACGGCGTTGTTGCCACTTACGTGCATAATTCCGTTGCCGATGGCCTTGGCAAAATTGGTATTCTGGTTGCCCTCGAAAGTGAAGGCGACACGGCGGCACTTGCGACACTGGGTAAGCAGATTGCCATGCATGTCGCGGCAACAAGCCCGCAGTCGATCAGTGTTGCGGATCTCGATCCGGCAGCGGTTGAGCGTGAGCGTGCGGTTCTCTCGCAGCAGGCCCGTGAATCCGGCAAGCCTGAAGAGATTATCGCCAAGATGGTTGAAGGACGCCTCAGCAAGTTTTACAAGGATGTTGTCCTGCTGGAGCAGACTTTCGTGATTGATGGCGAAAATTCTGTTAAAGCCGCGATCGAAAATGTTGCCAAGGAAATTGGTAGCCCGATCGAAGTTACCGGCATGGTTCGCTATGCCGTTGGCGAAGGGATCGAGAAGGAAGAAAGCGACTTCGCCGCCGAAGTCGCCGCCGCAGTTCAATAAACGCGGTAAGATGAAGAATTTATGGCGGTCTCCTCCAGAGGCCGCCATATTTTTATGTGCGGCTTCGCGGCTTTTCAAATCATACTTTTTCTGTATGCTGTCTTGCCGATGCCGTTAACCATATGTACGAGTTGTGGGGAAGAATATGTCGAATAAGCCTCAGTACCGCAGGGTTCTCCTGAAATGTTCTGGTGAAGCACTTCTTGGAAATCAGCAATATGGTATTGACGTTGAGACAGTTTCCCGAATAGCCAAGGATATCGGCGTCGCCCATGATATGGGGATTGAGGTTTGCGTCGTGGTTGGCGGCGGAAATATTTTCCGCGGCGTTTCCGGCACAGCCAAGGGAATGGACCGCTCCAGTGCAGATTATATGGGAATGCTGGCGACTGTGATGAATGCTCTTGGGCTTCAAAACGCGATAGAGGCCTTGGGCATGGATAGCCGGGTCCTCTCTGCCATCCCAATGTCTGCGGTGTGTGAGCCCTATATTCGCCGCCGTGCGGAACGTCACCTTGAAAAAGGCCGCATCGTCATATTTGCAGCCGGTACAGGCAACCCCTATTTTACAACTGATACCGCTGCCGCGCTTCGGGCGGCTGAAATGAAATGCGATGCCCTTTTGAAGGGAACGAATGTTGACGGGGTTTATAATAAGGACCCGCGTCAGCATCCCGATGCGGAGCGGTATGAAACACTTTCTCATCTGGAGGTCCTTTCCAAGGATCTTAAGGTGATGGATGCGGCTGCAATCTCGCTTGCACGGGAGAACAATATTCCCATTCTTGTGTTTTCCATTCAGGAAGAAGGGGCCTTCGCCCGCGTCCTTAAAAAAGAAGGATGTTTCACAGAAGTTGTTTAGCGATATAATGTCGACTGGCTTATAGTTGAGAAGAGGTCGGGATAACCGTCCCGATGATGGAGGAGAGATAGAGATGGCGGCGCCAAATATGAAAGACCTGGAAAAACGCATGCAGGGTGCACTTGATGCATTAAAGCATGAGTTTGCGGGACTGCGGACGGGTCGGGCGCATACAAGCTTGCTCGATACGGTCATGGTGGAAAGCTATGGCGCCTCGATGCCGATCAATCAGATTGGTACGGTCAGCACACCGGAACCGCGAATGCTCAGCGTTCAGGTCTGGGATACAACGAATGTCAAAGCCGTCGAAAAAGGGATCCGCAACTCTGGCTTGGGTCTCAATCCAGTCGTAGACGGCGGTATTGTCCGGGTTCCGATCCCTGAATTGACAGAAGAACGCCGCGCGGAACTGGCAAAAGTGGCCGCAGGCTATGGCGAAAATGCAAAGATCGCGATCCGCAATGTCCGTCGACATGGCATGGATGACGCGAAGGGCGCCGAAAAAGATGGCGACTTTTCAGAAGATGACCGCAAGAAGGCGGAAGACACTATCCAGAAGCTGACAGATAATTATGTCGATCAAGTCGATGAAATGCTGTCAGAGAAGCAGCAGGAAATCATGCAGGTCTGACGCATGACAGTTGTACCTTCTGCCGAAACCGGCACAACTATCATTCCGGAACATGTTGCGATTATCATGGACGGGAACGGACGCTGGGCGGCGAAACGTTCTCTAAAGCGCCTGCGTGGGCATGAGCAGGGAGCCGAGGCCGTGCGAGAGGCGCTTAAGGGATGTAATGAACTCGGCATCCGCTACCTGACTCTGTTTGCATTTTCGTCTGAAAACTGGAGCCGGCCCGTCGAAGAGATAAACCATTTGATGGGCCTCTTTCGCTACTTCTTCCAGAAGGAAATCAAGGCCCTTTGTGATGCCGGGATTCGGGTAAAGTTTATCGGTAATACCAATAAATTACCCCAAGATATTCAAGATCTGATTGAAGAGTTGAAGGTTCGGACCAAGGACAATAGTAAACTCACCCTGACCCTCGCCCTTAGCTATGGCAGTCATGCAGAAATTGTCGGAGCGATGAAGGCCCTGGGTGAGAAAATCAAGGACGGTGAAATATCCCCAGAAGATATCGATGAAAACATGGTTGCACGCCATCTTGAAACGGCGGATCTCCCGGAGCCAGATCTTTTGATCCGGACCAGCGGGGAACAACGGTTGAGCAATTTCCTGCTTTGGCAATGTGCCTATACTGAATTTGTTTTTCTGGATGTCCTCTGGCCTGATTTTCGACGGCAGGAATTGCTTGCGGCGGTTGAAGAGTATGGAAGCCGGAACCGCAGGTACGGGGCGCTTTAAGTGCTGTTATCATCTTTGACGTCTCTGCAGCAAAGGGTGATTTCTGCCCTTGTTCTTGCGCCCATCGCAGTTGCGGCGCTTTATTATGGCGGGCTTTGTTTTCTTCTCTTTCTCGTCGGCGCGGCTTTGATCATGGCCTATGAATGGTGTCATGCATCGCTCGAAAAATCACCGGGCATTTTGACCTTTTTGACGGCTGCAAGTATTGTCGGTGCAATAATTTTTGCGTATAAATATGAATTATTTCAAAGTATTACAGTAATTATCTTAGGTTCTGCCTTAGTTGTCTTTGCGGCCATTACCCTTAAGAAAAAGGATCGTCTGATTTGGGCATGGATCGGTCCCTTCTGTATCGGCTTGCCGGTTTTGTCGCTTTTGATGCTGCGCGGTATTCCAGACATGGGTTTTGCTGTTACTCTTGGATTGTTTTTGGTTATTTGGGCCACGGATATCGGCGCGTATTTCAGCGGTAAAACGATTGGCGGACCAAAAATTGCTCCTGCGATAAGTCCGAATAAAACATGGGCCGGCCTGATCGGCGGTATTATTTCTGCCATGATTGTTGCTTATCTTGTTAATCGCTATCTCGTGGACGGGCAGGTTGCGACAATCTGGATACTGGGACTTGGCGCAATCTGTGCTATTCTGGCTCAAATGGGCGATTTCGCTGAATCCGCTTGGAAGCGCCACTTCGGGATTAAAGATGCGAGTAATCTGATCCCCGGTCATGGTGGCGTGATGGATCGATTGGACGGTGTATTCCTTACGGCACCAGTATTAATGGTAATTATCATGTTTATGAATGGAGTATCGTGATGAGTATGAGCGCCGCAGCGGCGGATACTTCTCCGAATACTAAACCTGGAGTCAGGCGCGTCAGTATATTTGGCTCGACCGGGTCTGTCGGTGTGAGCACGCTGGATTTAGTCGCGGGCGCTCCGGGTAAATTTTCTGTCGATGTGTTGACGGCCAATGAAAATGTTACTCTTCTCGCGGAACAGGCACGGCAGTTTGGCGCAGGCCTCGCAGTTATCGCCGATGAAAGTAAATATGCAGAACTCAAATCATCTCTCGAGGGAAGTGGCGTCGAGGTTGCCGCAGGAAGGGACGCCCTGATTGCGGCGGCGAGTCGGAAAGTTGATTGGGTAATGCTTGCCATTGTTGGGGCGGCGGGGTTAGCGCCAGCGCTTGCCGCAATCCGAACTGGCTCGATCATCGCCCTCGCGAATAAGGAGGCATTGGTCTGCAGCGGTGATCTTGTGCTGGGGGATGTAAAAAAGTACGGCGCAACGCTTCTACCGGTGGACAGCGAGCATAACGCTATTTTTCAGGTGTTGGATTTTGATCAGATCGATAGTGTGGAGCGGTTGGTCCTGACGGCTTCCGGTGGGCCGTTTATTGATCTTACCTTCGATCAAATGAAGTCTGTCACGCGCGCTCAGGCGCTTGCTCACCCCAATTGGGATATGGGGGCCAAAATATCGATCGACAGCGCGACCATGATGAACAAGGGGCTGGAATATATCGAGGCAGTTCGGTTGTTTCCTGTCGCACCAGAAAAAATTGATATCCTCATTCATCCGCAATCCGTAATCCATAGCATGGTGGAGTATCGCGATGGCTCTGTTCTGGCGCAGATGGGCGCACCGGATATGCGGACGCCAATTTCCTACACACTTGGCTGGCCGGAGCGGCACTGCTTCCCTGCCGAGCGACTGGATCTTGCAAAGACTGGATCGTTGACGTTTTGTGAACCGGATACTGCTAGATTTCCCGCGATAAGGCTGGCGCGGGAAGCGCTTAACACTGGAAAATCGGCGCCAACGACCTTAAATGCTTCTAATGAAGTGGCGGTTCAAAGCTTTCTGACCGGCGAAATCGGGTTTTTGGATATCGCGTCAGTAGTCGAAGAATGCTTGAGTCGTGCGCAGGTCGTCGAATTGGCCCAGATTGAAGATATATTTGAATGCGATAGGCAAAGTCGGGAAATCGCGCGGGCCATTATTGCATCAATCTAAGCGGAAATCGAGAGCATAGAGTTACATGAATTTTCTGATAGATAACTGGATTTACATCCCGGCATTTGTTGTCGTTATCACGGTTCTTGTGTTTGTCCATGAGTATGGCCATTACAAGGTGGCGCGTCTTTGCGGTGTGAAGGTTGATGCCTTTGCGATCGGCTTCGGCCCTGAGCTGTGGGGGCGCTATGATAAAAATGGGTGTCGATGGAAAGTCTGCGCCGTTCCGTTTGGTGGATATGTAAAGTTTCATGGAGACGCCGGTGTTGCGAGCGATGCCTCGGACGAGGTTGATAACATGTCCGATGAAGAGAAGAAAGTCAGCTTCCATCATAAATCGTTACTTCAACGCACAGCGATTGTTTTTGCCGGACCCGCCGCCAATTTCATCTTTGCAATTGTTGCTATGGCGATCCTTTTTATGGCGCTTGGCCAGGCACAGACCCCGCCGGTCGCTGGAGAGGTTCAGGCTGAGAGCGCCGCTGCAGAAGCAGGTATCGAGGTCGGCGATCGCATTTTATCTGTAAATGGCTCTAATATTAGCAGTTTTGAGGAGCTTCGCCGAACGGTTCTCGTTGGGCTCGATGAGCCTCTCAAAATGAAGGTCGATCGGGACGGGCGTATTATCGATTTGTCCGTCACGCCACATATTGTTGAGCAAATTGACGCCGATGGCAATGTCCAGCGCATTGGTCGCCTCGGGATTGTGTCAACGGGGCGAGAGTTTGTAAAGCACGGCCCTGTCGGTGCCCTTGTGAGTGCCGTCGATCAGACATGGTTTATCACGACAGCAACACTGAAAGGTGTTGGGCAGATGTTCGCAGGAACGCGGGACACGAAGGAACTGAGCGGCCCCCTCGGCATTCTAAAAATGTCTGGTGACGCGGCGAAACGGGGAGAGGGATTGCTCGATAATGCCCTTTCGCTTTTTAACTTTATGATCTTTGTTTCTATCAGTCTTGGCTTGATAAACCTGTTTCCGGTGCCGATGCTCGACGGCGGTCATCTTGCCTTTTATGCCTATGAGGCTGTACGCGGTAAGCCCCCGTCTGCAAAAGCCATGGATTTTAGTTTCAGAATTGGACTATCACTCGTACTGATGCTAATGGTATTTGCCACATGGAATGATATAAACAAACCGTGGGTGAAAGATTTTTTCACAGGCTTGTTTTCCTGACAGGTCAGGTCTGATAAAAATGATCTACGTTAATTGAGGCTGTCCGCTCAGGGGGGTGGGATTTTGCGCGTTTTTGTATTTTTTGTAGTGTTCGCCTTTGCGACGCTCTCGGCGACGCTGTCTATCAGCCCGCCTGTCCACGCGCAATCATCAGTTATTATTTCCGAAGTTCGGGTTGAGGGAAACCAGCGGATCGAGGATGACACGGTAAAATCCTATCTGCTGGTTACGGCCGGAACGCCTTATGATCGTTCTCGTGTTGATCGCTCTCTCAAGGCGCTCTTTAATACGGGTCTGTTTGCGGATGTTTCCATTCGTCAGGATGGCACGGTTTTGATTGTGGATGTTGTTGAAAACCCCATTATCAACCGACTGGCATTTGAGGGAAACCGCCGTATTGAAGATGAGACGCTGAGTGCGGAAATTCAACTTCGACCGCGAATTGTCTATACCCGTGCAAGGGTGCAGAATGATGTGCAGCGCATTATCACGGTGTATCGGCGCAGTGGCCGTTTCGCGGCAACTGTTGAACCGAAAGTTATTCTTCTTCCTGAGAACCGGGTTGACCTTGTCTTTGAGATCAATGAGGGCGAAGAGACGGGAATCAAGAAAATCCGTTTTTACGGAAATAAAAATTTCAGTGACAGTCAACTGCTGAGCGAGATTTCAACGGAAGAAAGTCGCTGGTATAATTTTCTCTCAGATTCGGATACCTATGATCCGGACCGCCTGACCTTTGACCGAGAATTATTGCGTAAATACTATCTTTCCAAAGGATATGCCGATTTCCGTGTGGTCTCGGCAATTGCGGAATTGACGCCGGACAGGGATGGGTTTTTCATTACTTTTGCCGTTGAAGAGGGGCTGAAGTATCAATTTGGCGCAATCGACGTCAAGAGTGAGATCAAGGAAATCTCATCTGAAGCGTTGATGGCGCAGGTGACGACCGTCGAAGGCGATACCTATAATGCCGACAAGATAGAAGACACCATCCAGAAGATAACCTTTGAACTTGGTAAACTTGGTTACGCATTCGTAAATGTTCGCCCTCGTATTGACCGTGATCGTGAAAATCTGAAAATTTCTGTTACCTATGAAATAAACAAGGGCCCACGGGTCTATGTAGAGCGAATTAATATTACGGGCAACGTCCGGACCCTTGATTATGTTATCCGGCGTGAGATGAAACTTGCCGAAGGGGACGCCTTTAACACGGCACTGCTGCGGCTCTCTCAATCCCGTGTTCGGGGGCTGGATTTCTTTGAAAAGGTTGAAGTGACCCAGGATGAGGGGACAGATGCCGATAAAACAATCATTAATGTCGATGTGCAGGAAAAATCAACCGGTGAGCTTAGCGTCGGTGCAGGTTTCTCCACAACAGATTCCGTATCGGCAGACCTGCAAATTCGCGAACGGAACCTTCTAGGCCGTGGGCAGGATTTGCGATTTGGTATCTCAATTGGCTCTGACAGCCAGACAATCGATATTGGATTTACGGAACCCTATTTCCTTAATCGCGATTTGAGTGCCGGTTTTGATATATTCAGAACAGTTCGCGATTTTCAGGATGAGAGTGGATATGATCTGGAACGTACAGGTTTTACTCTCAGGTCTGGTTTTCCGATTAAACAAAATATCCGGGGCGATGTTTTTTATAGTTTGGTAAATGAAAAAATTGACAATGTGCAGTCTACCGCGCCCGTTAGTATCCAGAAGGCAGCAGGGGAATATTTGATTTCTTCAGTTGGATATACAATTACGATCAGTGATCTGGATGATACATTATTTCCCACAACAGGTAGTAAATATACTTTCGGACAGATACTTTCCGGTCTGGGCGGGGACGTCCGTTCTCTTGCTACAAATGCAAGCTATATCCGGTTTTTTCCTGTTTATGAAAATGACGTTGTGTTAAGTGCTGGTGTAACTGGTGGGTATATCTTCGGGCTTGGCGAAGATGTTATCTTGGCGCAGCGTTATAATGTCGGGGGGCGGAACTTCCGCGGATTTGAAAACCGGGGTATTGGGCCACGTGATCTTGCTTCGGGAGATTCTCTTGGTGGTAATGCCTATTTCGTCGCCTCTTCCGAGCTTCGTTTTCCGGTGGGCCTTCCTGAAGAATACGGTGTTCTTGGCCGAACATTTATTGATGTGGGAACTTTGACGGGAATCGATGATTCAGATCCAGGAATTGTGGATAGCCCCAGCATAAGAGCCTCGGTTGGCGTCGGTCTTAATTGGGTGTCACCTTTCGGGCCAATTCAAATAAATGTCGCGGTTCCCTTACTGAAGGAAGACTATGATAAGGATGAGGTTTTCCAGCTTGATTTTGGAACACGCTTCTAGGAAAGAAACATGATCTTACGCATCACAAAAAAATCCTTTGTTCTTTTTTGTCTATTGTTCAGTTTTATTCAAATGAGTGCGGCGCAGTCAAAGTCATCGGTGATTATTGGCGTTATTGATATGCAAAAGGTCATGCGTGAACTGGACGTTGTTAAAGATATAAATGCTCAAGTAAAGACGCATGAGGAGAAAGCCAATGCGGCCCTAACAGCAGCAGAGAAAAAGCTTAAGGACGAGCGGACACAGATCGAACGGCAGAAAACTCTTGTAACGCCTGAGGCTTATTCAAAGAAACAAACTGATTTTAACCGTAAGGCTGCTAAATTTCGGGTCGAAGTACAGGAAAAGAACAGACAGCTACAGCTCAGTCGGGTGAAGGCACTTGATGATGTTAGGCAGCAGATGTTGCCAATTATTCGTGAAGTGATGGATGAGAATGGCGCGGCTCTGGTTCTTGATGTCAGTGAAGTCTTGTTTGTGGAAAAGCCTCTTGAAGTAACACAAAAGGTAATGGAACGGCTGAACAAGGGTCTTAAGAAGATCAAGGTTGAAATTGTACCGTTGAAGAAAAGCTGATGCCTGATCCACATTTTTATCGGGTCTCGGGACCATTCTCACTTGCGGAACTTGCTAAAATTCCGGACATTGAACTGGCACTCGGCGTTGATCCAAATATTATGATTTCTGATGTTCGTCCTCTCGATCAGGCAGGAGAGGGTGACCTTACATTTCTCAGCAATCCAAAATATCTAGAGAAATTTCTTAATACCAATGCGACTGCCTGTATCGCGAGCAGCAAGGCCCTTAAAAAGTTTCCGAAAGGTCTCGCCATTCTAGTTGCGGAAAATCCCTATAAGGCCTATGCGCGGATTGCCAATAAATTCTATGCTCCTAGGCTGGGCGACGGCGGTGTCCATCCGACGGCGATAATCTCTCCCACCGCAGAAATTGGAGAGAACGCGTCCATTGGGCCATATGCCGTTATCGAGGATGACGTTGTCGTCGGTGCTAACGCTATCATCGGTCCACATGCAGTATTGAACAAGAGTATTCGCATTGGAGATAATTGCCGGATCGGTGCTGGCTCAGTCCTGAGCTACTGCCATATTGGCGATAACGTCGTCATGTATAACGGCGTGAAAGTAGGGCAGGATGGATTTGGGTTTGCGCCGGATGCAACGGGAAACATTAAGATACCTCAGCTCGGACGGGTAATAATCGGATCAAACTGTGAGTTTGGTGCCAATACGGCGATTGATAGAGGCTCCGGGCCGGATACAGTTATCGGTGATAACACTTGGCTCGATAATCTTGTGCAGGTGGGGCATAATGTCACCATTGGCAATGGCGTGATTATTGCCGCGCAAACGGGAATTTCCGGCAGTACAGTCATTGAAGACCAGGTTGTCATCGGAGGGCAGGTCGGTTTGGCTGGCCATATCAGGATCGGGCGTGGTGCCCAAATCTCGGCAAAGTCTGGCGTTATATCAGATATCCCGGCGGGTGAGATTTATGCTGGCTTTCCGGCGCGACCCCGGAAACAGTTTTTCCGCCAGATGGCGATTTTGAGTAAATTATCGAAAAACAAAGGCTCTGTAACATGACTGAAAATTCTTCCTCAGATACGGCCGACACCCTCGATATTCTAAAAGTTATGGAAATGATACCGCATCGCTATCCACTCTTGCTGGTAGATCGGCTGGTGGATATCGTTCCAGGAGTCTCGGCGACGGGTATCAAGAATGTAACAATGAATGAGCCGCAATTTCAGGGGCATTTTCCGGGACGACCAATTATGCCCGGCGTGATGATTGTGGAATCAATGGCGCAGACAGCGGGTGTTCTCGTCATCAAAACTCTTGGTGGGGATTCTCGGGGAAAGCAAGTCCTCTTTATGTCAATCGACAACGCTCGTTTTCGCAAACCCGTAACGCCCGGCGACACAATGCATGTGCAGGTAAAAGTTAAGCAGAGCAGGGGGGCCGTCTGGCGCTTTTCAGGCGAAGTTCTCGTAGACGGCAAAAAGGTAGCGGAAGCTGATTTTTCCGCGATGATCGTCGACTAAAATAACAGGTAACTGGTTGTAACACAGCTTGATTTGTGATCCGGTCTGTTCTGCGTTAGCTATAGCGCAATAGTTTAATCTGATTTGTGAAGGTAACTGGATACTGAATGGGCAATATTCACCAGACAGCAATTATTGAAGACGGTGCGTCGGTTCATTCGGATGCGATTGTCGGCCCCTTTTGTGTTGTCGGCAAGGATGTCACGCTTGAAGCGAATGTGAATCTGAAATCGCATGTCGCAGTGGATGGCCATACCCTTATCGGGCAAGGCACAACCATATTTCCGTTTGCTTCCGTCGGGCATGCGCCGCAGGATCTGAAATACTCCGGCGAACCATCAAAACTCACGATTGGTGAAAACTGTATAATTCGCGAGCATGTCACGATAAACCCCGGAACTGAGGGGGGCGGCATGCGAACCGAGATTGGTAATCAATGCCTGCTTATGATCGGTTCCCATGTTGCGCATGACTGTATTCTTGGGGATCAGGTTATCCTTGTGAATAATGCGACCTTGGGTGGGCATGTTGAACTTGGCGATTTCGTTATTATCGGCGGTCTTTCTGCGGTACATCAGTTTGTCCGTATCGGGGAACATGCAATGATCGGCGGGGCGTCCGGCGTTGAGACGGATGTAATTCCTTTTGGATCGGCAACCGGAAATCGGGCAACCCTTGGCGGCCTCAATCTTACCGGAATGAAACGACGAGGGTTTTTGCGGGATGATATTCATGCCCTGCGCAGCGCGTATAAATACATGTTTACCGGGGAAGGCACCTTTGCGGATCGTTGCAAGTCTGTGCCAGAAGAATTTGCTGGTTTCCCTTCCGTGCAAACGGTTTTAAAATTCATCAATGAAGAAACAAAGCGTGGATTCTGTCAGCCAGAATAACGCAACGAGCATGCGTGTCGGGATTATTGCTGGAAGCGGCAGCCTGCCTCTTGCTCTGGCCTCTACATTACGTGCGCGTGGGGAGGCACCATATCTTCTTCTCGTTGAGGGGGAGGCAGATCCTGCGCAATATGCTGATTTCCCTCACGAAGTAATCCGGATTACGAAGGTGGGTCGTTTCCTGAAAGCTTTGTCCCGCGAAAATTGCACCCATATTACGCTCGCCGGACCGGTGAAGCGTCCAGACCTTAAAAATCTAGTGCCGGATATGGAGGGGGTAAAGCTCCTCGGTCGGATTACCGGCGCGGCGCGTAAAGGGGATGACGGTCTGATGAGGGCCATCACCACTTATGTGAAGGACAAGGGGTTTACCGTTGTTGGCGTCCATGAACTGGCGACAGACTTGCTGGTGGCGACTGGGTGTCTTGGTAAAGTCACTCCATCAGCTGGGGATGAGGCGGACATCGCCGCCGGTATTCGTATAGTAAAGGCCGTTGGCGCGCTTGATATCGGTCAGGCTGCAATTATCCGGGACGGCTATGTATTGGCAGTTGAAGCTGCCGAGGGGACGGATAAGCTTTTAATGCGGACTTCGGAGTTTGCCTGGGATGAACCTGCCGGCGTCCTCGTCAAGCTATCCAAGCCGGGCCAGGAATTGGCAGCGGATATGCCGACCATTGGCCCGGAAACGGTCTCCCTCGCAGCGAAGGCTCATTTGCGTGGTATTGCGGTAGAGGCGGGATTGACGCTCGTCCTTGATTTGAAGGAAACCCTACGCCGGGCAAATGAGGCCGGATTATTCGTGGTCGGGCTTGATCCGAAAAACATAATAAAATGAGTAAGGGGACCCATCGCCGGGTTTTTATGCTGGCCGGGGAACCCTCTGGCGATGCGCTTGCCGCGCGGCTTATGAATGGGCTGAAGGAGCAGGCGCCAGACTTGGAATTTTTCGGAGTTGGTGGCCCACTCATGGCGGCGGAGGGGCTTGAAAGCCTCTTTCCGATGGAAGAACTGAGCGTGATGGGCCTGTTTGAGGTTCTGCCCAGATTGCCGAAACTCCTGAAACGAATTGATCAGACTGCGGCAGAGGTCAAACGCGTTGCCCCAGATATTTTTATAACAGTCGATGCGCCGGATTTCAGCTTTCGCGTGACACGAAAGTTGGCTGGAACTTCCTTTCCGAAGGTGCATTATGTTGCGCCGTCGGTCTGGGCTTGGCGCCCGGGCCGGGCAAAGAAGGTCGCAGCGCTCTATGATCATATCCTGACGTTGCTTCCGTTCGAACCACCTTATTTTGAAGCAGTAGGGCTCCCCGCCAGCTTTGTCGGCCATTCAGTGATTGAGACGGGTGCGGATAAGGGCGACGGTCCGGCATTTCGCGTGCGTCACGGCATCGCGCCGGAGGAAAGACTTTTGATGATGTTGCCGGGAAGCCGGCGCGGGGAAGTTAGTCGGCATCTTCCCATTTTCAAGGATACAGTGGCGCAACTGCTGGCCGAGATTGGATATTTCCGTTTGGTTGTACCGGTTATCGGGCGTGCGGGTGAAATCATCCGAGCGGAAACTGCTGATTGGGATGCTGACGTTCTTATTGTTGAAGGGGAGGCAGAAAAATTTGATGCAATGGTCGCATCAGATTTGGCTCTGGCCGCTTCTGGCACTGTCGCCTTGGAGCTTGCACTCGCCCGTTTGCCAACCGTGATAGCTTACCGAATGAACGTGATTACGAATATGATTGCTCGTCGCGTCGTAAAGCTGGACCATGTTAATCTGGTGAATATCTTGCTGAAACGGGAGGCCGTGCCCGAATATATACTGGAAAACTGTACAGCTGATAATCTGGCGCGAGGTCTTGCTGAGCTTTTCCGTTCAGACGAAAAACGAGCCCAGCAGATTGTATCCTATAAGGAGGCCATGTTACAGTTGGGCGAGGGCGGCGCAGCCCCCGGGGCGCGGGCAGCGGAGATTATCCTTAAACTCATCGCAAGGAAAAAATAATATGAGTGGCACTGACAACAGCAATTTTCGATTGCTACACACGATGATCCGGGTCAAGGATCTAGACAAATCCATCGATTTTTACGTCAATAACCTGGAAATGAAATTGCTGCGCCGGACGGATTTTCCCGGTGGCAAATTTACTCTTGCCTTTGTTGGCTATGGAGAGGAAAAGGATACGGCAGTCATTGAACTGACCCACAACTGGGATCAGGAAGAGCCCTATGATTTAGGAAACGGCTTTGGCCATCTCGCGCTCGGTGTTCAGGATATCTATGGGATATGTGATAAGCTGGCGGCGCAAGGAGTAAACATTCCGCGTCCGCCCGGGCCAATGAAACACGGCAGTTCCGTCATTGCCTTTATTGAGGATCCGGACGGCTATAAAATCGAGTTGATAGAGCGGAAATAGGGGATTAGTTGCTGCCGAAATACCATGCGGCGGCAAAGAATAACAGCATAGCCGCAGGCAGAAGAATCATGGATAGCTTTCTGATGCGGTAAAAAAGCGGCGCCCGGTTATCGTTCGCCGCCTTAAAATAAAGTCGTCTCGCAGAATGGGCGCCTTTGGGTCCAACCAAAGGCGCCATTTTCTTGCTTCTGTGCGAGACACCATTCATGTGATTACCGTTTTTTCAGATCAACATACGGGCGTTCGGAATAGCCCGTGTAAAGCTGACGCGGACGCCCGATTTTCTGTGATGGATCTTCCATCATCTCGTTCCATTGCGCAACCCAGCCGACGGTGCGGGCAACAGCGAACAGTACGGTAAACATGCTGGTTGGGAAACCAAGAGCCTGCAGAATGATGCCGGAATAGAAATCGACATTCGGGAAGAGCTTTTTCTCGACAAAATAGGGGTCCTCGAGAGCAATCTTCTCAAGTTCCATTGCCAACTTGAGCATTGGCTCGTCCTTGATGCCAAGTTCATCCAGAACTTCATAGCAAGTCTGCTGCATTACTTTGGCGCGCGGATCATAGTTTTTATAAACCCTGTGACCAAAGCCCATCAGGCGGAACGGATCGTTTTTGTCTTTTGCCTTTGCGATATATTCCTGAACCCGGTCAACACTGCCAATTTCATTCAGCATGGTGAGCACGGCCTCGTTCGCGCCACCATGCGCGGGACCCCAGAGACAGGCAATACCGGCCGCAATACAGGCAAACGGGTTCGCCCCGGAAGAACCGGCGAGCCGTACTGTAGAGGTAGAGGCATTTTGCTCATGATCCGCATGAAGGATGAATATCCGGTCCATAGCGCGGGCAATAGTCGGTGACAGCTTATAGCGTTCCGCCGGGACACTGAATGTCATATGCAGGAAATTTTCCGCATAGGACATTTCATTGCTCGGGTAGATAAAGGGCTGACCAACTGAATATTTATAAGCCATTGCCGCGATTGTCGGCATTTTCGCGATCAGACGGTAGCTGGCAATCATTCGCTGAGTCGGATCGGTAATATCCGTGCTGTCATGATAGAATGCGGAAAGGGCGCCAACCACGCCAACCATCACGGCCATTGGATGTGCGTCGCGACGAAAACCCCGATAAAACTGGGTCAGTTGCTCATGCAGCATGGTGTGATAGGTGATGTCATGTGTGAATTTGTCTTTCTGAGCGACATCAGGAAGTTCCCCTTTGAGCAACAGATAGCAGACTTCCATAAAGTCACTTTTTTCCGCAAGTTCTTCGATCTTGTAGCCACGATGCATCAGGATGCCCTGATCACCATCAATATAGGTGATCGCAGAATCGCAAGAGGCGGTCGAGGTGAACCCTGGATCATAGGTGAAATGGCCTGTATCGGCATATAATTTGCGCACATCTATGACCGACGGCCCAACGCTGCCCGCGATTAATGGCAGGCTAAGCGTTTTATCGTCCGATCCTTCGGACAGGGTGACATTGCCGGTAACGGTAGAGCTACTCATTCATCCACTTCCTTTTCGTTTTTCAGGCATTTGTCGCGCCCGTCTTTACAAAAAAATTCCGGGTGGAATTTCTCATCTTTATATGACGATTTTATCGTCGGTACATTTGCGCCCCGTTGCAGTTGGTCTTATTCCGAAACCACATCCCGAATTCGTCCGATAGACTGTTCCCGGCCCAGAACGACCAGAACATCGAATATGCCGGGTGAAACCGTGGTTCCAGTGAGCGCCGCACGCAAAGGCTGTGCGATTTTCCCTAACTTGAGGTCTTCGGCCTCCGCTGCCGCGCGAACGGCCGCCTCAACCGTATCCCCGTTCCATTGATCAAGCGTTTCTAATCTGTCCGCCAGACGCATAAGAACAGCGCGCGCCTCTTCGGTAATCAGGCTTTCGGCTTTTTTATCCAGCTCAAGCGGTCGCTCGGCAATCAGAAACAAGGAACTCTCTGCGAGGGAGTTTACAGATTTTGCGCGTTCTTTCAAGCCGTTCATGGCTTTTTCTATTAGTTTCAGATGATTAGAAGATATCTCATGGCCGGTATTTTTGGCTAAAATTGGGGCAACAAGGCTCGTCAGATAGCCATCATCCGCTTGCCGAATATAGTTGCCATTCAGATTTTCAAGCTTGGCAAAATCAAAGCGCGCCGCAGATTTTCCAATATTTTCAAGGTTAAACCATTCAATTGCCTGCTCGGTCGAGATTACCTCATCATCTCCATGGGACCAACCAAGCCGCAAAAGATAGTTTCGGAGCGCTTCGGGCAGGTAACCCATATCACGATAGGCTTCCACGCCAAGCGCACCGTGGCGTTTTGACAATTTCGCGCCATCCGGACCATGAATCAGAGGGATATGGGAGTGGTTCGGCACCGGCCAGCCGATCGCCTCAATTAACTGTTTTTGTCGCGCGGCGTTGGTGAGATGATCGTCGCCGCGGATAATGTCAGTCACACCCATATCATGGTCATCTACAACAACAGAGAGCATATAAGTAGGGGTTCCATCGGCGCGCAACAGGATCATGTCATCAAGCTGTTCATTCGCAAAAGTAACGTCGCCCTGAACCTGATCATGGACAATGGTGACGCCTTCATTCGGTGATTTGAAGCGAACTACCGGATCGACACCGCTTGGGGCTTCCGACGGATCGCGATCACGCCAGCGACCGTCATAGACGGGCGGACGGCTTTCAGCCCGTGCGATCTCACGCATTTCCGCAAGTTCCTCCTTGGAGGCATAGCAGTAATAAGCCTTGCCTTCGTCCAGTAGTTGCCGCGCAATCTCGGCATGGCGTTCGCGTCGGGAGAACTGAAAAACTGGTTCTTCATCCCAATCCAGGCCTAGCCACTTCATTCCCTCCAGAATGGCGTCAATCGCTGCATCCGTAGATCTTTCCCGGTCCGTATCCTCGATGCGAAGCAGGAACTTTCCCTTGTTGTGGCGCGCATAGAGCCAGTTGAACAATGCTGTACGGGCACCGCCAATATGCAGAAAACCGGTTGGGGAAGGGGCGAAACGTGTTACGACAGTCATAGGAATTTACTTTGCAATTCGTCAGTTATAAAATTGATCCGGGTGATCAGTAAAAAGCAGGCATTTGTACCCTGTGTCTCGGCAGAGGGCAAGTATGCCGTTGGAAGGCGCGAGCTATGAGCCTTTTGGGCCTATTTGACCATGATAATCTGATGGCTCAATTCCTCCGGGACCGGACCCGTTGGTTCCTCTGGTTTCCGGCATTGATCGGTTCCGGCATTGCTATTTACTTCTCTCTGTTGTTTGAGCCTGATCTGTCTTGGGTTGCACTGCCGGTCCCTCTCTTGCTCCTGATTTACGCTCTGAAGGATAGGGCAGTTCCTTCGGCTCGTTTGTTCATTGGGGCGGTGTGTCTTGTTTCCATTGGTTTTTCGGCGGCAATTCTGCGCACAGAGATTGTTACTGCGCCAATATTGCAGAAGAAATTGGTAACGGAACTGACCGGCCGTGTCCTTGAAAAATCAACCAGCTATAAATCCGCAAAATTTCTAATCGGCGATCTGCGGCTCGAAACAGATAATGATATTCCGTCGCTTGCCTATGTCCGGCTGTCTTCGCGAACAAATTTCCGGGAAATCAGCCCCGGCCAGATCGTTAAAGTGAAGGCGGTTCTGCTGCCGCCGCCTGAACCGGCCTATCCAGGGGGCTATGATTTCCAGCGACATTCTTTTTTTAAGTCCATTGGCGCTGTTGGTTATAGCATCAGCGCGTTTGACGTTGTCGGGCAGGAACATAGCCTGCTTTCACGAATGCGGAGCTTATCATCCGAAATAAGAGCAAGTATTGCGGAATTCGTAATTGCCAACGCGCCACCGGAGGATGCAGGCTTTGCCATCGCGATCATGACCGGCGACAAGGCGGCAATCCCGGAGGATCAACTCGATGCCATGCGATTTTCCGGCCTCGCTCATTTGTTGGCAATTTCGGGTATGCATATGGGGATGATCGGGGGGCTGATTTTCTTCGCTGTGCGTTTCCTGATGGTTCTTTCCCCTTACATTGCCCTTTACTATCCGGTGAAGAAAGTTGCGGCAATTGTTGCGCTGATTGGCCTCGCGGGATATCTGTTTGTTAGCGGGATGAGTGTTTCAGCCATCCGCGCCTTTATCATGATTGCGGCTCTTTTTCTTGCCATTTGTTTCGATAGAACCGCGCTTTCGCTTCGGATGGTTGCGATTGCTGCGGTGATTATTCTAATTCTGTTTCCGGAAAGCCTGGTGAGTGCCAGTTTCCAAATGTCCTTTGCGGCTGTGTTCGCGCTTATATCCCTTTACGAGCAAGCCGGACCGGCTCTCTCCCGCTTTGCGCGAAGCGGCGGAATGATCAGAAGGGGCGTGGCCTATATCGTTGGTGTAGCCCTGACCTCCCTTGTCGCGGGACTCGCGACAGCACCCTTTGCACTTTATCATTTTGGTCAGGTCGCGACCTATAGCCTGATTGCCAATCTGTTCGCCGTACCAATAATGGGGCTCTGGGTTATGCCGGGAGTTATTCTGGCCTTTATTGGCCTCCCGTTCGACTTTACCTTCCCGCTTAGCATTGTCGGTAGCGGGATTGATCTTATTCTCTGGGTAGCGCATGAAACGGCAACTTTACCCGACGCGGTGCTCTATCTCGGAACTTTTTCAGCGCTCCAACTGATCGGGGGCACATTTATTGGGCTATGGTTTATTATCTGGCGACAGCCCGTCCGTTGGATCGCCCTTCCAATGCTTGTAGCCCTTATGCTGACAATCTTTAGTAATCGATCGCCGGATATATTGATCTCTGATAGCGGGAACCTTTATGCCTTGAAAACCGGGGAGGGGGAGACATACTACTCCTCCCAAAGGGCGGACCGGTTCGAAGCCGACCGTTGGCGGCTCGTTATGGGAATGGATGTGGTGGATGAACAACCCTCAAATCTCGTTTGTGATCCTTCAGGATGTGTATTGCGCCAGAACTCGGAATTGATTGCGTTTCCGGAGACTATGTCCGGGGTGGAGATGGATTGCCGACGTGCCAATATCATCGTGAGCCGCATTCCTGCACCGAAAAATTGCAAAAATGCGCAACTCGTCATAGATAAGTTCGATCTCTGGCGCCGCGGTTCACATAGCCTCTATTTTATGTCGGATGGGAAACTGCAGGTTGACACAGCCAATGATCTGCGCGGTGACCGTCCATGGGTGCCGGAAAGATACCGAAACCGCCCTGAGAAGGCTGAGTGACCTAATTTAATTTAATATTGGCGGAACAGTCCCACTAGATGCCCCTGCACCTTGACTTGATCGGGACCAAAAATACGGGTTTCATAATCAGGATTAGCCGCTTCAAGCGCGATGGAGCCGCCTTTGCGCCGGAGCCTCTTGAGAGTTACCTCGTTATCATCAATCAGCGCGACTACAATCCTGCCGTTCTCAGCCGTCTCGCTTTCGTGGATGATAACAGTATCGCCATCATGAATACCGGCATCGATCATCGAATCGCCGGCAACTTCCAAGCAATAATGACGGCCCAGACCAACCATTCCTGCAGGCACGCTCACAAAATTGCTGGGGTCGCTTAAAGCCTCAATCGCTGTACCGGCAGCGATCCGTCCATAAAGCGGGAGAGAAATAGAACCATCTTCATCCAAATTGACGGAACTGCTTGCGTCTTCTTTCGCACGCCCGAAATTAACCTCGACCAATTTGGGAGAGCCCGATGTTTTGGTGATATTCGCGTCCGCCGCAATCCTGTTTCTGAGATCATCGGGGAGCTTCAACACTTCGAGTGCCCGCGCACGATGCGGCAGACGGCGGATAAAGCCTCGTTCTGTCAGGCCTGTAATCAATCGGTGAATGCCGGATTTAGATTTTAAATCAAGCGCTTCCTTCATTTCGTCGAAAGAAGGAGAAACTCCTCGCTTTTCCAGACATTCATGGATGTATAGAAGGAGTTGGTGCTGTTTTTTAGTCAGCATATGATAATCCACCGTATAGAACAAATCAAAAACATTTCATGAATGTTCTATAAAAGTTCTCTTTCTCCGTCAAGGAAAAAGAGCAAGCGCTACGGCCGTTACATCAGACGGCAGGATATGGTTGAGTAAGCGGGATCATGTCAACCTCTGCCCCTTTTTGTAGCGCGTCGGCGAAGGGAGCGCGGACAATCAGGCAATCGGCTGAGGAAAGCGGGGAGAGCATGGAACTGTCTTGCTTTGCGAACAGCTCAACAACGGGCCGACCGTCTTTCTCGCCGGTAATAGTGGCGCGCATATAGTCTTCACGCTGGTCATTTGCTTTCATTGCATGACCGAGTAAGGCCTTCTGCCGCGTTGGACGTCGCGGGATAATGCCGCGCAAGGCATCAAGTGCCGGGATAAGGAAGAGGTAGCTGCAAATCATGCTGGAGACTGGGTTGCCCGGCATACCGAGCATGGGTATGCCGGAGAAGCTGCCAAACATAAGCGGTTTACCAGGGCGCATGGCAATCCGCCAGAAATCTACGGAAAGCCCTTCCTTGCCGAGAACCGGCTGGATCAGGTCATGATCACCAACCGACGCGCCGCCCAAAGTAATAAGCATATCTGCCGATTTGGCGTCCTTTACCTTTTCACGCAAAGACTCGGCATTGTCCATCGCGATGCCGAGATCAATGGCCTCTCCGCCCGCTGCCTCGATAAGTGCCGCGACAAGCAAGCTGTTCGAGGAAATAATCTGGTTTGGGCCGATTGGCTCACCAGGGCGGACAAGTTCATCGCCGGTGGAAAGCAAGGCGATCTTCGGCTTACGCCGGACAGTCACCCACGGAATATTCATGGCGGCCAGCAGGCCGATATCGCGCGGGCTTAAAATTCGCGGCGCGGTAAGGCCAACATCGCCTTGACGAAAATCAAGTCCGGCCGGTCTGACATAGGTGCCCTTTGCCGCGCCTTCTTTGACGGTAACAGTTTCGTTGCTAAAGTCGGTGTCTTCCTGAATGATGATTGTGTCGGTCCCTTGGGGCAGAGGGGCGCCGGTGAAAATACGCACGGCCTCGCCCGCCTTCACCTCTTTATCGTAGGCGCCACCTGCGGGGACTTCCCCGATGATCTTGAGATCCATCGGGATCGATTTAAGATCGCCTGTCTTGACCGCGAAGCCATCCATCGCAGACATATCGGCAGGAGGCTGGGTCCGGCGGGAGAGGGCATCTTCCGCCATCACGCGGCCTGCCGCCGCGCTGAGCGCAACAACTTCCGTTCCAACGGGAAGAATGTCTTTCAGGATTTTTGTGCGGGCTTCATCTACGGAAATCATGATGCTTCATAAGTTCCTGATTTGCCGCCGCTTTTCTTTAATAACCGCGTATTGAGAATAGTCATGCCGCGATCGACTGCCTTACACATATCATAAATGGTGAGCGCGGCTATCGATGCGGCGGTAAGCGCCTCCATCTCCACGCCGGTGCGGCCCTTCAGCTTGCAGGTGGCACGAACCTCAATCATGTTCTCTGCTTTCTGAATGGTAAAATCGACCGTGACATTGCTGAGCGCGAGAGGGTGGCAAAGTGGGATAAGGTCTGATGTTTTCTTGGCTGCCATTATCCCGGCAAGGCGGGCGACGCCCAGAACATCGCCCTTTTTAGCATCGCCATCCTGTATGAGTTTCAGGGTCTCGGGCGCCATCTTGATGCAGGCGGCGGCAGTGGCCTCTCGTTCTGTTACATCCTTATCGCCCACATCGACCATATGGGCCGCACCCTTTTTATCGAAATGGGTCAGCTTTCTCAAAATGCTCTCCTTAAGCCCGGTGGAGCAGGATGCGAACGGCGGCAGCTACATCATCCTGCCGCATCAGGGATTCGCCAACCAGGAAGCAGCCGCAGCCCGCCTTTTCCATGCGGGTGAGATCCTCTGGCGTATAAAGGCCGCTTTCGCTGACGGCGATGCAATCATCTGGCAGGGCACCGGCGAGCTCTTCTGTCGTCGCGATATTCACTTCCAGTGTTTTCAGGTTTCGATTGTTAATACCGATCAGCGGGCTTTTAAGCTTTACAGCCCGGTTCAACTCTACCCGATCATGTACCTCGATCAGCACATCCATACCCCAATCCTGTGCGCAAGATTCAAGTTCTTCCGCCTCGGTATCATCAAGCGCTGCCATGATGAGCAGGATGCAGTCGGCCCCGAGCGCGCGGGCTTCAGCCACCTGATAGGGATCGATCATAAAATCTTTTCGCAAAACAGGCAGGGACACCGCATTCCGCGCAGCTATGAGATAATCGTCGGAGCCCTGAAAATAAGGAATATCCGTAAGTACGGAAAGACAAGTTGCGCCGCCGTCTTCATAGGCCTTGGCGAGGGACGGTGGATCAAAATCTGCGCGGATCAATCCTTTCGAGGGGGAGGCCTTCTTGATCTCGGCGATCAGGCCATATTCCCCTGCCTCCCGGCGGGCTTTGAGAGCACGGATAAAGCCACGCGGTGCAGTGACGGCTTTGGCCGCGGCCTCAATATCTGAGAGGGAGGTGCGGATTTTAGCTTCACGAACATGCTCGCGCTTATCATCGCAAATTTTTGCAAGAATGCTCATTCGCTGTGTCCTGTTTCATTGGAGATGCGCTTTAACGTCTCAAAGGCGGTGAGCGCCTTGCCGCTATCGATGGACTGCTTGGCAAGTTTGATGCCGTCCGCTACCGTGTCACATTTTCCGCCGATCATAATTGCCGCGCCCGCATTCAACAGGGTTACGTCACGGTAGGGACCTTTCTCCCCGTTTAGTAACCCCATAAGGGCTTTCGCATTTTCTTCCGGTGTGCCGCCCTTCAAATCCTCAAGCGAGACTTTCTTGAGGCCAAATTCCTCGGGTGTAATGTCAAATTCTGAAAAATCACCGTTCTTCATCTCGACAACTTTAGAGGGCCCCGTTGTCGTTAGTTCGTCAAGACCATCAGAGCCATGCATGACCCATATATGGGTAGAACCAAGTTCCTTCAGGGTTTCGGCCATCGGCCGCATCCAGCGCGGATCATACACACCGATTAACTGGCGCTTCACAGCGGCTGGGTTAGACATAACACCGAGGAGGTTGAAAATGGTGCGAATGCCAAGTTCTACCCGTGTTGGACCGACATGCCGCATGGCCCCATGATGACGATAGGCGACCATAAAGCCAATGCCAGCCTCATGAACCGCGCGCTGTGTCAGGTCAAAATCACATTCCGTATTGATGCCGAGAACAGCCTGAACATCCGCCGTGCCGGAGCGGGAGGAGGCGGCTTTGTTGCCATGCTTGGCAACGGGAACGCCTGCGCCAGCGGTCACAAAAGCAGCGGCCGTTGAGATATTGAGCGTGCCGTGGCCATCCCCGCCAGTACCAACCACATCTACCGCATTTTCTGGAGCCGTGATGTAGGTCGCCTTTTCCCGCAAGACAGAGACACCGCCAATCAGTTCATCGACTGTTTCGCCACGCAAATGAAGTCCCATCAGAAAGGCACCCATCTGCGAAGGCGTCGCGTCGCCGGAGAGGATGATGTTAAAGGCGATTTTCGCCTCAGCTTGGCTTAACGTCTGGCCAGCAGCGATCTTTGTGACCAGCGCCTTGAAATTAGGTTGAACATCACTCATGCCGCGGCCTTGGAATCCGGGCGAGTAAGGTTAAGGAAATTTTGCAGAAGATCATGTCCATGTTCGGACGCAATGCTTTCGGGATGGAACTGAACGCCGTGCAGCGGCAGGCTCTTGTGACTGAGGCCCATAATAACCCCGTCTTCCGTTGTCGCGGTCACTTCCAGAGTGTTGGGAACGGTTGCCGGATCGATGGTCAGGGAATGATAGCGCGTCGCAGTAAAGCGGTTAGGCAGCCCCTTAAAGAGGCCCGTGCCGTTATGGATAATCTCCGATGTTTTGCCATGCATAAGCTGATCGGCACGGACGACTTTGCCACCGAATGCCTGCCCGATTGTTTGATGGCCGAGGCAAACGCCTAAAACGGGCATTCCGGTCACACTGGCACGTTTAACTGTTTCAAGGCAGATGCCTGCCCGATCCGGATCGCATGGGCCGGGAGACAGAACTATGCCGGAGGGATTTTCTTCGAACAGTTCATCCACGGTCACCACATTGTTGCGATAGACCTTCACATCCGCGCCTAATTCCCCAAGGAAATGCACGAGATTATAGGTAAAGCTGTCGTAATTATCAATTAACGTAATCATATCAGTACTATATCACGCTTTCTTAAATGTGCGTCAGAATTTTGTCGACAAGGACGGGAGACTTCAAGGCCCCAATTAGCAGTTTCTCTTTTTTTTAAACAAAATCAAGAGTACAAATACCCTCGCCCACGCGATGGGCCGCCATCTTTATGCCTTGTTTACCATATTGAAATAGAATTATCATAGGTAAGTTGCTGTTGAGTAACCCGTAGTGTTTGACGAGGGGATTATTTTAAATGCCATCCCGACAAAAGGGGAAAAAGAAACCGGAGGGGCAATCTCGGGTGGATCGATTGACGGCATCACCGATCCGCGTGGTTGTTCTTTGCGCGGCTGTCCTCATGATCAGCGCGAGCGGGGGCATTTTAATTGGCAAGATATTTGAACCCTTCGAAAGTGCGCCGGAAATTCGGTCGGTAAGTGCTCTTGCTATACCGACAGCAGCGGTTGAACCTGCTGCACGTCCTGATCCGCTCGTGCCGCAAAGCCCATTTACCTATAACGATTACCCAGTCACGATACCGGAAACGGCGTCGGTTGAGTCTGTGATAGAGGTTGTATCTGAGCCAGTTTCTTTAGCGACACAGGCGGACGGTCTTCGTGACGAAATGCCGGCGTGGAAGCGCTATGCAGCCTTGACGCCGCCCCTTCAGGGAAGGCCGTTGATCGCTATTGTCATCGATGATGTCGGACTTAGTCACCGGCGGGTTGTGGCACTCAATGATCTGCCTGCGCTTTTGACGATGGCGTTTTTGCCTTACGCGCCTGGCCTTCAGGGTAAGGTGGAATTGGCGCGCCAGAATGGCAATGAAATTATGCTGCATTTGCCGATGGAGCCAACAGATCATCATGTTGACCCTGGCCCGGATGCCTTAGTGACGGGCTTATCAAGGGAAGAACTCAAGGCACGGACCATACGCAATCTTGATAGTTTTAAAGGTTATGTCGGCGTTAATAACCATATGGGCAGCCGCTTTACCGCGGACGGAGAGGCGATGGCCATCGTGATGGATATTATGGCGGCAAGGGGACTCCTGTTCCTTGATTCCAAGACAACATCCGCCTCAACCGGATATCGCCTTGCCGTTGAGCGTGGCATGCCATCGGCCAAGCGGGACATCTTTATAGATCACGTCATTGATGAAAAAGCGATCCTGAAACAGCTCGCCGAGGTGGAGGCAACTGCCGAACGGGCAGGCGTGGCTATTGCCATCGGCCATCCGCATCCGGCGACCATTCGGGTCCTTCAAAAATGGCTGCCTGAAGCCAAGAAAAAAGGTTTCCTGTTCGTGCCGATCAGCGCGGTGACAGCCCTGACCTTCAAAGGTTAGCTTGACTAGCGGTTGCGGCCTGTATCGGAGGCATAGCGAACGGCTTCCTGTGCCGCCCGGACGAGAGCCTTGGCCTTGTTGACCGTCTCTTGATACTCTGCGTCTGGATCACTGTCTGCAACAACGCCGCCGCCCGCCTGAATATAGACTTTGTTGTCTTTTACAAGTGCGGTCCGAAGCGCAATGCAGGTATCCATGGAGCCATTCGCAGAAATATAGCCCACAGCGCCACCATAGATGCCGCGGCGGCTCTTTTCTAGCTCATCAATGATTTCCATCGCACGCACTTTCGGTGCCCCCGAAACAGTGCCTGCCGGAAACCCGGCCTTCAATGCGTCGATGGCTGTTAGTCCGTCTGCTATATCGCCTTCCACGTTGGAGACGATATGCATCACATGAGAGTAATTCTCGATTTCCATTTTCTCGGTGACGGTGACAGAGCCAATCTTGGCGACCCTGCCAACATCGTTCCGCCCAAGATCGAGCAGCATCAAATGCTCCGCCAGTTCTTTCGGATCGGAAAGAAGATCTTCTGCAAGCGCGGCATCCTCGGCAGCCGTTGCGCCGCGTGGGCGGGTGCCAGCGATTGGGCGTATTGTGACCTTGTTATCGCGCAGCCGAACAAGAATTTCCGGGCTGGAACCCACGATCGAGAATTCCCCAAAGTTCAGGTAGAACATAAATGGAGACGGGTTGGTGCGTCTGAGCGCCCGGTATAGAGCTAGCGAAGGCAACTCAAACGGCAGCTCAAAGCGTTGCGATGGCACGACCTGAAAGATATCACCAGCGCGGACATACTCCTTCGCCTTTTCGACCATCGAATGATACTCAGCAACAGAAGTATTTGATGTCGGTTCCGGCAGGTCAATCTGTCCCGCATCAAGGGAGGCTGAATGAGGCAAGCTTCGCTCAAAGTCATGGACTGCATCTGCAATGCGTTCTGCGGCATGATTATAGGCATCCTGCGCCGACCGGTTGCCATCTGTCCAGACGGGAGTCACGATTGTCACCAGATCGAGGATGCTGTCGAAAATGGCCATAACTGTCGGCCGGATGAACATCCCTTCTGGAATATGCAGTTCATCTGGATTTCCGTCCGGAATTTTTTCCATCAGGCGAACGGTGTCATAGGACATATAGCCCACCAGACCAGCCGCCATTGGCGGGAGATTTTCGGGAAGGTCAATATGGCTTTCATCGATCAGGGATTGCAAGCTATCCAGCACATTGCCGTCACAGGAAACAAATGCATCGGGGTCGAACCTTGCCATGCGATTGATACGTGCCTCATTTCCGTCGCAGCGCCAGATGAGATCAGGTTTCAGGCCGATGATGGAATAGCGACCGCGAACAGCGCCTCCCTCGACGGATTCCAGAAGGAAGGAGTTCGCCTGTCCTTCCGCGAGTTTCATCATCGCGGAGACGGGGGTTTCCAGATCGGCGACTAGTGTCGTCCACAAGATCTGTGACTGGCCGGTTTCATGTTTCTTTTTGAAATCGGCAAAGCTTGGCTGAATGGACATAGTGTTAGAAATATTCCTTGATCAGCTCTTCCTTGACGGAAATGCCGATATCTTTTTGAAGGTAATTTTCATATTCCGCAAGGATACCGGCCCGAATACTAGCCGTAATCTGCTCCGACATCTGTGCGAAAGCATCCTGATCTTTGGCCGGTTCAGCCGGAATAATATCTGCAACGCCATAAAGAAGGGTGCCATTTCCCGCTTGATTGACATTCACGCCATAGGCGCCGGGCTGCAGGTCGAACAGACCATCCCGTGCAACGGGGGATAGGTCTCCGGCTGCTCCGCTTCTAAGAACGGCAGATGATGTTTGCACAGTAAGGCCAAGATCCGCGGCAATTTTCTCAAGATCCTCACCGGCATTTGCCCTAACCAGAAGTGCCTCGGCTTTTTTACGCGCTTCTTCATGGCGCCAGTTGTCTTGCCAGTCCTGTGTTACTTGTTCCTTTACATCGGCCAAAGGTTTGACAGCGGCAGGGTCTACCTGATCGACAACAACAGCATAATATCCGCCATCTGCCGTCTCGCTCATTTCTGCCTCTTCGCCAGTCTGTCGGGCAAAAGCTTCGCTCAAAAAGCCGGGCACTGTCGGCAGTCCGTCGACAGGATTGCCTGTCTTGTCGTTGCCGCTGGCATCAATCCAATCTGTTGTTACGACAGTAAGACCGAGGGTCTGGCCTGCCTCACGCAAATTTGCGCCACCGGCAAATTCATCTTCAAGCTTGGTCGCTTCTGTATAAAGAAGTTCCTGCGCTTTGTTTTGCAGTATGTCCTTCTTGAGCTGATCTTTTACCGCATCGAAATTCTGTTCCTCACCGGGTACGATATCTTCGACCTTGGCGAGATGCCATCCGAGTATCGTTTTAATCGGTTCCGTTACACCGCCCTTTTCAAGACTAAAAACCGGCCCTTGCAATTCAGGGAGGAGGTCTGTTGCGGACATCATGCCCAGGTCTATATCTGCGGGCGTTAGTTGCAGGTCTGACATGGCGATCTCCGCAAAGTCCGCGCCGTCGGTGATTTTCTTGCTTGCGGCTGAGGCTTTTTCTTCGCTTTCGAAGATCATCTGAACTACCGCGCGTGTTTCCGGCGTGTCAAACTCACTTTTTCTGGCTTCATACTCGGCTTTAAGATCCTCTTCAGAGATGTCCGTTTCGGCAGCGAGTGTTTCAGCTGTCAGCAGGATATAGCTGATTTTACGATATTCAGGCCCGGAGTAGTTCTCCGGGTTTTCCTTAATCAGGGCCTCAAGTTCCTCATCTGATGGAGCAGGGGCGAAACCAATGCTGCTATCGAGGATATCAATATACTTCGCCGTCCGTTTCTCTGCGAGATAGGCATAGAAAGTGTCGACAAGTACGGTCGGCGCTTTGGTGACACCTTGGGATAGCGTGCCGAAAAGCTGGTTCCCGGTAATGTCATTACGAACAATCTCGATATATTCACCTTCGCTGTAGCCATTACGGGCAAGAAACTGTTCGAACATGAAGCGGTCGAACTGCCCAGACTGGTTTTGGAAGGTCGGCTGGCTCTGGATCATTTTACGCACGGCTTCGTCATCGGCACTGAGTCCAAGCGCTTTCGTCTTTTCATCTATCAGTGCGCGGGAGGCAATCTGGTTGACGGTCATCTGGGCCAGACCGAACTGCTGCGCCTGTTCCTGCGTCAGCTGCGTATTAAAGCGCGCCGAGAGAAGATTGAGATTGCGCTGATAGTCACGCTGGAATTCTCCAAGAGAGACAGACGTGTCACCGACCTCGATCACGTTGCTGCCCACGGAACTGGTCAGCATATCACCGCCAATCCCCCAAACGCCGAAACTCGCGACCAGAAGAAGTAACAAACCTTTTGCGAGCCATCCGCTGGCTCCTTTTCGCATCGCGTGAAGCATATTAATTGTCTACCAGTAACCTGTTAGTTTAAAATTCGCCAGCCAATCCAATGTCGCCCGGTTTAAGCGCGCCAGATTATAGGTACAGGGCAGGGCGGGGCAACATGGAAATTTGCAAAGCGGTATCTTTCTCGCTTAAAAAATGGCATATGAACCTGAATTTACAATATCTGTCCTAATTTATATGACGTTTCTGAGGGAAATAGATGTCAAATCAAAGACGCCCGCTGATTGCCGGGAACTGGAAAATGAACGGTCTTGCTTCGGCGGCGAGTGAATTAAAAGAATTGGTGGCGCACGCCGAAAAGCATGCTGCGCCTAAATGCGATATCCTGATCTGCCCGCCGGCAACTCTTTTGCGGGAGATGGCCGCCGTTGCAGGGAATAGTGCCGTTGAGATTGGCGGACAGGTCTGTCACGCGAATGAAAGCGGCGCCCACACAGGGGATATTTCGGCGGAAATGCTGAAAGACGCGGGTGCAAGCTATTGCATCGTTGGGCATTCAGAGCGTCGGGCGGACCATAATGAGACGAATGCCGTTGTGAAGGCAAAGGCCGAAGCCGCGCATCGGGGCGGCTTGATTGCGATTGTCTGTGTCGGCGAGACATTGGCGGAACGTGAAGCGGATAAAACCCTTGATGTGATAAGTGATCAGGTCAAAAACTCCCTTCCTGAGGGAGCAACAGCCGCGAATACCGTGATCGCCTATGAGCCCGTCTGGGCGATCGGGACGGGAAAGACACCAACCCCGGATGATGTCGCGGTGGTTCATGCCCATATTCGTAAAGAACTGGACGCATTGATGAATGATTCGGATCAGGTGCGTGTTCTTTATGGTGGTTCGGTTAAGGGCAGTAACGCCGAAGAACTGATGGCAGTTGAGAATGTGGATGGCGCGCTGGTCGGCGGGGCGAGTTTGAAGGCGGCTGATTTCTGGCCGATTGTTGCTACATCAATTTGATTAAAAGCGCGGGAAAGTTACTAGCCATAAAGTGAACTTTGGTGTAGAAGCCCTGCAATTGTTGAATAACGGGGCGGCAATGGCCGCCTGAAAAGCTGGAATTGAAGAGAATGGAAACTGTCCTTCTGGTCATTCATATTATGATCGCGGTCTTTCTGATTGTGGTTGTGCTGTTGCAACGTTCCGAAGGGGGCGCGCTTGGTATCGGCGGCGGCGGTGGCGGCGGCGCAATGTCAAGTCGTGGCGCGGCAAACCTGCTTACCCGGACAACAGCAGGATTGGCGGGCGCCTTTATGCTGACGAGTGTTCTTCTCGCAATTATCAGCGGTACGCATTCTGAACCAACGTCCATTCTGGATACCCCCGCGACGACGACGGGCGCTCCGGAAAGTGGCGCGCCAGCTGTGCCCGAAAAACCAGCGGAGCCAACGGCTCCGGTCTCGGAATAATCGGACCTTTCAAAAAATATTACCGAGGCGGCGTAATTGCCGCCTCTTTTACTTTCCGTTGATCACAGAATTGGTTATAACGTAACTCCATGGCTCGGTTTATTTTCATTACCGGTGGTGTGGTTTCCTCGCTTGGCAAAGGTCTCGCCGGGGCGGCTTTGGCTTCCCTCCTGCAGGCGCGCGGCTATAAGGTCCGCCTCCGGAAACTGGATCCCTATATCAACGTCGATCCCGGCACGATGAATCCTTACGAACATGGCGAATGCTATGTAACCGATGACGGGGCAGAAACTGACCTCGACCTCGGGCATTATGAACGCTTTACCGGCGTTCCCTCCAAGCAGACAGATAACGTCACCACGGGACGGATTTACCAGACAGTAATCCGTAAAGAACGTCGCGGGGATTATCTCGGCGGTACGGTGCAGGTAATTCCGCATATTACCAACGCCATCAAGGAATTCGCCACGGCCAATCTGGATGATGAGGATTTCGTCCTTGTCGAAATTGGCGGCACCGTTGGTGATATTGAAGGACTGCCGTTTCTGGAAGCCATTCGCCAGCTTGGGTATGAGCTTGGCAATAATGCCGTCTTTATTCATCTGACATTGGTGCCCTATATCGCAGCGGCAGGCGAGTTGAAGACCAAACCGACGCAGCATTCGGTGAAAGAACTTCGTTCTATCGGTATTCAGCCGGATATCCTGCTCTGCCGGAGCGAAAAACCTATTCCGAAAGGACAGCGCCGCAAAATCGGCCTTTTCTGCAATGTGCCGGAAGAGGCGGTTATTCAGGCGCTGGATGTTCGCACAATTTATGAGGTACCACTCAGCTACCATAAGGAAGGCTTTGACGAGCAAGTCCTGAAAGCCTTCGGGATTACGGACATATCGAAGCCGGATCTTTCCAAATGGGAAAATATTGTCGACCGGGTGCTTCATCCGGAAGGCGAAGTGAATGTGACGGTGGTCGGCAAATATATCGAGCTTCAGGACGCCTATAAGTCGCTGACGGAATCGCTAATCCACGGCGGGATCGCCAACCGGGTGCGGGTCAAGATTAACTGGCTGGAATCAGAGCAGTTTGAAAAAGATGATGCCTCTCCGGCAAATCTTCTAGGCGATGCGGATGCCATCCTCGTTCCCGGCGGATTCGGGGAGCGCGGTGCCGAAGGCAAGATCAAGGCCGTTCAGTACGCCCGGACACAGAAAATTCCCTATTTCGGTATTTGTTTTGGCATGCAGATGGCAGTTATTGAAGGCTGTCGCAGTCTTGCGGGGCTGCCGAACGCGGGCACGTCTGAATTTGGCGAGTATGACCCCAAAGTCGTCGGGCTGATGACCGAATGGACACGCGGCAATATGACAGAAGTCCGGAGTGAAGACAGCGATCTTGGTGGTACAATGCGTCTCGGTTCTTACCCGTGTGATCTTGTCGCGGGAACCAAGGTGAACGAAATATACGGGACAGATCATGTCGATGAGCGTCATCGTCATCGGTATGAAGTGAATATTGCCTATAAAGAGGTTTTGGAGAAGGTCGGCTATAAATTCTCAGGCCTTTCTCCGGACGGGGAACTGCCGGAAATTGTCGAAATTACGGATCACCCCTGGTTTATTGGCGTTCAGTTCCATCCTGAGTTAAAATCGAAGCCCTTTGCACCGCACCCTCTTTTTGAAAGCTTTATCACGGCGGCGGTCAAGAAATCACGATTGGTATAGACATGACTGAAACTCATCACGTCCAGATTGGCAATATCATGGTTGGTAATGATTTACCCTTCGCGCTGATTGCGGGGCCGTGCCAGATGGAAAGCATGATCCATGCGATGGATATGGCAGGGCGCCTGCATGAGATGACTCAGAAACTCGGCATTGGGCTTGTCTATAAAACCTCCTTCGATAAAGCGAACCGGACATCACACACGGCAGAGCGAGGGCTTGGCCTGGAAGGCGCGATCCCGGTGTTTGAGCGTATCCGGAGTGAGTTCGGCATTCCCGTTCTGACTGACGTGCATCTGCCGGAACATTGCGCTGCCTTGGGCGATGCAGTGGATGTGTTGCAGATACCGGCATTCCTTTGTCGTCAGACGGATCTTCTGGTTGCTGCGGCGAAGACCGGCAAGGTCGTCAATGTGAAGAAGGGTCAGTTTCTCGCGCCATGGGACATGAAGAACGTTGCCAACAAACTGATCAGTGCAGGCAATAACCGTGTCCTGCTGACTGAACGCGGCGCGAGTTTTGGCTATAACACATTGGTTTCCGATATGCGGAGCCTCGCCATCATGGCGGAGCAGACCGGTCAACCGATTGTCTTCGATGCCACCCATTCCGTGCAACAGCCAGGCGGGCAGGGCACAACATCGGGCGGTCAGCGCGAATTCGTACCTGTCCTCGCACGTGCTGCTGTTGCTGTTGGCGTGGCCATGGTCTTTATGGAAACGCATCAGGACCCTGATAACGCCCCCTCTGATGGACCGAACATGGTGCCCATCGATGAGATGGAGGCATTGCTCGCCACTTTACAAAAATTCGATAATCTCGCGAAAAACCTCTAGAAACAGGAACCAAGTCGTATGAGTGCAATTCTTGATATAACCGGCCGTGAAATTCTGGATAGTCGGGGCAACCCCACGGTTGAGGTAGATGTTATTCTGGAAAGCGGCGCGTTTGGCCGCGCGGCAGTCCCTTCCGGCGCCTCAACTGGAGCGCATGAAGCCGTAGAGTTGCGCGACGGCGATAAGTCGCGTTATGGTGGCAAGGGCGTCCTTAAAGCTGTTGATGCGGTTAATGGTGAGATTTTTGATATTCTCTCCGGTCGCGATGCAGATGATCAGATTGCACTCGACCGGGCGATGATCGCGCTCGATGGCACTGAAAACAAAGCCCGTCTCGGCGCAAACGCCATCCTCGGTGTCAGTCTCGCGCTTGCCCGCGCTGCAGCGGAAGACTGTGGCCTCCCGCTCTATCGCTATGTCGGTGGCGCGTCTGCTCGCACTCTGCCGGTCCCGATGATGAACATCATCAATGGCGGAGAACATGCGGACAACCCGATCGATATTCAAGAATTCATGATTATGCCTGTTTCCGCCGATACGTGTGCGGATGCCATTCGCATGGGATCGGAAGTCTTCCAGACGCTGAAGAAAGAACTTTCCAAGGCCGGACATAACACCAATGTCGGCGATGAAGGCGGCTTCGCGCCAAATATCGCCAGCACGCGCGATGCCATTGATTTTATTATGAAATCCATTGAAGGTGCGGGCTATAAGCCAGGCGAGGATATATATCTTGCGCTCGATGCGGCCTCGACAGAGTTCTTCAAGGACGGCAAATATCACCTCAAGGGCGAAAATAAGATTCTCGCGCCTGAGGAAATGGCAGACTATTACGCTGCGCTTGTCGGTGATTACCCGATCATCTCAATTGAAGACGGCATGAGCGAAGACGACTGGGCCGGTTGGAAATCGCTGACAGACAAAATCGGTGATAAAGTACAGCTTGTCGGCGACGATCTTTTCGTCACCAATCCGAAACGACTAGCGGATGGGATCGCGCAAGGTGTTGCAAATTCCATCCTTGTGAAGGTGAACCAGATTGGCTCTCTCACTGAGACGCTGGAGGCGGTTGAAATGGCGCATAAGGCGCGCTACACGGCCGTCATGTCGCACCGTTCTGGTGAGACCGAGGATTCCACCATCGCAGACCTAGCCGTTGCCACCAACTGCGGCCAGATCAAGACCGGGAGCCTGTCTCGCTCTGATCGGTTGGCAAAATACAATCAGTTGATCCGGATTGAGCAGGAGTTGGGTGATGCGGCTGAATATGCTGGCCGTAGTATCCTGAAAGCCTAAAGCCTGTCGTGACAGTGTCGCTTTCGGATATTGCGAAAACGACGCAAGATGTCTATGAGCGCAACGCCGTCCGTTTCGATGCAGAGCGCTCCAAATCCCTGTTTGAGAGGAGCTGGCTTGATCGGTTCCTCTCCCTTATCCCTGATCACAGTCATGTCCTTGATGCAGGTTGCGGGTCGGGCGATCCTATCGCAAGTTACATTATTGGACGCGAGTATGCGGTTACCGGCGTAGATGCCTCTGCCGCCATGCTGCAGTTAGCCCGCGAAAGATTTCCAGATGGTGACTGGCGGCAAATGGATATGCGTGCCCTTGATCTGTCAGAGCAATTTCACGGCATTCTTGGTTGGGACAGTTTCTTCCACCTGATGCAGGCGGAGCAGAGATCAGTTCTCCCGAAATTTGCCGCGCATCTTGTCCCTTCCGGTGTCCTTATGCTGACGGTGGGGCCTGGGGATGGTGAAGTAACCGGGCGGGTCGGGGAAGATACCGTCTATCATGCCAGCCTCTCTCTCGATGAGTATAGGTCAATTCTTGCGACTAACGGGATGGACGTTATCGACTTCGTGACCGAGGATCGCGATTGTGCAGGCCGTACAATTCTGCTTGCGCAGAAACAGGCGAACCAATCTGATAGTTGATTGAGATTGAGGGTCATATAGGCATAGGCGTGACTCTGAGGGCTTTTGCCATATAATTCACTTTAAAATTGAAATATAAATATTAAATAATATTTATAGGAGTGTATTTATTGGTAGGAGATCAACCGTGGTGTATCAGCTATCCGATAAAGGATCGGAATTTATCAAGCAATTTGAAGGCATAAGGCTCAAGGCCTATGACGATGGGACAGGGGTGATGACGATTGGGTATGGCCATACAGGGGACGTCAAGGTCGGGGAGACAATCAGTCAAACAGAGGCCAACAGCTATTTTAATGAAGATGTTAAATGGGCGGTCGATACGGTCAATAGCTCCGTGCAGGTAAAGTTACAGCAAAATCAGGTCGATGCACTTGTCTCTTTCACCTATAACGTAGGGATGGGCGCTTTTAAATCCTCGACACTATTGAAGAAGCTGAATGCAGGCGATTATAAGTCCGTTCCCTCCGAGCTTAACAAATGGATTTATGCGGGAAAGAAAAAGGGTATGGTCGCTCGATTTGCCCACTGGGCGCACCTGAGCAACGGCAAAGAAATATCGCCCGTTCTTAAGGCGCGACGGGAGAAAGAGGGCGGTCTTTTCAAGAACGGGACCTATTCCTGACGTGGAGGTAAATAAATCAACAGTTTTCGGACCATTAGCGGATTATTTGCAACTAATTTATCCACAAAGTAACTTTACGGTTGACCTCGACTCTCGTATTTGATTCACTCCGTAAATGATTATTAGCCTTGAGATAAAAAAGCGTGCAAAAGCCGGAGCGGGACCCATTCTTGGGATTCTGGCGGTTGCCTATTTTAGCTACCACCTGATTGAAGGTGATCGTGGCTTGTTTGCCTATCTTAAGCTTCAGCATGAAATAGACCGGGCCGAGGCCGTTTACCAGCTTACGGAAAATGAAAAGCAAGCGCTTGAAAAACGTGTAGCTCTGTTGCGCCGTGAGAATCTTGACAAGGACATGCTGGAAGAGCGTAGTCGATACGTTTTGGGTTTGGCTCATCCGGATGAAATCGTCATCTATATGAAATAGTCAGGCATTAGACTGATTATAAAAATTGTATCCTGTTGATCATCTTATTTTTGCATTTCTTGCGTAAAACTGAATAAAATAGTGATATTTCTTTTTGGTGTAAAAAATTTACCGATTTTCAGTTAATTTTTAAAATATTCCAAAACATTATGTTTATTAACCAATTTAAAGTTAATCAATAAATTATACTTGTTTGTTAAGGTTTGGTCGGTCACATTCTGACTTAACCACAACGCGCACCGAATGCGACAGGGAAGCTTCGGTTGCCTCTTCTAATGGGAGATATCATGGCACGTCAAACCGCCAGCCGAGCAAAAAACTCTTCGTCGAATGCCAAGAAACCGGCACGGAGCGCCGGCAAGGCCACCCCGAAATTTACAAAAGAGCAAATTCAGAAATTTTATCATGACATGCTGCTGATCCGCCGGTTTGAGGAAAAGGCCGGCCAGATTTACGGCATGGGCCTGATTGGCGGTTTTTGCCATCTTTATATCGGGCAGGAGGCCGTGGTTGTTGGCATGAAGTCAGCGATTACAGACGATGATGCAGTAATTACCTCTTATCGTGATCACGGTCATATGCTGGCCTGCGGGATGGACCCAAAGGGCGTGATGGCGGAACTCACCGGGCGCGAGGGCGGCTATTCCAAAGGGAAGGGCGGCTCCATGCATATGTTCTCGAAAGAGGCAAACTTCTATGGCGGACACGGGATTGTCGGCGCGTGTGTTCCGCTCGGTACTGGCCTGGCCTTCAGCCAGAAATACCAAGATAGCAAAGACATCACCCTTTGCTATATGGGAGATGGCACGGTCAATCAGGGGCAGGTTTATGAAAGCTTCAACATGGCGGAACTCTGGGGCCTACCGGTTGTTTATGTCATTGAAAATAATGAATATGCCATGGGTACATCGGTCAAGCGATCTTCTGCTCAGACGGAGCTTTTTAGACGGGGTGAAAGCTTTAATGTGCCGGGTGAACAGGTTGATGGCATGGATGTTTTTGCTGTTGCCGCGGCTGGCAAAAAGGCGGTGGACTGGGTCCGTTCGGGAAAGGGACCGTATATTCTTGAAATGAAGACCTACCGTTATCGCGGTCATTCGATGTCGGATCCGGCGAAGTATCGTTCGAAAGAGGAGGTCAACAAGAAGCGTGCTGAGCATGACCCGATTGATCACCTGCGCCAAACCATGCTGGATGACAAAATCAATACGGAGGACGAGCTCAAGGAAATTGACCGCAAGATAAAGGCCATCATCGCCGATGCGGTTGAATTCGCCCAGAACAGTCCGGAGCCACAACCGGAAGAGCTTTATACGGATGTTTTGGCCTGAGTGCCGACCAGCTTGAGAAGGACTAGATAAATGCCAACAGAAATTTTAATGCCGGCGCTCTCGCCGACGATGACGGAAGGCAAACTGGCTCGCTGGATGGTGAAAGAAGGCGATACGGTCAACTCCGGTGATGTCCTTGCGGAAATTGAAACCGACAAGGCAACGATGGAAGTCGAGGCTGTCGATGAAGGAAAAATCGGGAAAATCCTGATTGAGGGCGATACCGAGAATGTCGCGGTAAATACACCGATTGCGGTTCTCCTTGAAGAGGGGGAAGATGCCAGCGATCTTGATGGTTTTTCTGCGTCATCTGCTCCCGCAGCTGCACCGGAGACGTCGGACGATACTCCTGCCAAGGAAGAACCTGCGCCACGTGTCAGTGTCTCTGAAACTCCCGATGCCTATGACGCCAGTGGCGAAATCCCCGAAGGCACGGAAATGGTCAAGATGACCGTCCGTGAGGCGCTCCGCGATGCCATGGCAGAGGAAATGCGAGGCGATGAGCGTGTTTTCGTCATGGGTGAGGAAGTTGCCGAATATCAGGGGGCCTATAAGGTGACACAGGGGTTGCTGGATGAGTTCGGCGCGCGCCGGGTGATCGATACCCCCATTACGGAGCATGGCTTTGCCGGTGTCGGTGTTGGCGCAGCTTTTCACGGACTTCGACCGATTGTTGAGTTCATGACCTTTAACTTCGCCATGCAAGCGATTGACCAAATTGTTAATTCAGCGGCGAAAACGCGATATATGTCCGGCGGACAGATGGAAAGTCCGATCGTTTTCCGGGGACCGAACGGCGCGGCGTCCCGCGTCGCGGCCCAGCATTCACAGTGTTACGCCTCCTGGTATTCCCATGTCCCGGGGTTGATCGTGATTGCGCCCCATACAGCGGCAGATGCGAAGGGGCTGTTGAAAGCGGCTATCCGCAATCCAAATCCGGTCATCTTCCTTGAAAATGAAATACTCTATGGTCAGAGTTTCGAGGTGCCTGTCCTTGATGATTTTGTTTTGCCGATTGGCAAAGCGAAAATTGAGCGGTCTGGTGACGATGTGACCATCGTCTCCTTCGGAATGGGGATGCGCTATGCGCTTGAAGCGGCAGAAAAACTTGCGGAAGAGGGTATTTCCGCCGAAGTGATTGACCTTCGAACGATCCGCCCGATGGATATGGAGACTGTTCTGGCCTCTGTCCGTAAAACGAACCGCTGCGTCACCGTCGAAGAAGGCTGGCCACAAAGCGGTGTTGGAGCCGAAATTACTGCGCAGATCATGCATCACGCGTTTGATTATCTTGATGCACCGGTGCTCCGGGTTTCAGGCAAGGACGTGCCGATGCCCTATGCGGCCAATCTTGAAAAACTGGCACTGCCCCATACCGATGAAGTTGTGGCGGTGGCTAAATCTGTCTGTTATCGCGATTAAGGAGGGCGAAGATGCCAATTTCCATTACAATGCCAGCCCTCTCACCGACCATGACGGAGGGAAAGCTCGCCAACTGGCAAGCGAAGGAAGGCGATAGCGTCGCATCGGGCGATGTTCTGGCTGAAATTGAAACCGACAAGGCGACGATGGAAGTTGAAGCAGTGGACGAAGGAACACTTGCGAAAATTCTCATTGAGGGCGGTACAGAAAATGTCGCCGTAAATACACCAATCGCAATTCTGCTGGAGGAGGGAGAAGACGCCTCTGCTCTGGATGGATATAAGGCGGAAGGCGCTGCGGCACCTGCGGATACACCCGCACCGGCGAAAGATGAAAAGGCGGAAGAGCCCGCTCCTTCTGCGCCATCGCAAAGCGCCAAAGCCGAACCTGAAAAATCGGGTGATCGTATTTTTGCAAGCCCGTTGGCCCGACGTATCGCCAAAGATGCGGGACTCGATCTTGGCTCGATTTCCGGCTCTGGCCCGCATGGCCGCATCGTGAAAACAGATGTTGAAGAGGCCATCGCATCTGGTGGTGTCAAAGCTGCTGCTCCCGAAAAGGCGGCGGCCGCACCTGCGCCTCAGGCGGCAACACCGCCACCAGAAGGAAATTACGAGGAAATACCGCTGACCAGCATGCGCAAAACCATTGCGCGGCGGCTGTCGGAGGCAAAACAGACCATTCCGCATTTTTATCTCACCATCGAATGTGAGTTGGATAACCTGCTTGCAATGCGCAAAGAGCTCAATGGCCGGTCTGACGACTACAAGATTTCGGTCAATGATTTTATCATTCGGGCGTCGGCGCTCGCGCTCAAAAAAGTGCCGACGGCGAATGCCTGCTGGGGCGGAGACAAGATCCTGCAATATAGGGATTTTGATGTCTCGGTCGCTGTGGCGATTGAAGGGGGCCTGATTACCCCGGTGGTCCGAAAGGCGGACCAGAAAGGCCTCGCCGTCATTTCTAACGAGATGAAGGAACTGGCAACCAAAGCCAAGGCCGGCAAATTGATGCCGGAAGAATATCAGGGCGGCTGCTTCTCCATCTCGAACCTCGGCATGTTCGGGATCAAGGAATTCTCCGCCGTGATCAACCCGCCGCAGTCTGCCATTCTTGCGATTGGTGCCGGGGAACAGCGTCCTGTTGTTAGAGACGGCGCGCTCGCCATGGCGACGATGATGAGCGTAACGCTCTCCTGCGATCACCGCGTGATTGACGGGGCACTGGGCGCGGAACTGCTGAAACATTTCAAGGGTTATATTGAAGAACCTTTAACCATGATGCTGTGAGGAACCGGATATGAGCGATTTAAATTTCGACTTGGTTGTTGTCGGCTCTGGTCCGGGCGGTTACGTTGCGGCAATTCGGGCGGCGCAGCTTGGCATGAAGACAGCCGTTATCGAAAAGGAACATCTTGGCGGCATTTGTCTGAACTGGGGCTGTATCCCGACCAAGGCACTGCTTCGGACGGCAGATATCTATAATCTGATCAAGCATGCAGATGAATTCGGCATCAAGGTTGAAGGGGCGTCGGTTGACCTTAAAAAAACCGTTGAACGCTCCCGTCAGGTGGCCGGGCAACTTTCCGGCGGCGTCAAGCATCTCCTCAAGAAGAACAAGGTTACCGTCGTTGACGGTCATGGCAAGCTCGCAGGCTCGGGCAAGGTTGAGGTGAGCAAGGACGGCAAGAAAATCTCTACCGTCAGTGCCAAGCATATTATTCTCGCAACTGGTGCTCGGGCACGGACATTGCCGGGTCTGGAGCCGGACGGCAAGCTGATCTGGACGTATAAGGAAGCGCTTGTACCCGATGTGATGCCGAAGAAGTTGCTGGTTGTTGGTTCCGGCGCAATAGGAATTGAATTCGCTAGCTTTTTCAATGCCTTGGGTTCCGACGTTACGGTTGTTGAGGTAATGGACAGAATCCTGCCTGTTGAGGATGAGGAGATTTCCGCCTTTGCCGAAAAATCTTTCAAGAAGCAGGGAATGACGATCCATAAGGGCACCACGGTCTCGGAGCTTAAGAAATCCGGAAATACGGTCACGGCCACTTTCAAGGACAAGAAGGATAAAACATCCTCCGATACCTTTGATCGCGTAATTCTGGCGGTTGGTATTGTCGGTAATGTGGAAAATCTGGGACTTGAAGGCACTAAGGTGAAAGTGGATCGCAGCCATGTTGTGATCGATGAATTTTCCCGCACGGGGGAGCCCGGCGTCTATGCTATTGGCGATCTGACAGGGCCGCCATGGCTCGCGCATAAAGCCTCCCATGAAGGGGTGATCTGCGTTGAAAAGATTGCGGGTGAGAAGGACGTGCATCCGCTTAACACGTCAAATATTCCGAGCTGTACCTATTGCCATCCACAGGTTGCGTCTGTCGGCATGACCGAAGCGGCGGCGAAGGAAAAAGGCTATGACATTAAGGTCGGGCGCTTTCCTTTTATTGGCAACGGTAAGGCAATTGCCCTGGGGGAGCAGGAAGGATTGATCAAGACAATCTTTGATGCGAAAACCGGTGAATTGCTAGGCGCGCATATGGTTGGTGCGGAAGTGACGGAACTTATTCAGGGTTACGGTATTGCTAAAACGCTGGAGACAACTGAGATCGAATTGATGCATTCGATCTTCCCGCATCCGACGATATCGGAGGCCATGCATGAATCTGTGCTTGACGCCTATGGCAAGGTCATCCACATGTAGCTATAAGCTGTTCCGACAGCATGCGAATATTTGATAAGGTAAGATCATGACTGAGACGACCGCCATAAAACGCGTACGCCATCCGGAAAAGGTGAACCGCCCGGATAATCCGATCCAGCGAAAACCCGCATGGATACGGGTGAAAGCGCCTGTCTCGAAAACCTATCATGAGACGCGGGAGTTGATGCGCGGCCTCAATCTCACCACGGTCTGTGAGGAGGCGGCCTGCCCGAACATCGGCGAATGCTGGGCGAAGAAGCACGCGACCATGATGATCATGGGTGAAATCTGTACGAGGGCTTGTGCCTTTTGTAATGTATCGACGGGTAAGCCAAATGCGCTTGATCCGTTCGAGCCGGTCAATGTGGCGACGGCGGTCAAGACGATGGGGCTTAATCATGTAGTGATTACCTCCGTCGATCGGGATGATCTGAAAGACGGCGGCGCGCAGCATTTCGCGGACGTCATCACGGCGATCCGCGAGGCGACGCCAGAGACCACGATCGAAATTCTGACACCGGATTTTCTGAAGAAACCCGGTGCCTTAGAAGTTGTTGTTGCGGCTAAGCCCGATGTCTTCAACCATAACCTTGAGACAGTACCGAAGCTCTATACGTCCGTCCGGCCGGGCGCGCGTTACTATCATTCCCTCCGGCTGTTGGAGCGTGTGAAGGAGCTTGATCCAAATATGTTCACCAAATCTGGCCTGATGGTCGGCCTCGGCGAGGATAAGGATGAAGTGCTTCAGGTGATGGATGACATGCGTGTTGCCGATATCGATTTTATTACCATCGGCCAGTATCTACAGCCGACAGTGAAGCATCACGCAATCCATCGTTTTGTAACTCCAGATGAATTTGCGGTTCTGGAGAAGCAGGCCTATGCTAAGGGCTTCCTTATGGTCTCCGCGTCGCCGCTAACCCGTTCCAGTCACCATGCGGGTGAAGATTTTGCCAAGCTGAAAACCGCGCGAGAGCGGGCCAACGCTTCAAAATAACGTTTATGCCGTGTTGTATGGGTAGAATGTAGAGTATGCCAACACATGCCGAAAAACGGGTTCTGCCCTATCAGCCAAAAGAAATGTTCGATCTTGTGGCGGCGATTGACAAATATGATGAGTTCCTACCCTGGTGTATCGGTGCGCGCATCAAGGAGCGAAAAGAGAATATCGTCCTTGCTGATCTGGTAATTGGCTTCAAGCTTTTTCGGGAAAAATTCACGTCCAAGGTGACACTGGACGAAGCAAATATGCGGATCGATGTTGAGTATATGGACGGGCCGTTCCGATACCTCAACAATCACTGGCAGTTCAAGGAGTATCCGGACGGCTGCGAAGTGGATTTTTTCGTAGATTTCGAGTTTCGCTCGATGATCCTGCAGAAGACCATCGGGATGCTCTTTAACGAGGCTGTGACCCGTATGATCTCGGCCTTTGAGGCGCGCGCAAAGGAACTATACGGCGCCAAGCCGGACCTTCAGGACCGGATCGGCTAACGGCTAACGGCAGCGAGTAGCATTTCTAGCGCTGTCTGGACGGTGGCAAGGCGGACTTCTGACCGGCCGATATCGCCATATTCCATCTTTCGATGCTCTGCGACGCCGCTGTCGGTTGCTACTGCAAAATGAACGAGGCCAACCGGTTTTCCGGGGCCACCGCCGCCAGGGCCAGCAATGCCCGTCACCGCGACCGTAAGATTTGCGCCCGCTGTTTTGAGAGCGCCGAGCGCCATTGCCCGCGCTGTCTCCTCTGATACCGCGCCATGGCTGCGTAAAATCTCCGTGCTGACGCCGATCACGCGGGCCTTTGCCTTATTGCTGTAGGTGATAAAGCCGCGATCGAATACATCGGAAGAGCCCGCGATATCCGTGAGCGCCCCACCGATCAGGCCGCCGGTGCAGGATTCCGCTGTTGCGAGCTGCCATTTCTTACCTCGGCATTTTTCAAGGACCTCGGTCGCCAGCTTTTCGATCTCGACACTAAAAATTCCCATCATATATCCTTTTTATTATTACCAGCAGGACCGAGGCAATCAGTCCCGCTACATAGTCATCAATCATAACGCCGAATGCGCCTTTTACTTTCCGGTCCAGCCAGCCGATCGGCCAGGGCTTCCAGATATCGAGTATCCGGAAAATAACGAAGGCAAGAAAGATCATCAGCGGGGTCAGGTCTGCCGCATGGAGGGCGAGCCAGATTCCCGCCACCTCATCAATTACTACCTCGCCGGGATCGGACTTGCCGGTCCTCTCGAGATAGATTTTTGTGCTCCACCAGCCGATGAACAGGGCAACAAGAGACGCCATGCCGAGCGCCGGTGCCCCAAAGAAGTAGTAGATCAATATACCGAAAGGAAGCGCGGCGAGGGTGCCAATGGTTCCGGGTGCCTTCGGCGACAAACCACTCCAGAACCAGGTGGAAAGAATGACCGCGGGATGCCAAAGGGTGAGGGGGCCAATTTTACTGCTCATCCAGGAAGCCTCACGGTTACAACGGCCTGGGCCGCGATACCTTCGCCCCGGCCGGTAAAGCCAAGCTTTTCGGTCGTTGTTCCCTTTATGCTCACTCTTTCAGCGTCAATACGGAGAGTTTCGGCGATGCGTTTCTGCATAGCGACGCGGTGCGGACCAATACGCGGTGCTTCACAGATGATGGTGAGGTCGACATGATTGATGACGCCGCCTTTTTTGCCCACCAAATCTGCCGCATGACGCAGAAACAAGTCAGACGACGCGCCTTTCCATTTGGCATCTGTTGGCGGAAAATGCAGGCCGATATCGCCCGCGCCGATGGCACCGAGCAGGGCGTCGGTCAGGGCGTGGAGCGCGACATCCGCATCCGAATGGCCTTTCAGGCGTTTATCATAAGGAATACTCACGCCGCCGAGCCAAACACTGTCTCCTTCCTCAAACGCATGCACATCGAAGCCTAGGCCCGTCCGTACATCGATAAGGCTTTTTGTAATCATGTTGTGTGCTTTCTCTATATCCTCAGGCGTGGTGATCTTGAAATTTGCGGGATCACCCTCGACCATTGCGACCTCTATTCCGGCACGTTCGGCGAGGGCCGTGTCATCAGTCAGGTTCTCGCCCGCGAAAGTCCGATGCGCGGCCAGAATAGGTGCAAAAGCGAAAGCTTGCGGCGTTTGCGCGGCGACAATCTCATCCCGGTTCAGTGCGCCGGTAATCAAGTCGCCTTCAAAGGATTTGAGGCTATCCGTTATCGCGATGGAGGGGAGAACAGCCTCCGCTTGGTTTAGTTTACTCAAACAACGGCTGATCAATTCTCTACTGATAAAGGGTCGGGCCGCATCATGAATTAGCACACTGTCCGGTGTGTGTTCGACCAGGCTTTCCAGGCCGTTTTGGACCGACTCCTGTCGCGTTACTCCGCCAACAATCGGCGGCAAAATATCCAGACCGGTGATTGCTTTCTCATAAAGCAGTAGATCATCTTCCCCTATGACCACACAAATAGTATCGATTTCGGGGTGCCTCAGAAAAGCATCTATTGCTCGCCTGAGAATAGATTTTCCTGCAATTTCAATATATTGCTTCGGAATATTAAGTCCGGTCCGGAGGCCTTTTCCGGCGGCGAGGATGAGGGCAATACTTTTCATGTCGCGACAATAGATCGCTATCTCGTGCGGTTCAATAAATTTGACTGAATGGGCATGAATCTGTTGCAGTGCAATAAAAACCTGACTATATTGCCTAAAATATAGTCATAAATTATTTTGCATAAAAAATGATCATTACGCTCGGCTCTATTACAATCGATCCCCCGGTATTCCTCGCGCCGATGGCTGGTATCACAGATCTCCCTTTTCGCCGTCTGGTGACGCGATATGGGGCCGGGCTTGTCTTTACCGAAATGGTGGCGAGCAAGGCCATGGTCGCAGAAACGCGCCGGTCCCTACGTATTGTTCGCTCCGCCAATGATGATCAGCCGATGGCCGTTCAGCTTGCGGGCTGTGATCCGGATATTATGGCGGATGCCGCCAAGCTGAACGAGGATATGGGCGCGCGGATTATTGATATCAATATGGGATGCCCGGTTAAGAAAGTTACTTCCGGAATGGCTGGCTCCTCTCTGATGCGGGACCTCGACCATGCGGCGAAGATATTAAAGGCAACAGTTGATGCCGTAAATATACCTGTCACGCTTAAAATGCGCACAGGCTGGGATGAAGAGAGTCGCAACGCACCGGAACTTGCCCGCATTGCTGAGGATGTGGGGATCCGCATGCTGACCGTGCACGGCCGCACGCGATGCCAGTTCTTTAAAGGCGCGGCGGATTGGCGCTTTATTGCAAAGGTCAAGGAAGCTGTATCTCTCCCGGTGATTGCGAACGGCGATATTCAAACGGTTGAGGATGCCGCAAAGGCCAAAGAGCAGTCGGGTGCAGATGGTGTGATGATTGGCCGGGGTAGCTATGGTCGCCCGTGGTTTGTCGCGCAGGTAGCAGATTATTTGAAGACCGGGATTAAGCGGCCTGACCCGGACTTTGATGAGCAAAAATCGGTTCTGCTGGAGCATTATAACGCCCTTATCGGTCTATATGGATCAGAGGTTGGCGTGCGCGTCGCCCGCAAGCATCTTGGCTGGTATTCGGAGAGGCTTCCGGGTGGAGAGAACTTCCGGCAAAGAGTGGTTCGTCTTACCGATCCAGATCAGGTTCGGGATGAAATCAGTTGTTTTTATGAGGTTTTAATGCTGAAGGAAAGTGCATAAGATGGTTTTGCCAAATCCATTTAGCGGGACGAAACGCAAGAAAACGGAAGTGGATGCTCTGGCTGTCCTGAATGCCTTGCCCGATCCGTTGGTCGTCATCGATGATGAAGGCCATATCTGCATGACAAATCCGGCGGGAGAAGAATTTTTCGGCCTTTCGTCGAAAAAACTGCTGCGGATGTCGCTTAATGAAATGGTACCATTTGACAGCCCGCTATTGGGATTGGTGGAGCAGGTGCGCCTGATCGGTGATTATGTCTCTGAATATGCCGTCGATCTTGGCACGCCAAAAACCGGTATCAAGAACGTCAATCTTCAAGTTTCCCAGCTTTATGGCACCTCGAATGTCATTGTCCAGATTGAAGAACGCACGATTGCCGCCAAGATGGATCGTCAGCTGACCCATCGTGGTGCCGCCCGATCTGTAACGGCGATGGCGATCATGCTGGCGCATGAAGTAAAAAATCCGCTTTCGGGTATTCGTGGCTCGGCGCAGTTGTTGGAGATGAATGCCTCTGATGCGGATCGGGCGCTCACCCGGTTAATCTGTGATGAAACGGACCGGATTTGCGCGCTTGTTGACCGAATGGAGGCCTTTTCCGATGATCGGCCGATTGATCGCGATGCGGTCAACATCCATGAAGTGCTGGAGCATGTGCGTCGGGTGGCTGAGGCTGGATTTGGCCGAAAAATAACTTTCCGGGAAAACTATGACCCTTCGCTCCCCTTCGTCTATGGCAATCGCGATCAGCTTGTCCAGGTGTTACTCAATCTGGTGAAGAACGCTGTGGAAGCGGCGCCTGAAGACGGCGGAGAAGTAACGCTTAGTACTGCCTATCGTCATGGGATCCGTTTGGCCGTTCCGGGCGCGCAGGAAAAGGTGCAATTACCGCTTGAGGTAGGAGTAGAGGATAACGGCTCCGGCATCCCCGATGAGATGCTACCGCATATTTACGATCCTTTTGTCACCACCAAGGCTGGTGGCAGCGGGCTTGGCCTTGCACTGGTCGCCAAAATTGTTGGGGATCATGGAGGGATTGTCGAATTTGAGTCATCGGAGGTGGGCTGCAAGGTGTTGATCCGCCTGCCGGTCTATAACTTTATGAAAACGGATATGGAATAAATATGCCGGGAACAATTTTAGTCGCAGATGATGACCAGAGTATCCGTACGGTTCTGGAGCAGGCTCTCTCCCGCGCAGACTATATAGTGCGCTCCACTAGCAACGCTTCAACGCTTTATAACTGGGTGCTTGAAGGGCTCGGTGATATTGTCCTGACCGATGTCGTGATGCCCGATGAAAATGGTCTTGATTTGCTCCCCCGGATTAAAAAAATCCGGCCCGATCTGCCTGTTATCGTCATGAGTGCGCAGAATACCTTGCTCACCGCTATCAAGGCGACAGAGCGAGGGGCCTATGATTATTTGCCGAAACCATTCGATCTAAAGCTTTTGCTGCAGGTTGTGGATCGTGGTCTCTCCAAGCCGAAGAAAGCCGCAAATCGTTTTAAGGCGCAGGAAGAAGAGGAAACGAAAACGCCTCTGATCGGTCGCTCCCCGGCCATGCAGGAGATATATCGGGTGTTGGCTCGCTTGATGGGGACGGACCTTACGGTTTTGGTTTCTGGTGAAAGCGGGACGGGTAAAGAGCTTGTTGCGCGAGCACTGCATGAGTATGGGAAGCGGAAGGCGGGCCCATTTGTTCCTATTAACATGGCGGCCATTCCAAAAGAGCTGATCGAATCCGAATTGTTCGGCCATGAGAAAGGCGCGTTCACAGGGGCAGATTCGCGCGCCATTGGCCGCTTTGAGCAGGCACAGGGCGGTACGCTGTTCCTTGATGAGATAGGGGATATGCCGATTGAAGCGCAGACGCGACTGCTTCGCGTGCTTCAACAAGGCGAATATACAACGGTTGGCGGCCGCACGGCGATCAAGACCGATGTGCGTATTGTCGCCGCGACCAATCGGGACCTCAGGCAATTCGTGCGTCAGGGACTGTTTCGCGAGGACCTTTATTACCGCCTGAACGTTGTCCCGCTCCGCTTGCCGCCATTGCGTGAACGGGCGGAAGACATTCCGGATCTTGTGCGGCATTTCCTCTCTCAGGCACAGGAGGAGGGGCTGCCGGTAAAAAGCGTGGATAAGGAATCACTTGAAGCACTTAAAAAGCATAAATGGCCAGGTAATGTCCGGGAGCTTGAAAACCTGGTGCGCCGCCTCGCGGCGCTATATTCCGATGATGTCATTAATATCTCTGTGATTGAGCAGGAGCTCCAGCCACAGGAAATTGGAAGTTCCGAGGAAACTCCGGGAGAGGATGAGAGCCTCGTCATGGCGGTGGAACGTCATATTGCCAAATATTTTGCGGCCCATGCGGGAAGCCTGCCACCCAGCGGGCTTTATGAAAGGGTTATCCGGGAGGTAGAGCGCCCGCTTTTATCCCTGTCATTGGAGGCAACGAACGGAAATCAGATCAAGGCAGCTGACCTTTTGGGAGTAAACCGGAATACATTGCGTAAAAAAATCCGGGATTTGGATATTCAGGTTGTGCGCGGCATGAAGTGATGCTTAAATGCCACAATGTGGTATTTTGAACAAATGGCCGCCGTTGATGGCATTTACTAGCAAACCGAGGTTGCATCATGACCCTTGCGGTCGGAGGATGTTGTGGCAGAATCACAGCAGAATAATGTGAAACAGCCTTTTTCATTTGTCCGCTGGACAAGAAAGATCGGGCTTGGTCCCAAAACCTCTTTCTTTGTGGCCATGCTGGCCGTTGCAAGCGGTATTGCCACCTATGAATCGCTGACTATAGAAAACCCGGCCTACACGCGCATACTTCTTATTATTGACGTATCGATTGTGGTCATCCTCGCAATTATCATTACTCACCGATTGATCAGAACTTGGCGCAAGGGGCAGATCGGTGGCTCAGGCAGCATGATGCATCGGCGTATTTTACGTCTGTTTTCATTAATCGCTGTCGCGCCAGCCCTGATGGTAGCGCTTTTCTCCGCCCTTTTTTTTAATATCTATTTTCAGCGGCATTTCTCCGATCCTGTGAATATGGCGGTGTCGGAATCGATTGCTGTCGCCGACGCCTATATCAAGGAGCATATCCAGAATATACGATCCGATGTTCTGGCAATGACCGCGCAGATCAATCGTGCGCCGACACGGGTTTTGGAAAACCGTAGCTTGTTTGATTCCTATCTCAGTGATCAGGTCATCGCCCGTAACTTGAGTGAGGCCGTTGTCCTGGACGGCAATCAGAAAATTATCGCACAGTCGGACCTAAGTTTTGCGCTCGAGTTTGATAAGATTTCTCCAAGCCAGTTCAGCGAAGCGAGGGAGCGGGAGATTGTCATCACCACGAATGATGGGGATGATCAGGTTCGGGCCCTAATTCGGCTGGACCGTCTGCTGGATGGGTTTCTTTATGTCGGACGCTTTATTGAGCCTCGGGTTCTCGCCCATATGGAGAGGACGCGCATCGCCGCGTCGGACTATGAACAATTGAAGGATGAAGGCTTCGGCATTCAAATCCAGTTCGCTGTGATTTTCTTTATCATTTCGCTGATGGTAGTGCTCGCCGCCGTCTGGTTTGGCCTGGTGATTGCCTCGCGCCTTGTTGGCCCGATTGAGAGCCTCGTGAAAGCGGCAGAGCGTGTGCGTTCGGGCGATCTGACAGCCAAGGTGGATGAAAGTCGCGCCTATGATGAGATGGCGACCCTGAGCCGTGCGTTCAACCGGATGACGGAGCAACTTTCAACCCAGCGTCAGGAGCTTGAAAAAACAAATAAGAAGTTGGACGAACGCCGCCGCTTTACCGAGGCTGTGCTTTCCGGAGTTTCGTCCGGTGTGATCGGACTTGATCGGGAAGGCGTTATCAATCTGCCAAATCGCAAGGCGGCGGAACTTTTGGGCTATTCGGAGACGGAACTTATTGACCGGCGATTCTCTGATATTCAGCCGCAAATGGCTACCCTTCTTGATGAAATTCGGGAAAAGCCCTATCGTGTGGCGGAACGCCAGATTCAGCTCCAGACAGCAAATGCTCATCGCCATCTGCTGGTGCGCGCGGCGGCGGAAATTTCCGTTGGCAGCATTCAGGGGTTTGTGGTCACGCTGGATGATATTACGGATCTCGTGTCGGCGCAGCGGATGGCGGCCTGGGGCGATATTGCCCGACGTATTGCCCATGAAATTAAGAACCCGCTGACCCCGATCCAGCTGTCTGCCGAGCGAATAAAACGTAAATATGGCCGTCAGATTAAAGACGATATAGATATTTTCAATCAATGCACCGATACGATCATCCGTCAGGTTGGGGATATTGGCCAAATGGTTGATGAATTCTCTGCCTTCGCCCGGATGCCGACGCCAGAATTTAAGCCTGAGGATCTGGGCGAGCTCGTTGGTCAGGCGATCTTCCTCCAAAAAATTGCTCATCCGGAAATTGACTATGTCTATGAGGCGCCGCGATCGCCGATGATCTGTGATTGCGATGCGCCGCAGGTGAACCGTGTTCTGACAAATCTCCTGCAAAATGCCGCTGATGCGATTGAGGGGCGGGAAGAAGGGGACGCGGATCTTCCAAATGGCCAGATCAAGGTAGAATTTAGTGTCACTGTCGACGAAATGGCGATTGAGATTACAGATAATGGGCGCGGACTACCGGAAGAAAACCGCAGCCGGCTGACCGAGCCATATGTGACCCATCGTGAAAAGGGCACAGGCCTCGGCCTCGCAATTGTCAATAAGATCATGGAGGAGCATGGTGGCAGCCTCTCCATGACCGACGCAAAAGAAGGGAGAGGGGCTTCTGTCAGGATCTCTTTTCCCATGAGTGAAGCGAATTTGAAAACGGGGAATGACTAAGATGTCTGCAGACATTCTAATTGTCGATGATGAAACTGATATTCGGGAACTGGTTGCCGGAATTCTGGAGGATGAGGGGTATGAGACACGGATGGCTGCGAACAGCGATCAATGCCTCGCCGAAATTGCCCATCGTCGCCCGAGCCTTGTTATATTGGATATCTGGCTGCGCGGCAGCAAGCTTGATGGTATCGAGATTTTACAGGCCATCAAGAAAGATCAGCCGGATTTGCCTGTCCTGATGTTTTCCGGCCATGGGAATATTGAAACGGCCGTTCAGACTATCAAACTCGGGGCCTATGATTTTATTGAAAAACCGTTCAAGGCGGAGCGGCTTATACAGCTAGTCGACCGCGTACTGGAAGCGGTGAGATTGCGGCGGGAAGTCGCTGACCTTAAAACTCGTGGCGGCGAGGTGATGACGGATCTTGTTTGCCGCTCCCACGTCATGATCCAGCTCCAACAAAGCATTGAAAAGGTCGCGCCAACAAACAGCCGTGTGCTGATTTCTGGTCCGTCCGGGTCTGGCAAGGAAGTCGTCGCGAGGCTCATTCATGATCAATCCCACCGAAAATCTGGCCCGTTCGTGGTTCTCAATGCGGCCACGTTGGCGCCTGAGCGGCTGGAGATTCAGCTATTCGGTGTCGAAGATGGACGAATGAACTCGGTAAAAGGAGAGCGTCGTGGGTTACTGGAGCAAGCCCATGGCGGTACGCTCTTCCTTGATGAGATTGCCGACATGCCGATGGAAACCCAGGGCAAGATTCTTCGCGTGCTGGTTGACCAGACTTTCCAGCGAGTGGGGGGCACAGAAAAGATTAAGGTAGATGCACGGATCATCTCTTCTTCCAGCCGGGATCTACAAGAGGAAATGGCCAACGGCCGCCTGCGAGAGGATTTGTATCATCGTCTCGGCGTGGTGCCGATAACGGTTCCCTCTCTAAAGGAGCGGCCGGAAGATATCGGACCGCTCGCCCGTTATTTTGTTGAGCGCTTCTCGAAAAGTGCCGGATTGCCGCCGAGGAAAATAGGGGAGGATGCTATTGCAACCTTGCAGGCCTCATCCTGGCCGGGAAATGTCCGTCAGCTCAAAAATGTGATTGAGCAGATCATGATTCTTGCTACCGGCGATAAATCGGCGCCAATCGCCGCAAATATGGTGCCCGCAAATGCCGGGGCGGCCAAGTCGGTTATGATCGGACAGAATGACAATACGGAAATCATGGCGCTTCCCTTGCGGGAGGCGCGCGAACGGTTTGAAAAGGAATATCTCGAGGCGCAAATAAACCGTTTTGGCGGAAATATTTCGCGTACCGCGTCATTTGTTGGTATGGAGAGGTCCGCGTTACATCGTAAGCTGAAAACGCTCGGCGTCAGTAATGGTGAGCGGAAACGGTCGTCGGAGTAGAGACGCAATTTGGGTAGAGGGGCAGAGACGCGATGAAGGTAATCGTTTGCGGTGCAGGACAGGTCGGTTCCAATATCGCGCGGCAGCTTGCGCGGGAAAACAACGACGTCACCCTGATTGACCAATCGTCTGAATTGGTCCGCAAGATTGGGGATGAACTCGATGTTCGGGCCATGGTCGGTCATGCCTCCCACCCGGACGCGTTAGAGCGGGCAGGGGCCTATGATGCGGATATGATTATCGCCGTGACCTATAGTGATGAAGTCAATATGGTCGCCTGTCAGATTGCGCATTCGATCTTCAATATTCCAAAGAAAATTGCCCGAATACGTTCTCATCAATATACGGACCCTCTCTGGGCCCATCTCTTCAGCCGTGAAAATCTGCCGATTGATGTTATTATTTCTCCGGAAGACGAAGTTGCGCACGCGATTGAACGCCGATTGAAGGTGCCTGGTGCCTTTGATACCGTCTCTTTTGCCGACGGTAAGGTTCAGGTTATAGGTGTTCGTCTCGACGAAAGCTGCCCGATTGTTAATACTCCGCTCAAACAGCTGACAGAGTTGTTCCCTGACTTGAATGTGGTTGTTGTGGCGATCTATCGTGACGGCAAGATGATCGTCCCGTCAAGCGATGACCAGATGTTTCCGGGTGATGAGATTTATTTCGCAGCGGACAGCGCCCATGTGGCCCGCGCCATGCCGCTCTTCGGTCATGAAGAGCAGGAGGCGCGCAGCATCGTCATCGTGGGAGGCGGGAATATCGGATTTCACCTCGCCCAGTTCATTGAAGAGAATATGCGTAAAGTCTCTCTAAAGCTGATTGAGCATAATCGTGAACGGGCCGAGAAGATTACCGACGAGCTGCACCGGACTGTTGTTCTTCATGGCAGTGCACTTGATCCCGAACTGCTGCAGGAAGCAAATGCGGCTCAGGCGGAAACCATTGTTGCTCTTACCAATGATGACCAGGTCAATATTATCGCGTCCTTGTTGGCGAAAGGGCAGGGAACGGAGACCGCCGTTACCCTGATCAATAATCCGGTGTTCGGTAATCTGGTTACCACGCTCGGGATTGAGGTTGTGGTGGATCCACGCGCAACCACAGTCTCGGAAATCCTCCGCCACATCCGCCGCGGCCGGATCCGGGGGCTGCATTCTTTTCGGGATGGCGCGGCCGAAGTGGTGGAGGGTGATGCGCTGGAAACCTCCCTGCTTGTTGGGAAGCCACTCCGGGATATTAAACTTCCGCATGGCACCATTATCGGTGCGGTGATTAAGGGGGAAACTGTTGAAATTCCACGTGGGGATTCGATTATTCATGCTGACGACAGGGTCGTTATCCTGAGCCTTCAGGGGTCCGTGCAGAAGGTTGAGGAAATGTTTTCTGTCGGCCTTGAATTCTTCTAGACCTGATGTTATTTGCACCTGTCTTTACGTTTGTTGGTTGGGCGCTTGGCTTCTTGGCGTTGCTGATGAGTGTGCCGATTCTTTTTGCTTTCGCCGAGGGGCAGATTGAACTCACGCTGAGTTTTTTCGTCTCTGCTATTGTAACGCTTTTTTTTGGCGGCGGCATGATCCTCGCGATGCGGCGGGAAATTACCATCCTTGGTCGGCGTGAAACCTTTTTGGCGGCAACCCTCATCTGGATAGTCGTTCCGGCATTCGCTGGATTACCTTTTTATTTGAGCGATGCGATTCCCTCGGCGACCAATTCCTATTTTGAGGCATTTTCCGGGTTTTCGACCAATGGCGCGACTGTAATTGTTGATCTGGATATTCAGCCACGGGCGATCCTTCTGTGGCGAAGCCTGATCCAATGGGTAGGCGGATTTTCGATCATTGTTTTCCTGTCCGTATTGGCCAGCGCCTTTAACCTGCCGCGCAGCAACCCATTGACGAGGGCCATTGCCAAGAGCAGCCGCCGCCGCATGTCCCGGCGAATCGGCTCGGCAGTGCTTTCCTTGTTGAAAATATATGGCTTGCTAACGGCGATCTGCATTGTAGCTTTGTGGTTTGCCGGGATGACGGCCTTTGACGCCCTTTGCTATGCTTTCAGCACTTTGTCTACTGGCGGGTTTATGACGACAAACGCGGCGGGTACGGCCTTCGCCAGCCGCGGAATTGAAGTGGTCTTGATGATTTTTATGGTGTTTGGCGCGATAAATTTTTCCCTTCACTGGTCCTTCTTTAATGGGGACAGGCGGTCCTACTTCAAGGACCCGGAGTATCGTTATCTCCTGATTGCCATTGTTCTGGGTAGCCTTTTTGTTTTTTCCTTGATGATGACGCAAACGGATATGTCGGTCGGGGATACTTTGCGCTATGCGGTGTTTAATACCGTTTCCGCTGTGACGACGACCGGATATAACATGCCGCTTGTATCGGACAGTGGCCAGTATTACTGGCCGATTGGAGCGCTTTTTGTGATTCTCGTCCTGACAACGATTGGTGGATCGATTGGCTCTTCCGCTGGCGGTATTAAAATGATGCGGATCAGTATTCTCTTGAAAGTCTCTAATGCGGAAGTAAATCGCCTCAGTTTTCCAAGCAGTATATTCCCCCTGACATATGGGGGGCAACGTATCTTGCGGGAACAAATCACTTCAGCCTGGAGCTTTTTCGTTCTTTATTGCCTGGTTCTTGTTGCCGCGACGTTAGTTCTGGCCTTTAACGGGCTCGATCTGCAATCATCAGTCACTCTTGCCATTACAAATCTTGCCAGTGCAGGCAGCGCGGCGCAGCCATTGATTACCGATGTGGTCGTTGGCGAGGAAAATTTTATCAGCTATGAAGCCTTACCCAATTTTTCGAAATGGGTATTATGTGTCACTATGCTTGTAGGGCGTCTGGAATTTTTCGCCGTCCTCTCACTTTTCAATCCAGCCCTTTGGCGGCGTTAATTAAATAGGAAAGCCATGTCCAGAATCGCTTATGTAAACGGTCAGTATCTCCCGCATCGCGACGCCAGCGTCCATATCGAGGATCGCGGCTATCAATTTGCCGATGGGGTTTACGAGGTAGTGACCATTGTCGGAGGGCGGATGATCGATGAAGCGGGACATTTGGACCGATTGGAGCGGAGCCTGAATGAATTGAGGATGGATCTTCCTATGAAGCGGGAACCGCTCAAATTTGTAATGCGGGAAGTGATCCGCCAGAACGGTATTCGCGACGGTATTATTTATATCCAGGTTACGCGCGGTGTCGCTCCGCGCGACCATCCTTTTCCGAAAGACACCCCGTCTTCGCTGGTGATGACAGCCAAGAGATTGTCGATGGAAAGGGCGGCCAAAACGGCAGAGCAGGGGATTAGCGTGATAACCGTGCCGGATATTCGCTGGGCTCGTCGGGATATTAAGTCTGTCTCTCTGCTCCCTAATGTTCTGGCCAAGCAGGAGGCCAAGGACAAAGGCGCCTATGAGGCGTTTCAGGTCGATGAAGATGGCATGGTGACGGAGGGCAGCTCAACCAACGCCTGGATCGTAAGTCAGGAGGGGAAAATCATCACCCGACCGACGAGCAATTCCATTCTTGCTGGTATTACACGGGCATCACTTATCAAGGAACTGGATAAAAACGGAATCGAACTTGAACTGCGGAGTTTTACCGTCGATGAGCTGCATTCCGCCCGGGAAGTATTTCTAACTAGCAGCACGTCATATGTTCTTCCAGTTGTAAAAGTAGATGATCAAGTGATCGGAAATGGCCATCCGGGCCTCATTTCACAAAAACTAAGGACGATATACGAAAATTTTATGTCTGAAGATGCCTAGTATTTCCCAAATAATACTGTTGAAACTGTGCTTTTTGTACCAGAGTCGTTATTTGTTGCAATTTGGGCGTTATAATGCTTGTGTTTAAGAGGAGAAATCCTTATGTCAGGGAAACTTTTTTGCCTTTTATTTAAAAACGCGATCAGAACGACCCTGTCTAGGGTGGCAAAAGGCAAAATGAATAGATTTGACAGACGAGAGATAATTCAAGATGGGCGCTGAGAAGTCACAGAATGTACAAGATGTTTTCCTGAACAAGGTACGCAAGGATAAAATTCCGGTAACCGTGTTTCTGGTTAATGGTGTAAAGCTTCAGGGTTCTATCAGCTGGTTTGATAATTTCAGCGTATTGCTGCGGCGTGATGGCCATGAACAGCTTGTCTACAAACATGCTATTTCGACAGTAATGCCTGCCGGACCAATTCAGCTTTTTGATCCAAACGCAGAAAACTGATCTTTTAATATCTCCATGCGCCCCCTATATCCAACTCATGGAAATTAATTCGGAACGCGACAGCCTGCGTTCAGGGGAAACGGCGCTTGTCCTGCACCCTTATATAAAGACAAAGACACAAAGCAAGCTTCGGGATCCGCAAGGGTGCCTTGAAGAGGCTGTGTCTTTGACGGCTGCCATATCCCTCGATGTGGTGCACTCGGAAATCATCACCCTGTCCAAGGCAAAACCCGGAACGCTTTTCGGTGAAGGAAAAATTGCCGAGCTTGCCGCATATATCAAAAACGCTGAAATTGATGTGGTTATTATCGACGGGCCGGTGACTCCCGTGCAGCAGCGCAATCTGGAACGCCGCTGGCATGTGAAAATTGTCGACCGGACCGGGCTAATCCTCGAAATATTTGGCGAAAGGGCTCAGACCCGCGAGGGATCGTTGCAAGTAGAGCTTGCCCATCTTAGTTATCAGCGCACCCGTTTGGTGCGGTCCTGGACCCATCTGGAACGACAGCGTGGTTCCCTGAGCTTTATCGGTGGTCCGGGTGAATCCCAGCTTGAAATCGACCGGCGCCTGATCGACGAGCGGATCACCAAGATCAAGAGACAACTCAATTCCGTTGTCCAGACCCGTGAACTGCACCGCGCCAAGCGTAAAAAGGTTCCTTATCCCATCGTTGCTCTTGTCGGCTATACCAATGCCGGAAAATCAACGCTGTTTAACCGCATGACGGAATCGGATGTATTTGCGGAGGATTTACTTTTCGCCACCCTTGATCCAACAATGAGAAAGATTACCCTGCCCGGCGGGCAACCGGTGATTCTTTCTGACACAGTGGGATTCATCTCCGATTTGCCGACAGAGCTTGTGGCGGCATTTCGTGCGACTTTGGAAGAGGTGCTGGAGGCGGACCTGATTGTCCATGTGCGAGATATTACCCATATTGACACGGGCGCTCAGCGGCAGGATGTACTTGATGTATTGGAGAGGCTCGGCGTTGATACGGATGATACGGGCAGCTATCTGGAAATTCTGAACAAGATCGACATTCTGGACGAAGACGCGCGTGAGAAACTTTTCAACAGTGTCGCGCGAGAGGAAGGGCAGGTTGCCATTTCCGCCGTGACAGGTGAGGGAACCCCAGCTTTCCTCGCGCTTATTGAAGAGAAGCTGACAGCGAAGCAGAAAATAATGGAGCTTGATATCCCAGCCGAAGACGGGGCGACGCTCTCCTGGATCTACCGACATGGGACAGTGCTTGAACGAGCGGACAGGGATGACAAAGTGCATATCGAAGCGAAGTTTTCGCCGGAAAATCTGGGCAGGTTAGAGAAAATTCTTAAAGATCAGGCTTAATGATCTGGTTTTATTGATTTAATTTGTCCTCCGAACGAATTTCATTCCAGACGCTATCCAATTCCTCAAGGCTGCATTCTTCTAGTATTTTTCCTTTATTTTCAATCCGTTGTTCAACAAATTGAAAGCGTCGTATAAATTTTCGATTTGCGGCTCTCAGGACGGTTTCCGGCTCAAGATCGAGATGTCGTCCCAGATTGGCGAGCACAAAAAGCAGATCGCCATATTCCTCGGCAATACGGTCATGGCCGCCGTTCGTGTCGATCTCCGTCCGAAGTTCGCCGAGTTCTTCTTCGATTTTATCAAATACCGGCGCAATGGAAGGCCAGTCGAAACCAACGCGTGCCGCGCGCTTCTGTAGCTTTACGGCGCGGGTCAGGGCGGGTAGGGCCTTGGCAACGCCATCAAGGGCAGAAGGGGCTTTATTGGAGTTTTTTCCTTTCTCCGCCCGCTCCTGCGCCTTTGTTTCTTCCCAGGCCGTCGTTTGCGCTTCTGCTGTCGCGATATCGGCATTGCCGAATACATGGGGGTGGCGGCGGATCATCTTTTCCGATATGGCGGCAATCACGTCGTTGAAGTCAAAATCACCGGCCTCCTTTGCCATTTGCGCATAAAACACCACCTGAAACATTAAATCGCCAAGTTCATCTTTCAACTCAGTCATATCGTTTTTTGCAATAGCCTCCGCAACCTCATAGGCTTCCTCGATTGTGTGGGGGGCGATGGTTTCGAAATTCTGTTCCAAGTCCCACGGACACCCTCCATCCGGATTGCGTAATTTAGACATAATATCAAGGAGTTGGTCGATCGGGGTGGATGCCTTATTTTCGGACATGCAGAGTCTTTCGCGCTAAAACTTCAAGAGAAGTGAAGTTTAAAGGATTTCCTTTGGCTCTGGCCATAAGTAACATGCGAAAACTGACGAAATAATCGAGTTTTGGATGACTGAAGAGAAAAAGGCGAAAGAAAAACGTCCCCGAAAGCCGGTTGAACCGACGCCGAAATGGTTGCGGGATCAGGCGCTCCGCTATTTGAACCGATTTCCGGCGACAAGCCATAAAATGGCACGGCATCTGCGGAATAAAGCCGCGCCGCAGTTGGAGCATTTTGATCTGTCGGAGGAAAAACTGACAGAGGATATTGCGAAGGTCGTCGCGGATATGATCAAGGCCGGCTTTATCAATGATGCTGAATTTGCCGCTAGCAAGGCACGGATAATGGCACGGGAGGGGCGGTCAATTGCCCAGATCGGCCTCAAATTGCAGGAGATGGCGTTTTCGGACGCCGATCAGGCGCGGGCGCTCGATGCGCTTGGAGATAACAGGAACGAGCTCGATAGACGGGCCGCAGCGCGGTTTGTGAAACGAAGGCGGTTCGGGCCGTATAAATCGGAAGAGACACGGGGCGAGCGCCGTAACAAGGAACTGGCATCACTTGCACGACAGGGATTTTCTTTTGATGTCGCGACGCTGGTGATTGATGCCGAGAGCGTTGATGTTATAGAAACCATTATCTATGGCGAAGAATAACTGCGTGCCATTTAAATAATTCTCTGAAGAGGGCGGCGGAATGCAGTATTTATCCAAATATCAATTTTACGCATAATATATATTATGGAAAATATTGGATAGGGATAAATGGGGCTCCTACAGGCCGGGGGGCTTTTAAGGCCCCATTTTGAGGGGGTTCGTCGATACAAGGGAGCGTCTCGTACGCTGAGCGCGCTGAAAATAAGGGTATGTTTTCTTATACAGAGATCACCATGCCGTCATAGGCTGGCTCGACACCGTCAGGCAATTCCTTGATCAATGTTTGGTAATCCAGATCCACATGCATATTCGTTAAGATTGCGCGCCGTGGTTTCAGGCGCTCAATCCATTCAAGCGCTGTTTCAAGATTTACATGCGTTGGATGCGGCGTATAGCGCATCGCATCGACGATCCATGTATCAACGCCATTAAGGATTTCAAATCCTCGATCATCAAGATTAACAAGATCATTTGAATAGCCGATGGCACCCATGCGAAAGCCAAGACTTGTGATACTGCCGTGATCCTGATCGAACGGAATAAAGTCGATGTCGCCGATACTGAACGGCCCGTTAATATAATGCTCCTGCAATATGGCGGGATATGGATTTTTGCCTTCTTGCCGGAAGCAATAATCAAATCGTGTCATCAGGATATCGAGTGTCTTCTGGTCACTCCAAACGTTAACGCGTTCGCGGTTGCGAATAGCGAGTACACGAAGCTCGTCGATCCCGTGGCACTGATCGGCATGCTCATGGGTCCAGACAACGCCGTCAAGTTTACCAATATCCGCATCGAGAAGTTGCTCACGGATATCCGGTGATGTGTCGATCAGAACAGTTGTGTCTTTTTCCTTGACCAGAATGGAACAGCGACGGCGGCGATTTTTAGGCTCATTTGGATCGCAGGCACCCCAATCATTTCCGATGCGAGGCACCCCGCCGGAGGTGCCGCAACCTAATATTGTCACTTCCATTAAAGTTTCCGCTCTATCTTATTGAAAAGGTTAAAGAAATTTTCAGTCGTGATGGCGGCGAGCTGATCCGGGTCGAGCCCCTTTAGTTCTGCGACTTTCGCCGCCGTATGGGCAACGAAGGATGGTTCATTCGTCTTGCCACGTTTGGGAACCGGTGCAAGATACGGGCTATCCGTTTCGACCAATAATTTCTCGACAGGTATGTTGCGAACATGACCACGGAGTTCATCCGCGGGTTTGAAGGTCACTATCCCGGAAATGGAGATATAAAACCCAATTTCCATAGATTTCTCTGCGACTTCCCAGCCTGAGCTAAAGCAATGGATAACCCCTGTGAAAGGCCCCTTCTCGTACTCTTCGTGCAAAATGTTAACGGTATCCGCATCGGCATCGCGCGTATGCACAATGATTGGCAGGCCGGTTTCGCGTGCGGCTTCGATATGCAGTCGGAAGGATTTTTTCTGGAGTTCCCGCGGAGCATGTTCATAGAAATAATCAAGGCCCGTTTCGCCTATTCCGACAACTTTCGGATGCGATGCCAGCTCGATCAACTTCGCTGCCGTGACCTCATCGCCTTCGCTTTCGGCCTCATGCGGATGCACACCGACGGAACAATGGATATCGTCATACCGCTCGGCAATGGCGCGCACCGCTTCAAACTCACGCAGCTTCGTGCCGATGGTCAGCATATGGCCGACCCCGACCTCCCTCGCCCGTGCAACGACATCGTCAAGCTGGCTGGAGAGCTGTTCAAAATTTAAATGGCAATGGCTATCGACTAACATCAACTATCCGCACCGTTTTTGGTTTTATCTGCCCATGCGTTCTACATTTAAAAACAGGTTGAGCACAACCTGTTTGCGGTCGAGATTGATTGAATCCGCTCTTTTGATCAACTCATTCCCTTTTTCCCAAAGCTGCGCCCAGTCAGAGGGAGAATGGCGGGAGATCATCTGTTTCATGATTTCCGCTTCGCCAGCTATAAGATTATTGCCCGCAAAATCCTCACTGGCGGCACGCACAAGACGGGTCAGCCACCAGGGATAAATCTCGCACACACTCCGGTATCTGGTCTCTCCATCTTTCAGGCCGCTTTTATCTGCAAGGGCATGTAGTTTTTCGGCATCAAGACGGGGATATTCCTTAAAGATATCGAGAAGAGCAGTAAAGATTTCAAGCCCTCCTGCCTCCAGCAGACGAAGTGCCTTTCCAGGACTTCCTTCCGAGAGGGTCAGTAGCATATCAAGTTGTTCCGGCGACAGTGTCTCACAATGCGGCGCCAGAACTTTTCTCATATTGGCGTCATCCAGCGGACGCAGTGCGAGCTGACGGCAGCGAGACCGGATAGTCGGGAGCAGCCCCGCCGGTGTGTGCGAAAGTAACAGGAACAGAGTTTTCTTCGGCGGTTCTTCCAGTGTTTTCAAAATTGCATTGGCCGCACTTGGGTTCATATCATCCACGGAATCAACGATAACAATCCGCCAACTCCCTTCGGAGGCGGTGAGCTGGAAAAACGGGCTCAGGGTGCGCACATCATCGACACGGATCGCGGTATAGAATTTCTTTCCCTTGGTATCATACTGCCGCCGGAGCACTGCAAGGCCCGGGTGCGATCCTGCATGCATCAACGCAAGCGCCGGATCGTCCTCTGGCACGTCGAGGGTCTCGGGCGGGCCAAACAGCCCCCCACCTCCGCCTGCTTGCTGACTTAAGAGAAACTTTGCCGCGCGATAGGCGAAGGTGGCCTTGCCGACGCCCCTCGCACCGGTGATCAGCCATGCGTGATGAAAGCGCCCACTCATGAAATTATCGAGAAAGCGCTCCTCTGCCTCTTCATGACCAATAAGATGAGTAGTATCCCGCGGGTGGGGATAACCATCGAGTTTGTCAGATTGCGGTAAGTCAGTCACGACAACAGACGCGCTGTTAGGATATCGCGAAGTTCCTGCTGGATGTCTTCGACGGAACGCGTCGCATCAATAAGGACGCAACGATCCGGGTTTTGCCGTGCAATATTTTGAAATCCATCGCGGAGGCGTTCGTGAAACGCAAGATCCATCTTCTCAAAACGATCCTCGTTATGAGTTCGCCCCATGGTGCGTTGAAGCCCCTCCTCCACAGGCAGGGAAAAAATGAATGTTAGGTCCGGCTTAAAATCCCCAACAGCGAAATCATGGATTTTCTGCACGGCTTCTTCGCCCAACTGATTGCCATATCCCTGATAGGCCATGGTGGAATCCGCGAAGCGGTCGGATATAACCCAGCGGCCTTCGTCAAGGGCTGGCCAGATTGTGAGGCGCAAATGATTTCTGCGGGAGGCATAGAAAAGTAGCGTTTCTCCAATGGCGTCCCATCTGTCTGGTTCTCCCGTCAGAATAAGCTCCCGGATTTCGTCCGCGCCCGGGGCACCGCCCGGTTCTCGTGTGAGTAGGGTGTCGATCTCTTTTTCTTGTAGAAATTCGGCGAGAAGACGGCTTTGCGTGGATTTGCCGCTTCCGTCCCCTCCTTCAAGCGTGATGAATTTTCCTGGCCGCTTTTGCGTTTGCATCCTGCTTGCTTCGACCTAGTTTGAGGACGGGCCGAAAACAAGATACTCAACCGCCGACGTCAGACGCTTGATTGCGCCGGGGCGGGTCACATCCTCTGTCGCAATCAGTGGAACCGTTATCGTTTCAATTTCGGGGCCTTCAACGACAAGCTGGGCCACAGGTGTTCCCTTGATAATCGGTGCCGGGATCGGCTCGTTATACACGACTTTGACCGTCATGGATTTCCGTTCCGCCCGTGAGAGAGTGACAGTCAAATCAGATTCCACAGTGAGTGGAACTGTATCTTCGTTCCCGAGCCAGACCCGCGCATTATCGACAATATCGCCAGTTTTGAAGAGAGCGTAGTTATTGAATTCGCGAAAGGCCCATTCCATCAGCCGTTCGGATTCTCTGCTGCGCGCCTTGGCATTTTCAAGCCCATTCACAACAACAACAATACGTCGCCCGTCCCGTTCCGCCGATCCAACAAGGCCGTAGCCGGATTCTTCGGTATGGCCGGTTTTGAGGCCGTCAGATCCATTGTTTTTATATAAAAGCGGATTGCGGTTGCCCTGTTTGATCTCGCTGAAAGTGAAGTCTTTTTCGGCAAAAATCGGATAGTATTCCGGGAAATCCTGAATGATATGCTTTGCCAGCAAACCAAGTTCACGCGCTGTCATCTTGTGGTTCGGATCCGGCCAGCCGGTCGCGTTCCGGAAGGTGCTTTTTTCAAGACCAAGCTCCCGCGCCCTGGATGTCATGGCCTCCGCAAAGCCCTCCTCGGATCCGCCAAGCCCTTCGGCAACCACGATACAGGCGTCATTTCCGGACTGAACGATAATCCCGCGCAGTAAATCACTAACGGCAACCCGTGTATCCACCTCGACAAACATCTTTGAGCCGCCCTTTTTCCAGGCTTTCTCACTAACGGGCAGTGTATCATCAAGCTTGAGAGAGCCTTCTTTCAGGCGCTCAAATACCATTGTCACCGTCATCAGTTTGCTCATGGAGGCTGGCGGCATCAACTCATCAGCATTTTTCTCAAGGAGTACCGCGCCCGTGTTCAAATCAAAGACGAATGCTTCCCGCGCCGGGGTCTCAATGCTTTGGGCTAAAGTGCTGCCTGCAAAGAGCGTCAGGCATAGGAAAAGGGCGGAGAAAAATCCTGTTGGTGAGGTCCTGTGTGTCATCGCACTCATGCTTTCAGTTTGTCTTATTCTTATCGCTGGCTCGGCAGGGAGCATTCGATAAACGAATTTATGTCCTAATGCGGTAATTTGACCAGTTTATGGCCGCTTACTCGATAATAATCCGGGCATCCGTATGACCGGTATTAATTAGATTTTCCAGAACCTGGTCCGCCCTGGCAATGTCCTGAACGGGACCTACACGGACACGATAAAAATCCTGACCGTTTACCAGAACTTGACTGACCTTCGTCGGCCCCATCGTTGAAAGCCGCGCGCTCAAAACATTGGCGTTGTTATAATCGACAAACGCGCCGGCCTGAATAAAAATCTCACTTTCAGTGATGGGAGCGGCACTCACAATAGGTGACGGAGCGCTGTAAGCAGAGGCCGACGCGAGTTGAGTTTCGGTTGTTGGCTTTGCTGGCGCCGGAAGTGTTTCCAGTTTTGGCAGTGGTGCCGCCTTGATATTTGGCGGCGGCGCAAGGGTGCCTGAAACTATCTTGGCCTGAGGCGCAGCGGCAACGTTATTTTTCTCACTCACAGGGGTTGTTGGCTTGGCGATAATAGACTGATCCAGGTCGCCGCCTCCGTTAATGACCTGAACGCGGACCTTTGCAGTCCCCTTCTCCACCATCCCAAGAAGCTGCGCCCCGCGGTATGACATATCAATGATGCGCGAATGGGCAAACGGGCCGCGGTCATTGACCGTGACGATTATGGAGCGCCCATTTTCAAGGTTCGTTACTCGTACATCCGTTGGCAGGGGCAGCGTTTTATGGGCAGCGGTGAGTTTATGCATGTCGTAGACCGCACCGTTGGCGGTCTTGCGACCGTGGAACGGCTCCCCGTACCAGGAGGCAATGCCGGTTTCGTCATAGCCGTTATCCACCTTTGGGTAATACCAGACGCCTGCGACTTCATAGGGGCTGCCAAGCTTGGGCACGCCACGATCAATACCTTTGTTGTCGACGGTAGAACTGTTTTTGTCATGGGAGGCATGATATTTTTTTGCCCCATAGCTGAGCAGATTAACCTCGGAGCAGCCGCCGATCAGTAGTGTTGTTGCAAGAATGGTCAGAATTCCGGCGTTGGGGAATAATTTTCTCATGTTACTGACACCTTTTACGCTACGCTTAACAAACATTTACCCGTCTCCGATCAGATCAGCGAGCTGGCCGACGGACATCGCAAAATAAGTTGACCTGTTCCATTTCAGGATTGTCCGGTAATTATTATAAACTAGAAAGGTCTGCCCGTTCCCACCCTTGGGCTGTACCAGTGACCCAACAAGCTGGCGAGACGGGAGCGGGCTGCCGTCGGCCTTGGTCACGCCGAGAGTTTCCCACTCATCCATGGGTTTGGCGATTTTTAAATCGACTAGGGAGAGGTCAAAGTCTTTTGGTAACCGGACCTCCCTGCCCCATGTCTGGTCATACTTCCACCCTGACTGCGACAGATAATTGGCGGCAGAGGCAAAGACATCGGCCTTTGTTGTCCAGATATCGCGACGGCCGTCTTCATCATGGTCAACAGCGAAATTGACGAAGCTAGACGGCATGAACTGGGACTGTCCCATTGCCCCGGCCCAAGAGCCTTTCATATCTGCAAGGGCAATATGATTTTCATCAAGAATTTTGAGCGCAAGCAGCAACTCTTTTCTGAAATAGGCGGCACGGCGATTATCATAGGCCAATGTTGTAAGCGCATCGATCACGCTGAAGCCGCCAGTATACTTGCCATAGCGGGTTTCGACCCCCCAAAGCGCAACAATAAAGCGGGGCTGTACACCGAATTTACGACCCACCTCTTCTAGCAGGGCGCGGTTTTGGTTAAGCATGGCCTTGCCGGAATCAACGAGAGATTTTGGCAGGCGTTGCGCCATATATTCCTGAAAAGTCTGGACGGTTTCGGGCTGCTTGCGGTCCAGCTTGACGACTTTCTCGATCAGCTTGACGTTGGCGAAAGCCTCATCAATTGTTGCCTGGCTGATGCCGTTTTCCCGCGCTTCAGCCTTCAACTTGGGCAGCCATTGGTCGAACGGTTCTTGCGCCGCAAAGCTCGGTGTTGAAATAGCAACTAAGAAAATGCCGACCAAAGAGAAAATAAAATTACGCGCCGATTTCTTTACCATTGGAACTCCGATTTACTGATCTCTCCTTTTTTGCCACAAATTCTGCGGATTCGCAACGGCTTCAGGCGGAAAAGGCTTGATTATTGCCGCTCTTTATTCACGCTCAGAGATAAAGCGGATTTTAAAATCAAATATATTGACAGCACCCGGCTGGAACTTTAAACGATCAGGACTATTCGCAACCGTAAGGGGCCATAGTATTGGCGCCGCACCGAATTTGCGATACGGAGGGTTGGCAGAGCGGTTGAATGCACTGGTCTTGAAAACCAGCAAGGGTGCAAGCCCTTCCGGGGTTCGAATCCCCGACCCTCCGCCATTTGCTTTAAAATCAATGCATTAGATACCTAGTTTTGATGGTGGCACATTGAAGTGAGCCATTTATCCATGCATATATCTACCTACCTGATGCTTTCCAGACACAACGTCTTCTATTTCCGTTGGCCTATTCCTAAGGCCCTCCATCCTTACAATAAATGCACGCATATTAGAGTGTCTCTGGATACGAGAGATAATCGCCTTGCCATGCAATTGTCACGGTGGTTATCATACTGGGCTGATGAATTGCTGAGTAGCGTTGCCAATAAAAATATGAAATATCACGAAATAAGAACCCTGCTTAAGTCGCATTTCGCAAGCCTCCTAGAGCAACGGAAGTCGTCTATGGCTGATAAAGGACGCCTGAGCGGGCTCGAGCTAAACGTCCTAAGATCGAGTATTTTAACATCCGACGCACCAGAAATATTCAACCATACGGCTAACGACGAAAAGCCGCCTGTGGATCGTCTGATCGCCCTGTATGGGCTTCCCGTCTCTCAAGGCAGTGATACCTATAAAACTATGGAAACGGAGTTCAGGAGCTCTTACAAAGCTTATTGCCAACATGTTCTTGACTATGACAAGTCGATGGAAGAATACGACCTCTCAAGCGCTGCTGAGCCTTCCCGCTCACCATCCTCAAGCGAAGGTATGGACACCCCTCTCAGTGAGCTTGTCAGGCGGTTTGTGGAAGAGAGAGTAAGGGGCGACAATTGGACAAAAAAGTCAGAGAAGGAATATCGGGCAATCTTTAATTTGCTGCTTGCCATTTTGGGTACTGACATCGCCTGTACTGCTATTAACTCCAAGAGTGCCCAGAAGGTGAAGAGCACTTTGCAGCAGGTGCCCAAGAACATTAATTCGAACCCGAAGACTAGGGGGCTTACGTTTGAAGATGCTATCACGGTTGTGGGTGTAGAACGGATGCATGTGAAAACAATTAATAAACATCTCAATGCATGCCACGGCTTATTCAAGTGGGCTGAAAAGAACGGGTATGTCTCTAAGAACGTATTTACCGGCCTTACCATCAAGCTCAAGAAATCAGGTGATGGGGAACGGACAGCATTCTCTAAGGATCAGATTGGCAAAATACTCAGTGCGATCCTGAAAGATGAAACCAGCGCAATTAAGAAAGAATATCAAAGATGGGGACCCCTCATTGCTATCTATTCAGGGGCACGCCTCAACGAGATTGCACAGTTGCAACTTGGTGATGTCAGACAAGTAGATGGTCTTTGGTGCTTTGATATTAATGAGAAAGCTGATGGGGTAAGGCTCAAGACTTCATCTGCAACACGCCTAATCCCCATCCATTCTGAGTTGCTTGAACTCGGCTTCTTAGAGCATGTCGAAAGGTTAATGAAGGCAGGTAAGCAAAGGTTGCTGCATGAGCTATCCCTTAGTCAAGGAACCGGATACGGGCGCAATCTCAGCCGGTGGTTTAATGGTCCGTTCTTGAAGGCTGTGGACATGAGTGGCCAAGGCTTGGTGTTTCATAGCTTTCGCCACACGATGGTCACGAACTTGCTTCAATCCGGCGTCGCTGAGCCTCTCGTCAAGGCTATCGTAGGGCACGCTCAAGAAGGCGTAACGCAACAAGTATATTTTGGTGATGGCTATACGGTTGCCCAAAAGAAGTCAGCATTGGAGATGTTAAAATGGAAGTGATGGGTTGGATAGTCGTATTGATAATCGGTGGGTATTTTTTCTTTAAAAAAAACACTGAGAGAGGGCAGCGGTTTGTTCGCGCATATGCATTCTTAGTGCAGATTGATGATGGCGGTAATGTTGATGAAGCAAATCGTATTGCTGCAAATGTTTTCTCTAAACACTCAAATCCAGACAGTGATAGTAGAACTATTGGATTGGCGCGGTCTTATGCCGCCGCAGTTCACGGCGGAAAGCAGTTGTCAGTGATAACTGAGGCTCAAGCTAAGGGATTTAAAGGATAATCAGCATGTGGCCTTTTAGCGGAATAATAAATACATACAAAAAAAGCGAAGCTGCTGTAGTTGTGCAAAAGTTGCTTGAAATACAAGCTAATGCAGGCCTGTTTGATAAAGACTGTGGAGCATATGCGGGTGTACTCGTTGATGCAATATGGTCTGCAAAGCCAGCGATCTTCAACGGAAGTTTTGGACAACGTCCATTCAAGCTTACAGTCGCTGCTACAGCTTTAGCCAACGGCCTATCTCATATTTCAGGCCATACATCTCAAGTAAGGTCTGATACATCGACTAGAGATGCTCTTGTTCTCTCGCTTGGAAATATATTCCTTGAGATAGAGACTAATGGACAGTTGTACCCTCTGAATAGTCTAGACCATCAATTGCTAGAATCAGCAATGGCGACTTACATTGAGATTTCTGAGGAGGTGACGAACACCTCTGGTGCCGAAGAAATAATTGAGGCAGTTTCTGTTGCTAAGCAAAATGAAAACGCTATTGAACCTAAGCAAGATATTGACCTTAATTTCGAGGAGTACAAAAAAAGGTACTTTGAAGAAGTTAAGCGACAAGACCCTGACAGCGTGGTTGAAGGAATGCACTGGTTGGAGTTCGCAGATGAAGAAGGTACGAAGAGGGCTTACGGCGATGGTGTGGACCCAAAGAAACTGGCTGAAATAGTCCTAAGTAGCACCAAAATTACGGATATAAACGGATGATTAAGGACGAGCAGCTAAGAGAAGAAGCTATGGCTGCGGCTAACTATGATGACCAGTCACGTAAAATAAATCAACCGTCTCGATCTATCTTTTGGTCGCGTGATATTGCGTCACCTTTATTTGAGATAGTTCTCCAAAATATATGTAATGAGATTGAGGGCAAAGAGGAACGCTCCAGAAAACGTTCTATAAGAGCGCATCATGGTTTTACTCGCATGGTAAAGGCTCTGGTGCTTGACCTATATGTAGCCCGAAAGTCAAATAAGCGAATGCAGCTTGGGTTGCCGTTAAACAAGAATGAGTACAGCCCTACTAACAACTACCACAGGATGGTCAGTTTTTATCAGTCAGTGGCTCTTTCCTATGTGCATGTCCAGTCAGCCTATAAAGGACTAGAAGCTTGCGGATATTTAAGAACAGAAAAGAAAGGGCATTTCGACAAGGAGAAGGGTAAAGGTAAGCGGACCCGCATTAGAGCAACTCAGAAACTGATGTCGGCACTGGAAGAGCAGGCCCATATTACTCTGTGGCAGATACGGCAATTAGAAGGGTGCAACAATATTATTCTCAAGGATGAAAATAAAGATATCATTCCTTACGAGCATAATAGTCAAACAACGAAAATGTCGGAAAATTTAGAACGTATCAATAGGCACCTATCAACTTTTTGGATTGATTTATATTTGAAAGATACAGAGTTTGAAGCCTTGAGGCGGCACGTTTGGAACAGGCATTTGGAAGATGAAGAAGCCCTGCCGTCAATAGATGTTAGTGCGCGTACGCTGAGACGGATCTTTAACAATAGCAGTTGGAACGAAGGTGGCCGTTTTTATGGCGCATGGTGGCTAGGAATTCCCAAAGAATACAGGAAATACATTCATATCAATGGTAAGCAAACAGTAGAACTCGATTACTCAGGAATGCATCCGGCTTTGGTGTATGCAGAGGTTGGCGTTACCCCTCCCCTAGATCCATATGATATGGGTTTGGAAAATGTTGTCCGTGATGTTAAGAAAGTTGCCTTTAATTCGCTGGTGAATGCTTCTAACAAGAATATCAAACAGCACAGCGACTTTAACGAGATGGACGCCGGTTGCTCATGGCAAGAACTATTGGAAGCTATCATAGATGCGCACTCTCCTATTAGGGAGTATTTTGGCTCCGGGTTTGGTTTGCAATTACAGAAAAAGGACGCTGATATAGCAGAAAAAGTCATGCTTAGATTTGCTGACATGCAATATGCGTGTCTACCAGTGCATGATAGCTTTCTTGTGCACCATGCTTTAGCTGACGAGCTTAGGGAATATATGGAACACTACTATATGGAGGTTGCCGGAGCTATGGCCAAGGTAGACGGCAAGTCGATCCTCACCTATGACGCACCTGTAGAGCATAAATTTGTAGATATGGGCAATGTTGAGGAAATGTTATCTGGAGGTGAATATAGAGAATATACAAATAGGCAATATCAGTGGTATTCATATATAGACAACATGAACATTACATAGATTTTTTTGTAATAATACATACAAACTATACTTGAATAAACTTACAGATAGCTATTAATATAAGTAATATTATTCTATATACCATATATTCATTAGTAATTTATTATATACCATATATTTCCCACTCGTTACTAAGTCGATTAAGAAATAAATTTCATAAAATCAATAGCTTATATTTATCGATTGCAGACAAAACAGATACGCTGCTGTTGTCAGACTGCAAGGATGAGCCTCCCTCCATAGGGGATGGTTATTATGTCTGGGCGCAATAGAAGGTCAGCAGCTTTTCTCATTTTTGCAGCGGGCCAAGATAAGGTTGGTATTTTCCTTGATATGCCCTGCTCACAACGAAGCACATTGATTCAATCAGATATGGATTCCTAGAGTGCCATCTATCGTACCCTATCGGATATTCTACAATAATCTCGCCGACTGAAGTCGTGCGGGCTATGACGGACTGAACTATCTCCGCTGTCCCTTCTATAAGTTCGACCCTTATGCTTTCGCATTCTTTAGAGAAGACTACATGTGGAGGGAAGGACGTTTTGGGAAGAAATATATAGCCTTCCTCAATAGTGTAGACTTCTCCATATTTCGTGCTTCCGATCCATTTATGGTCTTCTCCATATTGAATGTCTGTAACAGTAAATTTGACCTTCCCGTGAATGAATGCCTGACCGTAATCTCCTGCTGGATAGGCATCCTTTGCAGGATAAATCGACAATCTGGCGTCCTGATATCGCCCTACACACCGCCCAAGGCTCTGATTGTAATCGTTTGGTTCACACAAGGGGTTGTCCCATCGGTATTGACCATAGGAGCTAAATCCATCGGCATTGAATGCCTTTTGCGCCTGTGTAATATCTTTGCTGTCCAAATTAGATTGGGCTGATGCGATTGACGACAGCATCATAAGAAGTGCCGTGAAGCACGAGCTAAAAATTCTTTGTCGATGTCCCATTAGTTGGTCTTCTCTTGTTAATTGAGTAACTGCAATACCATGTTATCAAGGTTAGTTTATGGCGACGAATTATAACTTTGCGATTGCCACCGATCAGGTGAGTGAAGCAGACTAAGGCTTCTTAAGAATACGATAAACAGACGCTCTGCCTATCCCAAGGTCTTTAGCTATAGCTGTGGCGCTGGCGCCTTGTGCCTTTAACTCCAGTACCTTGTCGGTCTTTGCTCGAGCTGTAGCTTTTCTTCCCTTATACTTCCCCTCCCCTTTGGCCTTAGCTATGCCTTCACGTTGCCGCTCCAGCATGATTTGCCGCTCGAATTGCGAGACGGCTCCTAGGAGGTTTAAGACGAGCTCGCCAGTGGCATTGCTTGTATCAACCCCAAGGTTTAAAATTTGGAGGTGAGCGCCCTTATTTCTGATGGTCTCTACAATCTCCCCTAAATGCCGCATAGAGCGTGCTAGGCGGTCCAATTTCGTCACGACTAGGGTGTCACCTTCTCGGAGGAAATCAAGGGCCTGTGAGAGCTCCTGACGCTGTTCTACAGACGATACTTGCTCCTTGTATATCTTTTGACAATTCTGATTTCCGAGCTCATCAATTTGGGCTTCAAAACCCGCGACCTGTTCAAGTGTCGATGTTCTCGCGTAGCCAACCTTCATAATCTGATATCCTTGTATGTATCAATAGATATAAGATTATGTGAGAATATAGTCTCATATGTCAAATTGTATTTATATGAGACTCATAAAAGGCGCGATGTGAAAGTCTCATTAGAGCAAGGTCTAATGGGAAGGTAATGGGCATCCATCGCTCTTGAGGCATCCCTGATAGGTTTTGGCTTATAATGTTAAATTCCCCTTCCAAGTTTGCTTAGTCCAGCCAGCAAATCTCTCTGGCCGTTCTGAGCCTATTAAGTGAAACCAAATTGGATCGAAAGGGTATGGGGGAATTTAGAAAACACAATGATTGATGTGGACTCTCGCAATAACGCACCATTTTTGGGAAGAATATATGCGGCCCACTATACCAACATAATGATATTTTATTTTATGGAAGTTAGTTTATACGCATTGCCTGATTTATAAAATGCGTATCGATAAGGTCGTCTCATGGTATGCCTCCTAAGCTAGATCTTTAGGTCGCTAGGCGCGTGATTGTGTTTCTTTATTTGTTCTAATTGTTGTTGGAATAGTCACGCTATTATAGGCCTATGACCGCCGTTAGAATGTTTGCTATCGACCCGAAGAGGCTATAAAAGGCATGGCAACGAATGTCTTTCATGGGCGGGAAGCAGACTTTGGTCTCTTCAAGCTCGCCATCAATAAAATTTGGCAAAGCAGACATTCATAGTGAACATTGAAAACGGAATTTCAGTTTTTCCAGAAATAACTTCCGCTTTGCGCGCAGTTGCGGACCTTTTTTTACCGCTCTAATATAGTCGGTTTTGTGCCAGAAGCAGCCATTCTATAAACGTTACACTGGCCTATTATTGATCAATAATGCGACGACGCTCTTCGAATTCCTCTTTGTCGATCTCGCCCCGAGCAAGTCTCTCCTTGAGGATGTCGAGTGGCGTCTTTGTTGGCGGTTGATGGTGAGGACTGCCATGGCTCAGAACCCCAAGCCACCGCAACAAAAGCACGACCACTACCACCGCTACGGAAATGAACACAATCATCATGATTGGGCCAAGGAACCAGCCATGCCATCCGCCATTCATCATATGTGGCCCGTATCCTGTCCCTTGTTGTTGCGCGAGAACGGTGGAAGGCAATAGAGATACAATCCCCATACAAATCAGGTAATTAATAAATCGAGACATCAGATCAATCCTCGCTGTTATGTTTACTGAACCGGGAACCCGGCCCGCATATAGGTGACAATCTTCCAGATTTCGTCTCTGGTCAAAACATCTTTGAAAGCAGGCATTGCGGTTCCAAAGGCCGTGCCACCGTCGGAGATAGACCAAAGCAGGAACTCATCGACTGACATTGGCATCTCTATTAGGTTGGCAAGTAATGCCGGAGAAGGACTCAAGGACTTACCTCCTTCGCCATCCCCCATACCTTTGGCCCCATGACAGGATGCACAATTCTCCCGATAAAGGGCCCGCCCTTCACCGATGGTTTTAGCATCGGACGAAAAGGAATTCCGTGCACCGCGGTACGCAACAGGAATGCCTTCATGCATGAAGACCCTGTGTCGTTCCATCCTTTGTCGCATGCCTGGCCCCATTTTACCTGGCCCCCACATGTCGCGTTGCATCCAATTTGGGTCCCACATGTCCTGGCAACATAGCTGTGATTGAGTGCCAGGGGATTGGGCACTCGCGCTGTTGAGATTCAATACGAGTGTAACCACGATGGCTAGCGCCAGAACCCCGGAAATCCCTAGGACAGACTCGGCACTCACTTTCCTCATAACAGTTCTCCTTATTTCTTAACGCGCCCCGTGGTTATCTGAAGTAGTTCAAGCTCTTGCCACGCACGGCAAACGATCGGTCCGAGGACTTAATATGCTAACATATGTAAAGCTTCTGCATACTCATTTAGATATATACCACTACCAATCTTATCAGTTGATATCAGAATTTTTATTTTTACTTATCAGGCTTTTAGAAATGATCAGTAGAACGCCAAGAACAATGGCAATGTCAGCCACGTTGAAGGCAGGCCAATGCCAAGAGCGCCAATAGAAATCAAAAGAGTCGATAACGTAGCCTCTGAAAATCCTGTCAAACAGATTACCTGCAGCCCCACCAAGGATCAGGCTGTAAGCAAATGCTTCAGCTTTTTGATGGCTTTTACTAATCAGATAGATAAGCAAAATTGAGATGGCTGAAGCAGACCCAATAAACAAATAGCGCTGCCAGCCGCCAGCATTTGCCAGAAGTCCGAATGCGGCACCAGTGTTCCATACATGTACCCAGTTAAAGAAAGGTAATACAAAAACGGATTCGCCATAAACCAACGTCTGTTTAATCCACCATTTAGTCGCTTGGTCCAAGATTGCTATTAATGTGGAGATGGCTAACAAGGTATATGTTGAGACATTCATGAACATTATTTAGCCCTTAAGAGCTAAAATACGTCTAGCACCATTAAGCACGATGATCCCAGCGATGGTACCGATAATCAAATCCGGGTAATTAGTTCCAGTCCAGGCTACCAAGCCACCTGCAGTAATGACACCGATATTGACCAACACGTCATTTGCCGAGAAGATCCAACTTGCCTTCATATGCGCTCCACCTTCTCGATGTTTACTGATCATCAGCAGACAGGTGGTATTGGCAATTAATGCGATGAAAGCGATAATCATCATCATTTGCGATTCAGGTTCACTGCCGAATACAAAACGTCTCACCACCTCAGCAAGAACACCTATAGCCAATATTAGCTGGAGTAGGCCCGAAAGATGTGCCGCCCGTACCTGCATTTTTATACTATGTCCCACAGCATATAGGGCGAGGCCGTATACCGCTGCATCTGCAAAATTATCGAGTGACTCTCCAATCAGGCCGGTAGACTGCGCGATCAGGCCGGTGGTCATTTCGACAATAAACAACACTGCATTTATGCCAAGCAACCAACGGAGAGTGCGAGACTCTTGCGTAGTAGAGGCCGCTGAGCCCTCGACAGCATTGATTATTTCCGGATCGGCAGCAACGGTTTCCTGAATTGAAGCTCCTAGCCCCAAGGTTGTCAGTTTTTGGGTTATGGGCTCAATATCGCCATCGTGTACGATCTCCAATCGGCGATTTGATAGGTCGAAGGACAACATCTTAATGTTTTCAAGGCCACTTAGAGCCATTCGGATTATTCGCTCTTCAGATGGGCAGTCCATCTTCGGCACGGCAAAAACGCTGAACCATTTTCCGGATGCTTCTGAAAAGGATCTATCGGTTTCTGATGTTGAAGAATTGTTCATGACAATGATCTACTTGAGTACGATGATAAAATATTTAAAACTATAAAGTCGATATAAGGTCAAGAGTAAAAAATGGAAATCAGAAAAGGAGAAAGTTGATGCGCATTGGTCAGTTGGCAAAGCTCGTGGGGCTCGATACCCAGACGTTACGTTTTTATGAACAGAAAGGCTTGCTGCAACGGCCTCATCGACAGGAAAACGGATATCGTTATTATACTAGAGAGCATCATGATCAATTGGTTTTCATTCGTAGCTGTAGGGCATTGAACCTCTCACTGGCAGAGATTCAAAAACTACAAAACTATCAGAATTCTCCTAATCAACCTTGTGCTGAAATCAACACCTTACTCGAGGAACACATCTCTCAGGTACGATTGCAAATATCCTCTCTGCAAACGCTTGAAAAACAACTCGTCTCACTGAGAGCTACTTGCAACGACAACCGGAAAATTCAGGCTTGCGGGGTTCTTGCTGGAATCAGGGAAGTAAATATACAAGGGTAGCAATTTGAAATATTAGATGGACACTTAGATGGGGTGTAGGCTGTCCAAGATTTAAATCTCTACTTCTAAAAAAACAAAAGCCAGCGACGAGATCGTCGGACATTTCCATTAAACTTCCGCCTTGGGTCAAAATCTGCCCTTTTCACGCACTGAAAATGGAGTCCGCTATGTCTATCAATAACGGAAGTCTATTTTGAATTTTCAGATTTTCTGAAATAACGTCCGCTTTCGGGAATATACACGCTGATCGAAATTGGTCGGTGAAGGTCGGCTAAGGGCCGAATGCAGACTAACTGGAAGAGGAGGAGGCTTACCCAATAGTATTATTCCCAGGTCGTGATTGGCAGTGTGGATGCTCAGGTTTTGTTGAGTGCTCTATAAAATTTTTAATGTATATCTGATAAGCACAGGTGATAAAGACGAAACAAGCGTTGTAATGCATGCTCCTATGGTTTACTGGTGTGACACGTAAGTGAGACATTGACTAACCTAGCTGTTGTCAAAATCCAGTGATATCAATACGTTGACGCTATGGCGGCGTTTCCCCGACCCTCCGCCACATTTTCCTCAGTTTAGGTTTATATTCACCCTAACCTATTGGTAATTATATCAATTTTGGTTTTAGATCAAAACCCTGATCGCGTATAAAACGCGGCTGGCGGGCCTCTGGTACAGAAAACTGGTACAGAGAAGGTCCGATTATGGGCGAATATCGACTTGATTATTTGGTTCGGCGAGGCCGTCAGTATTACTTCCGAAGGGCAATCCCTTCCATGGCCATTCCCTATTTGAATAAATCAGAAATCAAGCTATCGTTGCGAACGGATCAACCGGATATCGCAAGGAGGCGGTGCCGGATAATTTCAAATGTTTTCGAACGTTTTTTTGACTATTGCGGGCTAATGTCTGAACTTCCAGCAAATGTGATTGATAATATCATTAAAGATTATTTCGCGACCGCGATGCAGGAAGTGCGAGAAATCGTCAAAGATGGTGTTGGTGGCCCCAATCCCGGCATTGATGTTGCTGAAGAACTCATTGGGACCGAGAAATTCCTGAAATCCTTGAAGTCGGAACTCGCAAGCCGAAACTTTCAGCTTGGGACAATTGGTATTGCGGAGGGTGCGACGGAAAACTCCGGATATCCTTTTCCAAAAAAGGGAACCGACAGTTTCGATTATCTTTGTGAAGGAATTCTTAGAGCAAAAATTGAACAAAGCCGAATATATGCCGCCATGTTGTCAGGGGATTACGATCAGATTGAGCCCAAGGATGTCTTCTTCAAAGCACCTGCCTACGGAACCTATGAGCAAAAGACGAACTTTGTCGGATCAGAGATCACGGTTGGGGAATTGGCAGATAAATTTATCAAACTCAAGTCTGGTAGTAATGAATGGGTAAAGAAGACAGCGGTGGATAATATAAGAGTTCTCAACTGGTTTAAGTTACTTGTTGGCTCTGATTTATCCATAAGCTCCATCACCAAGGGCCATGTCGAAAAGTTTCGCGACCTGATGATGAGAGTCCCCAGCAGCTTCGAGAAAAAGAAAGAATATGCGGGCATGAATGTCCTGCAGGCAGCAGAGGCCCTCATCGACGGAAATCAGATAAGTCCAAAAACATCAGATAAATACTTCAAAACCCTGAAAGGCTTTTTAAACTGGTGTGTTGAGGAGGAATATCTCCCTTCTGTTCCGGGAGCAAATGTCAAAATACACTGCAAAGCCAATCCACAAGATGACCGCCATCCATTCTCGACATTTGAGCTTAATGCCGTTTGGAGAGGAGATGGGGATTAGGGCGGGCAGACTTACCATATACAAATAAACTTGGTTTTTGGTTTCATTTTCCTTGAAATACTATTTGAGCACGAAATGGTTTAATAGTACGGGTTGTGGAAAACATCCGGGCGGATTAATATTCTCCGCAATAGATTTTGCGAATAATTCTGCGGGCCCTGAGCACATTTCTTGAGGTGAAATAATGGCAAAGCGAATTTCAAAATCAGACATACAAGGTTACTTTTTTCTAGCTTTGATAGTTATGCCGATCGCATTGCTGGTAAAGCTTTCGGAACTAATTAGCTGGCTCGGCGTGATTGCAATATTTCTGACAATCATCATTCTAATTGTTTGGTATATGATCGCTAAAAAGATAAACAGGCGCGCTTATCTAATGAATAAATACAAAGATAAAAAGCTAGTCGAAGACTTAATGAATAAAACTTTTTGGCAGGAACAAACGGCTGATCAACTACGTGATTCTTTGGGGTCGCCTCATGCTATTGATAGAAAGATACTTAAAACAAAGAAGAAAGAAATTTGGAAGTATAATCATCTCGGCGGAAACAGATACGGCATCCGTATTACGCTTGATGACGATCAAGTAGTGGGTTGGGAAAAGAAGACATAAGCATTACCTTTTAAAATGCGACAATAAAATTAACGAAAATCCCGAAATTTGTTTATATGGTCACGAGCGAACGCACTTAAAGAATGCAGTCAGCAAACTTTAGCTGGTTCATAAATTATCTTTTATTTCAGCCCCATACCTTCTATCGTACAGGTGGAACCAAGACGCATGGTTCTGGGGCGTAGTAACCCCTAGTCTAAGTGGTTGGCATCAACCGGAAATGATGCCGTTTCCTTGATCTTATGGTCGGGGAGCCTGTGGTGTATACAACAGGCCCTCGGCTAAAGACCATGGGGACCGACTTAGGCCGGTTTACTAACTCCCCGACTACCAAGGTTCAGGAATACCAGGCAACAGCGGGCGCGCTGCTTGTGGCGGTATCGAGGGGAATTTTCATGAAACATTTAATGATCGCATTTGCGTGCCTTGCTGTGTCTGCTCTGGGAGGATGCAGCAGCATAAAACCGATAGATCCGGACGTTCTGGCTTCTGCCGATTATGGTATCTATCCGGATAACTATGAAACCATCATCAAGAGCTATTTTCAGACACGGCTGAAGGATCCCTTCTCGGCCCAATATCAATTCGGAATACCTTTCAAGGCGTTTCTGAGAAATGCGCCAGTCCTCGGCGGTGATCCGACTGTCTATGGTGATATGGTCAACACTAATGTGAACGCTAAAAACAGCTACGGTGCCTATACCGGGTATGAGGAATACAGGCTGTTAATCAGTGACGGCGTAGTCGTTGGAACGGCTAGAAAAAACCCTTGGTTCAGTGGGGACTGGTATAACTAACTAGCTTCACGGCACTGTTGGTCAGCATATTCTGATATGGGACAAATTAAAGCTCGCTACGCTGCGTGACATCCCATTTTCACCCCTTTCATCTCAACATGATCCTAAACCGCTATCTGGGCGCTAAAGGCGGCTTACGGCACTCATTTTTCATCCCCCCTCCCCAAGGCTCCGAGGTGGAAGATCATCAAACTACGGGACAGCCGCCGTTATCGAGCAAGTACATTGGAAAGTAACAGCTTATGTTGATGCGGCGAACGGATTTGGAGCAACCATCCGCACAGGTTTACTGCAACTATGCGCATAGTAACGCGAGAACGCTGGTACTTGAAGATTTAAAGACAATGTGAGTTGTTGTTCTAAAAGATCGCGAACTGCAAGTCGCTGAGAACGGGTAAATTTGTAATTTGCACTTAATTGCAAAATTACATTGATATTGCTTTTCTCCATTCAAGCCTATCGTTGCGCCTGAGCTGTAAGAAGGTTTATCCTTATTTCCAGAGTAATCTGGAGTTTCCCAATTTTCAAGAAGCCCATGACAAAGAATATTTATCGGGTCAGGAGGAGCTTAATTAATGACGCTTTGCTTCGTCCGCTCGGACAAATCTACTCAGGGTTAGAATTAGCCGAAACGGGACTTGGCCTTTTCGGGCTATCTCGAAAACATGTCCCCTTCGCCAATCTTACTGGACCGGTAAAAGTCTCAAAATTCCTCGGCTTCACGGCGGTTTTTCTGCGTTTGCAAAATGGCGAAGAAATTAGGATTGCAGGGCTTAAGTCTCGAGAGGCAGAAAGCTTTGCAACTGCTGCAAATGACGCATTCCGCCAGAATATCGCCAGGCAATTTACCGAAGCTGAACAGGAATTTCGGAAGCTTTGTGAGCTTCTTATCCGCCTGCATCGCCCCAGAAGATATCCATCAGCCTGTGTATTAAACCCTTTTTTGGAAAGAGCAGAAAATATTGTCTCTGTCTTTCCCTTTTTCATTCCTGATGGCACACTCACCGTTGAACAGGGAGAGCTTCTCAAAATCGTAAAAAGATTTTCAGAAACTCCGCAACGAATACGAGATGAGGCAATCAAAAATTTCACAGAGTCCGAACTTGTCGAAATGAAGGAGTTTTTCGACACTATTGAATCAAACCCGCTTACATCCGAACAAAGACGAGCAGTTGTGATTGATGAGGATGCGACACTTATTCTAGCGGGTGCAGGTTCCGGAAAGACGAGCGTCATTGTTGCGAAGGCTGCGTATCTGATCACACGCGGCATTCGTCGGCCCGAAGAAATCTTGTTGATGGCATTCGGGAAGGATGCGGCAAACGAGATGGCGGAGCGGATAGCCAAGCGGTCTGGGGCCGCAGTTGATGCGATGACCTTTCACGCCCTTGGCAACAGGATCATTCGGGAGGTTGAAGGAAAAGGACCCGTCCTTGCAGATCACGCAGATGATGACGCGAAGTTTCGTGTCCTGCTGAAAGATATTCTGCTTACGGAAATCACAAAGAAAGCTAATTTGAAGAGTATACTCCTCAACTGGTTCTCCGAGTTTTTCTGGCCATATAAAAATGAATGGGACTTCAAGAGCAAGGCTAAATACTTCGAATGGATTGAAGCCCATGAATTGCGCACCCTGAATGGAGACAGGGTGAAAAGCCATGAGGAATGGGAAATTGGCAACTGGCTCTTTCTCAATGGAATTGAGTACGAGTATGAGCCGGTATATGAGCATGAATTGCCCGATAATAAGCGGGGCGCTTACAAGCCTGATTTCCGTTTGACGGAAAGCGGCATTTACATTGAGCATTTCGGTGTTCGAAAAGCTAAAGATTCTAGCGGAAAGACATATTTGACGACAGCGCCGTACATTGACCGAAAGCGCTATCTTGAAGGCATGGCGTGGAAACGCAAGGTGCACAATGAAAACGGCACTACGCTGATAGAAACGTTTAGTTATGAAAATGTTGAAGGGCGCCTGCTGGAAGCTCTGGAAGAGAAGCTTACCCCATACGTTGAGATAAAACCGATCCCAGAAGATCAGGTGTTTAGCACCCTTACGGAAATGGGGCAGATCGATCAATTCACGCAAATCCTCGGAACCTTCCTACGTCACTACAAGAGTTCCAACTTGTCCATCAATCAATGCAAGGCGATAAGCGACAATCTCGAGAACAAACGCCGCCATTTTGCATTCTTGAAGATCTTCGAACCGCTCTTTGAAGCTTACCAGCAGCGCATGGGCGACAAGATTGATTTTGAAGATATGATCAATCGCGCCGCGGAGCATGTGCAGGCAGGAAGATACAAGAGCCCTTATCGTCATCTGCTCGTGGATGAGTTTCAGGATATATCTGAAGGTCGTGCCCGGTTACTTAAGGCTCTGAAAGCGCAGCATTCGGATGCACGCATCTTCGCGGTTGGAGATGATTGGCAGTCAATCTTCCGCTTTGCCGGATCGGACATTCATTTGATGCGTGACTTCGGAACAGAGTTCGGTGGAGATTTTGGAAATGATAGAGGCATTCACAGTGTCGTTGATCTTGGTCGCACATTCAGAAGCGTTGACAGAATTGCGCTCCCTGCCCGCCGCTTCATTCTCAAGAATCCGGCGCAGATAGAAAAGAAAGTCAAAACGATCGCGACCAGTAATGTTCCGGCGATTATGGTGTTCTATTACAATCATAGTCGGGTTAGCGCTGCCCTTGCAGAGGTGCTGGCGCAACTTTCAGAAATGGCAGCCAGTGGAGGCAGCGTACTGCTTCTGGGGCGCTATAACTATCTCCGGCCAAAGAATATGAAAGACCTGAAGGCAAAATTCCCAAAGCTCTCGTTGAAATTCAAGACAGCACATGGATCGAAAGGGCTTGAGGCCGATCACGTTGTAATCCTCCGCGCGTCTTCTGGCGCGATGGGATTCCCATCAGAAATCACCGATGATCCGCTACTCGATCTTGTTCTGCCAAAATCCGAGAATTTTGATCATGCCGAAGAACGCAGACTGTTCTATGTTGCGCTCACACGCGCCCGGAAATCTGTTGCCATCCTTGCGGACCGGGAAAAGCCATCTGAGTTCGTTCGTGAACTGAGCGATGATCCTGAGTATCAGATACTCACTTTTGATGAGTCCAGCGGGAGCAAAGTGTACAAGTGCCCAGATTGTGGTGGACGCATGCTGGCGAAGACCGGAAAAGGTAATCGTATTTATTTTTCATGCGAACATAGAAAACTTTGCGGCAAGACGCTTCTTCCCTGTCAGGTGTGCGGAAGCGACCTGCCGATAAAAGACGCGAAAAATCCAGAGAATATGATCTGCTGCTGCGGGGCTGAGCATCAGGCATGTCCAGAGTGTACGGACGGTTGGCTTGTCGAGCGCAGAGGCAAGTTCGGAAAATTTTTAGGCTGCATCAATTATCCGTCATGCCGGGGGCGTGGGAAATTTCCTGATAGTGGTGCCGGTAGATATAGACATTAACTGTCTTTTGATTTGCACTTAATTGCAAATCCACTGGACTGGTACATAGAACTGGTACAGGATTAACCGATGCAAGGAGGCAGCATAGCTCTAACCCTTTGATATAATTACGTTAGAAAAACGCGGCGGTTTCTCCCCAGCTCTCTATATTGTTGCTTAGGACCATCTTTGTTGGAGACTGCTATTGAACAAATAGTGCACTTTATATTCTACGATTACAGATGTCTGCATATGACCCAAATCTGACACTCGTTTGAACAGCTTAAAGCTCCGCTATACAGACTAAGTGACTAAACTCAAATATTGACAAAGTGCTGAACTGGGCGAACAATGGACGTTCGCCGCGTTTGCTTGGATTTTTCCCCATATTAAGGAAAGCGGTCATTCCCACAAAACACAAGTGTCTCATGGAGTTTTATTGACGCTCTGTGATTCATAAGATAAACGGAGCAAAAGGAGAATTACCTCTAAGCCGACACAGGTGTACTATGTCGATAACCGCATGGTGGGAAAAGTGGAAAGGCGAACCAACACATTGGCATAACCTTGATGGTTATTTCAAACCCATTGTCACACGGTTTTTCATTACATGGTTTGCCGCCGCACCTTTGATTGCCAGTTTAATCCGAGAGCATCCCACCATTTTTGTGTTGCCGTTTGATTGGTGGATTTTATGGCTCGCATCCTTAGCCTATGCGATTGCTTTCGCTTTGCACGCATGTAGATGTCCTCAATTCATTAAGCGATATCCGACCTATCCAGCCTATCAAGCACGCGGACACTCTCCACGTTGGCTTGTTTGGGAATTTCATGGCTGCTGGACCAGCATTGATAAAGCCGGTCGTGAAAAGCTCGAAAATCGGGTGGTCGAAAAGAACTACGCAAAAGTGTCGAGCAACGATCTAAAACTCCCAAAAAAGCCGCAAGTTTTTAAAGAAGGGACGATATTTCAGTTCCCGCATGATGGGAAAAGCTACGAACTTAAGGTAAAGGAAGACGCGCCAGAAGAATTGGCAAGAGACCTCTTTTGGGAAATTTCTGGCAGGTGGAGCAGTAGTCGCGCTAAGACGCGCTTTTCCATATGGGGACTTCTAGCCATAGCGATGGCTTTGGTCGTGTGGACTGTCGTTCAGGATATTTGCTTCGTATTATCGCTTTGGGTGAAAAATTAGAATGTCATCCTACAAGTATTACATAGCTCCGACGAGCCAAATGCATTTTTGCAGCGTTCCATTACGTTTGGACTCCTACAGCAACTGCCAATTCGGTTGCCAGTATTGCTTTTCAAAAGCGCGCGGCGGCGCTTTCAATGTGAACCGCGCAACTACAATTAACAATTCACAACTTAGGAAACGGCTCAAACGTGCTGTGGAAGGTAAACCTCAGGGCGCAACCGAAGACTTCCTCCAAAGACGAATTCCCGTCCAATTTGGAGGAATGAATGACCCCTTTGGCCCCTCCGAGATCAAGAAGTCGGTCTCGCTTGAGACATTAAAGACGCTGGCAGAGTTCGATTACCCAACTATAATCAGCACAAAGGGAACCATCCTCGCCAGCGATGAGTACCTTTCGGTCTTAGCTCGGGGGAATTTCTATGTCAGAATTTCGGTCGCAGCCGTTGACCCTGAGCTATCATCAAGTCTGGAACCGGGTGTACCGTCTGTAAACTCCCGCATGAATTGCGCAAAAAAAATAGCCGCCAAAGGCGTTCCGGTATCGCTACGTTTGCAACCGATTATTCCGGACTATGAACAAGACGCGGAAAGGCTGATCATTGACGCAGCCAACCATGGTTTCAAACACATTTCTGCCGAGTACCTGAAGCTTCCAGTAGAAACCACAGCACATAGTTTCGCAAAGCTCCAGAAGACGTTACCCGAAATTCGCAAATTTTACGCCGAGCAAAACGCTACGCGGGTGGGACGGGAGTTCATCCTACCAACCACATTCAAGAAACCGCGGTTGATCAACTTGAAAAGAGTTGCCGAACAACTGGGGCTCGTTTTTGGTTTCGCGGAGAACGAATTGCTTCTGCAAAATAACTTTTCTGCCTGCTGCAACGCGTCTGATTTGTTTTTGCGGGACGCCAATTATTTCGACTTCAACATTGCTGGAATTCTTATAAAACAACTGCACTTGGGCGAGTTCAAATTCTCTGTTACCGACAATGAATGGCTGCCATCTCATTCTGTTTTCAGTCATCTCAATTCAAAATCGAGAGTTCCCGCCGGCAACGGCTCCAACCGTGATGCTTGGACAAAATTCCTCAAAGACAAGTGGAATACAGGCCCTTGGCGCGGCGGACCTGCCAGCTTTGATGGGGTGGTAAATACGGGATCAATAGATGAAGCAGGTAACAACATTTATCGTTTGGATTGTTAGCTCGGCTCTTCGGTTGGCAATAATCCTCAATTTAGTCAGGCCCTGCAGGCATTACTTCCATGAATGAACGAGCTGTCGCACCGAATGTCTAGGATGATTGGTCTGCTTATCTCGACAAGGCGCATGCAGTGATTAGAACAGCGTCCCGCGCCGCTGCAAGTCTGCTTTGCGCCCAGAGCTGACATTACGCATCTTTCTTCATTGTCTCCTACTGACACAGAGTGGACAAGCTAGTGACTCCAGAATTAATTTCATTAAGGGCGAAAAGCTGACAACTTAACTCTCTACTATAGCTTCATTTAGTGGGTGTTATACGGGTACTGAAGCAATACCCCCAATACTTTAAAACCATCTAACTCATTGAAAACATTGGCGCACCCGACGCGATTCGAACGTGTGACCTCTGCCTTCGGAGTAGGCTAGAGTTAGAGTCGGATTAAAAATTCTCCGGGTCAAATGAAGTTTTAAAATTCACTGAAATTATTGGGGCAGAACCATACTTGAGCTTTGGGCCGTGTAAAACAACATACTGAAATTTCTTGATTTCCAGCAAAAGGATAATATTCCAAAGAGACGAAGTAGGTAGCGATCCAAGATATTCACGGTTGTTTCCTCTCAGCGTTAATTTACCTAAGGCTGAGTACGGGGGATAGCTGTCAGGAGGATATTCTAAGTCGACATCCACTGCTCGCCTGCCCGGAAAGAATAATTTTATAAGCCCTCTGATATATTTTCTCGGTAAAACGATTTGTCAGAAAATTTCCAACCCAACTTATTCTGAACACAAACCAATGCCTTGGTTCTCGGTCGTAATTCGAACGCTGTACTCCAGCTCTCAGCTCAAGATTAGAATTAAATAGCTTTGATATTCTTCTTTCGTCATTCGTACAGATTAGCACACGCCTACTATTGAAACTCTAGAGCATTATTAATTGCACTTAATTGCAAATCCACTGGACTGGTACAGAGAACTGGTACAGGATTAAGTATTGCAAGGAGGCAGTGTAGCTGTAATCCCTTGATATAATTACATCGGAAAAACGCGGCGGTTTCTCCCCGACCCTCCGCCACATTTTCCTCAGTTTAGGTTTATATTCTCCCTAACCTGTTGCTAATTATATCAATTCTGGTTTTAGCTGAAAAACCCAATTGCGCATAAAACGCGGCTGGCGGACCTCTGGTACAGGATTACCCGATGCAAGAAGGTAGTTTAGATCTAACCCCTTGATATAATTACGTCGGAAAAACGCAGCGGTTTCTCTCCGACCCTCCTCTACAGTATCCAATTTTTTTTGATTAATTTGCCGGATCGGTATCACGATTCAACATTATTCCCAGAAGAACAACCGAGTTCAGTCTATCGCGTAAGACCACGGATATCTTCAACCGAATAACACTCCCTTGCTATCTTAAAAGTTCTCCATCTTTGTAGAACCACCTAAAAATTATCTCCCAATTAAGTAGGACCCAAGACACTGACAAGTAATTGTGCAAGCGGAAGGAGAATTAAATATGCCTTAAACCATGCTAGATATTTGGCATACTGTGTTACGATACAGGATCTTGCACGCGATACTGCGTGTCTGTCCTGATACAGATCGGACTTATTTATGGAAATTCCTACATGGATTAAACCTGCGCTTATGGGCGCGGGAGCAGGCGCTATCGCCGTGGCTATAGTGGGATTTAACTGGGGTGGCTGGATGACAGAGAACGCAGCCAACGATATGTCGAGCGAGAACTCCAAAATGGCGGTTGCGACGGCACTTATGCCCTATTGCTTAGAAAACTCCAGGAATGATCCCAATTCAATGGACGTGCTCGCCAAGTTTGGAGAGGCTAATAGCTATAAACGACGTGGGATTGTTGAGGATGCCGGCTGGGCAACTCCGTTAGGCGCTGAAAAGCCGGATCGCGAACTGGCAGAAGCTTGCCAGAATGCATTAGCAGAAAAAATCTAGTTTTTTAGTCGCGCGGGTGCCTTAGGCCATACGCGGATAGTTTTCATTATCAAACATTCCGGAGGCGCGGTGAGCCGCGTCTTCTCTGGAAGTCTTGTCAACGCTCTCTCTGCGTAATCAAGGCAATATATCTGTGGTACTTGTGACCGAAAGTGCCGCCCAACTTTCGTTGCCTTCGCTTACATGTCCGCGAACTGTAATCGCTTTGCCAGCGCGATCCTGTTGCTGGCTCCAAGTGATCATCAAGGAACCAATATGTCTTCCGTTACACATCTCAATCAACCGCGGGCGTTTACCCGCGTAAACGAACCCGCAATTCTCAAGGGTTCTGGATCGGCCATTAAACTTCCGGTTCGCGATATTCCAAAATCGACCAACACAGCAATCGTCTATTGTGAAGGCAATTTCGGTGCCATTGACGGTAAAACGGCCAACGGGTTGGTCCGTCATTCCGAGAAGTATGAAATCCTATCGGTTATCGATAGTGAAAAGGCTGGCCTTGATTCCGGCGCCGCCCTTGGAGACGCGCCGAACGGTATTCCTATTTGCCGTGACCTCACCGAGGCCTTATTTCTGGCGGATAGCCTGCCTGAGTATTTTATATTCGGAATGGCGCCCTCAAGCGGCATGCTGTCGACGCGTGAGCGCGGTCTGGTAATTGAGGCCATGAGCCACGGCATGAACATCGTGAATGGCCTGCATGAGTTCCTCAATGACGACCCCGTCTTTGCTGCTGCTTGTCTCTCTTACAATGTTACAATTCTTGATATCCGCAAGCTCCGCGACAAAAAAGACTTGCGCATGTTCAGCGGCAGGATTGCCGAGGTCACTTGCCCCCGAATTGCGGTGCTCGGTACGGATTGCGCCATCGGCAAGCGAACGACCGCGACCATCCTGACACGCGCACTGAACGAGTATGGCGTGAAGGCGGTGATGGTCGGCACTGGACAGACCGGACTGATTCAAGGCGCGCGCTACGGCATCGCGCTTGATGCCGTCCCCTCCCAGTTTTGTTGCGGCGAGCTAGAGTCGACTATCGTCGAAGCCTTCGAGGCAGAAAGCCCGGATATAATAATTGTAGAGGGTCAGGGAGCGCTCAGCCATCCGGCCTTTTCAACATCATCTTTCATTCTAAGGGGGGCCTGTCCTGACGGTGTTGTACTCCAGCATGCTCCCGGACGGATCTACCGATGCGACTTCGATCAAATGCCGATGCCGACACCTGCCAGCGAGGTAAACCTGATCGAGACTTTTGCAGATACCAAGGTCATTGGGCTCACAATCAATCACGAGAACATGATCGAAGCCGAGATAGACTCGGCGATCACCCACTTTGAAAGCGAACTTGGTATTCCTGTGACGGACGCATTGACAAAGTCGCCGGATCATCTGGTAGAGATGGTTCTAGCTTCCTTCCCGCAGCTGAGAAAGAAGTCGATCGGGATCATTAATTGACCACCCCGCGACTTGAAATCAACCTCTCGAAAATCCATCATAACGCCCGGTTTTTGGTCAATCTGCTTGGCCGTCGTGGCATCTCCGTCTCGGCAGTGACAAAAGCTGTGTTAGGCCTGCCAATCGTTGCCAGGCAATTGCTGGCCGCAGGGGTAAGTGGGCTGGCGGATTCGCGCATTGAGAATATCCAGACCATGCGCCGTGCCGGGATAGAAGCACCTATGACACTCATCCGCTCGCCCATGATCAGTCAGGCAGCCGAGATCGTAAGAGACACGGACACCAGCCTGAACACAGAACTTGACGTTATCTCGGAACTTTCCAAAGCTGCACAAGCACAGGGGCGGATGCACGGGGTACTGTTGATGATTGAGCTTGGGGATTTGCGGGAGGGTATCATGCCTGCTGACCTCGAGGATGTCGTGCGTCGTACGCTGGACTTCCCAAACATTGTTCTCAAAGGCATCGGCACTAATCTGGCCTGTCGTTGCGGTGTCGTGCCGGATGCAGTAAATATGGCAGAACTGTCAGCACTAGCGAATGCGATTGACGCAACTTTTGGGCCTATAATCTCAATTGTCTCAGGCGGAAATTCAAGTAATCTCAATTGGATTTTGGGGGGTGCCGATACCGGCCGGATTAATAACCTCCGTCTTGGCGAAGCCATGTTGCTGGGCTGCGAGCCGCTTCATCGCCAAATGATTGAGGGACTCTTTACTGATGCCATAACACTCATCGCGGAGGTGATCGAGTCAAAGGTCAAACCATCGCAGCCTTGGGGTATGATTGCAGAATCCGCCTTTGGGAAAGCAACACCGCCGGCCGACAGCGGCAGTATCTCCCAGTCCATTTTTGCGCTGGGACATATGGATACCGACCCGGAAGGGTTAATTCCGCCGCCCGGGATGAAAATCCTCGGATCGAGTAGTGATCACCTTATTGTGGATTCTGGCCGCGACCGCCTGCCAATCGGCACCGAAATTCCATTCCAGCTTAACTACAGCGCTCTGGTCCGCGCCATGTCTTCCCCCTTCGTCGCCAAAATACCTTTTTCAGAGGAAACAGCATTGGCACTTCAATTACCTGTATCTGCCTAGCACCGGTATAATAAAATAAGTCCTGCTGTTATTCTATTGTTGAAGTTATCTAACTTTCCAACGGGAAACACAAACCCCCATTTCCGCATAACCAATATTTTGCAATTAAGTGCAAATCCACTGGACTGGTGCAGAATTTACCAATCCAAGGAGGCAGTGTTGCCCTAACCCATTGATATAATTACATTTGAAAAACGCGGCGGTTTCTCCCCGTGGGCTGTTTTACAAATATTACCAATCCTTACCAAGACCGCATATTTAACGAGGAGGTGGCGTTGGCTCCATTGGTAGCCCTGCGGCACTCCAGGATGCCAGACCTCCACGATACCAGTAAAGGTTGCTATAACCAGCTGCATTGGCCCGAAGCACCGCGTTATAAGATTCCCAGCATTCTGACCCGGCACAAAAGAAAATAGTCGGTATAGATGTATTACTTCCAAACAACGATCGGAGCGACGCTACAAAATTTTGTTGAGCATTGTCGTTGAAGTTGCCGCCATACCCACCAGAGGGAATAAAGACGGAATTTTTTATGGTGGATCCATGAGAATTTGCCAGCACATCAATTAGCTGAACTGACGCGTCACGCGCAATCATGTTTTGGACCTCGCCAGTCGTCACGCGTCGACCTACAGGAATTGAAATAGGCGTTGCAGAGCCAACATTGCTTTCAAGAGTTGATTTAGCTGGCACCCCCCAGTTTGTCAGCTCGTTTGCATAACCGGTGGTATCGACAGGATTGTTATTCACTACCACTGGGTCATTGTTATCGGGTGATGGAATGGCGTCATCACCGCCGAATTGATCCAGGATACCAAATATCACAACAGCAACAATAGCGAGGGCAATCGCCGCGTACTTGCGATCAAACGTAAACTGGCCGATAGTGATGGTGTTTTCTGCTTTTTTCGTTGTGTCCTTTTTTGGGCTGTTTGTATTGATATTTTTAGGCGGAAAATTGGTTGCTTTCCCTCCGGTCTCAGATTGTACTGGTTGCGAAAGACCGGCCCAATTGTCGCCTGAGGATTGTGAAGACACTTCGCCATCTGATGACGGAGTTTCATATACCGACGGCAATGGACCGAGTCCGAGAGAATAAGCGAAAGCCCGGACGACCTGCCGGGCAATATCAATACGGAGTCCTGTGCCGGCTTCAAGGCGGCCTGCTTGACGGTCCATCTCAATTCCGGATAGATGACGCTCTGTACTGATAAGTGCCGAGGGGACGCCTTCATCCACAGCGGAACGTACAACGCGTAGTTCTCGCTTGGCTTCCGGCAAATGGTCCGCGAGCAGTGATACCAATCTTCTGCGATCATTGAAAATTTCACTGCCAAATCGTTCGACAAGGGTCTTCAAGACCTCTGCTAGTGAATCATATGTAGGAGTATTTCCGGTCATTTTTTATTGTATCCGGCCACATGCGGCTGCTTGTTGACAGCTTCCATCCATTACACACATGGTCGAGCCCTTTAATTGCACATCTTGTCCACCGGAGCCCATAAATGCGATACAGACGCCGCCGAACCCCATATTATCCTGCTGCCACACGGGGATCACGGCCCGAACTGGAGCACCATTTATATTGTAGGGTATCAAAAACCCACTGCCCAGAGTATCTGGGTTGGTTGTGTTATAATTAACCCCTGGGCGCCAGACACCAAACATAGCTTCTCCTCCGTCCCAGCTTCCAGCGGGCAACATGATCATGGCTGGGGCTTGTCCCGCCTGTGTAGTAACAGAAAAGCTAAGACCCAGACTACCATTTGGCATTTGCTGAGTTTGTATGGTTGGTAATTGACCATTCGGAGGCTGAAGCAAGGGTAACGTTTGCTGTACGGGTTGTTGGGGCGTTGGCTGAGGCCCAGGTTGGGGTGTAGGCTGTGGTCCGGGTTGCGGCATTGGCTGTGGCGCAGGTTGCGGATTTGGTTGGGGGGCTGGTTGCGGCCCTCCTCCCTGTTGCTGCGAAAAGTATAGCAATGCTACCAAAGCAATAGCTGCACCTCCAATCACACGCTTGTCCTTCCAAATGGGAGGTTTCTCTTCTTCGTCATCATCATCTTCTTCGTGCTGATCTTGTGTCTGCTGGCCGGTTGAGCCTGTATGCGATTGTTGATGTTGCGGTGTTGTGGGGGTGCTGCCTACAACAACAGAATCCCCGGCCCATTCATCGCTTGCTGGTGCCGCCGCACCACTAGCTGTCGGTGCCAAGGGCCCCATTCTTTTGGCAACGTTTAAAGCAGTCTCAACAACACCTGCAGACAATTTTTCATTTATGGCTATTTCATTCCTGATTTTCTCAGTTTCAGCGTCGCTATCGCTGGCACTTTCAATACGACTGACTGCATTCATTGCTAAAGCCGAGGACAATGCCTTTATTTCGGCATGCAGATCTGGCGCCTGACTGCTGAGGCGCGGTACAATCATAGCGGGAGATTGGAGGAAACCATCACCCTGTTGCTGCCGGCATTGGTCTACAAGAGTATATAGGCGATCTTCAACGGACATGACTGTTTCCTCTTACCAGATAATATCGCTCGTCACGGGTTGATCTTCATCAATTTCCTGTGCGAACTCTTGGAGTGGATTGGGTGAATTTGTTGGTGATGATGCTGCTTTAACGGGGGCGGTAGTCGCCCATTTGATATATTTTACGAGGTCGGTTGCGTTATTTGCCTTTAGTGGTTTTAGGTCTGGATGGCGGATAAAGCGGCCAAGTATGTCGTTGTCAGCATCGGATCCTATTGCTATCGCCAGCCGGATCGCAGAGTTTGTGAGGTCAGCTGCAAAGAATGCGTCGAACCCGGATTCAAAATCATCCGTTGGATATCCGTCAGATGCCAGCACCAAAACGGGCGGAAGCTGTCGCCCTGGCATAGCTTCTGGGGTCAACCTGGCGGCTAGGAGGCGCAGTGCATCCCCCATATGGGTCTCCCCTTCTGCCTTCAGATCAGTCCATTGAATATTTTCTACAGGTTCCGGGGCTTCGATTTGCCATTCTGCAGTGGATGAAAATCGCAATACACTCATTCTAACGTCGACTTCAGGATTATCCGCCGCAACATTTCTTAACTCCGGCAAGGCAGTTCGCATCGCGTAATTCAAGGAGGCAATACGGTCGCCCTGCATCGATCCGGAGCAGTCGATGGCTAGCAGTATTTGTAATTGCCGGCGTGCGATTGCGGCGGGATCGAGTAGAATTTTTTTGCCATTACTACCCCAGCCCCACGACAGTGCCAATCAAGTTACTGCCGAAATCAATTGTAACGCCGGGCGCCAGGCGGATGTTTTGATTGATTTCAATCATCTGCTTGCTGCCATCGCGTAAAGTTGCCGACCAAGCGGCAGCGCCACTATTTCGAAGCCCAATAACGTTCTCACGGGTGGGATGAGGCACGATGGAACCGGCAACCCCGGCACCACGCCCGTCGAGTGCAGGTTCATTCCCCAAATCGATAACACTATTTGCCCTGAGCGGAATTTGCAGCCCCTCTATATCAAGCATCAATATTTCTTCCTTATTGACGGCCGGTGCCGCAGTTGGAGCCGGAGCCGGAGCTACCTTGGCCTGCGCGGGTGGCGGCGGCGCAGTTGTGACCGGCCTTTCTTTTGGCTTGTCGTCATCTCCGACAACAATGGATCCGAAACTTTCCGCAGTACGGCCCGCATCTTTTGCTTCAATGTGTCGAGCTTTTAAAATTGCAGCAACCAGCCCGACGGCGGAAATGCCCGCAATAACATACTGTAACATGGGCGAAATATCGGAAACACTGTTCCATAATGCGTGGATGATTGAGGCGGCAAGCCAACCGATCGCCATTAACTTCCACATCTGTTTTGGCCGAATAACGGCAAGGCCAATGAAATATCCGGCAATGCCTGCATAGGCCATATGCCCGACCAATGAACCAAGCACCCGAGGCATAAGAAGTAGCAATCCGCCCGCCATGCCGAGCGAAAGATCACCTGTTTCCTTTGCAATACTCTGGACCATATTGGGAACATATTGCGTGCCGGTTTCAATAAATGTGAAGGCGCCGCCTGCAAAAATTCCCATAAGTGCGCCGTCCAGCGGCCCGCGCACGTGAATTACCTTCCAGAAAATATTTTCTTTCAAACTAGGTTTGGTGTCGGCCTTGAGAGTCCACCATGCCCCGAATAGGATAGGTGTGGCTTTCAATAATTCTTCCATCAGGCCAGCGCCAAAGAACATTCCGATGAATGTCATGATAAAGTTTGCATTTGGTCCTGAGCCGATGTTGCCCGGAAGAATTGTACGGAAAACGAAGAAGTAAGGCGTAATCAGGGGGGTCATCATGATCACACAAACAGCGGCAAACGGGAACATATATGTCCAGATGGGTCGCGATGTGCGGGAATAAAAGAAAATCATCAGTTGAAACAACATGACAACGAAGAAGCAGATAACCAGGTTGATAGTAACCAAAGTACCGAACCGCTGCTGAGCATCCGGATTTCCTAGAACGCCGCCCATTGCAGCGAATAAAAACGGCACGCCAATGGCTAGCAGAATGGTAAGCAAGAATAGTGGGCTTTTGAATATTTTTATGTTTTTGGAGCGAAATGGAACCAGTTCCGAAAAACTTGCTTCGTCATGATCACGGGGAACCGTGGGCATAACAGGCTTTTTTTTCTTGGCCATAATTATTCTTTGTCCTTTCTGGGCATATCGGTATCAGTACGGATGGCAATACATATCGTGCTGTCATCCCCACTGCCATTGCTGGAGACTTCTTCCAGCCAGGCTGGAAGCGCTTCTATTGTTTCTTCCCAATTGTTATGTGCAAGTGTGCGCAAATGTTTTATGGCTTCTTCAAAACCAGAGTTATCGCGAAACGATTTGGCGACGCCATCAGTTGCAAGAAGTAAAAAGTCAGGCCAACGTTGATCCCCTTGGTTCCACATTGTGGCTATCCTAAAATACTGGCCTGCATCATCTTGGCATAGAGAGTAGGTTTCTTCACCTTGCAAACCAACGTCGTCACGTAGTGGACGCTCTATGTTGCCGTCAGCGTAGCCGAGTAGTAAGTCGCCATCCCCAATTTGCAGCAAAATTGCAATGTTTTCATTCGCGGCAGCCGTAATCAGTGTTGTACCATAAGGTGTAAATGCAGAACGACTAGGGTAATGGCCTTCTTCTTCTGAAATAGGATTAGTGTCCAGATCAGCGATCACCGATGTTTGCCAGTGGGAAATAATTTCACCGACCAGCGCCCCCTCTATTTCGTCCTCGTCTGGCGTGTCGAGATGCCATGCTAATATGTCCGCGGCTCCCTGAGTTGCAAGTCTGGCACCAGTCGACGAGCGAAAATATGGTGCGGATCCATGACCGTCCGAAACCGCGGCGACAATTCGGGTCCCGATCCCTGTATCGGGCAGAAACATGACGGCATCTTGATTAGGACGGCCGGAACGAGAATGCGCAGCTCCTCGTACTGAGGCGCCAGCTATCTTCCAGTCAGGGCAATCAAAACTCATGAAGTAGGCTCCAGCATATTTACATCAGATATGGTGCCGATGGATTTACCAAATTCAATGGTGGTACCAGGCGCAATACGGACGGCTTGTCCTGAAGGGACGATATGCGACGTTCCCTCGGGAAGGGATACCCGCCATGGTGCGTTGGTCAAATTGCGAAGCCCTATTAAATTAGCCCGAGTGGGGTGAGATTCAACTTTTGCCATAATAGTGGTCGCATCATCGGCACTATCTAGGTGTTCGGCGCGGATTTCTTGCCCAATATTCAAGACAATGATGCGAGATCCAAGTAATAAAATAGGAGAATATTCCGGGGCTTCTCCGCAACAAAGGCATTCACTAGGTGCGGTGGGTTTTTTTAGTTCTATTGATATGACATGTTCAAAACTGCAATCGTGACAGATATGAATTGAACCTGGAATGAGGTTTAAGATATTCATCCATTCCGTTTCAAGCACCCGCAAAGATGGGTCGTGAAGCCCGACCGTAAATGAGCGAATAAATAGCTGCCGCAAAGTATGAGGCAGGCTTTGCCACCGTGCAACAATCCAGTCATGCACACCGTCAACGGGCCCGTTTTCATCTGTATCTGGATCAAACAGGAAAATAGGATTGGTGCCATAAAGAGACATTTCTAACTCAGGATTCAAGACACTGATATCGTTTTCTCTGCGACCGTCAAGCGGGTGCCATCCGAAAATGGAATAGAAAAACAAAACAGCCATTGAAAACAGATCGGTGCGGCTGTTTGGCAAGGATTCTCGGCGAACGACTTCCGGCGCCATAAATTTTCGTGTGCCATAAATACTCGCGTCGGCACCATCTATATTTACATTGTCATTATCGCAGATGAGAATACGCGCCGTATCTGGATTAACAAATATATTGCCAAAATTTATATCCTGATAACAGAAACCTGCAGCATGCAGTTCAAAGAAACTATGGGCAAGTTGTTGGCAAAGAATAATTCGGCTGGCAAGAGTTAACTCTAGACGATGTGGTGGCGGCGAGATCAGGTCGCGAATGCCTCTGAAGTCGCTTTTCCGCAACGGCATAATATAACCAAAGCTACTATTCCCGGGGACTTCGACAAGGTCAAGGGGCCAAAGAAAATCAGTTGTCGGGGCGCCCCGTCTAACGCCACGTTCCAGCCGCAACCTTAATCCTGTATCAATTTCTGTGTAGTGTTGGTGATACCACTTCAGGGCAAAAGGCAGACCATCAACAACGACATGGTAGACTTCGCCCTGTCCGCCTGCCCCAAGTAACTCTCCAATGCGTCCTTGTCTTCCGCTCAAAGTAGCGAAGGACTGACCTGACATTACCGCCCCAGCCGCGGGAACTTTCATACCGCGCCTCCCCTTCTAATATTTTCGTATGGAAGGCGTCAAAGCCAACTCCATTCATGATAATATATTCATACGAAGATATCCTTGGCAAACTTAATGATCTAAGTTGCTCATATTTTTGGTCAGGAAAGTGCAAATAATCAACGACTTACTTAAAAAAATCACCGTATTTCGCTCAACAAATTTAATTGTTTGATAGCCCTTACCAAGCGAATGTAGCAATAAGTAAAACGGCATAAATTAGCAGTTTGCAATCAATTGAAAACCCACCGGACTGTATAGGATTAACCGATTCAAGGAGGCAGTGTTGCCCTAACTCCTTGAAATAATTACATCTGAAAAAACACGACGGTATCCCCGACTCTCCGCCACAATTCCTTCAGGTCGAATTTTTAATTCCCGCTAATTGTTGCTAATTATATAAAACGCGGATGGCAGTTGCACTTCCTTTGAACTCAAAATGCGACGGCGAATAAGAGTAAATCTCAGATGCAACTAAACCAATTCGGTTTCCTTTGAATGCATTAGAATCTTTGTAAACTCTTCAGCGGGCATAGGTTTATGGAAACAGTACCCTTGATATTTTTTGCACCCGATTGATTGATGAAAGAAGAGCCGGTCTTATTTTCTACGCCCTCGGCACAATGGGTGACAATAACCTCAAACCCTACCTCTTCGGTAACATCCTTGATAGGCTGCTGACGGCAATGTCGTCATCGATAATGAGAATTTTACTGTCCATCAAGTCCACTAACTTCCAAAAATTTTGACGGCGGATCAAGCAGAGCCCTCACCATTTTGGCCAGATCATCCAGTTGAAAAGGTTTGCTAATCAGATTTTTAGATTGACTGATTTCATTATCTCGAAGAACCGCGGCTTCAGAAAATCCGGAGGTAAAGAGCACCTTGATCGTCGGGAATAGCGCTGTGGCCTTTTTCGCCAATTGCGGGCCCGAAATACCCCCTGGCATGACGATATCGGTAAACAGCAGATCAAAGGATTGTTCAGAAGTTTGCAGAAGTTGAAGCGCCGATACTCCATTTTCTGCCTCACATACGTCGTATCCCAAGTCTTCCAGCATTGCAGTGCTGATAGCTCTTACATCCTCATCGTCCTCTACGACCAAAATGCGCTCCCTGCCTCCCACATTTATGGTGTCGACGTCTGTTTCAAGATCGCACCCCGTCATCAACGCACCGCTTCTTGGGAAATACATCTTCACGCTTGTACCAACATCAACCTCAGAATAGATGTAAACATGGCCATCGGACTGTTTCGTAAATCCATATACCATGCTCAATCCAAGGCCGGTTCCCTCACCTACTTCCTTAGTTGTAAAGAAGGGTTCGAATACTTTTTCCAACGCAGATTTTTCGATACCGGTTCCCGTATCGGTAACCTCGATCAAAACAAAATCTCCAACTTGCATGTTATATTTAGTATTCGCTGGCTTTTTGGTGAAAGTTACGTTCTTTGTCTCAATTGTGAGTTTCCCCGCTCCCCCCATTGCGTCGCGAGCATTAACACAGAGATTGAGAATGGCGGATTCTAACTGGTGTTTATCCAAATCCACTAGCCATAGATTTTCATCAATAGATATTTCCAGGTCAATCATTTCACCAAGAGTGCGCCCCAACAAATCCTCCAGGCCAAACACCAGATCGTTTATATTAAGCACCTCGGTCTCTAACGCCTGCTTACGCGAAAACGCGAGAAGCCTTTTGGTCAGCTGAGCTCCTTTCTGAGCTGCGTCTGCGGCAGATTTAGCTCTGCGGGCATTTTTCTGATCGGCATCTAATGCACCTTCAAGGAGCTGTAAATTGCCCAGAATGACTGTGAGCAGATTATTAAAATCATGAGCCAATCCTCCGGTCAGTTGTCCAACGGCTTCCATTTTTTGCGCCTGTCTGAATTGAGCTTCAGCAATCCGTTGCTGGGTAACATCCTGCATCGACACCACAGCTCCCAGCTTGTTATTGTTATCATCAAACAGGGCCTGACCTTTCGCGACTATATGTCGTGGCAACAGGCCTTTTGGCGCAATAACCATCTCGGCGTTTTCTACACGCTCACCATTAAATGCGCGAAACAAAGGGATTTGTTCTTTTTCAAGGGGCGTCTCTCCATCTGCCTGGAAGAGATCATAATGTTCACCCCATTCTTCAGGCGGTATCGATTTTTTATCCAAGCCATGGAAACTTCGCGCGGCCGAATTGAATAGTGAAAGATAGCCGTCGGCGTCACAGGCCACTATACCCTCTTGAATATTCTCAAGAACAGTATCGAGGAAAGTAGTATTGCGCTGAAGTATATCCGCTGTTTTTTTCTGTTCAGTGATCACTTCATTAAACAGGATGATGCCGCCAATTTCTCCCTCTGAATTATGCCAGGGATGCAATTCCCGTCGCGTCCATTCTATTGATCCGTCCTTACGTTTAAAACAGTCGTCTTCATGCTTGATGATTTCTCCCGCAAGGCACCGCCGATGATCTTCCTTCCAGAAATCTGGTACGTCTGGAATAACGTCATAGTGAGATTTGCCAATGATTGTCTCTTCTTCGAGATCGTAGATACTGGACCATCTCTGGCTGGCCATGATGTAACTCATATCCTTGTCAACCATTGCGATTGCCGCCGGGGCATGTTCAATAAATAGCTGCATCTGCTTCTGAGTGGCTTCGAGTTTTATTTCAGCATTGACCCTGCTTTCTATCTCGGATTTTACGACACCTGTGGCTAGTCGCATCTCAAACGCGCCGATAACGATATCAGCGAGTCCCTGAAGGAGTGTCTTTTCCTGATCAGTGAGAGGCGGCCTCGGCTTATAATCAAGAAGACATAAAGTCCCTATCTTGTGGCCATTCGCAGCCTTTAACGGGGCGCCGGCATAAAACCTTATTTTTGGTTCATCGACAACAAGTGGGTTATCACGAAAACGCTCGTCTTCGAAAGCGTTTGGAATAACCAAAACATCTTCCTGCAATACGGCATGTCCACAAAACGCAACATCACGATCGATTTCTGCCTCTGTCTCCTGGAGCCCAATTCTGGACTTAAACCATTGACGGTTTTCGTCAACGAGTGAAACAAGAGCAACAGGGACTTGAAACTGCTTTGCGGCCAATTTGGTAATATCGTCAAAACATTTTTCAGGCTGGGTATCGAGAATGGCAAAACGCCTTAGCGTTTTAAGGCGCTCTGACTCTTCTTCATGCTTATTCGCAAATATCGTCATTTTGCGGCCTTACTCATTTTATAAATGTTGCGGTCAGGTTGACCGGGTATCTATCTAGCTTTTGCCCATTCGAACTCTGCATTATCAATTCAGTTGGTTAATATTGTCTTGAGGTATTCCAGCAAGCACATTTCAAATACCCTTTATGTAGGAAATAGCATATTATCCAATCAGGATAGTCGAGTAGAATGAGCGGCACGATACAGGGGGACTGAATGCCTGCTATATTAATTATCGATGATGATGACGCGGTTAGATTGCTTTTGGAGGACGCGCTTACTGAAAGCGGCTTTGACGTTGTTTCGGCTCCGTCGGGTGTGGAGGGTGTTGAAATTGCTCAAACAGAACATGTTGATGTCGTGATTACAGACATTTTGATGCCGGATAAAGACGGCCTGGAAACCTTGATGGAGTTAAAAAAATCCTGCCCCGATATAAAGGTTCTGGTAATATCGGGGAGTGGTGAATTTTTAGAAAATTCTTTTCTGGAAATGGCGAATAAACTTGGAGCGGACGCGTCCCTTGCGAAACCCTTGGATATAAAACAACTCATAACAACAGTTTCTGATTTGGTAAGGTAACAAGAGTAAATTTAACGTCTACCAAGTGCGGCTCGACACCAAGTTTCCAACGCTAGGTTAATTGTGTACCCTGCTATTCTGGAAAAGGCAGTTCGCCAGTTTCAGGCAGCGGGACGTTAAACGCGTTGAGGGTCAGGGATACAAGATGATAATAACCGATAATCCCCACGAGTTCGACTACCCCTTGCTCTCCAAATAGATTAATAGCACGGGTATGAGTTTCGTCGTCGACTCGGCCATCCCTAACCAAAGCGACGGAATAGTCATAGACCATGTTTTCCTTGTCTGTATCGCCGCCGGGCACCGATGAAAAATCAGGACGGTTTCCTGCCTTTAGCGTATCAATGGTCGCTTGGCTGTGTCCTGCCTCAATTGCGAGCCTTGCATGAAGGAACCATTCGACCTGGCATTTGAATTTTCGAGCGGTAACAAGGATTGCAATTTCTGAAAGACGGGCACCAAGGCTGGTCCTGAAGCGGCAAAACTCACCCAGCTTCTGTGCTGGATCGATGAGAGCAGGACTACGCAGCCATGCATTGAATGGCCCCTTCATGCTCCCTCTGGGGCCCGCCATTATATCCTCATAAACGACTTTTTGCTGCGGTGTCATTTCTTCGGGTTGAAGGGGGGCGAGCCGGCTGACAGGTTGTTCACTCATGTTCTATTTTCCATTTTATTCGAATATATTGCTTTCATACCAGTAACCCTTTCGCCAAACTAATGTTTTGTCGAAGGATGAAGCGAATATCACTTAAAATACTCGCATCCTGTTTCCCTATTAGGAAGTATTTTCGGGCTAACCCGTTTTGAGGTTATTTTTTATGACTTGCGCCCTCTCACAGTGGTTTCGTATTCTGCATTAGTCTTAGAAAGGTTGCGAATTATGATTGCTGTCATATTTGAAGTGTATCCGCATAAAGAGCATAAACAGCAGTACCTGGATATTGCGGCAAGCCTGCGCCCGACGCTGGAAGAAATAGACGGCTTTATCTCGGTCGAGCGATTTCAAAGCCTGACGGATGAGTCAAAAATTCTTTCCATCTCTTTCTTTCGCGATGAAGCGGCAATAGAGCAATGGCGTAACATATCGGCGCATCGCAATGCCCAGACCATAGGACGCGCAGAGGTATTCAAGGACTATCGAATACGTATTGCCAGTGTCATTCGCGACTATGGTATGAATGATCGGGATCAGGTCCCGTTAGACAGCAAGGCAAAACACGCGGATTAGCCAAGCTTGCGGCGCCTAGCCCCCCATCGCATCATAGCGGCGCTGCATTTCTTCCGGTTCAACCTCTTCAATTGAATGACCGATAATCCAGTTATGGCCGAAGGGATCCCGGATCGTGCCGGAACGCTCCCCATAAAAGGCGTCTGCGGCCTCGCGGATCACAGTTGCACCTGCGGCGGCGCATTTAGAGATAAGCGCGTCCGCATCATCGACATGAAGATGTATCGATACACCGTTCGGCGCCTCCGTGCTTGGTGCATGGATATCGAATTCGGGAAATTCGTCGGACAGCATAATCACTGTATTGCCGAGCGATAACTCGATATGGCCGATCCGTCCGCCCGGCTCAACAAGGCGGAATTTCTCGGTTGCGCCGAAAACATCTTTGTAAAAGGCAATAGCTTTTTCGGCATTCCTGGCGCGCAGGTAGATATAGACTTCATGAATTGACATAAGGGGCCTCCTGACTTTCTGTAATTTTCCTGCCAACTATGCTGTAAGTAGGTTTCGCAGTATTGAATATTTTTGACCTGCCTACGGCGCTCCGTCAGGGCAAGGGAATATGGCGGGGAGCCGTTGGGGCGGCTTTGCGATAGGCGCCCGGCGTGAGGGAGGTAAATGCCTGAAAATCCCGGTTCAAATGCGCTTGATCGGCATATCCCTCGTCAATGGCGAGAGCGGCCCAGCCGATGTTGGGTTCTGACTGTATTCGATCCAGGATGCGGCCAAAACGCAAGACGCGACAGTATGTTTTGGGCCGGAGGCCTACCGTCTCTGTAAAGAGCTTGGTAAAATAACGATGGCTGAAGCCACTTTTCTCAACAACCTTCCCAACTGGGGATGACAGGCGGAATTGCTCCAGCGAATGCATAATTAGCGGATGAATGCCTTGCATCCGCGGCAGGCGGATCAAGAGATATCCCTCAATAATTGACAGGCGCTCTTCGAGATTTAGCGTTTCCTGCAACCGGGTCCGGATTTCATCAATCTGCGCGTGCGACCAGATATCGTCTATCCTTGTATGCCGTTCTGCGAGATCAAGGGCCGAGACACCCAGCATAAGCTCTGCCGCGCCGGGTCGCAGCATGATGCCGACCGTGGGCTCGCGGTTTGAGGTGGCCTTGATGTAGGAGCCTGCGCGCGGGCCACCGATCAGGGCATTTCCGATATCCTGAGCCGTTGTATCATCAGGAGCAGCATAGAGTTGCAGTGGCGTCTCCCCGAGGCGAAAAACTATATGGGTCGCGCCGGTCGGAAGTACAATTTCTTTCGCGGATGCCTTTGGATTGGACGGGACGGCGTCATCTGATGCCCATAGAAGATCTACGAACGGCGTCAGGTTGGGCCTGGGCGGTCGACTGAGCATCATGGTCCGATTACAACCTCCAATCCAGCAAAGCAAAGCTATTTTATATCAGCTTCGGCCTCAATAACAGAAACTGCGCATTCGGCCGATTACTAGATAAGGCCAATTTGTCCCGTCTTTAGATCATAAACGGCTCCGACGATATCGATTTTCCGGTCCGCGTAGTATCTGTCGACAATAGGTGTTGATTTTTTAAGTTGGGCCACCTGCATCCGGACATTTTCCGCAATGGCACTTTTCAGCAGGTCATCCGGTTTTTTTGTTTTGGCTTCGGCAACCGCCGGTTTGATAGACGAGATCAATTCTGGTAAATGGCCCGGAAGCTCCGCATTATCCCTGAGGACGTTAATTGCGGCGCTGACCGCCCCACAATTGGAATGCCCGAGCACCATAACCAACGGTGTGCCCAGAAACTTGACGCCATATTCAAGGGAGGCCAGCAAGTTGGTGCTCATGACGTTCCCCGCAACCCGCATGACGAAAAGATCGCCTGGATTCTGATCGAAGAGAAGCTCCGGTGCGACGCGTGAATCTGCGCAACTCAGGATGGCGGCAATCGGGAATTGCGATTTTGCCCGCGTGGCGCGTCCCGCGGAGAAATCTCGCTCATTCGGCCTGTTCTCTGCATATCGGATATTGCCTTCCACAAGTCGTGATAAAGCGAGTGACGGCGGAATGGCGTTGGCCGCGGGAACGTCCCCTGCCGCGAAGGCGTGCGACATACTGAAAGGCGTTATGGCCGCAAAGGCGCCAGCCTTCAGGAGGTGGCGCCGAGTGAAGGTAATTCCAGGTGAAGGTTTCCTCGGAAAATCGCACATATAGATACCCCTCACCTTATTGTCATTTTTAAGTATGTTTCAAAGACTTTTTCACATCATCCGAGTGCGGTCAAGGTGGGAAAAAGCCATGGATCCTAAGTCGGGCAGAGAGGGTCGTTGACAGGTGGTGTCTCGCGGGTGGTAGGATCAGACTTAATATTCGCGTCGAGCTTACTATTTGGGGAAATCCATGAATATCATGACAATCACCGAAAACGCCATCAAGACCGCACGGCATACGACGTTTTACCTTTCTGCCGGACCAGAGGATGGGCCCCTTATCATTTTTGTACATGGCTGGCCGGAATTATCGTTGAGTTGGCGGCATCAACTGCCCGCAATGGCAAGCCTTGGGTTCCGGGGAATCGCGCCGGATATGCGGGGCTATGGCCGTTCCGGCATTTATGATGAGCACGGCGCCTATGCGCAGGAAGAGGTCGTCACGGATATGATTGAGTTACTGGATAACCTCGGCCATGAAAAGGCGGTCTGGGTGGGCCATGACTGGGGAAGCCCGACGGTATGGAATATTGCGAGCCATCATCCGGATAGATGCCACGCGGTTGCCAATCTATGCGTTCCTTATGGATGCCTGGAGAGGGGCTGGGATGCCATCCTTCCCATGATTGACCGGGAACTCTATCCGGAGGAGGAATTTCCGGCAGGGCAATGGGAGTATATCCGTTTCTATGAAGAGAATTTTGCTCGTGCCTGCGCTGTCTTCGATGCCAATCCTTATAACTCGATGAAGGCTCTTTTGCGTAAAGGCAAACCCGGATTTACCGATAAACCTTCCCTCACCGCGTTTGTGAGAAAACAAGGCGGATGGTATGGCGGTGCGGAGGAAGCACCCGACCTCCCGCGCGATGACGATGTATTGAGCGAAGAGGAACTCAAGATCTATGCAGAAGGCCTTGTTCGTAATGGTTTTTTCGGTCCTGATTCTTACTATATGAATAATGTGGCAAACGCCGACTATGCCGCGACGGCATTGAACGAGGGGTATATCGATTTGCCGACGCTCTTCCTCCTCGCGGAATATGACTATACATGTGAATGCGTCCGCTCGCCCTTGACGGAGCCAATGAAGAAATATTGCAGCGACCTCACCATCCGGAATATCAAATGCGGTCACTGGATGGCGCAGGAAAAACCAAGGCAGGTCAATGCCGCCCTGACTCATTGGCTGGCAACGTCAGTGCCGGGTGCTTGGCCCAATGGTACTTCAGCTTAGTGTTCGCAGCTCATCACTTCGCCCCGCCCTGTCACAATCATATCCATCGGGATATCATATGGCTGAGGGAATATGCTAGATAGCTGGCTGTCCGGGTAACCGATGCCGATCACCCTAGGGCGCGGCTTTAGCGCCGCCAAGGTCCGGTCGAAATATCCGCCGCCATAACCGAGCCGGTAACAGTCCTTATCGAACCCCACCAGCGGCGCAATAACCACATGAGGTGTCACCTCGTCTGTATTGACAGGGGTCGGGATTTGCCAGATTCCGGGCTCCATCTCAGCGTCCGGCGTCCATTCGCGGAAAATCATCGGCTGCGCCTTGACTGTTACAACGGGAAGGGCGATGCGGACCCCCTGCTCCACCCATTTCTTCATTTGGCCGCGTAGGTCAAACTCCGCCTTCATCGGCCAGTACAGACTGATGATCATGCCGGCTTTTGGGGAAATAATCCTTTCTAGTTCTTCGGTAATGTCCTCAGCCAATGCGCGGCGGTCTTTTACGGAAAATTTTAAACGGGCGGCAATCAGTTCTTCGCGCTTGGCCTTGCGCCAGCGCGCGACATCAAGGGCCGCCTGCGTATCAATACCCATATATCCGTTGTCATATAGCTCAAGCTCATGCGCATAGCAGGGAGGTGATGCAAAGCCCGTCTTGATATCGTCGTTGTCCACCATGGCTCTATCCCTATCACAGAATTTATTTGCCCTATAATTCAATATAGAGTTGCTGGAAATTTTGCAAAGTGGCTAACTGAAATGCAATCGAATTCTGGTTACCCAGAAATGTAACAAAAATTACCTTGCGCGAATAAAAAATATCTAGTATTCAAGATATATGGATGAAAATACTACATTACGCGCCCTCGCGGCTTTAAGCCAGAAAACACGGCTTGATGTCTTCCGCCTGCTCGTCAAGGCGGGGTTCGAAGGGATGCTCGCGGGTGAAATCGGTGAAAGCCTTAATGTTCGGCAGAACACAATGTCGACGAACCTGTCGATCCTGATGAATGCCGGATTGATCAAGAATGAACGTCAGGGCAGAACGGTCCGGTATTTTGCGGATTATGATGCCATGCGCGGATTGCTTTCCTTTCTGATGGATGACTGCTGTAACGGGCGGCCGGAAATCTGTGAAGGTGTATTTGATGAAATAAGCTGTTCATAACATTAGGTGATTATAATGACTGAAGCGGTTTACAACGTTTTGTTTCTCTGCACCGGCAATTCTACACGGTCCATAATCGCGGAAGCCATTATGAACCGGATCGGACAGGGAAAATTCAAGGCATTCTCGGCGGGCTCCACGCCGAAGGGACGAGTGAATCCCCGTACAATTGCGCTGTTGAAACAGCTCAACCACGATACGGGCATTGCGAGATCAAAATCCTGGGATGAATTTGCAGGTCTTGATGCGCCGGAAATGGATTTCGTCTTTACAGTTTGTGATAACGCAGCTGGAGAGGTTTGCCCTGTCTGGCCGGGTCAGCCGATGTCGGCCCATTGGGGGGTGCCCGATCCAAAGGCGGCCAATGGAACCGAGGCGGAGATTAACCTCGCCCTTATGGACACTTACCGGATGCTAAACAACAGAATATCGATCTTCACTAGCCTGCCGATTGCAAGTCTTGACCGGTTGTCTCTACAGAAACATCTTGATGTGATTGGAACGCAGACCGATAAAGTGGATTCTTAAGTTATAGTTCCCAACCTATTATTTTAAGGAAGTAATACTTGTCCCAAGAAAATTTAGAAGAACACCTCAGCAAGGACAAAACGGTAGAAGCTAGCATCGGGTTTTTTGAAAAATGGCTCTCCATTTGGGTTGCTCTCTGTATAATTTCCGGTCTGCTTTTGGGGAACCTGTTCCCGGCCCTGTTTGAGACCATTGCCTTGTTTGAATATGCGTCCGTCAACTTTGTCGTTGCCGTCCTGATCTGGGCTATGGTCTATCCGATGATGGTCGGAGTGGATTTCGCCAGCCTGAAACATATTGGCGACCGTCCTAAAGGATTAATCCTGACGATAGTGGTCAACTGGCTGATCAAGCCTTTCACCATGGCGGCGCTTGGTGTGCTTTTTTTTGAGTATGTATTTGCAGACTTGATCGCACCAGAAGATGCGCAGGGCTATATTGCGGGCCTGATCCTTCTCGGTGCGGCGCCCTGCACGGCCATGGTGTTCGTTTGGTCCCAACTCACAAAGGGCGATGCGACCTACACTCTTGTGCAGGTCTCCGTTAATGATGTGATCATGATTTTTGCTTTTGCGCCGATAGTCGCCTTTTTGCTCGGCATTACCGATATCGTTGTGCCTTGGCAGACGTTGATCCTTTCCGTCGCGCTCTATGTGGTGATCCCGCTACTTGCAGGGGCTATCACGCGACATCTGTTGACCGGATCGAAATCGTCTCCCACGGCCTCGACGCGGGTTGATCAGTTTACGGCAAAGGTGAAACCATTTTCGGTTTTAGGATTGTTGGCGACGGTGGTTCTATTGTTTGGGTTCCAAGGGCAGGTTATATTGGAGCGGCCCCTCCTGATCCTGTTAATTGCGGTGCCACTGGTCATTCAATCCTATGGCATTTTCGCCCTCGCCTATGGTGCCGCCTGGGTGTGGCGTGTTCCGTTTAATGTCGCAGCGCCTTGCGCTCTCATCGGAACGTCGAATTTCTTTGAACTTGCCGTTGCCGTGGCCATCAGTCTTTTCGGCTTGAATTCCGGTGCGGCGCTTGCGACCGTCGTCGGGGTTCTGGTGGAAGTGCCGGTGATGCTATCCCTCGTCGCTTTTGCAAACCGGACACGCGGTCTTTTCTCCAGTTCGGATTAGGCGCGCGGTTTACTCTCGGTTGAGGATCATCTATTGCCGGTAAAAACTTTGCATTGTAACATTTATATTGGACGGGAGCTTTGGAACTGGCTCGTGCCCTTCGGCCCAAGGTGACCCTCCGGTGGGAAAATGATGAAATGCAATACCAGATGTTTTAAGGAATGATAACTTATGTCGGAAGTAAAAATAGGTATCATTGTCGGCAGCATCCGAAAGAAATCAGAATCTGGAAGAATTGGTAAATATATCAATTCTCTGGTTGATAATTTTAATGCAAATATAGAAGTTGAGTATTTTTCGCTGCGCGATCTTGATATTCCGCTCTGGAGTGAGGAAAAATGGGAAAGTGGTAGCGATCTCAAGGCGTTCTGGAAGCCTATTTCTGACCGCCTGAAATCATGCCATGGATTTGTCGTCATCAGTCCGGAATGGGCGGGCATGGTGCCGCCGCACCTCAAGAATTTTCTCCTTATGTGTGATGGCGGGGAATTGGCTCATAAACCCGCGCAACTCATCGGGGTGAGCTCGGGCATGGGCGGTGCCTACCCTGTCGCTGAGCTTCGCATGAGTGGTTACAAGAACAATTTCCTCTGGTGGATGCCTGATCACATGATCCTCCGTCAGGTGGAGGGATTGTTTATGAGCACTCCGCCGAGTGCGTTGGATGAGATCCTTACCGCGCGTCTCAACTACGGACTGGAATTTCTGATTGAAACAGCACAAGCGATACAGCCGGTCCGTGAGAAGGTACAGAACCTAAAGCTCTACAAGAACGGGATGTAAACGCTACTTCGTGGCTTTCAGGGTTTGCTTGTCAAATCCTGCGAGCTTTTTATAGGCGGTTGCAACTTCTTCCAGTATTTCCTTTGGAATGCAGCTATGGGTCGCCCCGCAACTGCCCGGACATTGATCCTTGACCATCTGCATGACCAATTCCGGTCCTGTTTGGCGATTGGCGAGGGAGATTTTCGCGGTTGCCTCCCGCCGCGCCTCTTCATAGGCGGTGAGCGCCGTTTCTACGTCTGATGCCTTCGCGAGCAAGTCGGCGAACGTCATTGCATCCAGCACCCCCTGAGAGACGCCATTGGAGCCGTTTGGATACATGGCGTGGGCGGCATCCCCCATCAGGGTCACCCGGCCAAAGGACCATTTAGGGAGCGGGTCGCGGTCAACCATCGGAAATTTATGGATCGAAAGGGCGTTCTCAAACAGCTTGTCGATATCCAGCCAGCCGAGATTCCAGTCCGCGAAATAAGGTTTGAAGTCTTCAAGCCGGCCTCTCTCGTTCCAGTCTGCGGCGCGTGCGGCCAGATCGGAGGGGATAAGCCGTTCCGCGATCCAGTTGATATAGGATTTGCCGCGTGTGGCACTTTCCGCGCGGATCGGATAGGCCACCAGCTTGAGATCATTATGTCCGGCCATGAACATGGAGCGCCCGTCGAGAAAGGGTTCCATCTCCGTCACGCCGCGCCAGAGCATCTGCCCGGAATATTTTGGCGGGCCCTCATTGGGATAGAATATCTCGCGCAAACGGGAATTGATGCCGTCCGCGCCGACGAGGAAATCACCTTGGGCACAGCCGACCTCGTCTCTCGTATGGCGGTCGGTGAAATGGGCGGTGACACCCTCCCCGTCCTGCTCGAAATGAGTAAAGTGATGTCCCGTGATGACATTTTCTGGGCCCAGACGTTCCCGTACTGCGTTAAGCAGAATCATATGAAAATCGCCGCGATGAATGGAGAATTGCGGGACGTCATAGCCCGCATTCAGCCCGCGAGCTTCGCGCCAGATGGTTTTTCCGTCCTGCGTATAATAGGCGAGGCTTGATGTTTTGATGGCAACTTTCTCGATCTCGTCCAGCAGCCCCAGATTTACGAGATTCTGAACGGAGTGAGGCAGGAGATTAACTCCGACCCCTAAAGGTTTGATTTCTTTTACAGCCTCAAAAACGCGCGCCTTTATTCCCTTTTGATGAAGGGCAAGCGCAAGGGTCAATCCGACCAGCCCTCCTCCGGCGATTATTCCGCTGAATTCCGTCATACAGTCTTCCTAGAAGCCTTGTGCGGTCATGCCATCGTCCACAGCGATTACAGAGCCTGTCATAAAATCGGAACCGGCCCCGGCAAGCAGCAATAGCGCCCCGTCAAGGTCGGCCGGATTGCCGACCCGGCGTCCCGGCAGCTTGGAAGTGAGGCGCTTGCCCGACTCTGTTTCCCAATAATCGCGGTTAAGTTCCGTCACAATATAACCCGGGTTCAGGCAATTGACCTGGATTTTATATCGGCCCCATTCATCGGCAAGCGCGCGGGTCATATGGGCCACCGCCGCCTTAGACATACAATAGGTGACGCTCTGTTTGAGCACTCTTGAGGCGGCGACCGAGGCGATGTTGATGATCTTGCCACCCTGACCATGACGGATCATGCTTTGCCCAACGGCCTGCGCGACAAAGAAAGCCCCTTTCCCATTGGTATCCATGACATAATCAAAATCTTCCTCGGTGACATTTTCGGCCCGACACTGAGCGCTGACACCGGAATTATTTACGAGAATATCTAGGGGGCCGAGTTCTGTTTCCGCAACATGAATGGCCTCCTGTATGCTCGCGACATCGGTCACATCCATCCGCACCGGCAATGCCCGCCCATCAAACGCCGCAATTTCCGCCGCCAGCGCTTCCAGCCTCTCTGTCCGTCGGGCGGCAACAGTCACTTTTGCGCCAGCCTGTGCAAGCGTTAGCGCAAACTGTCGGCCCAGGCCGGACGAAGCGCCTGTTACAAGCGCGTGCTTCCCTTCAAGATTATGCGGCGATGTCATACAAAATATCTCCTGATTTGCATTTGTTCTTTTTGTTTCCCCCAACCATATGATTTCCCGTCCCAAGCGCAAAATCAAGGTTCCATTTGCTTATCTGGCGGTGCATCCGGCGGGGTTGGCGGAATTTGGGGGAAACTCACGTTATTTTAAGAAATTTCGTGTCAAACTGTCCGCTCGTATTTTTTGGAGAAAATGAGTATGCGTTACGCCGCAAATCTTCTGGTTGTCTCAGACAGCTCGGCAAATAACATAGAACCCTGCCTGATTGAGGCAGGGTACCGCATTACACGTCTGTCATTTTTGGAGATGTTTGAGCAGGAATTTGGAGATCAATCGTTTGACCTTATTCTGATCGATGGTGAAAACAATGCCGCCAACGTGAATGTGAGGGATATTGCCAAAATGGCGGTCGAAAACTCTTTTCCTACCTTATTGATTGGACCTGCGGACTTTAAATGCCGGATACAGACCATCTCTCCGGGCTTTTGCGATCTTGAATTGATCAAACGTGTGGCCTCTCTTGTGCGGCTGGAAACGATGGAGCAGGAACTTGCGCGGCGTTTTGCGATCACTGAAAGTTATGGCGTTGATCTATCGACCGTTACTGCCCCTGAAACGGATATCGGAGAGGCCAACATCCTGATCGTCGGCAACAAAACGGTTGTGTTGGGTAATATTCTCCTGCGGCTCGATACGCGAACCAATATCCATATCTGTAAAAATCCGGAAATGGCGATTGAGGATCTCCGGTCAAAGAATTTTGACGCCGTTATCCTCTCCGGTGTTGGTCATGGGGATAGTAATCTCCGGCTGTGCAATGATATTCGGGCGGACACAAAGCTTTATAACCTGCCTGTATTGATGGTTCTGGAGGAAGCAGAGAACCGCCGCGCCGCCTTTGTTCACGGCGTGTCAGACGTTATCCTTCATGAGACGGAAATGGATGCGTTGATTAACAGGGTCGCTCTGCAAATACAACAATATCGGTATCGGTTTGCCATCCAGAAATTATTCAGGGTCGCCAAGCCACATCCCGTCGCGGATGGCCCGACAGACCTCTATTCCAGTGGTTTTATGCGGACGCATCTGCCTGTTATGTTTCAGGATCATGCGGCTCAGCACAAAGTCCTGAGCGTGGCGACCATCATGATTGAGAACCTTGATGGCGTAAGGGAGCAGCATGGATATCCTTCCGCGGATCAGCTTCTTCGGCAGATCGGATCGGCCCTTTCCAATCTTGTCAGGGGAGAGGACTTTTGTAGTCATCTCCGACCCGGACATTTCTTGGTTGCCCTTCCCGGTACCCGGAAGGTAGAGGCCCTTATCGCCCTCAAGCGAGTGGAAGGAGTGCTGCGTGCGACTGAATTTGCGCTCCCGCAGCTCACGAATCCGATCCGCGTGGAAACGCGTGTTGGGCTTGCAGAAGTTATGCCCAACGACAATATAGAAGATGTCGTTGAGCGTGGATTGTCCGCGGGCCTAAGCGAGGAAAAAGCCGCGTAATATCCACATATTGGACCGATCGTTCCAATTGCCCCTTGAATGGACCTATCGGTCGCCCTATAGTCAGGGTATGAAAATAGATATTGTCTCCGATACCGTGTGCCCTTGGTGTTTTATCGGCAAACGGAAACTAGAAGCCGCCCTTGCTGCACGTCCCGATCTTGAGGCGGAGATCAATTGGCACCCCTTTCAGCTCCATCCCGACATGCCCGAAGGTGGTGCGGACCGGAAAGAATTCACCGCCCGAAAATTTGGAAGCCCCGAACGTGCAAAGGAGCTTTATGAAAACATAAAGGTCGCGGGACAAGATGTTGATATTCCTTTTAATTTTTCAAAAATTGAACGAAGCCCGAACACGCTCGACTCGCATCGGTTGATCCGCTGGGCGAGTTCTGCCGGATGTCAGGATGCGCTTGTTGAAATTCTGTTCCGCCGATTTTTTATCGATGGCGAAGACATCGGGGACCATGCTGTTTTGATTGACGCCGCGGAAGAGGCCGGCATGGACAAGACATTGGTCGCGGAGCTGCTTGAAAATGGCGCTGATCGTGAGTTGGTAAGTCAAGAGGATATGCGAGCCCGCCAGATGGGTGTGTCTGGTGTCCCCTTCTTTATCCTAAATGACAAATATGCTGTCTCGGGGGCTCAGGATCCTGCGGCCTTTCTCGCCGCGTTTGACAAAATCGCAGATGAAGCCGAAAACTCTTCGGATGCGCCTGAATAACTCAGTTGGTGGCTTTGGCGATCTTCGCGAGATTTTGCGCCAGCCAGAGAACTCCTTTTAATCGATCCTCCGGATGCTGCCAGCTGCGGCTGTGCACCAGCTTGTGATCACCGCGCAGCTTCGTTGAGCCGGGCGCGCGGGAGATAAACTCTACCAGCCCGCCCGGGTTGTCGAACTTGTTTTCGCGAAATGTCAGCACCGCGCCTTTTGGGCCTGCCTCGATCTTTTCGATATTCGTCGCCCGGCAGAAATGCTTGATCGTCATCACCTCGATCAAATGGGAAACCTCATCAGGTAGCGGCCCGAAACGATCCACCAGTTCGATGGCGAAAGCATCGATTTCTGCTGCCGTTTCCTGCGCCGCGATCCGTCGATACAGCTCCATACGGAGAGAAAGATCGGCGACATAATGTTCCGGTATCAGGACAGAGGTGCCGATATTGATGCTCGGCGACCATTTATCCTCTGTCTCACCCGTATGGCCGAGTTCTGTCTCTCGGGCATTTGCAACCGCCTCTTCCAGCATTTCCTGATACAGCTCAAACCCGACCTCCTTGATATGGCCTGATTGTTCATCGCCAAGAAGGTTCCCTGCCCCGCGTATATCAAGATCATGGCTCGCAAGCGTAAAGCCTGCCCCCAATGTATCGAGTGATTGCAGGACACGGAGGCGTTTCTCTGCGGCATCAGAGAGCCGTTTGCGCGGTGGGAGCGTCAGATACGCATAGGCACGCGTCTTGGAACGCCCTATCCGCCCCCTGATCTGATAAAGCTGGGCCAATCCAAACATATCGGCGCGATAGGTAATCAGTGTGTTGGCGGACGGAATATCAAGACCAGATTCGACGATATTCGTCGCCACCAGAACGTCATAGGCGCCGTCATAGAAGGCATTCATCACACTATCGAGTTCTTTGGCGGGAAGCTGGCCATGGGCTGTGACATATTTCACTTCCGGCACATGGTTCCTCAGAAACTCGCCCACGTCAGGCAGGTCTTTCAGACGTGGGCAGACAATAAAGCTTTGCCCGCCGCGGTAATGCTCTCGCAGGAGCGCTTCGCGCAGTACCACCGGGTCGAACGGCAGGACAAAGGTGCGGATGGCAAGGCGGTCGACCGGCGGCGTTGCAATGATAGAGAGATCGCGAATGCCCGTCATGGCCTGTTGGAGGGTACGCGGGATCGGCGTTGCCGTTAGCGTCAGCACATGGACATCGGCCCGCAGCTCCTTCAACCGCTCCTTATGGCCAACGCCGAAATGTTGCTCCTCATCGACAATAACAAGTCCCAGGTTATTGAATTTAATGGTTTTTGCAAGGAGAGCATGGGTGCCGATGACGATGTCGACCTGTCCGCTGGCGAGTTCCGCCTTTGTCTGGTTTGCCTCTTTCGTTGTCACCATGCGCGAAAGCTGCGCGACCCGGACGGGCAAGTCCGCGAACCGCGCCGTAAAGCCCTTATAATGTTGTCGGGCTAACAGCGTTGTCGGGGTGACGATGGCGACCTGTTGCCCTGCCATAGCGGCGGTGAAGGCGGCGCGAAGGGCCACCTCCGTCTTGCCGAAACCGACATCGCCGCAGATCAGGCGGTCCATCGGTCGACCGCTCGCCATATCGGTGAGCGTGTCCTCGATAGCCTTGAGCTGATCCTCCGTCTCCTCAAACGGGAATTCGGCGCAGAATTCTGCATAAAGCCCGTCCGGCGGCGACAGGCGATCCGCCTTTCGAAGTTGACGGGCGGCAGCGATCCCGATCAACTGATCGGCCATCTCCATCACGCGTTTTTTCAGTTTCGCCTTGCGGGCCTGCCATCCGGAGCCACCAAGCTTGTCGAGTACCGCCGCCATATCGCTCCCACCATAACGGGAGAGCATCTCGATATTTTCGACGGGCAGATAGATCTTATCGCCACCCGCATAGAGCAGCGTTACGCAGTCATGTGGTGCGGCGGAAATTTCAATTGTCGTCAGCCCCTCATACTGTGCAATTCCGTGATCGACATGAACGACATAGTCACCGGGAGAAAGCTGCGAGGCTTCAGCGATAAAATTTTCATGCCGTTTGGAAGACTTACGCGGTCGCACCAAGCGATCGCCGAGCACATCCTGTTCGCCGATGACGATGAAATCCGGGGTTTCAAACCCCTTTTCGAGCGGTAGAATAGCGAGATTGGGAATATTCGGCCCGGAAACATCCCGAAAATTATTGATTTCGCGAACTGGTTCGATCCCGTGGTCGGCGAGTACGGTCTTGTTTCTCGCGCGGGAACCAGTGGTGAAATAGGCGAGAATGACCTGCTTTTTATCATCTAGTGCCGCGACAACATGGGATTTGAGATAATCATAAATATTTGCTTCATGCCGCGCACGTTCCGGCGCGAAGTCGCGACCGGCCTTCCCTTCCGCATCCAAAGTCACAGCATCTTCTGTACCGCTTTTAAAGGGTGAGAACTGACCGACTGCGCGGCTGGCGATGTGCTGATGCCATTCTTCAGGATCGAGATAAAGATATTGCGGGGGAAGCGGTTTATAATCAGCGCTGCCTGAGGGCGCGGCCTCCTTCCGGCTCTGGTAGTAATCTATAACGGTGTCATGACGTGCTGAAAGTGCCTCCTCCAGCATATGATCGAGAAAAAGGACAGCATTGGGAAGATAATCAAAAACCGTCGCCATTTTCTCATGATAAAGTGGCAGCCAATGCTCCATCCCGGCGTGGCGGCGTTTTTCGCTCACCGCCTCATAAAGCGGATCATCCTGTGTGACCGCACCGAATTCTTCCCGGTAGCGGGAGCGGAACAGCGGCACGGAACTGTCGTTGAGCAGGAATTCCGACGCGGCGGTAAACTCGAGTTTGTCAATTTTTCCGGTTGAACGTTGGGTGAGTGCATCGAACTCGCGAATGCCATCGACATGATCGCCGAAAAGATCCAACCGAACCGGGTTTTCCGCACCCGGCGGGTAAATATCTATCAGGCCACCGCGTACGGCAAATTCGCCCGGTTCCATCACCGTTCCGATCCGGGAATAGCCATTTGCCACCAGATAGGCAGTAAGTTCCGGTCCGTTTATTTTGTCGCCAACCCGAATGCTGAGCCGGCTGTTTTTCACCATCTCCACTGGCGGCACCCGTTGGGTCACCGCGTTCAATGTGGTGAGGAAAATACGAGGCCGGTCGGATTGTTCGGTCATTCGGCCAAGGCTGGTCATCCGATGGGCGACAATTTCGGCATGCGGCGATACGCGGTCATAGGGCAGGCAATCCCAGGCGGGAAAGCTGATGACTTCTATGTCGGGTCGGAAAAAAGCGAGCGTCACCTCACTCGCCGCCATGCGGAGATCATCACGCAGCACGAAAAGAAGGTCGTGCTCACTTTCGCGCAGCAGTTCCCCCAGAAGATAAGCGTCGTATCCTTCCGGCACAGATTCTAGGCGAAATGTATGGCTGCCCTGTGACAACTCCAATATCTGGGTGCGAAGGTGCTTGACTTTAGTATCACTCATCCAGGCTTAGTCTTTGCTGCGTTGCTCGAATTGGGTGAATTCCTGAAGGAGCGCCATGACATTGGTTTGATACTCCGGCGGAACCTCTTCTCGCCCGACGGCCCAGACGTAAATGTTCGGATCCCCCGCTTCAAGTAAAGCCTCATAGATATCGAGGTCATCGCTCGAAAAATCCGCGAGATACTTGCGGGCAAAACCTCCGAGCAGCAGGTCCGTCTCCTTCATGCCGGTATAAAGGGAACGATGGATAAGCCGTTTGCGGCGAATGGTGATGTCTTCAGTCATGGTCACATGCTCATTTTTTATAGGGCTTGGATATAGCCTGTCTTGTTCGCCCTGTCAGCAGGAAGTGACATCGAATGACGATATATGGGGATGCGCCATTGACCTGATATGCCGTCACGCAGCACAATAGCCGGAAATAAATTATGAGGGAAGCCGGTGCGCCCAGAAATCCTGTTTCAACTTTTTTCTCCCGTCAGCAAGCTTACCGGTATTGGGCCCCGGCTGACCGCGCTGATAGAGAAATTGGCCGGTCCGAACATTATCGATCTCGCTTGGCATTTGCCGTCGGGACTTGTCACGCGGCAACAGGTGACGAGTTTGACGTCCGACCTCATCGACCAAAATGTGATAGTCACCTTGAGGATAGAGCATCATCAGCCGTCCCGTAATCGTCGCGTTCCCTACAGGATACAGTGTCAGACGGGCGATTCGCCCCTCACCCTCACCTACTTCAATGGGCGCGAGAGCTACTTGCGTCAGCAACTCCCCGAAGGGCAGGAGCGGATCGTCAGCGGCAAGTTGGAGGAATATGGGGGCGCCTATCAGATCACCCATCCAGATTATGTCACAACGAAGGAAAAGGCGGAGACGATCCCGACATTTGAGGCCGTCTATCCGCTGACGGCGGGAGTCACGAACGCGACTTTTCTGAAGGCCGCCCGGCAATTTCTCGCCATGTTGCCAGACCTCCCCGAATGGAATGATGCCAGTCTGATGGCACGTGAAGAATGGAAAAGTTGGAAGGAAAGCCTCGTCGAGGCGCATTCCCCTACAAGGGAGGAGGATTTTGATCGCAACACCTCGGCCCGCTCGCGTCTTGCCTATGATGAATTACTATCTAATCAGCTTGCGTTGGAGCTGGTTCGCCGCAGTATGAAGCGAAAACCAGGCCGTTCTCTGGTTGGCGACGGCGATATACGTGGGAAGATCCGGACCGCCCTGCCCTTTAAACTTACGACGGCACAGGATGGCGCTCTAAAAGAGATTGAAGACGATATGGCGGGACCGCATAGAATGTTGCGCCTCCTGCAAGGGGATGTGGGTAGCGGCAAGACGGTAGTTGCCCTGCTTGCCATGGCGCAGGCAGTCGAGGCCGGGGCGCAGGCCACCATTATGGCGCCGACAGAAATCCTCGCACACCAGCATTTTAATGCGATTGAGCTGCTTGCAGCTGAGGTAGGCCTTAAATGCCTGCTGATTACCGGACGGCTTAAGGGCAAAAAACGCGCAGAAATACTTGAAAAACTCGAATGCGGATCAGTCGATCTGGTGGTCGGCACTCATGCCCTTTTTCAGGAAGATGTGAAATTTCACGATCTGGGCCTTGCCATCATCGATGAGCAGCACCGTTTTGGTGTCCATCAGCGGCTCGCCTTGAGCGCTAAAGGCCGTGATGGCAAAGGGGGCGTCGATGTGCTGGTGATGACGGCGACACCAATTCCCCGTACCCTTGCTCTCACCGCCTATGGAGATATGGATGTATCTATCATCGCGGAGAAACCGCCGGGCCGAAAACCTGTCGATACCCGCGCGATTGATCTGGCGCGTCTTGATGCCGTTGCAGCGGGATTGGAGCGCAAACTTGCCGCTGGAGAACGAATATACTGGGTGTGTCCACTGGTGGAAGAATCGCAGGTTCTCGATGTTGCCGCGGCGGAGGAACGATTTACCTATTTGCAGCATCTCTATGGCGATGGGGTCGGGTTAATTCATGGTCGGTTGAAGGCGGATGAGAAAGAGGCCTGCATGCGTCGGTTCATGGCCGGGGAGATCAAGATCCTTGTCGCCACCACAGTGATTGAGGTGGGCGTTGATGTACCCGAGGCGACGGTGATGATTATTGAGCATGCGGAGCGTTTTGGTCTTGCCCAGTTGCATCAGCTACGCGGACGTGTCGGGCGTGGCGGGCTGGAAGGAACCTGCCTGTTGCTATATGCGGCACCGCTTAGCGAGACGCAAAAAGCGCGCCTCGGTATCTTGCGCGATACAGAGGATGGCTTTCGTATTGCGGAGGAAGATTTGCGGTTGCGCGGTGCAGGAGAACTGCTCGGCACCCGGCAAAGTGGTCTGCCGGAGTTTAAAATTGCCGACCTGCATGCCCATTCCCGTTTGTTGAATATAGCCAGGGATGACGCGCGCCTGATCCTTGAAAAAGACCAGAAGCTTGCCAGTGAGCGTGGGGCCGCACTTAGAACATTGCTCTATCTTTTCGAGCGGGATAGCGCGATACGATATCTATCAGGCTGACGAGGGGGGAGATTTTCTGTCCGGTGATTGCGGCGGTAACTTCTTCTTTTCATCCTTACCGGTTTCGTCAGGCTGCGGTGGTTCGGGCCAGATCATGCCGGCGGAAATAACGAGTTTAACCCCCTCCTCAACCGACATTTTGAGATATTTGAGATCCTTCTTGGGCACGAACAGCAGAAAACCGGACGTCGGATTGGGGGTTGTTGGGAGGAAGATGCTGATCATATCGTCATCTTGCAATCCGTCGACTTCCCCTTCTGCGGTACTGGTCACAAAGGCCAATGCCCAGACACCCTTACGAGGATACTCAAGGAGCACAACTTCCCGGAAGGAGGAACTCGATTGCGCAAGGACGGTCTCCATTATCTGTTTGAGTGCATGATAGATAGAACGGACCACTGGCATACGGCCGACAATACGTTCGCCAAATGTCAGAAAGGCGCGGCCGAGATAGTTTGCGGTCAGGAAACCGATCATGATCAGGGCAAAGGCGGCGATTATAACGCCAAGGCCCGGCACACTGAATGGCAGATATGTCTCCGGGTTATACCGTGCCGGTATCAGTGGGGTGATATTGGCATCGACAAAGGAGACAAAGACATAAGTCAGGTAAATCGTGATCGCAATTGGTGCAGTCACAACAATCCCGGTCAGGAAATAAGTGCGAAGCCGCGCCAATGCGCTGACCTTCGGGGCGGGCTCTACCAGAACCGGCTTCTTGTCTTCGTCTTCAGAAGGGTCCGTCGATTTGTTAAACATTATTCGCCAACTGATTTTAAAACAATATAAATTCTACAGGGTTACCAGTATTTCCTGAGCGATTTTGCACCTTATCATGAAGCCCGGGAGCTGTCTTTGGAAATTTCAATTCTGCCCTGTCGCGTAAACTTCCTCTTAAGAATAATAGGATACAATTACTACTAGTTTACAAAGCTGTCGGAAACGCAGTTTGTCTCTAATAGGTCAGAAGACTCTCAATGAATTATAAGAAACTTAAAAGTATTTGGCAAAATAACGGAGTTGCCCTGCTGTCGGGTTCGCTCGGCGCGGCTTTGATGTTGTCTGTTCTGTCCCAAAGTATGTTCAGCTCTGTTGTATGTCTTATTGCGGCCGGTGGTTTGTTGGTCTGTTCGGGGTTTGCTTTTTTGCACGGGCGACAGACGCGAAAAGATTATTATGCGTTGCAAGCGAAGGAATCAGTACTGGATGTTGTCTTTGATAATATCGAGATTGGTATCAGTGTTTTTGATAAGCAGCTTCGATTGTTAGAGTTAAATTCACGCTATGCGGAACTGATGGAGATCGAAGAAGAAAAAATTACGCCGCAAACCACTTTGCAGGACATACTGTCCTGGAATTTTGACAATTATATTGATGCTGGTGATGATCGGGAAGCCTTCATTGCAGATACACTTGAATATTTGGACGAGCGTGTTTCTGGCAAAATTGATCGCCATTTTGCGAATGGAAAAATCATTGAGGCTTCCTTTAATGTATGTCCGGATGGCGGATATATTCTGACTGTTTCGGATGTGACGGCCACCCGCCTTGCTGATAAGACCTTGCGCGAGAACGAAGATCGTTACCGCAGTATGGTAGAGCTATCCCCGGATGCGATCGTTGCTCATAAAGGCGGATTTATCATTTATGTTAATGAAGCTGCGCTGGCCCTGTTCAAGCTGAGAAATCGTCATGATTTGATAGGTCAAAAAATTTCCAGCTATTTCCCCTACGCAGATAGAGAGGCACTCGCACCCTATTTCGGAAGTGCCGATGATGCCGAAGCTGTCAAAAATTTATCTGCTCTGAAGTCGAAAGTTATCCGTGAGGATGGCGGGCAAACTGATGTCGAGATGGAAGCCACTGTCCTCCTTTACGGCGAAGATAATATTCTACAGCTGGTGATCCGTGATATCTCGGCGCAGATGCAGATTGAGGATTTTCTTAAGCAGGCCAAGGATGAGGCGGAATATGCCGCGCAGATCAAAGGCAAGTTCCTTGCCAATATGAGCCATGAGTTGCGCACGCCGCTCAATGCCGTGATTGGTTTCTCAGAGGTCATTATAAGCCAGATATTCGGACCAGTCGGATCGGGTAAGTATTTGGAATATGCCCACGATATCAATGCGAGTGGGTTGCATCTTCTTGAACTGATCAACGATATTCTGGATTTCTCCAAAATTGAGGCGGGGGAACAGAAGATCAACGAGGAAAAAGTTGAGATTGATGTTCTGGTAAATGAGTGCATCCGCCTCACCCAGCAACGCGCGATTGAGAATGATATCAACATCAAACTGGAGTTTGATCCGCTGCTGCCGCAGATATTTGCGGATCGCCGCATGATCAAGCAAATCCTGATCAACCTGTTGTCTAATGCCGTTAAATTTACACCGACTGGGGGGCGCATTATTACCTCTGTCCAATTGGTGGAAAATGAGGGTATGAAGATAAGTGTGAGCGATAATGGTATCGGACTTCGTGAAGGCGATATAGAGCGGGCGCTAACCCCGTTTGTTCAGGTGGACAGCGAGAAAAACCGGAAATATCAGGGAACAGGCCTTGGCTTGCCACTTTCAAAAAACCTTGCGGAAATGCACGAAGGACGGTTGGAGCTATTGAGTAAATATGGCGAAGGGACCGTTGTCACCCTCTATCTGCCACGAGACAGGATCTGCGAAAAAGCTGCCTGATCATGCTGTTCGCCGGTGAAAATTTTCTAATTATTTTACGGCCACTCTTGCCAATCTGATCGGAAGAGTGAAATATCCTGCCAACTAAAAGGAGGATATTTATGCGGTTAAAAGATAAGGTCGCCATTATAACGGGCGCAGGTTCCGGTTTTGGTGAAGGTATGGCGAAACTTTTCGCCACCGAAGGGGCGAAAGTCGTTGTCAGTGACGTCAATGGTGCAGCAGCAGCAGCGGTTACAAAGGATATTGTCGATGCTGGCGGTGTGGCCATCAGCTGCGAGTGCGATGTCACCAGTGCCGATGATATTGCCGCGATGGCGCAGCAGACCCTCGATAACTTTCAGAAAATCGACATTCTTGTGAATAACGCGGGTATGCCACAGCGCAATGGTTCTATGTTCGATGTGGATGTGGAGACGTTCGATAAAATATTCGAGGTTAATGTTAAAAGCATCTTCCTCACCACGAAGGGTATTATTCCACATATGCTGGAAAATGGTGGCAATGTAGTCAATATCGCGTCCACGGCTGCGCTCAGCCCCCGTCCCGGCCTTACCTGGTACAACGCGAGCAAGGGAGCCGTGGTCACAATGTCGAAATCCATGGCGATTGAACTGGCACCGCAGCAAGTGCGGGTGAATTCGCTGTGTCCGGTTTTCGCCCATACGCCGATGGCGGTGGAATTCATGGGCGGGGTAGATACTCAGGAAATCCGCGACAAGTTTGTCGCGTCAATCCCGATTGGCCGGGAAAATACGCCACGTGATCTGGCTCACGCGGCGCTGTGGTTGGCCTCTGACGATGCGTCCTTTATCACCGGCGTAGCTCTGGAAGTGGACGGCGGCAGATGTATCTAGGTTAGTTACTGGCGGGCGTTATTCCTTTACGTCCGCCGCTACCTGCATTTTCACGATAATGTCAGGTTCGCCCGGTACCATCCCGCTCTTGCCAACCCCCTTTTTGATCAGGTCAACGAATTCCATCCCTTCGACGACCTCACCCCAGACAGTATACTTCCGGTCCAGCCAAGGCGAATCCGCACTCACGATAAAGAACTGGCTATCGGCGCTGTGGGGAGAACTGGATCGCGCCATGGAGACGGTCCCACGCTTATGCGGCGTGTTGGAAAACTCAGAGCGGAGCTTGCGACCCGAGCCGCCCGTACCATCCCCTTTGGGATCGCCAGTTTGCGCCATAAAATCTTGAATGACCCGATGGAATTTAAGGCCATCATAAAACCCCTCCCGCGTCAGCTCCTTGATCCGGGCGACATGATTAGGGGCAAGATCGGGCCGCATTTCGATTACAACGCGCCCATATTGCAGGTCAAGGTAAAGGGTGTTTTCCAGATCCGCAGCCTCAGCCATTGTAACAGGGAGCGCGAGCAGGCCTGTCAGCATCATAACCGCGCTTACACGCGACAGAAATTTCGAAATCATCCGTTTCCTCTTTCATTAACAAGATTGGCCTTATTTACTGCCATCTGGCGACCGGGGCGTCCATCCTTAAAATACCGGCGTGGCAAATAACCGCAATTTCACGGGCCCTCCAAAAAAAACAAAATGGATGCTTGACCATCTGGCGGGACGACCCTATGTTGCAGCCGCATTGCGACGTTGTCGCGCTCTTTTATGGGCGTCAAGGTCGTGATATACATCGCAAATTGTGGGCCCGTAGCTCAGTTGGTAGAGCAGCTGACTTTTAATCAGCGGGTCACAGGTTCGAATCCTGTCGGGCTCACCATTTCCCCAATTCACCGAATATTTTATTATGTCGCCGTTTCGCGCTTTCAGCGAAGGGGATGGATTTTTATGCGTTGTTGCCTGTAGATTATTCCCGGATTTAGAAATAACAAATATACCAGAGGCAGCATGTGATGACGGAACCGGAGCTTATGGCGATTGTCGCCGCCCTCTTCTCGATGATGAACCCGATTGGGAATGTCGGTATTTTTGCCGGACTGACGGAAGATTACAGCACCGCCGAGGCCCGCACGATCGCCATCCGGAGCGCCATTGCCACGGCGATTACCCTGTTAATCGTTGTCTGGACGGGCGGTCTGCTTCTCAAGTTTTTCGGCATTGATGTGAATGAGTTACGTGCTGCGGGCGGAATTATTGTCCTGATCATCGGCCTGCAAATGCTGTTTAACAAGGCGGGCCACAAAACAAGCCATGCTGAAACCGAGGATGCAAAGGACCGTGCCTCCATCGCGATTGTGCCCATCGCCATCCCCATCGTTGCCGGGCCGGGCACGATGGCGACAGCCCTTGTCGGGGCGGAACGTTATCCCGATATCATGGCACGTATTGAGATTTCCGTGGTCATCCTACTGCTCTCGTTGTTGATCGGGTTGCTGTTCGCCTTCGCCAAGCCCGTCGCCGCGAGGCTTGGAACAAGTGGCATGGCGGTTGTCACCCGCATCATGGGGATGGTTCTGGTCGCGCTCTCAATGGGGATGCTGACCTCTGGCCTTGCCGCGCTGATCCCTGCCCTCTCTAAGTAAGGGGGTTACGCGAGCCGGACGGGAGCTTCGGGGAAAGCCAGTTCATGCCGTGCGCGCCATTTATCCGTCACATAATTGACAATCAGGCTCTTGCGGACGCCGTTGATGGGGCGTGGCTCGAACCCGTGCCAGGTATGCGGCGACGGCACGAAGACATTCGCTGAATTGCTCCGGAACGGCACATTGCGCACAAATGTCTGGCTGTCCTTATAGATGGAGGAGCCCCATGTCCCCGCCTCCGCCTCGCGGGAGAGATAAATCTGCATGGTGAATTTCTTCACCCCGATATCTGTATGCGGCTCCAGCCAGAAACCATCCGTATCCTGCGTCAGCTCAATCCGGAGGAAGGTGCCGGTGAGGTCGAGGTTGAATTTCTTCTCGATCGCGGCGACGGTGGCGGGCGCCTGCAGCATCTCCGCCACGTTTTTGCAGACCGGGAATTCCGCCTGCCGCCCGACATCAAAATAGTTACGCTTGTCGTTATTGATCTCGCGGCGACCAATGCGGTAATCCATCTTTGAGGGGCCGATATCGAGCGCGAGCAGGTCATCGACCACGTCGGTTGGGAATACCTCGTTCAACTCCCAGAGATCATAGGGATCATCGGTATGGCCCGCCGTATCGAGGGATTTCAGAAAGGTTGTTTCCAGATCGATCAACTCGCTCACGATTTTTTCCACTTGATATGAGTGTGTACGCATGCCCCAAGCATGCCCTCTCGTCCTACCAGAAACCACCCCACCCGACAACTCTTTCCGCCCCACAGGATTATGCAGGCGATTTAATAGAATATTGGTTATAATAGCGGGGGTGGTGGGTTTAAGAACTTTAAGTAAGCAGGGGAACTTTATGGCCGACGAAGAAGAAAAGAAAATCCTTCCCAAGGAAGAAGCCCTCGCCCTCGCCCGTAAGGGTAAAGACGCTTGGAATAGATGGGCGGCGGAGAATCCGGGCATAAAGGTAGATTTCTCGGGGCATGATTTTTCGCAAGAAGATATCTCTTTTGCCGGGTTCAAATTTCCGGGAGACGTAGATTTTTCCGAGACGATAATTGCCGACGCTAACTTTATAAATGCCGAATTTAGCGGGGGAGATGCCAATTTCCATGGAGCAAAATTCAGCAGTGGAGACGCCAATTTTACGGCAACCGAATTCAGCGGGGGAGATGCCAATTTTACGGCAACCGAATTCAGCGGGGGAGATGCCAATTTTATTGCAGCCGAATTTAGCGGGGGACAAGCCTATTTTACGGCAACCAAATTCAGTGGGGGTAATGCCTATTTTTCGGAAGCCGAATTTAGCGGGGGAAATGCCAATTTTACGGCAACCAAATTCAGTGGGGGTAATGCCTATTTTTCGGAAGCCGAATTTAGCGGGGGAAATGCCTTTTTTGCTAAAGCCGACTTCAGCGGGGGAGTAGCCGAATTTTGGATTGCCGACTTCAGCGGGGGTAATGCCTCTTTCTATGGTGCCAAATTCAGCGGGGGAGACGCCAATTTTACGGCAGCCAAATTCAGCGGGGGAGATGCCAATTTTACGGCAGCCAAATTCAGCGGGGGAGATGCCTCTTTTGTGGAAGCCGAATTCAGCGGCGGAAAAGCCGATTTTGAAGGAGTCGAATTTAAAAAGGAATCTTATTTCCGCGAGGCGACTTTTGAGCATCAAAGCACCTTCCAAGGCGCTAATTTTAGCGGTCCTGTTGATCTGGAGGGAAGCCGTTTTGCAGGAGCGCCTGATTTCCGTCGCTCAACAATGACAGCACATTTTACCTTGCACGATATGAAAGTTGGATACACGACCCACCCAAAAAAAATATGGGGTATATTCAAGAAAGCTTCGACCAGTATCGATACTGATAAATTCCGCCGGTTAAAAGAACTGGCGGTTTACGCTCGGGATCATGAGCGGGAGCAGGATTTTTTTGCGAAGGAACTCAAAGCCAAAAGATTTTATGAAGGATTTAGCGCCAAACCTCCTTACAATACTGAATGGGCGAGAAAGTTTATTTCTAAAAACCTGGGGTATTTATTTCGTTTCCTTTTGATTTTTCGATCACTTCTTGCATTTATCAGTTTACTTCCAAACTATCTGTATGAATGGACAAGTGATTTCGGGCGAAGCCTTTGGCGGCCCGCTCTTTGTCTAGGTCTGACATGGCTGATATTCGGGCTGCTTTACGGCGTGAATGGCCTGAAATATGCCCCCTCACCGCTTGAGCCGTTATGGAATGGCCTGAAACTCTCCCTTGCGACGCTTGTTCCTTTTGCGGCGATATCCCGCACGGCAATGCTGGAGGCGCGTGAGGCGCTATTCCGATCGGACGTCAACCATCTGCTGGATTTCGCCATGGTCTTTGAAGGCATCCTCGCAGTTGCCTTTATCTTCCTGATTGGCCTTGCGCTCAGGAATCGTTTCCGTATCTGATCGGTTTTTTTACATATCCTGCAAAAAGGTGATCGCGTCGGTATGGCAGCTGAGGATCTTCCAGCCATCGGCCTCTTTGCGGTAGACGTTGGTCGCGCGGATTTTCACCACTTCCTCATGGCCTGAGATATTGGCGTTCTGGCCGATCTCGACGCTATGGACGATAGCGATATTGTCGCCGAGGATGATATTGATCTCGCTCGGCTCGATCGTGCCGCCGAGTTTCAGCGCGGCCTGGGCCTGCCAGTCCTTCAGGATTGCGGGCCAGCCGATGTTATATCCGCCGCCCGGGCCCATATAGACGGCATCCTCCGCCTTCGACCAGACATCTTCCATCAAGGTCAACTTGCCCGTGAACATCTCATTGACGGCGGCATAGTATTTATGGGCAATAGTCAGGACTTCCTCTTTCGTGGCTGTTGTCATGTCAGAGTTCCTCGCGGTTGGGTTTGAACTCTTTGGCGAGCAGTTCGGCGCGGGTGATATCGGCCTCGGCCATGCGGCTTTTATAGAGTTTCTGCAATTCGGCTGCGTCCTCTTCCCCCTCATTCGCGGCGAGGATAGCCCATTTCAGTGCCTGAACATCATCCTGCGCGACCCCCTCCCCTTCGCCGTAGCGCGCCGCGAGCTTGGCTTGCGCCTTGCCGTGGCCTTGCTGAGCCGCCCGTTCAAACCAGGTGAAGGAGGCATCTATATCCTCCGCCGTGCCATAACCATCGCGGTAGCTTTTGCCGAGGTTATACTGTGCCGCGGCCATGCCGGAATGAGCGGCAAGACGAATAAACTCGAAAGCGCGCGCCGGATCCTCTGGTACACCAAGGCCATAGCTGTATAACTTGCCAAGGGTATATTGCGACGGCGCGAAATCGGATCGCGCGGAGTCTTCAAGAAGTGCAATGGCGTCCTTTTCTTTCTTCTGCGCCAAGAGGGTCAGCGCATGATTATGCTGCGCGGGCGGATAGTCTGATTTAAGCGCCCGATCGTTCCAATATTCAGCCTTGGCGCTGTCCGGCTCTATCCCGCGTCCTTCCGCATACATGATGGAGAGGTTAAATTGCGCCTCCGGGTCGCCCGTTTTCGCAAGTTCCTCCCAAATGGCGACGGCCTCGGCGAAGCGACCCTGCTCAAACAATTCACCGGCGGCAAAGCCGCGTGTTTCTGCATTGAGCCGCTCGGCACGGATCTGGAACAGCGTAATCAGGCCGCCAATCCCCTCGCTCGCCAAAACGGGATGAAAACCCTCCCGATGGCTGATGGCGACGCTGGTGCCATTGATGAGGATATCGATGATTAGCGGCGATCCCAGAACCTCCCGCAGGCGCCAGTCAATCACCACGGGTTCGCGCTTCGGGCGGGTCAGGCGCGTGGTGACAAAGGTATCACGGGAGCCTTTTTCCTCGGTTGAAAGGATCGTAAACTCATCATCGGGATAACCGCCGAGCTGGCTGCCATATGAATATAGGTAGAAATCACGAAACAGGTTGAGAAATTCCTGCCGTTGATGCTGTGGCATATCGGTCCAGTCCGGCCCGACGACAAGCTCGGATATCAGCGTGAAGTGAAAATGTCGCCCGATAAGCGCCGCGAGATGGCTCTCCCGCGTGCGGAGTGGCGTATCCGTTTGAGAGAGGATATCCCGCGCCTGCTGCGATAACTCAAGGATAACCGCCTCGGCGCGCGTCGCCCGTTCCCCGGCAGTGGCAATCAAGGGCCCAGCCGCAAGGGCCATGATAAGCCCTGCCCCCAGCATCGCTATACGAAAGAGTGCCATCCTTACTTCCCCAACCTCCGGTCGCGCCATTCCACTTGATATAGTATGGACTTGGCTGAAAATTGCAAAAGGCTTTATCAGGAAGAGGATGGTGCCCGCACCCGGACTTGAACCGGGAAGCCCTTACGGGCGGCAGATTTTAAGTCTACTGTGTTTACCAATTTCACCATGCGGGCGGCGATTTGCAACCTACCCAATGAAACGTTGGGAAACAAGGGGATAATGGCGCAATTTCGAATTTTTGACTGCTCTTTTCGATGCCTTGCCAGACGAGACGCCCCGTCTTCTTCACGAATTGGTGATCAGGAAAACGGGCTCCTGTGTGATCCGCCCCTGATCCTAGCCCGTAAATCTAATCAAACACAGGTCGCGACTGAGTTTTGAAAAATAATTCTAAACCCCTGAGGAGGGAAAATGTCAAAACTTCTTAAACTACTCACTATCGTTTCTTTCGTTGGCATCTTTACGGCAGCCTGTGCGCAGGACAAAAAGATGGCTCACAATTCAATGCCTGCAGAAAAAGATATCGTGGTCACCGCTGTTGAGGCAGATGATTTTAACACCCTTGTCGCAGCCGTTAAGGCAGCGGGTCTTGTGGAAACACTTCAAAGCCCAGGGCCCTTCACGGTTTTTGCCCCGACAGACGCAGCATTTGCCAAGCTTCCCGCGGGCACGGTTGAGAATTTGCTGAAACCTGAAAACAAGGCGAAGCTGGTGCAAATCCTTACCTATCACGTCGTCTCCGGGGAGGTTCCGGCCTCTGCAGTAGTCGGCAAAATTGTTGAAGCCGACAGTGTTGAAGGCAGCAAGATCATGATTGACGGTATGGATGGCGTTATTCTGAATGGGTCCGCCAAGGTGATTACGGCCGATGTTAAGGCAAGCAACGGCGTTATTCATGTGATCGATACGGTTATCATGCCGCCGAAAATGTAGCTGAAAAAAGGGTCCTGTTTTCTCCCTTAGAGGACCCTCTCTTGTCGTTGTGGCGGCGTTTTGAAACAATCTCTCCCTTTTCAAATCGCTAGCCACACGACATACATATTGAAGCCGGCTATCAGGTCGTCTCAACCACAGACACTCTTTCCCCTTCAAGATATGCCACAAGTTCGCTATAGGCCGTATCGAGCGATGCCTTATCAAACGAGCGCAGGACAAGATTTGTCCCCACCTCGCCCTGGCGGAAATAAGGATAAGATCCCATTGAAACATCGGGATGTGCTTTCTGTAACGCGCCAAGCTTATCGGCCACCCGCCCTTCAGGAAGTCCCGCGCCGATTGTCCGGCTTAACATCTTCGGGCCGCCATGCAGTTCCGGTGCGATTTCTTCAAACATGGCTTGCATGATGGTCGGTACGCCAGCCATGACATAGACATTTTCAATCCTGAAGCCTGGCGCCTTGCTGACCGGATTATTGATCAGGCTGGCTCCATCGGGAATGCGCGCCATTCTTTTGCGGGCATCGTTAAATTCAATCCCGCTGGTTTCATAATGGCGGGTCAGCAGCGCCATGGCCTCGGGATGATGATCTATACCGACCCCGAAAGCCGCGGCGATGGAATCAGCCGTGATGTCGTCATGGGTTGGGCCGATACCGCCGGTCGTGAAGACATAATCAAACTTTGCGCGGAGGGCATTGACGGCTGCAACAATCTCGGCCTCGATATCCGGGACAACCCGCGCTTCGCTTAATTGTACTCCAATGTCGTTGAGCCGCCCGGCGAGCCAGGCCATATTTTTATCCTGAGTGCGGCCGGAAAGGATTTCATCTCCGATTATAAGAATTGCGGCTGTGACGATTTTTGCGGGCGCGGATTTCGAGTCTGACATGGAAATTCCCTGTAACTTCTGAACTTGGGGTTGTTCTTATCATAGCAAAATGATTACAAAGGGCATCTGCTATTTTACCCTCCGGAATATGTTTGACGTAAAATTATGAAGTTTCCTGCTTCCCTTATTAAAGGTCGTTTGATCAAGCGGTATAAACGCTTCCTTGCCGATATCGAACTGGAAAGCGGCGAGATGATTACGGCCCATGTTGCCAACCCGGGATCGATGATGGGGCTGAAGGACGAAGGGTTGACTGTCTGGCTATCCCTTTCTGATAATCCCAAGCGCAAGCTTCCCTATAGCTGGGAATTGGTGGAGGTGGACGGCGCTCTGGTCGGGATCAACACCGCGCATCCAAACGGCATCGTTGCCGACGCGATTGAGGGTGGGCAAATCGACGCGCTTGCCGGGTATGAAAACCTGACGCGGGAAGTGAAATACGGAGAAAATTCCCGAATTGATATCTTGCTCTCTGGGCATGATAAGCCGGATTGCTATGTGGAAGTTAAAAACGTAACCCTGAAACGCGATGATTCCTTGGCGGAATTTCCCGATTCAGTGACGGCGCGCGGCGCCAAGCATTTGAAAGAACTGGCCTCGATGGTCGAGCAAGGCCATCGGGCCGTGATGTTTTACCTGATCCAGCGAACCGATTGTACGAAATTTCAGATTGCAGCAGATATAGATCCGGTATATGCGGTGGCGTTTAAAGAGGCAATCGCTGCGGGAGTTGAAATTATCTGCTATGACTGCCACATATCGACCAAAGAGATTCGCCCCGGGTCGGCCATTCCGGTTATTCCTTAGTTTTTTTTTAGGATGACATGGGGTATTATTCAAAGAAAACATGATTGAGCGCTTATGAGATATGAAACAAGTATAGATATGCCGGATCGTAACACCGGCGTTATCAAGCTGCATGGTCCCGAGGCATTCGAGGGCATGCGGACAGCAGGTCGTCTGGCCGCGGAAACATTGGATATGATCGCCGAGCATGTTGTGCCGGGTGTCACCACGGACGAGTTGAACACGCTTTGTGCGGAGTTCATCGCGGAGCGTGGCGGCATTTGTGCCCCGCTCAACTATCGCGGTTTTCCAAAATCCATCTGTACTTCCATCAATCATGTGGTTTGCCACGGCATTCCGGGTCCGAAAAAGCTCCAGAATGGGGATATTGTCAATATCGACGTCACCCCGACTGTCGATGGTTGGCATGGGGATACCAGCCGTATGTTCGTCGCCGGTAAGCCAAGTGTGAAGGCGTCGCGCCTGATTGATATTACTTATGAATCGCTTATGCGCGGGATTGAGGTGGTGAAACCCGGTGCAACAACCGGCGATATCGGCTATGCGATTCAGAATTATGCCGAAGGCAAGCGCTGCTCCGTGGTACGCGATTTCTGCGGCCATGGTTTGGGGCAGGTTTTTCATGATGTGCCGAATATTGTCCATTACGGCACGCCCGGTGAAGGAGTCGAGCTGCGCGCAGGCATGATTTTCACGATCGAACCGATGATTAATCTCGGTACCTGGCAGGTTAAAATCCTTGATGATGGCTGGACAGCGGTGACGAAGGACAGGTCCCTCTCCGCTCAGTTCGAACATTCCCTCGGTGTAACCGAAACCGGATATGAAATCTTTACCCTCTCGCCCAAGGGACTGGACAAACCGCCTTATGACGTCTGAGGCAGATAAACCGACAACGAAGACGGAGCTGCATGAATTGGATGCGCTTGACTTCGGTTTCGGTTTTGAAGATAGCCCTCCCAAGATGAAAGAGAAAGACGACCATCGCCTCGGCCATCGCGAGAGAATGCGCGAACGGGTGCTGCGCGCCGGAGCACGGAGCCTTGCGGATTATCAAATACTTGAAATGCTGCTCTTCGCCGCCTCCCCGCGTGGTGATACAAAACCACTCGCGAAGAACCTTCTCTCAACCTTTGGCAGCCTCTCGAAGGTTCTGAAGGCGGAACCGGAGGCGCTACGCAAGGTGCCGAAAGTTGGCGATGCGGCGATTGCCACCTTAAAAGTTGCTGAAACCCTTGGCGAGAAACTGCTTCGCGCGGAGATCGAGAAGAAAAATGTACTCGGCTCCTGGCAGGCTTTGCTCGAATATTGTCAAGGCACAATGGGCAACAGAGGAATCGAGCATTTCCGCATTCTGTTTCTCAATAACAAGAATCACCTGATTTCTGACGAGGTACAGCAAACCGGTACCGTCAACCATACCGCAGTTTATCCACGTGAAGTGGTGAAACGCGCGCTTGAACTTGGTGCAACGGCAATGATCCTTGTTCATAACCATCCGTCCGGTGATACCACGCCGTCAAAAGCCGATATCGATATGACGTCAGAGATCATGAGCGCCGCCGCTGCCCTCAGTATCCGAATTCATGATCATATTATTGTGGGCAACAGTAAATGCACTAGCTTCAAGTCATTGGGCCTGATGTAAAGGCTTGTGGCGCGACGGAAGTGGTTGAGATTTTGCGTTATCTCTGCTAGTCACCCGTTCTTCCAACAAATGTTTTCAGAAAGTAAGACCCGCCATGATCCCGCGTTATGCCCGAGAAGAAATGACTGCCATCTGGGAGCCGGAAAGCAAATTCCGTATCTGGTTTGAAATTGAAGCCCATGCCTGTGATGCGCAAGCCAAACTCGGTGTTATTCCCGAAGCTGCGGCGAAGGCCGTGTGGGAGCGCGGTAATTTCGATATTGACCGGATTGACGAAATTGAACGGGAAACCAAGCATGATGTGATCGCGTTTCTCACCAACCTTGCCGAATATGTCGGCGATGAGGCGCGCTTCGTGCATCAGGGTATGACGTCATCGGACGTACTGGATACCTGCCTGTCGGTGCAACTGACCAGGGCCTGCGATATCCTTCTCGATGATATGGACAAACTACTCGCGGCGTTGAAGGCGAAAGCCTACGCTCATAAAGACGACGTTTGTGTCGGTCGCTCTCATGGTATTCATGCGGAGCCGGTGACTTTTGGCCTCAAAATGGCGCAAGCCTATGCGGAATTTGATCGCAACCGCGAACGGTTGGTGAACGCACGAAAAGATATTGCGACCTGTGCAATTTCCGGTGCTGTCGGAACATTTGCGAATATCGACCCTTTCGTTGAGGAACATGTGGCGAAATCACTCGGCCTCACGCCGGAGCCTGCCTCGACGCAGGTGATCCCGCGCGACCGTCATGCGATGTTCTTTGCGACCCTTGGCGTGATCGCCAGCTCTATCGAGCGGCTCGCCGTTGAAATTCGTCACCTACAGCGGACGGAAGTGCTGGAGGCGGAAGAATATTTCGCGCCGGGGCAGAAAGGCTCTTCCGCCATGCCGCATAAGCGCAACCCGGTCCTGACCGAGAACCTGACTGGCCTTGCCCGTCTTGTTCGGATGGCGACAATCCCGGCAATGGAAAATGTCGCCCTCTGGCATGAACGGGATATCTCCCATTCCTCTGTTGAGCGCGGAATTGGTCCGGATGCGACGATCACGCTCGATTTTGCGCTCGCCCGCCTCACCTCCGTTATCGAGAAGCTGGTGATTTACCCGGAAAACATGATGGCGAATATGAACAAGCTCGGGGGCCTGATCCATTCGCAGCGTGTTCTTCTTGCTCTCACACAGGCCGGTGTCAGTCGAGAGGATTCATACCGTCTCGTGCAGCGCAACGCGATGCGTGTCTGGCGGGAGGGCGCGGATTTCCTCGAACTTCTGAAAGCCGATGAGGAAGTAACGAAAGCATTGTCGGATGAGGAGATCGAAGGCGTGTTCGACCTAGAATATCACACTAAGCACGTGGAGACGATTTTCCGCCGGGTCTTTGGCGACTAGACTGGTAAAAGAGGCGCAATTCCCATGCGCCTCCTTATACCGCAATTAACCTATTTGCCGGCGGCGATCTGTCCGCGTGCGACGGACAGCAGTTCTTCCATCTGGCGGCGGATGCGATGGTCTGACATTTCCACATTTGCCGCATCAAGATCTCCCCGGACTTTGCGAAAGACGTCTTCATCGCCCTTCTCTTCCATGTCGGAGATTATGACTTCCTTGGCGTAGGCCTCGGCGTCAGCACCTGTTTTGCCGAGAAGCTCAGCGGCCCAGCCACCCAACAACTTGTTTCGGCGTACCATGACCTTGAATTCCATTTCCTGATCATGGGCGAATTTGCCTTCCTGGCCTTTTTTGCGATCGTCGAATCCTGACATATCCGTTTCCAGTCCTTAAAATCCTGTTTCAAATCACTAATTTGGTCTCTGGCAGTGCGTTATACCTAAGATGGTGTGCGCCGCCTAGCCCCGCAAGTTAATTTCTGAAGATTATACATCATTTAGCTGACAGGAAATGTTGTATTTCCGGTATTTCTGCATTATGTTCCGCTTGCTTTGACGGAGAGTGTTCTCCGACATGGCCAGACAGCGCCAATCTATTTCCGAATGACGGTCGTCTGACGTTTATTTCTCCGGCGGATAGCCGCCTTTTCGATGAGTTGGAGTTTATCCATGACCCGACGTAGACGAGTCTACGAAGGCAAGGCAAAAGTTCTCTTTGAAGGTCCGGAATCGGGCACACTAGTACAGTATTTCAAGGATGATGCCACCGCATTCAATGGTGAAAAAAAAGCAACGGTCACCGGTAAGGGTGTTCTGAATAACCGTATTTCGGAATATTTGATGGTGAAACTTGCCGAAATTGGCATCCACAATCATTTTATTCGCCGCCTCAACATGCGTGAGCAGTTGATCAAGGAAGTGGAGATTATCCCTGTTGAGGTGATTGTACGCAATGTCGCCGCCGGATCGATCTGCTCGCGTCTTGGGATTACAGAGGGAACGCCCCTGCCCCGTCCGATCATTGAATATTGCTTCAAGTCAGATGAACTCAATGATCCGCTGGTCTCAGAAGAGCATATCACAGCCTTTGGCTGGGCCAATCCATTGGAACTGGACGACATTATGAGTCAGTCGCTCCGTGTGAATGATTTCCTGCTCGGCTTGTTTGCTGGAATTGGCATTCGCCTTGTGGATTTCAAACTGGAGTTCGGTCGCTATTACGAAATTGATGAAATGCAGATTATCCTCGCTGATGAAATCAGCCCGGACAACTGCCGCCTGTGGGACGTTGTGACAAACAAGAAACTCGACAAGGACCGGTTCCGCCGCGATCTCGGTGATGTTGAGGATGCGTATCAGGAAGTTGCGCGCCGTCTCGGCATTATTCCCGAAGGTGGCCCCGGAGACTTGCAAGGGACAACCGCAATCCAGTAAAGGCGCATATTTAGCGCCTTTTTTTAAACCTTAAGAGGACCAGATGAAAGCACGTGTCTATATTTCCTTGAAAAACGGGGTTCTTGATCCGCAAGGGAAAGCGATTTCCCATTCCCTGCAGGGGCTTGGCTTCAAGAGTGTTGTGGATGTCCGTCAGGGCAAGACGATTGATCTGGATCTCGCCGATATGGATCGCGACGCAGCAGAGGCGGAAGTGGAAAAAATGTGCCAACAACTTCTCGCCAACACCGTGATCGAGAACTATACCATTGAAATGCTGGATTGACCGGACAGGGAGTTTTGGACAATGAAGGCCGCTGTTATTGTATTTCCCGCCTCAAATTGTGATCGTGACCTGAAAGTTGCCCTCACCCATTCCATGGGCCGGGAGCCGGATATGGTCTGGCATGGTGATAGCGAGTTGCCCGATACGGACTTGATCGCGATTCCCGGTGGATTTTCCTACGGAGACTATCTCCGCGCAGGGGCGATGGCCGCGAATTCCCCCATCATGCGCGAAGTTGTGAAGAAAGCCGAATCTGGCACGCCTGTTCTGGCAATTTGTAACGGTTTTCAGATAGCAACGGAAACTGGCATGCTGCCGGGTGCGCTTCTGCGGAATGCAGGGCAAAAGTTTGTTTGCCGCGATGTTGATTTGCTGATCACCTCACAGAATGAACGCTTTGTCGGCGGGTTTGAGCAGGGTGAAGTCGTTCGCTTCCCCGTCGCTCATCATGACGGCAATTTTTACGCGGATGATGACAAGCTCAATGAGTTGGAGGCAGAAGGCCAGGTTGCCTTTCGCTATGTCACGCCAGACGGGGAACAGACTGATGAGGCCAACCCCAACGGGTCCAGGAATAATATCGCCGGTATCTATAACAAAGTGGGCAATGTACTGGGCCTGATGCCGCATCCGGAACGGCTGATCTCTGATGAGCTTGGCGGGACTGACGGTAAACGCTTTTTCGATCATCTTGTAAATTCTATCGTTTGAAAATATGACTGAAATCACCAAAGACATCGTTGCCGAGCATGGCCTGACTGAAGATGAATATGCGGACGTCCTCTCAATTCTTGGTCGGACGCCGAACCTCACGGAACTTGGTATATTCTCCGTGATGTGGAGTGAGCATTGCTCCTATAAATCGTCCAAAAAATGGCTGAAAACTCTTCCCACAGAAGCGCCATGGGTGATTTGCGGTCCCGGCGAGAATGCGGGCGTTATCGACATCGGTGATGGGCAGGCCGCTATCTTCAAGATGGAGAGCCATAACCACCCCTCCTTTATCGAACCCTATCAGGGCGCGGCGACCGGCGTTGGCGGCATTATGCGTGACGTCTTCACCATGGGCGCACGGCCTATTGCCAATATGAATGCGCTTCGCTTCGGGCGTCCGGATCATCCAAAGACCGGACATCTCGTCTCTGGTGTGGTCGCGGGCATCGCAGGCTATGGCAACTGCATGGGTGTCCCGACAGTTGGTGGCGAGACTAATTTTCACGCTTCCTATGACGGGAATATTCTTGTCAATGCCATGACGGTGGGCCTTGCGGATACGGATAACATTTTTTATTCCGCTGCTGCCGGTATTGGTAATCCGGTGGTCTATGTCGGGTCAAAAACTGGGCGCGATGGTATCCACGGGGCGACCATGGCGTCGGCGGAGTTTGATGACGACAGCGAGGAAAAACGCCCCACGGTTCAGGTTGGCGATCCGTTCACGGAGAAACTCCTGCTCGAAGCCTGCCTTGAACTGATGGCGACCGATGCGATTGTTGCCATTCAGGATATGGGCGCGGCGGGCCTCACCTCGTCATCGTTTGAGATGGCGGACAAGGGTGGCGTCGGAATTGAGCTTAACCTCGATCACGTACCGATGCGCGAAGAAGGCATGACGCCCTATGAAATTATGCTCTCCGAAAGTCAGGAACGGATGCTGATGGTCCTGAAACCGGGCCGCGAAGAAGAAGCGCGCAAGATTTTTGAGAAATGGGAGCTGGATTTCTCCGTCATCGGTAAGGTGACTGATACGGGACGGATGGTCCTCACCATGAATGGTGAGATTGCTGCGGACCTTCCCGTCGCGCCACTTGCGGATGCCGCGCCGGAATATGATCGTCCCTGGATAAAGACTCCGCCGCCGACAATCCTCAAAGGAGAGGATGTGCCGGAACCGAATGATCTGGGCGACGTACTTCTGAAACTTATGGGGTCTTCCGAAATTGCGAGTCGCAAATGGATATGGGAGCAGTATGACCATATGGTCATGGGCGATACGATTCAGCGGCCGGGCGGTGATGCGGCGGTCGTCCGTGTGCATGGCACTAAAAAAGCGCTTGCGATAACAACGGATTGTACACCGCGTTATTGCTACGCCGATCCGGAAATGGGGGGCGCGCAGGCCGTGGCCGAGACATGGCGCAATATCACCGCAACCGGCGGTAAACCGCTCGCTATTACCGACTGCATGAATTTCGGAAATCCGCAGCGGCCTGAGATCATGGGGCAGTTTGTCGGCTGTATCAATGGGATGCGCCGCGCCTGTACTGCCCTCGATTATCCGGTGATTTCCGGGAATGTCTCCCTCTATAACGAGACCAATGGCACAGGCATCTATCCCACACCGGCAATTGGCGGTGTCGGGTTGCTTGCTGATTATTCTAAAATGACTACCCTCGCCTTCAAGTCTGAGGGAGATGTAGTGATGCTGCTCGGTGATTTAACGGGCGAGTTAGGGCAAACAATATATCTCCGCGAGATTGAAGGGCGCGAAGATGGCGCGCCGCCAACTGTCGATCTTGAAAAAGAGCGCAAACATGGCGATTACCTTCGGGAGATGATTGAAAAGGGTCTTATCACAGCGGCCCATGATATTTCCGATGGTGGCCTTGGCGTCGCGCTTGCCGAAATGGCGATTGCCGGGAATGTCGGCGCGGAAATCCTGTTGGATACTGCGTTGCCGTCCCATGCCGCTCTCTTTGCGGAAAATCAGGCTTGCTACGTGATTACAGTGAAGCCCGATAATGTGGAGATGGTGCGGGGATTTGCGCTTGCTGAAGATATTCCCCTACACATAATTGGAACGATCGGTCATACTGATTTGAAAATAGACGGCGTCCTCACCATATCCGTGAGTAGGCTGAAAAATGTACATGCAAATTGGCTGCCGGACCTTATGTCCCGTCCGGGTAGTGAATAGGAGTTTTGATCCATGGCAATGGATGCGAGTGAAATTGAACGGCTTATCAAGGAAGGCATCCCCGATGCTGTAGTGCAGATCACTGATTTGCGCGGAGACGGTGATCATTACGCCGCCATGGTAACCTCCGCCAGCTTTGCCGGGCTGCCGCGTGTTCGTCAGCATCAAATGGTTTATGAGGCGCTGCAAGGGAATATGGGAGAGGCTCTCCATGCCCTCGCCCTTCAGACCTCCGTGCCGGATGGACAATCGTAAGAATTAACATTAAGAAGGATCGATAAATGCTTGATCAAGTAACAAAAGATCGAATTTCCCAGGAAGTTTCTGGCAACGACGTAGTGCTTTTTATGAAGGGCTCCGCCATTTTTCCGCAGTGCGGATTCTCGGCGACGGCCGTACAAATCCTGTCGCATCTGGATGTGAAATTCAAAGGTGTCGATGTGTTGAGTGATCCGGGTGTGCGCGAAGGCATCAAGGAATTCAGCCAGTGGCCAACGATCCCGCAGCTTTACGTCAAAGGCGAATTTGTTGGTGGGTGTGACATCATGCGTGAAATGTTCGAAACCGGCGAATTACAGGAAATTTTTGAACAGAAACAGGTCGCCCGCGCATCGGCATAATCACCGCCGCTTCGTGATCCGTGAGATATAGAGCCGATAAGATGGAACGATTGCTTCTTGCCCTTATCGCGCTTCTCCCTGATTCTTTTTTCAGTCTCTGTTATGGTTTGAAGCCGGTCGTCATTGATGGCCAGACGCTTAATAGCAAGGCACGTCTTCTTTGCGATATAGATTGGAAGACGGCGACGCCAGTCCGGGAAACTCCGGTTGAGACGACCCGCGCCAATATGGAGCGGTTGGCGGGTGCTCTGGCGGGAAAACGGCCAAAGCTAAAGTCCGTGCAAAATATTGAAATCCCGACGGATTTCGGCGCACTCCCGGCTCGGCTCTATAAGCCCGACAATAACCCTTCCCTTCCTGTTCTGGTTTATTATCATGGCGGCGGCTATATTCGCGGTTCGCTGAATAGCCATGATGGTCTATGTGCTCGTCTCGCAAAATATGGCGGCTTTGCGGTTCTTTCCGTTGAGTATCGTCTTGCTCCGGAACATAAATTTCCTGCTGCTATCGATGATGCCATAAATGCCTTTAACTGGGCCGTTGAACAAGGTGCGAGCCTTGGCCTCGATCCTTCAAATGTTGCCGTTGGCGGCGATAGTTCGGGTGGATGTCTTGCGGCCGCAGTGGCGCAGCAAGCGAAATCCAAAGGTGATGCTCAGCCGGTATTCCAGATGTTGCTTTACCCAACATTGGATGCGCATCTCTCTGCGACAAGCTATCAACTGTTCGAGGAAGGGTATTTCCTAACCTACGACCGCATCCGTGATTATCGCGACATGTATCTGAATAATGCGTCAGAACGCGGTGATTTCCGTGCATCTCCTATTTTAAATTCAGACCTCACCGGCCTTCCTCCGGCGCTTATCATTACCGCAGGATTTGATCCACTCCGTGATGAAGCGGAAAGCTATGGTAAGGCGTTGCAAGGGGCTGGAGTTGCTGTCGGCACGGTACGTTTTCCGAGTATGGTGCATGGGTTTATGTCGATGACGGCGCTATTGCCGCAGGCCGACAAAGCCGTCCACCAAGCAGCGGACGCACTTCGTCACGTCTTTAACCAAGACTGATCAGGCGGCGTCTTCTTCCCCGCCGACCTTCTGGGCGAGTGCTGCCGCGAGATAATCATCAAGATCGCCATCTAATACACCCTGGGCATTGCCCTTCTCCACTCCGGTACGCAGGTCCTTTACCATCTGGTAGGGATGCAGCACGTAGGAGCGAATCTGGTGCCCCCAGCCAATATCCGTCTGGCCGTCCCGCGTTTCCTGCGCGGCTGCTTCACGTTTTTGCAGTTCCAACTCATAGAGGCGGGATTTTAGCATTTTCATCGCCTCTGCGCGGTTTTTATGCTGGGATCGGTCGTTCTGGCACTGTACGACAACATTCGTGGGGATATGGGTGATGCGGATTGCGGATTCTGTCCGGTTCACATGCTGTCCACCGGCACCAGAGGCGCGGTAGGTATCAATGCGGAGGTCTTTTTCATCGATCTCAACGTCAATATTGTCATCGATCACGGGATAAACCCCGACGGAGCAGAAGCTTGTATGGCGACGTGCATTGGAATCAAAAGGCGATATCCGAACCAGCCGATGAACGCCACTCTCTGTCTTGAGCCAGCCATAGGCATTCTCGCCCGAAATCTCAATCGTGACAGATTTAATGCCCGCTTCTTCCCCGGCACTTTCTTCCAGTATTTTGACCTTGTAGCCATGCTGATCGGCCCAACGCATATACATCCGGAGGACCATCTGTGTCCAATCCTGCGATTCGGTGCCGCCGGCGCCAGAATGAACTTCCACATAGCAATCATTGGCATCTACTTCGCCCGACAGCATACTTTCCAGACGCCGCCGGTTGACTTCGGTCAGCAGGGATTTAAGCCCCTCTTCTGCTTCCAGAACGGTCTCTTCGTCCTCTTCTTCCTCGGCGAGGGCGATGAGTTCGCAGTTATCGTCCAGTTCCTGACTGACGCGGTTATAAGCGTTGAGCGCCCCTTCAAGAGAGGTTCTTTCGCGCATCAGGGCCTGTGCCTTGGTGGCGTCGTTCCAAAGATCGGGATCTTCGACGAGCGCGTTCAACTCATCCAGTCGGCGGGTTGCATTTTCCCAGTCAAAGATACCTCCTCAGCAGGTCCATGCCCTGCTTGATTTCATCGACTAGCGACTGGTGTTCTGCACGCATTCTTCACTCCAACAACGTAAAATTCTGGCGGAAGGTAATCCGAAATTTCTGATCAGTAAAGCCCGCCTGTGCCGGAGCGAACAGCCTTTTCCGGGATCGTCCCGCTAATAACGGGGGAATTTCCGGTTTCGGACCCATCGAGGACGCCGTTGCTGGTCAGGGTGCTCGTCGTGGTTTTAAACGCTTCCAGAATGACATTCTTGTCGCCCCGCTTCGCGGGCTCCCCGGTCTGTCCATTGATCCGGACAAGGCGGATGCCCTCTGGCACGCGGAAGGGTGTTGCGGGCTTGTCTTTTAGGACTTCGGCCATGAAATCGCGAAAGATTGGCACAGCAACGGAGGAACCTGTTTCCTTCTTGCCAAGGCTCTCCGGTGTATCGAAGCCGACATAGACACCAACAGCAAGATCGGGTGAGAAACCCATAAACCAGGTATCCTGACTTTCATTGGTCGTGCCGGTTTTGCCGCCCAGTGGCTTTCCGATTGCCTTGATCCGTATCCCTGTTCCCCGGGTGACGACGCCTTCAAGCATGGAGACAACCTGATAGGCAGTCGTCGCCGGCAATATTTGTTCCCTGTTATCTGGAAGCTCGGGTTCATCTTGATTGTCCCAGGCTTCAACATTGCAGCTTTCGCACGGGCGTTCGTCATGGCGATAGATGGTCTTGCCGCGACGGTCCTGAATACGATCGATCAAGGTTGGTGTAATTCTCTTGCCGCCGTTCACCAGTTCCGCATAGGCCGTTGTCAGCTTAAGAAGCGTTGTCTCCCCTGCACCGAGGGCCATGGAAAGCGTTGGCATCAGGTTATCGGTAATACCGAAGCGATGCGCATAATCGACAATCGGCTCCATCCCGATGGCACGGGCAAGCCGTACCGTCATCAGGTTTCGTGATTTTTCCACCCCGAGGCGGAGCGTGCTTGGCCCGTAAAAGCGGTTCGTATAGTTCGAAGGCTTCCAGCGATCCCCATTCGGCTGTGTGAGCACGAACGGGCCATCCATTACCTTGTCAGCGGGTGTAAAGCCGTTGTCGAGCGCGGCGGCATAGACGAAGGGCTTGAAGGCAGATCCAGGTTGACGATATGCCTGAACGGCGCGGTTAAATTCGGAAGAATCCGGGCTCCAGCCGCCAACAATGGCATAGACACGGCCCGTGTGCGGATCCATCGCGACAAGACCGCCAGAGACCTTCGGGATCTGTTCCAGGCTGAAAAGCTTTTCCGTTGCCTTTGCTCCCTCCTTGGGGGAGACCGCGATGACATCGCCGACTTTCAGGACATCGGACGGCTTTTTAATTCCCGGGCCTTTTTTATCCACCTCGATATATTGCCGCGCCCAAGTCATATCTTCAAGCAGGATGCGGCCTTTTGATGTGTCAGGAAAGCCAATGGTTGCCGCCTCGTCGTCCAGTTCCAGCACGACCGTCATATGCCAGTCCCCAAGGCCTTTCGGACGGGGGAACTTGATCATTTTCACGGTCCAGTCCTCGCCGACTTCAATCGTGGAAAGCGGTCCGCGCCATCCATGTCGACGGTCATAGGCGCGCAGACCCTCGCGCAGGATACGCTCACCAACCTGCTGCATCGATGTCAGCATGGTGGTTCGGACGGATAAGCCACCATCATAGAGCGCCTTCTCGCCATATACATCGTAGAGTTCGCGTCGCACCTGCTCGACGAACCATTCAGCCTGGATCACCTCGGCATCACCGCCCTTGCGTGCAAGAAGTGGCGTGGCAAGAGCCTCATCGGCCTCTTCCTGGGTAATATACTCATCCTCAAGCAGCCGGCCGATGACATAGTTTCGACGCTGGACCGCGCGTTCTGGGTAGCGGAAGGGATTATAGTTATTGGGCGCCTTGGGCAGCGCCGCGAGATACGCGGCCTCGGCTATTGTCAGGCGATCGAGTGGTTTGTCGAAATAATAGAGGGCCGCCGCCGCCACGCCATAGGCGCGATGACCGAGGTAGATTTCATTCAGATATAGCTCCAGCACCTGATCTTTTGTAAGTGCGCGGTCGATCCGAAGCGCGAGAATGGCTTCTTTGGCTTTGCGTTCGTAGGATACCTCGTTCGTCAGCAGCATGTTTTTCGCCACCTGCTGCGTAATGGTGGAGGCACCGACTGGTCGCCGGCCCTGCCCCAAATTCTTGAGGTTGGTGAAAGCCGCGCGGGCAATTCCCTTATAATCCAGGCCCGGATGGTCGTAATAATTCTGATCTTCCGCTGCAATAAAGGCCTGTTTGACAAATTCGGGGATAGTTTCGATTGGCACAAAAAGACGTCGCTGCGTGGCGTACTCTGCAATCAGGCTTCCGTCCGCCGCGTGGACCCGCGTCATCACCGGTGGTTCATACTCGGTAAGCTGATCATATTCCGGCAGCCCCTTGCCGAAATGATAAAGGCCATAGCCAACGGCTCCAACGGCAATAACTCCGAAGAAAATCACCAAGGCAAAACAGAGAAAAAGAAATTTCGCAAAGCGCTTCATAAGCTAACAAATCTCAAATTACATAATCAAATTGTGAATATAGAGCAGATTAGACTTTTTTCAGGTAGAAAATACGAATTTTCGAAAAACCAGCCCCTGCCAACTCTAATGTTATGGATCAACGGTTTTGAAATATCGGTCTATTGCATTGACAATTGCCTGCGCCAGCCGTTGTTGCCCCGTAGCTGATTTTAGAATTTTCTCGTCCTCGCGGTTCGATAAATAGCCAAGTTCCACAAGGACAGAGGGAACGTCAGGAGCCTTCAGCACGCGAAATCCTGCGAAGCGGTGAGAGCGGCCGCGTGTTTTCATGCCGGATTTGGATATTTCCGGGATAATCATTTCGGCGAATTTGACGGAAAAATTCATGGTCTCGCGTTGTGCGAGATCAATCAGGATGCCCTGTACCGTATCGTCCTGGACGCTCATATCCACACCAGCAATCAGGTCTGATTTGTTTTCGCTCTTGGCCAGTTCCGCCGCTTCGTCATCAGAGGCATTTTCGGAGAGAGTATACACCGTTGATCCACGAAAATCAGGGCGGCTGATCGAATCGGCATGGATAGAGACAAAAAGATCGGCCCCGGCGTGTCGTCCGACAGAGACCCGCTCCCGCAGGCTGAGGAAGGTGTCATCATTTCGGGTCATGATGACATTGTACTTTTTGTTCTTCGACAGGATGGTATTTATTCGTTTGGCGACACCAAGAGTAATTTTCTTCTCGTAGACACCGCTCTTGCCGATGGCACCAGGGTCGATGCCGCCATGGCCTGCATCAACGACGATCGTATATTTCCGGCTTTTAACGGGCGGCTCCGGTGCGACAATCGCGACCTGGGTCCTCTTCTGCTGATTACGGCGCGCGGCCAATTCTTTTTGGAAGCTGGCCTCATCGGTTTTCTGAATATCAATAAAGAAGCGATAGGGCTTGCCCGATGATGGCGGCAGGGTCACTGTGCGCAGGATTTTTACCGGTCCGCCGACATCCAGCACAACGCGGGAGGTATCTTTCTTGAACAAACCGAAACGATAGTTCTCAACCAGCCCTTTTTTACGGCCGGCGTTTTCGTCCGCTTGCCAGTTAAGTTCCGGTAAGTCGATGACAATCCGATAAGGGTCGGCGAGCAGGAAAACATCATATTTTGGGGCGGCGCTCATTTCCAGAACGAAGCGCGTCTTGTCCGTATGCTGTCCAAGCCGAGCAGAGGATACATCGATGGCGGGCGCTGCGTTAGCGAGCATCGACAAACACCCCCCGGCAACCATCAGGCTGGCCAGAAAAACATATCGGAAAAAGCGATTGACCATATCCATATCCGGATCATATATATTTTACGCTACAATTTTGACGACTATGCATTCGCCGAACGGCTTAAATTAGCGACTTCGTACCCTCTTTTCAATGCATGCCGCCTTATATAGTATAATAATTTTAATCCCCCCATCATTATTCACTTGGTAAGTCCATCATATTGAAGGTACTATAGTGATGTGAGTTCCTGTGGTCAGTCCCATACTCATATATATGAGTTAGGGCGGCGCCGTTATCGACAGCTTTTGCAGGCATTGAAAATTTTCAATCCCCGGAGCGTCTGATGACAGCGCTTAAGACAATGCAGAGAAAATAGGTGAAACAGAAATCGTTCCTGATCTCAATGTCGAGCGCAGGTTATGGCAGCCAAAGACCCAAGCCGGACCAGTTGGCAGGTTTGGAAAACGTTTTTTAAAGAACGCGGCGCCGACGATTTCCATAAAAATAGGCTGATGCTCTTTTTCTCATAGAGAGGGTGTCCAGTCACGGAGCTTAAGTATGGCTACGCGCATGCTGATCGACGCGTCTCATGAAGAGGAGACACGCGTCGTAATAGTTAGAGGTACCCGTCTCGAAGAATTTGATTACGAGACGGCGTCAAGAAAACAACTCAAAGGCAATATCTATCTTGCAAAAGTAACAAGAGTAGAGCCCTCTCTTCAGGCAGCCTTTGTCGAATATGGCGGCAATCGCCACGGCTTCCTCCCCTTCAATGAAATCCATCCCGATTATTACCAGGTGCCGATTTCTGACCGCGAGGTCCTGATTGAACAGGAAGCTGCGGCTGAACGGGAAGCAAGCGACCTGGAAGATGCAGAGATTGACGGGTCCGCTGCGGATGAAACAACAGCAATCGACTCCAAAGATGATGGAGACGACACCGAAGCGATGGTGGAAGCCTCCGCCCCGGATGATGAAGAAGGTGTTGTCGACGATGCCGATGACACGGGCGGTGATCTGGAAATTGTCGATAACGATGACGATGATGTTGTCGAGAATCTCGGCGGTGAGGATGATGTCGATGATCGGCGTGCTATAAAACCGCGCCGCAATTATAAAATTCAGGAAGTGATCAAGCGTCGACAGATCCTGCTGGTGCAGGTGGTCAAGGAAGAGCGCGGCAACAAGGGGGCGGCGCTTACGACTTATATCTCCCTGCCCGGTCGATACAGTGTGCTGATGCCGAATACGGGTCGTGGTGGCGGAATCAGCCGCAAGATCAGCAACCCTGCCGATCGTAAGCGACTCAAAAAAATCGCGAACGAACTCGAAGTGCCCGAAGGTATTGGCGTCATTATCCGTACAGCGGGGCTTAGCCGGACCAAGGTCGAAATCAAGCGCGATTACGAATTCCTGATGCGCCTCTGGGATGATATCCGGGAGTTGACGCTTAAATCCATTGCGCCTTACTGCGTCTATGAAGAAGCGAACCTGATCAAGCGGAGTATCCGTGACCTGTACGACAAGGAGGTCAGCGAAGTTCTGGTTGAGGGTGACGAGGGCTATAAGGTGGCGAAGGACTTCATGCGCAAGCTGATGCCGAGCCATGCAAAGAAGGTCCAACCATACAAGGACAAGATTCCCCTCTTTCATCGGTTCCAGGTGGAACAGCAGTTTGCCTCCATGTATCATCCGGAAGTACAGCTTAAATCCGGCGGTTATATTGTTATAAATCCGACGGAAGCGCTTGTTTCCATTGACGTCAACTCCGGCAAGGCCACGCGGGAGCGCAATGTCGAGGATACGGCAACGAAAACCAATCTGGAAGCTGCAGAAGAAATCGCTCGGCAATTACGCCTGCGCGACCTTGCCGGTCTGATCGTCATTGACTTCATCGACATGGATGACAACCGCAATAACCGTGCGGTGGAACGACGGATGAAGGATTGCCTTAAATCTGATCGTGCACGAATTCAGGTGGGACGGATCAGTCCCTTTGGTCTGATGGAAATGTCACGTCAGCGACTCCGTCCGAGCTTCCTGGAAACCAGTACGACCATGTGCCACACCTGCGGTGGTTCGGGTTTTGTCCGTTCCATCGAGTCGACGGCACTTCTGATTATCCGTACTCTCGAAGAAGAAGGTGTCCGCGAGAGAAGCGCGAAAATTACCGTTGCTGTTCATACGGATGTAGCGATCTTCCTGCTTAACCAGAAGCGCGCCGTCATTCAGGAACTTGAAAATCTCTATGGCATGACAATTCTGATTGTCGCCGACCCGACATCCAATATGAATGACTATAAGATTGACCGGGAAAAAGGAAAACCGGGCGATCTGACGCCTGTCACCCGCGAAGTGACAACTGCGTACACAGGCAACATTGAGGAAGAAGAAACCGAGCAATCCGCAGTCGAGTCAAATGGGGATGAGGATGGCGCGGCGCCAAAACGCCGTCGTCGCCGTCGTCGGAGGAAGCCGCGCGATGAGAATGCTCCGCAGGAAGCGAATACCGAAGAGCAGTCAAGTGAGAGCCAGCCTACGGGCGGTGAAGACGAAAGCGAGAGTGGTGAGCCTAAACGCCGTCGCCGCGGTAAACGTGGTGGCCGTCGGCGCTCGCGCAACGCTTCCTCAGATGATCAGCAAACGCAGGATAACAGTGCGGGCGAAGATAGTTCAAACTCAGAAGGCGCCGAAGCGGTTGTCATTCCAATCACTGTAACGGACGAGACCACAGCGGACTCGACCGATGTAGCTGAAATGGCGACACAGTCAGACACGGCGGAAGTATCTGAAGAGACGCAGAAGAAACCACGTCGCTCTCGTCGTAAGCCAAAGGCTGATATCGAAGCAGTCGCAAGTGCATCAAGCGAGACTGCGGAAACGTCTTCTGAAGAGACTTCTGAACAGGCGGATAAACCGAAGAAAGCACCTGTACGCCGACGCCGGACCGCCAAAAAAGATGAAGAACCAACAACAGCTGTGGCTGAGCCAACTGAGGCAGCCGTCGCTATGGAAGCCCCGTCTGAACCCGTAGCCCCTGCCCCAACCGAAACCCATGAACCGGAAGTTGCCGAAAAGCCGGTATCGGTTACTTTGGTGAATGAGCAGGCATCGGAAGAAGCTGTGGTGGAAAAGAAGCCCAAGCGCAGCGGTTGGTGGCGGCGCGGCTAGGTTTTATTAAAATATAGACTAAGAAAAAGGGAGCTTAATGGCTCCCTTTTTTTATGCCGGACCAGTTTTTAAGGCTCTCTATCACCTTCTCAATTGTGGCGGTTGGCCCGGCGAAGGAAAAGCGGACATAGCCGTTGCCGCGATGCGGGTCGAAATCAAGGCCCGGGGTTGCCGCAACTCCCGTCTCGTCGAGCATTTTTTGACAGAACGCCACGGAATCATTGGTGTAATCACGCACGTCTGCATAGACATAGAACGCACCATCGGCGGCAGCCAGCCGCGTGAGCCCGAGTTTAGGTAACTCCCGCAGCAGAATTTCACGATTACGGGCATAGCCCCGGACATTCTCCTCCATCTCGTCAATACAGTCGAACGCGGCAACGGCCGCATACTGACTGAGCGCGGGCGGTGAGATGAAGATATTCTGTGCCAGCTTTTCTATTGTACTGATCATTCGTTCGGGCACGATCATCCAGCCCAAACGCCAGCCGGTCATGGAAAAATACTTTGAGAAGGAGTTGATGATGATTGCTTCGTCCGTCAATTCCAGTGCTGTCGTGGCGGGCGTATCATAGGTGATGCCGTGATATATCTCGTCAGAGATAAATTGCAGATCTCGGCTCGCGCAATACTCAACAAGCGCGGCCAATTCATCCCGCTTGATCATGGTGCCCGTGGGATTTGATGGACTGGCAACCAACAATCCGGCAATCGGCTCCGACACTGTGTCAATCAATTCTGGCGTTGGCTGAAAATTTGTTTCCGAGTGACAGGGCAAGCCGACCGGCACGAGATCCAGAGACGTCAGGATATTGCGATAGGCGGGATAACCCGGCTCCGCGAGGACGATGCCGTCCCCCTTCTCAAATGCTGAGAGAAAAGACAATAGAAATCCACCTGAGGACCCAGTGGTGACGACAACCCGTTCCTTCGGGATATTCACGCCATAGAAATCCTTGTAGTGCCGCGCAATAGCTTCGCGCAATGGCGCTATGCCGAGAGCATCCGTATAGCCGATCTGTTTGTTATCAAGGGCGTCCTTAGCCGCGGCCAATACTTTAGATGGCGCGGGCGTTCCTGGTTGCCCCACTTCCATATGAAAGACCTCGCCGCCGTTTTGCTCTCGCAGGTTTGCTGCTTTCAAAACTTCCATAGCGATAAAAGGGCTGATTTCCCGGCCCGTCTTGCTGGACATGTTTCTTCCTTTGGATATCAGTTCTCGATAAGGGACAGGCCGTAGCCACGCGGATCATGTCGGGAGATGCAATTCGGGACTTTCCCATCCCGACAGTAGATGGCGTTGACCGCAGCCAGCCGGTCAACCTCCACCATGACAGGGAATTCGGCCTTTAGGCTGTTAATATTTTCCGGCGCCATAGAGGTTTCATACAGGAGCGGAAGCTGGTTTCCCATAGTGAAAAGGCGCGCTTCGTCTATTGCAGGTTCGAGATTGCCGCCCTGGGCAAAGATATTCAGTGCTGTAGAAACGGAGGCAACCGTTGCCGCAGCTCCACCCGTTGCCGCCCCGGCATAGTAAAAATCCTTGTTCGGAATGTTTGCAATTAGAATTGGAGAGGCCGTAAACTCCCTGTTTTCTGGCGGTTGGTTCCCGGCCATGACTATACCGGTTATGTCGCCCATCTGACCCCCTCCAAATGGGCGCCCGAGGCCAACAACACATGCTACTGCCCCGCCACGGTTATCCGTTGTGACAAATGAGGTGGTGCCATGGTTGATAAAGGGAGAAATGGCAGAAATTTCTGAGAAGACAGCCGCCGTGGCCTTGGCAATCTCGACCTGGGGAATTTTAACATCGATCCCAAGAATGCCTTTGCCGTCAAAAAGCAACTTCCAAAGCTTGCGATATATGTCGCCAGACGGGCTGGCAGAAACGCCGGCCATGTTATTCCCGACGCGGAAGCTTTGCGCCTCCTGCCAGACCGGTTTGAAGTTCAGCATGTCAGACGGGGTAATTTTGCCGCCAGCCTCAAGCGCATCCGCGCTAAATGTCCGAGCCCAGTTGCCGCTGTAGAAGGAGGCCCCGCCTTCACTACGCAGGGCCGATATCAGGCTGGCGAGGCGGATTTGTCGAATTTTAGTGCCCTCCGCCACAAACTCTCCATCTTTATCCATGAAAATACTCTGGATATTATAGTCGAGGAGGAGTTGATCCTTATTCAGGACCATCGCCATATGCTGCGCACGCGAAAGAGGTTGGCCGAAATTGGCAATCTGTTCTGCGGGAGCCAGAAGCTGAGACCATTCAAGGTTTCCGTAGCGCGCCTGCAATGCCGCCATGCCACGGATGTTGCCGGGAATGGCGATGGATCCGCCTTCGGCGGGCGCGCGGTTGAAAAACTGCAGATTTTCAAGTTTGTTCGTTTTGGTGTCATAGACAATACATTCCCCGCCACCACCAAGGGATGCAGCAATTGGATAGGTCACAGCAAGGGTGAAATAAAGCGCAGTTGCCGCATCCGCCGCGGTGCCGCCAGAGGAAAGGATATCCTCCGCAACAAGGGTCGCGCGTGGTTCATCGGAGGCCGCGCCACCAAGATTTCCCTCAACATTACCAATTTCGCCAAGCGGGACACTCGGGCCGCCGCAGGCGCTGAGGGTGAGAGGAGCAAGACAGGCGAGTGATAATAGGCGAACCTTCCATTGACGGACGTCTCCCCAGTTCCTAGTTTTAGGGAGTGATAAAAGGAATTTGTTCTTGATCAAACGTATATTAACGCCGGTATCCATATTCTTGGTCCTGTTACTGTCTTTGGGGAGCGCTGCTGCCAAACAGACGGCCCCTTCCTTTATTCGTGACGCAGAAATTGAACATACCCTTCGCGCTTACGCAAGGCCTCTGTTCAAGGCGGCAGGGCTGAATGGCGATGATGTGGAAATTTATATCATCAACAGCGATGATCTCAATGCTTTTGTCGCGGGCGGACAGCGGTTGTTCATATATCGCGGTCTGTTGGAGCGGGTTGAAACTCCAGGCCAGCTTAAAGGCGTAATTGCCCATGAAACGGGCCATATTGCGGGTGGTCATCTGGCGCGCACGCGTGATGCGCTTGCCAATGCGAACGTAAAGAGCATTGTCGGTATGATCCTTGGCGTTGCTGCCATGGTAGCGGGTGGTGGCGAGGCTGGCGCAGCAGTGGTGCTTGGCTCTCAGGATGCGGCAACCAAATCCTTCCTTAGTTATAGCCGGACGCAGGAAAGCTCCGCAGATCAGGCGGCCATCACCTATCTCAACCGGACGGGTCAATCGGGCCGCGGCATGGTGGAGTTTCTGGAAATCATCGGCAAGGATCAATATCAGCCCCAAACGACCATTTCCTCCTACTACCGGAGCCATCCAGTCAGCAGTGAGCGCGTATCCGCGCTCGCCCAGCGCGTTGACGGATCACCATATAAGAACATTCCGGCGAGTGATATCGACATCATTGCCCTAAAAAAGATGCAGGCAAAGCTCTATGGCTATACGCGTCCGCTTGCCAAGACATTGAAGAAATACCCGGTGAATGATAACAGCGTTGAAGCCCGCTATGCGCGGGCCATTGGTTTCTTCAAATATCCAGATTTGCCAAAGGCAATGAAGGAGATTGATAGTCTGATCGCAGAATATCCTGCTGATCCTTATTTTCATGAGTTAAAGGGTCAGGCACTCTATGAAAATGCAGATATTCTGGGGGCTCTTCCCTCTCTTGAGACAGCAATTACTCTCGCGCCGAACGAGCCCTTGATCCTGACAATGTATGGGACTGTCCTGAACGCGACGGGAGATTTACGGGATTCAGAGAGGGCCATTATCGTTCTAAACGACAGTCTCTCACTCGATCCAAATAATGGGAATACCTGGGACCAACTTGCCACTGCCTATAGCAGAACCGGTGATACAGGAATGTTGTCTCTGGCGAGCGCGGAACGTTCATTGCTCGAGGGAAATAACCAAAAGGCTATATTTTATGCCAAGCGGGCACAGGATTTCTTTAAGCTTGGCAGTCCGTCCTACCTTCGGCTGGACGATATCATCACCTATGCAAATCAGGCGTCACGGAAGCAGTAACCCGTGACGCCCGGAATGGTTATTTCTGGCTTTTCAGCAAATCACGAATTTCTTCGAGTAGAACCTCTTCACGTGGCGGTGCGGCGGGTTCGGCTGGGGCCTCTTCTTCTTTCGGGGTCAAGCGGTTGATCTGCTTGATCAGGAGGAATACCGCGAACGCGACGATGATGAAACTGAACACCGTGTTGATGAAAGCACCGTAATTCAGGGTGACCGCCCCGGCCTCTTTTGCCGCGGCAAGAGTTTCATATGTCCCGCCGGAGAGGGTGATGAAGAAATCTGTAAAATCGACCCCACCCAAAAGCATGCCAATTGGCGGCATGATGACGTCGGCAACGAGTGATTTTACAATTGTTCCAAATGCAGCACCAATAATGATACCGACTGCCATGTCGACAACATTACCGCGCATGGCGAATTCTTTAAATTCTTTAAGCATTAACTACCCCCAACTCTCAAAAGTATAAGCGCATACTTCTACAATCTTACGGGTTATTGCGCAGTTCTCCCATTTTTTGATTATAATATAGTTTGGAAAATCCACAATCGTGTTTATCTGCATTGGGATTGTCCTGCATCTTATTTCCGCAACTATGATCACAGTAAAGTTTATTTGATTTTATCAGGCGCTTGCGCATACTCAACGAGAAACAACCCAATGAAAGCAATACCATGTCCGGCAAATCGAAGCTCAGCAGCCTCAGCATTTTTTCACTTTGTGCCCTCGTCGGGTTGATTGCATTCGGCACCTATCATTATGTGCAGGCAAAACCTGAAGTGTCGGAAGATGAATTTGGAAACCGGGTTCGTGCCTATCTCCTCTCCAACCCGCAGGTTCTGCGTGAAGTAATTGCGGAACTCAGCAAACAAGAAGAGATGGCGGCCACAACGGAACGTCAGGGCCTGATTGCTTCGCTCGCAACGGATTTACAAGAGGATGGGCATAGCTTTGTCGCCGGGAATCCCGATGGTGATGTAACGATTGTAGAATTTTTTGATTATCGCTGCGGGTACTGCAAGCAGGCATATCCGACGTTGATGAAAACTGTCGAGGAAGATGGCAATGTTCGGCTGGTTTTGAAGGAGTTTCCGATCCTTGGTGCGGATTCTTTCCTTGCCTCCCAGGCGGCCATTGCGTCGTTAGAGCAGGATAAGTATCTCGAATTTCATACAGCGTTGATGGAAAGTCGAGGTGGCGTGACGATTGAGCGTATCCGTAGTATCGCCGGCGATTTGGGCCTTGATGTGGAAAAGCTTGAGGCTGACATGAAACAAGACTCTGTACGCGAGGTTGTGGAGAAAAACTATGCTCTCGCCAAGCAGTTAGGGATCAGCGGCACGCCGGCCTTTATCATCGGCGATGAATTTATTCCCGGCGTTGTCTCCACGGAGCAAATGCAAGCCCTTATTTCGGCGGCGCGGGAAACGGCTGCTCTCGCCGCCCAAAATGATTCCTGATCTTATCGCGCTAAATGACGCCGCGCCTGATTTGATCGAGTTCTATTGATTCGAAAAGTGCCTGGAAGTTCCCCTCCCCGAAACCTTCATTGCCTTTTCGCTGGATAAACTCGAAGAAAATCGGGCCGATGACATTCTGGGTGAATATTTGCAGAAGCAGCCCCTGCCCTTCGGTCGGCGCCCCATCGACGAGGATTTGCAGTTCCTTTAACGTTGCGACATCCTCCCCATGATCCTTTACGCGCTCTTCGATTTGCTCGAAATATGTATCGGGCGTGCTCTGGAACTGCGCTCCCGTCTCCCGCATGGATTTGACCGTTGCATAGATATCATCGGTACCAAGTGCGATATGTTGGATCCCTTCGCCATGATAGGCGTTAAGATATTCCTGGATCTGCGATTTGTCATCGGAACTCTCATTGATGGGGATGCGGATCTTGCCACAGGGGCTCGTCATCGCTTTGCTTTTAAGGCCGGTGAGTTTGCCTTCGATATCAAAATAACGAATTTCCTTGAAATTAAAGAGCCGTTCATAGAATTCCGACCATTCGCTCATTCGTCCACGATGCACATTGTGGGTCAGGTGATCAATATAGGTGAGGCCCGTCCCCACAGGATGACGCTCCTCTCCCTCGATAGGCAAAAAATCAACATCATAGATTGAGCCTTTATCGCCATACCGATCCACGAGATAAATAAGCGAATCCCCGATCCCTTTAATGGCTGGGATATTGAGTTCCATAGGACCCGCATCTGACGGCACGACCCAAGCGCCGAGTTCCTCCGCTTTTTTAATTGCCTTTGCGGCATCTTTTACCCGGAATGCCATCGCGCAAGCACATGGCCCATGGATGCGCGCGAAGGACTGCGCGAAGCTATCGGGCTCAGCATTTACAATAAAGTTCACGTCCCCCTGCCGATAAAGTGTCACATCCTTGGAGCGATGTTTTGCCACAGGGCGAAAGCCCATGGAGATAAAAAGATTGCCCAAAGCCTCTGGGTCCGGCGCGGCATATTCGACAAACTCGAAGCCGTCGGTTTCCATCGGATTGTCCCATAAATCAGCCATTTTGATCCCTCCGGTAAAAAAGTAGTTTCATTTGAAACTTTAATCCGTAAAATGGATCGGGTAATACATAAAGTCAAGGCTGTTTCGATGAATGAAATGCAACGAAGTCTCTATCTTCCCCGGTTTCTGCCCTATCGTCTGACCAAGCTGTCGGGGATGATCAGCCGCAGCCTCGCCGCGAAATACTCAAAGATGTTCGATCTGACTATCGCAGAATGGCGTATTGTGGCTCTGTTGGGGTCCAATCCCGGCCTGACCGCGCGGGAGATTGCGCCGCTTGCCTCCCTCGATAAGGTGAGCATAAGCCGGGCGGTTGAACGACTTTTAAAGTCGGACCGCCTTGAAAAGCGTATTCTTGAAGGGGATCGCCGTTCTGCGGCGCTTTACCTGACTGCTGCGGGCCAAACAACACTGGCGGAAATTATTCCGCTCGCACAAGAATATGAAAACCAACTCCTTGCCGAATTCAGCCCGGAAGAGATAGAGCAACTCGATAATTTTCTGAACCGCTTGGATGCAAAGGCCGATGCGTTAGGGTAATTCATTTTGCTCGCTGAAGGGTTCCAGTCGGCCAAAACCCGGGATTTTTAAAGCAAAATCATCTATATCCAGGCCAAGGGTAAGCCCGAGCAGGTGAACTTCTACCCCCTCAACCGGGCTTAAAGTGAACCCGCCTAGACCGAGCAGGGAAAATTGCATACCGCGTCCGCTCACGGCGTTCCCCAACAGATGGCTGCCAGAGATGAAATCCTTGCCAATTGCTGTGGGTGGGAGGTCAAGTTCGAGTTCCGGCACCTCGCGCCCGATATGGGCGATAAAGCTGTTCGAGTTGGGACCGGGCCAGACGCGATATTCATATTTGTGCGGATAGCTCTCGATGCTTGCCTCGATCCGGTCGATGAGTTTTTCCGCTTCGGGGCCTTCAACAACGGCGAGGACTTCAGGCGTATTCCCAAACCAGTGATTATCAGGCGCGCTGCGGCTATGAACCAACGCATTGCCGCCGTTCCGCGCACGCCAGCCGATGACCTCATAGCGGTCGTAATTGTCCGCGTCTTTGCGTTTCATTGAAATCCAGGTGTGGATCGCGAAATTCCCGCGCCAGCCCCAGGTGCGCGCGCCGAAGATCTGAATGATGGCCTCTTTATGGGTCTCCGGTGAGGGCGATAGCCCGGTTGCATCCCGCCGCGCCGAGGACCAGCTTGATGCCTCCGATGAGGTGCCGGCCGCGACCGACAACATTTGTGGCAACCCAAAGAGCAGGATCGCGCATAGTATAACCAGAAAAACCTTCCGAACCGCCGCCATACCACCCCTTATTCCGCACTGCACAAAAACTGAGTATAAGGGTAAGATCGATTTTCACAAAATCAATCCTGAGAGAAGTATCTTTATAGGGGATCTGGGAGATTGATCCTTCTAAAGTCGAGCACTCACCATTTTGTTTTGCTTATTACATCCTGTCTAATTGTACTGAAACTAAAATGTACATTCCGCCAAGCAAGAAAATGATTGCGACTATTTCTAGAATGATAACAGCTAGTCGCTGATATTTGTTTTTTGAAAAATTTTTCCGCAACAGCTTTAAAAAACTTTCAACAATGAAATCCATTGCTATCGCCCAATACTATTCGAAAGTGGTTATTTCCTATATTGCTCACACAGTTGACTTTCACCAGCACCTTATGTCGAAGTTTGCGTCATATGGTCCATCTGAAATAGAGACAATTAGTAAAATGTCGGCAATTTCTACATTAACTTTTGCTGGATAGTAATTTTGCGATTTCTGTGCAGGCGTGAAAACTAATTTTTCGATTTCTTTCTTCAAGCTATCCAAGGTTTCTTGCGTTGCAAAAATCCGATATACCTTTATGGCCCGGTAACTACAATATTCGCTGTTATCTTCATTATAGATATCTGAACCTTCAGCCATAACTACATAGTATTTTGGAAGGAGGCTCTCTACTTTTGACAATTGCCGTGAGAAACTCCAAAGCTGAAAATTGTTTGCCAGTATCGTGACCCAGAACGGCGCGAGTATGAGTGCCGCAAGGACGATTAGAATTAATACTTTTCTCATGCTGTAATTTGCGTAAGCTTACATATCATTTTGATTCTACATTAAGTAGTTTTTGAAATTCTATCAATCTGCTAGAGGTATTTATGGGTACTCCCGAGAAATATAATCTACTGCTTTTCACTTCATACGCAGCAGGTTTGTTTGGAGGAATTCTTTTAATGGCAACGTTCGGTAAATTTTTGGAACTCGGATATTTTCCTATTGTTTTATTGTTTGCAGTAATTTTTTCTCTTCCCCTCTATGCACTTGCCAATATTCTATTCAGTTTATTCTACGCAAAAATTCAGCCTAAAATAGAAATATATGCCATTTTGTCTCCGCTTATCGTCGTGCTGCTTTGGTTGATCTATGAATATTGTTTTCATCAATCTGCAATCGGAACCACGGCATTTTACGATAGGGTAAAGCTTGCGTTTGTATGCTCTAGTATTTCAGCAATTTTCTTTTTGCTTGGAAATCTATTTATAAAGGCGAGATGACTTAATTTAGCCATTCAAATTAATAGCGCCGCCTTCCTTCCCCACACTCCTTCATCGACTATTTTTCACGAGTACTTTAAACGCGTTTCAGGCTTTTGACCTCGGGACTGATTATGGGTTCAATTTTCGGCATTTATGGACATCGCCAAACAACTCCACATTGAAAATTTCGAAGTTCAATAATTTTAAATCCTTAAGCACGAGCGAAATAACTTCATACTCTTGATTGTTGAAATGAACGATTTGGTTTACCTTATAGTGTGTGCTTGCTTTTCCGTCGTTTTTGGTTTCGCTTTCGAGACGTAATTTGACAATTTCAACATCTACATCTATTCCGCAAACTCTTTCTGTGACGTACTTTATTTCTTTAATACTTCGCATTTTCGCACCATCAATATCAGGCAGTTCAAGTGTAACGAAAGGAAAGAGGATGAATACCGGTAGCGCGAACAGAGCCGGAACTACAATTGGCCAAAACGTAAGCAATGAGAGAAAAAACAGCCAAATGCGATTTTTTTTCTTTATTTCTTCATCCATTTTTTGATCCGTCGATCCAAGGAATTCTCATAATAACAAACATAAGTTGTATGTCTTGGTTTACATGAAGAATGTTTTCCCATCTGAGCATAAATGTTGCATTACTCCTTCATCGACTAATTTTCACGATTGCTTTAAACTCGGCGCAGACTTCTGTATAAGGGGGCAGTTTGGCCGATGGGTCGTTCGCGGGGAAAGCTCTAGAGGTATGTATGGGTAAGTCAGTCATTATTATCAACGGTCCGAATTTAAACCTGCTTGGCACACGGGAGCCTGAGATATATGGCGCCGTGACGTTGAAGGATATCGAAGCGCTCACCCGCGCCCATGGCGAAACGCTGGGGCTGGAGATTGATTTCTTTCAGAGCAATAAAGAGGGAGAACTGGTGGATGCCATTCAGGGCGCCGCAGGGAATCATGGCGGTATTATCCTGAACGCTGCGGCCTATACCCATACCTCTGTCGCCCTTCAGGATGCCATCAAGGCAACCGGTGTGCCGACCATAGAGGTTCACCTTTCAAACGTTTTTTCGCGTGAAGAATTTCGCCATCACAGCTATATTTCACCCGTTGCCGCTGGCGTTATTTGCGGATTTGGGGCAAAAGGCTATGTGCTGGCCCTCGACGCGCTTGCCGACATCATTGATTAAAGTAACCGAGACTTGGACATTATGAATAAACTCAATATCGATAAAAAGGCGATCCGGGACCTGGCCGAGATCATGAACGAAACCGGCCTTGGGGAGATTGAAATCGAAAATGGCGATCATCGCCTGCGGGTTTCTCGTGGCTCTACCTCCGCCGGAGTGGATGCCGCGCAGGCCTTCGTTCCCGCCGCAATGGCGGCGCCTGTCGCCGTCGCGCCTGCGGCCGTTGCATCGGATGCAGAAAGCCATCCCGGCGCTGTAAAATCTCCGATGGTCGGCACGGTTTATCTCTCCCCTGAACCAACAGCAGCACCCTTTGTGCGGCCCGGCGATATGGTCACGGAAGGACAGACCCTCCTTATCGTTGAGGCGATGAAAACCATGAACCCGATTGCCTCCCCCAAAGCGGGCAAGGTCGTCGAGATTCTGGTCGCGAATGAAGAGCCGTGTGAGTTCGGCCAGCCGCTTGTGATTTTAGAATAACTGGCGGAACATTTGATGTTTGAAAAAATCCTGATTGCCAACCGCGGCGAAATCGCCCTTCGTATCCATCGCGCCTGCCGCGAGATGGGCATCAAGACGGTGGCGGTGCATTCCTCCGCCGATGCGGACGCCATGCATGTCCGCCTCGCTGATGAGAGCGTCTGTATCGGCCCGCCTAGCTCCACAGAGAGCTATTTGAATATTCCGTCCATTATCGCGGCGGCGGAAGTCACCAACGCGGACGCCATTCATCCGGGGTATGGCTTTTTGTCCGAGAATGCAAAATTTGTCGATATCGTCACGGCACATGGGATCAAGTTCATTGGCCCTTCTGCTGATCATATCCGCATGATGGGCGACAAGATTACGGCCAAGGAAACCATGCGCAAGCTCGGTGTTCCCTGCGTGCCTGGATCGGAAGGGGAAGTCGAAACCCTCGCCGATGCGGAAACCGAGGCCGACAAAATGGGCTACCCCGTAATCATCAAGGCGTCTGCCGGTGGCGGCGGACGTGGCATGAAGGTAGCGGTAAATAAGGAAGCCTTATCGGAGGCTTTTTCTTCCGCCCGCTCAGAGTCCAAACTCGCTTTTGGCAATGACGCGGTCTATATGGAAAAATACCTGAGCGGTCCGCGCCATATCGAGGTGCAAATCCTGGCCGATGGCCAAGGGAATGTGGTGCATTTGGGGGAGCGTGATTGCTCGCTCCAGCGGCGGCATCAGAAGGCACTCGAAGAGAGTCCTTCGCCCGCCATCACCGATGAACTTCGCTCCCGAATTGGCAAGACTGTTTCCGACGCCATTCGCGATATGCGCTATGAAGGCGTGGGTACAATTGAGTTCTTGTTCGAGAATGATGAATTCTATTTCATCGAGATGAATACCCGTCTTCAGGTCGAGCACCCGGTAACAGAAATGATTACCGGGATCGATCTGGTTCAGGCGCAGATTAATGTGGCGGCAGGTTATCCTCTCGATTTGAAACAGGAGGATATTAAATTCTCCGGCCATGCAATCGAATGCCGCATCACGGCGGAAGATCCGCATACATTTGCCGCGAGTCCGGGCCCTGTGACGGAGTTTCATGTGCCAGGTGGATTGGGTGTCCGCGTTGATAGTGCGCTCTATACGGGTTATAATATCCCGCCCTATTACGACAGTCTGATCGCCAAGTTGATCATCCATGCGGCGACACGCGAAGAATGTCTTCTCCGGATCAACCGCGCACTTGAGGAATTCGTTGTGAGCGGCATCAAGACGACCCTGCCGCTACATCAGGAAATCATCCATAATCAAGAATTCCGTGACGGCCATTATGATATCCATTGGTTGGAAAAATTCATTGCCGCGCGCTAATTCGCGTAAATAATGACGTCACTTACTGCTGAGACAATTCTGGCTGCCTACCGCATCGGGGTTTTTCCGATGGCGGATAGCGCGGAAGATCCCGATCTTTACTGGGTCGAGCCTGAACGGCGCGGGATTTTTCCGCTGGATGCTTTTCATGTGCCAAAACGACTGGCGAAGAAAATCCGGCAAATGCCGTTCCGGGTTACCGTGGATAAAGCCTTTCGACGAGTGATGGAGGAATGCGCCACACCGCGGGGGGATGGCGGCGATACCTGGATCAACGACATCATTCTTGAGCGGTATTGTGAACTCCATGATATGGGCTATGCCCATAGCGTGGAATGCTGGGACGGCGATGAACTCGCGGGCGGCCTCTACGGTCTTGCGTTTGAAAGCGTCTTTTGCGGCGAAAGCATGTTCACACGGGTGACCGATGCCAGCAAAATTGCACTTGTTTATCTGGTGGCTCGTTTAATCCGCGGCGACTTTACGCTGTTGGATGCGCAGTTCATTAATCCACATCTGGCGACTTTCGGCGCGCAGGAGATTAGTCGGCTGGAGTATCTCTCCCGTCTTAAAAAAGGCCTGCAAAGCGAAGGGAATTTCTATTCCTTGGAAGAGGGCGTTACGGGCTCTGACATCTTGCAGTCGATCACCCAGACATCATAAACCGGATGCTCCAGCGCGTTGATCGCCGGACTTGAGGCAAACATCCATCCAGTGAAGAGCGGGAGATTGTCTGCCTCTTCATGTATTTCGGAAATTTCAAGAAAGGCGGAGGTTTCCGGCGGTTCTTCTGGTGGACGCTTGAGGCATTTGCGTGGCCGGACCGCAATACTGCCGAAAATTGCTGTTTCATCGATGGGCACGAAGAGGTCTTTCGTGCGGGCCGTTACTTTGTCGAGTGCACGGAGAACAACAATATCCCCTCCGGGGTTTTTCCCATCGGCCTTCTGAGGCTCGGCCGCGACCGCAACCAGCGGCAACGCGCCCATCGCAGTAAAGCCAAAGAACGACAAAAGAACAATCTGCCGGAGGCAGCGAAACGAGACGGGCAACACCATCGTCAATTCACGCAAGAAAGGTAAGACAGCATTCGATTATTTCTTCTTGTCGCTGCTGCCACTGCTGAAAATGGCCTGAGCGATCAAATCCTGAATATTTACGGCGCCCTGCGTATAGGAAATGGTGCCGCCATCTTTCAGCATATCTTCCGAACCACCGGGAGTTAGTTGTAGATAATTGCTCCCCAGCAGGCTGCTCGATGTAATCTTGGCGGAGCTGTCATCCGGCAGATCGATATTCTCTTCAAGACTGATTTTCAAAATGGCGCGGTAATTTTTTGGATCGAGCGTTTGAGATGTCACGGCACCAACCTTGATTCCGCTCATTCGGACATCGCTTCCAACACTAAGCCCGTCAACATTGTCAAAGGATGCTGAGAGGTTAATCCCTCCGCTTCCCGTATTTACATCCGCGGTGCGGTAGGCAAAGACAAGGAAAATTGTCGCAAACGCCAGAACGACGGCGCCAATGACGGTTTCCACAATATTACTGCTCATCTAATCCTCCTCCGCTTGCGCGAAAAACTGGCGCAAGGAACTCGTCTTCTTATTCTATGGCTTCCAGGCTTCATAGTCGCCGGTTGTCTTCTGGCGCGTGCCACCCTTTACAATCGATCCACCCGGATGATAGGCAAATTCCGTTCCCGTGAGGTTGGGCAGATGCTCTTCCTGCCAGTCGGCATTTGGCAGTTCCTGCTGATCAGGAAGATTGTCCGTAGTGTAATGCAGCCAGATATGCCACGCCGGTGGCACCTTGGAGGCTTCCGGCTTGCCCTTATACACGACCCAGCGGCGCTCCCGCCCTGTGGGGCCTGTCGGCTTGCCTTTTTCGCGGTAATAACGGTTGCCGAACTGGTCTTCTCCGACCTGCTCTCCGCGCCACCATGTAAACAGCCTTGTGCCAATCGTCGCCATCTGGAACTTCTCGCTAATTAGAAACTGAGTTATTTGCCCGGAATATGGCATTGTGGCGGCCTTTCGTCCAGTCTAACTTTTTACACGGGGCTTGTCATAGACAGGCGATTCCGGCTTCTGATTCTAACATAATGCATCGCGATCGCTCTGATACGTTGCTTTTGTACAACGCCTTCTAAAATTCTTGTTAACCATATTATTGGTCAATGTTCACGAAACTGCCATATTTCGCGGTAGCTAAAATTTTAGCCACTAAATGTAGTATTTTTGCGTTGACTTGGCTAAACCCCAACGACATTATCCTATGCCATGAGGGGGATTTGCCCACAAGATATAGTGGGCGCTAGAAATGAGGGACCCGTTGCCGTTCCTGCGTTTTCTGGCGTTTATGACAAAATTCCCCCTTGTTTAAAGACGAAAACATGACTGGTAAATGGAAGGTACGAGATGCGTATTGAGCGACGTTTTACAAATAAAGATTCTTCTCCCTACGCGAGCGTAAAATTCAGACAGACTACGAGTGAAATACGGAACCCCGATGGGTCTATTGTCTTTAAACTGGAAGGTATCGATGTTCCTGCCGATTGGTCTCAGGTCGCCTGCGACATCATTGCCCAGAAATATTTCCGCAAAGCGGGCGTCCCTGCCCGCCTGAAACCGGTATCCGAAAAGGATGTACCGGAATGGCTGTGGCGGCAGACGGCCGACAAGAAGGCGCTCGACAAGTTGCCCGAAGAGGAGCGCTATGTTGGCGAGACGTCTTCTACTGAGGTTTTCGATCGGCTCGCTGGAACCTGGGCCTATTGGGGATGGAAAGGCGGTTATTTCGACGGCGAGGATGATGCCCGCGCCTATTTCGATGAAATGCGCTATATGCTTGCCAGCCAGATGGGCGCGCCGAATTCGCCGCAATGGTTCAATACCGGCCTGCATTGGGCTTATGGTATTGAAGGGCCTGCGCAAGGGCATTCCTATGTTGATTTCAAAACCGGCAAACTGAAAAAATCTGTTAATTCATATGAGCATCCGCAGCCTCATGCCTGCTTTATCCAGTCCGTTGATGACGATCTCGTCAATGAAGGCGGCATCATGGATCTCTGGGTGCGCGAGGCGCGTCTCTTTAAGTATGGCTCCGGCACCGGCACAAACTTCTCCAATCTTAGAAGTGCAGGCGAAAGTCTCTCTGGCGGTGGTAAATCCTCCGGCCTGATGAGTTTCCTGAAAATTGGGGATCGGGCGGCGGGCGCCATTAAATCCGGCGGCACGACGCGGCGTGCGGCGAAGATGGTCACGCTCGACATCGATCATCCGGATATTGAAGAGTATATCGGCTGGAAAGCGATTGAGGAGCAGAAGGTTGCTTCCCTCGTCGCCGGTTCAAAGCTCTGTAATATCCATCTGAATAACGTCATTAAGGCCTGCCATGAAATCAAGGGCGATGAGGCCTTTATCCCGGCAGAAAATATTGCCCTTAAAAAGGCGATCATTGGCGCCCGCAAAGCCATGGTGCCGGAAAACTACGTTCAGCGCGTGATCCAGTTCGCGAAACAGGGCTACACCGAAATTGACTTCCCGACATATGACACCGATTGGGATTCAGATGCCTATCTGACGGTATCGGGCCAAAACTCCAACAACTCGGTCCGGGTCACTGACGGCTTTATTGAGGCCGTGTTGAAAGACGGTGACTGGAACCTGATCCGCCGCACCGACGGCAAGGTCGCGAAGACCGTCAAGGCGCGCGATCTTTGGGAACAAATTGGCGAAAGCGCCTGGCAGTCTGCCGATCCTGGCCTTCAGTATGACACCACCATCAATGATTGGCACACTTGCCCCGAAGATGGCCGGATCAACGCATCGAACCCCTGCTCGGAATATATGTTCCTTGATGATACGGCCTGTAACCTTGCGTCTTTGAACCTGATGACGTTCCGCCGCGCGGATAAGAGCTTCGATATCGAGGCATTTGAACATGCGGTGCGAATCTGGACCATTTCTCTGGAAATTTCTGTCCTTATGGCGCAGTTCCCGTCAGAAGAAATCGCGGAGCTTAGCTATAAATTCCGCACCCTCGGTCTTGGCTATGCCAATATCGGCGGATTGCTGATGGCACAGGGCCTCTCTTACGATTCGGATGAAGGCCGCGCGCTTTGCGGCGCGATCACAGCGGTTATGACCGGCGTTGCCTATAAGACTAGTGCGGAAATGGCCGAAGAGCTTGGGGCCTTCCCGGGGTATAAGAAAAACGCGAAGAATATGCTGCGCGTCATCCGCAATCATCGCAATGCGGCCTATGGCTTAAACGACGGGTATGAAGGCCTCTCGGTTATTCCGGTCCCGCTTGATGCGATTAACTGCCCGGAAGCGGGCCTGACAGAGGCCGCCAAGAATGCCTGGGATGCCGCGCTTGAACTCGGAAAAAGCCACGGCTATCGTAATGCGCAAGTCTCCGTAATTGCCCCAACGGGCACCATAGGCCTTGTTATGGATTGCGACACCACCGGCATTGAGCCTGATTTCGCCATTGTCAAATTCAAGAAGCTCGCCGGTGGGGGATATTTCAAGATCATCAACCGCACGGTGCCCGAGGCATTGGATCATCTGGGCTATGACAAAGCACAGGTCAAGGACATCATTGATTATGCGGTGGGTCATGGCACTCTTGAAACAGCGCCCGGCATCAACCATCAGGTCCTGTTGGAAAAAGGATTCACAGCCGAGACATTGGTTCGCATAGAGAGTGAGCTTGGCGCCAGCTTTGATATTAAGTTTGTGTTTAATAAATTCTCGCTCGGTGAAGAATTCTGCCGCGAAGTGCTGGGCATTTCGGATGCGCAGCTAAACGACTACACTTTTGATATGCTCTCGCATCTCGGCTTCAACAAGAAAGAAATCGAGGCTGCGAATACTTATTGCTGCGGTGCCATGACGCTAGAAGGCGCCCCTCACCTAAAAGAAGAGCATCTTTCCGTCTTCGATTGTGCCAATCCATGCGGTCGGATCGGCAAGCGGATGCTCTCCGTCGAGAGCCATATCAAGATGATGGCGGCGGCACAGCCGTTTATCTCCGGCGCTATCTCGAAGACCATCAATATGGCGAATGCCGCGACGGTTGAGGATTGCAAGGAAGCCTATCTCCTCTCCTGGAAGCTTGGTCTTAAGGCAAACGCGCTTTACCGCGACGGTTCCAAATTAAGCCAACCCCTCTCTGCCCTCACCTTTGACGAGGACGATCTGGAGGAGGTTAAGGAAGAGATTCAAGCCTCCCCTGCAGCAGCCAGTAACGTTGTTGCGGAACGGATTGTGGAACGGATCGTATCTGAGCGCAAAAAACTGCCAACACGGCGCAAGGGTTACACCCAGAAGGCGGTTGTTGGCGGGCATAAAGTTTACCTGCGCACCGGCGAATATGACGACGGCGGTGTTGGTGAGATTTTCATCGATATGCATAAAGAAGGCGCTGCCTTCCGCAGTCTGATGAACAATTTCGCAATCGCGATTTCTATTGGTCTGCAGTATGGCGTGCCGTTGGAAGAGTTTGTTGAGGCCTATACCTTCACCCGCTTTGAACCATCGGGCATTGTTGAAGGAAATGACGCCATTAAGATGTCGACGTCAATTCTCGACTATCTCTTCAGGGAATTGGCTATCTCCTACCTTGGCCGAAATGATCTGGCGCATGTTGCCCTTGATGATCTGCATAGTGACAGCCTCGGAACCGGCGATGATCAGGCCAAAATCACCGAGGATGAATATTCCGAGAATAGAGCCGCCATTAACAATGTGATCAATCTTGCGTCGACAGGTTATGTCAGGGCAAACAATTTCGAAGTATTGCAGGGCGGTTTATCGGCTATGTCGGCAAACCTTGGCCAAAGCGAGGTCAGTGCCGCCGCCGCAAGCGTTAGCGCCTCCGGTTCTGTTGCCGCGGCCAGTGTGTCGATTGGCGGCGGAACACCAGGTGGCTCCGATAAACTAAGCCGGTCGATGGAAGCCCGAATGAAGGGATATGAAGGGGACAGCTGCGGTGAATGCGGCAACTTCACTCTCGTTCGCAACGGGACATGCATGAAATGCGATACTTGCGGCGGAACGAGCGGTTGTTCTTAAAAGTACAAAAGATTCAGTTGCTTGAGTAGTTGTTTAAATCTGGCAGATTAAGAGTTTTGTTGCGTAACCAGTAGAGTACAAGAGTAGTGTAACCAGTAGCGTAAAACGTAAATTTACGTCGAGTAAGGGTTAGAAAGTGTTGTGCTGCAGCACTTTCGAGATTGCTAAACCTATTTGTCTTACTCCCTAAGATAAAGAGCATGTCTCCGGAGGCATGCTCTTTTTTCTAGGACCAGCTTGTGGCAAACCCCTTGCGTTTCAAATTCTTGGTAATTGACCGGGACTTTCGCTTTGTTTCAATTTCCTGCTGTGGCTTGCCAAAGTACCAACCCTGGCCGTAATTGACGCCCAAGACGTTGAGAACATGTAGCTGTTCCTTCGTTTCCACCATTTCCGCGATGGTTCCGATATCCAGCTCCTGACAAAGACGTGAGAGCGCCTTCAGAATGGCGGCGTCGCGCTTGTTGGTCAGCACTTCCTTGATATAGGTGCCGTCGATCTTGATATAATCAACTGTCATGGCGCGTATATACTGGAAGGATGCAGACCCCGATCCCATGTCGTCGAGACTGATTTCCATGCCCGTCTCGCGCAGGGTCTGAATAATATTCTCCGCCCTCTGCAGGTCCTTAATACGGCTGGTTTCAGTGACTTCCAGGCCGACATGTTCACGGATTTCGTCGTTATCCGCATAAAGGGCAAGAAGATTGTCGATGAAGATATTCGATTCAAGCGAATATCCAGATATATTGATTGCCAGTTTCGGTAACACGTCGCCGCGTTTCTGGAATTCCAGCAACTTGTCCTTTGCCTTCTGCGCAACACCGAGATCGAGGTCCTGGATAATGCCGGTCTCTTCGGCAAAAACAACGGTCTCATAGGGAGACTCCCCGTCCTTAAAACGGGAAAGCACTTCGTAATGATGGACTTCCTTGTCGGCAATTTTAACGATCGGTTGATAGACCAGCTTGAATTTGTAGTTCTGAAAGACGGATTTCAGTGCCAGCATCCGGTTCATCGTCTTTTCGAGACGGGTATCCATCCCTTCGGCCAGCGATTTTATGTTGAACTCTTCCTGATCGCTATCTACGAAGCGGTTGATCACATACATCAGCGCCTGTGTCGCATTATTTGCGGAAAGTTGGCCTTTTGAAAGATCTACAGTGCTTCTTTGCACTAAAAAATTCGCCTTGGGATCGATATCAGTTGTCAGGGTAGATATTTTTTCTTCAAGGATTTTTCCATTGACAGAGGGGCTGTGTACCAATCCGTATTTATCGTCATCAAGCCGGCCGGCGGCATCGCCACCCAAAGAATAACGCCGCAGGAGAATGCCAATTTTATCGAGGAAACCGTTCATTTCATCATCGCCAACGCTTTCTTTGAGCGCGGAAAGGCCGTTCAAGTGAAGAAGCGTGAGTTCCGTCCGTTGTCCGGCGTCGGAGGCAATTGCCAACTGCTGGTCGGCAAGTTTCAGGAAATCTTGTCGATCGAGAAGTCCGGTTTCGTTGTCTCGATATTTTGTCGATGAACGGGCGGCTGCCATACTTGAGACATTCAGGGCAAGAAAGACATGTTCATGATTTCGGGGCAGCTTGCAGGCGCCAACGATGGCTGAGACCTTGGTCTTTTCCATCCGTGCGACGACAGGCGTAATACGGTCCCCGACGTTCATAGTGTCAAGGATATGGGTGAGGACGCCTTTATCCTGTTGCGCGACCAGATCGACAAACGGCATCCCCTTAAGATCCGCCATGTCAACGCCGGTCAGTCCTTTGGCGGCACCGGAAGCGAAAATGACGACCCCGTTATTGTCCAGCTCAATCAATAAGTCCGCTGCAGCAAAAGAAAAGGCAACAAATCGCTCTTTTTCTGTCCGCAGATTTTCTAGTTTAATATCTTGAGTCACCTTGCAGCCTTTTGGTTAATTCCCGGTAACATTAACCGTTGATTTATTAACAAATCAGAAAAATGCCTGAAAATTACGCAAAAAAACCCGCCACTGGGCGGGTTTTTCATCGCTCCCGTTGATGGGAGGTTTATTCTTCCGATTTTGGCTGTGGCATTACCGTACGGATATGCAGTTCCCGCAGGTTTTTAAGTGGTACTTCCGCCGGAGCCTGCATCATCAGGTCCTGCGCCTGCTGGTTCATCGGGAACAGAATAACCTCGCGGATATTCGGCTCGTCCGCCAACAGCATGACAATGCGGTCTACACCCGGAGCAATGCCACCATGCGGCGGTGCGCCATAGCGAAACGCATTCAACATGCCGCCGAAACGATCTTCAACGACTTGCGCTTCATATCCTGCAATCTCGAAGGCCTTCATCATGATATCAGGGCGATGGTTCCGGATAGCACCCGACGACAATTCAATCCCGTTACAGACGATATCATACTGATAGCCCTTGATATCGAGCGGGTCCATGGTCTCCAGCGCCTCAAGCCCGCCTTGCGGCATTGAGAACGGGTTATGGCTGAAATCGATTTTCTTTTCATTCTCGTCATATTCGAACATTGGAAAATCAATAACCCAGCAGAAGCGGAAGACGTCCTTCTCGGATATATCGAGCTCTTCGCCAATGCGAACGCGCGCCTTGCCGGCAATATCGGCGGCACCCGCAGCCTTGTCACAGGCAAAGAAAACAGCATCTCCCTCACCTACGCCAGTTAACTCGCGGATTTTCGCAATACGTTCTTCATCAAGGTTCTTCGCGATCGGTCCTTTGGCCTCACCTTCCTTGAAGATAATATAACCGAGGCCGCCAGCGCCTTCTTTGCGGGCCCAGTCATTCATCTTGTCAAAGAAGCTGCGCGGGCGGTCAGCCGCCCCTGGCGCGGGAATGGCCCTGACGACGGAACCTTTCTCGATATTCTTGGCAAACAGCCCGAAGCCTGAGCCTGTAAAGGGTTCGGTCGCATCACTAATGATAATCGGGTTGCGAAGGTCCGGCTTGTCCGTGCCGTATTTCAGCATAGCTTCATCAAAGGGAATCCGCTCAAACGGGGTGACGACCTTGCGTTCACCTGCGAACTTCTGGAATACCTCCGTCAGGACGGGTTCAACAGCGGCGAAGACGTCTTCCTGTGTCACGAACGCCATCTCGATATCGAGCTGGTAAAACTCACCCGGACTACGGTCTGCGCGGGCATCTTCATCACGGAAGCAGGGCGCGATCTGGAAATATCGGTCAAAGCCGGACATCATGATCAACTGCTTGAACTGCTGCGGCGCCTGCGGCAGGGCATAGAACTGGCCCGGATGGATGCGGCTCGGTACGAGAAAGTCGCGCGCGCCTTCGGGCGATGATGCCGTCAGGATAGGGGTCTGGAATTCCTGAAATCCCTGGCCAACCATTTGATTGCGTAATTCGGAGATAACATTGGAACGAAGCACGATATTTTGGTGCAGCCGATCGCGGCGCAAATCAAGATAGCGATGACGCAAGCGGATATCCTCCGGATATTCCTGCTCGCCAAAGACCGGCATGGGAAGTTCATCCGCTGCGGACTGAAGCGCGAATTCTTCGATATCGACTTCAATTGCACCGGTTGGCAGGTTCGAGTTCACCGTCTCGTCGCTCCGGGCTACCACTTTCCCCGTGATGGTGATGACGCTCTCGGACCGCAGGCTTTCCACGGCCTCGAAATTAGCGACATCATGTTCGATCACACATTGGGTGATACCGTAATGATCGCGCAGATCGACAAACAGAAGGTTGCCATGGTCGCGCTTGCGGTGAACCCAGCCAGACAGCCGGACGGTTTCGCCAACATCACTCTCGCGCAGTTCCGCGCAAGTATGGGTTCGGTAGCTATGCATCGTTACTCTCTTATAAAATCTTCGGGGCCGCAAAGGGCCGTATTTGATAATGAGGGCCTGTATTACATGGTTTTTCGCCTGTCGCCAACCTTCCTTTATTGGGAATTATCAGCTATCTTACCAAGAATAGAACTTTGCAATGTAACAAGTAGCGTTTGGGTGCCCCCGGGCGTGTTTTGTTGGGAAAGGGCACTGAAACTCAATGCAGATAATAAAAACAACAGCGGACCTTGAAGAACTGGTAACACGGTTCGAAAAATATCCCTATTTCACGATTGATACAGAATTTTTGCGCGAAAACACCTTTTGGCCAATTCTTTGTCTGGTTCAATTGGCGACCGATGATGAATCGGCGATTGTCGACCCGATGGCGGATGGGATTGATCTCGCCCCCCTCTTCCGTCTGTTGCAGAATGAGGATGTATTAAAAGTCTTCCACGCGGGCCGACAGGATCTTGAAATTTTCCATCATTTGAACGGTGAAGTTCCAAAACCGATTTTTGATACACAGGTCGCGGCGATGGTCTGTGGATTTGGTGAATCCGTGGGTTATGATACATTGGTCTCCAAGATTACCGGTAAAGGCATCGATAAATCTTCGCGTTTCACGGACTGGTCACGCCGTCCCTTGTCCGACCGGCAACTCACCTATGCAGAGGCGGATGTGACCCATCTTCGAAAGGTCTATAAGTTCCTCTCGAAAAAACTAAAGGAGAGCGGCCGCGAAGAATGGGTAACTTCGGAGATGGAAATTCTTCGCTCTCCCGAGACATATTTTATTCCCCCGGAAAATGCGTGGCAACGGATCAAAGCCCGTAATCATCATTCAAAATTCCTCGGCCTGTTGCAGGCCGTTGCCGCCTGGCGGGAGCGTCAGGCGCATTTGCAGGATATTCCCCGCAACCGGATTTTGCGCGACGAGGCTCTGATCGAGATTTCATCCAATCCACCGAAGGACGCAAATTCCCTTTCCCATGTCCGGGGGATTGGCCTTAAATTTGCCGAAGGAAAAATGGGACGCGGTCTCCTTGAGGCTATTCAGGAAGGCGTGAACCTTCCCGCAGATATGGCGCCGCGAATGGATAAGAAGACGCCGCCGCCAAAAGGAATTGGGCCCTTAATGGAATTGCTTCGGGTGTTGTTGAAGCTCCGGTGTGAGGAAAACGAGGTTGCGCAGAAGCTTATCTGCAATATGTCGGATTTAGAGAAAATTGCCATCGACGATAATGCCGATGTTCCCGCGCTTAAAGGCTGGCGCCGTCGTGTCTTTGGCGACGACGCCCTGAAGCTTAAAAATGGTGAGATTGCCCTCTCCTCTGAGAGCGGGAAGATCAAGATTATTGATCTGGCATAATATCAATGGCGGATTTTAGTTCGAGATTGTTGGCCAGTGCCTCGAACTGATTGACCACATGATGCCCGACCAGCGGAGAGAGAGTGGACGGAATTCTCAATGCTATGGCCGTAGAGGAGACTTCCAGCCGTGTCTGGGAGAGAATGCCAATCGTCCCGCCGCTTAACGTATGCGATAGACGAAGGGCGAGGCCAACGGTCAAGGCATCTTTCGCCTCTTCATCGGAGAGCAGGCGCAGGCTGTCATCTGTCGCGGGTCCGGAAAAATCGCCTTTATATCGAGCATAAACGGATAATGCGACCATGGCCCGGCCGCGATGACCAATACCGTTAAAGGGTGCGCGGAATATCCGCCGGAACGCCTGCGCTGCGCGATAGTCAGAATTGGCCCACCAGGCAATATCAGACAGTGTGGCGGCGGCCAGGGTCAGGCGTTTCCCGTTTTCGTCAACATTCCCCAATATATCATGGAGCCAGGCAAAAATTTCTTCCCCATGCTCGGCGAAGCGTCCTTCTGCGGCGGCCATGTCCCGGCAGGCATCAAGCAACGGATCGCGGCGTCGAACGGATTTCTTAAGCTCGGAAAACAGCATCCCTTCGCGCAGGCCGTTTCCGGAGAAGATAATATTCTTTGGCTCCGTCATCGTCATCAGTTCTTGCATGATGATGGCGGCGGTGTGCATGGTGTTCGCACGTGACTTGGGAATGCCATTGGCGGCATTGAGTTCCTGAATTGACATGCCAAGAATTTCGTCAAGCAGTTCGGTCATTTGTTCCGCGCTTAATCGATAGCTATGGATGATATTCAGCGGATGACCGGTCTTGAAAATATGATAGCGCGCCAAAACACGCCAGGCTCCGCCCACAGCATAGAAATCCTGTCCGGACATCTCCTCCAGCCATTCGGCTTTGGCGAATTTCTTGTTAATGAACTTGCGCAGCTTCTTCTCGGGCATATCCATATAGGAAAGCCGCAGCGCGCCGAGGGGGAGTGTCGCTGTCTCCTGGATGCGAAAATCTGCTATTTGCACCAGTTCCAGACTACCTCCACCCAAGTCACCGGCGAGACCATTCGCCTGCGGAATGCCGGAAAGCACCCCAAGCCCGGAATATCGTGCCTCCTGCCGACCACTCAGGACCTGAACATTAAGGTCGCATTGCTGCTCGATTTCCGAAACAAATTCGGAGCCGTTTTCGGCTTCACGTACCGCGGCCGTGGCGGCGACCATAACGCGATCGATCCCCATATGGTGGACAAGTGCGGCATAACGGCGAAGCGCAGCAAGTGCATCCAGCATCGCCTTATCACCAAGTCGGCCTGTCGTGCCGAGTTCCTTGCCGAGACCGCAGAGGACTTTTTCATTAAACTTGGGAAGCGGTACCCGTTGGGGACCATCAAACACAACCAGACGAACCGAGTTCGATCCGATATCGATAACAGCAGTAGACCGATCCGACAGTTTAACCGAGGGATCCAGCTCTCTATCCCGATCTTCCATAAAACCCTAACACCTGGAATACGAAAACCAAATTTCCTAGCTTGGTGGTACAAGCTTGGGTACAGGTTCCTTTACAAGCAAAGCCTTGCCGCGTCCAGATAAAGACGGGTTCGTCATGAAATAATTATGGGCAGAGAAGGGTTTTTTATCAGTAGAAATGCGCTCATACTCACCGTTTTCAAGGAGTCTCCAGCTTTGCTGGTTATCTTTAAGGCACACCACCATAATCTGGTCGAGAACCTGGCGGTGGATTGTCTCGTTGGTGACGGGAATGAGTGTTTCCACCCGCCGGTCAAAACTGCGCTGCATCCAGTCGGCAGAGGAAATGAAGACTTTTGCCTTGTCAGAGGGCATCTTATGGCCATTGCCGAAGCAGACAATTCGCGAATGCTCAAGAAACCGGCCCACGATACTTGTCACCTGAATATTCTCTGAAATTCCCTTGATGCCCGGGCGCAGACAGCAGATGCCGCGAATGATGAGACGAATATCGACCCCGGCATTGCTGGCGCGGTACAACGCGTCGATGATAGTCGGATCGACGAGAGAATTGAGCTTGGCCCAGATTGCCGCCGGTTGGCCCGCTTTCGCATGCTCGACTTCCTCCTCAATCATCTTTATCAGCGAATTTCGCAAGCTGTAGGGAGATAGCGTCAGTTTTTCGAGTCCCTTCGGCTTGGCATATCCGGTCACATAATTGAACATCAATGTTACATCTTTCGCGAGCTGTGCATCGGTCGTGAACATTGATAGATCGGAATAGATCGTTGCGGTGATCGGGTGGTAGTTGCCGGTCCCGAAATGCATATAGGTTTTAAGGTCCTGCCCCTCTCGCCGGACGACAACGGACACCTTTGAATGTGTCTTCAGGTCAATAAAGCCATAGATAACCTGCGCCCCTGCCCGCTCCAGATCACGTGCCCAGCGGATGTTGGCTTCTTCATCGAAGCGAGCCTTGAGCTCGATCAAGGCGGTTACGGATTTACCTGATTCTGCTGCTTCTATCAGGGCTTTGATCACAGGTGAGTTGGTGGACGTCCGATAGAGCGTATGCTTGATCGCCACTACATTTGGGTCCGCGGCGGCCTGACGAAGAAACTGAACGACGACGTCAAAGCTTTCATACGGATGGTGGACAATGAAGTCCTTGTTGCTGATGGCCGAGAAAATATCGCCGCCCGCATCGCGCACCCGCTCAGGATAGCGGGGGGTGTATGGTTTGAAACAGAGTTCCGGCCGATCCGAAGTGATAAGTTTCGATGTATCGGCAAGGCCCAATAACCCGTCGGTGATAATCAGGGCGCGCTTATCAAGGTCAAGTTCCTTAATCAGGTAGTCGACAAACTCCTGAGGCATTTCCTTATCTACTTTTAGCCGAATGACACTGCCCCGCCGCCGGCGTTTCAGTGCAGATTCAAAGAGCCGAACCAAATCCTCTGCTTCTTCTTCGACCTCCATATCACTGTCGCGGACGACACGGAACATGCCTTTGCTGGCGACCTCATATCCCGGAAATAGATGATCAAGGAACAGCATCACGATATTTTCAAGGCTGATAAATCGGATTTTTGATCCCGGCAGGCGGATGAACCGATCAAGTGCCTGTGGCAGCAACAAAAGGGCCTTCAGGTTTCGCTCGGATTCTTTGCGAACAAGTTCCAGAAACAGGCCGAAGCCGAGATTCTGGATAAAGGGGAATGGATGCGCCGGATCAAGTGCCATCGGTGTCAGAACTGGATAAATCTGTCGCTTGAAATAATCTTCGAGCCAGATCCGCTCCTGCTTGGTGAGGTCCTTCGGGCTAAGAACATAAACCTCTTCCTGCCGGAGTTCCTTGATCAGGCGGTTCCATTGCAATGTCTGCTCCGCCATCAGGCTGTTTGCCTTGCGGTCCACTTCCTCGAGCTGTTGCGCCGGGGTGAGGCCATCATCACTCAATGTCTTGATATTGGCCTTGATCTGACCCCAGAGACCCGCGACACGCACCATATAAAATTCATCAAGGTTTGCGGCAGAGATTGACAAAAACCGGAGTCGTTCAAACAACGGATGGGCTGTATTCGCCGATTCTTCAAGCACCCGCCAGTTAAACGACAGCCAAGAAAGCTCCCGGTTGATGAAGCGCTCCGGGCTGGCGAGAAGGTCTGATGGCGCAGCGTCCGAGGGTTTGATCTTTGTCGACATGATTAGCTCTGTTCCATTCGCGACTATTGTTCACTATGAAAGATATAGGTCTAACATCAACAAATTATGACAAAATACGTATTTTATTGGTGTTTTTCACCATTTCACATACTTAGGTTAGTCTATTTAACTTTTGTCCAGGTTTGTGTTTTACAAAAGAACAGGACGCAGCCCTTTACATCAAGGGTGGTCGGGTTCACCAACGTCAGGGATGAGGAATAGGTTTTTCCGTCTTCCGGGTTATAGATTGTCCCGTCATCCCATTCATTCTCACCGTCCGGCTCAAAGCCTTCCAGCAGAGGAAGCCCGAGAATTTTACGTCCCTGCAGTTTGGGATCTTCATTCTTCATGTCCGTCTTATCAACCTTGGCTTCTGTCAGTGGTTCTTTCAACCAGACAATCTTTCCGCAGAACTTATCTCCGCAAGGCTCTATTTTTACGTGGCTTCTCCCCTCTACCGTGGACCAGATACCAGTTACATCGGCCCGTGCCGGCGCGATGATCAACAGAAGGGTGATGAGCAGACTGATAGAAAGTGTCAGAGTTCGCATGTTAATTACCTCCGGTTGCTTGCTATCTTACAATGTACCCGGGAAAGCGCCGCCATCCAATAATATATTTTGCCCTGTAATGAAGCCCGCTTTATCGCTGCATAGAAAGGCACAGGCCGCACCGAACTCCTCTGCCGTGCCGAAACGTCCGGCGGGATTGCCAGCGGCGCGTTCTTTGCGGATATCTTCCAAGGGGCGACCGCTTGATTTGGAGACAGCCTCAAAATTACCGCGCAGGCGATCTGTATCGAACGGGCCGGGCAACAGGCCATTGATGGTCACATTATCGATGACTGTCTTGCGGGCGATCCCGGCGACAAAACCGGTCAGCCCTGCCCGAGCGCCATTGGAAAGGCCAAGAATATCAATCGGGGCCTTCACCGCACTTGAGGTAATATTGATAATGCGTCCGAATTTGCGTGCCCGCATTCCGTCGACCGTTGCCTTGATCAGTTCGATCGGGGTGAGCATATTGGCGTTCAGCGCCTTCTGCCAGTCATCGAGTGTCCAGTCATGAAAATCACCGGTTGGCGGTCCCCCGGCGTTATTGATCAGGATGTCCGGTTCTGGGCAGGCCTCTAACACTTCCGCGCGGCCTTCAGGCGAAGTTATGTCACCGGCGATTGCTTTTATTTGCACCGGGGAAATCGCGCGAATATGGTCGGCCGTTTCTTCCAGCGTACTTTTGGTTCTTGCTGTAATAACCAGATTAACGCCTTCGGCGGCCAATGCTTCCGCACAGCCGCGACCAAGTCCCTTACTGGAGGCGCAGACAATTGCCCATTTTCCTGAAATTCCTAAATCCATTTTCTTATCCTTGCTCTTCCTTGAAGACTTCGCGGAGCAGCGAAATCGTAATTTTTCGTTTTTTGGCAAGCGCGCTGTTATCAAGGCGCGTTACAAACCGACGGGCTTCGGCAAAAGACCGTTCTAGCCGCTGCGTGATATACTGAACGACATCCGGTGTGACAGCAAGCTGCCTGTCAGAAAAAAGCTTGATGACAAGTGCCGCAAACAACGCATCATCCGGCTCTTGAATACGCGCCACCGGCACCGTCCCAAGACGGGAGGAAAGATCTTTAAGTGTGAGGTTCCAGGCACCTGGCGCCGTCGTTGCGGTGATCAGCAGACTGCCGCCCTTTTCCTGTATCAAATTGAAAAGATGGAACAAGGCGTCTTCCTTCAGGCCCGCTCCGGCATTTTCCATAATTAGCGGGTGGGCCGCAAGCGTACTGAATTTCTCTATGTCGAAATGATCAAGCTCCGCCGCCGTGATAATCCTGGCGTCAGTCCGTGTTTGCCAAACATGGGCAAGATGAGTTTTTCCTGCACCGGATGGCCCGACGAGCAGCAGGGATCGAACCGGCCAGTCCGGCCATTTATCAATCCAGGCGACCGCCTCCTCATTCGCGGGCGTGACGAGAAAATCCTCTCGTCCCGTGGCGGCACGAAACTCGAAATTCATCGGAATTTGAGAGGGTTGCATATTAATCCTCAGGAAACTCATCAGGATCGGCTTGTGCGGGTGGTGGCGCGCCATATAAAGGGCTTTGCAGATACTGGTCAATCGCAAATCTGCTGACAACGCCGACCACGGCTGCCATGGGAATAGCAAGCAAGACGCCGACGAAACCGAACAGGCTGCCGCCTGCGAGTAGGCCGAACATGACCCACACCGGATGCAGCCCGACCTTTTCTCCAACGAGATTGGGGGTCAGCACGTATCCCTCCAGAACCTGCCCGACGACAAAAATTGCCCCGACAATGCCGATCATGATGAAATCAGGCCAGAACTGGACCAAGGCCACGCCGACCGATGCAATAAAACCGATAATCGCGCCAACAAAGGGAATGAAGGAGATAAGGCCGGTGATAATCCCGATGACCAGTCCGAACTCAAGGCCAGTCGCCATCAGTGCGACGCCATAATAGATAGCCAGCAACAGACAGACCGTCGATTGTCCACGCACGAACCCAGCCAGTACATCATCAATTTGCTGTGCTAACTTGCGGACTTGATGGGCATTCTTGCGGGGCAGCCAGCTGTTGATACGCGCAATAATATGATCCCAGTCCCGGAGGAGATAGAAGGCAACCACCGGGGTAATAACCAGAAGAGTGACCATATTGACCACAGCCAACCCGCCGCCGACAATATTCTTTGACAGAGAGCCAAGGCCCTTGACCGCCTCTCCGACATATTGGCCAATAGTGTTCTTGAATTCATCGCTTTCCTGCAATGCCGGAATATCGACAAAACGGTCAATAATCGGCAGGAAGAAATCATGCAGGCTCTGGTAATAGGTTGGCAGGTTATTCAAAAGGCCGAATATCTGTTCAAAGATGACCGGAACGAGAAGCATCAATGCCAGAATGACAAAGATCAGGAATACCCCAATAATGATTGCTGTCGCGGCAGTCCTGTTCAGGCCTACCTCCTCCATCCGGTCCGCGACGGGATCCAGGAAGTAGGCAACGGCCATCCCGAGAACGAAAGGTAGCAGAATATTGCTGAGTAAAACCAGAAAAATGATAAATACAACAAGGGCGATGGCCCAAAATCTCATATGTTGCTTTAACGTCATGAATTTTCCGCTTTCTCGGTGTTTTGTTGTGACCATTGCAGGATATAAGTAAGCCCGGAAAGAACCGTCGTCACCCCGACGATATAGACAAAAAACTCAATCGCGTCTTCGTATCCCGTCTCGAATCCCTTGTTTCCAAGCACTACAGCTGCGAGGCTGATCTGGCAGAACGTATTAAGCTTGCTCAGCTTTGATGGCACGATGGTGACATTCAGTTCCAAAAGAAACGTCAGGATTATAGCGCCGACAATCAGGATATCGCGGCTAACCACCAGAATCACGAGCCAACTGGGGAGATCCTGTTGTATCCCCAGTGTCACATAGATGGAGACTAGCAATATCTTGTCTGCAAGGGGATCAAGATAGGTCCCGAGCGGGGTCACCAGGTTAAACTGCTTGGCGATTAGTCCGTCAAGCGCATCGGATAGTCCAGCAAGCACAAATGCGATAAAGGCGGCATACATCTGGTTAGCCAGGATCAGCCAGACAATAACCGGAACCAGGATCATCCGGAGCAATGTAATCGTATTGGGGATATTCAAAGCCTTAACCAAACCCCGCTTTATCAGATAGCATTAACGCACCGGGCGCCTATTTTTGATTAAGTGTCCAATAGCCGCCCTGATCCGTGAGCGCAAGGTCCCGCTGGTCAAGCGCCGCAACTAGCCTGTCTATACTGCCGACAAAGGTAATGTGCCAAAAGGCCCGCTTGACGCTGAGATCCTTGACTGTCAGGTCATTGACTGCAGACAGGCTCTTTACCTTGCTCTGCAACGCAAGCCAATCGGGCAGGCTTGAAATGTCTGTGGTAACGGCCAAGGTGTTTTCAATACTGAAATCGAGAACATTCTGCTGTTTCCATTCCTCCTGCATGCGTCCCATAATGTCGAATACGACGCTCTGCATCAATCCTTCTTCATCCTCGCTGCCTTTAAAGGTTTGCAAAGTGGCGAGTTCTGTCTGACCGACTACATTCCGTGTTACATCAAGAAACAGGGTGCCGTCCGTATCAGTGCGCAGGCTCGCGCTAATGACCTCAACCTCTGCGGCGCCATACTCTTCGCGAAGCCGATCTAGGGCGGTGGCGTTCAACTCCATCGCTTGGCTAGCGTCGATGGCCTTCATATCTTCAAGGCTGCCTGATGGAATGACCACCGGGCGCAATAAACGCTGTACCCAGTCATCACGGAGGCTGTCCGGCTCCTGTGGGCGCAATCCGTAATCAATGATATCGATCCATACCGTCCGCCAGGGATTGGGGTAGTCCCAGAGATAGGCGCGACCATCGGCCAGGAAAACAGGCAACACCAGGATCGGTTTGCCGAAGGATTCGGAAAAAGGCAGCATATTGCTGCGTAGCAACTTACGTATATCGTCGCGCTTAAACTCGTACGTCAGGTCAGCGAGATAGCGTTTCGCCGAGGTACGTTCATTGGCCACCTGAAACGAAGCGACCATTGGCGTGATCGCCGCATCATCCAGGACTGGTAAGCTTGCATAGTAAGGCACTGGCACTAAACGGCGTAACAGGGCATTAAACGCCCGTTTCTGGCCTTTCTGCACTGCGATTGTGCGTGCAGCCGAAGCAGAGGAGGCCGTTTCATCAACGGCAATGTCCCTGACAACGTAAAAATTGTCCGCGGCATGGCTAAACGAAACGCTGCCCGCAAGGCAAAAAACCGCGACTGCCATAGCAAGGAGGCGCGAAAAGATTGGATTTAGCTGTGTATCCGTCATTGCAAACCACTGGAAAAAAAGTATGTTGGCCCGATCATAGTCATAAACTTGGGTGCAGCATAACTTATGAACACCGATAGCTCCAAAAAAAGTTACAGCTACAAGGATGCAGGCGTCGATATTGTGGCCGGAAACTCACTTGTTGAGGCCATAAAGCCCCTCGCCGCCGCCACCCGAAGGTCCGGCGCAGACGCAGATTTAGGCGGTTTCGGGGCGATTTTTGACCCCCGTGCCGCAGGTTTCAAGGACCCTCTTCTTATTTCCGCGACGGATGGCGTTGGGACTAAATTAAAAATTGCCATTGATATGAACCGCCACGATACGGTCGGCATCGATTTGGTGGCGATGTGTGTGAATGATTTGGTGGTACAAGGCGCGGAACCACTCTTTTTCCTCGATTATTTCGCGACGGGCGGCCTTGATGTCGCGGCGGCACGGGATATTGTTGCGGGAATCGCTGATGGCTGTAAACAGGCTGGTTGTGCCCTCATCGGCGGGGAAACAGCGGAAATGCCGGGAATGTATGCCAAGGGCGATTACGATCTGGCGGGATTTACCGTTGGCGCGGTGGAACGTGATCTACTTCTAAAAGCGGATAACCTCAACGAAGGGGACGTTCTGCTGGGTCTTGCGTCTTCCGGTTTACATTCGAACGGTTTTTCGTTGGTTCGGCGAATTGTCGCGGATTTCAATCTCGATTATGCGGCACCGGCCCCGTTTGATTCTGCTGTAACGCTTGGCGATGCCCTGATTGAGCCCACGCGGATTTATGTCAAAAGCTGCCTTGAGGCGATACGGGCCGGTTATATTGACGCGCTGTCCCATATCACCGGTGGCGGTCTTTATGAGAATATACCCCGTGTCTTGCCGAAGACACTTGTGGCAGAGATTGACGCCTCAAGCTGGTCCCTGCCCCCGCTGTTCAAATGGCTGGCCGAACTTGGGAACATTGCGCCGCGTGAACTTGCCACCACTTTTAACTGCGGCCTTGGCATGGTTGTTGTCGTCCCCGAGGATAAGGCGGAAGCCGCAACAGCAATGCTCAGCGCGGCAGGCGAGACGGTTTACCGGATCGGAGCGTTGGTTTCACGTGAAGATAACACTGAGCAGGTCATCATCAACGGGTTGGAAGAAAATTGGCAAAGCTGAAAGTCGCGGTTTTCATCTCCTCTCGCGGAACCAACATGCAATCACTCGTCCGGGCCTGTCAGGTACCGAATTTCCCGGCCGAGATAGCATGCGTGCTGTCCAACAATCTGGAAGCCGCCGGCCTCAAGTTCGCGGCCGAGCACAGTATCCCGACCCGCACCATAGATCACCGCGACTTTGACGGCCGTGAGGAATTTGAGGCGGAGATCACCCGATATCTTACGGATTTGAATGTTGATTTGATTTGTCTTGCGGGATTTATGCGGCTCTTGACGGCGGATTTCGTCAATCGCTGGCGCGATCGTATCCTGAATATCCATCCGTCCCTTCTCCCAGCATTCAAGGGGCTGCATGTGCATGAGCGGGCCATCGAATCCGGGGCTCGGTTTACCGGCTGCACCGTGCATTATGTCCGCCCGGAAATGGATGACGGGCCGATCATTGCGCAGGCCGCCGTACCCATCCTGCAGGATGACACACCCGACAGTCTTGCCAGCCGAATATTGGAGCAGGAGCATAAAATTTATCCGCTGGCCCTTGGTCTGGTTGCCGAAAACAGGGTAAAAATCCATGGCTCCCGAGTTATTATCGAACAGGCAAGAGAAGAACCTCTTTCTTTGATTAATCCAAGGCTTGAAGAAATTTAATATTGGCGTAAATATGATGGGTAAAACAACCAATAAGTTCGCAACGCTTCTGGGAGGCCTGCTCGCTTTCTCGGTTGTATCTACTGCCTGCGGGAAGGAGCCTGTCATGACCACCATCGGAGCAATCTATAATCTCACCGGAGAGCAACGCAATCTCGACATCCCTTCATCGCAAGGGGCAGAGCTCGCCATGGACGAAATAAACGCTTCTGGCGGTATCCTAGGGCGCCCGGCCACGCTCCTGATTGAGGATGGGGAGACGAATACAGACGTCATTGCCAAGAAAACGGCTACAATGATTGCACAGAATCCTGATATGCCCGTGTTGATTGGCATGTCGGATACGGATGTCGTTCTGGCCGCGGCCAAAGCCGCCGCGAAGGATAAAAGGATATTCGTCACTTCCGGGGCAACGTCCCCTCTACTCCCGCAAGATGTGCCGGACTTTCTCTATCTCGCCTGTTATGGCGATAATGTTCAGGCCGCCGCCGCCGCCAGTTTCGCCCGTGATGAGTTAAAATTCACGAATGTCGCGGTGCTTTACAAAGAGAATATGTCCTACACGATGCTTCTCCGGCGATATTTTGAGGAAAGCTTCAAAGACCTTGGGGGAGATATATTATTTAGTCGGGGCTATGGCCCTGATAGCTTTGATGATGCTGTTGCGACGCTCCCCGAAGCAGACTTTATCTATCTTTCCGCCTCTCCCGATCAGGTGGTGGATGAAATCCGCGCGCTTCGGAATGCCGGTGTTACTGTCCCGATTATAAGCGGGGATGGTTTTGATATCGGAACGGAATGGGCAAACCTTCCCGATGAAAGCAATGTCTATTTCACGACCCATGCGGATGTAAGCGCGGACAACACAAGTCCATCGGTGACAGCCTTCCGCAGCGCCTTCAAGAAGAAGTTCCCAAATGTGGAACCTGATGCCTTCTCTGCACTCGGCTATGATACTGTTAAGCTGGTCGCTGCCGCAATCGAGGCAGCGGGCAGCACAGACGTGGAGGCAATCCGCGAGGCTCTTTCCACCCTCACGAATTTTAAGGGCATCACGGGAGAGATCAGCTTTTCAAACGATAGCCAGATCCCGACAAAATCCGTAACCATTATGAAAGTTATCAAGGGTGACGAAACTTTTGTTCAGACAATTTTACCGGAGAATGTCCCGGCGCCGTAACTTGGTTTGCGTTAGGTGGTTGCTGAATCCCGTCAAATTGCGATAGAATCTGGTTTATGACAGGTGAGACAAAAGAAGTTGTCGCCGATCGGCGCAACGTTGATACCTTCAAGCTTGCCGTACACCGTACCGAGCTTGCCAATCGCCGTACCCTCATGGCCTATTTCCGGACGGCCATCGGCCTGACTGCCGCGTCCATCGCCCTGCTCAAATTGCTGGAAGACGGCTGGCTTACCTATCTTGGATGGGCACTCCTGCCAATTGCTTTGATATGCCTGCTAATCGGTGTGGATGACTATCACCGGGTAAAAAAATCCATCAATGATGAAAAGCGCGACGGCGGGCTTTGACATTTATGAATGACCGGAGAGCTTATCAAGCGTCCGGCCATTCTCTTTTATTAATTTATCTCAAGGTGAGGTGCGCTGTGTTGTAATTCACTTTAACGCTGAGGCCCTCTGCGCGGGCCTTTGACAGGCCCTTTTTCATTATTATGTTTGATTTCCGAAGGATCGGCCCGCTCTGGTCGTGGACGTTGTCCGTGCCTTTGTTTTTCGCCGGGTCCCTGATTTTGGGATGAGGGTCCATTCGTTGGTTTTTTCATAACAATTCTCCAAAACAACAAAATATTCAAAATGAATAACGTTAATCACCTATAAGTTGTATTTAGGTATAATATTGCAAGTAGAATTTTGACACAAAAAAACCGCCCCATTTTGGCGCGGTTTTTAAGAATTTCGGAAGGTGGCTCAGAGCCACCAACGATATAGAGTAAACCTAACGTGAGTAATATTCGACGATCAGGTTCGGCTCCATGACGACCGGATACGGCACATCGGCCAGTTTCGGGATCGCGTTAAAGGTCCCCTTCATGGCTTTGTGATCCACCTCGATATATTCCGGGACATCCCGTTCGGCGCTGTCGGCGGCTTCGAGGACGAGGGCCATCTGCTTTGATTTCTGGCGGACTTCAACCACGTCCCCCACTTTCACCTGATAGGAGGCGATATTGACCTTGCGGCCATTGACCATGACATGGCCGTGGTTGACGAACTGACGGGCCGCGAAAACGGTCGGCACAAATTTCATGCGGTAGACAACAGCGTCAAGACGCCGCTCCAACAAGCCGATGAGGTTTTCCGATGTATCGCCTTTCAGACGAGTCGCTTCTGCGTACAGGCGACGGAAACCTTTTTCGGTGATATTGCCGTAATAGCCTTTGAGTTTCTGCTTCGCGCGGAGATGGATACCAAAGTCGGAGATTTTACCCCGGCGGCCTTGACCATGCTGGCCCGGTCCATATTCGCGGCGGTTAACAGGGCTTTTCGGACGGCCCCAGAGGTTCTCGCCCATACGGCGATCGATTTTGTATTTCGCTTGAATGCGTTTGCTCATAAACTTGATCCAGTTTTTAATTCAGGAAAAAGGCACGCCGACGAGGCCTGCACAAGGCGCGCATAATAGGTTTTAGGCGCCTGTTGTCAATCCATTTTGGATAATTTTTCTATTCCAGCCCGCCAATAAAGCTGAGAATTTCCTCTGTGACGGTTTCCGGGGCTTCGTGAGTGACCCAATGGGTCACGCCGGGGAGCATTTTGACGGTGACGTCATCGATGAATTTCTCGATGCCCGTGATATTACTTTTTATCAGCGCATGGTCCGCATCGCCCCAAAGGATCAGCGTCGGAACATGCACCTTGAATTTTTCCGGATCCATACCGGACCCCCTGCCCTTCGTCGCCGAAGTCGCCGGGACAAGCGGCGATGCGCGGTAATAGTTCAGCATGGCGGTCATCGCCCCCGGCTGGGCCCACGCCGTACGGTAGGCCATTTCATCCTCGGACGACATCTGGCCGGACTCGATAAGGTGCTTGAACGTCCAGTCCATCAGCCATTTGCCGTTGTCTTTTAGCATTTCTTCCTCGACACCCGGCGTCTGGAAATAGGCCATATACTGGCTATGCTTGATCTGTTCGTCGTTATTGTTGAGCAATTCGGCGAAAATATAGGGATGCGGGCCATTCATAACAATCAGGCCCTTAATCCGCTCGGGATATGCAATGGCGATCGCATAGGCGACGGCAACTCCCCAGTCATGGGCAACAAGATAGAACTTTTCCTGCCCCAGATGATCGGCAAGGCCAACCATATCGCCGATTAGATGGTGGATTCGGTACGCCTTCACGCCTTCCGGTTTGTCAGAAAGATTATAGCCACGCATGTCTGGCGCGACGGCATGATACCTTTCCCCAAGCGCGGGAAGTTGATCTTTCCAGCAGTACCAGAATTCCGGAAAGCCGTGCAGCATAAGGATGAGTTCCTCATTCCCGGAACCGCATTCGGCATAGTGGAGATTGATATCACCAATTTTTACGCGCTTATGACTGATCGCTGTCATTTGTTTTGTCTTTCAGCTTCATGGTCAGGCCTTTAACAATACCCTGAAACGCCCGCACATCAGATTCCATCAGCCCCAGCCTCTGAAACATATTGCGCATATTTTGCAAGATAACATGCTTGCGCTGCATAATCGGGTCAAAAAAACCCCGTGTGTCCAGTTCCCGCTCGATCCGGTCAAAAAGGTAAGAAAGCTCCGCCTTGTTAGCCGGTCGTTCCTCGTTATGGACCTGCACAGGAGGCGTATCATCTGCAGCCTGAAACCATTCATAACCAACCAGCAGGACGGCCTGTGCGAGATTGATGGAGGAAAAATCAGGATTGAGCGGCACCGAAATAATGCTGTCGGCGAGCGCCACATCCTCCCGTGAGAGGCCCACGCTTTCCTTGCCGAAGAGAATTCCTGTTGCCGCGCCCTTATTTGCATGAGCGCGCAGTTCCGCCGCTGCCGCGTGGGGCGTTGCGATTTTTTTGATGACATCGCGGGGGCGTGCCGTGGTCGCATAGACATGGTTGAGATCGGCGATAGCGTCCTCAGTGGTCTCAAATGCCCGTGCATTCTCCAGCACGATATTCGCACCCGACGCCATGGCGACGGCCTTGTCATTAGGCCAGCCATCCCGCGGGGCAACAAGGCGGAGGTCGGTCAATCCGAAATTCAGCATTGCCCGCGCCGCCGCTCCGATATTCTCGCCCATTTGCGGTTCAACAAGGATAATGGCCGGTTGAAGAGACATTATTTCCCGCTGGCTGGCGCGCCTGCGCAATAAAGCTTGTATGTGATGCTGTCGATCAGTGCGGCAAAGGACGCATCAACAATATTGGGCGAGACACCGACTGTGAACCAACGCTTGTTGCTGCTGTCCGTGCTCTCGATCAAAACCCGTGTCACAGCCTCTGTGCCCGAGGTGAGGATACGCACCTTGAAATCGACGAGACGAAGATCATCGATATAATCGGAATATTTGCCCAAATCCTTGCGGAGAGCACTGTCGAGGGCGTTGACCGGGCCGTTCCCTTCGCCAACGGACATATAGCGCTCTCCATCGATAAGGAGTTTAACCACCGCATCGGAGACGGAGAGCAACTCGCCCTTGGCGTTATGGCGCCGCTCGACCTGCACCCGGAAGCTTTCCACGTCGAAATATTTTGGCACCTGCCCGAGGCGACGGCGGGCCATCAACTCAAAGCTGGCAAGCGCGCCATCGTAAGAAAAGCCTTCGAACTCGCGCTCTTTCACTTCTTCGAGCATCCGGTCGACTTTCGGGTCCTTTGGATCGATATCGAGACCAAAGTCACGTAGCTGGGCGAGGATGTTGGAGCGGCCCGCCTGATCGGAGACGAGTAGATGCCGCTTGTTCCCGACGAGGGAGGGTTCCACATGCTCATATGTTCTCGGATCCTTCTCCACCGCGGAGACATGCAGCCCGCCCTTATGGGCGAAGGCAGACGATCCGACATAGGCCTGATGTCGATTGGGAGAGCGGTTGAGGATATCGTCAAGAAGGCGCGATACAGTGGTGACGTTTTTCAGCCCCTCTTCCGTGATGCCCGTATCGACCATGGATTTGAACGGTTCCTTCAACACCAGCGACGGGATGAGGGAGATGATATTGGCGTTGCCGCAGCGTTCACCAAGGCCGTTCAATGTGCCCTGCACCTGCCGCACGCCCGCTTTCACCGCCATCAGAGTGTTGGCGACGGCGTTCTCGGTGTCGTTATGGGTATGGATACCAAGATGGCTGCCGGGGATATGCTCGATTACCTCGGTGACGATCCGCTCTACTTCATCGGGCAGAGTGCCGCCATTGGTATCGCAGAGCACCATCCAGCGGGCACCCGCGCCGTAGGCTGCCTTCAGGCAGGCGAGCGCGAATTCCGGGTTCGATTTATAGCCATCGAAGAAATGCTCCGCATCATACATGGCCTCCCGTCCCTGTCGGACGATCTCGGCAATGCTGTCAGAGATTAACTCAAGATTTTCCTCGAGGCTGATGCCGAGGGCGACATCGACATGGAAATCCCAGGCCTTGCCGACGATACAAACGGCGGGCGTCTTGGCATCGAGAATGGCGCTGAGGCCCGGATCGTTGGAGACACTGCGCCCCGGTCGCCGGGTCATGCCAAAGGCGGTAAAGGTGGCTCTTTCAAGTTTTGGCGGGTTCGCAAAAAAGGCTGTGTCGCCGGGATTCGCGCCGGGCCAGCCGCCCTCCACATAGTCAATACCAAGCGCATCGAGAGCCTTCGCAATATTCGTCTTGTCTTCGACACTGAAATCCACGCCCTGCGTCTGCGCGCCGTCGCGCAGCGTTGTGTCAAAAAGATAAAGTCTTTCCCGTGCCATTATGCTCTCTTCCATGTGGTGCCGCCCGGTCCGTCTTCGAGGATAATCCCGGCAGCTTTCAAATTGTCGCGGATTTCATCGGCCCGCTTGTAGTTTTTCTGTTTTTTGGCTTCGTCGCGCTCGGCAATTAACGTTTCAATATTTTCTTTCGAAATTACAGATGTAAGTACCGGTGAGCTAAGCTCTGATCTTGCTTCAATTGAATCTGCCTTTAAATGAACAGTTATACTTTGGAACCATTCTTTTGGTGATTGTTGCAACAGTCCCAAGAGATTACCCGACCCAAGCAGCAATCCCTTGATCCGCGCTTTTTCCGCACCATCCGTTGCTTTATTGGCTTCTCCGGCGAGGGCATATAGCTCGGTCAGCGCTTGTGGCGTGTTGAGGTCATCCTCAAGGGCGGCGATCACCCCGGCGGCAGGTTTAATCGGTCCGGCCTCTATATCCTCAAGGTGCTGAAGGGCGGTGTAAAGCCGGTCGAGGCTGGCTTTCGCGCGCTTGACCCCTTCCGCTGTCCAGTCGAGCGGTTGGCGATACTGGGCAGACAGCATATTGAGGCGTAAGGCTTCCCCCGGTGCCTCTTCCAGCAGTTCCAGCACGGTACGGAAATTGCCGAGGGATTTTGACATCTTGTCTCCCTCGACTGTCAGGAAGCCGTTATGCACCCAATAACGGGCGAAAGGCGCGCCATCATGGGCGCAGCAGCTTTGCGCCACTTCATTCTCATGATGCGGGAAGATCAGGTCGCGGCCGCCGCCATGAATATCAAACGTAATACCGAGCGTCGCCTCGCTCATGACCGAGCATTCAATATGCCAGCCCGGCCGCCCACGGCCCCAGGGGCTGTCCCATCCCGGCATGTCATCGGTGGAAGGCTTCCAGAGGACGAAATCGGCGGGGTCTTTTTTATAAGGTGCCACCTCGACGCGGGCACCGGCGATCATATCGTCGCGGTTGCGGCCCGAAAGTTTGCCGTAGTCGGGCATACTGTTCACGTCGAACAGCACATGGCCCTCCGCCTCATAGGCGTGGCCCTTCTCGATCAATTTCGAGATCATCCGGATCATGCCGTCAATATGCTCCGTCGCGCGCGGTTCCTTGGTCGGCTTCTCAGCATTCAGTGCCGCCATATCGTCGTGATAGGCTTTTGTTGTGCGGGTCGTCAGTTCGTCGATGCTCTCGCCATTCTGTTCCGCCGCGGCGATGATCTTGTCCTCCACATCGGTGATATTGCGGACGTAGGTGAGCTTGTAGCCCTCATGTCGCAGCAGTCGCGCCAGAACGTCGAAGATCACAACCGGGCGCGCATTGCCGATATGGGCGAAATCATAGACCGTCGGCCCGCAGACATACATGCCCACTTCCCCCTCCTTCAGGGGCACGAATTCTTCTTTCCGTCGATGGGCGGTATTGTACAGATGCAGCGTCACTATTCTTCCTCAAACTCAGTCGGCGGTGCCGGTCAGGCGCGCGAGTATATTTTCCCGGCCGATCAGGGGCAACAAATTGTTCATTTCGGGACCGTGCGGTTGGCCGGTGAGCGCGAGACGGAGCGGCATAAACAGCGATTTACCCTTCGCGCCGGTCTTCTCCTTGACGGCGGTTGTCCATGCTTTCCAGCTGTCCGTGGTCATCTCCCCGCTGGGCAGCAATTCTGCCGCCGCGCTCAAGAAATCCGCATCCTCGACCACCGGGGTCATCGGTCCGGTAATCACCTGCCACCAGATCGCGGCATCCTTCAAGGTGGTGAGGTTACCGCGAATAGCAAGCCAGAAAGTCTCGTCCGCGTCGTCAAGGGCGATCCGTTCCTTCACTTCCGCCCAGTTAAGCTCATGCAGCAGCTTGGCATTTAGATTGGACAGCTCCGCCGGATCGAATTTCGCGGCGGCGCGGCTGAAATGGCTTATATCGAACCCGGCGACGATTTCCTCAAGACTATGGCGGATCTCCACATTGTCAGATGTGCCAAGACGGGCAAGCAGGCTGTTAAGGGCCATGGCTTCGATCCCGTTCCCGCGCATCTCCCGGAGGCTCTGGCTCCCCTCTCGTTTGGAAAGGGGCTCCCCACCCGGTCCCGTCAGCAGCGGGATATGACCGAATGTCGGCACGCTCGCGCCCAATGCCTCAAATATCTGGATATGGAGCGCCGTATTGCTCACATGATCCTCCCCGCGGATGACATGGGTGATCTTGAAATCAATGTCATCCACGACAGAGGGCATATGATAGAGCGGCCGCCCGTCGGAGCGGATCAGGACCGGGTCCGACATGCTGGCGCCATCGACCTCAACGGTTCCGCGCACCATGTCTTTCCAGCGGATAACGACTTGATCCAACTTGAAACGCCAATGGGCTTTGCGTCCCTCCCCCTCATATTTGGCTTTGTCTTCCTCAGTCAGGTCTAACGCGGTGCGGTCATAGATCGGCGGGAGTTTGCGGGCCAACTGCCGCTTGCGCTTATAGTCCAGCTCTTCGCCGGTTTCATAACAGGGATAGAGCCGCCCGGCAGCCTTTAGCGTTTCGAACGCGGCAGTATAGGCATCGCTTCGGTCCGACTGCTTCTTCAGTTCCGACCAATCCAACCCGAGCCATTTGAGATCCTCCTGAATGGCGTCCGCATATTCCTCGGTCGAGCGTTCCTCGTCCGTGTCATCGAGACGGAGGATCATCTCCCCGCCCTCTTTCTTCGCGGTCAGCCAGTTAATCAGGGCAAGCCGTGCATTGCCGACATGCAAATACCCTGTCGGGCTCGGCGCAAATCGTAATTTAGTCATTATCGCTTATCTCTAAAGGCGTTGGTTATTGGATAGCGCCGGTCGCGCCCGAAACTTTTTGTGGAAATCTTGACGCCAGGCGGCGCCTGACGGCGCTTATACTCGGCGATATAAAGCAGGTTCTGGATGCGAGCGATGGTATGGGTATCATATCCGGCCTCCACCAGTTCTGCGAAGGAACTCTCCTTCTCCACCAGACCATAAAGAATGCCATCCAGAATTTCATAGGGTGGCAGGCTGTCTTCGTCCTTTTGATCTTCGCGCAGTTCCGCTGTTGGGGGTTTTGTGATGACATTCTGCGGCATCACTGGCCCAGGTGCGCCCTTGAAGAGTGGTGAGAAATGCGTATTACGCCATTCCGACAGCTTGAAGCAGGTAATTTTGTAAACGTCTTTCAGCACCGAATAGCCGCCGCACATATCGCCATAGAGCGTTGCATAACCGACGGACATTTCCGACTTGTTGCCCGTTGTCAGTACCATATAGCCGAGCTTGTTGGAGAGCGCCATCAGGGTCATGCCGCGAATACGTGACTGGATATTTTCCTCCGTGATGTCTTGCTCCAACCCGGCGAAGGGTTCGCGCAGCATCACATCGAATGCCTCGACTGCGGGCACAATTGAAATATTATCGAGCGTGGCATTCAGAAGGCGTGCGCATTCTGCCGCATCATCAAGACTTTCCGTGGAGGTGTATTTTGACGGCATCATGACGCAGTGAACCCGTTCCGCGCCGAGGGCATCAACGGCGACGGCGGCGCTGAGCGCGCTGTCAATTCCGCCAGACAAACCCAGCAAAACACCGGGAAAGCGGTTTTTCTCCACATAGTCTTTTAAGCCCAGAACCATCGCGTGATAGATTTGTTCGAGCTCATTACCGGGTTCCGTAATCTCTTCTGTTTCACATCTCCAATTCCCGTCTTCCTGACGACGCCAATCGGTTACAACAAGCCCCTCTTTCCATCCGGGCATCTGAACGGTAAGTGACCGGTCCGCATTCATAACGAAAGACGAGCCGTCAAACACAAGTTCATCCTGTCCGCCAATTTGGTTAAGATATATGAGCGGGAGGCCCGTTTCCGTCACCCGGTGGATCGCATGGTTCAGCCGTTCATCAGGCTTCATATGATCATACGGGCTGCCATTCGGCACGATCAACATTTCCGCACCGGTCTCACTCAGACACTCGGCGACCTCGGGATACCACATATCTTCACATATCATGACACCAAGACGGACACCCTTGAACGGGATTGGCCCGGGAAGAGGCCCGGCATCAAAAACCCGGACTTCGTCAAAGACACCATAATTGGGCAGTTTGTTCTTGAAGCGTCGGGCGGAAATCTTGCCTTCTTCCAATAAGCAAACGGCATTATAAAGATTGCCGTCTTCCACCAGCGGTGCACTCATCAGCATGGCAGGCCCACCATCGAGAGTGAGTTCTACCAACTCTTCCATCGCCTCTTGAACCGTACGCTGAAAAGCCGGCTTCTCAACCAGGTCTTCCGGCGGGTATCCCGTCAGGAATAATTCAGGATAGACGACAATATCCGCACCAAAGGCTTCAGCCTCTTCGCGAAAGGCCCGGGCGAGCGTAACATTCCCGGCAATATCCCCAAGTGTCGGGTTTGCCTGCGCCAGTGCAATTTTCAAATGATCAGTCATGACGGATTTTTAACCCGCCTTGACGCGCGCAGCAATCGCTAGATCGTGTTTTCCGGTGAAAAGCAGCTAAAAAATTGAAATTCAGGGATTATTCGAGCCATAGGCGGGGCCGTCATCCATGATTTCCGTCTGTTCCGCATCCTCGTCGACCTCCCCTTCACTATAAGCCGGGGGTTCGTCATTGACCCATTCTTCCGTTTCCGGGTTAAGCGTGGCAACCGCCGCACCGGCGCGAACCGGCATGGCAACGAAGGCCCCTTGATCCTCCATTGGCATGGCACGGGTTATCTGCATCCGGTATATGGCGAATATGCCGATGGCAATATGGGCGCCCGCAATCCAGGCAAAGAAGATCATGCTGCCAAGGAAGGTCATGAACTGTCCGACAATCAGTGGGCCGAAAATCGCGCCGACGCCGTTGGCAAACATCAGGCCGCTGCTGGCCGCAACCATCTTATCCGGTTCCAGATAGTCATTGGTATAGGCAATACAGAGAGAGTAAAGCGGAACAGAAAAGCCACCGAAAAGCGCGACCGCGCCCAGGAACAGCAGGAAGTTGTCCGTCTCCCCGGCATACATTGCAAGCAAGGCGGCGCCGCCGCTTAACATGGTGGTGACCATCAGCACCATGCGTCGATCGAATTTATCCGAAAGCCGCCCAACAGGCCATTGCAACAGGACACCGCCCATAATGGACACCGTGATGAAACTGGAAATTTGCGCAACAGACAGACCGATATTATCACCATACACCGCCGCCATACCGTAGAAGGCACCGCCGATAACGCCTTGCGCGCACATGCCGACAACACCAAGCGGGGAGATGTTATAAAGCTCCTTCAGCTTGAGTCGGGTGCTGGCGGTAAAGTTGGGCGCCGGGTTTGCGGTCAGAGCCATCGGGATCAAGGACAAGGAAACCAGCACGGAAACAAAGATAAAGAGCGAATAACCACCGGGGTCTGCCACATTCAGGAAGACCTGACCAAGTGCCATCCCACCCATCATGATGATCATATAGACGGAGAGGAGTTGCCCGCGTGTTTCGTTGGTCGCCGCGTCATTGAGCCAGCTTTCGCAGACGATATAAAGACCCGCGAAGGCGAAACCCGTCATAAACCGCATCGCACCCCAAACAAAGGGATCGACAAACACGACATAGATCAACGCCGCCGAAGAGGCGAGCGATGCCAGCGCCGCAAAGACGCGGACATGGCCGACGTTGGCAAGAATTTTAGGCGTGATAACGGACCCGAACAGGAAGCCGAGATAGTAGGCGGACATCACCAGACCGGTCACGGCGGCCGGGAATCCTTCCAGGGATGCGCGGATACCGACAAGGCTGAGTTGCAGGCCGTTTCCGATCATCAGCAGGCCCAACCCCATCAGGAGCGGCCACGAATTTAATACAGCAGCGTACATGGCCGACCTATCTGAAAAAGAGGGCTAGTTAATTTATCCGCTTTTGATCATAAACAGGGCGTCTTGCCAATCAAAAAGCGACATATCCTATTCCAGGAAGGAAGTGTTAGCGCTTTTCCTTCTTGAGAAGGAATTCACGGCCCACTTTAACGCCTGGGACACCGTCATAGGCGATGATATCTGCGGTGGCATAAGTCTCGGGCCAGATCTCCGGCAGGAAGGATCCGGTGCCGACCACATCAATTGGCGCCTTCATATTTCCCATAATTCGGCATTTCTCAACCGAGAAACCTGAGGAGGCAACAATCTTGACCTTCTCAAAACCCGCATCATCAAGTTTTTCGCGCATTGAGTAAATTGCAGCCGCAGAAACACCTGTTCCGACCAGCCATTTCAGTTCCTGCTCCGACCGGTACTGCCGAATACCACGGGGCATATAACGTTCCAGCACAGCATAAGACGTTGCAGGATCGAGCCCTTCAATAAAGCGGCCACCATGGGTATCCATACGGACGGACATCTTTCCCTTTGCCGCCAGTTCCGGAAACCGTTTGCAGGTCGCCAATGCATCGGTCACTTCCTTGCCGTAGTAGTCAACAAGGACGGTGAGTGGATCATCGGGAAAGCTTTCATGGAACATCTCGGCTGCGCGTGTCGTGCTCCCCGCGTAGCCGATCAGGGCGTGCGGCATAGTGCCGAGGCCTTTGTCATTTCCAAAATAATGCGCCGTGGCGTTATTGGCATTTCCGATAAAGCCGACTGCGTCAAATTCCTTTTGTGCCGCGCGGCTCCCGACGGAGGCAGCATAGGCCATCATATCGGCCATTTCACTTCCCGCACAATGACGGGCATCCATCGCGAGAAACTTCACTTCGGGCAAGTGTGAGCACATGGTGAAGGCGTTGTAGGCGGCGACGCAGGCCGAGCCGAGTTTTTGCAAGTAAAGCGTTTCCAGATCGACAAGATCGTGAAAGCTTCCTGTGATATAGACCAGAGGTTCACCGGCGCCGACCCAATCCCCTTCCTCAAAGCAAGGTTCAATCTTGAAGCTGTGATTGCGCATCTTCGCAATATTATCCAGCCAATCGAGCATAATCTGTGGACAGAAGATAACCGGACGCCGCATAAAAACAGCATAAGTTACTGTTTTATCGCCAAATTGTCCGATGACGCGCTTTGTCTTGTTGAAATACTGATCTGTATGGTCAGCGATGGATGCATCCACCGCCTCCCTTTTAGCTACTGGCGTCTGGCTGGTCATATTGGTTAAAGGTTACGAGGCGGCTGCAATTGCCGTCCCATTTCCCCTTTCTTTTTTGATCATTTCGGAGATAAGGAACGCAAGCTCCAGTGCCTGATTGGCATTGAGGCGTGGATCACAAGCCGTATGATAGCGATCGCTCAATCCCTCCTCGGTTACCTCGAACGCGCCGCCGATACATTCGGTGACATTCTGTCCGGTCATTTCGAAATGAACACCTCCGGCATAAGAGCCTTCCGCCTGATGCACATCGAAGAACTGACGTACTTCCGCCAGGATACGGTCAACAGGGCGCGTTTTGTATCCGGTTGTTGATTTGATTGTATTGCCATGCATCGGATCGCAGGACCAGACAACCGTCCGCCCTTCCCGTTCAATCTTGCGAATTAGTTCCGGCAAATGCTTTTCGACATTATCCGCGCCGAAGCGGCAAATGACGGTCATGCGACCGGCCTCATTCTCCGGGTTCAACTCGTCAATGAGGCGGAGCAAGCCATCCGCGGTCTGAGTCGGGCCGGCCTTGACACCGATCGGGTTGGAAACACCACGCAGGAATTCCACATGCGCCTCATCCGGATCACGCGTACGATCACCGATCCACAGCATATGCGCAGACGTGTCGTAATAGTCACCCGATGTGCTGTCAATGCGGGTCAGAGACTGCTCATAGGGGAGCAGCAACGCCTCATGTGAGGTGTAGAAATCTGTACGCCCCATTTCCGGTGTGTTGGTTGAGGAAACGCCACAGGCTTCCATGAAGGCAAGTGCATCATGAATACGATCCGCCATTTCACGGTACCGGTCCCCCTGTGCTCCACTCGCGACAAAGCCCATGTTCCAGCTATGAACTTGATGCAGGTCCGCATAACCACCTTGTGCGAATGCCCGCAGAAGGTTGAGGGTTGAGGCCGCCTGAGAGTAGCCTTTCAACATCCGAGTTGGATCCGGCACGCGGGAGTTTTCGTCAAATTCGAAACCATTGATGATATCGCCGCGGTAGCTTGGCAATTCGACACCGTCCACCGTTTCCGTATCAGATGAACGGGGCTTGGCAAATTGACCGGCAAGACGGCCCACCTTCACGATCGGGCAGTTCGCGCCGAAAGTAAGGACAACCGCCATCTGCAACAGGACCTTGAAGGTGTCGCGAATGTTATCTGGATGGAATTCCGCGAAGCTTTCGGCGCAGTCACCCCCTTGAAGAAGAAAAGCCCGACCATTGGCAACCTCGGCCAGCTTTTTCTTCAGGTTCCGTGCTTCGCCCGCAAAAACGAGCGGCGGAAAGGATTTCAACTCCTTCTCGACCGCTTCGACGGCCTGGATGTCCGGATATGTTGGCAGCTGGCGTACAGGTTTTTGTCTCCAGCTTTCAGGGGTCCAGGTTTTAGACATCTCTATATTCCTTAAATCTCATTCGCTCTAAAAAATCTATTATCTACAGCCTTTTATGGTTTTCGCAATGGATAACCGGCCATTTCTTGACATTTCGGTCAAAAAACCGGCCAATTACGTGCTTAATTCCGAAAATGGCATCGGTATCAGGCCGCGATAAATTTCTCCCGCATGGTGACGATTTCCTCCGCGAGCGAAGGATGAACGCCAACTGTTGCGTCAAATTGTGCCTTTGTCGCCTTGCATTTCAGCGCGATGCCGACGGCCTGAATAATCTCTGCCGCGTCGGATCCGACGATATGGGCCCCAACAACGATATCCGTCTTAGCATCGACGATCAGTTTCACAAACGCCTTCTCCGTGCCGCCGGTGAGGGTCATCTTCATCGGGCGGAAGTCGGATTTATAGATATCGACTTCACCGTATTTTTCCCGTGCATCCGCCTCGCTCAGGCCCACGGTTCCGACCTGTGGATGAGAAAAGACGGCGGAGGGGACATTTTCGTGATCCATTGCGCGGGGGCGACCCCCAAAAACCGTCTCGGCGAAGGCCATGCCCTCATGAATGGCGACGGGGGTGAGCGCGATCCTGTCGGTGACATCGCCAACGGCATAGATATTATCGACGGTAGTCTGCGAATCCGGTGCGACCTTGACCGCACCATTTTCTTTCAGCTCAACGCCGATATCTTCCAGCCCGAGCCCGTCCGTGTTGGGGCGCCGACCCGTGGCATACATGATCGCATCTGTTTCGAGTACATCGCCATCCTCCAGCGTGACTTTAAGTCCGCTATCGGTCTTCTCGATTTTGGCCGGGTTCGAATGCGTGCGCAAATCGATACCCTTTTTCTGGATCTCATCCGCGAGGAAGTTCTGCACATCCTTATCGAAACCGCGCAGGATCTGTGTGCTCCGATAAAGCTGCGTGACTTCCGCACCGAGGCCATTAAAGATACCCGCAAACTCAACCGCGATATAACCACCGCCAACGATAATCACGCGTTTCGGGAATTCTTCCAGATGCAGCGCCTCATTGGAGGAAATGGCATGCTCGATCCCCGGCACATCCGGCATGACCGGCGCGCCGCCCGTGGCGATCAGGATATATTTCGCCGTAATTTCCTTATCGCCAACCCTAACGGTGTTGCGATCAACCAGAGTAGCCCGCCCCTGATACAGCTCCACCTTATTATTATCGAGGATCGTATGATAGATGCGGTTCAGCCGGTCGATTTCCTTGTCTTTGTTGGCAATCAGGGTTTCCCATGAATGGCTCGTTTCTCCGACGGTCCAGCCATAAGCGGCCGCATCCTCAAAATCTTCTGAGAAATGGCTCGCATAGACCAAAAGTTTTTTCGGCACGCAACCACGAATGACGCAAGTTCCGCCAACGCGAAACTCTTCTGCGATGGCCACCTTGGCCCCGAGGTTGGAGGAGATGCGAGACGCACGGACACCGCCGGAGCCAGCCCCGATGACAAAAAGATCGTAATCGAATTCCACTTTATTCTTCCTATACTCGGATGCCATTGTGGCATCTGGTTGGCGCTGCCCCGGAATTGGTATCGGCGATCAGCTATCGATGCCGCCGATACACATGTATTTAATTTCCAGATAGTCATCAATGCCGTATTTTGAACCCTCCCGGCCAATACCGGACTGTTTTACGCCACCGAACGGTGCAACTTCCGTCGAGATAATGCCTGTATTGATGCCGACGATGCCATATTCCAGTGCTTCGCTCACCCGCCAGATACGGCCGATATCACGGGCACAGAGATAGGCGGCAAGACCGAATTCTGTATCATTCGCCATTGCGATGACGTCCGCCTCATCCTTGAAGGTAAAAATAGGCGCCATGGGGCCGAATGTTTCTTCCTTCGCGACCTTCATGTCCTGCGTCACGCCGGTCAGGATCGTTGGTTCAAAAAAGGTCTGGCCAAGGGAGTGGCGATGCCCGCCCACAGCGAGCGTAGCGCCTTTACTCAAGGCATCCTTGATGTGATCCTCTACCTTCTTGACGGCGGCTTCAGTGATCAACGGCCCCTGCATGACGCCGTCCTCAAGACCGTTACCAACTTTCAGGCCTTTAGCCTTTTCCGTCAGTTTCGCAACGAAGGCGTCATGGATGCCTTCCTGCACATAGATGCGGTTGGCACAGACGCAGGTCTGTCCGGCGTTGCGGTATTTCGACGCCATCGCCGCCTCGACCGCCTCTTCAAGATTGGCGTCATCAAAGACGATGAAGGGCGCATTTCCGCCAAGCTCCATGGAGGTTTTCTTGACCGTGCCCGCGCATTGTTCCATCAGCAACTTGCCGACGGCAGTGGAGCCAGTGAAGGTCAGTTTGGCCACTATCGGGTTGGAGGTCATTTCCTTGCCGATATCTTTCGCTTCGCCTGTAACAATACCCAGAATACCAGCCGGGATACCGGCCCTTTCTGCCAGTACCGCCATGGCGAAGGCAGAAAAAGGTGTGAGTTCGGCAGGCTTGATGACCATGGGACAACCGGCGGCGAGTGCCGGGGCTGCCTTGCGCGTGATCATAGCAATGGGGAAATTCCAGGGGGTAATCGCGACGGTTACGCCAATCGGCTGTTTGATCACGACGATACGCTTGTCGCTCTGATGTTCCGGAATGGTATCGCCATAGATGCGTTTGCCTTCTTCCGCGAACCATTCAATGAAGGACGCCGCATAGGCCACCTCCCCTTTTGCCTCGGTCAGCGGCTTGCCCATCTCGACCGTCATGATCTTGGCAAGGTCGTCGGTCGCTTCCAGCATCAAATCATGCCATTTACGGAGGATAGTTGCCCGCTCCTTCGCGGTCTTGCCCGCCCACGCCGGCATAGCGGCCTTCGCGGCCTCAATCGCGCGGCGAGTCTCATCTGTCCCCATCAGAGGGACCGTACCGACAAGATCACCGGTCGCCGGGTTAGTCACATCCAACGTCTTGCCGCTGTCCGCATCGCACCATTTGCCATCAATGAGACCTTGCATCCGCAGTAGATCAGGATCTTTCAGATTAAGCGGATTGGTGTTGTTATCTAGCATGGTGAACTCCTCAGGTTAATTTGACAGTGCGCGCGGCCTGTATAACGGTAATTGTGGCCGGAGTTTATGCCACAATATCTAATAGTCAACCAGCGATCCTCAACGGTTTTTTGATTTTAACGCGCGAGTCTGTTGAAAATAAACAAGGAGCGCTCTAATCTGGCGCAGAATCGACGATCAATACTATTGCGGAGAATGTGCTGTGGCGAGTGGATCGAAAAAAGTTATTTATGCAGCACTGGCCGGGAACTCGCTCATTGCCATATCAAAATTCACGGCGGCGTTCTTCACCGGAAGTTCCGCGATGTTGAGCGAGGGTGTGCATTCTCTAGTGGATACAGGAAACCAGATCCTGATGCTGCATGGCCTCAAGAAAGCCGCACAGAAACCGGACAAGATGCATCCTTTTGGTTACGGGACGGAGCTCTATTTCTGGGCCTTCATCGTAGCCATCCTTATTTTCGCGCTTGGGTCCGGTATCTCCCTCTATGAGGGGATCAAGCATATCCGTAATCCTGAAGTCATCATTGACCCGACATGGAACTATGTAGTGCTGGGCCTTGCCATAATCTTTGAGGGCTGGGCCTGGACCGTGGCCTATCTTGAGTTCAATCGCGCCAAGGGAAAACGGGGGCTTTGGCAGGAAGTTCGGCGCAGCAAGGACCCGACGATCTTTACAATTCTGTTTGAAGATACTGCTGCAATGCTCGGCCTGGTGACGGCGCTTGTCGGTATTTTCCTCGCCCAGCATCTTGGCATACCGGAACTCGATGGTGTGGCGTCGGTTGTCATTGCCGTCATTCTGGCGGGCGTCGCGGTCCTTCTCGCTATCGAATGTAAGGGACTCCTGATTGGCGAAGGCGCGAGCAAGGCTGTTGTCGAAGGAATTGAACAAATCTTCACGAACGACAAACGCATCGTCAGCCTGAACGAGCTCCTGACCATGCATATGGGACCGACGGATATATTGGTGAATGTGAGTATCGATTTTTCCGATGAGCTCGATTCAAAGCAAGTCGAGGCAGCAGTCAGTGATTTTGAAACCCGGATCAAAGAACAGTTTCCGGATGTAAAGCGCATTTTTATCGAGGCCCAAAGTTTCTTGTCGCATATTCGAATTAATTCTGCTTAAAAGAACAAAAATTTAAAAAGGAAAACATTAATTGGATGTCATCGCTGTCGAAGAAGATCCCCGGTCTGACAATTTCAAAAAAATATATCGGTATGAGATCACCTCTGCGAATAATTTTGAGACCCCTACCGTCAGCAAACTCTATCAATGGTGGGACGGGTTTAAGCCAAATTTACCCACTCGGGAAGATTTCGATATCACCCATCACTGGACGATTGCCTCCTCGCTCTATTTGATCGAAACGGTTTCTCCGGGCGAATACCTCCACCGGCTGAACGGGGAGAATGTCGTGGACATTATCGGTGTTTCCTTGCGTGGGCACGATATTTCCGTGAACAGTCCGTTGCCCGAATTGCGTCGTTTTGCCAGCTATATGGATAGGCTGGTAGAGGGGAAAAAGCCTGGACATTGCAAAGGTACTGTTGAGATACCGGGCGTGAGAGAAGCACATTTTGAAACAATTGACTGCCCACTCCTGCGCCAAGACGGTACCGTAGGTTTCATCCTCGGGGCAATTTCGCTAGTCGACTAAATTTGTAATCGGCGGCCACCTTATCGCCTTTTCCTCGCTTAAAATCGATGTATTTTGCGCGGAATATTGGAGAAACACGTCTGAATCATTCAAATTGGACTTGATTTTGGCTCTGCAAGGTTTCAAAATTGTAAATATACCAGTACTGTAAACGAGTTAGAAAAGGGTTATGAGGGGCTGCAATATCGTTCAGGTGACTACCTGATAGAGTCTGCGGTGGCACGGTTTGGCGGCCTAATTGGAAATCTAAAGACAACTGCACAATGTTCTCCGTCTTCCAGGGTGAAACGATCAACCGTTTCCCGTAAGTCGGAACAGATTACAGGAGTTGATATGTTCCTATTATCGCAAATACTCAAACGCCTTGTTCGGCAAGGCCAACTCACGGTTTATGATGCGGACGGCAAGGAACATTTCTATAAAGGAACAGAACCCGGCCCGGCCGTAAAAATCCGTATTCATTCACGAAAGGCCGCGCGCAAGATCGCGATCTATCCAAAGTTGTTTCTTGGCGAAGCCTATATGGAGGGGGATCTCACGATAGAGGAAGGCGGAATTTACGACCTTCTCGATCTTTTTACCCGAAACCTCGGCTGGGGCACGCGCAATCTGTTGGTTGACTTTGGTGATTTCGCCTATCGATTCTACTGGTTTTTCAATCAGTTCAACCCAAAAAGACGGTCACTGAAGAATGTCGCCCATCACTATGATTTAAGTGATGAATTCTATGAGTTCTTCCTGGACGAGAACCGGCAGTATTCCTGTGCCTATTACAAAACGCCAGAGGACAGTCTGGAGCAGGCACAATTACAGAAAATGGCGCATATCGGAGCTAAACTTGCATTAGAGCCGGGACAAAAGGTGCTCGATATCGGCTGCGGATGGGGTGGCATGGCGCGCTTTCTTGCGGAAAATGCCGATGTTCAGGTGACCGGGGTTACGCTTTCGAAAAACCAGCTTGCCTATGCGCAGGAGAAGGCCAAGCAGACGGGGCTTTCAGCGAAGGTTGATTATCGCCTTACTGACTACCGGGACGTGACCGAGAAATTCCATCGTATCGTCTCTGTCGGTATGTTCGAGCATGTGGGCGTCCCCCATTACAGGGAGTATTTTAGAAAAGTAAAATCGATCCTGACGGATGATGGCGTCGCGCTGATCCATACCATCGGCACCGCAGATCGCCCCTCACCTACCAACGCCTGGATTCAAAAGTATATCTTTCCGGGAGGTTATATCCCGCCGCTCTCTCAGGTTATGCCCGCGATTGAGAAAGCCGGGCTCTATGTCACGGATGTCGAGATATTACGTTTGCACTATGCCGAAACCCTCCGTGACTGGCGCATTCGCTTTCATGAAAAGATCGATAAGGTGCAGGAGATCTATGACGAGCGTTTTTGCCGGATGTGGGATTATTACCTCTCGGCAAGCGAGGTTTCTTTTCGCAACAGCGGACTTGTCGTTTTCCAGATCCAGCTCGCCAAGCAGCTTGATGACTTGCCGCTGACCCGCGACTATATCACCGAGATTGAGGAAAATGAACTCAGCGCCACCCGCGTCGCAGCGGAGTAGCCCTACTCCACCGTGACTGATTTTGCGAGGTTGCGCGGCTGATCGACGTCGGTGCCTTTGAGGACAGCCACGTGATAGGCCAGAATTTGCACCGGGATTGCATAGAGAATCGGGGCGACAAACGGGTCCACCGTCGGTAGCTCAATCGAGCCAAGCGCGCGATCACCGAGTTGCTTGATCCCCGCCGCGTCGGACATAAAGATCACCCGTGCGTTACGCGCCATGACTTCCTGCATATTGGAGGCCGTCTTTTCAAAATAAGGATCGCTTGGCGCCACCACAATCACCGGCACTAGCTCGTCAATCAGCGCGATGGGACCGTGCTTGAGTTCCCCTGCCGCATAGCCTTCCGCATGGATGTAGGAAATTTCCTTCAGTTTCAGCGCGCCTTCAAGGGCGATGGGGTAGCCGGTGCCGCGCCCAATATAGAGCACGTCCCGCGCCTCGAATATGGCCTCGGCGAGCGCCTTTATATTCTCGTCACTATCGAGGATTTCAGCAGCCCGTGCTGGTACTTCGGACAGCGCTGCACAGAGGCGCGCCTCTTCCTCATGATTGATAACGCCGCGCTTGACCCCTGCATCGATAGCGATACAGGCAAGCGTGACCAGCTGGCAGGTAAAGGCCTTGGTAGAAGCCACGCCGATTTCCGGCCCAGCCTGTGTATGGAAAACAAAATCCGATTCCCGTCCCATGGAGCTTTCCTCCACATTCACAATGGAGGCGATATGCTGACCATTAGCCTTGGCGTATTTGAGCGCCGCAAGTGTATCTGCCGTTTCTCCTGATTGGGAGATAAAAAGCGCAAGCCCGCCTTTCTTGAGCGGCATTTGCCGGTAGCGGAACTCGGAGGCGATATCGACCTCGACATTGAGATCGGCGATCCCCTCGAACCAGTATTTCGCGATCATACCTGCATAGAAAGAGGTGCCGCAGGCAACGATTGTCACTTTCGGCAGGTCGTTCCAATCGAATGGCAGATCGGGCAGCGTGATTGTCCGGCTCTTGGGGTTGAAGAAGCTGTTCAGCGTCTCCCCCATCACCGCAGGCTGCTCGGCGATTTCCTTCATCATGAAATGGCGGTGGTTGCCCTTGCCGATCATCGCACCAGAGAGCTGGGTCTGTTTAATCGGTCGTTCGACCTGATCGCCGTCCTTATCGTAGAAGGTTGCGCCGTCGCGGGTGAGCACGGCCCAGTCGTCTTCCTCCAGATAGGATATCCGCACTGTCAGCGGCGCGAGCGCAAGCGCGTCGGAGCCGAGGAACATCTCCCCGTCGCCCCAACCGACCGCCAGCGGAGCGCCGCGTCGGGCGCCAATCATCAGGTTGTCATGCCCCTTGAAGATCACTGCGAGCGAAAACGCACCATGCAGATGCTTGAGCGCTCCGGCCATGGCCTCTTCCGGAGTCTTGCCTTCATCAATAAAGCTGGTGATCAGCTGCGCCGCGATTTCCGTATCGGTCTCGGATTCGAACTCATAGCCTTTCGCCGTCAGGTCGCCGGCCAGTTCGCGATAATTCTCTATAATACCGTTATGGACGAGCGCGATCTGCTTGGTCATATGCGGATGGGCGTTGACCTCGTTCGGCACGCCATGAGTCGCCCAGCGGGTGTGGCCAATACCGGCAAGTCCCGTCAGGCCATTGCCTTTCAGTACCTCTTCCAGGTTTACAAGCTTGCCCTCGGCGCGGCGACGGTCGATCCCGCCCTCGGTCAGGGTCGCGATCCCGGCGCTGTCATAGCCGCGATATTCCAGACGCTTCAGCCCGCCAATCAATGATGGGACTACATCCTTTTTGCCGAGAACCCCGATAATTCCACACATACTTCGAATACCTTATAATAAAATCAATTTACTGGCGCTATTTCTTGACTTTTTTCTTCAAGTCCCGAAAACGCTTCGCCCAGCCGGGCTTCTGTTTTTCTTCCGCCCGCTCAATACCGAGGGCATCGGCCGCAACGTCCTTGGAAACCGTGCTGCCCGCGCCGATAATCGCGCCATCTCCGACCTTGACCGGCGCGACAAGCGCGGTGTTAGAGCCGATAAAGGCCCCGGCCCCGATATCCGTCTTGAACTTGTCGTAGCCATCATAATTGCAGGTGATGGTGCCTGCGCCGATATTGGCCTCTGCGCCGATGCGTGCATCCCCAATATAGGAAAGATGGCTGACCTTTGCGCCCGTTTCAATCTGGGATTTCTTCACCTCGACGAAATTGCCGATTTTCACCTCGCTGGCGATATCCGCTCCGGGACGCAGCCGAGCAAACGGGCCGATCTGCGATTGTTCACCAATACTTGTGCCTTCCAGATGGCTATATGCCTTGATGCGGACATTATCACCCACCGTCACGCCGGGCCCAAAGAAAACACCGGGCTCGATCACCACATCCCGGCCGAGCGTTGTATCATGGCTGAACCAGACGGTCTCCGGGTCGATCAGGGTTGCTCCCGCCGTCATGGCCGCCGCGCGCCAGCGGCTTTGCGCGATTGCTTCCGCTTCGGCAAGCTGGGCGCGATTGTTGACGCCGAGAAGCTCTTCCTCCTCGCCCTTCACATAGGCGCAAGTCAGGCCCTGCCTAATCGCAATTTCGACAATATCGGTGAGATAATACTCTCCCTTGGCATTCTTGTTATCAACCGCCTTGATCAAGTTTGCCAGATGCGCGCCATTGATCGCCATCACCCCGGAATTACAGAGCCCAACTGCGCGTTCTTCTGCATTGGCATCGGCAAATTCAACAATGGCGGTGAGATTGCCGCTGGCGTCCGTGATCAACCGCCCATATTCCAGCGGGTCATCCGGCTCAAACCCCAGCACAACCACAGCACAAGTCTCATTTGCGCGGCGCTTCTCGATCATCTGTCGCAGGGTGTCCGCCTCTATCAGTGGGGTATCACCATAAAGGATCAGTACATCACCAGTAAATCCGGCCAGGGAATCGAGTGCCGCCGAGACGGCATGCCCCGTACCTAGAGCCTCAGCCTGTATCGCTATTTCTGCAGGGGATACCTCTTTTTGGACCGCATCCATGTTTGGCGATGTTACCACCACGATTTTTTCTGGTTCAAGCGTGCCGACAGTCCCCAGCAGATGGGATATCATGGGCCTGCCACCCACCTCATGCATAACCTTCGGTTTGGCCGATTTCATGCGGGTTCCGGCTCCGGCGGCGAGGACAACGGCGGCGATGGCTGACATATCTTTACTCGTTTTTCCGTAAACTTGACTATACTTTGGCTTAAATAACACCTAATCCTACAGGATAAACAAATAAAAAAATGTTACCGGATTTTACATAGATGCAGGAAATCGCAATAATTTTTGATCTTGATGGCACGTTGGTCGACACCGCGCCGGATCTTCATGACGCGCTTAATCACACTCTTACCACCGCGGGACGCGATACCATGGATATCGAACATGTCCAAGGCCTCATTGGCCACGGCGCACGCGCCTTGCTTCAACGGGGACTTTCCGCAACAGGAGGCATGCCGGAACATGAACGATTTGAAGAGCTTGTGGCGGTTTTCTTCGCCTATTATCAGGATCACCTGAGCGACAGGAGCAAGCCTTATGACGGCGTGGTGGCGGCGCTTGAGGCGTTTCAGGACGAAGGGGCAAAACTCGGCGTTTGTACCAATAAATCAATCGGCTTCGCCAAGCCATTGCTCAATGACCTTGATTTGACACGCTATTTCACGGCGATGACCGGCGGTGACAGCTTCGCTGTTAAAAAACCCGATGCCGGCCATATTACCGGCACACTTGACCTGATGGGACATAGCGGCGGAAAGGCCTTTATGATCGGAGATAGCATCAATGACATCAAAGCCGCGCAAAATGCCGGTATCCCCTCCGTCGCGGTCACTTTCGGCTATACAGAAACCCCGGTGCAGGAACTTGGCCCTGACCATATCATCGATCACTTTAATGAGCTGTTCCCGCTGATTAAATCGCTTTGAGGAGTGGGGTTAATTGCCCTGATATCGCATTTCCTGAATATCGCTCAAAGCCTGATTTTCCGGGACAAGTATTGTGTAATAGACTAACCGCCAAAACCCTTCCTGAAATATCTTCATATAGTAGGTTTTACCCTCGACAATTTCCAATTCGAATGCTTGGTCCACATTAAATAGTTCGGTCCGAAATTGATGAGGACCCGGCTCTACTTGAAGCGCAATATAACCGCCGGTGTGAAGTTCTCCAACTTGTTCCCCGTCAATAAGAAAAGGCGTCGTCCCTCCGGTTCCTTTAAATTGATGGCTAACCCGATAAACGTATACGAGACCTTTTCCCGGCTCCGGTTTTAGCACCGCATTATGCTCGGAAAATTTAGGACCGGTCGCCGTGCAACTAACAAGAAATAGAAAAGCAAAAACGGAGATAAGAAAACGCATGAGGCCTCCTAATAACTAAAGCCGTATTACGATAAACATTTGGATGGAATTTATTTCCCCTGATACCGGGTTGCTTGGAGTTGAGGAAGGGCCTCGTTTTCAGGAATATTTCTGATTAAAAATGTGCCGGTCCACATACCGGGGTCATAATCAAGCCGCAAATAATAGGTTTTTCCCGCCTCCATAGACAAATATACAGCTTTATCAATTCGGCTGGTTTCCGTTAGCAATTCATGTGGTCCGGGATCCGTTTCATAGGAAATGTATCCGCCGACATTCACAGCGCCGACGTTCTTCCCGTTATCCAGAAAATCTGCCGTTACGGTCGCGGCTATAAAGGTGTCAACCCGATAGATATATACGAGCGCTTTTCCCGGCGCAGGCGCCTGTTTACTATGGCTCTCTGTAAAGAGTGGACCGCTTGCGGAAGTACAACCAACAAGAATAAGAAAAGAGATGAGGGAAAGAATGATACGCATGGAGACACCTAAAAATATTATTACCGGTATTATTTCCTACCCTGCAGCAGGGAAATTCACAATAATAAATTGAGAATTTTCTCCGACTCATTCATCCTTAAAGAGCGGGAGAGAGGCGATTTTCTTACCCGACGGGATTTCCCGCTTCTTGATCCAGTCGGCGATATCGCGCCAGACAACGGGGCCTTGTAAATCGCGCATCAGCATATGCCATCCCTCCTCATAAAGGACAATATCGCTTTCCGGCGGAAGTTCCGCGGCGATCTTCTCAATCGGTTCTTTCGGGATAAGCTGGTCATTTTCCCCATATAGCAGCAGCGTCGGCAGTTTGATGTTTTTCGCATCGTCGTAGGCGGCATCCATGATACCAACAAGGCCGTACACGCTGTCGATCCGGATTTCCTTGATAAAGAGCGGATCCGCCGAAAGATTACGCAGCATTGAGATATTGTCGGATGCCTGAATGCCCATGCCCTGACCGGTCATTTTGACATCCGGGAAGGTATGCGCCGCCGTCCAGAGAACCGCCTGATAAAAGGGGTTGAGTGCCTGCCAGCCCCAAACGGCCGGGGCCGAAAGGATGACGCCATCAACCTTCGGAAACCCTTCTGACGTTACCGCTGTGATCAGGACAGCACCGCCCATACTCTCTCCCAGCAGATAGATCGGCTTGCCAGGGTATTTCGCGCGGACCTCCGTTACCATCGTGGCGAGATCCTGAATCATCAACTCCTGTCCCGGCCAAATGCCGAAATTTGGCGCCAAACCAAAGCCGCGCTGATCATAGGCGACGGTTGTCAGCCCCTCCCCGATCCACCAACTGCCCGGATACGCATAGGTATTGCTGTAGTCATTGAAACCATGCACAGCGATAATAACGGCGACGGGCTCCTCTGCTGCCCAGATTTTGACGGGTAGCTTTTCACCATCCGGGGTTTGCAGATAATGATCGGTGAGTTCGGCCTTCATTGTTGAGGGGCCGGCCTGCTGTACCACCGGGGAGCAGGAGGTGAGCAAAAATCCCAGAAATAGATAAACCGCTGCTTTGCGAAATACCGCCGTGATTAACTGCATTCAACCAATTCCTGAACTTGTTGTTTTAAATAGGGAATAACGTCTTTCTCATACCAGTCATTTTTCTTCATCCAGCCCTGCACCCGCCAGCTGGGATGCGGTAGCGGCAGAATAGACGGCGCGTATTCCCTAAATCCGGCGACTGTTTCTGTCAGTGTTTTCTTACGCGTCGATGACAGATAGTATTTATGCGCATATTGCCCGACCGCCAAGGTCAGTCGCACATTTTTAAGTTCCGGGATCAATTTTGGATGCCAGGTTTTGGCGCATTCGGGGCGTGGGGGCGCATCTCCGCCGCTTTTTTGCTTGCCGGGATAACAGAAACCCTGCGGCACAATGGCAAAATTCTTTGGATTGTAGAATGTTTTTTTATCCACCCCCAGCCAATCGCGCAAGCGATCACCGGATGGGTCGTCCCAGGGAATGCCGCTCGCATGCACTTTCGTACCCGGCGCCTGCCCCGCAATCAGGATTGGTGCATCGGCGTCTGCGATAAGAACCGGTCGCGGTCCGAGCGGTAAATGAGCTTCGCAAATCCGGCAGGCACGAATTTCGGTGAGGAGAATTGCCAGCGGATTAGATGTTTCCGTCATCAGGCGTCCACCCTTCCGCCGCTAGGTTCTGGCCTGCATCAAAGCGTTGAGTTTAGCGACTTGTTCAGCGTTGGGTCGATGCAGAACAATACCATCCGGCACCGATTTTTCCCAATCCTGTTCTATTTTTTTTATTATTTTGGAACCTGTTACAATGCAAATCTCATGATTTAGCTTAAATATTTCTTCATCCTCTTCCTGAACGTAGCGGGCGGGACTTGCGAGGCCGATTGTCTGGCCCCGCATCGCCAGCCAGCTTGCGGCTTGCGTCCCTTGAAGGATGAGAAAAGGATCATTCACCTTTGAAATTACCATCGCGCTTATCGAAAAATGCCGAAATGGCTTCGTCATGGTCTTTGGTGTAATGGGCCAATGCCTGAAGGGCGGCGGACATTTCCAGAAGACTGTCGAGGCGCATATGTTCTCCTTCGCGCATCAGCTTTTTCGCCATGCGAAGAGAATGCGGCGGGTTGACGGCGATCCGTTTTGCAAGGTCTTTCGCCGCTGTCATCAGGTCTGCATCATCGACAATACTGGAAAGAAGGCCCCAGTCGAGCGCGGTTTTTGCGTCGATCATTTCGCCAGTGAAGGTCATTTCCGCAGCACGACTGCGCCCGATAACCCGAGGCAGGAACCACGCCCCACCGTCCCCTGGGATAATACCGAGGCGGACAAAGCTCTCAGCGAACCGGGCTGAACTTGCGGCAATGCGGATATCGCACATGCAGGCAAGATCGAAACCGGCACCAACAGCCGCACCATTTACGGCGGCGATTGTCGGCACTTCCAGATTGTAGAAAGACAACGGAATTTTCTGGATGCCCTGCCGATACCCTTCCCGAATTTGGGCGGGAGAGCCGGCAAACAGTCCTTCCTTGTCGCGCATATGCTTGACATTACCACCGGCGGAGAAGGCTTTCCCCGCGCCAGTCAGGATCACGCAGCGTACGCTGTTGTCTTTGTTGATACGGTCCGCCGCATTCAGAAATGCGTCGAAGATTTTATCATCGGAGAGGGCATTGCGCTCCTCTGGCCGATTGATCGTGAGGGTTACAATGCCCTCATCTTGTTCGTATATTAAAGGTTCAGTCATGGGGGATAAGCTACTCAATCACTCGCGAAATGGAAAGCGGGAATCACGAGCTGCGACTATTATCCTGCGGTCCGCCCGTAGAAAGTCTTCTGCGCTTCCTTCGAGAGTGCGATCCCCGGCTCCGTATTATAGGCAAGAACAGCCAGCATACGGGTTCTTGTTCCTTCATTCGGGGTCACCCTGTGCATAGCATTCCGACCGCGAAACATGACAAGTGCCCCGGCGTCCAGTGAAAGACGCCTTACCTGCGTCCGCCCATCCAGAACATCGGCAACGCCATCAAAATTCATTTCCCCGGCGTCAGCGTCCCGAAGGGCGGTGACATACTCAAATTCCCCGCCGCTTGTGGCAGGCTGTACCATCAAGGTGATCGCGAAGGAGGAGTTATCGAAATGCCAACCCAGTTCCTGCCCCGTTTCTGCATAATGCAAATTGACCGAGGAGAGCGGATCGGCGTAGTTATATAGCCTATCCTCCCCGAGTATATCGCAGAGAAACTCCCTGAATTCCGGCGCGTCATATAACGTGCGCAAGGGCGAGTCTCCTGGCAACAGATCATCGGTAATGCAGCCCTTGGACGAGATGACCATGCGATTGCGCGTATGATCAACGGCGAAAGCCGGATCAACCGCGCTAAGATAGACGGTATGCTCCTCCCGGCTCGCATAGACTTTATCGCGATTGGCCTCGCCTTCTGCATGCATTGTCTCAGTCGCTGCTTTTGTCGCGAATTCCGGCAGAACCAGAACCCCCTCTTCATTCAGCTTGTTGCGGCAGTTTGCGCGAAACGCAGGATCATTTATGGGATGCTGGCCAAAATTTATAATCTCGTTCAGATTCATCCTTCTCTCCTTTATAGACCCAATGAAACTCGCCTATTATCGGGATTTTGACCTTAGCATTATCCAAATGCATGTCATCGGAAAACTTGACATTAAACCTGATTGGGAGGATCGTTGACGCCAACTAGGGGTTCAACCTCAAAAATAAAAAAACAATTAAGGAACCCAATGTCAGCGCCCTCAACCCCCGCAGATTCAACTTTTTCCTATAAGGGTATATTCCTTTTCTGTACGGCCATTTTCTTTTTTGCGGTCATGGATACGACCGTCAAATATGCGAACGAGACCTATCCGCCGATTCAGGTTGTCTGGGCGCGCTATTTCTTTCACACTGTCCTGATGACGGTGATTTTGCTGCCAAAACACGGGATTCAGCTGATAAAGACCAAACGGCTAAAAATGCAGCTTATTCGATCCATCTTCCTGCTGCTTGCCACGATTTGCTTTTTCACAGCAGTGAAATATGTACCGCTCGCCGATGCGGCGGCATTGGGGGCGACGGCGCCGCTCTTCGTAATTATCTTTTCAGTTATCCTCCTGAAAGAAAAAGTCAACGCCCGACGTTGGGCGGCAGTGATCATCGGCTTTGGCGGGGCGATGATCGTTCTCCGACCCGGCATGCTCGAAGTACATCCGGCGCTTTTCCTGGTAATCGGAACCTCGATCTTCTACGCGCTCTATCAAATTGCCACGCGATTTCTCTCCGGGATAGACAGTCCGGCGACCACCATTACCTATTCTGCCCTGATTGGCACCATCGGTATGAGTATCGTCGTTCCTTTCTTTTGGGTTATGCCGGATTTGAAGGGGTGGCTCATTCTGGGTGTAATTGGATTTATTGGCGGGTTCAGCCATTTCATCATCATCAAGGCGTTTGACTATACGGAAGCCTCGACCGTTGCGCCGTTCCAGTATACGCAGCTTATCTGGCTGGCCATCTTCGGTTATTTAGTCTTTGGAAACTTCCCCGACAATTTCACGATACTCGGCGCGGCCATCATCGTCGCCAGCGGGCTTTACATTCTCTATCGGGAGCGTCAGGTAAAAACCGGGGCCTAGGTATGGTCCAGTTTCTTGGATGGGGAAATTGAGACGAGTAGTCCCGCCGCTGTGATCAGGAGCATCCCGCACATAGTCAATATGTCCGGCGTCTCGGCAAAGAAGACAAAGCCCCAGATGGCAGCGGAAACGAGATAGGCATAGTCGAATGTTGCAATAGTTGATGGCGGCGCAATCTGATAAGCCCGGGCGACGCCGACAAAGAAGGCCGCGGAGAGAACTCCGAGGAGAAGCATCAAGCCCCACTCTTCCGCGCCCATTGGCATCCAGTCGCCGAACAGGAACGGAAACTGAGCGCTTGTATCTGCGCCGAGATCGAGCAGAAAAAGCACTCCGGTCGCGAGCAATCCCGTGATCAGAAATGATCCATGCAGGGCAATTGCCAACATAACCGGCGTTTCATCGCGGCATTTGCTTCGGGTCAGGATCATTGCCAGGGAATAAAAGACGGCGGCTATCAAGGGAAGCAGGGTGAACCAGGAAAAGGCGTCGGTACCGGGCCGCAAAATGGCGATCACACCCAGAAACCCGAGCATCACGCCACCCCATTGTCGTTTTGATACCGGCTCTCCTATCAGGATCGCAGAAAGCAAGGTGGTTATGATTGGGTTGGTATATACTGCGACCGCCGCCACAGAGAGGCTCAGCACGGGAAGCGACGCGTAAAAGGCAAGCCATGTCAGCACCAGAAACAAACTGCGGATTAAGGTCCATTTCGGGGTTTGAAAGGTAAGACGCGCGCGACTTGCGCGGATGAAAAGCAGCAAAACAGGAATGGCAAAAAGCGAACGCGCGAAGAACAGTTGCCATATTGTCAGATCCGCGCTGACGCGCTTTACTAAAGCATCCGCGAAAGCCATCAGCAGGACGGACAGCAAGATGATGATAATCCCCTGGCCCGTTTGGTCCGGCTTCACCGCGTCCCGCATATCTTTCTCACGGCGCGATAAGCGGAACTTTCAGCAGCATCCCGAATTCCTCGGCGAAATTGACCGAGATACGGGCGTGGACTTTGCCCTGCCGATCATAGAAACGCCCCTCGCTACCGATGGGAAAGACGCCTTCATGCCAGATATTGGGATGGATATAGAGGCCTTTCGTGCCATCGCAATAAAAGGAGACGAAATCCTCCGGCTGCACGTCATCGCCCGGGAGCGCGAGCGGCACCATGAATGGTGTCCCGTCCAGCGAGTAGAAAAGCTGCCCGCCATCGGGATGGTAATTCGCATGCCAAAGCAGCACCTGATCCTGCTCCCGCGTGGCGACTTTGCTGTTCGCCTCTTCCGGATCGCGGGACCAGCCGAGGACATAGGTATCCTCGACAGCGTTATTGCGGCCCCAAAGCACATCCCCTTCCCACCAGAACTCGAAAATACCTTCTGCCGTGCCGCCCTGATTGCCTGTTCCCTCATCGACTTTACGGGTGCCGGAGGTTGGCCAGGTGACAATCTCGATCGGGAAATTCTCGTAATCCTCAACAAGACAGCCGTAGCCTTCCAATGTTTCGTCCGAGGCGACGATGACAGGCACATCAAGAACGGGAAGCTCAGGCGGAATCTCCGGGTTCAAAAAATCTGGAGATTGAGCGGTGGCGGATGTCAGCATGGGTGCATTCCCTTAATTATTATCGCAATTTTGGAGCAGCTTACTATAACTGCGGCGCCTTCTGCCAATATTCTTTCCCGAAATAAGGCTATGCGATCCCAGCCCGATCGACAATCGCCTGCAGCAGGACATTGCAGCCAGCGGCGAGATCTTCTGGGGTTGCCTCCTCCGCTTCGTTATGGCTGATGCCGTTTTCGCAGGGCACGAAGATCATGGCTGTCGGCGCCACGCGGGAGATATAGCAGGCGTCGTGTCCGGCGCCGGAAATGATATCCATATGGGAGAAGCCGGCCCTCTCCGCCCCTGAACGGACAGCCTTCACACAGTCTTCGTCAAAGACAACAGGCGGGGAATACCAAATTTCCTCAAAACTCATCTCAAGGCCGCCGTCGGTGGCGGTTTTTGTTGCGAAGGCCCGCAGCTCCGCATCCATTTTGCTTAAAATCTCGTCCTTGGGGTGGCGGAAATCAATGGTAAAGAATACCTGCCCCGGAATGGTGTTGCGCGAATTCGGGCGCGACTCAATCATGCCGACCGTCGCGCAGGCGAAAGGCTGGTTATCAAGGCCGATGCGGTTCACCTCGGTGATGATTTTCGATGCGGCAACGAGGGCATCTTTCCGCCGCGCCATCGGGGTCGGTCCGGCGTGGGCCTCCTGTCCGGTGATAGTTACTTCATACCAGCGTTGACCTTGCGCTCCCATAACAACGCCGATTGTCTTTTTCTCATGCTCCAATATTGGGCCCTGTTCGATATGCGCCTCAAAAAAAGCCTTGATCTCGCGACCACCAACCTCCTCCGTCCCGGCATAGCCGATGCGCTGCAACTCCTCCCCCATGGTCTTACCGTCAGCATCCGCGCGGGAGAGGCCATAGTCGAGTTCGAATGCACCCGCGAACACACCGGAGGCAACCATCGCCGGGGCAAAGCGCGAGCCTTCCTCATTGGTCCAGACGGCGACTTCCACCGGATGCACTGTTTGCACATCAAAATCATTGAGCGTACGGAGGACTTCCAGCCCCGCGAGGACGCCGTAAACCCCGTCATATTTCCCGCCCGTCGGCTGGGTATCGAGATGTGATCCCATCATCACCGGCGGCAAATCATCGCGCGATCCGGCGCGACGGGCAAAGATATTGCCCATCTTGTCCACCTTTATGGTGCAACCAACCTCGCTGCACCATAATGAGAACAGGTCCCGCCCCTCTTTGTCGAGATCGGTCAGCGCCAGACGGCAACAGCCCCCCTTCTCCGTCGCGCCGATCTTCGCCATCTCCATCAGGCTGTCCCACAGGCGGTCACTTTTGACAGTCATATTCTGCATGAATTTTATCCCTCCGCACGGCCCCGTTTAAATGGGATGATTACAGGCGCGGACGAAGTTGTCTAGCCTTTCCTGACCCATGTCTGCTAAAAGACCGGCATTGAAAACCGCAATAATCTGGAGCCTCGAAAGAGCCATGACGCCGTGTGAAGTTGTTGAAATATAGATCGAGCGTTTTAATGCCGCAGATACCTCCGGGCTCGCCGCCCTCTATGCGGAAGAGGCCGTCAATCATCAGGTGCCACAGGACCCGGTGGAGGGGCGCGCCGCCATCAAGGCGATGTTCGAGCGCGAATTCGCCGCCGCCGATATGCACTGCATCCCCGAGGTCATCCATGAGGCGGGTGACGTCGCCATATTGGAGTGGCGCTATCCGCTGGGCCTGCGCGGCTGCGGCTTCTTCACGGTAAAAGACGGCCTGATCCAATTCCAGCGCGGCTACTGGGATAAGCTCAGCTTTCTCAAAATGCACAACCTGCCGATTGAATAGTGCGGGCAGGCCTACCCCCGTGATTTCCGCCTAAAATTTAGAAACCTACATCAATCTAGAATAGTTATAATTCAGCTAATAAACCAAGCTCGAGGGTGGAGATTATTTTTTTTTAATTAATGAGCTGCCCTCACCCGAGCTTCTAATAATTTTTATAATCTTATAAAAATCATCAGGATTTTTCATATTGCAAAAATCTCTCATAAATTGCTGCCTTTGTTCTTTCGATATATCGGCGCTATGCAATTCTAAATTCATTTTAAAGACCACAATTATTTCGGCGATTTTAATTCTAACTACTAGCCTTCTAGTCTGCAGAATTAACATTACACAAATAAGTGCTATCAATCCCCAATAAACTGTTAGCCAATTGTCATTAAAAGGAGATTTATATTTACCACTTGCCTCTGCACATTCATTGACTTGGATAATAGTCTCCAAATAGAAACACTTCCATCCTATGAGGTCGGGCATAATAAGGCCGTAAAAGAAAATCATCATGACAATAGCCATTAACAGCAAACCATTACCTCGAATACTGCTGCTAATATTTGCTGGTTCAAAAAATAAATATGCAGCCAATACATAAGCTTCATTTTTTGCTTTTTGGCGACCAAAGGTAAAAATTTTATATAAGAACTTTGTTATGAAACTGGATACAGGTTTTAACAATATATCCCATACTCCAGCACCAATCACACTTAGAACAAGCGTTAGAAAAATACTTGCGATAAAATTTTCTTGCAATAAGTCCACCAAGGCAACCACCCTCTCAGGCTATATTTTGATGAATAGATGTTTGATTAATTCTAGCACTAAATTAAAATAAAATTAACTATTAGGAAATTAATTAAAGATAAAAATTTTTTGTAACGCTCTAACTCCCCGCGATTTCCTCCTGCAGGAGTTCGAGTTCGAGCCAGCGGGTCTCCATCTCGTCTTTTTCGGTCTGCACACGGGTGAGTTCGGCGGCTTTTTTGTTGAATTCATTCGGGCTTTTCGCGAACAGGTCCGGATCGGCGAGTGCGGCCTCAAGCGCTTTGATTTTCAGCTCCAACGCCTCAATCACGGAGGGGAGGCGTTCATAGTCCCGCTGATCCTTATAGGTGAGTTTCTTGCGCGGGCCGGAGGGTTTCTGCGCCGTCTCTTTTGATTTGGCGATTTTTGCGGGCGCTTTTTCCGCGTCCTTTTTCATGCGCATATAATCGCTGTAACCACCGACATATTCATTCGCACGTCCGCCCTCCTCGATCACGATGGTGGACGTTACAAGCTGGTCGAGGAATTCCCGGTCATGGCTGACAACAACCAAGGTGCCGTCATAGCTGGACAGCATATCCTGCAACAGATCGAGGGTTTCCATATCAAGATCGTTGGTCGGCTCGTCGAGCACAAGAAGATTGCTCTCCTTTGCCAGCAGTTTTGCGAGCAGCAGGCGGTTTTTCTCTCCGCCGGAAAGGGCACTCACCGGGCTTTTCGCTTGTCTATCCTCGAACAAAAAATCGCGCAAGTATGCCACCACATGACGCACTTCGCCGCGCACAAGAAGCTGGCCGCTGCCGGGATCGGCGAGAGTATCCCAAAGGCTCATGTCGGGATCAAGGCTGTCACGCCGTTGATCAAATATCGCGGGCGTGAGATTGGTGCCGAGCTTGACTTCCCCCGTGGTGGGCGCAAGTTCCCCCATCAGGATTTTAAGAAGTGTCGTTTTTCCGGCGCCATTCGGGCCAATGATGCCAACCCGGTCACCGCGCATAATGCGCGTGGAGAATTTCTTGAGTACCTCATGCGTTCCACCGTCCGCATCTTCATAGGCCATGGAAATATCGGTGGCCTCGACGACAACCTTGCCGCTTTTTGCACCGGTCTTGACGGAAAGCTTGGCGGAACCTACCGGCGCCTGCCGTTCTGCACGTTCGGCTCGGAGGCGATGAAGTGCCCGAATGCGGCCCTCATTCCGGGCACGCCGTGCGGTGATGCCTTTGCGCGACCAGTCGGTTTCCTCGGCGATTTTCTTGTCTAGTTTTTTGGCTTCCACTTCCTCCCGACGGAGGATTTCTTCCGACCAGTCATCGAATGCCGAAAATCCTTTGCCATGAGTGCGAAGCTTGCCGCGATCAAGCCAGAAAAGCCGGTTGGTAAGATTCTTCAGGAACTGCCTGTCATGGCTGATGATCATCAGCGCGCCCTTGAAGGATTTAAGCTCCTCTTCCAGCCAGAGGATCGTTTTGATATCGAGATGGTTGGTCGGCTCATCGAGGAGCAAGACATCCGGATCGGAAACCAGCGCCTCCGCGAGCGATACCCGCCGGGCTTCCCCGCCTGACAGCGTTTCAAGCTGCCGTACGCCGTCGATTCCAACACCATCCAGCACTTGATCGACGAGATAGCCAAGATCATCCAACTCCCCGCCCGTTGGCAGGCCGGATTGCACCTGCTCAAACACCGTGCGGCCGGGCGTAATGATGGGCTGCTGCCGCAAGTAACTCACTTTCACGCCGCTCTGCTGGAACCGCTCCCCGCCATCAAGGTCAATATCCCCCGCGAGCGCCTTTAAGAGCGTTGACTTGCCCGAGCCGTTGCGGCCCATCAGGGCCACGCGCATCCCCGGTTCAATCCCGAGCGAGATATCGTTAAACAGGTCGCCGCCGCCAAACGTGACGCGGGCGTTTTGCAGGGCCAGAATAGGTGCCGCCATGGAATTTTCGCCAAATAGGATAAGAGTTCAGCGGCCTTTTAACACTGAATATACAGGCGGGCAATTTTATACCGTAAATTCCTCATTCCAATAAACAGATGTCTGGCAGGGCGACGCGTTCACCTCCGCAAGGAACTATGTCGGCCCGGCCTGTATTTCATCCTTCTTTCCATCTCGATTCTCTCCTCAATCGAAGAGCCGATTTGAAAGCCATCCAACCCAATATCTATCAGGGCACGAGAATCCAGGACCCTAAGTTCATGGTGCTTGGCGCGATTTTGGATCGAGCGGGCGAATGCCGAAAGCAGAGAATTAAACAACCGCCGGCTCCAGGAGCTTGGCTGAACAGTCCGTTCAGGCTGCTGCGCCTGAAGGCTTGGGTCGAGATCGCGTTGCAACTGTAACAAGTTCATGGAATCCTCCATCGGTTCTCTGTTTGACTGGCCGTCGACAGAATTTAAATGAGAATATTTAAACTATGTCTGCCTGAGACCATTACGCATCAGGGCAGTTTCGACTTGATTATACATAGAGAATATGCACTGTTAGAGGCTTCAACAAACGAGAAGATATCCATTTATATGTTAGTTTATCTCATGCATACAATATGACCCGGCCCCTCCCGCCTCTGAACTCACTTCGGGCCTTTGAGGTCGCCGCACGCCATCTCAGCTTCACCAAGGCAGCGGAAGAGTTGAACGTTACACCCAGTGCGGTCAGTCATCAGGTCAAGGCGCTTGAAGAAATCCTCAATGTCCCTCTGTTCCATCGCCTGACCCGCGCCCTTCGCCTCACCGTTGCGGGACAGGCTGCCCTGCCAACACTCATTCAGGGGTTTGACAAGCTGGCCCAAGGGGTTGAGCAATTGCGCGCCCATTGTGAAAGTGGCGTGCTCACCATCAGCGTCAGCCCGTCATTTGGTGCCATGTGGTTGATGCCCCGGCTTGAACGATTCCGCAGTCGGCATCCGGATATTGAAATCCGCATCGATGGCACGGACCGTCTGGTTGACCTCGCGCGGGATAGTGCCGATGTTGCCATCCGGTTTGGTCCTGGCGGTTACAGCGGCGTGCGCGTCGATCATTTGCTGACCCCGGTGAACACGCCGGTTTGCAGCCCCGTCCTTCTAAACGGAGAGCATCCCTTGCGGGAGCCTGATGATCTTCGTCACCACACACTGCTGCATATTGATTGGAGTGATGCGGAAGCAAGCTGGCGGATGTGGCTGCTGGCGGCGGGATTACATGATATAGAGCCGACCCGCGGGCCGCATTTTAATATGGAGAATATGGCGGTGCAGGCCGCGCTTGACGGTCAGGGCGTCGCATTGGTTGCCGATGTTCTGGTTGCCGACGACGTCGCAGCCGGTCGTCTTGTGCATCCCTTCGATCCGGGGCTCAGCACGCCGTTCAAATTCTGCTACTATCTGCTGAGCGCAAAAGAAAGCGCTGAACAGCCAAAGATCGCGGCTTTTCGCAACTGGCTGCTAGCAGAGACGCGCTCTGCGGAGACGGGTGACAACAGTTAGGCCCTAATCTGCTGCCCCGCTCCGCATTTTCCAGTGATGTCTCGCGCATTTATTTCACATGCCGGACGACGTTAAAGCCTTCCTCCGGCATGGGTGGGATAAACAGGCGGGTAAAGGTATCAAACTCCGCTTCGCTGGTCTTGAAGGGATGGTTGCCCGCCTCATTCCGCGCCCGAAGACGGGATTTGCAGATCGTATTCGGGATATCGAGATAATGCATTTCATGCGGCACGCCCGCTTCCTCGAAAAGTTCTTTACCCCAGCGGCGGCTGTTGGGTGTGTTTGCCGGAAAATCGAGCACAACTGAGAAGCCTGACATCAACAGTTCAACGATATGTTTTTTCAACGCATATCTCAGTCGGAGGGAAGAACGGATATAATCGCTGAGATCATTAACCTCGTCAGGATAAAGCTCCGACAGCAATGTATCTTCCGAAAAAAGGATGGTGCCCGGCCGCGCGGCAAGCTTGGCGGCGAGCGTTGACTTCCCCGCGCCTATCTTGCCGACAAGCAGGTAGAGAACCGGATCGGTCGGTCGATTGTCCGGCTCCTTGCTGGGCGGCGTATTTTCTTCTTGGGATTCTTGTAACATTTCTTCGTCTCCTGATTTAGGGGGCCTTCGGAGACGGGTGCATTAAAAAACCGCCTCAGAGGGCGGTTGGATCGTAGCCGTTAGGGCATACAGATTTCCGCCATTCGGGGAATGGTGATAATCTTCGCCACAATAATGTTCATGCAGTATGCCATGCGCGTATTTAAACGGCAGTTTGGGGCCGTTTGTCAAGTATCTTGCGTGAAAAAGCCTCGGGGCCCGAAAATTCCTTTTCTTTTTTAGAACGACTCTATACAAGACCAAATTCGTCTGTTATACATTGCGCTTGAAAACAGACTAATTTGGTACGATATAGATAATATCATGATCAAGCTAAGCAAAATGACCGATTATGGCGTGGTCATCATGTCCGAAATGGCGCGCCTGCCGGACCGGACAATGACGGCGCCGGATGTGTCGCTGCATACGGGACTTCCCGTACCGACGGCGGCAAAAATACTGCGTATCCTCGCGAAAAGCCCATTCCTGAATTCGCAGCGCGGCGCTCATGGCGGTTATAGCCTCACGCGGAAGCCTGCGGATATCTCCATCGCCGAGATTGTCCGCGCGATGGAAGGGCCGGTTGCGGTCACCTCCTGCGTTGATGATAGCGTGGATGACTGCTCGGTGCAGTCCTGCTGCCCCATGCGCGGCGGTTGGGAGAAGATCAACCGGGCGCTCAACACCGCGCTTGAGGAAGTGACGCTCGCTGATATGTGTCACGATACCAAGAATGTAATTACGAACCGGAGGCCGGGTGCGCTTGAGGCCCCCTCCTCCCTCGTTCAAGCGGAGTAAAGAATGGTTGTCGCCCGAGAAACCGTCGAACAGGTTGCCTCTGTTTCTGACAAGTATAAATATGGCTTCATCAGCGATATCGAAGCGGATACCGCCCCGATTGGCCTGAGTGAAGATATCGTCCGCTTTATCTCCGCCAAGAAGGAAGAGCCCGAATGGCTGCTTGAATGGCGGCTGAAGGCCTATCGCCACTGGCTGACGATGGTTGAGCCAGACTGGGCCCAGGTGCATTATCCGAAAATCGATTTTCAGGATATCTATTACTATTCCGCACCGAAAACCAAGGACAAGCCGAAAAGCCTTGATGAAGTCGACCCGGAACTCCTTGAAGTCTACAAAAAACTCGGCATCCCCTTGAAAGAGCAGGAAGTGCTCGCGGGGGTGGAGGGCGCGCATAATGTCGCCGTTGATGCGGTGTTTGATAGTGTGTCCGTCGCCACCACCTTCAAGGCGCGGCTGGAGAAGGAAGGCGTTATCTTTTGCCCGATATCAGAGGCTGTGCGCGATCATCCGGAGCTTGTGCAGAAGTATATCGGCTCCGTTGTGCCCTATACGGACAACTACTATGCAGCCCTGAACTCTGCGGTCTTCACCGACGGGTCATTTTGCTACATCCCGAAGGGCGTGCGCTGTCCGATGGAACTGTCGACCTATTTCCGGATCAATGCCGCCCAGACAGGGCAATTCGAACGGACACTGATCATCGCTGATGATGAAAGCTATGTAAGCTATCTTGAGGGTTGCACGGCCCCAATGCGTGACGAAAACCAGCTTCACGCGGCAGTAGTCGAGCTTGTCATCATGAAGGATGCCGAGATCAAATACTCCACGGTGCAGAACTGGTATCCGGGCGATGAAAACGGCGTTGGCGGTATTTACAACTTCGTCACCAAGCGCGCCGCCTGCCGCGGGGAGAATGCAAAAGTCTCCTGGACTCAGGTCGAGACTGGCTCGGCGATTACTTGGAAATACCCTTCCTGTATCCTGCAGGGTGATAATTCGGTCGGGGAATTTTACTCCATCGCCATCACCAATAATATGCAGCAGGCCGATACCGGCACCAAGATGATCCATCTGGGAAAGAACACGTCGAGCACGATCATTTCCAAGGGGATCTCGGCTGGCAAGGCGCAAAATACCTATCGCGGCCTCGTCCGCATGGGCCGCAAAGCCGAGAATGCCCGCAACCACACGGTTTGCGACAGCCTTCTTATCGGCGATAAATGCGGCGCCCATACGGTCCCCTATATCGAAAACCAGAGCCGCACCGCGACAATCGAGCATGAAGCCACCACCTCCAAGGTGAGTGAAGAGCAGCTCTTTTACTGTCAGCAGCGCGGCCTTTCTGAAGAGGAAAGCATGGCGCTGATCGTCAATGGTTTCTGCAAGGAAGTGCTGCAGAAACTCCCCATGGAATTTGCGGTGGAAGCCCAGAAACTCGTCGGCATCAGCCTTGAAGGCAGCGTCGGCTAAGGAAAGATAAAGTTATGTTGGAAATCAAAGATTTACATGCCACGGTTGGCGGTAAGGAAATCCTGAAAGGCATCACGCTCAGCATCAAAGCGGGCGAAATTCATGCTGTCATGGGTCCGAATGGCGCGGGCAAGTCGACTCTCTCCTATGTCCTCGCCGGCCGCGATGGCTACGAAGTGACGTCAGGTGAAGTCCTCTACAAGGGAGAGAACCTGCTTGATCTCTCCCCCGATGAGCGGGCGGCAAAGGGTATTTTCCTCGCCTTTCAGTATCCGGTCGAAATTCCGGGTGTGCCGTCGGCCACCTTCCTGAAAACCGCCTATAACGCACAGCGCAAGGCGCGCGGGGAGCCGGAAGTCGACGCGATGGAATTCCTGAAGCTCATCCGGGAGAAAACCAAGGAACTCGGCATCAAGGACGATATGCTGAAACGCGCCGTCAATGTCGGCTTTTCCGGTGGCGAGAAGAAGCGTAACGAGGTGCTGCAAATGTCCCTCTTGGAGCCGGATATGATGCTTCTGGATGAGACAGACAGCGGCCTTGATATCGATGCGCTCAAAATAGCAGCGGACGGCGTCAATCGTCTTCGCAGCCCGGAACGCGCGGCGCTTGTCATCACCCATTATCAGCGGTTGCTCGACTATATCGTGCCGGATTTCGTGCATGTGTTGGCCGATGGCAAGATTGTCAAATCGGGCGATAAGAGCCTCGCGCTGGAACTGGAAGAAAAAGGCTATGCGGCCCTCAGCGCAGCCTAGATAGAAATTGATGAGTAAGATGAAAAACTTAACGCCTTTAGCTCAGACGTACCTTGACCGTTTTGATACGGCACGAGAGAGCTTGCCCGGTCATGATAACCCGGCAGTGGTGGCGCTGCGTGAAAGCGGCCTCGCCCGTTTCGCATCGCTCGATTTTCCAGGTCGAAAAGTCGAGGAATGGCGCTTCACCAACCTCTCCCCGCTGACCAAAGGGATCGAGACAACAGAAGCGCCGGCGAACGCAGCCCTACCCGCCGCCGAGTTTGAAACGCCCCATATCATGACTTTTGTGAATGGTCATTTTTCTGCGAATGAGAGCAGGCTTGATAAACTGCCAGACGGGGTTAAGCTTTCTTCCGTCGCGGCGGAGTTGGATGCGGGCAATAGCGCACTGCTTGGCTCAGATGCAGAGGACAAACGCGCCGTTGTAGCCCTCAATACCGCCTTTATGGAAGACGGATTTGTACTAATGGTGGAAGATGGAGTTTCCGTCACGGAGCCAATCCTCATCCGCTTTCTCAGCCTTCTGGGAACGGGGACAAACGCCCATCATATGCGCAACGTCATCCGCCTCGGTCAAAATTCGGCGATCACACTGGTTGAGGAGCATGCGGGCATAGACGGCCATGCCTATTTCGCCAATCCGATGACCAATATTACCTTGGCCGCCGATGCAAAACTCAATCACTATAAATATCAGGCGGAGAGCAATACGGCCTTTCATCTCGCCAATACGGATACGGAACTGGCCGCTGGTGCGGTTTATGAGAATTTCGCCCTGACAACTGGCGCCCGGCTTGCCCGTAACGAGTTGGAAAGCCGGATCACCGGTTCAGGCGCAGTCAGTATTCTGAACGGGGCCTATCTGATCCGCGGGCAGCAGCATGCGGACACGACCACCATCACCCGCCATCTGGTGCCGGAAAATGAAAGCCGTCAGGTTTATAAAGGCATTCTCGATGGTGAAGCGCAGGGCGTCTTTCAGGGCAAGATCCAGATTGTGCCGGATGCGCAACAGGTTAATGGCGATCAGTTAAGCCGCTCTCTGCTCCTATCCGACCGGGCGTCTGTTTCGGTCAAGCCGGAACTTGAAATTCATGCGGATGACGTCAAATGCAGTCATGGTGCGTCATCTGGCGAACTTGATGAAGATGCGCTCTTTTACCTGCAATCTCGCGGAATAGACGAGAAATCGGCGAGAAAGATGCTGATAGATGCGTTTCTCGCGGATGTGCTCGAAGAAATCTCTAACGATGGCGTGCGGGAATATTTCGCCAAAGTGACGGCCCGCTGGATGGATAAGGTGTAGGCGATGAATGACATGACAACATTTGACGTTGAGAAAATCCGCCGCGATTTCCCGATTTTTACGCGTGAAGTGCATGGCAAACCTCTCGCCTTTCTTGATAGCGGTGCCTCCGCGCAGAAGCCGCAAGTGGTCATCGACACCATGGAGAAGGCTTATGCGGAAACCTATGCCAATGTCCATCGTGGGGTCCATTACCTGAGCCAGGTCTCGACAGAGCTTTATGAAGGCGCCCGCGAGATTGTTTGCGCTCATATGAATGCGGCCAATGTTGAGGAAATTATCTTCACCAAGAACGCGACCGAGAGCATCAACCTTGTGGCGCAAACCTACGGCGCCGCCAATCTGAAGCCCGGCGACGAGATTATCCTCTCCACCCTGGAGCATCATTCGAACATCGTGCCCTGGCAGTTGATCGCTGAAAGAACTGGCGCGGTGGTAAAAGCTGTCCCCATCGATGAACATGGGGAGTTCATGCTGGATACCTATCTTGAGATGCTGGGGCCGAAGACGAAGATCGTCGCGATCACCCATATCTCCAACGCCATCGGCACGATCACGCCTGTGCGCCAGATTATTGACGCCGCCCATGACGCGGGCGCTGTTGTTCTCATCGACGGGAGTCAGGCCGCGCCGCATATGAAGATCGATATGCAGGCGTTGGATGCAGATTTTTATGTGTTCACGGGCCATAAGGTCTTCGGGCCTACGGGCATCGGGGTTCTGTATGGCAAGGCCGAATTGCTGGACGCCATGCCGCCTTTCCTCGGTGGTGGGGACATGATCGAACGGGTGACCTTCGCCAAAACAACTTACGCCAAGGGCCATGCCAAGTTTGAGGCGGGCACCCCGCCCATCGTGCAGGCCATTGGTCTTGGTGCTGCGATCAACTATGTCAACGAGATCGGGTTTGAAAAGATCAGTGCGCATGAGCAGACTCTGCTTGCTTACGCCACAGAACAGCTTGGCCAGATCAACAGCTTGCGCATTATCGGGCAGGCAAAGCATAAAGCCGCGATCATCTCTTTCACCCTCGACGGCATTCATCCGCATGATATCGGCACCATTGTCGATCGTGGCGGTGTCGCCATCCGGGTCGGCCATCATTGCGCCCAGCCGTTGATGGATCATTTCGATGTGGCGGCGACGGCTCGCGCGTCCTTTGCGCTTTATAACAACCGCGCCGATGTCGATGCGCTCGTCTCGGCGGTGAAATCGGTACAGGAGATTTTCGGCTGATGTTTGATGATTTACGCGAACTGTATCAGGAAGTAATCCTGGATCATTCGAAGAACCCCCGCAACTTCCGTCATCCGGAAGATGCGAACCATGAGGCGCATGGCTATAACCCGCTCTGCGGCGATACAGTGAATGTCTATCTGAAAATGGGTCATAACGGCCTGATTGAGGATGCCGCGTTTGAAGGGAAAGGTTGCGCCATCTCCCTCGCCTCCGCCTCGATGATGACCGAAATCATCAAGGGCAAGACGGAAGCGGAAGCAAAAAAAATCTTTGAGGGCTTTCAGCAGCTCGTCAAGGGCGAGGAAAATGATTTTGACGCCGGGGAAGATACGGAACGGCTAATGGTGTTGGCCGGTGTGAAGGAATTCCCCATGCGGGTCAAATGTGCGACCCTTGCCTGGCACGCGATGACATCCGCCATGGATGACAAGCCCGATGTTTCGACGGAGTAGATCATGACGGCAATTGACAAGATAGAACGCCCTGCCGCAACTGGCCCGTTTGAAGAAGGTACTACTGGCTCCCCGCTGGAGGAGGCTGTCGTTGCGGCCCTCCGTGAGGTGTTTGATCCGGAAATTCCGGTCAATATCTTCGATCTCGGCCTGATTTATGTGGTTGATATTGCGGAAAATGGCGATGTTTATATCGGCATGACCTTGACCGCACCGGGCTGCCCTGTTGCCGGGGAAATCCCGATCTGGGTTCGTGACGCGGTTCTCCCGGTTGAGGGTGTGAAGAATGTCGAGGTTGAAATCCTGTGGGATCCGCCATGGAATCCTGATAATATGTCGGATGCGGCAAGGCTAGACCTTGGAATGTTTTAGGGGCGTAACTATATTGATAGTACAGGTGATATATGACTGATACGCAAATTATGACAATGACAGATCGTGCCGCGACGCGTGTTAAGGCGCTCCTCGGCAAGGCATCTGAAAAACCGCTCGGCCTTCGCATCGGGATTACCAATACCGGCTGCAACGGCCTCAGCTACACCATGGACTATGCATCCGACCAGAAACCGGACGATGCCGTGGTGGATACGGGCGATATCACCCTGTTGATCGACCATGACGCCGTGCAGTTTGTTGCGGGCACCGAGATGGACTGGCTCGAAGAAGGCCTGCAATCACGCTTCACGTTCGAAAACCCTAACGAAAAAGGCCGTTGCGGCTGCGGCTCCTCCTTCCACGTGTGAGAAATTGCGAATGGCACCGATTCTTAATAAGATAAGGTTTGTTGTCCTTGTTTTGGGAATCATCCCCTTCATTTTCTTGGAAATTGCGCCGTCAGACGCGGCCGATACACGCGACCAATATGGGTATATCCATGTTGATGCCTCGGCGGCGGCCCAAATAATCGCGAATTCGCCAGAAGTAATCATTCTCGATATTCGTACGCCCGCTGAATTTAACGAAGGGCATATCAAGAATGCCATCAATATCGACTATTATGCCCCCGATTTTGATGAACAGATCACCGCCCTTGATCCTAATGCAAGCTATGTTCTGCATTGCCGTTCAGGTGGAAGAAGCGGTCGCGCCCTATCCGTTTTACGGGAAAATAACCTCATTGATGTGACCCATCTTAAAGGGGGTATCATTAGCTGGAAAGAGGCTGGTTTTTCCTTGTTTCAGGAGTAAAATTTAGCACGAGAATTTGCTTTTATTTAATAATAATCAACAATAATTGCTAATATTAGCATATTCCAAAAAATGAAATAAAGATCAATTAAATCATTGATTTAATTCGAAATCAGGCTCTTAATTTCCCAAAAAACAATGAACGCCACGGAAAATTCGCATCAATTTGATCACATGCTTTCGAGGCGAGGATACGAGGGGTATGGCTTTGGATAAATTTGATTGGCTTGAAAGCTTTGAGTTAGGAATAACAGACGTCGACGAGGATCATCGCGGTATGCTGGCGATCATGAAAAAAATTGAACGCGCGGCAGACAATGAAGCCTATGACCTCTGTAATGAATTGCTTGAAGAGTTACTCGAATTCACTATTGCCCATTTCAAGCGCGAAGAGAAAATGCTGGAAGATGTAGGATATCCGAATGTGCAACATCACAGGGAGTATCATACGGAACTGCTCGCGCGGGCGAAAGCGGTCATGAATGTCTGCCGAGACATCAAATCCAAGGATAATCTTAAAGAATGCTGCCATGAAATGTTCAGTTTTTTGGTGGACGATGTCGTCACTGGAGACCTGAAGTTCAAATCCTATATGGAGGAAATGGGCCTCATTAAGCGACCATAGCGGTCAAAACCTCAATTTCTCCCTCTTATCACAGCATTCGTGACACAACTGCTATATATTGTTACCCTTTTTGTTGAAGTAACACGAAGGAAAGCAGGAATATGCAGGATCAATATGGCAATGAGGTGAGCACTGGGTCCCGTGCGGCGCTTGATGCCTATAACGAAGGGGTGGATCTCTTTCTAGCGGCGCAGGTCGGCGCCGGTGCCGCGTTCGAACGTGCGATTGCCCATGATCCCTCCTTCGCGCTTGCCCATGCGGCCCTCGCCCGTCATCACCAGATGTACGCCAAACCGATGGAAGCCGTTAAATCGATAATCTCGGCGCGTGAACTTGGCGCGGGTTATACAATGCGAGAGCAGGCCCATGTTGCCATTATCGGGCAACTGATTGACGGCAATGCCGCAGGCGCCTATGGGGATATCAAGACACATATACAGGACTATCCCCGTGACATGCTCACGTTACAGCCCTGTGCCGGAGTATTCAGCCTGATTGCCTTTAGTGGTCGTGCGTCGCGTGAGGCGGAGACCTTTGCCTTTTTTGATAACATTAAGGGTGCGTTTGATAAAAACTGGTGGTTCGACTGCGTCTATGGCTTCGCATTGGCCGAGATGGGGCGTTTGAGTGATGCCGAACCAATTTTGGAGCGCTCCTACAGCGCCAACCCGTCCAACGCCAATGCAGCCCACTATAAAGCGCATTACCATTATGAGGCAGGAGAGCATAAAGCGGGCCTGGAGTTTGTGCGTGACTGGTTGACGGGATACGATCCGGCAGGCCTGATGCATTGTCATATCGCCTGGCATGATGCGCTCTGGTCGTTGGAACTCGGGGACGAAGCTGGCGCTTGGTCAGTCGTTGAGGATGCGGTGAGGCCCGGCGCGGCCTGGGGCCCACCGATTAATGTCCTGACTGATATGGTCTCTTTCCTGTTCCGTGCGGAACTTGCGGGCCTCCCCCGGAAAGACGCGTTATGGCGTGAAATCAGTGACTATGCTTGCATTCATTTCCCTGAGCCCGGGGTGAGTTTTGCCGATGCCCATGCTGCTCTGGCTCACGCCATGGCTGGGCAAGAGATGGCACTACAAAAACTGCGCGAAACCACAGCCGGCACTGCGGCGGATCAGGTGCGCATTCTCAGTAAAGTTTTTACTGCCTTTGCCGGCGCGAACTGGCAGGCGGTGGTTGACGGCATCCTCCCCCTGATGAGTAGCCATGAACGCCTCGGTGGCAGCAATGCGCAGCGCGACCTGATTGAGTTTACGCTTGTTCATGCGTTGTTGCAGCTTGGCAAGACGGAGGAAGCGACCCGCCTCCTCACCATGCGCCGTCCGCGCCTCGCAAAAGATGGCCTGCCCGCTTCGCTCCTGCCAAAAGAAAATGTGGCTTAAGGCTTAGCCAGACGCGAGTTTGAGGAATGTCCGGTCCTCCCGCAGCAGAAATTTTTCCTTTTGCGCAAATTCATAATTTTCGCGACCCAGCGGATCAGCGGCAAGACGCGCGCGATACTGCTCATAGGCGGCGAGACTTTCGATATTATACACCCCATAGGCAAGCGTGCTCGACCCCTCATGTGGGGCGTAATAACCAATAAGATCGCCGCCGCAGCGCGGAATTGCCTCCCCCCAGTTTCGCGCATATTGCATGAACTGGTCTTTTTTTGTCGGGTCAATATGGTAACGGATAAAGCAGGTAAGCATGTGTCTCTCCTTGAATTTGATTTCACGATGATATCGCTTGCACGTTGTAAATGCTTCGTCTACCATCGAACTATGAAAGAAGGACCAGACATAGCCTTTCTAGGCTCCCTTATCGGCGATCCGGCGCGTGCGAACATGTTGACCGCGCTCTTGTCAGGCAAGGCACTTACCGCGAGCGAACTTGCCGGCGAAGCCGGGATAACCCCGCAAACGGCGAGCACCCATCTCTCAAAGATGGAAGGGGCAGGTCTGCTCCAGCAGCGCAAGCAAGGACGGCACCGCTATTTTGCCCTCGCCGATGATGATGTTGGTAGTGTGCTGGAGGCGATGATGGGCCTCGCCGCCAAGAAAGGCCATCTCAGAACCAGAACCGGCCCGAAGGATCCGGCGCTCCGCTATGCGCGGGTCTGCTATAATCACCTCGCCGGGGATCTTGGCGTGCAGATGATGGACAGCCTGCTTGCAAAAGGGTTTCTCACCCCGGAGAACGAGGGCCTCGGCCTCACTGACGATGGGAAGTCCTTTTTCGAGGATTTTGCGATCGATTTCGAACCGCTTGAGAAACTACGGCGTCCCTTATGCAAATCCTGTCTCGATTGGAGCAACCGCCGCAGCCATCTCGCCGGTTCGCTGGGCAGCGCCCTCCTCACCCGCTTTTACGATCTTAAATGGGCGAAGCGCGTTGAAAGCTCCCGAATTGTCGCATTCAGCGCGCGCGGCGAGAAAGCCTTCCTCGAAACCTTTCCGGTCTGATTATCCCTTGCTAACTACAATACCGACCGCCACGGCAATTCCGGCGGTCAGGGCGAGGAAGCTATATTTCTGCGGGTCTTTTTCGGCCGACGGCAATAGATGACTGGCCCCGACATAGACAAGCGCCCCCGCCGACAAGGAAAGCAGGGTGCCGAGTAAATCGGCATCTATCTGGCTGATAAAGGGATAGGAGACAAGCATGCCGAGCGGTGTCGTCACAGCGGCCGCGATAAAAGCCGCGACCAACGCGGCCCTATTGGAAAGACCGCCCCGCACCAGCAAAAGATAGGTAATTATTCCTTCCGGAAATTCATGCAGGACCATACCAATCGCCGTCAGGACACCCGTGAGAGTGCTGACCGTAAAGGTAATTGAATAAATTGCACCGTCCAGAAAGGAATGGAACCCGATCCCCAGCATCGGAACCAAGCCAATGGCATAATCCGCCGTCGTCGGTTTGTCGCAAACGAAGGCAGTAACAAAGCGATTGATGAAATACATAAACAGATACCCAATGAGAAGGAAAGCGGGCGCCTTCGGACTCATCTCAAACGCTTTGGGAATGATATGCAGGAAGGAGACGGAAACCAGTACGCCTGCGGCAAAGCAGACGAAATAGGTCATGTTCCGCCGACCCCAGTCCTCAAACCGGTGAATCACGTAAAGACCGATTGTCGTCACCGCGGCGGCGAGAAAGCTTGCCAGGAAGGCAATCCAGAAATCCGTATACACAACTTCTCCTCTCGCCATATATCGGCGTTGCAGGGCCACTCTATATATCAAAAAATAATAACTCTAATGTGCAAATCCATTGACCTCAATCAACAACAGACATCCAAATATCTTCTATCTTCTCTGCATAATCCACAGGAGGAGAGCATTATGTCGTCCGATCAGGTAAAATCTCAGGCTCGTGAAGCCGTAGCTGTTTTTGATAAAGTTGAGTCTCTACAGGCGGCGATAGATGAGCTTGAAAGCTCCGGCTTTGATCGTGCAGACCTTAGCCTGCTGGCTGGGGAAACAACTGTCGAGGAAAAACTCGGCCATGCCTATACAAAGGTGGCAGAACTTGAAGACAACCCGGACGTTCCGACAATTGCCTATATTCCCACCGAGTCAATCGGGGAGGCCGAAGGCGCCCTCATTGGAACCCCAATGTATATCGCGGCGGCCACTACGGCGGGAATAATGGCGGTTGCGGGCGGTCCGATTGCCCTGACCATTGCCGCCGTTGCCGCGGCAGGTGCGGCGGGTGGCTTGATCGGCACAGTTCTGGCGACATTTCTTGACAAACATCACGCAGATTATTTGCAGGATCAGCTTGATCACGGCGGCCTGGTTCTCTGGGTGCGGGCCCGGGATGAGCCCCACGGCCAAGAGGCCGTTACGATCCTCAAGAAACATTCCGCCCATGACGTTCATCTGCATGGGGTCTATGCATAACCGCCGCTTTCACGGCCAATACAGGAGAAAGAGCATGAGTCTTAGAATTGGCGATACCGCCCCGAATTTCAACGTTGAAACCACCAATGGCGCGATCGATTTTCATCAATGGATTGGTGACAGCTGGTGTTTCTTTTTCAGCCATCCCGCTGACTATACACCCGTCTGCACAACGGAGATGGGCCGCACCGCCCAGCTCGCCGATGAGTTTGAGAAACGTAATGTAAAACCGATCGGCCTCTCGACGGATACAGTGGAAGAACATAAGAACTGGATTCTCGATGTAAACGACACGCAGAACACCACCCTCACCTTCCCGATTGTTGCCGATCCGGATTTGAAGGTCGCGAAACTTTACGAGATGATCCATCCCTCCGAGAGTGAAACGGCGGCCGTGCGCAGTGTCTTTATCATCGACCCGAACAAGAAAATCCGTCTCACCATGACTTACCCGATGAGTGTTGGCCGGAATTTCGACGAAATTTTGCGGGTTATTGATGCGCTCCAGCTTGGGGACGCCAAGAAAATTGCTACACCGGCCGATTGGAAACCGGGCAATAAGGTTATTATCCCGCCCTCCATCAGCAATGAAGATGCGAAGGATATCTTCCCGCAGGGCTGGGATGAAATCCGTCCTTACCTCCGCCTGACAAACGTTGGCTGAGGGACCTTAACCGGAGAAAAATGATGAGCGAACAGCTACAGAAGATCCTCGACGAGGCGTTGGAGGATGAATACAAGGCCCGCGCAACCTATGCCGCGATTATCAAGGCGTTTGGTCCGGTCAAGCCGTTCGTGAATATTGTCGAGTCGGAGGGGCGCCATGCGGCGGCCCTCCTTCAGCAGTATCAGCGGCTCGGCCTGAAACCACCCCATAACAGCTGGGCGGCGCATGATACAAAGGTCCCGGCAACCCTGCGCGAGGCCTGCGAGGAAGCTATCGCCGCCGAGATTGAGAATGCGGAGATGTATGAGCGTCTTCTCAAGGCGACGGAGGACGCCACCCTCCATGATGTGCTCTCAAACTTGCGGGATTCTTCCCAAACCCGCCACCTCCCCGCGTTCAGGCGCTGTCTGGAGCGAGAGAGCCGCTAAAAGGAATTCGACAGCCTGATCGCACGCGGCTATTGTGCCGCGCATGAAACAGGGATTCTATAGCATTCTCCCCTTCGCCATCGGCGCGGCGGCCTATGGTTTTGCCTTTGGCATTCTTGCCGCGCAGACGGGCTATCCGTGGTGGGGCGTCGCCCTGATGAGTTTTTCCGTCCATGCAGGATCATCGCAGATTGTCGCGGTGGAGCGGTTCGCCGTCGATGGGCTGGTGGTCGGCGCGGCGCTCGCGGGCGTTGCGCTCAACCTCCGTTATCTTGGCATCATCGCGTCCCTCTCCGCGATTTTGAAAGAGACGCCGCTCTGGCAGAAGCTGATTGCCATTCATATCACCGGCGATGAGAACTGGGCCCTCACCATGGCGCGCCACGCAAAAGACCCGAAGATCGGCGCCGCCTTCCTGATCGGGTCCGGCATTACCATGATCACGGTCTGGACGACCTCCACCGCGCTCGGCGCGCTGCTGGGTCAACAGATGCCCGATCTTGCGAGCTACGGCCTCGGCTTTGCCTTCACTGCCGCCTTTATCGCCATGGCGCGGGCGATGTGGCGGGGTCCGCGCAATCTCATGCCTTGGGCCGCGACTTTTCTCTTTACCATCCTGTTGGTCAAGCTCGGAGTGGAGAGTGCCTATGCCATTCTGCTCGGCAGTCTGGCGGGTGTTGCCGTCGCCGCCCTCCTCCGTCGGCAGGAAAACACGGGGGAGCTGCCATGACCCTTGATCACTGGCTGCTGATTGCCCTCCTCGCCGTGGGGGCCTATGGCCTCCGTCTTGCCGGGCTGATTGGCGGACAGGCGATCTTGCAGAATGCGAAGCTGAAAACCCTGCTCGATGATCTGCCGGGCTGCCTGATCGTCGCCCTTGTCGCCACCTCCCTCGCCGACGCGAGCCCCCTCACCTGGATCGCCGCCGCCTTCGCGCTTCTTGTGGCCATCCTCACCAATAACGTCGTGATCACCATGGCGCTCGGCTTCGCCGCGATATTCGGGATGCAGTATTTTGGGGTGGGGATTTAGTTTAAAGTCTTGTTGTCCGGAGCCGCGTGCTTGCCGGTCATCTCGTCCAGTTGTTCGCGCAATTCCTCCTTCCGGATTTCGGCCTTCAGATATTCCTCTTCCGAAAAAAGCTGAGAGGCGCGCCAGATAATATAGCTGTTGATCCCGCTCAGGATCGTTAACCCCAGCAACACACTGGCGGGGCCAAATTTGTCGGTGAACAGTAATATCAAGGTAATAACAGCAGATATGGCCGAGAGGACAGCATTCCCGAAAACCCCAATTAGCTTGTACTTGAACGGCATCGGCTTCCTCTTTTGATTGATGTCTCGCTGTATTTTATGAGACTGATTAAAGACCGATAAAATAAATAAATCAAGAAGCGGGTTTATGCCGGTGTTTGGGACGCAGTATTTTGGTGTGGGGGTTAGGGTGGAAATAGAAGTACGCTAAGTCCAACTTGCTGTAGTATAATGATTAGTACACTAACCTAAATGGAGACGTAGAATCCATTTTTGAGCATTACTAAATGATACAACATTAAGATGATTCTATATGATAAAAAATATAATTTTAAAATTTGGGCGCGTTCCAAACACGGAACCACTTTCAATCGATACCACTCCTGTAACTGTTTTTGTGGGGCCTAATAATTCTGGCAAGAGTGAAGTACTATCTGAGATATATCAGTACTGTAGGGATGGCCGAGAAAACACAGGTAATGTAATCCTTGAAAATATGGATTTTGAGGATGTCAATTATACTAAAGCACTGGAAGAAATAAAATTAAAGCCTCGTAGAGGCGAGAATGTTCGTCCAAATAATACTATAGTTGGCAAAAGGCAGGAAAGAATTACTGTAAACAAAGATCTCCTAAAGAGCGCATTGCAGGCTCCAAATGATCATTCCAGGTCGTTTTGCCAATGGTATCTAGGATTTGATACTATCAAATTAGACGGAAAAAATAGGATCAAACTTGTAGCCGAACAAGGGATGGGGGATTTACAAGAAAACCCTCATACCAGTTTCCAATCGCTGTTTAAAGATGACGAAAAAAGGTTAGAAGTTAGACGAATTATTAGGGAAGCCTTCGGTTCTTACTTCGTTATTGACCCAACAAAAGGCGGAGTCCTGAGAGCAAGGCTTTCCAACCGCGCTCCAAAAGATAACCGTGAAGAATGCGGACTACATGATGAAGCTATTAAATTTCACTCAAATGCAGAACCAATAGAAAATGCAAGTGATGGCGTCAAAGCCTTTACAGGTATGATCACTGAAATTATTGCAGGTGACCCAAAAATTCTTTTAATTGACGAGCCTGAAGCCTTTTTACATCCATCTTTGGCACATAAATTAGGAAAAGAAATTGCAACGGCTACAGCAGGTACAAACAAAAGGGTCTTCGTATCAACGCATAGCTCTAACTTTGTAATGGGATGCATTCAATCAGGCGTACCCTTAAATATTGTCAGGCTGACCTATAAGAATAAAGTCGCAACAGCAAGAATATTGCCAAATGATGATGTTCTACTGCTTATGAGGGATCCACTCCTCAGGTCAACAGGCGTATTGGAGGGTTTATTCTATGAGAACGTAGTTGTCACGGAAGGAGACACGGATAGGGCATTTTATCAAGAAATAAACGAAAGATTGCTTCAGTTTAAGCCTAGTTCAGGTATCTCAAATTGCCTTTTTCTGAATGCACAAAACAAACAAACTATTCGTAAAATTATTAAACCGCTACGCGAACTTGGTATTCCAGCAGCGGGTATAACTGATATTGATGTACTAAAAGAAGGTGGTCTAGTTTGGACAAGCTTTTTAAAAAGTGGTTATATTCCTCAGGCTTCTCACGGCCCGTTATCCGAGCAAAGAAAAATATTAAAAAGGAAACTTGAAGAATCTGAAAAGGATATGAAAATAGATGGTGGGGTCGCCGTTCTTGCACATGAGGATAGGGAAGCTGCTAATAACTTGTTTGATAATCTTGATCAATACGGGTTATTCACGGTACGCGGAGGTGAGGTTGAGTCATGGTTGAAAAACCTAAAAGCTACTGGCCATGGTTCTCAATGGCTTATTCCAATCTTTGAAAAAATGGGTTCCAATCCAAACAGCAAAAGTTATTTAAAGCCCAAATCGAATGATGTTTGGAAGTTTATAAAATCTTTGAAAAAATGGTTCGATGATCCAAACAGAAAAGGTATTCCTTCTTAGAAGAGCCAGAAAGTTGGGCGGCTCATGTAATTACCTTCCAGTGTCCTATATCCCAAAAAAACTTGCAAAACACGCAATAATAACCTATAATACATCTTCACGTTGAGCCATTGATAAGTCTCAAGGATACGTGACAAGGGGTGGCTGCCCCTTTCAGCTATTTTCCATATATATGCGAATAAATGTACCCGGCGTAGGGGGCGCTAAGCCCTCGCGGGTATTTGTAAGCCGGAGAGCCGGGCGACGTGTGCCGGGGGTTAGGTCGGCCCCAAAGGGTTATGTTCCTTCAGAGGCAGCGGTTCAGGATGGCACCGGTGGTATCGGCGGTAAACTCGCCGTGGCGGTTCATGGTACCGATCTTCTGCAGACGATCAGCGGAGATCATGTCCACCATATCAACAGAACCGCTTTTCAGGACTAGGCCGTAGCGCTGGCCGGTCTGCCAGACGGAGGTCAGGGGGGTGCGTGACGCATCCTCGGAAGGGATCAGCTCCCGCTCACCCAGGACAACTTCAACTCCGTCTGTATTGCAAGCCGTGCTCCAGGCACCTCTCAGCCGCAGGGGCACGCGATCGAAGTCCCACACCTTGTCATAGGGGACCTTGATGACTTCAGTAAAGCGTGCACGCAGATTGACGGGCTTGACAATGGGAGCGATCTGGGTCGGCTGTCCCTTGGACGCCTGCTCGGATCCTCTCCCGTCGTCCGCCATGGATGACATGGGAGCCACGATACTATAGGCAAACAGAAAGACGGCGAGCATCGCCCCGCCAAGGGCCATGCTGCCCGCCGCAAATTTCGAATTTTTATAGGCACGGGTGTCGCGAAAGCGGACCCGCTCCGTGATCTCAATTTCATGATAGACGTTGCGATCCTTCTTGCGGGAAAAATACCCGCCGAGAATACGCACGCGCTGACCGCCCCATTCCTCGATGAGTTGGCGGGCGATATCCTGTGCCGGTGTTTCCGCCTCATAACGGCCGAAGCTGCGCCATTTGGTATCGAACAGCGTCTGGACAACAAATTCTGTATAATTGCTTGTATCTGTTGACATTTTTACCCTTCAAACCCACCCGTAAATTGAGTTGAGCCTGAAATTTAGCCAATCAGGATAAAGAAACCGTTAATTTCCGCCTCTTTTTCGGTTGTTTTGAGCATAAAAAAGCGCCCCGAAGAGCGCCTTTTTCTCATTGCTGCGGTCGGGGTTCAGGCGATTTTTTCCTCGCTATGGGTGACAATCACCGGCTCCATCGCGTTCAGAACATCATCTTCCAGATGACAGAGGATTGTATGGCCGCTTGATAGCTCCTTCACCGGCGGCATTTCCGTCTCGCAGATGCTGCCGATCTTGCGCGGGCAGCGGGTCTGGAACGGGCAACCGGGCGGCGGGTTCATGGCCGACGGGATATCGCCCTTCAGGATGATCTGCTTCTGCTCCACCGAGGTGTCGGCAATCGGTACGGCGGACAAAAGCGCCTCCGTATAGGGATGATAGGGCGGCGAGAAAACCTCATCCGTCGTCCCCTGCTCCACGATATGGCCAAGATACATAACGACAACGCGATCAGAGAGATAGCGGACAACACTCAGGTCATGGCTGATGAACAGCAGGGTCGAGCGGAGGTCGTTCTGGATTTCGGTAAGTAGCCCCGTCACCGCCGCCTGAACTGACACATCAAGCGCCGAGACAGGTTCATCCGCGACCACAACCGCCGGATTGCCGGCAAAGGCGCGGGCGATACCGATGCGCTGTTTCTGGCCGCCGGATAGTTGCCGTGGTCGGCGATGGGCAAAATCGCGCGGAAGTTTCACAAGATCAAGCAGTTCATTGACCTTCTCGCGCACCTTGTCCGGATCTTTCTCGACCCCGAACTTGCGAATGACTCGGGCGATCTGGCTGCCAACGGAATGAGATGGGTTCAACGTATCAAACGGGTTCTGGAACACCATCTGCAAATGGCCGACAGTGCGCGCCTTCCGCTTCTGCACGGACACATGGGCGAGGTCTTCACCGTTCAGGATAACCTGACCGTCCGTCGCCTCTTCAAGGCCCATCAATACCTTCGCGAAAGTTGACTTGCCACAGCCGGATTCCCCGACGATGGCAACCGTCTCCGCCTCCCGGGCGTTGAAGTTGATATTCTCGTTCGCCTTCACGGTTTTCACGGCGTCACCGCGGATCATGGAGAAGATCGAGCTTGAGCGAACCTCATAATATTTCTTCATGTTCTTCACATCTAGCACGATCTTGCCGGATTTCACGGATTTCACAGTTACGGCTTCATGATCACCCTCTGCCCAGTCAATATCCTCGAACCGGGCGCAACGGACGGTATGGCCTTCTTCTCCTTCGACGGGACGCATCGGGACTTTTTCCTGATCGCAGGTTCCCGCCTTGAAGAAGGCGCAACGCGGCCCGAAAAAACATCCTTGTGGGCGCTGATGCGGTAGTGGTAACTGCCCCGGAATGGGAACCAGCGGTCTTTCGTTCTTATCCGCACCGGGCAGCGGGATGGAGGCAAACAGGCCGCTCGTATAAGGGTGGCACATCTCGTCAAAGACTTCATTAACCGTGCCGTCCTCAACCGCCTCGCCGGAATACATGACCGTCACCCGGTCGCAGGTATCCAAAATCAGCCCGAGGTTATGGGAAATATAGACCATGGCGGTGCCGAATTCGGCTGAAATTTCCTTCACCAGCTCGACAATTCCCCGCTCCACCGTCACGTCAAGCGCAGTGGTGGGCTCGTCAAGCAGCAGCAGATCAGGTTTAGAGAGGAGCGCCATGGCAATCACCACGCGCTGTTGCTGACCGCCGGAAATCTGATGCGGATAGGCATCCATAATCCGCTTCGGATCGGGGAGCTTCACCGCCTCAAGCAGTTCAAGGGCGCGGGCCTTGGCCTCGCTTACCGTGACATCCTCATGAAAGAGCGGCACTTCGGCCAGCTGGTCCCCGATCTTCATGGAGGGGTTGAGGGATGCCATCGGCTCCTGATAGATCATCGCAATTTTGGAGCCGCGCAGGGCCCGCAGTTCTTCCTCCGACATGGTGCGCATATCGCGGCCATGGAAGAAGATTTCCCCGCTCTTGATATAACCGTTGGAGCCGAGATACTGCATGATGGCAAGGGCAACCGTGGACTTGCCACAGCCGGATTCCCCGACGATGCCGACGCCCTGCCCCGGCATCACTTTCATGTTGAAATCGATGACTGCCGGGATTTCCCCGCCGCGCGTATCGTAGGAGATGCAAAGATTGCGGCATTCCAGAATAGGTGTCTGTTCTTCCATAATCCTAATCCTTCATCGATATTTCGCGCAGACCATCGGCCAGCAGGTTAAACCCGAGGACCAGCGACGAGATTGCCGCAGCCGGGACAATCGCCATATGTCCTGCGAAACTGCCGAGCGGCTGGGTTTCAGCGATCATCTTGCCCCAGTCTGGATCTGGCGGCGGAAGGCCGAGCCCAAGATAGCCGAGCATGGCGATGGTGATCGTCGTATAACCAAGCCGCAGGCAGGCATCGACAATGAGCGGCCCGCGCGCATTCGGGAGCAGTTCCACCAGCATAATATACATGGCGCTTTCGCCCCGGGTCTGGGCGGCGAAGATATAGTCTCGCGTTCGAAGATCGAGCACGAGGCCACGCACGATACGCATGATGCCGGGCGCCGAGGCAAAGGTCACCGCGAGCACGATGTTAAAGCCCGTCGCGCCGAGATAGGTGATGATGATGATGTAAAGCACGATCACCGGAAAGGAGAGCAGCACGTTGGAAATAAAGGAAATTACTTCATCCCACCAGCCGCCGAGATAGCCCGCGACAACGCCCATCAACATGCCGACGATATAGGCGACCGCCGTTGCCGTCGTCGCCCAGATCAGGACTTGCTGTGCGCCGAAGATGACGCGTGAGAGAATATCGCGGCCCTTGTGATCGGTGCCGAGCCAGTAAAGCCCGCCGTCTCTTGCGTCTGACAGCGGCATTTTAAAGGGTTCCAGCGGCGCGTTCGGATCATAGAGCGGGAGGATCGGCGCGAGGATCGCGAGGATCACCCAGAACAGGATCAGCGAGAGCCCGAAGATGGCAATCGGGCTTTCCCGAAGCAATCCGACTGATTTGAAGAATTTGGACATCGCCGAGGGCGACGTATCGTTTGATTGAATTTCTGCGGTCATATCAACGCCCTCCTTTATGTGAACCGAATGCGCGGATTAAGCAGCGTATAGCCGATATCCGAGATGAATTGCGAGAACACGGCGACGAACACCGCGACCAGGGTACAGGCCTCAATCACGAAAATATCGCCGAACAGCGCGGCATCGAGAAGGAGTTTTCCGAAGCCTTTATAGGCGAAGAAAACCTCAACCACGATCACACCTGAGAGCAGCCAGTTCAGCTGCAGGATGATCACCGTGAAGGGGGCGATCAGGGCATTGCGAAGCGCATGTTTCATGATGACGCGTCGGTAAGGTATCCCCTTCAACACCGCCGTGCGAATATAATGGGAGGTCATGACTTCCGCCATGGAGGCTCGGGTCATGCGTGTTGTATAGCCGAAGCCATACATGACCAGCACAAAGACAGGCAGGAATATCTCCGCCCAGCTAAACCCGCTGGTCATTGCGGAGGTTCCGGGGAGCCAACCTAACCAGAAGACGAAGATAGCGGAGAAGAAGGTCGCAGAGGCAAACTCCGGCACCGATGTTGTGAGGACTGACCCCACCGAGACCACCCGGTCCTGTATCGATCCCTCCTTCATTCCGGCGATCACACCCAACGTTAAGGAGAGCGGGATCATGAAGAGCATATAGAGCCCCGCAAGAATGGCGGTATTCCCAAGCCGGGGCCAGAGCACGTCGGCGACCGGGGATTTATACTGGATAGAATAGCCGAAATCACCCGTAAGCGCATTACCAACCCAAGTGACATAGCGTTCCAGAAACGGCTCGTTATAGCCATTCTGGTCCAGCCAGAGCTCGCGTTGTTCTGTGTTTGAATACGGTCCGAGGACCTTGCCGGCAACGGAAAGTTTATCGGATTCAAAAATGGCAAAAAGTGTAAAAGAGACGATGACCATAATCAGGGCCATTGAGAGAAATCGACGGAATGCCAGTATCAGCATATTATTGCTCCCCCCGGGGCAAAATGGCGCTAAAAACAGATAAGGGCGATATTATATCGCCCTTATCTTCAATTCCCGATTTTAGCTGTCGAGCCAAACCTTATAAAACTGATGGTACTGGGTTGGATGCGCTTCCACATTCATGACCTTTTCACTGGCCAGGAAGAATTTCGGCTGCCAGAGCGGCTGAATCATAATGGCGTCATCCTGGAGGATTTTTTCAACTTCCTCCATGGCGGCTTTACGTTTTTCCGCATCAACCAATGCTTCCGCTTTATCGAGTGCTTTTTCGAATGCGGGGTTGCTATAGGCCGTTTCGTTCCACGGAACACCGGAACGATAGGCAAGGCTCAAGACCATTGTGCCAAGCGGGCGATGGGTCCAGGCGGTGAGACCGAACGGTGTCGTTGCCCAGACTTCCCAGTATTTGGAGGCCGGCATCAGGTTGAGGTTGAGGGTGATCCCCGCATCCGCAGCCTGATCCTTCAGGATTTCACAAACCTGCTGCTGCCATGGGCCGTTGGTATTACCAACATCGATGGTCAGCTCCAGCCCGTCCGGATATCCCGCCTCAGCCAGCAGGAGCTTGGCTTTGTCGATATCCCGCTCAGGGCGGTTGAGTGGGTAATATTCCGGATGGATCGGAGACACATGGTGATGTTCACCAACATCGCCGCGTCCCTGATAGACAAGCTCGTTAAATTTTTCCGCATCAACACAAGCCATCAAGGCCTGACGGACACGCTTGTCGTCAAACGGCTTCTGCGTGATATTCATACGCATCACACCAGTCTGTGCGGTCCGGGCTTCAAGGATTTTCATCCCCGGAATGGACTTCGCCATGCCGAGAGAGGCAATGTCAAATTCGTAGTTCATATCCACCTGACCGGAAGCGACGGCGGCCAACTGCGCGGCAGAACCGGCACCATGGTCAAAGTAATGAATTTCATCGAGATAGACTTCCCCGCCCCAGTATGGCTGGTCAACCCGTTTCAGGATGGCCTTCTCCCCAACGGCGAATTCAACCAGCGTGAACGGACCAGTGCCGTTCGGCTGTTCGACGATATTGCCCTTGAAGTCACGGTGGACGATCATCGTTGGATAGTTATAAAGATTTTCCGGAATGGACAGGACCGGCGAGTTCAGATTGAGGCGGATCGTGTAGTCATCAACCTTTTCAAGCGCGCCTTCCGTCATGACTTTCTTGGCATCATCCCCCTCACCGACAGTGGTCAGCATGGAATCAAACAGGCCCACGTTTGAGGAGCCGGTTGCCGGATCGAGCCAACGGGTGAAGTTGAACATCACGTCATCGGCATTGAAGTCATCGCCGTTATGCCATTTCACGCCCTTACGGAGCTTGAATGTCCAGGTCTTGAGATCATCGGATGCAGACCAGCTTTCCGCAAGATACGGACGGGTCACATTGTCAGCGCCTGTAATGACAAGATATTCGCACATCTGGCGCGCAACATTCGACGGGGGTGTCCAGCTGTAGACGGCCGGATCATTCATTTCCTGGACTTCCATGGAAACTTTCAGGATGCCACCCTTCTTAGGTTCGGCGGCCTTGGCTTCAATCGTCGGATCTGCCATGCCAACGATGGAATAAGCGGCGGCGGCCGACAGGCCAAGCAGTGTTGATGTTCTCAGGAATTCGCGGCGGTCCATCTTGCCGCTCTTATATTGTTCCGTGACATCTTCGATCAGGGGATGGATGCGCCCTGGCGCTTCATGATCCATCTTTTTGACTGACATACGAGATAACTCCCTATCTTAGGTTAAATTTTCGATTTGTGGTTACTTGGTTAATTTTATTTTTATAATATGACTGTCACATTTTTTCAGCAGCCATTTTGTTCATTTTGCGACTATAATTTTCCTGTTCAACGCAAATTATGCCGCAATTTCAATCCTTTTCGACTTTGTTAACGCATAGCATAATGAAACGAAGCGCAACTCGTCAATGGAGATAGCAAAAAATATTATTTACTCATAAAAATATTAAAAAAAGCAGGATGTTTCAAATTATTAAAAGTATAGTTATAATTAAAAACATCCATATTATTATGTATTTATTTTAATAACGGTTATCTACTGAAAATAATTTTGTTGACATACTCAAAGAAAAGCAAACATTGCGTAATTAAATGATATTTATCTATTTTTTACTTATATCTTATGAAGTAATAATATATAGGATTACTGTCTCGTTACAGAAACGCAAACCACCCTACTACCATCCAAGCCCATAGCCTGAACCTTTTAAAAAATAAGAGCCGACAGGGAAAAATCAAATAGACGGCTAAAAACACTCATATCCTTATTTTCCTGCGGGCAATAAAAACCGGCATCGGTCCGTCCGTATTTGCCAAATCAAATTGACTATTCTGTCAGCAATAATTTACATCCCCACAGCGGGGCATTATAAAGGATCGAGTAATAAAAATAACAATAACAAGATGGAACCATCATGCAACGCGAACTATTCAGTGAAGAACATAATCTCTTTCGGGCCTCCGCCCGCCGCTTTGTCGAGGAGCGGATTGCCCCCTTCCATGCCCAGTGGGAAAAAGACGGCCAGGTAAGCCGCGAAGTCTGGCAGGAAGCTGGCGAAGGCGGCTTTCTCTGTTGCTCAGTACCTGAGGAATATGGCGGCGCGGGCGGCGACTTCCTGTTTGGCGCGATCTTCCTGGAGGAACTGGCGCGCGCCGGAACGAGCGGCCCCTCCTTCCATCTGCATTCGGAGATTGTCGCGCCCTATATCACCGCCTATGGCACGGAAGAACAGAAAAAGCATTGGCTTCCCAAGCTGGTGAAAGGCGAAGCGATTGCCGCCGTCGCCATGAGTGAGCCCGGTGCAGGATCGGATTTGCAGAATATCCGGACAACTGCCATCGCCGATGGTGACGACTATGTGATCAACGGCCAGAAGGTGTTTATCAGCAATGGCCAGCTTGCCGATCTTATCGTGGTTGCCTGCAAGACGGACCCGAATGCGGGTGGCAAAGGTGTTTCCCTTGTCCTGGTCGAGGGCGACCGCGAAGGCTTTTCGCGAGGGCGTAACCTTGAGAAGGTCGGGTATAAGGCGCAGGACACCTCGGAGCTGTTCTTCAATGATGTGCGGGTGCCAAAATCCAACCTGCTCGGCGTCGAGGGGCGCGGCTTCAAGCAGCTGATGCAGCAGCTCCCGCAGGAACGGCTGGTCATCGCTGTCCGATCCGCCACCAGCATCGAGACCGCGCTGGAATGGACGGTCGAGTATACAAAGGAACGAAAGGCATTCGGCCAGAGCATCGCCGAGTTCCAGAATACCCGCTTCAAGCTCGCCGAGATCAAGTCAAAGGCCGTGATGATGCGTGCCTTTGTTGATCGTTGTATCGCGGCGCATCTAAAAGGCGAGCTTGATTCCGTCACCGCCGCCATGGCGAAGATGCAATCGACGGAGGTTCTCTGGGATGTGCTTGATGACTGCGTGCAGCTGCATGGCGGCTATGGCTATATGTGGGAATACCCGATCTGCCGCGCCTGGGCCGATAACCGCATGGCCCGCATTGCCGGTGGCACCACGGAAATCATGAAGGAAATTATCAGCCGCGACCTGCTTGCCGATTAAGAAAGTCCAGCAACCGGGCACTCGTCTCTTCCCGCGCGTCTTCCTGCACAATATGGGAGGCACCGGGAAGAGTATGAAGTTCGGCTTCTGGCAGCAGATCGCAGAGAGCTTCACACAGCCGATGAAATAGCGGCGGACTCTCCGCCCCTGCCAGCAGCAGGGTCGGGATCGTGAGGCGTTTTATCTCGGCAACATCCAGGCTAGGAAAATTACCCCCCAACATCTGTGCCTTGTCGGTGGCGCGGTTTTCCCAAATTTGCGCATAGCGCGCCTCTGATAATGTCGCGAATTTTTCGGGCCCCAGCACGCCCTTGCCGAATATCTCGATGGCGGCCTTGTCATCCCCTCGCCTAAAGGCTTTTTCGACAGGGGCCATGACGCCGACGCCAAACTTGAGAATGGCGATGGCGGTGCGCGGGTCGCGGAACATCAGCGACACAATCTGCGACAACTTTGGCGGCACATCGGTAAACAGTGGCAGGACTGGCGGCTCGATCAGGGTCATGGACAGGAACCTCTCCGGTTTCTGCAAGGCCAGCAACAAAACGATCAACCCGCCCCAGGAATGGCCGACCAGATGCGCTGGATTTAATTTAAGTTTGTCCATCAGTTGCGCAAGGTCGTTCACATGAACATCAACGGGGTCATCGGCGCCATCGGGTAAGGGCGCGTTGGGCCGGGCGAAGCGGCGGCTATAGGTAATGACCCGGAACTTTCGTGATAGTGCCGGTAACTGCCCTGACCATGTCCGGATATCCGATGCCGCGCCATGGACGAGGACGACCGGCGCACCCGTCCCGTTATCGTCATAGGCAAGGGAAACGCCGTCCAGTTCCAGTCTTGCCAGCAATGCGAAGGGATCCTCCATGAAAAGAGACTACCATATACCCCGCTCGCGGTGAACCGCATTAAACCGCCGTCCTGGCCCCTGTCCGGTTTCAGGGAATTGACAATTTATATAACCTGTTATATTTTATGTTATGGATATAGCGACATCGGGAAAGGCAATGGTTGAAGATTTTGTTCGCGGCAAGGGCTATCTTACCCTCGGCACGCGGTTCAAGCGCATCGGGGATCGGTTGCAGGCGGATGTCCAGCAGTTAATTGACGCGGAGGGTATGGCGGTGCAGACGGGGCAATACCCCCTCCTCGCCGCGCTGGACGAGATAGGTCCGATGACGGTTGGGGATCTCGCCGCCGCGCTCGGCGTCAGTCAGCCCGGCGTCACCCGCAGCGTCGGCCAGCTTGCCAAACAGGGCGTCGTGACGGTCCGGCGCGGATCGCGCGATCAGCGGAAAAGAAGCGTCGAGTTGACGGCGAAAGGCCGGATGCTGGTCGCCGACGGACGCCGCACGATCTGGCCCCTGATCGAGGCACATCTTGCCGATATCTGCGCCGACACGGACGGTCCGCTCCTCGATCAGCTCGACGCGCTTGAGACCCGCCTGCAGGAAAAATCGCTCTATACCCGTGTCAAGGAAACGAAGGAGGGCATTAAAAATGGATGACCATATTCTCGACCGGCCGATCTGGAACTCGCTCACCACCGTGCACGCCCCCTTCGCGATTGGCGACGGCGGCGCCCGCCGCTTCACGCCGACTGTCAGTATCTTCGCCGGGGTTAGGGATGAGAGCGCGGACAGCCTTGCCTCCCTCACCCGCCTGATGCCTGAAGAGGGGAATCTCTTCCTGATCCAGGTAGCACCGGTTGTCCTGCCGGATGGCCTTCGCGCCGCCAAGGCCGCGGAAGGCTGCCAGATGCTGCTGGAAAAGCTGACGATACCGACAACGAGCGCGCCTGAAATCCAGCCTCTGACCGAGGTCGATGCGAAAGATATGTTCGAACTTGCGACGCTGACAAAGCCCGGCCCGTATCTTCGCGACACCCGCCTTCTCGGCGATTTCTGGGGCGTGAAGGAGGACGGCAGGCTCATCGCCATGGCGGGGGAGCGGTTCAAGCATCCAGGATATAGTGAGATAAGCGGCGTCTGCACCCATCCCGATTATCTTGGCCGCGGCCTCGCCCATGCGCTTTGCGTGAAGGTGGCGGAGCAGATTTTGGCGCGCGGGGATCAGCCGTACTTACAGGTTTTCGCAACCAATACACGCGCCATTCGCGTCTATGAGAATCTCGGCTTCCGCACGCGCACGAAGGTCAATGCGGTGATGCTGGAGCGCGCCTGACTATCGCTGTCAATTCCCCTTGCGCGCTTTCGACTCATATATTATCTAGGCGGGGAAAGGGACGACCCTCTCATGAGTATGATTTCCGGGACGACCCGGGCATTTGATGGAGCCATGAAATGGCCTGGATCTACCTTGTCGCCGCCGGCCTCCTTGAAGTTGTGTGGGCATATTCCATGAAACAGTCAGAGGGGTTTTCCCGCCTGACACCGAGTGTTATCACCATCGTCACCATGATCGCGAGTTTCGCGCTTCTCTCGCTGGCCATGCGCACCCTCCCCCTCGGGACGGCCTATACGGTCTGGACGGGGATCGGCGCAGTTGGCGCGTTCCTTGTCGGAATATTCGTGATGGGAGAGCTGGCAAGCCCGATGCGGGTTGCCGCTGCCTTGCTCATTGTTTCCGGCCTTGTGCTGATGAAAATGTCATCGGACGCATGAGTTAATGATGCCGATGCATTCATACGACCCGCCGATCGCACAGCCAAGTGACATCATTTTTGAAGATGAACATCTGCTGGCGCTCAACAAGCCGAGCGGGCTTCTCTCCGTCCCCGGACGCGGAGACCATTTGAGCGACTGTGCGGAGGCGCGGGCGAAAGCGCATGACCGCAATGCACGCACGGTTCACCGGCTGGACATGGATACCTCTGGCATATTGCTGTTCGGCAAGGGCGCGGAGGAACATCGGCGCCTAAGTCTCCTCTTTGCGTCTCGGAAGGTCCATAAGCGCTATCTCGCCTGGGTCGATGGGTATCTGTCAGACGAAGAAGGAGAGATTGACCTGCCGCTCGGAGCGGACTGGCCGAACCGCCCGCTGCAAAAAGTCGATATGGAAACGGGCAAAGCCTCCCTCACCTGCTGGCGGGTGCTGGAGAAGCGTGATGAGGCAACTCTGCTCGCGCTTTATCCAAAAACCGGCCGCACCCATCAACTTCGCCTTCATTGTGCGGCCATCGGCCATGCCATCCTTGGGGATCGTTTCTATGCTGAGACACGCATTCGCAAACGCGCGAACCGGTTGCAGCTTCACGCGGAAAGCCTTGAGTTTCACCATCCAATGTCAGAAGAATTAATAACACTAAAGGCGCCGGTCGACCTTTCCGGCCCAATGATTGCCAAAATCCAATAAAAACATCCTTGTATTCATGTGATAAGCGCGGCCATACTAAGCGCCCGTCCCGCCATGTGATAAGGAGACAAAAACTTGGAAACAGAAATGACGGATGACGTCTCTGAACCCTCTCCCGGTTTCGCCAAGAACCCCGATTATCGGATTGTTCTGGAACGACCGGAGCGGGAATTTGTTGCCGCATTGCATGGGGAAACCATCGCCCGCAGCAACCGCGCGATTATCCTGCGGGAGGGCGATTACCCGCCACTGGTCTATTTTCCGCCCGAAGACGTCCGCCTTGATCAAGCGGCAATGACGGATAAGGACACCTATTGCCCCTATAAAGGCATGGCGAGTTACTGGAGTTTCGGGACCGAGGCCAATCTCGCCTGGTCCTATGAGGAACCGTTTACGGAGATGCTCGATATCAAGGGTTATGTTTCTTTCTATATGGACCGGCTGGACGATCCTGTGATCTGATCATTATCAATTAAAGAAAAGAGAAGAAATGGGTAGCGTCAGAAATATCCTCTTCATCATGTGTGATCAACTCCGCGCCGATTACCTCGGCTGCGCCGGTCATCCATCCATCAAAACCCCGAATATAGACGCCTTGGCGCAACGCGGCGTCCTGTTCCCCAATGCCTTCTGTCAGGCACCGGTCTGTGGTTCGTCGCGGATGTCATTTTATACCGGGCGTTATGTGCAGTCCCATGGCGCGACCTATAACAACGTACCGCTCAGTATCGGGGAGCCGACGCTCGGCGATCATATGCGAGAGTTAGGTGTCTCCACCGGACTTGTTGGCAAGACCCATATGGCGGCGGATGCCGCAGGCATGAAACGGCTTGGCATCGACCGGGGCAGCGTTCAAGGCACCCTTGCCGCGGAATGCGGGTTTGAGCCATGGGAGCGCGATGACGGTCTTCACCCCGATGCCTCCACCGATCCGAACCTCGCCTATAATGTCTATTTGCGCGATCAGGGGTATGACGGGGATAACCCCTGGCATACTTACGCGAACTCCGGCGTCAATGAAAAGGGCGAAGTGGTCAGCGGATGGTATCTTCGCAATGCGCATCTGCCCGCACGTGTGGACAAGGCGCATTCGGAAACCGCCTATATGACGAACCGCGCCATGAGCAAGATCACCGAGCTCGCCGATACACCCTGGTGCCTGCATCTCAGCTATATCAAGCCGCATTGGCCCTATATCGCGCCAGCGCCCTACCACGATATGTACTCGCCGCAAGATGTGATTGCCGCCAATCGCGGAGAAAAAGAGCGGGCAAATCCGCATCCGGTGATCGAGGCCTTTATGGCACATGAGGAAAGTGTGAATTTCTCCGATGAGGAAAAGCGCCGCCATGTCATCCCTGCCTATATGGGATTGATCACGGAGATTGACGATAACATCGGCCGGGTGATGAGCTTCCTTGAAGAACAGGGACGGCTTGACGATACACTGATTGTGCTCACCAGTGATCATGGTGATTATCTCGGCGATCACTGGCTCGGCGAGAAGGAAATGTTCCATGAGGAAAGCGTGCGCATCCCGATGATCGTCAGCCACCCGGGCCATGATTGCGCCGGGACGCGCGGCAGCGAACTTCATACCCTGATCGAGGCGATTGACCTCATCCCGACCTTTATCGACGCTCTCGGCGGTGAAGCGAAGCCGCATCAGCTGGAAGGGAAATCCTTCCTGCCGCTTCTTGAGGGAAATAATAGCTCTGAATGGCGCGATTTTGTTATCAGCGAGGCAGACTATTCCTGGCGAGGCGCACGTCTTTCGCTTGAGCTACCGCCGGATCAGGCCCGTGCCTATATGCTCCGGACCGAACGGTGGAAATATATCTCATACGACAATTTCCGACCGCAGCTTTTCGATTTACAAAAAGATCCTGACGAATTGATTGATCTTGGGGAAAGCGACTTACACAAGGAAATCCGCGCTGAGATGGAAGAGCGGCTCAATCACTGGCTCCGCCACCGGCGAAATCGCACGACGACGTCGCATGAAGAAATCGAAAAGAAGACTGACACCGCGAAAAAACGCGGCATCTATTTCGGCGTCTGGTAGCCGTCCTTATACAATTTCTTCATAAGGAAGCCCGACATATTGCTCGGCGAGGATACGTCGGCGGTGTTCACAGGCGAGGAAAAAGCTGATTTCGGAATCGCGGATCTTGTCCTCGATGCTGTCGCGGTAGAAGTGATGCAGCATATTGGTCATCCACCAGGAGAAGCGCACCCCGTTCCATACCCGGCGAAGGGCAATTTCGCTGTAGCGGGCCGTGAGATCCTTGCGCCCCTCCTTATAGGTCTTTACCAGAATGCGATAGAGCGTATTGACATCACTTGCCGCGAGGTTGAGCCCCTTTGCCCCTGTCGGCGGGACGATATGGGCGGCATCACCAAGCAGGAACATATTGCCATACTGCATCGGCTCAACCACAAAACTGCGAAGCGGCGCAATACTCTTCTCGATCGATGGTCCCGTCACCAGCCGCGCCGCCGCATCATCCGGAATACGACGTTTAAGTTCTTCCCAAAAGCGGTCATCGGACCAGTTCTCGACTTTCTCATCCAGCGGCACCTGAACATAATATCGGCTCCGTGTTTCGGAACGCTTACTGCAAAGCGCGAACCCTTCGTCACTTTTCACATAAATTAATTCGTAATCGACCGGGGGCGTATCTGAAAGAAGGCCAAGCCAGCCGAACGGATATACTCTTTCATACTCTTTGAGCACACCGGCAGGAATACTCGGGCGGCAAACTCCGTGGGATCCGTCACAACCGGCTATATAGTCGCAATCAATTCGATGTTTCTCCCCGTCTTTTTCGAAGGTGACATATGGCTTATCGCTCTTCATGTCATGGGGAGTAACATTCTTCGCGTCATAGAAGGAAATCTGGCCCGACGCATTCCGCGCATCCATCAGGTCATGAGTTATTTCTGTCTGGCCATAGACGGTGACGGATTTTCCGCCCGTCAATTCAGTCAGATTAATGGTGTGATATTCCTCATGAACGGCGATATCAACTTCATGATGGACTTCACCCTCGCGCAGCATACGTTCGGCCACACCGGCTTCTTTCATCAAGTCAACAAATCCCTGCTCAATTACGCCGGCGCGTATCCGTTCAAGGATATATCCCGGACTCACCCGATCAAGAATAATATTATCTATGCCTTGAGTATGGAGTAACTGACCTAACAGGAGGCCCGCCGGACCGCTCCCGATTATCGCGACTTGCGTTTTCATTTAATTTTTCCTAATCACAGCATTGCAGCCTGTCATTTTTCCAATACTATAGGGAGGATCAATTGATCCTAATTTCAATTTGAAACAAAGGGAATAAGAAATTCCTTTAAGCTTGGGACGGGCAACGGTTTTACATGACAGGAGCGGATGACACACCGGTCTATCTGGCGGCAGATTGCGGTGGTAGCAATTGCCGTGTCCGCCTGTACGACCAGGATGGCACCATGCTTTGCGAAGGGCATGGCGGACCAGCCAATGCCTCTCTCGGGTTGAATGCAGTGCTGAGCGAAATTTTCCGTGCCACCCGTAATGCTCTTTCTAAGCTGGACGGGTTGTCGATTCCCCTTTCCCGCCTGCATGCAGGTTTTGCCATGGCCGGATTGGTCGAGGCTGAGCGCCGGGAGGAATTCCTGCGCGTCACCCATCCGTTTGCCTCCATGACTGCAGAGACGGATGCCTTCGTCGCCCAGCTTGGGGCTTTTGCTGGCGGAGATGGCGGCTTGCTGATCACCGGCACCGGCTCCTGCGCCTTCGCGGTGCAAGGTGACGAAAAATTCTATATCGGCGGATGGGGCTTTCCCGTTTCCGATCAGGGGTCGGGCGCGCGCCTCGGTCATCTTGCCGTGCGCCGGGCGCTGCAGGCCTATGATGACATCCTGCCGTCCTCCCCCTTTTGCAAGAAACTGCTGTCGGAAGTCGGGGCCCATCCGGCTGAGGTTTCCTGTTGGGCCCGCACGGCAAGGCCTGTTGATTATGGCGCGTTTGCGGGCCTCGTCATCGAATATGCGGAAAAAGAGGATGAGGTGGCAAAGAGCCTTGTCCGGACCATCGCCGAAGAAGTCAATCAGCTAATCCGCGCCCTTGTGAGAAGAGATGTGAAGGAAATACATCATGTCGGCGGGCTGGCCGAACCGATCCGCCCCTGGCTCGACAAGGCGCATGGCCGCTATGTGGCCCAGCCGCGTGGCGATGTTTTCGACGGCGCGCTCCGGCTGATTAACAACCGGACGGGCCTGATCAATAAGACCGGCACGGTACGCTCATGAAAAAGGCGCTCATAAACGCGGAAATTCTGACCGGACATAGCTGGCAGGATGAACTTACGTTGCTGATCGACGACGGACGGATTGCGGGCCTCTGTCGGGAATCTGATTGCCCTGCCGGGTATGAATGCGAGAATTATGACGGATATCGCTTGCTTCCCGGTTTTATCGATACGCAGGTCAATGGCGGCGGCGGGGTTATGTTGAACAATGCGACAAACCTTGAGGACATTGCCACTATTGCTGCTGCCCATCGGAAATTCGGCACCACGGCAATGCTCCCGACCCTGATCACCGATAGCTGGGAAAAGATGGAGCGTATCGCCGCCCTGATCCGGGAGGCGATTGCGCAAGACATGCCCGGAATTCTCGGTATCCATTTCGAAGGGCCCTATCTCAACCCGGCGCGTAAAGGCGTCCATGATGAAGCACATATTCGCGACATTGACGACCGTTTTGTCGATCTCGTGGCTGCGGGCGATCTGGGCAAGGTATTGGTGACGCTCGCACCAGAAAAAACCCCGCTGGAGATTATTCGGGAACTGACAGCGAAAGGCGTGCATGTCTCTGCCGGACATAGTACCGCGAGCTTTAAAGAAATGCAGGCGGCGATAGAGGCCGGACTGACAGGCGTCACCCATCTTTACAATGCCATGCCCCCGATGGAGAGCCGCGCGCCCGGTCTCATTGGGGCGGCGCTAAATTCCCCGGACGTTTATTGTGGTATTATTAATGATGGTCACCATGTGCATCCGGCAACCCTGAAAGCAGCCCTCGCCGTAAAAGGCCTTGATCATATGATGCTGGTCACGGATGCCATGTCCACCATTGGGACAGAAGAAATCCATCTCACACTTGGTGAGACTGATATCACTCTCAAGGATGGTCGATTGACCACGAAGGATGGCACGCTCGCTGGCTCCGCGCTTGATATGGCGGCGGCAGTGCGCAATGCGGTCACCCTGTTGGATCTCCCGCTGGAGGAAGCGGTAATAATGGCAACGTCTAGCCCGGCGGCATTCCTTGGCCTCGAAAAGACGCATGGTCGGATTGCGGCCGGAATGCGCGCTGATATCGTAGCCGTTAGAGAGGATATGACGGTTGTAAAAAGCTGGATTGCGGGGCAATAGAGCCGCAGTTTATCAATTGACTCCCGGCGGGATATCCAAGTAGATAAAGGCCAAAATCACGCGATCCAAAAATCAATCCTTTCGGGAGGAATAATTCCATGATGTCAATATCAAGACGGGCATTTAAAAAGGCGCTTCTCGGTGGCCTTGTCGCCCTTACCGCAATCGGGGGCACAACGCTCACGGCCGCCGCCGCCGACAAAATCACTGTTGGTGCGCTCCGCTTCACGTCCCATGCACCGAGCTTTGTCGCATTTGAAAAAGGTTATTTCACCGACGAAGGATTGGAAGTCGAGTTCAAATTCTTCCAAGCCGCGCAGCCAATGGCCGTCGCCATTGCCTCAGGCGATGTGGATTTCGGCGTGACCGCCATATCAGGTGGTCTGATCAATCTCGCAGACAAGGGCGCGATCAAGGTAATCGGCGGCGCATTGCAGGAAGAACCCGGCATTGACGGGCAGATCATCCTCGTTTCCAAAGCCGCCTATGATGAGGGCGTCACCAGCCCGGCGAAATTGAAGGGCCGCAGCTTCGGCATCACGCAGGCTGGTTCCTCCTTCCATTACATGGCGTCAAAAATTGCCGAGAAGGAAGGTTTTTCCACATCTGATATGAAACTGGTTTCGTTGCAAAAAGTTGGCGCGATCATCGGTGCCCTCAAATCAGGACAGGTCGATAGCTGGTCCATCGTGCCGCATATCGCGAAGGCTCTCGCCAAGGGTCCTGCCGTTGTCCAGATCGGCATGGTTGCCGATTACATCCCTGACTATCAGGTGACAACGGTATTTACCTCGACCGAAAACGCAGAAACAAAACCCGATCTCGTGAAGCGTTTCCTGGCCGCCTTCTCCAAGGGCGCGGATGACTTCAATGCGGCTCTTGTCGACAAGACCGCAGGTGAAGAAGGTGCCACCGCCATGGTGGAGCTGATCCATAAATATGTCTATGCTGACCGGCCGATCGAGAAGGCAGGCCCGTCTATCCGAAATGGTGCCATGCGTGTCAACAAAGGGGCCGCACTTAACCTTACCAATGTGACGGACCAGCTTAACTGGTTCAAATCAGAAGGTCTGGTCAAGGACAGCATCACAATCGAAACTCTGGTCAACACCGACTATGTCGAGACCTTCTAAATAGCAGATGGACCTCAGTCTTCGCCATATCACTCACCGCTATGATGAGGTTGAGGTCCTTCGCGATATCAATCTGGATATCGAACAGGGGCAGATTGTCTGCATTATCGGACCGTCGGGCTGCGGGAAGTCAACGCTTCTTCGTATGATTGGCGGTCTGGAGCGCCCGGCCTCGGGGGAGGTTTTGCAACTTGGCGAACCGCCGGCAGACTGCCTCAATCCCCTCACCTATATTTTTCAGGATTTCGCGCTTCTCCCCTGGCGGACGGTGGAAGGAAACATCAGCCTCGTGCTAGAGAACCACCCCCTCGATGCCGCCGCGCGCGAGGAGATCATTGCTGATGTGCTTGCCCGCACGAAACTGAGCGATTTCAGGAAGGCCTATCCCCGGCAGCTGTCCGGTGGCATGAAACAGCGCGTCGCCATTGCCCGCGCCCTCTCCGTCCGGCCCGCCGTCCTGCTGATGGATGAGCCGTTGTCCGCCCTCGATTCCCAGACGCGGGAACTGCTCATGGATGATCTTGTCGATTTGTGGGAAAAGGAAAACTATACCGCCGCTTACGTCACCCATAATCTTGCCGAGGCCGTGCGCTTGGGGCACAAGATCGTCGTCCTGTCCCGTCGACCCGGCGAGATCCGCGATATTGTTGAAATTGATATGCCCCTTTCCGCACGGACAACCGAGAATGCGGAGCTGGAGGCGATCCAGAAACGGCTCTGGAATTTGATGCGCGATGAGGCCCGCGCCGCCGATATGGAGCTTCTTGATGAGTGATGAAACTGTCGGCAATCAGATAACAGGGAAACCGGTTCCCTACCGCGGCGGCGGTTTCCTGCCGAAATCGAGAAAAATCGTCGCGCCGATTGTTTTTATCCTGATTATAGCCTTCTGGGAATGGGGGTGCCGCACGGGCTTTATCAGCCCGCTGATCCTGCCTGCCCCGTCGGAGGCATTTGATGCCTTTATGAATCTGGTGAATTCCGGCCTTCTCTGGCAGCATCTCGCGGCCTCCTTACAAAGGCTCCTGATCGGCTGGTTCTCGGGCACCATGCTCGGTATTATCGTCGGCACCCTGATCGGGCTGTTCTCGATTGCCCGGTCCGGCCTGCAACCGCTTGTCTCGGCGATCTTCCCGATCCCGAAAATCGCGCTCCTGCCGCTGTTCATCATCTGGTTCGGCATTGGCGAGGGATCGAAGGTCGCCACCATCCTGTTCGGGACTTTCTTTCCAACGGTCATCGCCACCTATGGCGGGATCGATAATGTAGATCGCGGCCTGATCCGCATGGGACAGTCCTTTGGCCTTACGCGGATGTCGATAATCCGGAAAATTATCCTGCCGGGTGCCCTGCCCGCTATTCTTTCCGGCGCGCGGATTTCCGCCGCCATCGCGATTATCCTTCTGGTCGCCGCTGAGATGATCGCCGCCGAATATGGTATCGGCGCCTACATCCTGATCGCGGGTAGCCTGATGGCGACGGACCAATTAATTACAGGCGTCGCCATCCTCTCTTGCATCGGTCTCATCTTCGCCTGGATCATCGGGAAAGCGGAAAAGTACTTCCTGAAATGGCGGGCGTGAGCGGCGATTTTTTGTAGCGTCAGCGGATGGCCTCGAATTTTCGGGTACGCCATCGCTCAATCCGGGCGTCGATCAAAAGATACATCAACAGCGATCCTCCATATGCGCAGGCCACGGCGACAATTTTGAGTGCGGGCTGCCCCATCTTCGCCGCCATCAGGGCATAGGTCGCCGTGATGATCGGGCTGTGCAGCAGATAGAGGGCATAGGACCAGTTGCCAGCGTGGCGATCCAGCCCGTCGCTTTTTTGCGATACATTATAGGCGATGAACGGCAGCAGCATGCCCGAGATGAAAATGAAGAACAAATCCTTGGTGATCGGATTCCCAGCGTCCTTGATCAAGAGGTCATGTGTGGCCGGGACAAAATACACGGCGATGACGGCAACCGCCGTTAGGACCAGACTGATCGCTGCGGCGTGGACAGACGGGCAGTAGTCAAGCCTCGCCAGCAAGCAACCTGCCAGAAACAGCGGCAGCAAGCCGAACACAGTGAGGATTCCGTAATAGGCTTCAAGGGCATGTGCGCCGGCCATCATCACGATCACCAGAAGCGAGATCGACAGCACCGCGATCTGTAGGTCGGTAATGCGGTTGAACAGCAGCCAGATCAGCGGCAGCAGTAGGTAGAACTGTATTTCATAGTCGAGCGACCAGGACACCCCGAGCGGATCGTGGCTTCGCGAGGCGACACCGATAATCAGCAGGGCATACAGGTCCTCCGGCACGAAATGACCGCTAAGGACGATGGCGACCAGGCAGCAGACGACAAAAAATAGCCAGATACGCAAAAACCGAGACAGATAGAAGGCTTTGACGGGGTTGGAAAACCGCCGGTATTTGCTATCATACATGCGGTACACCCAATACCCGCTCAGGACGAAAAAGATAAAAACTGCCGGGCGCCCGACGTCATATCGCGAGACATGGCTTACGACGACGAGGGAGGCGAGCAACAGCCGAAAGAGGCCGGGGCTCATGCTGATGAGATTATTAATGGAGTAAGACCTGCAAACTGGACGGGGCGAAAACCACTCTCTAAAGTTTAATGAAATATTTAGCGAGCTTATAATAAAAGCACGTAAAACAATCCTTAATATATTATATTGTTTTCCAATACACCCTGATCTGCCTCTCCTAGAGCAGGCGTATGCCCTGCCCCACCGACATGACAGACAAATACCCGAGTTTAATTAACGCTTTTTCAACCATCCTCACGGCAAACTGTCTTCATTATGACTACTGCCTTGCAATATAAAGCGCGCCCGTCTCTGGTGCCGAGGAAGCAATCACTGACCGACATGGCCTATTCGGCCATCAAGGCGGAGATCAATACGGGTAAAATTCCGCTCGACAGCTTCATCAATATTCCAGAGATCGAACGCCAGCTCGACATGAGCCGGACTCCGATCCGGGAGGCCATGCTCCGCCTGCAGACGGAAAAAGTCGTTGAGATTGTGCCCAAGCGCGGCATTCGTATTCTTGCCTTAAGCGCCGTTGAACTCGCAGAGTATTATCAGGTTGTTGCCGGACTGGAAATGCAGGCCATCGGCAATATCTGTACCCGCAAGTTATCGCGGACCGATATCATGCCGCTTCTCTATTCACTATCCAGCGAGGAAACTGCGCTTCGAAGCGATAATGCCGATGCCTGGGCAGAGGCGGACGAGAAATTTCACCGCAGCCTGTTTATCCTGAACGGCAACACCAAACTGCAGGAAACGGGTCTTTCTTTCCGCGATATTATTCAACGGGCTAATTTTGAGGCAATGCGTCATATCGAGCACGAGCAGAAGGAGCGCTGTCTGCGCGATCATAACGAAATTAAGGAACTACTGCTCTCCGCCGATGAAAAACACGCACGGGAACGGTATCTAGATCACAGCAAATGGTTAAGTGCCTATATTGCCGACAGCTTGAGAGATAAAGGTGTCACTCGCCTCTAGGAGGCCGTCGCCGTCGTTACTGAGTTTGTGGTTCCTGGCTGTTGCGCCACAGGAATTTTCACCACAAAATCTGACCCAATCCCCGCATAGGAATTGCAGGTAATCTTGCCGCCGAGGTTGCGCAATGTTTCCTGCACAGCATTGAGACCAATGCCAAGGCCGCCGCACATCTGCGCCGCGTTCTTCATCCGCACGCCGCGTTCAAAAATGCGCGGGATATCCTCTTCCTCGATCCCGATGCCGGTATCCTCGACCTTGAGGATCAGATACTCCCCCTCTATTGAAGAGGTGATCTTGATCGCTCCGCCCGGCTTGGTGTAATTAACCGCGTTGCTGACAAGGTTATTCAGGATGCGCTGAAGCTGCGCCGGAAAGTCAATTTCCCGCACCTCCGGCACATGATTGACCCAATTAAACATCAACTGATTATCCAGAATTGCTTTATCAAATTTCTCAAGTGTGGCGGAGACTGTCTCACTGATCTTCTGCGAAACCGGCCCATCCAGATTAAGCGCTAACCGTCCTTCTGTAACCGGATTGGACTGCGACATGAAGTTTCCGACATGAGATTTAAGCGATTGTGCAATATCGAGTGCCCGTCGCGCGAAATCCTTCTTGTCATAGCCGATATGCTCGGCGAATTCAGCCACCAAATCGTTGAATTTCTGGATATCACGGCGGATGGAGAGACTCCCATCTATCGTGTCGTTGGTCATCTTATGCTCAGCCTCATACAGGATACGTTCGCGAATTTTCAACTCCTTGCTTTGATCGAACAGCGCAACTATCCGCATCGTACCATCTCGGTTGGTCGAAAAATCGGCACGCACAGGCAGCTTGCGACCGCTTTGAAGTTCAATCTCTGTACTGATCCGCTTGGTGCGGCCGATGTCGAACGATAGCACCTCATTCAGAGGTACATCGGTTTCAATAATCTGCGCGAGCGATGCCCCGACGAGATTGGCAGGCTTTGTTTCCAGAAGCTGTGCAGCGGCCTTATTGCAATGACGAATAATCCTGTCGGGACCGGCGATCAAAAATGGCACCGTCGAATAATCAAGAAAGCTTTCAAGCAGTGACTTCGTTTCTGATTTTTCCTGCAACGCGCGGCGTTTCAAATATTCAAAGCGCAGACCCATTACCACAGCAATGGCAAGCAGCAGACCTATCGCAAACAGGGTTGTATAAAGAGATTGCAGATTGTCACGATCCTGATCCATTGCCCCCAGAACGAGAGTGCGGACTTCTGCTTTTTCCGCTTCATACAAATCCAGAATCTTGCGAAATGCGTTGAAGGCGGCCGTGTCATTGATGGAGATCGCCTTATCAATCTCGGCAATCGACTTGCCTTCTTCGCGGAGTTGATCAACCCGGTTGATGGAGACGAAATAGTCGCGCAAGATCGCATCAATCGCCAGCACTTCCGTCTCTACCTCTGCGCCAAAATGAGCGCGCAAGATATCTAACTCTTCGCGGGCATCATCGAAATGTTCAAAAAAACGGTCCTTATCCTCAGACTCACCACGCAGCAAATAATCCTTAAAGTTGTGGATCATACTGTGGAAGCCGACGAGGCTCATAACCTGTTCATTGTTATTTGTGGTATCGACAAAATGCTGGTCCGCGTCGAGCCAACGGGCTGGCGCATTCAGGGAATAAACCTGATAAGTCCAGAAGAACAGAAGCGCAAAAAGCGCAGCGAGAAAGGCGAGAATAACGCCAAAATGCTTATGAAATTGCTCCGTCACGAGAAAATATCCTTACATCGATACGCAATACTAAAACGATGGTTACAGTGGTCCTGCAGATAATCTCTCAGGGAAGTATTAACATATCGTTAATTTGGGGAAATGACGGGATAAGGAATTTTCCAAGGCCCAAAATCTGTTGTATTTGGGATGCATTTTGGTAAAACTTTACCGAGTTTTACATTATCCAATACAATCGTGGCGAAACTGTGTTTTGAATCGGGTAATTCCCTGATTCCCGATCTAGATACATGTGGCACCATCGCGCATCAATCTATCTTTTCGCAAGAGACAGAATAACTGACGCGCCCCGTCCCCGTATCAGGCCATGACCGTTTCAATTTTTATTTCCGACATCAGGGTTTGATGCACCGGGCAGCGATCAGCAATTTCCATCAGACGACCGCGCTGTTCATCCGATAATTCGCCGGTAAGTTCTATTTGCCGGGTCATGACATCAATTTTTCCCGTCCCTGTTTCGCAGTCATCACAATCCTCTGCATGTATCTTCTTGTGATGAAGACGTACCGCGACATTCTCCAGCGGCCATTTCTTGCGATCCGCATACATCCTGATCGTCATTGAGGTACAGGCGCCAAGGCCGGACAGCAATAAATCATAGGGTGACGGCCCACGGTTGGTTCCGCCATAATCAAACGGCTCATCAGCCAACAGGGAATGCCCGTTACTATCAACATATTGCAGGAATTTCTCTGGTGGGGCGCCCACAACAAGCGTATCCCCCTCCTGTCGTTTCAAGCCGGTTCTCGCCTTGCTTTGCGTGAGCTCCGGGATATAGCGCCGGGCCCAGCTTGTTATGACTTCCGCAACATATTGGGAGTCCTCTTTCCGGCTGAGTAAATGATCGGCCTTATCGAGGGAGATAAAGCTTTTCGGATGCTTGGCCGCAACAAAGATATTCGTAGCATTACTGATGCCAACGATATTGTCTGTCGGGCTGTGGAAAATCAGCAGGGCTTTTCGCAAATGATGGAGCTTTTCCGCCTGAGCCTGATCCTCGATATCCTCCAGGAACTGACGGCTGACATTGAACGGACGCCCGCCGATATCGACCTTGACCACGCCCTCTGATCTAATTTTTTCATGCTGATCGATGAAATGATGACCGACATGGGCCGGATCAAAGGGAGCCCCGATAGTGGCAACGGCTTTTGCCGATGGGATATCCGCCGCCGCGGCGAGCACCGCCGCCCCGCCAAGGCTATGCCCGATTAGCAGTTTTGGCGCGTCAAACTTTTCGCCAAGGAATTCCGCAGCGTGGAGAAGATCGGCGATATTCGAGGTAAAGTTTGTATTCTCGAACTCCCCATCACTCTCCCCAAGACCAGTAAAATCAAACCGCAAGGTAGCAATCCCGAGATTTGCAAGCGCTGTCGAGACACGCGACGCGGCAAACACATCCTTCGAACAGGTAAAACAATGGGCAAAAAGCGCATACACCAGCGGTGTGCCGACGGGTAGGTCCAGCCGTGCCGCCAACATGCCACTTGTGCCCTTAAACATTACTTTTTCGGAGCGCATTTGCCTCTTCCTTCTTTTGTTCGGGTTATTCCCAGTAGGGATCCCTGAGTTCGCGTTTTACAACCTTGCCAAGCGCGTTGCGCGGGAACTCCGCAAGCAATTCCGCCCCGATGATGCGTTGGCTCTTGGCGAGCCGGTCATTGGCCCATTTAACTATTTCCACCGTATCTTCAACCCCGTCCCGCCCAATAAGAAGCGCGAGCGGCGTTTCTCCCCATTTTTCATGGGGCACGCCGATCACCGTCACATCCAGAACATCCGGATGCTCGCCGACTATCGCCTCGATATCCGCAGGGAAGATATTGAAACCGCCGGAGATAATCATGTCCTTCTTGCGGTCCATGATATAGAGATACCCGTCCTTGTCGATGCGGCCGATATCGCCGGAGCGGAGAAAGCTGCGCCCGTGACTGTCACGGACGACAATTGCCTCACTCAGGTCATCGCGCTTGTAGTATTCTTTCATCATGCCCGCGCCATATCCGCAAATCTCCCCAACCTCATCACGGGGTAGTTCATTGCCATCATCATCGAAAATTTTCAGATCAAAGCCCAACACGGGCTTGCCGACACTTCCAGGCTTGATCGCATGCATATCAGGGTGACACATGGACCCGAAGCCCTCGGAACAGCCATAAAGCTCGGTCAAGTTCGGAGTCAGGCGCTTCAACACTTCCGCCTTTGTATCGGGCCGGAGTGGTGATCCCGCGCAGAGGACCGACTCCAGGGAACTCAGGTCATAGTCATCAAATTTTGGGTGATCCAGCGTGACGATGAATTGTGTCGGAACCATAAAGGTATGGGTGATCTTGTAGGTGACCGCTGTTTCCAGAAATGCCTCCGGGCTGAATTCCGGCATGATGACAAGCGTACCACCCAGGAACAGGATCGGCAGCATCATAAGCCAGGTGCCATTCGAGTAAAGCGAGGTTGTGGTCATTGCCACCGCATTTCTGTGAAAGCGAAGCTCAAGCGCATTGCTGTAGGACCAGTGCTGACGTGCGCGATGGGTCTGGACAATTCCCTTGGGCAGGCCCGTCGTGCCAGAGCTGTAGATGATATTGAAATCATCCTCCAGGCGATAATCAACCGTTGGCATCGCATCGGAGGCGTCGCCGAGAAAACTCTCAAAGCCAACCCAGCCATCGGCGGTAAAATCCGCGGCGATAAAATTCTTCGCCGGAATCTTCTTGAGCCGCTCCCGGATATCCGTGATGCGTTCAAGATAGCTCTCGGTGGCTATCAGAAGGCTCGCATCGCAATCATCGATCAGCACGGCGAGCTGTTCTGCCGTCAACAACCCGCTCAATGGCACTACGCAAGCCCCGGCCCGCGTGACGCCGAAGATGATCTCCACCGCCTCGATATTATTGCTGACCAGTACGGCGACCTTATCCCCCTGCCCGATGTTCCGATTAATCAGCGCATTGGCAATCCGGCTCATATTCTTGTCGAAATTGCCCCAGCTCCGCCGCTCGTTTCCGCAAATCAGGGCATCTTTATCCGGACTGAAGGTAGCGTGAGTGGACCAAAGGTCGGGCAGGAATATATTGGTATCGTCGATCGTGGTCATCTTTCCCCCATTCTTTTTATTCTAGTTTAGGGGATGATAGCCGAACGACGGGCCGCGTCAAAGCCTATGTCGTCATCATATCATCGCAAGAAATATGTGATGACTTAGCTTTCTTCGGCAAGAACCAGTTTTTTGAAAAGATCTTCAACCCCGGCACAAGGATCAAGACTGTCGAGAAACGATACAGGAAGGGCAGAGCTATCCAGCAGAGCCATCTCCCGTGCGGAATCAGCAACCGCATCAGGCGCGCTTAATTCAAGATCAACAGTTTCAGAGAAAGACAGCACAGCATTAATCTGCATAATGTCGAAAAGTTGATCAAGATCTATGCTGCTTTCCGCAATTTCCGGCAGGGCCTCATTGATAGAAAGTGACGACCGAGGCGCGTCCTCCGCTGTGGTAGTGGCCAGAACCAGATCAAGATCGAAAGTATCTTCCTCGGCATAGACGAAGTTGTCCATATCCCCAGGTTCTGAGCCAGCCAGAGACGCAAACGCAATGAATTCTTCGCCCTCATTCCCGAGCATATGAGAAAAATTCTTAATATTTTCGAAGGCCTCAAGGTCATGTTTTCCGGCAGAAATGAAAAGCGTATCGCTTTCATCATCCGAAAAAACAATCTCCTCGCCAATCTCATTCACTGACATTTTTCTATCCATAATATTCGTCGGTCAGCCTTACAACAGAAGACGGCCGGCAGACTATGAGTGTGAAAACAATATCGGAGGAGATTAGGATTTTCATACCTCATTCGGGGGATATGTTGAAAAAATAATAGAAAAAATTTTTAATAAAAATCAATGCATTAGTATCCATCTTTGAATCTATAATTAAATATATGTAAATATCACCATTCGGCGGGTAAATTCCCTTATAGAATCCGGACCTTACCGGTCCGGCGCATAATATGGTTAATTCATAGCGCGGAAATTTCTGGTCTCAAAGGATCACGCCAAGCAAATTTTTTTGCAGGAAAAATCTGTGTAAAATATCATAATAAACTCAGCCCAACCTAATTTCACAAATTGTTAACCTTTATTAACAACCGTTTTTTAATAACTTTTGTTGATCATCGGGGAATGTCAATTTAGATTAATAATCTGATGAGGTGTGTTGTGAGCCATAAACAGGATGCATTTGTTGCGATGAAAGCGATCTCTACCGTTAAAACTGCCCTGCGTATCAGCGTTATGGCCGCCGGCCTAAGTGTCGCGATTGCCCCCCTCGCCTCCACGGCGAACGCTGAAATTGATAATCCCGATTATTTCAAGGTCAATATGAAGCCAGGGGCCACACTAAATGTTCGAAAAGACCCGTCTCTCAAGGGTAAAAAGATAGGTTCCCTGCCCGCCCAAACTGACGGCATTGTCAATCTGGGCTGCCATGTCGGTATGCCCTATCTTGAATGGCGCAATTCAACAACCGCCATTCGCAAGGTTGAGACTCGACGTAAATGGTGCAATATCCAGTATAATGGTATGGTTGGCTGGACGGCCGGTCAGTATCTCGAAGCTGACGGCGCAGACTAACTATTCCAGTACGGCAAGCGCGGCCTGAACAACGAACAGGTAACGCGCTGCCTTACCGAGGGTCACCAGCAGCAAGAAAAAACCAAAATGCACCCTCATGGCCCCGGCGACGATGGTCAGCGGGTCACCAAAGAACGGCGCCCAGGAAAGCAGCAACGTCCATTTCCCATAATGGTCGAACCACCCCACCGCCCGATCATATTGTTTCTCTTTCAGCGGGAACCATTTCCTGTCCTTGAAATGAGTGAAGTACCGGCCAAGAATCCAGTTCACGACCGATCCCAACACATTCCCGATCACCGCAACGGTAAACAACAGGACGGGCAGGCCCTGTCCTTCATTCAGGAGCAGCACCATTGCCGCCTCTGACGTGCCGGGCAGGATCGTTGCCGAGAGTAAAGCGCTGAAAAACAGGCTCACATAAGCGGTCAAATCGCTCATTCAGTTAAAATTACGATTTGGCTGGTTGCCGCTGCGCTGTCAGATGTTTTCGCGATTCCTCGCTCCATTTTCCAATTGGTTTGCTGATATCCTTGCCGACTTCATACCCCCGCCGGAGGGCAGGCCGGGATTTCAGGGTGTCATACCAACGGCGGATATTGGGAAACTCGCCGAGGTCAATCTCCTGCCGCTTATAGGTAATGATCCAGGGCCAGCAGGCCATATCGGCGATGGAATACTCCCCGCAGATATAATCCCGCCCTTCCAGCCGGGTATTCAGCACGTCAAAAAGCCGGAGTGCCTCCGTTGAGTAGCGTTCCTGCGCGTAAGGGATTTGTTCAGGCGCATAGAACTTGAAATGCCCGTTCTGGCCGAGCATTGGGCCAAGACCGCCCATCTGCCACATTACCCATTCAATCACTTCCTTGCGGCCCCGAATATCACTTGGCATGAATTTGCCCGTCTTCTCCGCGAGATAGATCAGGATCGCACCGGTCTCAAAGACAGAAATCGGTTCCCCACCGTCGGCCGGGTCCTGATCGATGATGGCGGGCATGCGGTTGTTCGGGCTGATTTTAAGGAAATCCGGCTCGAACTGTTCACCCTTCCCGATATTCACCGGGACGACGCGGTAGTCGATGCCCATTTCTTCAAGCGCGATGGAAATTTTCCAGCCGTTCGGTGTGGGCCAGTAATAAAGATCAATCATTTTAATACCTTATATATCTTTATTATTATTTTAGTTTCGCTTCAATAAGCGGGAACCGATCATTGCCGAAATACATATCCGTGCCGTCAAGGAACATGGTCGGCGTGCCGTAGCCGCCGCGCTCGATCACTTCCGTGGTATTGTCCTTCAGCATATCCTTGTATTTTTGGTCATTGATCTTGTCGTAGAATTCGAACTTGTCGAGCCCGACATTGGCAATAATACCGTTCAACTCCTCTTCCTGAGAAATATCTGCGCCCTCGCTCCAATAGCGTTCAAACACCCGGCGGGCATAAGGAACGAGGCAATCCTCCTCTATCGCGACGAAAGCGCCACGCATGGCTTTCACGCTATTGACGGGGAAAACCTTCAGATCGGATGCCGGAATGATCTTGATGCCAACATACTCGGCCCAGTCTTGCAGGTCCTTCTTGCCATAACGCTGCTTCGGGATCACCGGGTTCTCTCGCGATGCATAAACCGAAGGGTTTACCGTATTGAATACGCCCCCCACCAGAAATGGCCGATAGGCTACCTCAAGATCAGGATGGCGCGTCAGCATTTGCTGTAGGCTTTCAAAAGCCAGATACGTCCAGGGGCTGGAACAATCAAAGAAAAATTCAAGTTTATGCATGGGGTCGGTCCCTTCTATTTATTTTTTTATCCGCTTGCGCCGTGATCCTAACATAGTAACATTATTGGATAAAAAACAAGACGCTGAAAAAAAGGAAGTTGTTATATGCAGAAGCGACCGCTTGGAAGTGACGGATTGATGGTGGGGGCTGTTGGCCTTGGCTGTATGAGTTTTGCAGGTTTTTACGGGGCAACTGACATCAAGGAAAGCCATGCGACGCTGGCGAAAGCCATGGATCTCGGGGTTGATTTTCTCGACACCTCGAATGTCTATGGTGCGGGTAAGTCGGAAGAGGTTATCGGCGCCTTCATCAAGGACCATCCGAACTTCTTCAAGATTGCGACCAAGGGCGGCATCAAACGTGAACCCGGCGCTACGGAACGCACATTTGACAATAGTGAAGACTACTTACGCGGTGAACTTGAGAAATCGCTCAAGCGCCTTGGTGTCGAACATGTTGAACTCTACTATATCCATCGGCAGGACCAGACCCGCCCGGTTGAAGAAGTGGTTGAAACGCTCGTCAAGTTCAAGAAGGAAGGCAAGATCGGCGGTTTCGGCTTTTCAGAGATTGCACCGACCACCCTTCGCCGTGCTCATGCGGTGCATCCGGTCATGGCCGTACAGAGCGAATACTCCCTCTGGACCCGGATGCCCGAACTTGGCATGGTGCAGGCCTGTCAGGAACTCGGGGTCACCTTCGTTCCCTTCTCTCCCGTCGGACGCGGCATCTTCAGCCAGAAACCTCTCGACCCATCGACCTTCAAGGACACGGATTTCAGGAAGAACAATCCCCGCTTTATCGAGCCGAACTTCACCTACAACATGAAGGCACTTGAACCTTTCAACGCCATGGCCGCGGATAAGGGCGTTACGCCTGCCACCCTCGCTATTGCCTGGGTACTCGCGCTGGATGGCGATATGGTCCCGATCCCTGGCACAAGAAGTGCGGATCACTTGCAGGAATGCGCAGAGGCGGATGCCATGAATCTCACGGCGTCTGATCTGGCGGAGATTGAGAAAATCCTCCCCGTCGGTTTCGCTCATGGCGCCCGCTATACCCATAACCAGCTCTGGGGGACTGCTGTTTACGGTTAGCCGCTAACTCCGGCAGTTGAACTCCGCCCAGAGCGGGTAGTGATCGGACAGGCGGTGCTGTTTCGTGGCGTTGGTGAAATCTGTCTCGGTATAGATCAACGGCACGAAATCAAAACTGCCTGCCGTCACATAGTCGAGATTAAGCTTCCGCTTGCCGCCACTTTCAAACCAGGCAACCTGGTCATAATATTTCTTAAGTTGCGGATCGTTATCTTTCGCGAAAATGGAGCGCTTTACGCCATGAAGCTCAGGCGGAACGGTCAGACCGCTGCTCGTAAACGCCTGCCAAAGTGCATCGCCATGGCGGTCGATGTTAAAATCACCGAGGGCGATAAAATTCTGTCCGTAGGAATTTGCCTGCCCCGCCCATTCATAGAGCCATTCGGCTATGCCTGTCAGCTCCGGGATACGGCCCGCTGAATTCGCGCCAAAATCGACATGCAGCGTAGTCAGGATAAAGGTATCCTTGCCCGCAATGAAGCTGACCGCATAGGGCGTGCGGGCGAACTGGCGCTGCAATGCGCCACTCCCGATGACACCATCTTCGGGGATGACAAGTTCACCGGCGAGCCCGGAAAGCTGCACCCGACGGCTATCGAAGATAAAGCCCATGCGCTCGCTATTCCCCGCGTCGCCACGGGTGACATCCGTCATCAGAAATTGCCAATTCGGACCCAGTGTCTTCATCATGGTGCGAAGTGCTTTTAAGTCACCCTTTATCTCCTGAAGGGCTATGACATCAAAGCGCGAGATAATTTCGGTAATCGCCCAGAGGCCGCGATAATCCCGTTTCGGAATGTCATCATCGCCGGCCAGCCATTTCTCGGTGAGGGAGGAAAAGGCCTTGATATTCCAGGTCGCGATCAGCAGATTGCGGCTCACGTCCCTTTTTGCCGGTACATCGAGATCGAGCTTTTGGCGCAAGGTCTCCATCTCGCTCCGGATAGGGTTCGGAACATTCGCATTGCGCCAGGACGGTAAGGGCTCGGACATCTGGTTTTCTCCTCAATCAAGGACCCTCATAATGAGGGGGAACAGAGACAAATTTCAACAGAAAGAGGAAAATTTAAACCAGCATCCAAAATTAGGGCCCTTTAAACACTTTATCCCTATGTTAAAATCCCTATGATGGCCGCCATTATGTATATTTAAGGGAAGTAAATGCCGGATACTGAAAATCGCAGCATTGTGCTGTTATGTGTGCTTGCTATCTTTGTCGGGGTTATCGCCGGTATCGGGGCATGGATTTTCCGGCTGTTGATCGGCTTTTTCCACAATCTCCTCTTTTTGCAGAAATTCGATTTCCATTATGACGCCAATATTCACACCGCCACAGATATTTGGGGCGCGTGGGTCATTCTTGTGCCTGTGGTTGGCGCGGTCGGCGTCGCCTGGCTGGTCAAGACCTTCGCGCCGGAGGCCAAGGGTCATGGCGTGCCTGAGGTAATGGACGCAATCTATTATAACGGCGGACATATCCGGCCCGTTGTCGTGGTCGTGAAATCCATCGCGTCCGCCCTCTCCATCGGCAGCGGCGGTGCCATCGGACGGGAGGGGCCTATCATCCAGATTGGCGCCACCTTCGGCTCTATGATGGGAAGCTGGGTTTCCATGCCTGCGCATCAGCGGGTTATCCTCGTAGCGGCGGGGGCCGGCGCCGGAATTGCCGCTACCTTCAACGCGCCACTTGGCGGCATATTGTTTGCGGTCGAACTGTTGCTGGTATCCGTCAGCGCACAGAGTATTTTTCTTGTCGTCACATCGACAATTTTGGCCACCTATATCGGGCGACAACTTCTGAGTATGACCCCAAGCTTCGATGTGCCCGCGTTACAGATCCCTGAATTCGGGATTGGCGCAAACTGGGGCCTGATCCTGTTCCTGCCGTTCGGCCTCATTTGCGGTGTTGCGGCCACGGTCTTCGTGCGGGCTATCTATTGGGCAGAAGACAAATTCGACGCCATGCCCGGCAATTATTACAGCCGCCATATGCTGGGTATGGGGCTGGTCGGGGTGATGATCTATCTTATGCAGCTTTATGCCGGGCATTTCTATGTGCAGGGCGTTGGCTATGCGACCATTCTGGATGTCCTGACAAATGCCCTCTCTGATCCGTGGTTCCTGCTGCTGTTGTTCGTCCTGAAAATGATTGCGACCTGCCTGACGCTCGGTTCCGGCGCCTCCGGCGGCGTGTTCTCACCCTCGCTATTTATGGGAGCGACTTTGGGCGCGGCCTTCGGCAGTGTTATGCATATGATCTTTCCGGTACTTGACGTTGGTATCCCGGTCTTCGCGATTGCCGGTATGGCAGCGATGATTGGCTCAACCACAGGCGCAATTTTTACCAGCGTCGTCATGCTGGCGGAGATGACAGGCGACCACAACACTGTTTTGCCAACCATCCTCACAGCGGCCTCCGCCTATGTAGTGCGCCGACATTTATCTCCGGCCAGTATCTATACCCTTAAGCTTAATCGGCGCGGTCATGCGGTACCGGAAGGCATGAATTCTGCGTTCCTGGCGGCGAAAAAGGTCAAAGATATCATGACCCGTACCTTTATCGTCCTGACGGAGGGTGATATTCCACCCAATAGTCCCGGTATCTTTGTCTGGACACGGGAAGGACGGATCATCAAGACAGAGCGGCGCTTTGTTGATAAGACCCGTCCAGAGGAAACTCTCTCTGTCGGCAAGCCGGAAAATTACGTCATTGTCGCCGAGACAGACGGTATGATTGACGTACTGCAAATTCTTGACCAGAACAAAGCCGATATCGCGCTCGTATCGACGGCCCCGAATGCGCAAACCGCGGCGGACCTCGTCGGGGTGGTCACGGTGACAGAAATTTCAAACGCCCTGAAAGACGCCGCAATCCTGCAATAGGGTCAAAAAGCCTCTGCGCGAGCGCTATTCCAGTCGTTCTGATAGCTTGGCCGGATTGTATCCGAAAGCAATTCCCGTTCATCAAGATACTCATAGATCTGATCGGTCGACAGTTCTGTATGATCGGCAACCCGCTGGAATATATGATGCGGAGTCAGATCTTCGGGATCGTCAAGACCGATGGCTCCCAATAACTCGCGGAAACTCTCAATCGTCGCGTCATGATAGTTGGCGACATGCTCCCGCCGGGTTGGGATATCCACGGCGCGTGCGCGCGTTTGATCCTGCGTGGCGATCCCTGTCGGGCATGTATTGGTATTACAGCGGAGCGATTGGATACAACCAAGCGCAAACATCATCGGCCGCGCGACATTACACATATCCGCGCCAAGGGCTATTTTTTCCATCAGGTCGAAACCGGTGACGACCTTACCGCTGGCGATGATGCGGATTTCTTTGCGAAGACCAATTCCGACCAGGCAGTTATGAACGAAAATCAATGCCTCATCGATGGGAACGCCAAGACGGTTGGAAAATTCAAGTGGGGCCGCACCGGTGCCGCCTTCTGCCCCGTCAACGGTGATGAAATCAGGCTGAATACCGGTTTTCAGAATGGCTTTACAGATGCCCATAAATTCACTGCGACGTCCAATGCAGAGCTTGAACCCGACAGGTTTGCCATCGGTCATGTTCCGCAATTCCTCCATGAAATGAAGCAGTCCCTCCGGCGAGGAAAATGCGGAATGAGCAGGAGGAGAAAGAACATCCTTACCCATGGGCACACCGCGAATTTTAGAGATTTCCTCATCCACCTTAGCCGCAGGTAATACTCCGCCATGAGCCGGCTTCGCCCCCTGGCTGAGTTTAATCTCGATCATCTTGACCACGTCGCGATTTGCGGCGGCCTTGAATTTCTCGGGATCAAAATTCCCCTCCGCCGTGCGGCAACCGAAATAGCCGGTGCCAATCTGCCAAATGATATGCCCACCCCCCGCGAGATGATACGGGCTGAGCCCCCCTTCCCCCGTGTTGTGAGCAAAACCACCTATTTTCGCGCCGGCGTTGAGCGCATGGATCGCGTTTGCGCTGAGCGCGCCAAAGCTCATGGCGGAAATATTCAGGCGTGACGCATTATAAGGTTTCTTGCACTGCGGACCGCCGACAAGAACTCTGCCCTTACTCGGATCGACATGCTTGGGTGCCAGCGAGTGGCTTGCCCGCTGATACCCGACATCGGTGATGTCCCATTGCGTCCCGAAAGGCTGGGTATCCAGACCCCGGTTCGCGCGCGCATAAACAAGGTTGCGTTGCTGCCGATTATAGGGACGACCGCTTTCGTTGGTCTCAATAAAATACTGTTGTATTTCCGGGCTGATAAATTCAAATGCGTATCGCAAATGACCAATCACCGGATAATTTCTGAGGACGTTATGATGCGCGAAATGCATGTCATAAAAGCCCAGCAGGATATAGGGGATCAGCACCCAAAGCAGATGAATGACCGGCGGCCAGAAAAACTGCACGAGAAAGATCAGGAGCAATCCTGCTACGGATATTCCGAAAAAGATATTACGTGCCATGATGCGCCGCCCCTGTCCCTGTTTTGACCAATTTCTCGGAAAGTAACCCGTCAGTCGAAGACCTGTCCATGCTTGAACTGTTCATCCTGGCCCGCCGCCGCAGTAAGCGCCGCGACATTGTCCTTGGTGAAAAAGCCGTCAAAGCCATGACACCGCTCGACATATTCCGTGATCAGGATGGTATTTTTTGAATGTTTCGAGAATATCTGCTTCAGGTTTGGCTCATCCTTGCACTCGCCAACGACATGGGCAAGAAAAGCCACGCCCTTCTCTTTCAGCGCATCCACAACAAAATCGACATTCTTTTCGCCCGTCGCATGATCGCCGTCCTGTACCTCAATCGCAATATGATGCATCCGTCGACCGTAGTTCCGGACGAAAGTCTCCGTCGGCATGGGCCGGTTCTCGAAGCTATTCACGAAGGAAGGCGTATTGTTGGCGGTAAAGACCTTGGCCGGGGAAAGCTTGTCATCCATGACCGAGCCATTACGATTGACGTTGGTCGATGAATTCATATCCATGATGTTATAGGCTCCCCAGAAATAATAAGGCACATGGGTGAGGAATTCGAGAATAGCATCTTCCCGATCTGCTGCGAGAATACGGGTCGCCATATGATCCACCCCGAGGAGAAGCTCCCCAACACCCGAGCTTTCGGAGAATGCTGCCGCCGCCTCAAGCTGTGCCTGCTCCGTCGCGGACAATTCATACCGCCCGCCGAGGCCCAAACTGTCCGGATTGTTAAAATCATGACCGCTGTAGCCAATGCGATTACCGGTAAAATCCGACGGCATGGTGAAGAGAAATCCATCGGCGGCATAGAAAGGATTTTCAACCTCGCCATGATACTCAAATCTTGCGGCCTGATCTTCAAGGGTCTTGCGAATTTCGTCGTTATTTCTGCTTTCGTAAATTTCCCCGACGTAGCGGCTGTGAGGGGTTGCGCGCGACAGCGGATACATCCGGTTGACGCGGGTGATATATTCCTCGAATGCACCGCTTAAAGGCTCCATCAGGATCAAGGCAGGAAAGACGGGGCGACTGTGGAGCACATGAAACTTATGGGTTTCGCCGATATAACTCGCCGCGTGGCGATAGGGGGTCATCTCGTAAAGCTCAATCATCGTCGCAAGGCTGGTTCCCGGATCCACCTGCGTGACCAAGCAGCGCATATTACCGACAAGATCCTCTATCCCGCTGGATTTACGTCGTTCAAATATTTTCAGGCGGAACTCATCAAAGAATTCTGAATTCTTCTTGTCCCCTTTTGGCTGATACCCTGCGTAATCGAATGCCATAAAATAACCCTCTATAAATCCGTGTTTTAAGTCAGTTTTTTGTATGCGGGTGTCCAGACCGCTGCCTCAATGCAGCGCTCTAGCTCCGCATCGCTCCGCCCTGGGGCGACCTTGTCGGCTACGGCCTGCTTGGCAACAGCAACCGCGACTGCCTTGCTAACACTTCGAATGTCGGAGACCGGCGGCAACAGGGGGGCGGTTGGATCCGTCAGCGCTGGTGACAGCGCCGCAAGCGCCTTTGATGACGCCATGAACATGTTATCTGTGACACGCGTTGCCTCACAGGCAAGCACGCCAAGGCCGACGCCCGGAAAAATATAGGTATTGTTGCTCTGGGCAATGTGATGGCTCACGCCTTTATAGGTCACCGGATCGAACGGGCTCCCCGTCCCGATCAGCGCCTTGCCATCGGTCCATTCAAGAATATCCGCTGGCACAGCCTCCGCCCTTGATGTCGGGTTGGAGAGCGGGAAGATAATCGGCCGCTCCGTATTCTTTGCCATTTCGCGGATAATCTCTTCGGTAAAGAGGCCATGCTGCCCCGATACGCCAATAAGGATATCCGGCATCCCGTTTTTCACTACATCCATCAGGCTGATGCTGCCGTCATCCGCGCTCGACCAGGAGGCAACGCTTCCATGATCCTGCGCGAGCCGCTGCTGGAATTCCATCAGCCCATCCATATCACTGTGTAAAAGACCATAGCGATCGACCATATAGATATGCTTCCGGGCCTCCGCCTCCGATAACCCTTCATCCATCATAATGCGGATAAGCTGCTCAGCAATGCCCGCGCCCGCCGAACCTGCGCCTAGGAAGGCGATATGATGGGCCGAAAGTGGCTTGCCCAGCATCTTGCAGGCCGCCAGCAAGGTACCCGCCGCAACGGCCGCCGTCCCCTGAATGTCATCATTATAAGTGCAGAGCTGATCGCGGTATTTAGCGAGCAACGGCTCCGCATGTGGCTGGGCAAAATCCTCGAACTGCAAGAGAACCTTTGGCCATTTGCGTTTCACCGCCTGCACGAACTGATCAACAAAGGCAAAATAGTCATCGCCGCTGATCCGTTCATGCCGCCAACCGATATAGAGCGGATCGTTGAGCCGTTCCTGATTGTTGGTCCCGACATCGAGAATAATCGGTAAGGTAACAGAGGGATCCACCCCGCCCGCCGCAGTATAGAGCGCGAGCTTGCCGATGGGAATTCCCATGCCTCCGGTTCCCTGATCGCCAAGGCCGAGAATACGCTCTCCATCGGTGACGACAATTGCCTCGACTGTTTCGTTCATCGCGTTATCGAGTATTTTATCGATTTCATCCCGATGCGGATATGAAATGAACAATCCGCGCGGACGTCGGTAAATCTCGCTGAATTTTTCGCATGCCTCCCCCACCACCGGGGTGTAGATCAGCGGCATCATTTCTTCCACATGGCTAATCACCAGATTATAGAAAAGTACCTCATTCGTATCCTGAAGCGCGCGGAGATAGATATGCCGTTCCAGATCGGTATCTTTCGCCTTGAGCGCGTCATATGCGCGGTCCGTCTGTTCCTGAAGGGTTTCAACATGCGGCGGCAACAGGCCAAGCAGGCCGTATTTTTCTCGTTCCTCAACAGTAAAAGCCGTGCCCTTGTTCAGAATTGGTTCGTCCAGCAACTCAACACCGATTGGGACTACATCAGGAATACTCACCACTTTTCCTCCGTCTCACCCCATACTTGAGGCATAAATCTTGTCGTTTCACTTCAGCGCTACTATAGCCGCGTCAATTTACCGATAGCAAGGCGGCAACGGAGAAAAGCACGCGATTACAATGCCATTCTTCTTCGGAAAGAGCCTTATCGATATTTTCGCAGATAGCGCCAATAATTGGGATGGGTCGCCAATTGAACTGGCACGGCAGGAAGTTATTGCTGCCGGTATCACAATCAATGGCCTTGCGATTCTTTGCCGCTATTGTTCCGGTCTACCCAACAACTATGACCTTGAACTCGCATTCAAAGACCATATCATTGGTGGCAATGGGGCCTTTGTTATCACCGCGGATAATACCGATACCTTTGCCAATGCTGTCCGCTTTGCTTCAAAATACTCCTGCTGATAATAGCCAGCCCTCCTGTTTCATTATCAAACCAGCAACTAAATTTTTTTAGATATATCTTGTTTTTAGATATATCTAAATATATATCGGAACTATGAAAAATATAGACAACCATCAAAAGGACGTTTGCCGATCCGACCACCCAGATAAAATGTCGGACCATACTTCCCAAAAAAGACGGCACCATCGCAGCGGTGGCCGCCTTTTCGACTATGGGGAACTCCGCCTTCTTGTTCTTATGATGATCGCCGAAGAACCTCGGCACGGATACGAGCTTATCAAATTGATTGAAGAGAGATTTGACGGCGCATACTCGCCGAGTCCCGGTGTCATGTACCCGACCCTCGCCTGGCTTAACGACATGGGATACACCTCAATTGACACAGCGAGTTCTGGCGGTCGAAAAAGCTATGGTATTACAAAAGAGGGCCATGCATTCCTAACAGCAAACCGTACGGCGGCAGAGGCCCTATTGACACGTGTAGGGCCAGATTCAGTACGAATTCCGGGCCCTATTCTTCAGGCTGTGAAAAACTTAAAAATCGCAATACGCCTTCGCCTGAAAGAGAAAAATCTTGATGAGCAATCCGCTCTAAATATAGCCGCTGCAATCGATGCAGCCGCCAAGTTAGTAGAGAATAGAAATGACTGAATTAATATCACCAACAAAAAGTATCTGTAGTATCGATACTCCCAACGCCCAGAAGTATTTGCAGCAACTATGCAAGCATTTCGCTCATAAAATTCAGGTATCTTTTGACAAACAGGCCGGAAAAATCACTTTTCCAATGGGAGAGTGCAGATTGGCTGCCGATGAAACCATGCTCACAATGACAGTTGTGACTCCTGACAATTCAGAAGTTGAACGCCTGCAAGATATCATCGCCCAACATCTTGCCCGGTTTGCATTCCGCGAAGATCTAAATTTCACATGGCATGCCGTCTGATACCAACAGCAGCACTTAAAGATACTCACCCTAAACAACATAAAACCCGCCGAAGGGCGGGCTAAAATAATATTGGTTACGGAAGTCGGCTTTTGCGTCCTCGCGGCTTCGCCGTGATGCGTGCGACTGGCGCGCTTCGCGCTGGCCGCGAACCTCGGAAAGCCTTGATGGACTTCCCTAAGCTTTTCATCCTGGCCCTTGCCACCGAACAAAAAAGGGTCCCTGAAGGGACCCTTTTTAATTTGGTTGCGGGGGTAGGATTTGAACCTACGACCTTCAGGTTATGAGTTAGTTTTTTAATGTTATCACGGATTAGCATTTAGTCGCATAGTTAGACATATAGCATTGTTATAATTGTGATATTATATATAATCGTTACTCTTGCCTTCTCATAAATATCTTGATTTTCGCTGTCACTTGCTTCCATTATGCTTCCAGATTGAGGAATGGAAGCGAATATGAGATTGAACAAGCGTAACATTGACGGCCTTTTAGTGAAAGAGAAAGACTACTTTGTCTGGGATGAAACCCTGCCCGGCTATGGCTTGCGGGTGCTGCCGTCCGGGCGCAAGACATTCCTCATTCAATACCGGGACGGCGGCGGGCGCACCCGGCGGAAAGGGCTGGGGCGATACGGGACGGTAACCGCCGAAAAAGCCAAGGACAAGGCCCGTGAGCTGCTGGGAGGCGTTGCCCATGGGGCAAACCCTGCGGAAGAAGCCAAGCGCAAGCGCGGGGCGGCTATTGTGTCGGAACTTTGCGAGAGGTTTATGTCGGATTATGTCCCCTCTCATTGCCGGGACAGCACAGCGAAGGAATATCGCCGCTGCATGGACCTTTTTATCAAGCCTGCCTTTGGAACGGTACAGGTGGAGGAAGTGCAGCGAAGCGATATCGCCGATCTGCATCACAAGCACCGGGACAAACCCTATCAGGCGAACCGGACCTTGGGCGTTCTTTCGGTCATGTTCAATCAGGCGGAAGTCTGGGGCCTTCGCCCCGAGGGAACCAATCCCTGCCGTCATGTCAAAAAATATGAGGAGAAGAAGCGAGAGCGGTATTTGAGCGGTGAGGAGCTTTCCCGCCTTGGCCAGACACTTGCCGATCTGGAAGCGGAAGGCATTGAATCACGATCGGCAATTAATTGTATCCGGCTTTTGATCCTGACCGGCTGCCGCCTTGGAGAGATACAAACCCTCAAATGGGACTTCATAAAAGGCAATTCGGCGTATCTGCCGGATTCAAAGACGGGCCCGAAACGGATTTATCTCGGCCCGGCGGCGTTGGAGGTTCTCGCAAATGTCGAACGTATCGAGGATAACCCCTACGTCATTACCGGAAAACTCCCCGGTTCCCATATCACGGATATGCAGAAACCATGGCGGCGGATAAGAAAGGCGGCCAATCTCAAAGATGTGCGCCTTCATGATCTCCGGCATTCCTTCGCCTCCATCGCCGTCGGATCGGGCGAGAGCCTTCCCATGATCGGCAAGCTGCTGGGGCACAGTCAGGTGCAGACAACCGCCCGCTATGCGCACCTTGCCGACGATCCCATGCAAAACGCCGCCGAGCGCGTATCGAGTGAATTGGCGAGGCTGTTGAAAGGATCAAGCATATAGTGCTACAGCCATAAAACCCTAAATTCTACAGCTGAATTCGCCCCCGCAAACGACTTGTAACAGAGCGATAGAACAAACAATGAAAATTGGAGAAATTGCCGAAATACAAGAAAATGACTTCATACTCGATAGGCTATTTTTCTTGAGCGCTATCCAAAACCCTATCCCGCCAACCAGAGCCGCCACTGGATACACCGCAATAGAGAAAACAAACATCTTCGTTAAAAGCGAATTTTCTGAGCCGGGGGCATCAAACGCAAATACCGACCCAATCAGAAGCATGGGCCATAGCAATAACGACATCACCAAAAGCACGTTGTAGATGATCAAAAAACTTTTCATTTTGCCTCAGTAGTTGGCAGATCAGGCGCGAGCCATCCCAGCAACTCACTGGGAAATATTATTGGGTTGAACGAACTGCAAAATATCATCAGGAATTTCGAGAACATTAGTATCGTCTCGATCTACCAGTTGACAATTACAGTTCAGTTCTTTCTGCAATTTCTTTTGCTCGCAATTTCGTAACGAATTAAAACCGGCGACGTTCCAATCATCACTGTTGCTAATCTCAACCGCTTTTGGCCTCGCAAAGATTTGGAAATTAGTAGTTTTCGTTTCTACTATTGTTTCGGCGTTTTCCGTCGTCTTTTTGTCCGACGATGTATTGACATCCCAGCTCACGCACATGGCCATCGCCTTGTACTGATGAATTAAGCTTCCATTATTGTAAGGGTTAGTGTCGCCGATTTTGATCTCCGCATTATAAGATTTGTCACTTACTTTTCCCACACCTGCGGCTGCCATCAGTTGATGATAGAAGTAGTTTGAAAGCGTCGCCTTCATCGGCGACTCATCCTTCACTGCTGTATCCGTGTTTGCACCATTGCAGGCGACCAGCAACCCGACTAATCCCGCAACTATCAGAAGTTTGAAAGACATTCGTTACCTTTCAGGAATTTACCTTCAAATATTTCCATCATTCAGAGTACTTTACCGAGAGAATAAAAATCTTCAAGCGCTCGAAATTGATAATAGTGTCCTTCATATCGATACAATACTACACCAGCTACAATCGAATTTTGCCGATTGAATAGGATACGTATCGTTACGTAAGGCGCAAATTCCCCTAACTCACACCGTGCTCGATACAATAGGAAACGATACAGGGGCGCGGCTTCATTCAAGATGCTGGAATTTCCAATCGACAAACGGTTAGTATCACACCATTACTCTGTATTGCTCGTCGATTAGGATAACGAAGAACATGACAAATTGGGATACTTGGAAATCCGCTATTCCAATCGAGGCTGCTATTATCACCGATGTAGACGAAACGCTCAGAGAAAAATATAAAACTGCGTGCCAAGCTGAATTAGAGCGTTCACGGTACGATCAAGCTATTGGCTCGGATATATGGCCTATCTTGGAAGAAGCTGCGGAGCTTCTGCCGGAAGCGTATATCTATGAAGCGAGAGAGCTCTATTATCCAAAAGCCCCGCCGGAGATAATTAACGATTGGGAGGCAGATTTTATCAAACTTCTAATATCCGGAAAAATTCAAACGATTGGCTTTCGGGCACCTCGTCAGCCGGAAAGCTCTCCCAAACTCCTCCCGCCTGATACATGGGAAGACTGGGTAGACTGGCATGAAGGAACCGTATCCGCAAACGGAATAACCTTTGTTGGCGTTCGTATTGCGCCGCCGGACATGCTGCCCAGCAGCCAAGAATCCGAAAAAAGCATCGGGCGGCCCAGCCGACAAAATCAAATCAATGAGGCCTTTCACGCGCTTTATAAGGAAGGGCTGCTTGATTTCTCCGGCCCTATGAAATCCAACTATCCCGCTATCCGGCAATGGGTCCTTGCCAACTACCCAGATAATGAAATTGGCGAACGTGGTCTTGGCGATAAGACAATGGCGAATATCGTCAATCCGCTCATTGCGAAACACAAATAAGCCCACTCGCACTGTCTAAAAACTATAAATTGCGATCCCTTTTATAGACATTTTTTTAGACAGGCTACTGGGTCAAGGTTCTTTCATCACATGACTAACGATGAAAGGAACACCGATGCAGCCGACCAATACTCAAGACATAAAATATGATCCTGACCAGCTCATTAATGAGCAACAAGCGGCAGAATTTCTAGGTTACACCGTCCGCGCTCTTCAAAATTGGCGGGTGCGCGGTGGCGGCCCGAAGTTTGTCAAAGTCTCTTCCCGCTCCATTCGATATCGCCGCAGGGAATTAGTTGCGTGGTCCGAGTCTTTGCTGATTTCCAACACCTCCGCATTTTCCGCGTCTTGACCCTTGCTCCGCTCAGAAGGGCTGGTTGTGAGCGGAGCCCTCACCCCTCCCGTGTTTTGTCTCCCACGGGAGGGGATGCTTTCCGGCCCCCTCCCTCAAAACCCCTAAAAACTTCCCCTGCGCGGAGCGCACCAAACAGCAAACTAACTATCACAAACCAACGGAACAATTCCGTAAACGGGGGGTCTTGTAACACCCCCCTCCAGAAATACACCGAAGTAAGTAGGAGGAAATCATGATGAAACTGATACACAAAGGCTTTGACGGACTGGATATCGCCTTCCAATCACGCATTCCGGAAGAACTAGCGGCGCTATTGGAAACGGCAAAAGAAGAAGCTGCCGCCTCCCATGAGACGCAGTTGCTGGACTATAACGGCGCTTTGATGCATGTCGCTGAAAGTGGCGCACAAGGCGGCTACGCCTACCGGGTGGATACAGGCCCGGACGGGGAGACTTGGTTCTTCAGGAAGCCCAATCCCCGCGATCCATGGGGCATTCGGGTATCGGTCAAATCCCTTTCCCTCGCCCTCTATGGTCTGGGCGGCGTCCGGACTCGACTGTTCGACTTTATGGAAGTGATTGGCGCGCCCTATCCAGACGGTGCGGAGAGCATTGGCCGCGTCGATTGCTGCCTTGATTTTCTCATCCCCGGCTTTCAGCTTTTCCCGGAGCATTTTGTCATGCATTCACGTTGCAGCCGCATTGATAATCATGAAATGGAAGTGCATGGCCGCTCGGGCCGCGTGACGGGCGTGCGCATTGGTAAGATGCCGGGACGGCAGATCGCCATTTATGACAAGCGGGCAGACGTTATCGCCAAGCGAAAAGCGGAATGGTGGGAAATCTGGAATGCCAATCTGAAAGCGGACGGACTCCCGCCGATTGATCCGCAAGACAGGGATGCTTCCCAAGTCTGGCGGGTTGAATGCCGGGCAGGCAAAAAGCTTCTCAAAGATCGATGGGATATCCGCAAATGGACTGACCTTGACGATAAGCTCGGCGATTTGATGCAGGAAACGCTATCCGCCATCCGATACTGCATCCCGTCGAGCGATACCAATCGCGCCCGCTGGCCCATTGATCCGCTTTGGGACCGGGTTCAACATGAAATGCGTTTCGACCTCTTTGAAATGTCCTGCAACGCCTCTCCGAGCGCCGTGAAAGAGATAATCCGGCATGAACATGCCGAGATGCTGGGGCGGCAAATAACCGGCCTTTCCGCCTCCTATGCGGCGATACTGGAGGATCGGCGAGCGGCGTCCCCGGAAACCCTACCCGAGACTGTTCAAAAGCTGGTGTACGAAAGCCTTTGCCGGGATACGGAATATTTTTATTCCAAGCTCAAAAAGGCGGAAAGGCGGTATGTGTTTATTTCAAGATAGAAAATGAAACGAACTCACATTCACTAAAAATAAATATCGTAACAATTATGTATGAAATATTCTCTCTCAAACTAAATATTTTCAAATACAAATCAATATCTTGCACAGTAATAACAAATTTATTACGTATCTATATCGACCTCAATACCAACAGCGTTAGCAATCTCTGTGTAAAGATCGATATCCACGTTAGCTCGAAGACTCACAACCAGAGCATATCGTACACGGCGATTAGCTCGATCTAACCTTGGCTTCTCGCGCCACCATCCTCCGACAGGGAATATCCCAATAGCATGGCGGTTAGCAAGATCAGCAGCCGTACCACGCCAAACATCAGAATGTAGCGACCCTCTATCGCGAAGCCGTGGGCCAAGTACCCAGCCCTCATCGTTACCAGCTCTGCCGACGCGCTCATCTTCTTCACGCGCAGCGGCATTAACTCTCCAACGGAATCGATCAATGCTCTCTTCCGGGCGCTTGACAGAAAAGCGCAGGCCATGCCCACCATAACGATGCCGTTTCGTCCAGCCTCGCTCACCCGGATTGGGTTCTACAAAATAGCTCAGCGTGACACGCATCTCTACTGGTGTTTCGCCTAACTCGTTGAGCTTGTCGATTGGCCATGGTAAATCATGAAGCATCATATCGCAGCTGCTTGTCCGTGACCCTTCAAGAAGGTAAGGCTGCAAATCAGATTCTACGACCAGTGTCACGTCACTGTTGAAGCTGCGCTGCGCCCTATCAAGGCTTGGCACACCATAACCATAACGGCGCAAGATAAGACGTTGATCACCTTGGTTCGGGTGGGCCGGTAAATGCCGTAGCATTGCCGGAGTCCATTCCGCAGAATGAACAATCAATGCGCGGACAGTCTCTGGCCATAATTCTGGTCGGCCGGAAAGAACCTGTGCAGCCAGATGGGCAACTTGCGCAGTAGCAGCGCTCGTGTCGCCGGTTACGGTGAACGCCCGCTCTTCGGGCCGGTTAAATGTCGTTAGTAGAGCCAAATCGTCAATATGATCGCTGTTACCGGTCGCCGGATCGACACCATGATTGCCGCCTTCATATACAACGTCGGGCTTGATGGGCCAATCGTGATGCCAGCTTACCGATGTCCGGCTGGAGGGTGAAAGGTCTCCTGTAGGAGCCATTGCCTGCCATCCCAAGAAATCAGGGTCTGTAATCGTGATCTTCTCTGTGACGGCACCGACAGTAAGCGCATTCCATGCCTGAGCAGGATTCTCTACAGCTGCGGTATCATTCTGATCTAAGTATTCTCCTGCCGGGTAGTAGTTTCGAATATTACCTGCGGAAACTGCGATCAGTCTCTGATCTTCTCCATCGCCATATGCAAGGTCATCCAACGCAGCGGACCATGAAGACGGTCTGCCACGCCAATAATCGCCCACGCTAGTGACAGCAAGACAATAGGCTCGGGGCCGCTCAGGCGCCTGAACTTCTGTGCGTCCCACAGCAGCGGCCGTAATATAGCCATATAGATCAGGATCATTGGCACCATGATCAGGGAGAATTTTTACGGATTCGAGTCGGTGAGAAAGTTCAATCGGCCCATTTGCCACAAGCGCATCTATCAGGTCACCATATAGTGCTACGCCACTCATCTGAGTGCCGTGCCCGAGCCACTGAGCACCAACATCTTCAACGTTCCAGTCAGCATTCCAAGCCTGCTGATCTTCCTCTGCAAGAGCGGGAGTAATGAGTGGATGACGACGCGTGGTTCCACTATCGAGCAAGCATACGGCAGGAGCATTTACTCCCGGCGCAACAATTCGACCAGCAAGCTCTTGTGACCACTCAATCTGTTCTGCTCCGTTCATCTCCATAAAGAAGGACGGAGTATCCCGTGCCATTCGAAGCTCGGCTATCGCATCGGTATTGGCAATGATCAGACCAATTGATTCTGGGGCAGCGCAAAGTAAGACCACCTCCCGTTCGGGAAAGGTCACGGAATGCTCTTTTGTCATCAGATCGAGTTGACCCGCAGCATGTTCCAGAATCGGGCGGCCATCATTTCTTAGCCATACCTCCCACCAGACTTCCTGCCCCGCCGCCGGAAATAATTGTAGATCATCCGTGTAAAGTGACTCCGCCTCTGCAATCCTCACCGTTTCCAATGAAGCAACCAAGTCTTCGTTCTTGGGGCGGCGGGATTTTTCAACGCGATTTCCAGCTTCATCTTGTATGAAGTTACCCTCATCGTCCTTCTGGTACCGGATATTATCCTCTTCCCTATAAGCGCGAACTTTGCTTAGATAGTACTCACGCTTTGATTCGGGGACAAACACAGTTGCCTTGATGAGATTTGGATCATCGATGGACGGCCGTGCGGCCACTAATTCGATGTGCTCTCTTCCTCGTTTATTTTCCAGCTTATCCAGCATAGACTGCTGAGATTGTGGGAGCGCAAATTCAAGATAGAAGCCCGGCGTGCCGCCACTGATTTCAAGATCACGATTGACGATCCGCTCCTGAGCCACGTCAACAGCTACTGTAAGCATTTGATCAAGCCGCTGGGCGTGTTGCTCACGGTTCCGCTGGGGGATTGTTACGCCGCCCCCACCGCTTTGTGGCGATGTGAAATCTTCTCTCTCGCCATGTGCGGGTAAATAAATATGTGGAAGTGGGCGTTGATCTTCTCCTGCCATACGTTGCGCCTCCAATTACCGTTCAGTAGACGCTTTGCGTTCGGCTATTGCTCCCAATAGATCATCACGCGTAACTTTAGTACGTTCAGCGAGAATTGCCCGCTTTGCCGCCTCGTCAGCGGCCCGTGAAACCTCGGCTTGACTCAACCCAGAGGTTTCTTTTACGACATCCTTCCACTGCATACCTTTAGTATCAAATCCTGACAAACGTGCTTTCAAAATGCTTGAGGCAATGGAAGGGTTAGGCAAATCGTAGTGGATGACATCATCGAACCGCCGGAAAAGGGCTGGATCAAGCAATTCAGGGTGATTTGTCGCGGCAATAATGAGACTTTCGCTGTTGTCATTCTCCAAAAACTGAAGAAATGAGTTCAGCACCCGCCGGATCTCTCCAACGTCATTGCGTTCAGCTCTACGGGCGCCGATTGCATCAAATTCGTCGAAAAAATACACACCCCTTGTCTGAAGCATAGCGTCAAAAACGAGCCTCAGTTTGGACGCTGTTTCACCCATAAACCGGGTGATTAGAGAGTCGAAAACAACTGTGAAAAGTGGCAATGTAAGCTCGCCTGCCAGAGCCGCAGCCGTCATCGTCTTGCCTGATCCAGGCGGGCCAATAAGCAATATCTTCCGTCTTGGGTGCAGGCCGTGCTCGACGAGTCTATGTTGCTGCCGCTGCTCTGTAATTATACGCTTTAGGCGCTGTTCTAGCGCCGTCGGTAATACCATACTGGACAAACGTGTTTCCGAATAGCTGGCCGAAATGAGTGCAGCAAGATCGCCCTTGGGCTGGGCAAAAGGCACAGGCCTGCTTGACCGGCTTTGCTTAAGTGAGCGTGCCTCATCGACTAAATCTCGGAGTTGCTGCGCAAGATTACCATGCCCCTGACGCGCTTCATGAGCCGCAACCTGCATAGCCACAGACAAGAACTGCTCATTGTCGCCATCGATATGGCTTCGTAGCAGCGCTATCAGATGCTTTGAGGCTATCATGGCTCCACCTTTCTCCCCAAACAAATGGTTACTGATTTTTTTGTTTTTTGGATACCAAATAAAGTGATTTAGATATTTTAATTCGACAGTGGCTCACTTCCCTTACTCGATGCCATCAAATTACCGTGCATACTATTTCACTTCAATCAGCAATACAAAGGAAGGTAACAGGTCTTATTTTTGGACGCTATCATTAATAGAAAATAGTTTCGATTAATTTAACCTTTTCCACGGTCATTGAGATATTTAAAACGTATTGGAGATTTTGATATCAAATTGCACAAAAATACTTTTATGCTTCCATTATGCTTCCGGTCAACAAAAAACGGCTCGGCAGTTTCCTGCTAAGCCGTTGTATTATTTGGTTGCGGGGGTAGGATTTGAACCTACGACCTTCAGGTTATGAGCCTGACGAGCTACCGGGCTGCTCCACCCCGCGGTAATTTTGTTTTTCTGGAAGGGGTTTGATGTCCTTCCGGTTA
>NZ_JAJFZN010000003.1 GCF_020731145.1 Sneathiella sp. HT1-7 | reverse complement strand
AAAATTCCGGACAAAAAAACCAACCAGACAAATCAAGCAAATTAGGCCAAAAACAAAACCCAAAACCAGACCCGCCCCGTCGGCGTGACGCGGTTTATAGGACCATCATCCAACAACGTCAACACCTTAAATGATGCTTTTTTGACAATTTCTATATCTTGTAGTTACAAGTCGGCCTGCCGCCACAAAATGACGCAGGGTCCACATGAAATTTCCAGAAATTCCCGCAAAACCAATTTCCTTCGCTGCCGGACAGAATCAGTCAGTAGGAGCGCGGCAGCTTGAGTTCATGCTCCGCGATATAGGAAAGGATCAGATTGGTCGAGATCGGCGCAATCTGATAAAGCCGGGTTTCGCGAAATTTCCGCTCAACATCATATTCCTCGGCGAAGCCGAATCCACCATGGGTCTGGATACAAGCTTCTCCCGCTGCCCATGAGGCTTCGGAGGCCAGCATCTTGGCCATATTGGCCTCCCCGCCGCAGGGTTCTCCCGCGTCATAAAGGCGGCAGGCTTCCCGAACCATCAGCTTGGCCGCACGGGTATCGGCAAAAGCGCGGGCAATCGGAAACTGGATTCCCTGATTCTGGCCAATCGGTCGGCCAAACACTTTCCTGTCACGGGCATAATCTGAGGCCGTCCTGATAAACCAGTCCGCATCGCCGAGGCATTCCGATGCAATCAATATCCGTTCCGCATTCATGCCGGTGAGAATATACCGAAATCCCTTCCCTTCCTCCCCGATCAGGGCGGAGGCCGGAATACGCATGTTATCGAAGAAAACTTCCGTTGTGGCATGGTTAATCATGGTGCGGATCGGGCGGATGGTCATGCCCTTTCCCACTACTTCCCGCATATCCACGACGAAGACGGAGAGACCATCAGCGCGTTTGGCAACCTTGTCTTTCGCGGTTGTGCGGGCGAGCAGGATCATCAAGTCGGAATACTCCGCGCGGGATGTCCAGACTTTCTGGCCATTCACCACATAGTCATCGCCGTCACGCACGGCCGTTGTTGAGATACTGGTGGTATCCGTCCCTGCGGTTGGCTCTGTCACACCGAAAGCCTGGAGCCGCAATTCTCCGCTCGCGATTCCGGGGAGGTATTTCTGTCGCTGCTCTTCCGAGCCATGGCGCAAGAGCGTTCCCATCGTATACATCTGAGCATGACAGGCAGCCCCATTGCAGCCATTGGCATGAATTTCCTCAAGGATCGCAGAAGCCACGCTAAGTGGCAGTCCCGCCCCGCCATATTCCTCCGGGATCAGCGAGGACAGTAACCCGGCCTCAGTCAGGGCGTCGACAAATTCCGTCGGATAGGCTCGCTCCCGGTCCTTCTCCCGCCAATAAGTACCGGGAAATCCCGCACATAGTTGACGGACAGTTTCGCGTATCTGGCCGATTACATCTTCATCATTCATGCTAGAAATCTACTCCTCGAACCCGTGAAGGGTGACGAAATTATCAAAGTCTTCGCGCTCCGAGACGAGCTCATTAATAACTGCCGCCTCATCGCGATAACCGAGCGCCAGACCGCAAAAAAGCATTTCGTCATCGCTGAGCGAGAGATGTTCCCTCAAGGTTTGCGGCCAGCGGGCCCAGGCTTCCTGCGGGCAGGTATCGAGGCCGTGTTCACGGGCGAGCAGCATGATATTCTCCATAAACATACCGACATCCGCAAATTGCCCGATCTCCATCTGCCTGTGCAGCACGAAGAACATTCCGACCGGCGCATCAAAGAAGCGGAAATTGCGCGCAAGCTGCTTGAGTTTGCCAGGTGTGTCCGATCGCGGGACACCAATCAGGTCATATAGCTGTTGCCCAACGATGCGCCGGCGTGTTTTGTATGGATCGACAAGCTCCGGGGGATAGACATTATACTCCGGCTCTTCCGTCACGCCGCTTTTCAGCTTTTCTTCAATATCAGAAATCAACGCCGCTAATGGATCGCCTTTCAAAACATGAACGGTCCAGGGTTGCAGATTGCCACCAGAGGGCGCACGTTTTGCGGTTTCAATAATATCGCGGACGGTCTGTTCAGGTACCGGCTTGTCGAGAAATTGACGCACGGTGATCCGTGATTTAATTGCCTCAGATACGTTCACTCGCTTGCTCCTGTCATATATCAATGCCGGGATATCTTATCCGGTCATCGTGGGGACGTCAGTCAAACCCGACATAGTGAACAACATTGCTTATGTCTTCGCGTTCACTCACCAGGGTATTCTCGATCGCGGTTGTATCTTCATAACCCATGGCCATACCAGAGACCAGAACCTGATCATCGGGGATATTCAGATGCTTGAGGATCGGGTCCGGATAATTGAGCCAGGCGGCCTGCGGACAGGTATGAAGCCCCTCCCCACGTGCGGCGAGCATGATGGTCTGCATATAGAGGCCCGTATCACTCCAGCTACCGCGGAGAAGATAGGAATCGACCGTAAAAAACAACCCGACCGGCGCATCAAAGAATTTGAAGTTGCGCTTTGCCTGACGCATGGTCGCTTCCCTGTCGCCCTTTTCAATGCCCAGCAATCCATATAGACCCCAACCGACGCCCCGTCTCCGATCACGATGAACATCTTTCCATTTAGCGGGATAGTAGTCGAGCTCTTCATAGGTTTTCGCCTGTCCCTTATCCACCAGATCGAGGACATCACGGGAAATAGCGTCCTTAACGGCGCCGGTACAAACATATGTATGCCAAGGCTGTATATTGGTGCCACTCGGTGACCGTTGAGAGAGGCTCAGGATACGGTCTATTGTATCCTTCGGGACCGATTTGTCCGTGAAGGCGCGAATAGATCGGCGGGTCAGGATTGCTTGTTCAACATCCATGTTTAATTCCTCAGCTATAAGAATGATTGTGTGCCTGATAGAATAAGGAACGGCAGAATTTACAAACCAATCCTGCCGTTCAGTCATACATTGATCAGCGCTCAGCCAATCTTTGCGTAGCCATTGTTCAGGACAACAATATCCCGCTCTTTAACCCGGCAGCGGAAAGACGTGACGTCCCCGTCATGCCACATCTCGGTGACGATTGTCTCCCCCGGGTAGACGGGAGAAGAGAACCGCAAGCGAAGAGATTTCAGCTTCGCCGGATCATAGCCGCAGGCTTGTTTAACGAGCGCATGACCCGCCACGCCCAGGGTACCGAGACCATGCAGGATCGGCGCCTTGAAACCGGCATTTGTCGCGACGCGCGGATCGGCATGGAGCGGGTTGAAGTCCCCGCTCAGGCGATAGATAAGCGCTGCCTGATCAAGGGTTGGAAGCTCGACCACGCTGTCCGGCGCCCGGTCGGGCAGTTCATGCGGTTTCGGCGCCTCCACTTTCGGGCCGCCAAAGCCGCCATCACCCCGACAGAAAGTCGTGGACGTGAGTGTCGCGAGCAGATCACCGCTCGCCTTCTCTCGCACTTCGCGGGTGGAGTACATGAGCGCGCCCTTGCCCTCCCCCTTATCAATGATCTCCGTGATTTTCGTTGTGCCAACGACCGTGCCTTCGGCGGGCAGAGGTTTATGAATCTCGATCCCCTGCTCCCCATGCAGCACCTTCACCCAGTCAACACCGAATTCAGGATCTTTCAGGAAGAAACCGGGATAAGCGAGTACCACGGCCATCGTCGGCAGGGCCAGCAGATCCTCTTCATAGGTGAAGCGGAGCTGGTCCATATCGAGTGGGTCCATGGAAAGTCCGACACCGAGCGCGTATAGGATGGTGTCCTTTGACGTGTAAGTCTGCTCGATATCCTCGAACTTCCAGTTTATGAGCTTGTCATAATCGATTGTCATGCCGTTGCTCCTTAGACCGGATCCCAAGAGAAAACGTCACCGGAGCGTTCCAGCGGCACAAGGGAAGACTTGACGGCGGGACCAAAGCGAGCCGCCACTGTCTCAGGTGTCCATCCATCGGAGGTCTGCAGATTGCGGATTGGGCGCGGCTGGCTCATCAGGCAAATCTCGTTATTGCGGACGACAAAAATCTGGCCGGTAACATCAGAAGCCTGATCGGAGAGAAGATAAACGGCAAGCGGGGCAATTTTCTCTGGTGTCATCTGCTGGATCTTGGCAACACGTTCACGCTCCGCGTCCGTGCCTTGTGGAATGGTACCAATCAGGCGGGACCACGCAAAAGGAGAGATGCAGTTAGACCGGACATTAAATCGAGACATATCAAGCGCGATAGACCGCGACAGACCCACAATACCGAGTTTTGCGGCGGCATAGTTTGCCTGCCCAAAGTTACCGATCAGGCCGGACGTCGAGGTCATGTGCACCATCGACCCGCTCTGCTGTTCCCGGAAATATGGGGCCGCAGCACGGGCAACGTTAAAGCTACCTTTCAGATGAACGGCAATAACCGCATCCCATTCCGCTTCGCTCATCTTATGGAAGATCACGTCGCGCAGGATACCGGCGTTATTGACGACACAATCGATTCCGCCGAATTCCTTGCGGGCATCCTCAATCATCTGGCCGGCGTCATCCGAGCTCGCGACATTACCGAAGTTGGCGATGGCTTCTCCGCCGGCATCGGTGATAGTTTTCACCACTTCCATGGCTGGAATCTGGTCCGCTCCGTCGCCCTGCTCGGTGCCGCCCAAGTCATTGACCACGACTTTTGCACCCTGAGACGCGCACATGATGGCGATGCCCCGGCCGACACCCCGGCCGGCGCCCGTTACAACGACTACTTTACCTGCAAGCATATTTTGATCCGACATTTCTTTTCCTTTTTGTTGTTTATTTTTAGTTGTTGTTGTCGATCCGCGGGATTAATCCCTTCGTTCTTGCGCCCGATTATAAGCATCGCCCCCACGCCGTCGACAAAAAAATGACGCGAACACGGGGGCGAAATACAATTGGCTTGGGCGGTCCTTATTTCTTGCCGTTTTTGGCGAGGGATTGCAAGGCGGAGGAGGCCACGACTTTACGCTCATTGGCGTAAGCCTCATGGTTTTTCTCTATATCCTTGAGGCTATAATAATAGTTCACCAGCAGTCCCGCAGATTGCGCAAGCCCGTTGGGAGAGCTGTCGCCCATCCAGTTGAGCTGCTCAAGCCGTGCGCCATTGCCTAAGTGAAACCGCGTCACCGGATCAAGCGGACGAGTGCCTTTTTTCTCGTTAATCAGGTAATGGGCGCAGAGTTTTTCGAGCGGCTCACGCACCGCTTCCACGGTTTCGGGGTTATTCTGCCAATCCGGCTCGGCAATCATTTTGCGGACAACATTGATATCCTTGAAATGCATACCGGCGGCAGCGCCCTTTAGGGCTGCCAGCCATCGCATAAAGCCGGGAATCGGCGACAGCGTTGCAAAATGCTTTAAATTGGGAAGCTCTGCCGAAAGTTCCGCCACTACTTGCTTGATCAGGAAATTACCAAAGCTAATGCCCTTTAATCCATCCTGACAGTTGCTGATGGAATAAAAAATGGCCGTATCCGCCTTCGTTGGGTCGCCCCGCTCCGTATCCCGCGACAGAAGCGGCGGGATTGCAGAGGCGAGACCTTTCACAAGCGCGACTTCCACAAAGATCAACGGCTCATCGGGCAGAGCCGGATGGAAAAAGGCGAAGCATCGCCGATCCTTGTCAAGGCGACGGCGCAAATCTTCCCAGCCGTCAATTTCGTGTACGGCCTCATATTCAATCAGTTTTTCCAGCACAACGGCGGGTGTACGCCAGTCGATGCGCTCCAGCGTCAAAAAACCACGATTGAACCATGAACTGAGAAGATGCTGCAGATCGCTGTCCACGGCTTTCAGTTCTGGATGTTTCCGCAAATGCCCAACCAGAAACTTGCGCATGGCGACAATTGCCGCCGTGCCGCCCGGCGCAAAATTGAGTCGCCTCATCAGTTCCTGCCGCGGCGCCTCAATCGCCAAACTCAGTGTTTTATAATTCTCTACATTGCTTTCCTTATGATAGGCCGCAACCGCCGCCTCAATCTTTTTCTGATCCGGCGCCATTTCCTCGTTCAGGAATTTAAGAAAATCGAGTTTTTCCTCATCGGAGAGCTTAATCCAGGCCTCAACCGCATCGCGCGCAAGAGCCATGCCCGATGCCTCCCCCTTCTGGGTCAGGAGATCATGACTCAATCCCTTTATCCCCTGCCCGCGCTTCTTGTCTCCACGCAGATCAAGGAGTTCACGGCCGGTATCGGCGATGGAATTAAAAAATTGAGTGACAAAAGTCGGCGCCATATTAGTAGTCTATCCCATTATTTTTTCCGGAAGCCATGCGGCAACTTCCGGGTTGAAACACAGCAAGAATTGTACCGGCGATCAGGCAAAACATAAACCGCAAAGCCCCCTAAATAGTCGACAGGGAAGTGCCCGGTGCAATTCCAATTATAACATACAGGTTTAATCCCACCGGTGGTGTGATCAATCCTATTTCCATATTTAGGATCAGGACAACCGCAAGCCAACAGGGATCAAACCCAATATTGATAATAATAGGGATCAAAAAGGGCGCAGTCATGACAATGTCGGCAACAGGCGGCAAAAAAATTCGACGACGGCAGAATAAAAGCGCCTAAGGCACCATCCGCCGCAATCAATCCGACGGGAGACATATTCCTCATACTTTCAGACATGAATTTCATAATTCTTCTCGCATCTTAAAAGGGTTCTTCCCCCTTATTTTTATGCTCTTCTCCGGGAGAAATTGTAGCTATCTTCCTTCCGCTTAAAATTTTTGTATGTGAAATATGTTTTCTTGTATACAAGAAATGATTCTCTGACATACTGTACCGCGTTACATTCCCGGCCTATCAATAATATGGACAGTCGACATGGCAACTTCACGGGCAAACGAAATTCTCCCTGTGCTCGAACAGGAAATCGTGACAGGCAGTTTAAAGCCCGGAACGCGGCTGGATGAAACCATCCTGGCGGAGAAATTTAACGTTTCCCGCACCCCGATACGGGAGGCGCTGAACCGTCTTTCAGCCTCTGGCCTTGTCGAGATACGTCCGCGCCGCGGGGCAATCGTCGCGGCCATTTCCGTGCAGGACCTGATGAATATGTTCGAGGTAATGGCCGATCTGGAGGCACTTTGCGCCCGTCTCGCTGCGCGGCGAATTAGTCCTGCCGAGAAGACGGCCCTTCTTGATGCCCATGAATCATGTCATGCCTTGTCGGGCACAGAAGATTTTGATGAATACTATGTCCACAACCTGCGTCTTCATGACCTTCTTTACAAGGCCAGCCATAATAACTTCCTTGAAAAACAGGTCCGGGAACTCCGTCACCGCTTATCTGCTCACCGTCGGCTTCAAGTCCGCATTCCCGGTCGCATTCTCGCCTCCTCCAATGAGCATGGCGCGCTTGTCGAGGCGGTGATCAAGGGCGATGCTGCCCTCGCCGAGAAATTGACCCGCGATCACGTCGCCATTCAGGGTGAGCGGTTCACTGATTTTCTTTCCACCCTTCCCTCCCATTACCTTAGGGCGTCTGCCTGATCCAAAGAACGAGTGACAATGACTGATAAAAACCTCTACAGCCTGTTTGACAGCCGGTTTCCGGCGAACTTAAATGAAATCGCTTTTGAAGGACCAGATGTACCCAGCTATACCTTTGGTGACTTGATAAATAAATCCGCGCAAATGGCGAACCTGCTTGTCTCCCTTGGTGTTGTGCCGGGGGATCGTGTCGCCGTTCAAACTGGAAAGTCGGTAGAGGCCATTATTCTTTATCTCGCATGCCTACGGGCGGGATTGGTGTATTTACCGCTCAACACAGCCTATAAAACTGCGGAAATTGAATATTTTCTCGGTGATGCCACGCCGACCGTGGTTGTCTGCGATCCAGCCTCATTTGAGGAAATAAGAACAATAGCGAATAATTGCAGCGTGCAGGAGGTACTTACCCTCGATACAATGGGCACGGGTAGCCTGACCGAACGTGCTGCCGAACTTTCTGTGGATTTCTCTACCGTTGAGCGCGCCGGAGACGATCTTGCCGCCATCCTTTATACATCTGGCACGACGGGCCGCTCAAAAGGCGCGATGCTGACACATGATAATCTGGCGTCCAACGCTAAAACACTGAATTCATACTGGCAGTTCCAGACGGACGACGTCTTGCTTCATGCGTTGCCGATTTTTCATGTGCATGGACTGTTCGTCGCCCTGCATTGCGCCTTTTTAAGCGCGGCAAAGGTCATTTTCCTTAAAAAATTCGATCCCGCCATTGTGATCGACAACCTGCCGAAGGCCACCGTCTTTATGGGTGTGCCGACCTTCTATGTCCGCCTGCTGACCGAGGCGGGATTTACCAAAGAAGTATGCCGCAATATGCGCCTTTTCACCGCTGGCTCTGCGCCGCTCCTTGCGGAGACGTTCAATGCGTTCAAAGAGCGGACGGGCCATGTCATTTTGGAACGTTACGGCATGACGGAAGCGGGCATGATCACCTCCAACCCGTATGACGGGGAACGAAAGGCCGGCACTGTCGGCTTCCCACTCGATAACGAGGTGCGCATTGTCGATGACGCCGGCAATGTTGTGAAGGAAGGCGACATCGGCATTCTTGAAATTCGCGGACCGAATGTCTTCAAGGGATATTGGCAGATGCCGGAAAAAACCGCCGCAGAGTTCCGCGCCGATGGTTTCTTTATCACCGGCGATATGACACGAAAAGGCGAAGATGGATATTACCGCATTGTCGGCCGGTCGAAGGACCTGATCATTTCCGGCGGATACAACGTCTATCCGAAGGAAATAGAGAGCTTTATTGACGAAATGCCCGGTGTGGATGAAAGCGCCGTTGTCGGTCGCCCGCATCCGGATTTCGGGGAGGCAGTTGTCGCCTTTATCGTTCCTGATGGCAGCGTCGCGTCCCTCTCAGATCAGGATGTGATTGCCTATGTGAAGGAAAAACTCGCCAATTTCAAAGTGCCTAAAGAAGTTTATATCGTCGATGACCTGCCTCGTAACACCATGGGTAAGGTGCAGAAAAATCAGCTTCGGGATCGGGCAAAGACGGCTGTCTAAAGACGGAAATTACGCTTCCTGGCGCTTCAGATAGGCGTTAACCTTGGCGCGATTACCACAGGTCGACATGGAGCACCAGCGACGGCGACCATTGCGAGACTGATTGACGAAATAAAGATCGCAATCATCGCTGGCACAACCGCGTGTTTTTTCCACATGGTCCGACGCAAGATAATCGGCGATGTCCCGAACAATCGGAAACATCAGTTTCTCCGGCCCATTTTCATCAATGACGGATTTCAGCGCCATCCCCTCTTCCGTGGGTTCGAGCTTGTGATAGCTCTTGAAGCTTGCGAGCCGCTTGTTTATCTCTTCAAAAAAATCAAGACTGACCGGCCAACCCTGCTCGACTTCCGTCAAAACATTGCGGAACCCGTTGCGCAATTCGACAAGGCCGTCAACGACCTTTTGGCAACGGCCAGGGTTTTGAAAATGGAACATATGAAGGTCTGAAGCTTCGTCTTCATGCAACAAATGGTGGGATTTCATGAAAATCAGCAAATCTTCAAAACTGCTGATCCCTTCCTTCTCGCGACCGATCCGTTTGTAACTATTGGCAAAATCAATGGCGAGGCGTCCACCAAGAGTATAAAAACCCTCTTTATTCACAACCCCAGATTTTACAAGCGCGTCGATCCGTGCCACAAAAATACCCCGTAACGTCTCATTCGTCGTGTAACAAAACCATAATATACCTATATTTCATAGTATACTAGTTTGTTCGCCGTCAATAGTTATTTGCTTCAATGATGAACATAATCTATTAAATTAGAAAAGAATTGCAAGATATTAATTTAATTATATTTTTAATAAGTATATGCAGAAAAATCCGGATAATGACAACGACCACTACCCTATCATTTTCACTTATAAAACAATTCAGTTAAGGCCTAAATCAATACCGGTAAATTTCGGCAGAAATATGATCAACTGAAAATATATGTCAAGACTGTGAAAGTAAGGGTTGCAGACAGCCGCAGTGATCCAGAATCTTGTCGAGTTCCATCCGATCCGCTGTTTCGGCAAGGCGCGACCGTAACACATGGATGGATTTCGCGGCATATTTGACTGATTGCTGGCTGAATTCCTGATCCATCAACGTGAGGGAAAACTCCTCTTCCCCGCTCAACACCGCCTTCTCATTCGCAAGACTCCAGGGCAGATAGATATCGCCGATCTGCTTCCTGATCAGGGGTTCCAATGTCGGGGAGAGGGTTGACCAGTCTTCCCACCCCTGCTCCGCCTTTGGATCGAGCATCCGGGCAATCCAGTCAGTAATCTCAGGATAGCCATTTTTAATTATTTTTGCCGTTGTTGGCTGTTGAAGGCAGCAGTAAATTTGCGCAAACAAACCAAAATCACCAAGTGCGGGGCGGCCACCGAACAAATATTTTCGGGTTTCTAAATGTTTGCCCAGCAGCGATAGCAGCTGATCAAAAGATGTCTCGATTACGTCCTTTGTCTTCTCACTTGACCCCACAAAACGAAGCCGCGGCACCATGCGGGTGCGAATGGAATCGGCAAGCTTGTCCTGTGCCTCCCGATCTCCCTTTGGATTGACGGCGCGTGCAAGGCCTCGGCTCACGGTCTCCTGATCCTCAGGACGCCACCATCGGTAATGAAACATCGGTTTATTGACCCATTCATCACCGTAATCCTCAATCAGGCAGGAAAGATAGTTGAGCACGGCAGACGGCGGCTGCAACGCAGGATCGGAGAATTTCTCTTCGAAAGTTTCAATAATCGGGGTGGAATCCTGCCATACCGTCTCATCGGGCCCGAGGATCAACGGGATGAGCGGCAGCTTGGCGTATTTCTGGAACTCCGCCTGTGTCTCAAGCGTGCGTGGACGCCATTCATGTGGAATATTCTTGTAGCGGAAATATGAGCGGACCTTGACGGAAAAAGGGGAATATTCCGAGCCAAAGATGACATACTGCTGATCCGACATAATTATTTCCTTTTTATGGTCATTCCGCCGCTCAAAATGTCGCGCAGCAGTGATTATCTCTGTTATAACAATTGAAACGATAAAAAGGGAAGTATGTCGACATGAATATACCGGGTTTTTTCTCCGCCACCTATGCCGAGGCTCGCACCAAATTTCTTCAAAGCTGTATGGATCGCGGATTGCAGGTCGAAAATAATTTGAACGACCGGGCAAAAGGCGCGGAAGGTGAAGATCTATATATGGATGTCGCCCGCATCGGTCCCGATGATGCATCCAAGGTCCTGATCATCTCCTCCGCTACTCATGGCGGGGAAGGTTTTTGTGGCTCTGGCGTGCAGGTCGGCATGCTGGATACCGGTATGTTCAAAGATCTTCCAGATGATACTGCCGTCCTTCTCATTCATGCCATCAACCCCTATGGCTTTTCCCATATCCGTCGGGTGAATGAGGACAATATTGATCTCAACCGCAATTTTTTGAAATTTGAGGACGGCCTCCCGGAAAACGCGGAATACGCAGAAGTTCACCCTTATCTCGTCCCCGATGACTGGGACGGACCGGCCCGTGCCGAGGCTGACGCCAACATTCAAGACTATATCGCCAAGAAGGGACTCCCAACCTATCAAGCCGCTGTTACGGGAGGACAACATATTCATGCGGATGGCCTCTTTTTCGGCGGGTTTGAAGCGTCATGGACGAACAAGACACTCCGCGCGGTGGTGAAAAAACATGCCGGTAATGCCAAGCATCTTGCATTACTCGATTTCCATACCGGCCTGGGCCCCTATGGCCACGGAGAGTTGATTTACGTGGGAAACCCCGCAGGACTGCCTCGTGCCATCACCTGGTATGGCGAGGATGTCACCTCTCCTGAGGCGGGCACATCCAGCTCCGCCATAGTCCGGGGAACGATCGATGCCGGGGTCTGCGAAAGTGCCCCGAACGCCAGCCATACTTGTGTTGCCATCGAATATGGCACCATCCCCGTGCTGGAGGTGCTGAATGCGCTCAGGGCGGATAACTGGCTGTATCTCAAAGGTGATCTTGAGTCAGATCTTGGTAAATCGATCAAGAAACAGGTCCGCGATGCGTTTTACTGTGATGCGGACGACTGGAAAAACATGATCTGGGAGCGCGGCACGTCCGTCGTGAAAATGGCCCTCAGCGGATTGGGAAAAGAGGCTTGATGGCGGAACTTGTCGTTACGCGCGATTATGTCCGCTCCGATGAGATCATCGCACTTCTTGATGCGCATTTGACCTTGATGCGCTCCCTCTCCCCGCCGGAGAGTACCCATGCCCTAGACCTTGAGGGCTTGCGTGGGTCCGATATCACCTTTTGGCGGGCGGAAATAGCGGGAAAGCTCGTGGGCTGCGGCGCGCTGAAAGAGTTGGCGGACAACGCCGGGGAAATAAAATCCATGCATACGGCGGCGGTCCATCGCGGCAAAGGCGTGGCGGCTGCCCTCCTCCTTCATGTAATGGCAACGGCGCGGGAACGGGGATATAAAAAGCTCTTTTTGGAGACCGGCTCTCAGCCCGGCTTCAAACCGGCGCGGCAGCTTTACCTAAACCATGGATTTACGGAATGCCCGCCTTTCGCCAATTATATACTGGACCCGAACAGCGTCTTTATGACGATCAATCTTTGATCTTCGCCAAAAAAACGCGTTAGGCTTCCTCAACCTCCAGCCCTTCATGTGACAGCTTATCAAGGCGCGGCATCAAGTCGAGAAGTTCCCGCGTGTAGGCCGCTGTCGGGTTTTCGAACAGATCCTCAGTCGCGGAGACTTCGACCAGCTTGCCCTGCTTCATCACACCGACCCGGTCGCACATCTGGCGAATGACGGGAAGGTCATGGCTGATAAACAGCATGGTGAGGCCGAGTTCTTCCTGCAAATCTTTGAGAAGATTGAGAATTTGAGCCTGAATAGAGACATCAAGTGCAGAGGTCGGCTCATCACAGATCAGGAAACGCGGCCGGGTCGCAAGCGCCCGAGCGATTGAAATACGCTGACGCTGCCCGCCGGAAAATTCATGCGGAAACCTTACAGAGGCCTGGGCCCCAAGCCCGACATGATCGAGAAGGTCATTGACGACCTGCTCGACTTCCTGATTAGAGGACGCAAGCTTATGAAAGCGGATCGGTTCGGCGATGATGTCCATCACCCGCATTCTGCCATTCAGGGACGAGAACGGATCCTGAAAGATCATCTGCATCTGACGGCGATAAAAATCCCGCTCATTCTCTGATTTGATGCTCGTAAGATCGGTACCGGCGAAATTTACGATCCCAGATGCCGGTTTATAAAGGCTGCAAACCATGCGTGCGACTGTCGATTTGCCACTGCCACTCTCGCCGACGAGACCAAAGACTTCTCCCTCATTGATATCGAAGGACACATCATCGACCGCGTTGAAGGTAATCCGGTTACTTTTTAACAGGGCGGGTTTAGTCACGAAGGTCATGACCAGGTTTTTGAGGCTGAGAAGCGGTCCGTCCACCGCATCATAATCCCGATGGCGACCAAGCCAATGTGTCGAAAGATCGATATCCTTCGTCCGCTCGCCCTCTTCTTCGATATAGTTGACCATTGGAAAGCGTTTCAGGCGGATATCCGGACGCGGTACCGCACTGATCAAGCTTTGGGTGTAGGGGTGATCGGGATTACCGAGAATCTTTGCCGTCGTTCCCTCTTCCACCACCTTGCCACGATACATAACAGCGACCCGGTCCGTAATATCCGCAATCACGCCCATATCATGGGTGATGATGATCATGCCGACCTGTTTGTCTTTGCACAGGCGGCGCATAAGCTCAAGGATTTGCGCCTGAATGGAGACATCAAGCGCAGTCGTCGGCTCGTCGGCAATAATCACTTCCGGTTCCGCGCAAAGGGCGAGCGCGATCACAACACGTTGGCGCATACCACCGGAGAATTGATGCGGATAGTTCTTGATCCGCGTTTCCGGCTCAGGAATACCAACCTGACGCAAGAGATCAACAGCACGTTCCTGCGATTTCTTCTCCCCAAGTTTGAGGTGCAGATCAATGGTCTCAACAAGTTGTTGTTCAATCGTCTGCAACGGATCAAGCGAGGTGAGTGGATCCTGGAAAATCATGCCGATACGACGGCCACGAATTTTTCGCTTTGCCTCTGCACTCAGGGTATCAATCTGTTCCGATTTCAGGAGCACATGTCCCGCCGTCATTTCTCCCGGCGGCTCCAGCAGGCCAATTACCGCATTACCAATGGTTGACTTGCCCGCGCCGGATTCCCCGACAACGCCCAGAACCTCACCCGGCTGCACCGACAGGCTGACATCGTCTACGGCCACCACCGTGCCATGACGGCTCGGGAACTCGATACGCAGGTTGTTAATATTGAGTAAGTCCATAATACCGTCCTAGCGCAACTTCGGATTAAGGGCGTCACGCATCCAATCACCCAAAAGATTGACGGCGAGAACCAAAATCACAAGGGTCGCTCCCGGAAAAATTGTGATCCACCAGTCGCCAGAAAAGAGATACTCGTTGCCGATACGGATCAGTGTGCCAAGCGATGGCGTTGTCGGCGGCACACCCACCCCGAGGAAGGAGAGCGTTGCCTCGGTAATGATGGCGATCGCCAAATGGATTGTCGCGATAACCATCACTGGCCCCATGACGTTGGGCAGGATATGGCGGCGCAGGATTGTGAGAGGCCGGATGCCGATAACGCGAGCAGCTTGCACATATTCCTTATTTTTTTCCACCAGTGTCGACCCGCGCACCGTACGGGCATATTGCACCCAGCCGGAAATACCAATGGCAAAAATCAGCACATAGATGGAAATATCAGTATGCAGCTCTGACGGCAAAATACCACGGGCGACGCCATCCACAAGAAGAGCAATCAAGATAGCGGGAAAGGACAGCTGAATATCAGCGATCCGCATAATAAAGGCATCGGTACGTCCGCCCGCATATCCGCTTATCAAACCAAGGGCAATACCGATGACCATTGAAAAAATCACCGAGAAGAACCCAACCATCAAAGAAATACGCGCGCCATACAGGATGGTAGATAATACCCCCCGGCCTTGATCATCGGTACCTAGCAAGAATTTCGTGTCTCCGCCAGACTGCCAGGCAGGCGGAAGGTTGCCGTCCATAATACTGATAGTCGCAAGATCGAATGGATTGTTCGGCGCGATCCAGGGCGCAAAAATAGCCGCCAGAATCATGCCAATTGTTACGACTGCCGAAATGATTGCGACCGGGCTTCGCATAAAGCTGTACCAGATATCGCTGCCAAAAATCCGTTGCAGGCGGGTTTTAGTGGCGGGTTGCACTTGTTCCATCGCCATCCCCTAAGCCGTACTGTCTGCCCGCAGGCGCGGGTCAACCATATAATAAAGAATATCGACTACCATATTGATAACAACAAAGAAAAACGCAATTAGAACGAGGTAGGCCGCCATGATTGGAATGTCCACATCCGAGATTGCCTGAATAAATAACAAACCCATGCCCGGCCATTGAAAGACGCTTTCAGTAATAATCGCAAAGGCGATCAGCGCACCAAGCTGCAATCCCGTAATCGTAATTACCGGGACCAGCGTATTTTTCAGCGCATGCTTAAAATGTACGGATCTGTCAGGCAATCCGCGCGCACGTGCGAATTTGATAAAATCGGTGCGCAAAACTTCCAGCATCTCTGCCCTTACCAGTCGCATGATCAATGTCATCTGAAAAAGCGCCAGCGTAATAGACGGAAGAATGAGTGATTTGATGCCAGAAACCGTCAAAAAGCCCGTCGTCCACCATCCAATAGCGATAACATCGCCGCGCCCAAAGGTTGGCAACCATCTGAGCACAACACCGAACAAGAGAATAAGCAAAATACCGATCAGGAATGTCGGCAAGGAAACCCCGATAAGGGATAAAGTCATGATCCCCTTTGATATCAGCCCCTTTCCCTTTAGTGCGGTGTAAACACCCAAGGGAATTCCGACAACAAGGGTAAGAACGGCCGCCACAAAAGACAGTTCCAATGTTGCCGATAATCGTTCAAGAATTAGGCTACTTACAGGCTGCCGATATTTGTAGGAAATACCGAAATTCCCTTCTGCAGCATTCAGCGCAAAACGGCCGAACTGGACAATAAAGGGATCATTCAATCCCAATTGCTCAGTTAGTGCGGCGCGATCAGCCTGACTGGTATCCTGACCCACCATATTATTGATGGGATCCCCGATAAATCTAAACATGGAAAAAGCGATCAAAGCAACGGTCAACATAACAACGACCGATTGCAAAAGTCGCTTAAAAATAAATGAGATCATATTACTTTACGGTAAAGGCCATAAAAGAAATTGGGGCCCTCTTTATTTAAAAAGAGCGGCCCCAACAATCTGTATTATTCGTTAATCACGACATAACGATAGTCGAGAGCGTTATCAGCACGCTGATTAACCGTTACACGGTCGCTCACACCCCAGGAAAGAGGCTGCTGATGAATAGGCATGTAGCCAACATCGTCCTTAACAATCTTAAAGGCTTCGGCAATCATCGCATTGCGCTTTTCCTGATCTGTTTCACTACCGATGGCCGCCGTCAGTTCGTCCACTTTCGGGTTACAGTAGTTACCAAGGTTGAACAAGCCTTTCTTGGCATCTGCATTCTGGCAAACGATCAATGAGGAAAGAACATTTTCCGCATCCATTGAGCCTGGAGTCCAGCCGAGGAGATAGAAGCTGGTATCGTACCCGCTTGTTGCCAGAACTTTACCGAAATATTTTGATTTCGGCTGCGCCAGAAGATCAACTTTGACGCCGACCTTCGCAAGCATAGATGTCACTGCCTGACAGATCTTTTCGTCATTGACATAACGGTTGTTCGGGCAATCAAGCGTCACTTCAAAGCCATCTGGATATCCGGCTTCGGCGAGCAAAGCCTTTGATTTTTCAGGATCATACGCATAGGGCGTATTCAATGCTTCGGCAAATCCGTTGACTTGTGGTGCCGCCAACAGACCCGTCGGCGTTGCCGCGCCTCGCATGATCTTTTCTTTGATGGCATCTAGATTGATTGCATGAACAAATGCCGCACGAACTTTCTGATCCTTGAACGGGTTCTTTCCCTTAATATTTGAATAGAGAAGTTCATCTCGACCCTGATCAAACCCGATAAAGATAGTCCGCGCTTCCGGACCCGTCAGAGCTTTTACGCCTTCCGCATTGTCCAAACGTTCCCAGTCCTGCACAGGTACCGGATATACCATATCAAGTTCACCGGATATCAGGGCGGCAACACGGGTCGGCGCTTCCTTAATTGGTGTAAAGATAACTTCGCTGACGTTTGTCGGAATATCTTTCCAGTAATCTTCGTTACGTACCAGAACCGATTTAATGTCCGCTTCATGACTCTTGATCTTGAAGGGGCCCGTTCCGTTTGCATGCAGGTTTGCATAATTACCGGCATTATCACCCGCGGCACTCGTCGAAGAGGTTGTTCCGTGCTCTTCTGACCATTCCTTGTCCATGATGAACAGATATGGAAGGTCCTGAACCAAAATCGGGTTCGGTGCCGGTGTTTCTAAAACAATGGTGTGATCATCCACCTTGGTGATGCTCTTTATCATGCTGTTTCGGACCTTCTGGTCCGACCCGTCACGCCCTGCACGCTCCCAGGAGAAAATTACGTCATCTGCTGTGAAATCCTGACCGCCATGGAATTTAACGCCCTTACGCAGCTTGAATTCCCAAGTGGTCGGTGTCAGCAACTTCCATGATTCAGCGAGACCCGGAACGATCTGCATATTCGGATCATAGAGTACAAGCCCTTCATAGACGTTGCCGAGCGTACCCAGCAGGAAGGATTCATTCAGTGAATGCGGGTCGAGAGAACTCAGATCCCCCTGAAACGCAAATTTAAAAGTTTTTGCCTGCACCGGCGATGTCACCGCGAGGGCGACAGCGGCAACTGCAGCAAACAGTCCTGTCCTTAGTTTCATGATAACTCCCTTTTTGCTATCTGATCACTTATTTGCCCATTTTGGGCGCTTTTGCCGTGTTTATTATTGGTTTTATTCACGGATTCTGAAATTGAGATTAGCGAATAGTCCAATCTCTGTCCAATGCAATTGATATGCCTCATTTTGCCAGCCGGTCAATGAGGAGGGAGATAAATTTCTCCGCCTCGGTTACCTGGGCAATGTCGATATACTCGTTCGGTTGATGGGCGACACTGATTGATCCGGGTCCGCAGATAACGGTAGAAAACCCTGCCTGCTGGAATTGTCCGGCTTCAGCCGCATAGGAAACGGCGTTTGATGTGTTCTTGCCAGTAATGGCGCGCACCAACATTTCCGCCTCTCCGCTGTCTTCAGGCCGAAGAGCCGGGACATTCGATTTTAGTTCAGTGACAATGCTGGCTTCCGGCGCAATTTCCCGCATACGAGGGAGCACATCATCATTACAATGCGCAATAAACCGCTCAACGAAGCTCATCGGATCATCTTCGGGAATATGTCGGATGTCCCAGACGAAATTACATTCCCTTGCGAGGATATTACCTGCAGTTCCGCCATTAACGACGCCGCAGGTCAGGGTTGTGTAGGGTGGAAAGAAGGGACTGTCAGCCTGGCTGCGCGCCTTGTTTTCCGCCATCATGTTACCGATATAGGCGATCAACTCCGCCCCGACCATGACAGCACTGACCCCATCTTCAACAAGGCTGGAATGAGCTTCGCGCCCAATCACTTTTGTCGTGAGCGTGAGAATGCCTTTATGGGCCGAGACGATATCCATCATCGTCGGCTCCCCCACGATTACGGCACGTGGCGCCGGCAAATTGGCGGCAATTTCCTCGATCATGGCGGGTGCCCCGATGCAGCCAACCTCCTCATCATAGGAAAGCGCGAAATGGATCGGGACAGAAAGCCCCTTCTCGATCATTTCCGGCACCTTTGACAGCGCAATCGCGGAAAAACTTTTCATATCGGACGTGCCACGCCCGTAAAGCCTGCCATCTTTTTCAACAACCGTGAACGGGTCTGTATCCCAAGGCTGACCCTCGACCGGGACCACATCCGTATGACCGGAAAGAACAACACCGCCTTCTATTACGGGTCCGACTGTCGCGTAGAGATTTGCCTTGCTTTTATCTTCGTTGAAGACCCGGTTGGAAGCTATTTCGTGACCCGCCAGATAGTCGGCGACGAAATCAATAAGGGCAAGGTTGGAATTGCACGAGACCGTGTCAAATGAAATCAGCTTGTCAATCATTTCACGGCCGGAATAAATCTTCCCCAAGGCGACCCCTTCAATTGTTTGATATCAACTTAATGGGCAGCTTAGCCGATGATTTGCAGAAGCGAAAGACGGAAAGACAGGGAAATGACAAAAAAGTGACGATTAAATGAATGTTAATCCAACAATAAAAGAAGAATACCGAAAACGATCAGGAGGATACCTGCCGCTTCTATCTTGTTCGTCTTTTCTTTGAAGAAGAAATAGGACGCTATAAAGGTGAAGACCAGCTCGACCTGACCCAACGCCCGGACATAGGCAGCGTTTTGCAAGGTCATGGCAGTAAACCAGCCAACGGAACCGAGCATCCCGGTCAGCCCGACCCAAATTGCCACCTTCCAGTTCCTGATTACTTCAGTCAATTGTCCCGGTTCCCGGATCGGTAAATAAATGCTCATGACGAAAGTCTGGAAAAACAAGACGCAAACCAATGTAAAGGCGGCCTGCATCATCGCGCCCTCCCCGCCGAGCGAAAGGGCCGCCGCTCGATAGGAAACCGCAGAAATACCGAACAATGCGCCGGAGAGTATCCCAAACCCCGCCGCCTTGCTCGTCCAGCCCGAGAAAAAGTCACGAAAAGTAAAGGAGCTTGAGGACATAGAGATGAGCAAAATACCGACAAAACTGATAGCAATGGCGAAAACAGCCCCTATGCCCACATGCTCTCCGAGGATCACGATCCCGAAAATGGCCGCCTGCACTGTTTCCGTCTTGGAGTAGGTTGTACCCACAGCGAAATTCTTAAGGCTGAAAAGGGCGACCAACAATCCCGTTGCAAGAATTTGGGCAAGCCCGCCAAAGATGATGAATATCGCAAATTCGCCATTCAGAGATGGCACAGAAAGCGCAGAAAACTGATCGATACCGATAATATAAAGAAGTGCGAACGGCGCACCGTAAAGAAATCGCACATACGTTGCCCCGCCTGTGCTGAGGCGACTTTTCAGGGATTTCTGCAAGGCAGTTCGGACATTCTGAAAGAAGGCCGCGAAGATAGTAATCGGGATCCAGGCTTCCATGGAAAGGCTACTCGACGGGAATAAACGGGCCTTCAATTTCGCCTGTCTGTCCTGCCCTGTCAATTGCAGGGGTGCGAATGGCTGCTATGCCTGTATCAAATGACTAATAGCCGCACTCCACATCGCCAAGCTCGACATAGACGGATTTAAGTTGCGTAAAATGATCCAGCGCGACCGCCGCGTTTTCCCGCCCGATGCCGGATTGCTTATACCCACCAAAGGGGACGCCAACGGGCGTTAGGTTATAGTTGTTGATCCAGCAGGTGCCCGCGCGGAGTTTTGCCACAACACGATGAGCGCGCGCAAGGTTCTGCGTGAAGACCCCGGCGGCGAGGCCGAACTCCGTATCATTGGCGCGGGCAATCACTTCTTCTTCATCACGGAAAGACATAATGGACATGACAGGGCCGAAAATCTCCTCCCGGCAGATACGCATATCATCCTGACAAGAGGTGAAAATGGCAGGCGAGATAAAACTCCCCTTCTCGCAACCGGTCACCGAGACTTTCTCGCCGCCGCTCACCAGATGCGCACCTTCCTCTATGCCGAGGCGGACATATTCCATGACTTTTTCGAAATGATCCGCGTTGATCAGTGAGCCGACATGGGTCGCGGGATCCATCGGGTCGCCAATAACCATGGCCTCGGTTCGGCTTTTCAAAATCGAGACAAAGGCATCGTGAATGTCCTCATGTACATAGACCCGCGTCCCGTTGGAGCAGATTTCGCCTTGCGTATAAAAGTTCGCATTCATCGCCGCCGAAACGGCGTTGTTGATCTGACTGTCATCGAATACGATCAGCGGGGACTTGCCGCCAAGTTCCATGGTCACATGCTTGACGGACCCGGCCGCATCGGCGAGCACCTTGCGCCCCGTCGGCACCGAGCCGGTGAAGGAGATTTTATCGATCTCCGGATGGATGGCGATATAGTGCCCCGTCTCCCCGCTCCCGTGGAGGACATTAAACACGCCCTTGGGCAACCCTGCCTCGGTGAGGATTTCGGCCAGCTTCACCGCATTGGTCGGTGTCTGCTCGGACGGCTTGAAAATCATCGAATTTCCGGCGGCGAGTGCCGGTGCCGTTTTCCAGCAGGCGATCTGCAGCGGATAGTTCCAGGCGCCAATTCCGGCACAGATGCCGAGCGGTTCGCGGCGGGTGTAAGCAAAGGCGTCCGACCCCAGATCATGGTGCGACCCCTTGATATCGGCGGCGAGCCCGCCGAAAAACTCAAACGCATCGGCGCCGCTGTCGATGTCCGCCTCCGGCGCTTCCGCAATCGGCTTTCCGGTATCCATCACCTCGATCTCGGCGAGTTCCATCCGCCGTTCCCGCAGGATGTCGGCCGCTTTCTTGAGGACGCGTCCGCGCTCCGTTCCGGACAGAGCGGACCATTCCTGAAATCCCCGCCGTGCCGCCAGCACCGTCTTCTCGACATCACGACGGCCCGCTTGCTCTACTTCAGAGAGCTTCGCGCCCGTTGCCGGGTTATAATTCGTGAAGCTTTTGCCGGAAATTGCCTTTTGCAGCTTTCCGTCGATATAAAGCTGTAATTTTTTCGGTCTGCTCATCATCTTTCCTTAAAAAGGATCGGTGTTTAAATTTTTATCGCTGGCTCGTTTCCCAGTTGACCGCCCGATAAACCGGGGCTTCACTTGGCGGAAGTGCCGGAATACCTTTGATGGCATCCGCAATTTTCTCTGCGATCATAATCGTGGGTGCGTTCAGGTTTCCGCTGGTGATATGCGGCATGATGGAGCTGTCGACCACACGCAAGTTTTCTATACCATTGACTTTCCCTGCGCCATCGACAACCGCCATGTCATCACTACCCATTTTGCATGTACAACTCGGATGATAGGCGGTTTCTACCGTCTCGCGCACAAAGGCGTCGATCTCGGCATCGGTCTTGACCTCTGGCCCCGGTGCCAGTTCTGCCCCGCGATAGGGATCGAAACCGGCTTGTGCGAAGATTTCCCGCGTCAACTTCACCCCGTCGCGCAACTCGCGGCGGTCCTGTTCCGTCTCACAGTAGTTGGGCTGCAGGATCGGCGCATCGTCGATATTCCCACTTTTTAGAGTCATATGCCCCCGGCTGGTCGACCGCATCGGCCCTACATGCGCCTGATAACCATGTCGGTCCGTCGGGTTGCCCCCATCATAGCGCACCGCCATAGGAAGGAAGTGATATTGCAAATTGGGATATTCGACGCCCGGCTCGCTCCGGATAAAGCCGCCTGCCTCAAAATGATTGGTCGCCCCCAGACCTTTTTTGAGCAACATCCATTCCAGCCCGACCTTCATTTTGGCGAGCGGTGACATCACCTTATAAAGCGTGATCGGCTGTGTACATTCCTGCTGCACATAGAGTTCCAGATGATCCTGCAAATTTTGCCCGACACCGGGCAGATCGGCGATCACCGGAATATCGAAATTTTGAAGCGCCGCCGCCGGACCAATGCCAGAGATCATTAACAAATGCGGCGAATTGATCGCGCCGGCGGCCGAGATAACCTCTCGCACCGCCGTCACCTGATGCAGGATACCGCCGCGATGGTATTCAACGCCGGTTGCACGGGTTTTCTCAAACAGGATGCGGCGGGTATTGGCGCCGGTCAGGATTGTCAGGTTTTGCCGGTCCATTGCTGGCTGGAGATAGGCAAGCGCCGTGCTCCATCTCTTGCCCTGATGCACGGTCATGTCCATGCGGCCGACGCCTTCCTGCTGAAAGCCGTTCATATCCTCGGTGAAGGGATAGCCAGCCTGCTGCCCCGCCTCCATCCAGGCGTGATAGAGAGGGTTTTCACAAGGGCCCACGGATACATTGAGCGGACCTTCCCCGCCCCTGTAGGCATCCGCGCCGCGATCATAGGTCTCGGCTTTTTTGAAATACGGCAGGCAATTGGCGTAAGACCAATCCTTTAATCCCGGGTCTTGGGCCCAGCCGTCGTAGTCAAGTGCATTGCCGCGCACATAACACATGCCGTTAATCGCTGAGGAACCGCCCAGCACCTTCCCGCGCGGCCAATATATTTTCCGGCCGTTCAATTGTTCCTGCGGTTCGGTGTAATACTGCCAGGCAAGCGACGCGGAATGCATTGGATAGCTTAAAGCCGAAGGCATATGAATGCGCCAGTCCCACCAGGGCCCGGCCCCGCCCGCTTCCAGCAACAGGACAGAGATTTCCGGGTTTTCGCTCAGGCGATTCGCAAGCACGGCACCAGCGGAGCCTGCCCCGATAATCACATAGTCAAATGCCTGATGTCCCGCCATTGCTCCGGTCCTGGTTTACACAAAAATAAGGGAGCCAAGTATAGATGGCTCCCGCTACCCTCCCTGTTTAAAGGACGACACTGACTAAAACAACCACGCCACTCTTTTTTATGCGGCGGATGATTTGAGTAGAAGGTTTGAGAGCGCTGAGGCGGCCTCTTCCAACTCCGCCGCTGAATGGGACGCAGAAATCTGGAACCGAAGCCGGGCTTGCCCTTCTGGCACAACGGGGAAACCGAAACCGGTAACGAAGATACCCTTATTCAGCATCTCTTCCGCAAGTTGGATCGCGGTCGCCGTTTCACCGACGATTACCGGCACCACGGCACTGTCGCCCTCAAGCGGATTCAACCCAAGCGCCTTTAACCGCGCGCGGAAGCCTGCGGCCTTGCGTTGCAGGGCTTGCACCCGTTTTGGGTCCGCTTCGAGCAGTTCGATCGATTTGCTGCCCGCCGCGGCGACACTCGCGGGCAAGGCATTTGAAAAGAGATGCGGGCGCGATTTCTGGATCAATGTCTCGGTAATGGCAATTGGCCCCGCAACAAAGCCACCTGTACCGGCACCAAGCGCCTTGCCAAGCGTACCGGTGAAAATATCAATCTGGTCCATAACGCCAAAATGTTCCGCCGTGCCATGGCCCGTCTCGCCCATAACACCAAGTCCGTGACTATCATCAAGCACGACAAGCGCGTCATATTTCTCCGCAAGGGCGACAATTTTGTCAAGCGGCGCGATGTCCCCTTCCATGGAGAAAACCCCATCGGTCACAATAAGTCGCGACGGCGCATCAATATGTTTTTGGAGTTTCGCTTCCAGATCCGCCATATCGCTATGTTTATAGACACCTCGCACCACATCCTTCGTGGTCGCGCGAATACCATCGATCAGGCTTGCATGGTTCAACTCGTCTGACAGGATCACATCGCCAGCCCCACAGATTGCGGCAAACAAACCTGTGTTGGCAGCCCAACAGGACGAATAGGTGAGCGCCTCTTCAGTTCCGTGAAACCGCGCGAGATCAGTTTCAAGAGTTTGATGCACATCCTGCGTCCCGCAAATAAAGCGGACAGACGCCGTGCTCGCCCCGTATCTCAACAGGGCATCACGCGCAGCCTCAACGACAACCGGATGATTTGCGAAGCCAAGGTAATCATTTGAAGATAGAAGCGTGACCTCACCGATATCTTTCAGCCGGATGCGGTCACCGATCGGTCCTTCGATGGTTTTCAGCTTCTTGTAGGTTCCATTTCGGTCGGCAGCGGCAAGATCCGCCGTGAGTCGATTAATCAGGTTATTCGTCATATAGGTAATCTTTGCTCTATCTTTTGGAAGTCAAGGACGATCTTGCCGCAAGCTCCCTCATCCATCAGTTCAAAACCACGCTTGAAATCCGTTGCCGGGAGAACATGGGTAATTACTTTCTCCATCAGGTCCGGATTTTTGAGCATGAAGGCCTCCACCTGATACCAGGTTTCATACATGCGCCGCCCGGTAACACCGATCAGGCTGACACCTTTCATAACAACTTTCGCGCCCAGATCGAGTTCGACCAGCCCCGCCGGAATACCGAGAAGCGCAACAATGGCACCGGGCGCAGCAATGTCGAGTGCGGCGTTCAACGCCAAACCACTTCCGCTCACCTCCAGCACCACTTCCGGACCATGTCCCTCCGTAACATCAAGGATTTGAGCGGCGCAATCGAGATCACGCGGATTAACGACGAGATCAAGATCAAGGCTTTTTGCAATCGCTGCACGCGCCTGGTTCGGCTCCTGCAACATCACCGTTCGCGCGCCATGGGCTTTGGCAATGGCTGCTGCGAACAGGCCGATCGGACCGCCGCCGACAATAAGAACATTCCTTGCCGTAACTTTCGCGGTAGCGACCATATGCATAGCGTTTCCGACAGGGTCAAAGACGGCGGCGTGGTTATCCGGGATCGCGTCCGGCACACGCCAGAGATTGCTCGCCGGAATCTCAACCTGCTCGGCGAAGGCTCCGGGGCGGTCAACGCCGATAATGCTCGTCTTCTCACAGATATGGGCATTTCCCGTACGGCAAAAATGGCATTCCCCGCAAGAGATGTGGCATTCAGCGGATACGCGGTCACCGATTGCATATCCCGTGACGCCCTCGCCAACCGCAGAGATACGGCCGACAAATTCGTGGCCAATTGTCATCGGAGTCTTGATCCGCCCAGCCGACCAGGCATCCCAGCTATAGATATGATAGTCGGTGCCACAAATTCCGGCCGCGATCACATCTACCATGACCATACCGCGCGCCGGTTCGTTCAAGGGATCTTTAAACGCGGACCAGATACCGCGGGCGGCTTCGGTTTTGGCTATTGTGAACATGGAACACCTATTTTCTAGCAATTGGAAAAAAATCCGTTATACTGTATTTTGTAAACTATATTGGATTTAATTCCTGTCAACTGGAAATATGTCAGAAACACTAAATAATCCTCCTGCCGTTGGTGCGACCGTAAATCGCCTGCGCAAAGAGAAGCAACTCACCCTCGATCAGCTTGCGGCGGTCTGCGGTGTGTCGAAGTCCATGGTCTCCCAGATCGAGCGGAACGAAACCAACCCGACCCTTGCCACCGTCTGGCGGTTAGCCGAAGCGTTGGGCGTCACCATCGATGATATTGTACGCGGCGATGACCCGACCCATAGCCTGACGGTTATACGCGGCGCGTCAATCCCCGTCCTTAACGACGCGAAGGGGCATTACAGTCTGAAAGTACTTGGCCCCGCCAGCCTTGTGAATGATATGGAATGGTATGACGTCGTTATCAAGCCCGGCGGCAAGATGACGTCAAGCGCCCATACCGCGCGAACAACGGAGCATTTGACGGTGTTTAGCGGGGAACTCACCGTGACAGCAGGAAATGAAGTCGAAAAGGTTAGCCCGGGTGAGACAGCTCGATACGCCGCCGATCAACCTCACGAAATCGCAAATAGCGGCACAGAAGAAGCCCGCGCCCTTCTTGTTGTGTTGATGGGAAAGCAGATATAATCAGAGGATAAGGATCGCCCGGAAATCGTTGACGTTTGTTCTGGTCGGTCCGGTCTTGATAAGATCGCCAAGGGCATCAAACAGGCAATAGCTGTCATGTCGGGCGAGATATTCCTTCGCGTTTAGCCCAGCTTCACTTGCGCGCTTCAAGGTATCGGGTGTGATGATTGCGCCGGCGTTATCTTCCGTACCGTCAATCCCGTCCGTATCACAGGCAAGCGCATAGACGCCGCCAAGGCCGTTCAGATGAAGTGCGAGGGCGAGCAGGAACTCACAGTTGCGACCGCCGCGCCCTGTATCGCCGTCGTTTGCCTTTACCGTTACCGTCGTCTCCCCGCCTGAAATCAGTACACAGGGCTTTGCCGCAGGCTGGTCATACAACTTGACTTGACGGGCGATGGCAGCCATGACAGAGGCAACATCCCGCGCCTCCCCCTCGATACTGTCGCCGAGAATAATCGGCGTGATCCCGTTTGACCCGGCAAGGTCAGCGGCAGCCCGCAGGGACGCCTGCGGTGTGGCAATCATGATCGACTGCGCGTTTGCGAAGGCCGGATGATCCGGTTCCGGCGTTTTGGAGGCCGGGCTGTTGAGATAGGCGTCGATGGAGGGCGGAATATCGATGTTGTATTTTTCAAGAACCGCCCGCGCATCCGCGGAGGTTGTCGCATCCGGCACCGTCGGGCCGGAGGCGATCACTGCCGGATCATCGCCCGGCACATCGGAAATCATCAGGGTGACGACCTTGGCCGGATAGGCCGCAACAGCGAGCCGCCCGCCCTTGATGGCGGAGAGATGCTTGCGCAGGGTATTCATCTCGGTAATATTCGCACCGGAGGCCAGCAGCGCCTTGGTGACGGCTTTCTTTTCCTCCAGCGTGATCCCGTCGCCTGGTTTCGCGAGCAAAGATGAGCCGCCGCCCGAAATCAGGCAGAGCACCAGATCATCTTCAGTGAGTCCCTCCAGCGAACGGAGAATATCATTCGCGGCCTCAGCCCCCTCTTTATCAGGGACCGGATGCCCCGCCTCTACCACTTTGATTTTCTTTAAGGGCAAGCCATGCTCATATCGGGTGATGACGAGACCTTCAAGCGGGCCCTTCCAGTTCTCCTCCACCGCCTGCGCCATGGAGGCCGCGGCCTTGCCCGCGCCGATAACGACCGTGCGGCCCTTCGGCAACGGAGGTAAATGCTGGAAAAGGGTCTCGCGCGGATCTGCGGCAGCAGTCGCCGCTGCGAAAAGGTCCGTTAAAAATAGTCGCGCATCCTGAACCATCTTTTCCCCATCCGTTGAATAGTCTGATTTCTAACGGAAATCAGGGGCAGATGGCCAGCGGTATTTCAGCCGGGCTCCAGAATATCGTCAGGGTGACGCTGTCCCGGACGTTCTGGCAATCCATCGGTAATTTCGTAATAATCACCGGCGAATTCGGTAAAGATATGCATCGCTGTCCTGAGGCCCGTCGGTTCATCGAGGGAGCCCGGCGCAACGCCCATATTGCCACCGGACTTGTATGTCCAGAAAATGCTGGAGCCGCATTTATTGCAAAATCCGCGTTTGGCTTCTTCCGATGACTCATACCAAGTCAATGTGTCGTCATTGATGAAGACAAGATTTTCCGGGAGCGTCACCGTAAAGCCGTTGAAATAACCCGCTGTCTGCCGACATTGCTTGCAATGACAGACGACAACGGGGCGAAGCGGCTGATAAATTTCGAAACGGATGCCGCCACAGAGGCAACCACCCGTCGCGTGACGTTTCTTTTCATCATTATCACTCATGCCGCCGCCTCCCATCTTCAAACGGCGACAACCTCTACCCGGCAATCATTGAAGCAAGCTCCCTCGGAGAGGTCCGCCTTGAATGTCGGAGCAAGAGCCGAAACCGTCTGGTCATTTGTCGTTGTTTTGAACCAAGACCCTTTCGGAGAATAGAGCACGCCGGGACGGACATTGTCACTTATTTTAAGCGGCAGAAAGACTTCGCCAAGGTCATTATATACCTTAACCTGAATACCATCGCTGAACCCGCGCTGTTTGGCATCTATCGGATGCATTTCCAGCTCCGGCACATCATCGTTCGCCTTCACGCCGCCAAAGGTGGAAGTAACCATCTTGTTCGACGATGGCGTGACAAGAGACAGCGGGAAATTAGCCTCAACCGGATGGTAGGTCGGTATTTCTTCGCCAAACGCCTCCTTCAAATACCCCGATTTAAGCTCAACCTTGCCACTGGGTGTGCCCGGCATGGCATTCTGAAACAGGATAGTGTCTTCCCCATTCCTTTCCATGGAGAGTGCGGTACCAACTGGAATTTCACTGGGTTTGTAACCTTTCAGCCGCGGATCATTATTGTCGATGGCATCATCAATCAGTTCTTTGTCCGTCGCCTTGAAAATATCCTCATTAAAACCGAACCGCGCGGCGAGACGACGAAAAATTTCCGTATTGGGAAGCGATTCCCCAACCGGGTCAATCACCGGCTCCGCCCGCTGCAGATAGGGCTGACCATAGGCGCCAAAAATATCGTCATGCTCGAAATGAGTAGCGGCGGGCAGAATGATATCGCAATATTTCATGCTGTCGGTCATGGCGACATCGCACCCAACGGTGAAGATATCCTCCCGCGAGAGACCCTTCTTCGTCACATTCTGGTCCGGCGAGACAACCACCGGATTGTGGTTATAGATAAAGATACCCTTCAACGGGATATCCAGATCATCCTCCACCAGATGCCGCCCAATATCGATGATATTAAGCGTGCGGGTTCCTTCCGGGATCAGGTCCGGCCGTTGCAGCTTGGCCAAGGTTTTCGGAAACAGATTTCCGGAGCCGCCAACAAGGCCACCACCCGCAACACCGAATTTGCCCGCAAGTGCAGGCAGCGCGAAAATTGCCCGAATGCCATTACCCCCGTTGCGGTTTCGCTCAATCCCGTTGCCAACTGAAATCGATGCCGGAGCCGTTTCCTTATAGAGCTGCGCAAAGGCCTTTATGTCTTCAACCGAAACACCACAAAGTTCCGCCGATTGTTCGATTGTGTATTTACGCGCTTCCGCCATGAACTCTTCGGCCCCTTCGACATGCTCGTCGATAAAGGTTTGATCAAAGCCACCGATGCGTTCCAATTCCACCGCGATGGCCCATGCGAGGATCAGGTCCATGCCCGGCCTCACGGGCAGGTACATATCCGCCTGTTCCGCGATCTTGATCCGTTTTGGATCGATCACGACAAGTTTGGCTCCCTCCGCCTTTGCCTTTTTGATGATCGGCGCGAGGTGCAGATTGCAATAGGTGACGTTATTACCCCAGACGACAATCAACTTCGATTTCGCGCATTGCTCAGGCTGCATTGCCGTCGCCGCGCCGAAGGTTCCTTTGAATGCCTCGGATTTCACGCCGCCGCACATGGCGCGCCGGAAAAGGATTGATGCCCCCAAGCGATGGAAAAAACGCAAATCCATCGATCCCATCGCCAGCAGGCCATGCGGCCCGGCGTAGTTATAGGGAATGATCGCCTGCGGTCCGTGTTCTTCAATTATTTTGGAGAAATTTTCATAAATCGTATCGAGGGCTTCTTCCCAGGAAATTCTCTCGAACGCCTCCCCGCCTTTTGGACCGACACGCTTCATCGGGTAGGTCAGTCGGTTCTTGCCATGCACAAATTCCGGGTAATAGCGCGCAACTTTGTTGCAGACGACACCATTTGTGAGCGGATTAGCGGTTGAGCCCCGCACCTTCGCGACCTTACCCTCTTCCACTGTCACGGAAAGACTGCAGGTATCGGGACAATCAAGCGGGCAAACACTGGCAAGTTCAAGAGACATGGCTTTATCCTCATCGCAATAATCGCAAAATTTCAGTTATTCTAACATGACGCAAAATTGGTCTTTTAAAAAGATCCAATTCATCCGAACAAAGGGAGCCAATATACAGCTGCCCTCGCGCGCATATATATAAGAAAGGATGACGCTCCTCACTGAACCGGCTATAGTTTTTAAAACCATTGAGGGGAATTGCGATGACGATTAAACCGACAATCGGCGTAGCGGGCTGCGGGGAAATGGGTCTGCCAATGGCGAAGAACCTGCTGCAATCTGGTTTTAACGTTTATGGCTATGACGTACGTCCAGCAGAGGAGTTTGGCAATTTTGCCGACCGTATGCTGGAAACCGCCCGGGCTCTCGCCGCAAAATGCCCGGTTGTTATCTCTGTCGTCCGTGATTGGCCACAAACGGAAGAACTTTGTTTTGGATCTGATGGCCTTTTCGCCGGTGATTCCTACCCTGAAACCCTGGTCATCAGTTCCACTCTTTCGCCGAAAATGATCACGAACTTGCGCAAAGCCGTCCCCGCCGGAACCCAACTTATCGATGCGCCAATGTCCGGCGCGCCGTTCCGTGCAGAGGAAGGCACCCTCACCTTTATGCTCGGCGGGGAGCCGGATGTGATCTCAACAGCAATGCCCGCCTTTAATGCCATGGGGAACGAAATCAACTATCTTGGGCCACTGGGCCAGGGCATGATGTGCAAGGTACTGAACAATATGCTGGCGGCAAGTTCCGTCGTTGCCGTGCGGGAGATACTCAATGCCGCCGACGCCCTCGGTTTCCCGCGGGACCGCTTGCTGGAGGTGGCGAGCAGTAGTTCCGGCGGAACCTGGTTCGGCGATAACCTGGATAAAATTTCCTGGGCGAAGGAAGGATATTCGATGATCAACACCATCGGCATTCTCGAAAAAGACGTCAACGCTCTGATCGATACCACGGCCGACTTCCCGGAACTCAGGATCAATGAATTCGCGAGAAGCGTAATTGCGGAGCTGCGCAACCTCCCCGAAGAGTGAGGCACAGCAAGCAACATATAAAACGGGAGGGAAAAAAATATTTGATTATATCGTCGTCGGTGGAGGCTCCGGCGGGGCCGTGGTGGCAAGCCGCCTCACTGAAGATCCGAAAATACAGGTCTGCCTGCTGGAGGCCGGCGGACCTGATAAAAGCATTCTGATTCATGCCCCGATCGGTATTGCCGCAATGCTGCCCCGCAAGTTTAATAATTGGGCATATCAAACCGTGCCACAACCGGGCCTTAAGGGACGCAAGGGATATCAACCGCGCGGGAAAACCCTTGGCGGCTCCAGCTCCATCAATGCCATGCTCTATGTGCGCGGACATCCCAACGATTATGATGACTGGGCGGCTATGGGTAATTCAGGCTGGGCGTTTAACGACGTGCTTCCCTATTTCAAAAAGGCGGAGAATAACGAGCGTGGCCCGGATGATTTTCATGGGACGGGTGGCCCGCTGAATGTCGCGGAGTTAAGGTCCAATATGCCGATCGGTGATGTCTTCATGGATGCTGCAATGCAGGTCCAGATGCCGACAACACAGGATTTTAACGGTGAGACACAAGAAGGTCTCGGCGCCTATCAGGTCACCCAGAAAAATGGCGAGCGATGGAGCGCGGCAAAAGGCTATCTAACACCTAACCTTAATCGCCCCAACTTACATATTATTACCCATGCCCGTGCGAGCAAGATTTTGATGGAAGGAAAAAAAGCCGTCGGGATTGCCTATATCAAGGATGGCAAGGCGGTTGAAATCAGGGCGGAAAAGGAGATTATCCTCGCGGGCGGCGCCTTCGCCACGCCTCAGCTCCTGCTCCTTTCCGGAATTGGTCCGGCGGAGGAAATTAAAAAGCACAGGATCGAGGTTGTGCATGAATTGCCGGGCGTTGGACGAAATCTTCAAGATCATATTGACTATGTCGTGTCCCATAAATCCTCCTCCCGTGAAACGCTGGGGATATCATTTAGCACCGTAGTGAACCTGACCCGTGGGATTTTTGAATGGCGAAAAAAACGGACGGGCATTATTTCCTCCCCCTTGGCGGAGCGTGGCGGCTTCCTTAAAACCGACCCCAACTTAGCCCGTCCGGATATTCAGCTTCACTTCGTGATCGGTATTGTCGATGATCACGCACGAAAAATGCATCTCGGCTATGGCTATAGCTGCCATGTCTGCGTGCTCCGGCCCAAAAGCCGGGGGCATGTCGGGCTCAACAACGATGATCCGCTCGAAGCGCCTTTGATCGATCCTAACTTCCTATCTGAACGGGAGGATGTGGAAACATTGATCAAGGGCGTGAAGATGACGCAAAAGATTTTAGACGCGCCCGCGTTCGATCCCTATCGAGGCCGACCGCTCTATCCCGTCGATATGGCCTCTGATGATGCCATTGAGGATGCCGTTCGGAGCCGTGCTGATACAGTCTATCATCCTGTGGGAACTTGCAAGATGGGCACCGATCCCATGGCCGTTGTTGATCCGGAATTGAAGGTTCATGGCGTTGACGGCTTGCGCATTGCCGATGCGTCTATTATGCCAACTGTCATAGGTGGCAATACCAACGCGCCGACAATCATGATCGGTGAGAAAGCCGCTGATATGATCCGGGCAGCGAGATAGGCTGCCTCCATGCTGATATCGTCACAGGAGAAAGCCTTATGTTCATCCAACTCGTTGTCGGGACAACCTTGATTATCTTATGCGTGGTCAATCATGCAATCTGTCTCGAACTACTACTCCGTCGACTGAAAAACATTGGCCCAAAATGGGATCGACGTCTGCCGGTCTATGGCCATATCGTGATTATGATTGTCGTGGTGCTCGGCCTGTTCGCGGCACACACCATCGAAGCCTGGCTCTGGGGTTTTTTCTATTATTTCAGCGGGGAACTCAGTGGCTTGAGCGAGGCGATTTACTTTTCCACCGTGACCTATACGACTCTTGGCTACGGCGATGTTGTACTCAGTCATAAATGGAACCTTACCTCCTCACTTCAGGCGGTGAGCGGCATTATCCTCTTCGGCTGGAGTACGGCCTTCCTAGTCAATGCCCGCCACTTCTTCTGGAAGAAATACGGCATGGACCATTATCAAGGATAAAAACCGCCCCGGCATGGCGGGACGGTTTTTACAGGATCAGTCTTCCTTGATCAAATGCACATCGCGTTGCGGATACGGAATAGAAATACCTTCCTTATCGAACGCCTGCTTGAACGCTTTGGTGAGCGCAAATTTAAGCGGAAAGTAATTGGCGTTATCGCACCAGACTCGCACGGTGAAGTTCACTGAGCTATCCGCGAGTTCCACAATCTCGATCAACGGTGCCGGATCCTTGAGGGACCGTTCATCCGCCTCGATCAGCTTGAGCATGACACTCTGTGCTTTATCGATATCATCCTCATAGGCAATGCCCATAACCAGATCCATCCGCCGTGTGGGGTGGAAGCTGAAGTTGCGGATTGCGCTTCCCCAGACCGAGCCGTTAGGAATGATCACCTGGATATTATCCGGCGTCGCCAATTCCGTCGTGAACAAGCTGACAGCCTTAACCGTGCCGCCATGGCCCGCAACCTCGACATATTGTCCCACCTTCATCGGGCGGAAGATAAGCAGCATGACGCCACCTGCGACATTACTGAGCGTGCCCTGCAACGCGAGGCCAATGGCGAGGCCCGCCGCACCCAGAACCGCGATCAGGCTGGCCGTCTGAACGCCAAACTGCGCGAGAACCAGAAGCAGGGTGATCGCCAGTATGGCAAAGCGTGTCAGGCTGCCAAGGAAGCCACTCACCGTCGGATCAATACCGCGCTTGTTCATGATCTTTGTTAAAATGACCGGCACTCGCCGCGAGACGATATAGCCGATCAGCAAGATGACCAACGCGCCAATCACGTCGAGGCCGTATTGCGTGATAATAAGGACGACTTCGTCCATTATCTCTTGTAAATCCATAACTACCCCTTTTTGCTGCACGGCAGCTTACTTTAGCATTCGTGCTTAATAGTACGGGACTGTAAACGCCAAAGAAAGGCGGAAATCAAGGGTTTTCTCTAATTCAGGACAATTAACCATAAGGCCCATAATTTCTTGACATTTAATGCAAGTCTGCGCATATGTGCAGTGCACAATGCTTTTTTGCATTTGGCATCGTGGTGCTAATGGCCCAAAGCCGTTAAATCCAATCATCAGGTATATGAACAGTATTTCCACAGCGTTTGATCGCTGCTGACAGTCAGATCTTCCTCAAGATGATCGACGCCAAGGTCAAAGGAGAAACGGTTCTCACCTTTTTTGGCCTTGTTATGTTGCCCTGCACCGAGTGGCAACGATGGATAGTTATTTTTTGAGGATTTAAGTTATATGACCGAGTTTACCGAGCTCAACCTTGTTGGGCCGCTATTGCGTGCAATTGACAAACAGGGGTTTACCGAACCAACGCAAATTCAGAAGCGCACCATTCCGGCGCTAATGGACGGGCTCGACCTGATGGGCATTGCCGAAACAGGAGGAGGCAAGACGGCCGCCTTTGTGCTCCCGCTCCTGCAGCGGTTGCAGCATGACCGCCGCAAGCCAAAACCGAACCGTCCGACAGCCGTCATTCTTGCGCCCACACGGGAACTTGCCAACCAGATCGGACTCTGCATCCGTGTCTTTACGCGCGGCATGAAGCTGTTCCACACAGTCGTCTATGGCGGCGCGCCTTACGGTCCGCAGTTGCAACAGCTTTCCCGCGGTGTCGATATCATGGTGGCAACACCTGGCCGGATGATGGACCATATGAAGCGCGGCACTGTCCAGCTTGATAATGTCGAAACGCTTATTCTGGACGAAGCCGACCGCATGCTGGACATGGGCTTTATCGAGGATGTGACCTTTATCGCCGACAAACTGCCGGAAGAGCATCAGACCGTGATGTTTTCCGCCACCATGAGCGCGGCCATCAAGCGGCTTTCTGAAAAACTCCTGACAAATCCGGAGTATGTTGAAATTCAGCGCAAGACGGCCGTTGCCGAAACCATCGATCATTCGGTCCTGATGGTGCGCGGCCATGACAAGAAAGAGCTGCTGATGCATCTCCTTGGTGTTGGCGATAAAGATCGGGTTCTTGTCTTTGTTCGCACCAAGGCGACCTGCGATACCCTCGCCCGGGAAATCGAAGAACAGGTTGAAGGCATCAAGGCATCTGCCATTCATGGTGATATGCAGCAGCGCGCACGCGAACGCACGCTTCGTTCCTTCAAGAACGGTCGTTTTTCAGTTCTGGTGGCAACAGACGTTGCCGCGCGTGGGATTGACGTCAATGGCATTACCCATGTCATCAACTATGACCTGCCGATGGAAGCGGAGAACTATGTTCACCGTGTCGGACGGACGGGTCGCGCCGGCGCGAGCGGCATCGCGATTTCAATCTGTGAGCCGCGTGAACGCAACCTGCTGAGAAACATAGAACAAACCATCAAGCAAAAGGTACGTATCGATGAAGATCATCCCTTCCCCGCACCAACGGCCAAACCCGATCAGAAAAAGCATCGTTCGCGGCGAAATGGACCTCCTTCGGGTGCCAAGCGTGACGCATTACCATCGGGCGATGTTAAGCCATTTCGCAAACGTCCGAAGAAGACCGTCAGCAAGAATAAAGGCAAACCGGGATTTAAGTCTGGCAAACCCGCACACCCGACTGCAGATGCGCCGCATAAACGTTCAAATGCTCGCCAGCAGAAATTTAAGCGCGCTGGCTGATAATCCGTGGCAGTAAAATTGAAAAAGGCCGGTTTTTACCGGCCTTTTTTTATGCGTGGGATGCGCCGTAATAGAGGCCAACGGTATGCCGTGCCTCCGCGAAGAAGAGCCAGCGTTCTGTTACCAAGCCAATCGCCGCAGAAAGAATAGCAAGGGTCAGTAAAACTCCCGTTCCAACAGTCCCGAAGAAAAGACTGATTAATATCAATAAAATGGGAGCAACAAAGCCTGCCAATAAAGTGATCAGACGGAGTTTCGCGGAATGCTTCCGGGCGATTTTAAAGCCCATCTCCTTCATGAGATAGTTTGCCTCCGTATGCGGCGCCTCGAACAGTTTCACGGCACCAAACTCACCCAGCCCCGTTGCACTCTCGGGCGTCGATATACTCTTGCTGCTATCGAGGAAACGCCAATAGGTAATCTTCCACGCAAAAGCGATCCCGAGGACCAGCAAGGTGGCAAGCTGCAGAGACGTTTCTGTAGTCCCCCAGAGTGCCAGCAGGACATTCAACAGCAGCAGCCCGCTCATCAGGGCGAGCAGTAAATAGCCCGCCGGGACATAGTTGTTCGACCAGGCGTGAATAGGTTTCAAGCTGGCATATATCATCGCTGTGCAATAAACCGTCACGATACAGAAAATCACACCGAGAATGCCGACCAGCCCCATAATTCCCTGCATCATGTCCGGGAAAAAGAGTTGATGAAGCGCATATAGCCCCGTCGGAATAAAGGTCAGGATTGCCATCACCCCTTCTCGACTGAGCCAGGAAGAACGCCACTGTGTCAATGCGCGCCATGCCCGCTCCGGATGGCCGAGGTGAAAGGTCGAAGAAAGAAGTCCGCCCGTGATCAACACATAGCTAACCGCATAGCCGATAAAAGCCAGCCAGAAATGAGCGGGAACAACGCCGAGGACATTCCCCGCTATCAGGAGCGCGAGCAGCCCATACCCTGCGCCGGATGCTGTTGTGAAGAAAATTACCGATTTTGCCGGATGCATTTTGGCCTCTATTACGCGGAAAGAAACTTGTCGACCCAACGGGCGATGACACCCGCCGAACTATCGGCAACCGGGGCAAGCTCTGGTGGCGGCCCGTCGTTCCCCAGTTTTTTCGGCCTGGGCGGCAAGTATTTATTGGTGGGCTTGCATTCCTGCTCGGGCATTAAGTCGTAACCGCTACGCTTCGCGACGAGTTTACTCACGTCCGAGTCGGGATCACCGAGATCACCGAAGGAACGCGCGCCTGCCGGACAAGTAGAGACACAGGCAGGCACGCGAGATTCTTCGGGCAAGTTCGGGTTATAAATTTTATCGACACAGAGTGTGCATTTCTTCATCACCCCCGCATCCTCGTCATACTCCCGTGCGCCATAGGGGCAGGCCCAGGAACAGAGCTTGCAGCCAATGCAATGATCCGCATTGACGAGCACGATGCCGTCTTCCTCCCGCTTATAGGACGCGCCGGTCGGACAGACGGTCACGCAGGGCGCATCCTCGCAATGCAGGCAGCTTTTTGGGAAATGGACCGTACGCCCGCCCGTTTCCTCATTCTCCACCTCAAAACTGTGGATACGGTTGAACCAAACGCCTGTTGGATCCGCACCATAAGGATCTATGTCTGTAAGGGGCGCTGAATGCCCACCGGTATTCCATTCCTTGCAATTAACCGCGCAGGCATGACAACCAACGCAAATATCGAGATCGATCACAAGGCCGAGCTTTTTCTTAGGTGGTGTTGTCGGAAGGGATGTCATTCTGTTTCCTCCGCCTTGGCGGGTGCATCGTCAATCTGGTTGCCGTGGCCGGGCTTAATACCGCTGCCCTGTCCGGCGTTTTCCGTCCGGTTTCCAATCCAATCCTTCATCGGCACCGGGTCTAGGTTACTCTCTGCCCCTTTGAGGTCCGCGCCATAACGTAAAAGCTCCGTCGGTTCGGGGAGTCCGGCACTGCCTTGCGCCTCGAACATTGGTTCTGTCTCCCCAAAATCGGCTTCGTCGCATTTCTCAATACTAACCCGCAAGTCGTACCATGCCGCCTGTCCTGTCACCGGATCGGAGTTTGAATAACGATAGCCGTCTTCGCGCGGGGGCAATAATTCGGATATAATATGGTTCAGCAAAAAGCCTTTTGTGGCCTCCGGGGCATCCTCTTTAAGGTTCCATGCCCCTTTGCGCTTCCCGATAGCGTTCCAGGTCCAAACCGTATGCGGATTAACGCCGCGCATCAGCTTCGCCTGTGCCTTCACCTTACCAAAGGGAGAGCTTACCCAGAGCCAGTCGTCATCGGTAATGCCTTTCGCTGCCGCTGTATCGGCATGTATGAACAACGGGTTACGTGCCGTTATCTGACGAAGCCAGGCGTTCTGGCTACCCCAACTATGATACATATGCATAGGCCGTTGGGTCACCGCGTGAAGGGGGAAACCCTCCCCTTTATCTTCATCAGCAAAAGGCGCATACCAAAGCGGCAAAGGATCAAAGAATGTCGATACGCGTTCACGCAAATGATCTGGCGGTTGCCGATCGCCGAAGCCCTGCGCTGCGAGACGGAATTTCTGCATGGTTTCAGAATAAACCTCCATCACCACAGGACTTGGCATGGCGAGCCAACCCATATGGACGGCTTCCTCCAGATAGGATTTATTGGCGAACTTGTAATAGGACTGCTCCGGCGTAAATTTTTTCTCCCAGAAACAACCATTCTCGATATAGGCATCAAGCTGTGCGCTGTTCGCAGCGCCGCGCCCCTGCCCCGATCCATCTTCTCCGCGCCAGCCCGCCAGGGGCCCAACATCGGGTGTGCGCTCATGATTGACGATATAATCAGAGTAACCACCGGGAAATTGCGCGGCCCCATCCTCAGCGACAAAGCCAGGAAGCCCCAACCGAACCCCAAGATCAAGCATCACATCCTGAAACGGTCGGACATCCCGATCGAGCGCAATAATGGGTTGGCGAATTGCATCCGCCGCGCCATGGGCACTGGAAATAGGCCGATCGAGCAGAGAAATGCAGTCCCACCGTTCAAGATAGGTGGTGTCCGGCAGTATCAAATCAGCAAATGCCACGGTTTCCGAATGATAGGCATCGGAATAAATGATTTTTGGAATTTTGTAGCTGCCATCCGGCTTTTTATCTGTGAGATAGCGAATGGTGTCCGGCACGTTCATCGTGCTGTTCCAGCCCATATTCGACATATACATGAACAGGACATCGATTTCCTGCGGGTCCCCGGCCCAGGCATTATGAATGACGCTATGCATCAAACCATGAGCGGATAGCGGAAATTCCCAGCTATAGGCCTTATCAATCCGTTTTGGGTTACCCGCCTCATCAACCAGCAAATCTTCCGGCCCTTTTGGAAAGCCAAGCGGCATACCGTCCAAGGGAGTGTTCGCAGCTGTTTCCTGTCCTGCCGGAAAAGGCCCCGGCGGACAGGGTTTCGGGAAAGGCGGCTTATGACGGAACCCGCCCGGAACATCGATTGTGCCAATTATCATCTGCAATAGATGAATGGCGCGGCAGGTATGAAAGCCGTTTGAATGGGCCGAAATACCGCGCATGGCATGCATCGAAACCGGCCGACCTGTCATTGATTTTTGTGGCCGTCCGGCCCAGTCCGTCCAGGGGATATCGAGAGTAATTTCCTGCTCAAACGCAACGTCTGCTATCTCTGCTGCAATCCGGCGGATGGTGGCGGCTTTTATACCAACACGTTCCGCGACAGCCTCCGGCGCATATGCGTCATCGAGATAGCGTTCCGCCATCAATTGAAACGCCGGGACTGCTTTTTTGCCAGAGGGAAGAGTATAAGATCCAACCAGTACAGGATCGGCCTTCCGGTCGCTGTGCGGCAATAGCTTCCCTTCTGATGTGGCAATCAGGGTAGTCCCCGTCGCGTTTCTTGCAAAAAGCCCGTCTTCCGCGTCACCTTCTGCCTGAATAACCAGCCAGGACGCATTGGTATAGCGTTTCAAATAGTCCCAATCGATTTTTTCCGCACGGAGCAGTTCATGAATAATCGCCATGACAAAGAGACCATCGGTGCCGGGCGTAATTCCGATCCACTCATCAGCAATGGCGGAATAACCGCTGCGAACCGGATTGATGGAGACAAACTTCGCTTCTTCACGCGTTTTGAGCCGACCAAGCCCCATCTTGATCGGGTTGGAGTCATGATCCTCCGCCACGCCGAACATCATGAAATATTTGGTGTGATCCCAGTCCGGCTCCCCAAACTCCCAAAAAGAACCACCAATAGAGTAAAGCCCCGCAGCAGCCATATTCACCGAGCAAAACCCGCCATGGGCGGCAAAATTCCGGGTACCGTACTGCTTCGCCCACCAGCCGGTGAAGCTTTGTGATTGATCACGGCCGGTAAAAAAGGCAAGTTTTGACGGATCATCCGCGCGCACGTCCTTCAACCATTCGGTTGCAAGGTCAAGTGCCTCTTCCCATTCGATTTCCTTGAACTTTCCTTCGCCCCGCTCGCCCACGCGCAGGAGCGGCTTTTGAAGTTTTGCCGGGGAATTTTGCTGCATAATCCCGGCGGACCCTTTAGCGCAGAGGACCCCCTTATTCACCGGATGATCAGGATTCCCCTCAATATAGCGGATCTGATTATCTTTGAGATGCACTTTTATCCCGCAACGGCAGGCGCACATATAGCAGGTTGTGTATTTAACTTCGTCCGAGACAATGGGCGAAGTGTCCGCGCGCTCATCGCGCAGAACGATACCTTCTGTCATTTAAAATAGCTCCCCAGCTACTTGAGAACGGCGCAAGGCCGGAAGTACTCACCTTATCGTTACCCGATTTGGCGGGGGGCTGTCGATAGCGAATATAAAATAACCTATTCTCTTTTGTCGGGTTTACTCGCCGCGAAAGCTCTTTAAATTTTCACGGAGTAGACTACGCCCCTGTTGTACCCGCTTACGCACGTTATCGTTTGAGATACCGAGTTTACGGGCAATGTCATCATACTCCTCCCCCTGAACCAACCTGAGAACGACCGGCGACTTCAATCGATCAGGTAGGGCTTCAATCGCAGCGCGCAGTCGACGGCTAAGTTCGGCATTCAACAGGTTTCCTTCCGGGGTCAGCTGAAAGGTATCAAGGGCGGACATATCGATAACATTGATTTCCTTCACCTTCTCATGAAGATTCCGTACGCGCTTATTGGCCCGATGCTTGTCGATACAGATATTATGCAGAAGACGCGCGAACCAGGCTCGCTCATTACTGATCTGCGCTGCATGGGCAGCATATTTCTCATAAGCGCGAATTGTGGCGTCACTGAACGCATCTTCTGCATCCGCCGGGCTAACGTTCATCCAGACCATACTGAGTTTTATTAAATACTCCTTATGGGAGTGCCATGCCACCCAAAACTCATCGGGAACATCTTTCTTACTTACTGCTGGAGCCGATAAATTCACCGCTGCGTCTTGATCTGAGTTATCCGACTCTGAAATTTCAGTTTTCAGGGTCGCAATGGAAAGATTGACGGGATAAGAGATCGTGGATTGGGAAATGGATAGCGGGCTGACATGGTCGGGTTTAGGTGTACGTTCTTGCCGGAGCGGATTCACAATGACCCCCTAGAAGATTTGAATATGTGGAAAACAAAAATGACTAAAGGATGACTTTTCGATTGCGCCACCCGCTTACAGTCTCTTCATTTAGGGGCAAAAATTCACTTTTAAAGTGTATTTTATTTTATAATATATTTTATACGTGTGTATGAAATCAATAAATATGTAGTATTAATTTCTATAAAATCATACATAAATATTTTTTAATTTATTCATAATTGAATTATATTAATAAATATCTATTTTTAAATTATATAATTTTATTTACTTATGGAAATATAATAATGGCAAGCTCACAAACTGACGATCAAATTAAAAATTCTATAATATCTACTAACGAAATATTGATAGGCAGCTCAACATCAAAGTCAATGGCAACTATGTATTTAAACTTAGCACATGCAGCGGGAATAGCCTCTCAAAATGCGGTGACCAATCAGCAGCATCTCAATATTCTGGGAACTGCCGCTGTCGCCGCGGGGACAAGTGGTCTTCTTCGTACCGGCATGGCGGACCAAGTCGAGAGAATGACGCCAGTAGAGCGTCTCGACTATCTGCAGAAACTCATGTCCCTCACCATCAACCCGGGCGCAGAAGCCCCAACAGCTGGTACCAGTGATAATTCCGCGCAGTCCGCCACATCGAATGATAGCAGCAGCGCAGCAGCGACGCCCGATGCAACTGCGAATTCAGACGATACGACAGTGGAAGAAACAACACCCACTAAAACAGGCGAATAATTTTTCTACAACTTTTAATATACATTCTAATTCATTTTATTTACGCATATTGGATATTTATTATGGCTTCTCCTCCCTCCTCTGGCAGCGATAGCGCTCCGTCAACCTCACCCACAAAAATCGAAGACTCCGCTCAGTTCGCAATGGGTCTGCTTTATCAGTTTGCGGCTCATTCCTCCGGTCTCGCGCTTGAGAATGCAACTGCCAACTCAAACCTGATGAACAGTGTCACAAATTCCGGAGCCGCCGCTCTCGCCGCTCTAAAAAATGCGGAAGCTGTTTCCATATCCGCGCAGAAGGCGACGATTGGCGAATCCTATAACGCGCAAACGGCCGCTATTACTCAGGCACTAAATGCACAAACCCAGGCAGCGGTGACAAGCTTGAACGCAGTAACTAGTGCAGGCGGAACCGCGCTCGCTGCGCAAACAAGCCAGGAAATTGCCGGAATTACCGCCGACGCGGTGGCAGCAACTGCCGCTGCTATGGACCAGATTGTGAAACAAATGGGCGGATGACCCGAAAGCCCCTGACGAGACGGAGGATACGCCTCCGCCTTGCAGGTTCCTTTTATTGAATTTTGCGACCAATTGCTTAGGCAGGTATATCCCGCAACGTCATGAAGCACTAATCCGCGTAATATTTAAAAAGTCGGGCTTTCCTGACCCTCTCCCCGCTCAAACAGGACTTCCCTATATCATTGTGATAACAGCGGAAAAACCTCAGAATACCGGGAAATAGGAGCCATGATTACCAAATAAAACCTGTCGCCCGCGCCACCCGGCTTTCCGATGACGCAATCAAATCTAGATAATTTGACACAATTCACATGAGAGTTTTCTCACATTTGAGAAGAAAATCTCATGCCTGCGTCACATTTTCTCAATTGCCAACGTCTTCCTCCCATGAATGAGGAAACAGTCCACCGATTGACCATGACAGGAATAAAAGAGGATTAATCAATGGCAAACGACACCCCGGTCAACAGCCAAATTACCGATGCCGTGACCCAATCCAATCTAACAGTGGTCGGTGGCGCCCCGGCCCAGTCAATGGGAACCGTCTACCAGATGATGGCGCAATCCGTCGGTGTGTCCATGCAAAACGCGGTGTCGAACCAGCAAAACATGAACACTATCGACAACGCCATCGTCACCCAGGGGATCGCCATGCTGTACAGCATGGATGACTCTCTCGAGGCGAGAGCCTCCGAAGAGATCCTTTCGGGGAATGTAAACGCAGAAATAGTCTCCGCGCTTCAGGCTATCATTGTTGAATTAAAGAAAGCGCAAAGTGAGCAAAAGTCACAAACTTAACAACCCACTAAACAGGATTTTTACCTGACTATTAAAGGAGAATGACCCATGCCAGGGGATACACCAGTCAATGCCCAAATTACCGATTCAGTCACCCAGTCAAACGTAAGCGTATTAGGTGACGCACCATCCATCGCCATGGCAAATGCCTATCAGGTATTTGCCCAGGTCGTCGGCGCAAGCATGCAGAATGCCGTCTCGAACCAGCAGGGCGCCAACACGGTTGACCTTGCCGTAACAACCCAGGGTACGAATGTCCTGTACGCCATGTCGACTTCGGCGGATGCGAAAGCAACCTCTGAGATTCTCGGTGGCAACCCGGTTGCCGAGGCCCTCACCTCACTTCAGGCGGCCTCTCGCGCATTCTGATTTGATTTTTCTCACGAATTGAACATTAAAGGAGTTAAATAATGGCGGATAACACTTGGATGAACAGCCAGATTACTGACGCTGTCACACAAACCAACGTCAAAGTTCTGGGCGATGCGCCCGCGGAATCCATGGGCATGCTCTATCAGATGATGGCCCAGTCAACAGGTATGTCCATGCAGAACATGGTGGCCAATCAACAGCATAAGAATTCCATCGATTCTGCTGTTGTAACGGGAGCAGTGAGCATGCTCTACACCCTCGATGTGGCGGCGGAAGGCAAGGCAACACAGGAAGTCTTAAGCGGAAATCCCGTGGCAGAAACCATGGCGTCACTGAAAGGCGTGCTGGCTAGTTTCAAGGAAAGCAATCCAAACTCTCCAAAGTTTAACACCTAACCCCGCCGGCCCGAGAAGACCTCTCTTCTCATTGGTATATCGAATATTGCGCCGTTTGGCCTTTGCCGGTCAATCGCGCAATATTCGAGCCGCCAGCAGCTATGATAACAGGATAGTCCCATGACAGCGCAAAGAAATACAGTACACGTCAAATCGGTGAACAGCCAGATTACGGATGCCATTACCCAGTCCAACACCATGATTATCGGTCTTGCGCCCGCGCAATCGATGGGCACATTGTACCAGACGACCGCCCAGGCCGTCGGGGTGGCTGTCCAGAACGCCGTCGCGAACCAACAACATATGTACAGTCTCAGCCTCGCCTCAACAGCGCAGAATCTGAATTCGCTTCTGTCGCTATCGTCCGCCACGGCCGGGCGCAGCACCGCTGGCTTGCTCTCACGCTCTGGATACGCACCAACAACACATTATCATACCCCCCATGTGGCGCCCACACATGCGTCCACACATACCCCCACGCATCAGGCATCCCACATCCCGCCGCAAACGCCTATGAAAAAATAGCGCTCGAACAACCAGTCCGGAATTTCAGTAAATAAACAGGAGAGCGGTAATGACGTCAGAATCCTATGTAAACAGCCAAGTCACAGGATCCATCGCCCAGACGAATTTGAGCGTACTTGGCGATGCCCCCGCGGAGGCCATGGCTATTCTATATCAACAGATGGCCCACACGATCGGGCTGGCGCTTCAGAATGTCATTTCCCAGCAGCAGCACAGCTACTCCATCCATAACGCCATTACCATCGCAGCCTCCAAACAATTGCTAAGCAGCGATCCGGCAGCAGCGGCAAAAGCCTCTCAGGACTTGATTGCGGGCAGCGCCATCCCGGAAAACCTTGCCGCCCTTCAGGCCGTGGTCAATGAGCTTGGTAAACAGCAATAATCTGCCCGGGATATGACGCGGCGGCCATGCCGGAAAACGGAGGGTTAAATCTGACCCCAAGAAAGCTGAGGTCCGATGGCAATTTAGAAACATTAATATGAGGACGTTCAGTCTCATGGAACGCAAAAACTATACTCAGCAGGAGATCAGAGCGATCCTTCGAGAACTCATCGACGGCCAGTCGGTGGATGATACCGCAAAGCGATACGGCATTTCCAAGGCCACCATTTATCGTTGGAAAAAACGCGCGGAACAAACGGGCGCAGAGGAAATTAACCGCCTCAAAAAGGTTGATGGAGAGAACCAGAGACTAAAATCACTCCTCGCCGAAGCGGCGCTTGAAATCCAGGCATTGAAGGAACAACTCAAGTCGCGTGGCTGGGCAAAAGCAGAAGATCGCGATTAACGCCATATGACTTCATTCCGGCGTTGATCAATGGACGGATGACTGTATAAAGAGGTATGTCGCGTAACCCGTCCCAAATACTTACCTCCATCTTCGGATACCCTGCCTTTCGTGGGGAACAAGCACAGATTATTGATCATATACTCGCCCGGCGCGATGCGCTTGTCCTGATGCCGACGGGCGGCGGTAAATCGCTTTGTTATCAAATCCCTGCCCTCTGCATGGACGGGACGGCGATTGTCATTTCACCGTTGATCGCACTTATGCAGAACCAGGTTGAAGCTCTGCAACAGCTTGGCGTTGCAGCTGCGGCGCTTAACTCCGCCCACTCCATGGAAGAACAGGCGAGCATTCGAAATGCGTTTCTCAACGGAGAGATCAAACTCCTTTATATCGCACCGGAGAGACTTTTCTCTGGCGGCTTTATCGATTTGTTGCAACGCGGCGATATTTCTCTTTTCGCAATTGATGAGGCGCATTGCGTCTCTCAATGGGGTCATGATTTCCGCCCCGAGTATCTACGCCTCGAGATTCTCGCTGAAAAATTCCCATCCGTACCACGTCTCGCCCTCACCGCGACAGCCGATGCGCCGACGGAAAAAGATATTATCGAGCGTCTTGGACTAACGTATGGAGAGATTTTCCGTGCCGGGTTCGATCGACCGAATATTCGCTATCGCCTGACCGCGAAGACAAATGGCGTCACCCAGCTTCTTAACTTCATTAAGACAGAACATGAATCCGATGCGGGAATTGTCTATTGCATGTCTCGCCGCAAGGTCGAGCAGACGGCGGAGAAAATTGCCGCAACCGGCCGGATCGCGCTTCCTTATCATGCCGGTCTGGATCCGGAACTGCGACGCGAAACACAGGCCCGCTTCCTGAAAGAAGATGCCGTCATTATTGTCGCCACCATCGCCTTTGGCATGGGTATCGACAAGCCGGACGTCCGTTTCGTTGCGCATCTTGATCTCCCGAAAAATATGGAGAGTTATTATCAGGAAACGGGGCGCGCCGGGCGCGACGGTCTACCCGCCAATGCATGGCTCGCCTATGGGCTTCAGGATGTCGCGAAGCTGAAATCACTGATGCAGAACCCGGACAAGACGCTACAGCAGCAAAAACTTGATCGGGGCAAACTGGAATCACTTCTACAATTTTGTGAAAGCGCCCTATGCCGTCGTCGACTCATTCTGGAGTATTTCGGTGAAACACCTCCCGAAACTTGCGGCAACTGCGATAACTGCCTCGAACCACCGGAAATGTTCGATGCAACGGAAGCCACACAGATGGCGCTTTCCTGCATTTATAGAAGTGAGGAAATGTTCGGCGCGGGCCATATCATAGACATTCTGCTCGGCGCGGATACGGACAAGATCAAAAAATTCGGACATGATCGCCTCAGCACCTATGCCGTGGGAAAGGGGTTCTCACGCGCTGACTGGCAATCAATCTTCCGCCAACTTTTGGCACTCGGCCTGCTTAATGTCGACACTGAGGGTTATGGCAGCCTGTCCCTGAATGAGAATTGTCGGTCGGTTCTTAAAGGCGAGACCAAGCTTGATCTTAAAAAAGCCCCGATCCGCTCACGTAAAGAAAAATCCGCCTCCGGTCCGAACCGAAGCTTTGGTAATGAGCAGGAAGAAGCGCTGTTTAATTACCTTAAATCTATCCGCCTCAGCCTCGCAAAGGAACAAAATGTTCCGCCCTATGTCATCTTTCACGACAAAACCCTGATTGAGATGGCGCAACTTAAACCAACCTCGCTCACTGCTTTCGGGGAGTTGCAGGGCGTCGGACGCAGCAAGCAGGAAAAATACGGACCCGCCTTCCTGAAAGCGATCGAGGAAAACTATTCCTGAGATTTCATCTCTCGGCCAACCTCCGTTTGTTACGTCGGCGTCAACAATTAAAATTGCAATCACGTGCCACATGAATATTTACCTATATTAAAGGCAAAATTCATTCTTATTTACAAAGATTACAGGAGGGGACATGCTGCGCCTCGATATCAACAGTAAAATACATGAAGTCGATGTCGAAGAGGATACGCCTCTTTTGTGGGTCTTGCGCGATACTGTCGGGCTTAAGGGCACAAAATTCGGGTGTGGCATTGCCGCCTGTGGCGCCTGTACTGTCCATGTGGATGGGGAGGCCGTGCGATCCTGCAGCTACCCCGTATCCGATGCTGTGGGCACTAAAGTCACGACGATAGAAGGCATTGGCGGCGAAAATTTAAATCCGGTCCAGCAGGCCTGGATACTGGAACAGGTGCCGCAATGCGGATATTGCCAATCGGGCATGATCATGGCGGTCTCCGCCCTCCTCGCGGAGAACCCGGACCCGAGTGACGAAGACATCGCGGACAGCATTACCAATATCTGCCGCTGCGGTACATATCCGAGGATCAAGCGGGCCATAAAACGCGCCGCCGCATTGCAGGAAGGGAATTAACATGGGAAAATTCTCTCTCTCCAGACGCAAGTTTCTGGTCGCCGGGGCGCTTGTCGGCGGCGGCATCGCTGTCGGCTATGGCTTTCTTCGTAAGGGTGAGCCTGACAATGGCGCACTTACGGCCACAACCGAGGAAGGAGAAGTTGCCCTCAATGCTTATGTGAAGGTCAATAAAGACGGCCTTATCACAGTGGCCGTTCCGCGCTCAGAGATGGGTCAGGGCGTCTACACTGCGCTCGCAATGCTCGTCGCCGAGGAAATGGACGCAGATTTCAACGACGTCATAGTAGAGCAGGCACCCGTTGCTGATATCTATGCGAATGTAACTGCGCTGCAGGATGCCCTACCCTTTTCCGACAAGCATCATGAGGGCGAAGACACCGTCGGCGCATGGGGCATGGCGAAGCTCGCCGGCTTTCTCGGTGTTCAAGTCACAGGCGGCAGCACCTCCGTCCGCGATGCCTGGATTCCTATGCGTCAAGCGGGCGCGATGGCAAAGGCCATGCTGGTCCATGCCGCCGCTCGCACCTGGGATGTGTCGCCAGAGGAGATTACCGTTAATAATGGCGTTATCACTCATGCGGGCAGCGGGCAATCCGGTGGCTTTGGCGATTTTGTGGAACTCGCCGCTTCGGAAGCGGTGACGCTTGATCCCGTCCTCAAAAACAGCAGAGATTTCTCCCTGATCGGTACTGCGCAACCACGCCTCGATATCCCATCGAAAGTAGATGGCACCGCGGTATTTGGCGTTGATGTGGAACTCGAGGGCATGGTCCATGCGGCCGTCAAGCTTTCCCCTGTAATCGGCGGCACACTCACCTCCCATGAGGCGGCAGCAGTGAAAGACATGCCGGGCGTTCTGAAGGTGGTACCCTTTGAAAGCGGTGTTGCGGTGATCGCCGATAGTTTCTGGCGCGCAAAAACTGCCGTTGAAGCCCTGCCCGCCGTATTCGAGCCCGGCCCTGCGCAAGAATATTCCTCGGGCGGTATTATGACTCTGCTGGAAGATAATCTAGAAAGTGACGATGCGCGCATCTATGCAGAAGACGGTGACGCTTTTGGCGCAATCAGAAAATCACAGGCTCCGGTTAAGGCCATCTACAAAGCGCCGTTCCTCGCCCATGCCTGTATGGAGCCGATGAACTGCACCGCCAAGGTAACGGAAACCGGCGTTGAAATCTGGATGCCGAATCAGGCACCAACCCTTATTAAATGGTTTGCCGAGAAAATTGCCGATGTACCGGCGGAAAATGTCAAAGTACATACCACCTTGCTTGGCGGCGGGTTCGGACGACGGGCGGATATAGATCTGGTCGTCATGGCGGTGACCATCGCGAAAGAAATGAAAAACCGCCCGGTCAAGCTTCTTTGGACCCGTGAAAATGATATCCAACATGACATGTACCGACCCGCCGCCGTCAGTCAATTTGAGGCAGCACTCGGACCGGATGGCAAAATTTCTGGCTGGGCCAACCGGATTGTCAGCCAGTCGGTATCGGGCAGTTTCACCGCGCGGTTGCTTCCTTGGGCCACAATGGATTCCCCCGATAACACCACGAGTGAAGGCGCGGCAGATATCCCTTATGAGTTCACCAGCCGCCTTGTCGATCACGTGCCGGTAAAACTGCCAATTGAAGTAGGGTTTTGGCGCAGTGTTGGCCATTCCTATAACGGCTTTTTCACTGAATCCTTTATGGATGAAATGGCCCATACCGCAAAGGCAGACCCGGTCGAGTTCCGCCTTGCCCATCTGGCAAACCATCCGGATTTCGCAAATGTATTGAAACAACTCGCGAAGGTCAGCAACTGGACCGTCCCACTTGGGGCGGGTCGGGCGCGCGGCGTGGCGCTGCATGAGTCTTTTTCTTCAATCGTTGGACAGGTTGTCGAAATCACAGTGACCAACGACAAGGAAATAACCGTCGATAGGGTCTATTGCTTAATCGATTGCGGTGCGGTCGTTAATCCCGATACCGTTAAGGCGCAGATGGAAAGCGGCATTATCTTTGGTCTTACCGCCGCGCTTTATGGCGAGATCGAGATTGAGGACGGTGCTGTCATCAACAGCAATTTCCCCGATTATGAAATGGTCCGCCTTGCCAATTGCCCACAGATAGAAGTACATCTTGCGCCAAGCGGACGGATGCTCGGTGGCGTCGGGGAACCCGGTACACCGCCCATCGCCCCGGCCCTCACCAACGCCATCTTCGCCGCAACAGGCGAGCGCATTCGGGAGCTTCCCATCACAAAATCCGGATTTATAGGATAGCGGACTGGATCATCTGGCGGTATTCTATTCCTCGACCAGTTCTATACAGGATGGAATATTGCCATGATCTCATTTGCAGAAATCTGTGCAACAGCAGAAGAAAATGCGGGCGGCGCGGACGCGCTTGCCGCACGGATGCCTGAACTTAAAACTGAAAATGAAATTCGCCGCACCCCCGCCGCCGAATTTTTCTCGAATATGAGCTTTCGTATTTTCTCCACTGGTCTTAATCAGGCAATGGTCCGGGGTAAATGGCCCGCATTCGAAGAAGCTTTCCATGGCTTTGAGCCTGCGAAGGTCGCCTTTATGTCCGAGGATGATATCGCCGCCCTGATGGACAACACGGCAATTATTCGGCATCTCGGCAAGATACGAGCGACCCATCACAACGCACTCGCCTTAGTCGAGGTGGAAAAAGAATTTGGCTCTGCCGGTGCCTATATCGCAGATTGGCCGACAAATGACCTGGTCGGGCTGTATACGGATATCAAGAAACGTTTCAAGCAGCTTGGTGGCAATTCGGGCCCCTATTTCGTCCGCATGATGGGCAAGGATGGCTTTATCCTGACCAACGATGTGGTGGCCGCATTGAACAAGCTCGGCGTCGCCAGCGGCAAGCTCACCGCGAAAAAGGATCAAGCAGCGGTGCAGGCCGCCTTTAATGCCTGGCATAAGGAAAGCGGCGCACCATATGCTGATATCAGCCGGACGCTAGCCATCTGGACCGGATAACCAGGCCTCCTATTGATTAAATTTTATTTGCGATGCATAGATAGGCTTGCCCTTAAATAAAGCAAAAGAAGAATAAAATGTCTGGCCCACTCGACGGTATTCTCGTCATCTCCCTCGAACAGGCGGTTGCCGCCCCCTATCTTTCTTGCCGTCTCGCCGATGCCGGCGCACGAGTCATCAAAGTCGAGCGTCCTGAAGGCGATTTCGCCCGTAACTATGATACGGTCGTGAATGGCGAAAGCGCTTATTTCGTCTGGCTCAACCGGGGCAAGGAATCGGTCCAGATCGACATCAAGAAGGACGAAGGCCTCGCGCTTCTCAAAAACATGATCGACAAGGCGGATGTCTTTATCCAGAACCTCGCGCCCGGTGTTGTCGGGCGCTATGGCCTTGACTGCGAGACACTGCAGGCGCGCAATCCTCGTCTCATTACTGTCGACATCTCCGGTTATGGGGAGGATGGACCCTATTCGAAAATGAAGGCCTATGACATGCTGGTCCAGAGTGAAACCGGCCTGGCCATGGTTACCGGATCACCGGAAGGGCCCGGGCGTGTCGGTGTGTCAGTTTGCGATATCGCGGCCGGGATGCATGGCCTCGTCGGCGTGTTGGAAGCCTTATACGAACGCGACCGAACCGGCCGGGGGCGCGCCGTCAAATCGACCCTGTTTGCCGGGATGGCCGACTGGATGACGGTCCCGCTGCTGCATCAGGAATATGGCGGCAAGGCGCCGGGACGCGGCGGTCTCTCCCACCCGTCCATTGCGCCCTATGAAGCCTATGAAACCAAGGAAGGCGGCCCGGTCGTCATTTCCATCCAGAACCAAACGGAATGGCGAAATCTCTGCGAGCATGGGTTGCAGAACCCCGCGCTTGCCGATGATCCCCGCTTTGCAACCAATGAACAGCGCGTCGCCAACCGGCCCGCACTCAATGCCGAGATCGACAGGATTTTCGGTCAACTCCCCCGGACGGAGGTAATCGATCGACTGCAGAAGGGCCGCATCGCCTTTGGCGCCTTGAACAGTGTTGCTGATCTCTCAGATCATCCGCAGCTTGAACGCACGACTGTCGAAAGCGGATCGGGGCCCGTCAATCTTGTCGCCTCTCCCGTTCATCTGACCGGGCAATCAGGGCAATATAATTCAATTCCCGCCCTTGGGGAGCATAACGAGAAAATCCGTAACGAGTTTACAAATTGACATGCCAAGTGCGCGACTAAAGCTGCTGGAGGAAAAATACGGCGAACGCTTTAAATGGTTCGCGGTTCTAGCTGTTATTTTTGGTCTGCTGGCGAGTATTTTCTCCTCCACCATGATCAATGTCGCGCTCACCAACATCATGGCCGACTATAGCGTGACGCAAGCTTCGGCGCAGTGGATGTCGACCGGATTTCTTTGCGCCAATGCCGTCTGCATGTTGACCTCCGCCTGGTTGTTGCAGAATTTCGGCGCGCGGAAGACCTTTCTGTTCGCCTCGACGCTGTTCTTCACTGGCTGCATGATCGGCCAGTTTGCCCCGGCGTTTAACCTGCTGATCTTCGCACGTATCCTGCAGGGAGCTGGCGCGGGGATTATCCAGCCACTTTCTATGGCGCTCGTCTTTATGCTGTTTCCGGAAAATAGGCGCGGCGCGGCAATCGGAACTTTCAGCATGATCGTGGTGTTGGGGCCCGCCGTCGGCCCAACCATTGGCGGCGTGATCACAGATGTATTCAATTGGCACTACACCTTCACGGCCGCCCTGCCGCTTTCGTTCTTAGCTGCTGTCGCCGGATGGATATTCCTGCCAGACCGGGATGATGCGCAGCAATCGAGCCGCTTTAACCTGATCAGCTTCCTGCTTATCGCTCTGACCGTCAGCACCTTGCTTACCGGAATGTCTAACAGCCAGTTTTATCCTGTGAGTCATCCTAAGGTAATAATTTTTCTTGCCATCGCCCTGATCAGTTTCATCCTGTTTATCGGGCGGGAGAAAAAGAGCAAATCGCCACTTCTGCGCCTCGACATGTTTCGTAATCTCAAATTTACCTCAACCGTCATCGTTGGCGCTATTACCAGTGCGGGCTTGTTCTCGACCATCTATATGCTTCCGCTCTTTTCCCGGACGGTGCAACTCAGCGACGCGACAGAGGCCGGATTACTCCTCCTCCCGGGTGGGCTCGCGCTTGCGTTCGTGTCGCCTATTGCCGGGCGGCTGGTCGATCGCCTGCCCGGGCATCGCCTGCTCTATACTGGTATTATTCTGTTCGTTATCTCAATATACGCCCTCACTTTTGCGGATAAGGCGAGTGGGTTCTGGATGATCGCCGGCTGGGTCGTTATCGGCCGCGCTGCAATAGGCCTGATCCTTCCGGCCAACAGCACGCTGTCCCTTTCCAGCGTCTCATCACAACAGGTGCCGCAAGCCTCCGGCGCTTTGAATTTCTGCCGCATGCTTGGCGGCACCATCGGGGTCAATATCATCGCCGTGCTGATCACCGCCCGCTCCGCCCATTACGGGGCCGAGATCATGGCCGCAAACGGCGGTGTGGCTCTAACTGTTGAGCAAACAGTCGAGATGATGACGCTTACCTTCCATGACTGCTTCATGGTGTCCGGTGTTGTTTTCGCTTTTGCCCTGATCCCCGTCACCTATCTCGCGCGCCACGCGAAGGAATAAAAAAAGCCCCGCAAAAATCGCGGGGCTTTCTTCTTCGTTAGCTTATCGGGCTTAGAGATCCTTAAAACCCTTGCCTTCTTTAACCAGCCTTTCAAGGAGCGGTGCCGGTGTCCATTCGTCACCATGCTCCGCCTTGAACTTGAGCATATCGTTATAGATATTCTCAAGGCCGATATGGTCCGCATAGCGCATAGGGCCGCCTCGGTAAATCGGCCAGCCATACCCATAGACCCAGATCACGTCAATATCGTTGGCGCGGGTCGCAATCCCTTCTTCGAGGATTTTTGCCGCCTCATTGATCATCGGATAAATGCAGCGTTTGAGAATTTCCTCATCCGAGACTTCGCGCCGGTTGATCCCGGCATCACGGGCGGCCTTGACGATAATTTCCTCGACAATCGGATCTGGTTGCGGTGTGCGGCTACCCTTTTCATAATGATAGTAGCCATCGCCCGTCTTCTGGCCAAAGCGGCCGAGCTCACAGATCGCATCAGCAACCGGGCTGGTCACGCCCCTGCCCTGACGGATGCGCCAGCCGACATCATTCCCCGCAAGGTCAGACATCGCGAACGGTCCCATCGGGAAGCCGAAGTCATAGAGAACCCGGTCAACATCTTCCAGTTTCGCGCCTTCAAGGATAAGCTGCGCCGCCTGATCGCCGCGCTTGGCGAGCATCCGATTGCCGACAAAGCCATCGCAAACACCAACCATGGCCGGAACTTTGCCGATTTTCTTGGCAAGTGCCATGCAGGTCGCCATAACGGTGGGGCTGGTTTTTTTGGTCCGGACTTCCTCCAGCAACCGCATCACATTGGCCGGTGAGAAGAAATGCAGGCCAATGACATATTCAGGCCGGCCCGTGGCTTCACCAATCTCATCGACATCAAGCGTAGAGGTATTCGTCGCGAGAATTGCGCCCTGCTTGCAGATTTTATCAAGCTTGCCGAAGACCTCTTTCTTCACATCCATATTTTCGAAAATGGCCTCAATGACGATATCGACGTCTTTGAGGTCCTCAAGATTGGTGGAACCGGTCAGCAGGGACATGTTCTTGTCCATCGCCGCCTGTGACATCCGTCCTTTAGAGACAGTTGCTGCATAGTTCGACTTGATAATGCCAAGTCCCTTGTCGAGCGCCTCCTGAGAGGTTTCGACAATCGTCACCGGAATACCGGCCTGCAGGAAGTTCATCGCGATGCCGCCGCCCATGGTGCCTGCGCCGACAATACCCGCAGTCTTGATATCAATCAGAGGCGTGTCTTTCGGAACATCCGGGATCTTGTTGGCGAGCCGTTCGGAGAAGAAGAAATACTGCTGTGCTTTTGCCTGTTCTCCGGCTAACAATTCCGTGAACAATTCGCGTTCGCGTTTCAGACCCTCCGGGAACGGCAGATTAACCGCGCCCTCGATAGCCTTAATACAGTTTTCCGGCGCTTCGAAGCCACGGAACTTCCGGGCATTCTTTTTGCGGAATTCATCAAAAATGGCCGGATTTTTCTTAGCTTCTTCCAGCTTGTCGTTCTGCTCACTGATTTTCACGAGCGGACGGCCTTCGGCAACAACTTTCTTGGCAAATGCGATGGCGCCTTCGGTTAGGTCACCGTCGATTAATTCATCGATAAGCCCGGCTTCAAAAGCCTGGGTTGCCGGTACATGCACACCGGAGGTAATGAATTCAAGCGCCTTTTGCACACCGACCACACGTGGTAACCGCTGCGTCCCGCCTGCGCCCGGCAGGATACCGAGTTTCACTTCCGGCAGGCCAACCTTGGCTGAGGCAACCGCTACACGGTAATGACAGCCAAGTGCTGTTTCCAGTCCGCCGCCGAGCGCTGTGCCATGAATGGCCGCGACAACAGGCTTAGTCGAGCTTTCCATGGTAGCGATGACGTCATTTAGCCCAGGTTCCTGCGGGGGCTTGCCGAATTCTGTGATATCCGCACCGGCAATAAAGGTTCGCCCGGCGCAAGCCAGCACAATGGCGTTGACAGAGTCATCGGCAACCGCCGCCTCAATTCCACCCTTGATCCCGGCGCGCACGCCCTGGCTCAGGGCATTCACGGGCGGGCTGTCAACGGTAATGACACCAACGGTCCCTTGTGCCTCGTAACTGACAAAATCAGTGATGGCAGTCATTTTCTTTTTCCTTCCTTCTGGGGTTCTTATTGACTGTATCTGTCTCTTTTAGTTTCTTGTTGGATCGTCAGCAACACGAACCAGCAATTTCCCGAAATTCTTGCCTTTCAACAGGCCCATAAAGGCTTCTGGCGCATTTTCGAGGCCTTCAACGATATCTTCGCGATATTTGAGCTCCCCGCTTTTGATCCATCCACTTACATCTTTCAGAAACGCTGGCAAATGATTGAAATGGAAGGAAATAATGAACCCCTGAATGAGAATTCGGTGAGTGAGAACCGCACGCATCAGCGCGGGCAGCATATTTGTACCTTGTGGCAGTTCCGTCATATTATACTGCGAGATCAGTCCACAAAGCGGCATGCGGGCATCATCATTAAACAGCGGCAAAACCGCCTCAAACACTTTACCACCGACATTTTCGAAATAGACATCAATGCCGTCCGGGCAGGCTTTCGCGAGTTGCTCAGGGAAATCCGCATCCTTGTAGTTCAGACAGGCATCAAAGCCGAGCTCATCCACAACAAAGGCACATTTTTCCGCAGATCCGGCAATCCCGATCGAACGGCAACCCTTGATCCGGGCAATCTGGCCGACGACACTACCAACCGCACCAGAGGCCGCGGCAACAACAACCGTCTCCCCTGCTTTTGGCTTACCTATTTCAAGCAGGCCATAATAGGCGGTTAGCCCGGGCATACCCAGTACACCGACGCCGGTTGAGATTGGTGCCTGATCGGGGTTGAGTTTCATCACCCCGGTCCCATCGGAGAGGCAATAGCTCTGCCAGCCGGTGCCGCACATGACATAATCACCGGTCTTGAACTGATCATTATTCGATTCCTCAACCACGCCAACGCCGCCGCCGACCATGGCCTCGCCCAGGTTCGCACTATCTGCATAGCTTTTCTCCGCGCCCATTCGGCCGCGCATATAGGGATCAAGGGACATATAAATGACCTTGACCCGAAACTGGCCCGGTCCCGGTGTTGGCACAGCTGTTTCCACCAATTCGAAATTATCCGCGGTCGGCTCTCCGACGGGCCGTGATTTAAGCAATATCTGCTTGTTCATTGCTGACATTTGAAGTGCCTTTCATCTCATTGTTTTTGTTCATATTAATTATATCTCTTCCGACCGAATCATTAAACAGACAGGCGACGAGATCCGCACGATTGGAAAGTACTGCTCCCTGGTTGATATATTGTTTGTCCGTTATTTCATTCTTATCTACCGAAAGCGGCTGCGCCATGATCAGCGCCCTCCCCACCCGTCGGCTCGGAGACGGGTTGGCCTGATTATAACGACTGAGTTTCTCCTGAACAGCCTCAATCAGCGACGGAGCGATAATCCGCCCGCCATCCGCTGACAGCGCGTCCGCCTGTTCCACGTATTGCTTGTGCCTGACCTCGGTCAGAAGGATCATGATCCCAATTTCCTCCCGGTCGTGGCCGGCAATCACCACATCGCGGGCAAGCGGGTCAAGCGCATCCACGAGCGACAGGCGCAGGGACCCCGTGCTGACCCAGGTCCCGTTGGACAGCTTGAAATCCTCGGCGACGCGGCCATCAAAGATCATGCCCGACGCCGGATTGTCGGGATCAACCCATTTAACCGCATCGCCAATACAATAGTATCCTTCCTCATCGAAATATTGGGCGGTGAGGTCAGGCCGCTTGTAATAGCCTGCATGGACATTTGGCCCCTTGATCCGAATCTCCAGCTTTTCCCCGACAGGGAGGATTTTCACCGTAATACCGGGCGTTGGCAGGCCGATCAGCCCGACCCGTTCGCTATTCCAGTGAACCGCCGTTCCTGTGCCTGTTGTTTCCGTCGCGCCCCAGCCGGTGCCGAAGGGAATGCGCATACCCGTATATTTGATGGCGAGATGCTGCATCCGTTCGAACATTTCCTGCGAGAGGGCGGCACCGCCATACTGGCAGATCTTGAGGTTCTTGAAAAAGGCGTGTCCCAGTTCCTCGTCCTCTTCAAGCTGGTCAGCAAGAAAGCTGTACGCCGCCGGGACTGTGCTGAACCGAGAGGGAGAGACAATTTTAAGATTCTCGATGGTCCGACCGAACAGAGCCGGAACAGGTTTGCCATCGTCGATGTAAAGTGTGCCGCATGTCCTGGCAATAGCGAAGAAATTTACTGTGCCGCCGTAAGTATGATGCCACGGGAGCCAATCAAGAACACGGGTTGGATCATTTACCGGGTCAGAAGGTTCCGATATAAGCTCAAGAGTCTTCTGCGCCGAACAAAGCATTGCCTGCGTATTCGGTACTGCCTTCGGCATACCGGTCGAACCAGACGTAAAGAGGATCATGGCAAGACTATCGCCATTCACAGTATTGTAGGCTTCTTTAACAGCTTGCCTATCTGTGGTGCCCAGCATATCGGAGAATCTCTTCCCGCCATATAGTGCTCCGGTCACTGTCACAAGTTCAATATCGGATAGATCGAGGGCATTCAACGCATCCGCAAAAGCATCTCCATCTTCGGCGAAAATCAATCCTGGTTCTGTCAGTTCAACCGCATACTGCAACCTCGAAAAATCCGTCCCCAACAGGGAATAAGACGGAGAACAGGCAGTGATCGGCACACCAACCTGCAATGCCGCAACTTTCAGGATCGCATGTGAAAAGCTGTTACCGGACAGGATCATAACGGATTTTTTCGGTCCATATCCGTTTGCAAGAAGATAGCTGCTGATCTGATCCGCCTCTTCCTGTAATTGTTTATAGGTCAGTTCTGGCCAGTCACCGCCGGGGCGACATTGCACAAGATACGGACGATCCGGGTAGTCAGTTGCCGCGCGGCGGAAATACGCCCCAATATTCGCCATATACTCGCCTAGCGCGATATTACTCTTGACAATCCAGCTTCCATCGTCATTTTGGGCGACCGAAATATCTGGAGTTGGCCGGTTAAATGGCCGAAATGGGATAGATGAAGTCATATTGGGGACAAACTCCGTTATTTTTTTTGTTCTATTTTAAGCATCGGGCTGTTATTGTAAGAATACTGACAAATTGTTGTAATAATTGCCAGCAATAGACGCGAAAAATATAAAAATAAAAAGGTGGGAGGCGGATGAGTCAATCAACACCCGTCACGGTGGCGTCAGACAGGGCCAGCAAGAGAAAAGAAGAAAAGCGCAACCGATTATTGGCGGCGGCCCGCAAGCTCTTTGTGAGCAAGGGCTATCACGAAACGAGACCACAGGATATTGCCAAAGCGGCAGACGTCGCCCATGGCACCTTCTACAGTCACTATACGGACAAGCGGGAGATCTTCCTCGCCTTCGCGAGCGGTGCACAGGAGGATTTACACTCCTTTGTTCATTCTCGCATTCCAAAGGTCAATAGTTTCGAGGAATATATCCGGTATAGCCTCGTGGCCATTCAGGAATTCGCCGAACAAAACCCTGGTCTGCTTCGCTCGGCGCTTGTGGATACCAAGGTTTTTGATCCAACGGATTCTACGTCCAAGGAAGTGCGCACCAGATTTGCATCCGGATTCATTACACGGCTCCAAGATGCAAAGGTGGCAGGAGAGCTTTATGAAGATATCGACCCGGACCTGATTGGCCATGCCATGATGGGCCTGATACAATTCTCCGCGCCGATGGCTTATCGTAAGGGCCAAAGTCGTCAAGAGTATGTCGATCACTTAAGCCGGTTCCTGACCCGCGCGCTCGTTAAATCACCGAAAACTATCGCGTAATCAACCCCATGGCCCTTTCTTGGGCCGGGATCGATCAGGCGGAGCATCGGTGTAAGGCGTAGAACCGCGTGATGATTTTTTTCTGAACATTCCTTCGTGAGAATATCTGTCTTCGCGACCCGTACGGATTTGCCGCCTGCCAGTCGGGACAAGCGATTTTGCCATTTCCGCCAATTTTGCAACCCGGTTGGTCGTCGACGGATGGGTCGAAAACAAACTGTCTGCCCGCTTGCCATGTAGGGGATTGACGATAAACAGGCTGGCTGAGGCAGGGTTTCTCTCGGCAGTGATATTTTCGATACCACGCGCCGAATTCTCCAGCTTCTGCAGCGCGCTTGCCAACCAATCCGGATTACCGCAAATTTCTGCGCCCGTATGGTCAGCGGAGTATTCACGCGTCCGGCTGATCGCCATCTGGACCAGCATGGCACCCAAGGGGGCAAGAATCATGAGGGCAATCGTACCAATGATACCAATCCGGTTATCCCGGCCGCCGCCAAAGAATAGCGCGAAATTCGCCAGCATACTGATCGCCCCGGCAATCGTCGCCGTGACCGTCATGGTCAGGGTGTCGCGGTTCTTGATATGCGCAAGCTCATGGGCAAGCACGCCCGCCGTTTCCTGCTCATTCAAAATCCTCATGAGACCAGTGGTTACAGCAACGGCCGCATTCTCTGGATTGCGGCCCGTCGCGAAGGCATTGGGCTGTGGATTTTCCATGATAAAGACTTTCGGCATGGGAAGTTCGGCTCGTGCCGCCAGATCCTCTACCATCTGATAAAGACCCGGCGCCTCGCTCCGGCCCACCTGACGCGCGCCATACATCTTTAGCACCATCTTGTCCGAATTCCAGTAGGCAAAGCCGTTCATCGCCACCGCAACGGCAAGCGCTATCAGCATACCCGTCATCCCGCCGAGGAGAAATCCCACGGCCAAAAACAACGCGGTAATGGCGGCGATCAGTAATCCGGTTTTGACGTAATTCATGGTCCTGTATCCAATAGACATACCTTCAAAGGCGCTCATTATATGTATTGGAGATGCGTAAAATATCAAGCAGCTGCGCAAAATATGGCAACCACAATATTACCCCGGAATTGCCGTTTTTCCGCCACAACCAACCATCAAATGAAAATTTACCGGTTAGTTAGTAATTTACTAGAAACCGGCAAGTCTAGGGAGAAAGTGCCGTCCCTGCCAATTTTACCCCGATTGGACCGGGACGGCACAGTCGAGTAACCAGTAGCGTAAGAAGCCGGCAGGATGGCAGACCTGCCGGCTTTTCGTTTGTTTATTGCCCGGCCAAGGCTTCGCCAGAGGCCATTTTCGCAATCAAGCCTTTGATGGAGGCCACCGCCTCTTTTCCCTTCGTGCCGTCGGGACCGCCTGCCTGCGCCATATCAGGACGGCCACCGCCGCCTTTGCCACCAAGCGCCTCTGAACCGGCGCGAACAAGATCGACAGCACTGATATCATTAGTCAGATCCCCGGTGACGCTGACCACGATGGAGGCTTTCCCGTCGTTATTACTAATCAGGACAATCACGCCACTTTTAAGCTGTTTCTTGATCTCATCAGCCATAGGTTTCAGGTCTTTTGGCGGGACATCGGAAAGCAAACGCGCCATCAGGGATATGTCACCAACCTTCTCCGGTGCCTCAGGCGCACCGCCGCCGCCGCTTACCAGCTTCTTGCGGGTATCGGCGAGTTCACGCTCAAGTTTCTTGCGGTCCTCAAGTAGGCTCTTAATACGGTTCCCAAGATCCTGCGGCGCGATTTTGAGGGTCGCGGCCGCATCGGCGAGGATTCTCTCCCGCTCATTGACATAGTCAAGAGCGGCTTCCCCGGCCACGGCCTCAATCCGGCGGACACCTGCGGCAAGGCCACTTTCACTGACAATTTTCAGAAAGCCGATATCGCCGGTGCGCGCGACATGAGTGCCGCCGCAAAGCTCCGCTGAATAATCTCGCCCGGCGCCCTTAGTCTCATCCCGCCCACCCATGGAGACAACACGAACTTCATCGCCATATTTTTCTCCGAATAGCGCCATGGCGCCTGCCTTGATTGCCTCTTCGGGCGTAGACAACTGGATATCCACATCGGCATTCACGCGAATACGGTCATTGACCATTTTTTCGACTTCGGCAATTTCCGCGTCAGTCATTGGCTTCTGATGCGCGAAGTCAAAACGCAGACGGTCTTCTGCCACGAGAGAGCCTTTCTGCGTCACATGATCACCGAGCGTCTGACGCAGCGCTTCATGCAGCAAATGAGTTGCCGAATGATGGGCGCGCAGACGATTACGGCGATGCTGATCGACATGTGTTTCCACCACATCATCAACTTTCAATTCACCCTTGGCGACCTGTCCGATATGGATAAAGAGGTCCTGCTTCTTTTGGGTATCTTTTACCACCATTGCAAAGCCATCGACAGTTTTCAGCATGCCGTGATCACCTTCCTGACCACCGCTCTCGCCATAAAAAGATGTCTGGTTGAGGACAACCATAATCTCATCGCCCTGCCCCGCGCGGTCCACTTCCTTACCATCCTTGATGATAGCCTGAACCTTGCCTTCCGCGGTTTCCGTCTGATAGCCTAAAAATTCCGTCGCACCGACTTTGTCATGCAGATCAAACCAGAGCGTATCCGTTGCGGCCTCCCCTGAGCCGGACCAAGCCGCACGAGCGGCTTCCTTCTGCTTTTTCATGGCGGCATCGAAACCAGCCTCGTCAAGTTCCCGTTTCTGACCGCGAAGAATGTCTTTCGTAAGATCGAGCGGGAAGCCAAATGTATCATAAAGCTTGAAGGCCACATCACCGGGAAGTGGATCGCTGCCACCCAGCTTTTCCGTTTCATCGCCGAGCAGCTTGAGGCCGCGTTCCAGCGTTTCCTTAAAGCGAGTTTCCTCCAGCTTCAAAGTTTCAGAAATCAACGACTGGGCACGGGCAAGTTCCGGGAAAGCGTCGCCCATTTCCTCGACCAGTGTCGGCACAAGTTTATGGACCATCGGTTCCTTCGCGCCCAGCATATGCGCATGGCGCATGGCACGGCGCATAATCCGGCGGAGCACATATCCCCGCCCCTCGTTCGACGGCAGTACGCCATCGGCGACAAGGAAGGAGGAAGAGCGCAAATGATCCGCGATCACCCGGTGGGACATCTTGAATTCCCCATCCGCCGAAATGCCGGAAACATCGGCCGAGGCCTCGATAATATGGCGCATCAGGTCGATATCGTAATTATCATGCTTGCCCTGCAGGACAGCGGTTACCCGTTCCAATCCCATACCGGTATCAATGGACGGACGCGGCAGGTTTTCCCGCGCACCGTCGGCCTGCTGCTCGAACTGCATGAAAACGAGGTTCCAGATCTCGATAAAGCGGTCGCCATCCTCGTCCGGGCTGCCGGGCGGTCCGCCAGGGATTCCTTCCCCATGATCAAAGAAAATCTCGGAGCAAGGACCACAAGGCCCCGTATCACCCATGGACCAGAAGTTGTCGGATGTTGCGATGCGGATGATCCTGTCGTCGGAAAGGCCTGCAATCTTCTTCCAATAGTCTGCGGCTTCGTCATCGTCATGATAGACAGTAACGAGCAGCTTCTCTTCCGGCAGACCGAATTCCTTGGTCAACAAGTTCCAGGCCAGCTCAATCGCCTGATCCTTGAAATAGTCCCCGAAGGAAAAATTTCCCAGCATCTCGAAAAAGGTGTGATGGCGCGCCGTATAGCCGACATTCTCAAGATCATTATGCTTGCCGCCCGCCCGGACGCATTTTTGCGTCGTTACCGCACGGTTGTAGGGGCGTTTCTCCTGTCCGGTGAAAACATTCTTGAACTGCACCATGCCTGCGTTGGTGAACAGCAAGGTCGGATCGTTCCGCGGCACCAGTGGCGAGCTCTCCACCTTTTCATGACCATTCTTCGCGAAATAGTCGAGAAAGGAGCTGCGTATTTCTTTTGTCGTACTCATTTTGCCATTTCCGTTCACCTAAGCAGAAAAATGCGGCATATAGGCCGCATTGTTGCCGCTTTTTAACCCGCCCTGCATCCGCTGTCCAGTTGGATTGCCCTAGCAAAGCGCGGAGGAGCCTGCTATTGAATAAGTAATCTTTTTTAACCAGTGAACAATAATAATAACATGGAACCGATACGTGACATTCATTGATAAAGACCCCGCAACCGCCATCGACCTGATCAAAGACGGATTTGAGAAGGCGGGATATATCTGCGATCGCCATATCGCCACCTCTATCTATCTATCGCAAAAGCTCGATAAACCAATCCTGGTCGAGGGACCTCCGGGTGTTGGCAAGACGGAACTTGCGAAAGCTGCGTCCGAAATTCTGGCGGCACCCCTGATCCGGCTGCAATGCTATGAGGGGCTGGATGAATCGAAAGCGCTTTATGAATGGAAATATGGCAAGCAGCTTCTCTATACCCAGATCCTGAAGGAAAAACTCGGCGATCTTCTTGAAGATGCCGTCGGTTTGGAGCAATCCATGGAAAAGCTGCACCAATTCGGCGACAGCTTTTACTCTGAAAAATTCCTGGAGGCCCGCCCTCTCCTGCAGGCGCTGCAATCGGAGGAGAAAACGGTTCTGCTGATTGACGAGATCGACAAGTCAGACCATGAGTTCGAGGCGTATTTGCTGGAAATCCTCTCGGATTACCAGATATCCGTTCCCGAAATCGGCACGATCAAGGCAAAAACCAAGCCGCTCGTCTTCCTGACCAGTAACAACAGTCGGGAAATGAGCGACGCGCTGAAACGCCGCTGTTTGCATCTTTACATTCCCTTTCCCGATGCCTCTCTGGAACGGCGGATCATCCAGACGCGGGTGCCGGAACTGGAAGAAAACTTGCGCAATCAGCTTGTCTCCTTCGTACAACAGCTTCGCACGCAGGATTTGAAAAAACTTCCGGCGGTCAGCGAGACCATCGACTGGGCGCGCACCTTGATGCTACTCCATGCGGACACACTCGAAGTGGATCTTGTACGCAACACGCTGAATATGCTGCTCAAGTTCGAGGAAGACATCGACAACATGCATAGCGAGGTGCCGAAATTTATCGCCGCCGCGCAAAGTGAAAGAATGTAATGGACAAGGCGCTTGCAGATTTTGTTGAGATGCTGCGCTATTCAGATGTGCCGGTGTCCATCAGCGAAAGCGTCGATGCCGCTGAGACCGTGCGCCTGTTCGGTTATAAGGATCGCGGACTTTTAAAGACCGCGCTCGCGCAGGTGATGGCGAAAACGATCGAGGAGCAGGAAAGCTTCGATCGCTGTTTCGATGAGTTTTTTAGCTATCAGATCAACCCTGACCTCGCCCCGGACGAGACGCTTGATGAGGAGGGCGAGGAGACCGGCGAAAACCCTGATTCATCGCCCGAAATAACACCTGCGAATGATGATGACAACTCGCCCAACCCTGCATCTGGCGGCGGTGAAGGCGGCGGTGGCTTTTCCGGAGAGCAAAGCGAGAGCGGTTCAGCGGCTCCACTCCTGGATATGCTGGAGCGCAATGACCGAACCGAGCTCACCATGGCCATGACCGCAGCCGCGAGCAACGCCAATCTTCGCAATATCGTCCTGATGACCCAACGAGGGCTCTTTACCCGCCGAATTATGGAAGGCATGGGTCTCGATGACGTTAATCGGGAGATATCTCGACGCAACAAGGAAGGCGATGCAGAAGGCGCGGATCAACTCTCCGGCCGGCTGGAACTTCTCTTCGACGCGGTCCGCGATATGGTGGAGCGGCAACTCGCCCTCACCAGCAGCGGCAAGGCGAAGCAGTTCCGTCAGGATATCCTCAAAAATGTGCGCCTTTCAAATGTTGAACATCGCGACTTCAAATATATGCGCCAGCTTGTCCAACGCATGGCGAAACGCCTAACCGACATGAACTCGCGCGTGAAAAAGGTGAAGAACCGGGGTCATCTCGATATTCGTAAAACCATGCGTCGCAACGTCGCCTATGACGGCATCCTGTTTGAAACCCATTGGAAGCAGAAGCATAAAGACCGACCAAAAGTCCTGGCGGTCTGTGATGTCTCTGGTTCTGTGGCATCGGTTGCGCGGTTTTTGCTCTTGTTCCTCTATAGCCTTAATGAAGTGCTGCCGAAGGTTCGTTCCTTCGCATTTTCAGGCGATCTTGGCGAAATTACCAGTGACTTTGACCGTCTCGGACCGGAGGAGGCCATTCCCTATGCCATTGAAAAATATGGCGGACGGTCAACCGACTATGGCAGGGCGCTGGAAGATTTCAAGGAACTTTGCCTCGATGAGATCGACAACCGAACGACGGTTATATTCCTCGGCGATGGCCGCTCCAACGGCGCTGATCCGCGCATCGATATTCTGAAGGAAATCAAACTCCGGGCGAAACGGGTTATCTGGCTCAATCCGGAAAGGAAGTCCGTCTGGGGGTCAGGGGATTCAGAAATGCTCCGTATTGCGCCCTATTGCAGCACTGCCGAAACCTGCAATTCCCTGAACAAGCTTGAGCTTATCCTCCGCGATCTGCTAAAGAGCAATTAGAGCGCTTCTCCCAATACTTGGATTTGTATTTTCTGACATGATGGAGTTATGACTGGATGTTCGCTGATGTTTCCCTGCCGCTTCTGATCGGGCTGATCGCGGCGCTTGCCGGAACGGGCATTGTTGGCGGCATTCTCGCCGGTCTTCTGGGCGTTGGCGGCGGTATCGTTATTGTGCCGGTGCTTTACAACATCCTGCCCTTTTTCGGCGTGGATGATAGCATCCGCATCCATGTTGCCATCGGCACCTCGCTTGCGACCATAATACCGACATCCATATCCTCCGCCCGATCCCATTACAAAAAGGGGGCGATCGACACAGATCTGTTGAAAAGCTGGGGGCCGGTGATTTTTATTGGGGTTATTCTTGGGACCATCATCGCCGGGTACGCCAACGGCAATCTGTTGACGCTCGTATTTGCTAGTCTCGCGCTCCTCGTGGCGGCAAATATGGCCTTTCGGCCAGATAATGTACATATTTCCGAAAGCTTACCAAAAGCCCCGTTCAAGCAGTTAATTGCCCTCTTTATCGGCGGATTTTCTGCGATGATGGGCATCGGCGGCGGCACCTTTACTGTGCCGATACTCACCCTCTTCAACTACCCGATCCGAAAAGCAGTTGGAACGGCGGCCGCCATCGGATTGATCATTGCCGTGCCTGGTACCATCGGCTTTCTGATTTCTGGCCTGGATGCCACAAACCTGCCACCGGGCAATATTGGATATGTCAATATTCTGGGCTTTCTGGTGATCTTTCCTATGGCCGCGCTGTTTGCCCCGTTTGGTGCGAAAATTGCGCATCAGATCAACGCGAGTCTACTGAAAAAGGCGTTTGCCTTTTTCCTGTTCCTGACCTCCGCGCGTATGTTCTATAGTTTATATGGATGATGACAGGACCGGAGAATAGGACACCTTTCGCACTTCGCGATCTGGAATGGGTCATCAACTCCCCTTTCCTGCTAAAAGAATTTCCTGAGCCCGACCTTGCCCGCCACCCCGAAACAAAGGCGCTGCTCACAAGGCTCAGGGCCGACCCAGAGCCTCTCCTTGAACATCTCGCCACCACGCCGCGCCTTAACCTCGGTCGCTATTTCGAGCAGTTGGTTATTTTCTGGCTTGATAATCTACCCTCCGTCCGGCTGATCGGCAGCAATATTCCCATCTTTCGAGAAAAACGCACCCTTGGTGAGATAGATCTCATTTTCCTGTATGAGGGGACCGCACGGCATTGGGAGCTGTCGATCAAATTCTATCTCAATACAGGCTCTCCGTCAGATGAAGCAGATTTTGTCGGACCGATGCTGAAAGACACACTTAAAAGAAAGCTCGACCGGCTCTACGGGCATCAGCTTTCGTTGCCCGACCAAACAGAGACAATCGCTATGTTCAAATCTCTTGGAATTGGTGATGTAACATCTTGTCCATGGGTCAAAGGTTGTCTTTTTTATCCCGCACCATATGGCCCGACACAACCCGCACCGCATAGAATTTCAATGCAAGGCATGAGAGGAGAATGGCGCGATAGAAGCCGTCTTACAGAAACACCTTTGCCCAACTTCGACCATTTTCAGATTCTGGAGAAAAAGCGCTGGATCACCCCTTACTTTTATCCGGACGAAGCGACTACCGGGACAGTATCGGATTTACTCGCCGAAATAGATAAGGCGATCGAAGGGCGACCTATGCCCTATCTCGTTCATTTGATGCGGGATGACGGAAAAGAAAAGCTCACTTCCCTTGGCCAGCTATTCATCACACCTGAAGGTTGGCCGGATTAACTGCCGAACCGAACCACGGTCATAAACTTTGCGATAGAGAAAAAGGCGCTTTGCAGGGTCACCATATCTGTCACCCGAAAATAATGCCCTGCCGTAGTTGCGCAGGCCTGAAGTAACGAGGTTGTCGCTGCCGGCGCAAGATAGTCAATTACATAAAGAGTAATGTTATTTTGCTTCATCCGCGCACAACTGCTGGAAAGGCGGGTATCCTCCGCCACATCCGCGGCACTGGAACCAACAATGAGAATAGCTATCTTTTCGGTCGTCTCATCTTCATAAGCCGCGGGCATACTGGCATTGCCATTCCATAGGCCCTGCCAAAGTGGCGATAATATCCGCTCCGCCCAGAGCATACTCCGACCATAAGCCGCGTCGCCATTCCCACCGAGGGACGCAAGCGCTGTGGAAATGGGAAGACTACTGGTGAGGCCTATAATCCGCTCCTCCCGGCAATCAGCTGTTGTGATATTTGAATAATGGGGCAGGCCCGTGGCCGCATCTATCTGTGAATCCAACGTGAGAACAAGAGGAAAGGCTACTGTTCCAGGCGGCGTATCATCTTCCCCCGCTACCCCGGCACGCGGCGCAACACACCAACGATCCTCTGCCAGATCCCCTCCCCATTCCGTTGTTCCCGGCACATCCGGTGGAATATTGGTGGGCCAACTCCCCGCCTCCACCCAGTTGTCATATGGTGCGACATTCACAATTTCATTGCCGACGGGAATGAGCGCCCAGCTAATACCTTGCGCCTGAGTAGCCTCCGCTTCTAGCGCGGCGATAAAGACATTTGCGGCGACCGTTACCTCAGCTAAACGGCCTGCAGTTTCAAACACCTCAGATGAGTCGATAACAAGAGCGACCTCTGCCTCCGGTTTCTGTTGAAAAGCCGAGACTTTGCTTTCCACCGTTACATTGTCAAAAAAATTGAACGTCCTAAGCAAGGTTGTCGGAATTTCCGCTGAGGCGGTCAACGTGATCTCACCTGTCTCCCCATCCGTAACAAGATTAACTGCGGGAGCCGCGATAGCATCATCCGAATAAGTCAGCATATGTGCAGCATGGAAATTTGCCTGCATCACATCTGCGGCCAGTTGGTTTAGCTCCGCCGTTGTCAGAAACTGGAAATTCTGTGCGGCCGCGACAACCGCCATTTCACTGGCAATACTGAGGCGCGACTTAGCCGCAAAAAAACGGGAAACATCAATTGCAAAGGCCACACTGCCGATAACCACAAAAAGAGTGAGCGCGAAAATCAGCAACGCTGCACCCTCCTCCGCCGCCCAAAATTCCCGGATATTTCTCAGCATAAAGCTACTTCCTATTCCAGACTGCGCGCTGCAGCCTGACGAACGGGCGCCACCGCACGGGCATGAATGGAGAATTCCATGACGCTCAAAGCACTTGAGAGGAAAAATCCATCACCCGGCGTGGCACACAGATCAACTTGTATAAGATACACAACACCCGCGCCGCCCTGCGTCCCAACAGGAGTGGCATAGGAAGGAGCTGAGGCTGTACAATCGCCCCCACCCCCGTCGCGGTTCCGCCTCCAGAGGAAGTTGGCTTCTGTCGCTGGATATAATGCTATTGCCTGAACGGAAAGCCAGGACGCAACATTATAATCACCAATATCAATCAATTCTGTCGTCGCCGTAAGCGCTTCATCAAAATCCGATTCAGCAATAGTCGTTCTTTGGGAAAAATCATCGGCCAGAACCGCCGCAACCCGGTCGGCGGTACGCGAAAGCTGCACAACATGCACTAACGTAACGCCAGCAAGCAAAAGAAACATAATCGCCGGCACAATAAGCGCCACTTCCACCATCACGCTGCCTCGGCAGTCCCTGGTCAGCGTATTCGTTACGCACTTACCGGCCATTTCTAACCATCAAAACAACGCTCTCCGTCATCTCCGACGCGCTATAGAGATAGTTCACGAAAGGCGTAATCAAAGTCACGATGTAATCAAGACGATACGCCGTCAGCGATCCCTCTGCGGAAATACTTCCACTTGTGAAATCCGCAAGAGTTTCATAGTTGCTGACCGTTACGTTAAGGCGGGAAACATCTACCAAGCCTCCCACCAGATTGGGGGCAATAGCGGCAAGTCTTGCTTCAGCCCCTGCCGATGTAATAACTCCAGCCGCTCCGCCATTGAACTTGATATCGTCAGCAAGCGATACGGCAAGATGATCGAGCAAACTGCGGGCGAGCAGAACGCGGCTCACATCGATCACCCCAAAAACAAGCGCAAAGACGAGCGGCAAGATAATCGCGAGTTCCACTGGAAGAGAGGCACGGCAATTCGAAGCAACTTCCCACAATTTACGCCCAGTCTTGGTCATGTTGCGCCAGCATTTTCAGATCGTGCTCCCAGTAGGTAACGCCGGAGCAGATTGCGGTCCTTCATGCGACGGATCAGGTTATAGAATTTGATATTATTGTCGGCGGCTTCCGGATCAAGATCGAGACGCGCAATGCGGGCCGCCGCAGCCTCGTCCCCGGCAAGACCGTATGCCAGCGCCAAATTCTGGCGAATTTGGGCAGTAGATTGGGGAGCGAATGCAAGTTTGGATAAAGACGTAACGGCGGCATCATATCTCCCCTCCATCAGGTAGGAGAGCGCTACATTATTTTGAATGCGCAGGTCGTCTGGCGCAATATCAAGGGCCGCCTCATAAAATTTACGGGCATCTTGATGATCCCCCGCCATATCCGCAGCAATGGCGCGGCCACCTAGTATATCAATGTTGTCTGGTGCAAGTTCAGCCGCTTTTGCAAAATAGAGCGCGGCGGTCTCCGGTCGATACAGAAAAAGATGCGCCCGACCAAGCCCGATCAGGGGCCGAATATCATCATGCGTCATCTCCTCCAGATTTTCATAAACGACAACCGCTTCATTCGGAGCACCCGCTTTGAGATAGGTCGATCCAAGTGCATAAAGCACATCTTCATCGAACTTATTCCGGGAAAGCAGTTTTTGATAAATATCAATCGCGGAGAGATAATTACCTGAGTTCACGGATACATCTGCGATTTTCATCGCTCGTTCCCGCGCGGCTTTGTCTTCAAACAAATTTTGCGCCTCCAGTCCTTTGCCCGGCAACCCACATCCCGTCAAAAACAGCGTCAAACCTGCAAGTGTTAAAAACCTTAATAACATCACTTCATCCTCCAATCGCACGCATCATCAATGCGAATCCAGGCCCGGCAGATAGCGCCACTACGGGCGGCAAAATAAATAAAATAAGGGGTATGCTCAGGAGCGCAGGCATCCGCGCCGCGCTATTTTCAAGGTCCAATATGGCATGTTTGCGGTTCTCCACCGCGACCGATTTCAGTGCACCGGTGATCGAGGTGCCATACCGTTCAGATTGTCGCAGAGAAAGCACGAGATATTTAAGACTCTTGGACGCGGTGCGTTCCTCCAGATTGGTAAGAGCCATAGATTTATCTGGCAGAATTTTAAGCTCACTCAAGGTGATTTTCATCTCTGCCGCAACATCTGGAGCAAACGGCTCCAACCCCTCTATCGCGCGAGCGAGTGCAACTTCAAGCGTCAGTCCAGCCTCGACACACAGGATCAACAAATCGATCATGTCCGGCATGGCGCGCTCGATACGTCTTTGCCGTTGCTTAATTTGGTAATTCAGCACGAAGAACGGCAGGAAACTACTTGCAACGCCGGAAAAGATGACAAAAACGACAACGGTAAGAGTATTTAGTGTCGGAAAAATTACACTATTCTGCAGGAAGGCTGCGATAAGTGAGCTCGCAATAAAGAGAAAAATACGTGCCAGCAGAAACAATCTTTTCCCGCGTACGGGATCAATACCAGCTCGGATAAAACGCCAGCTGAAATTTTGCTTGGTCTTGCCCGTCTTTCCAAACGAGAAAGGCCGGAGCCATGTCGCTGCCTTGCCGGTTGTCGCCTCCTCTCGCTCCAAGTCGATCCTGACCGGAGGGGCTAATCTCCTTCGGTTTATGCCGTCATCACCCACAAAAAGCCGAAGCCTCTTGTCGAGATGTTCTGATTTCCTCGCTCGGAGCGCGATGATAAAAAAGGCAAGCGCGAGGCTGACGCAAAGCCCTATTGCCATCAAAGACAACATATCATCCATTGATGCCTGCCAGAACACGCTCATTGCAGCGTCCTCAGCAAGCGGGATAGAGTGAAAAAGCCTATAAAAATACTGACTCCAGCATAAATCAGCAGGTTGTGACCGAGCGGATCATCGAATAGAAAATCAAACTGCGCCTTGTTTGTCGCTGCAAGGATTACCAGAATAACAGCCGTGACGATGGCAACGATCCGGGCGGAAACCCGCGATTCAGATGTTAGAGCTTTGGCCTTTAAGTATTGTGCGCGTCGATCACGCAACACCCGGGAGAGGTTTTCCAAAACCTCCGCATATTGACCACCAGTCCGGCGCTGCAGGATCAGGGTGGTTGCCATAAACTGCAGTTCTTTGACGCCAATTTCATCTACTGCCGAGGTAAGCGCCGTTTCAAGGTCAATTCCGATCCCGAGTTTTTCCGCAAGGATGCGAAACTGTCGGCCCACCGGATCGGGCATTTCGCGGGCGATCACCTGAAAATTTTCCGGCAGGGACATGCCGACACGGGCACCGCGAATGATAATATCAATGGCCTCCGGCAACTGATCCACAAAACGTTGACGCTGCACATTCCGCTGGTAAATATGGAATGCAACGTAACCGCCCGCGATGCATACACCAGCCCCGACAACGGCAAACGTGATAATCGGATATTTGTATAAGGCAACCATCAATCCCATCACGAGGGCGAGCACTAAAAACGCGAGCGGTTTGGCTCGAACTTTCAGAAATTCCTGCCATTTGGTGGCATCTTTTTCTTCACGATAAAGAGGGGAAACCTCCGGGAAGGGCGCGATAGCAATTGATCCTTTTCCCTCACTTTCAGTATTCAGCTCTCTAAGGCGTGCCGCGAGTTGCCGCTCTCCTTCACCGAGCCGTCGAAACGCTAAGAGAAGAAGGGTAAGGCCGCTTCCAACAAATACTGCAAAGACCAAAATATTAGGCCATTCAGGAGCATTTCTAATCAATGCCTCCAGCGTCATGGGCGAAGTGCCTCCTGCAATTCCTCCCCTAATCCGAATTTGGCAATTTTCTCCTCAAAATGCGGTCGCCCACCGGTATAGCGGAACGCGGAACTATCCTGCTCAGGATGATCTGCATCCTCAGCATACTCGAATAGAGTCTGGCTGGAGATCACATCTGCCTCAAGGGCGACAATCTCGGATATTTCCCGAATGAAGCGCTGCCCATTCGCTCCACGTTCAACATGGATCACAAGGTCAAGGGCACTGGAAATTTGCTGTCGGGCACCGCGACTCTGATAGTTTGACAGTGTTGAGAGCATCAGGTTTTCGAGGCGCAGCAGCGCGTCGCGGGCGCTATTGGCATGAATGGTCGACATGGAGCCATCATGTCCCGTATTCATCGCCTGCAGCATGTCGTAAACTTCCGAGCCGCGAACTTCGCCTATGATGATCCGGTCGGGCCGCATCCGCAGGCTGTTACGCAAGAGATCCCGTTGAGAGACATCCCCGGTTCCCTCTGTATTGCGCTGGCGGGTCTCTAAGCTCACCACATGCGGGCGTTGCAGGGCAATTTCCGCCGCATCTTCAATCGTGACGATCCGTTCATTTTCGTCAATCAATCCCGACAACGCATTCAGCAAAGTCGTCTTGCCCGACCCGGTTCCACCGGAAACCAGAATATTAAGTCGGCACCGAGCCGCAATTTCAAGGAAACGGGCCATGGCGGTCGAACAGGAACCACCGGCACATAAATCCTTCAGGCTCATGAATTGCTTTGAGAATTTGCGGATAGATATAATCGTTCCGTAAACTGACAAGGGCGGCGCGATCACATTAACGCGGCTACCGTCTTTCAGGCGCGCATCTACCATGGGGTTTGCCTCATCAACCCGCCGCCCCACGGAGGCGGCAATGCGGCGCGCCACTTCCAGCACATGATCCTCATCGCGAAATTTATAGCTGGTAAGCTCCAACCGCCCATCCCGCTCTACATAGACCGTATCAGACCCATTCACCAGAATGTCCGTCACTCTCGGGTCGGAGAGCAGGTTTTCAATCGGACCTATACCAACGATATCGTCAAAAAGTTCCCGTGCGATGGCGCTTTGCTCCATCCAGTTGACCTGAAGCTTTTCCTCGTCAACGATCTTGGAGACCGCCTCGGTAATCCGGAGCGAGAGTTCATCGGGTGGCATGGTAGAAGCCGCGGTCGGATCGATGCGGTTAAAGAACTGCTTTCTCACACGTTCAATAAGTTCCGGCGGAACGTCAAACTCCCTCTCCGTTGACGTCGCCTGACTAACAAACACCTCTTCCGAATTGGCGAGGCTGCCGACCCTTTCATTTTCTATTTTGCGGCCAAACACTCTATGCCCCCTTTCTGCCCGCAAACCAGCCTAGGCGGCGTGCTTTGGCCTTCCGACCGATCAGTTCCGCCGCCAATCTGTGGTAGGCATCAGTGATTGGTAATTTTTGACGGACGACCGGTTCAGCGTTCAGGCTGGCAAGTGCGAGTTTTTTCTTCTCAAACGGGATGACAATATCAATCGGATGATCAACAAATCGGCAAATTTTTTCCAATGGCACATCGCCCCGGATACGCGCCCGCGATCTATTGAGAACAAGAAGAGATTTTTTTTCTTCCCCCTCAGTTTTCAGGACTTTGAATATCCGTGCAGCATCCCTTACTGAGGCCAATGTTGAATCCATCACCAACACCCGGACATCTGCATTTTGGAGCACCGTCATCGCAGTCTCGATCGACGCCCGGTCCACATCTTGGATAATAAAATGATAGCGGCTTCGTAAATGCTGCACCAACTGCGCGACGGCATCCGCGTTATAAACAGGAGCGGCAGCAAAATCCGTTTCAGAGGCCAATAACTTGAGCCGCTCTTCCACCTCCCGTGTGGCACGATCAACAAAAACATTATCGATCCGATCAGGACCTGTCAGAAGGTCAGCTAGGCCGGATGCCGGTTCCACCCCCATTTCCAGGGCGAGCGTTCCTGACGTGAGATTGAGATCGGCCAGCATGACATGGCGATTATAGTGATTAGCGAGCAGCCATCCTAAATTAAGAACAGCCGTAGTCGCCCCCACACCACCGCGCACGCCAAATACAGCTACGGACTTTCCCGCGCGAGGTTCGGGATTGCGCGCCGCGAGACGACCGCTCGCCCGGGCAACAGCACGAAAGAGTAAATCACTTGGCACTGGCTTAACCAAATAATCTGTTACTCCAATTTCCATTAAGTCGCGATATAGACCGACGTTGTCCTCGGTTCCCAGCACGACCACCTTCACCCGCGGAGGGCAGATATCCGCTAGGTTCTGCAAATCAGAAAGCGGTAACGCGACCTTGGATATATCGACAATCAGCACTGTCGGCATGTTTTTTTCGCTGTAGTCACGGATCACATCACTTAAGGAACCGCGCTTTATTTGCGCCTTGTCATAGCCCCATTTCGGCAACAGATCATTGAGTTGCTTTTCCGTCTCCCGATCCGCGACATAGGCGGCGACCGATGTGTTTGCGCCGTCCGCGTTTGGAAAGGTTACAATTTCAGGCGTATTCCGTGCCGGCATCTTCTGTATCCAGTCTATTTATTTGCGGGGGGAAATGGCGTTGGGGGAAGCGCCTGATATGTCGTAATGGCCTTTACCTGTGAGCGGGCGAGAGGGGGCGCCAGATAACCGCCTGATCTGGCATTTCCCGGACGAACAAGACTTACCAGACGATTGTGATTGACCGCGCAGCCAAACCCTGGCGTTTTCCAGGCCTCGTGATCAACCAACCGGCGATCTAGATAAGCGCCGCAGTTCTGAAGTGTATAGGCATAATAGGTTAGCTCTATTTCGAGAACAGAATTCTCCTCCGTCCCTGCTGGAGCAACCGGTGCAATTTCCACGGCGCTATAGCGGTAAATATCCGATTGCTCCAATAACTGGAAAATCATTTCTTCCGAGAGCACTGTCCCTCGTGGCTGAAGTCGCAAATATCCAGGAGGGTCTTGCCGCAAATTTTGCAGAAAATCAGATAATTTAAGACCGTCTGAGGTCTTTATCGAGTGATCCGCCCAGTCCTCAAAGAAAGAGATGCGATAGCTCTGGTTCAGCAATTTGGAATTTGCGAGACTTTGCGGAATTTGACCCGAAGCCTCCGGTCCACCGCAGCCACCTAACAGGCCGAGCGCGGATAAAACAAGAATACCGCCTGTAATAAAACGTCGCATTCTGGCGCCTTTCTCTTCCTCAATAAATATAGCCAACCGGCCCTTTAAGGGTCAGGCCATCCTGTCCCTTGATATTTGGGATTTCCGGCGCCAGCGTCGGGAGGGCAAGCTTGCCCGTCGTCATTTTCTCTGAAAGATCGGTTGGTCGATATTTATCCGCTGGGCTTGCAAACAGAGATCCATCGCGGGGCGTAACAATATTTGCCGTCGCAATAATGACAAGTTCCGTTTCCATCTTCTGATAACGGCTGGATCGGAACAGCGGCCCCAACACGGCCAGGTCGGCCAACCAGGGGACCTCATTGACGATGTTTCTGGTCTGGTTCTGCAACAAACCCGCCACCGCAAAACTCTGTCCACTGCCAAGCTCAATCGTTGCCTCAGTGCGGCGAACGGCAATGCCGGGTATCTGAAAGTCGTTGACGACAACCGCGCCAACTTCGGAAATCTCACTCACCTCGGGCCGGATATGAATGCCAATCCGCTGATCCGAGAGCACTGTCGGGGTGATATCGAGAATAACGCCGAATTTCTTAAACTCGATTGTCACCTGGTCCTCATTTGCGGAAACCGGTATCGGAAATTCCCCACCAGCGAAAAAACTTGCGGTTTCACCGGAGCGGGAAGTTAGATTCGGCTCCGCCAGAACCGTAATGAGGTTTTCCTCGGCCAACGCATCAATAACGGCGGAAACAGAACCCTGACTGCCACGATACCCAAGCAGGCCACTCCCACCAACGCCGGAAATCGCGGAACTCGGGATCAACGCGTTACCAATCGCCGACGGCCAGCGATTAGTGATTAACCCAATCGCGAGCGACCCCGGGTTCAACAACACATCCCAGTTAATACCAAGGTTCTTTGTAGCCTCCCGGTTCATTTCGACAATACGTACCCTGATATTCACCTGAGACGGCGCCAGCAGTTCCATTCGGTTGACAATTTCCTCCCCCTCTCCCAGAAACCCTCGAACGACGGAGGTAATCTGCTCTGCCTGCATAGGGGTGCGAGCCATGCCGGAAAGAAGAATGCGGCCCGGACTGGATTGAACTGAAAGGTTACTCTTTGGGAACTGTTCGGAAAGAAGCTTTGAGAGCGTTACAAGATCGCGCGTAACGGTAACAGACTGATCGTACAATATCGCACCACCCGCCCCGAGCGCCATAACATGTGTCCGCCCAGGCGCTTTACCAAACACGAAGAGCCCATTGGAAGCTGTAATCTGGATATCCGCGATCGAGGGATTTGTCACCAGCACCTCTGAGACAGGAACATTAAGCGGGATAAGATGGCCCTGGTTCACATCGAGTGACAAAGGCGTCCTGTCTTCGGTGGCGCGAGCGTAGCCGGAGGGAGCCGAAAACATGAGAAAAACCGCCAGCATCAGGAATATGTAACCAATTTTCTGTAGGCTGTTCTTCATCATGGTCCCCTATTTTCCTGCAACCGGCGACAGGGTAACGACAGTGGTTTCTCCGCCGCGCATTATCCGTACATCCCGGGCGTGACGCTGAAGAACTGCTGGCGGAACCTGTTTCAGCTCTGGAAAGAGGTCGCTCGCTGAAAAAGCTGCTTTTGCGGGCCTCTCCAAATATTCATTGGAACCCGTTTCTCCCCGCAAGGATATCCGCAACTTACCAATTGTTTCTGCCATGGATACAAGTTCAACATCGGTCGGGGACAGCGCCAGAGTCAAAGTCTCCGATGATCTTATGGCGTTATTAATTACCTTGGTCACAGGCGCTGTCTCCACAGCAATGATACGGCGACTCTCTAATATGGTTTTGACAACCGTTTCCCCGGCTCGCGCCGCATGGACGGGCGTAACATAGGTTACGATCAGGTCGACATAGTCACCGGGACGCAAATGTTTGAAGTCACCAAGATTTTCAATAGCCATAGGACGCGCGCGCAACCCAGCCGTCAGCAATGTCTTGAGATGATCCGCTTCAGTCGGACGGACAAGATGCACTTCCTGAAGATAGACACCCTTTTTCAGCGATTGCGTAAAAGCCGCTCCCTGCCAATCACCAAGATCAGTTTGTTCGCGAATGAACAGATGCTTTCCTGTTTGGCCGCGCGGCAAAAGGTCCCAGGTCATCTGGCCCTTTTCGAGAATGTCGCCCCGATTTACATCCTTCACGAGTCGGAGTGCCCATATACTGGATGCTTGCGCAACAGCTTGGCCCGCTGAAGGAGTGCTTTTCGCAGGCTCAAATAGATACTTATTTCCAAGATAGGCAGCAGACCCCAGGAACAGGGCAGCGAGAAGGATGAAGGTAAAACTTCTCATTGCAATCACCCGATACCGTTCAAATAGGTTTTGTAAAGTGCCACCGTACCGCCCGCCGCGATGGCAACACCGTAGGGCACGGTGGGAGAAGCGCCCTCCTCACTTACCATTCCAGTTTTTATGAACGGTGCAATCGCCCATTCGCGCATTAAACTTAAAATCGGCATTACGATAAAGAGGGCGAGAATACCTCCACAAAGAGCGGTAATAACAAAAAACTCAGGCCCCGCTTTGGGGCCGATCCAAAGCATGACAACAGTCGCCAGCTTAACGTCGCCGCCGCCGACTTTACCGAAAACAAAGCCGATCAGTAACAAAGCAAACAGCGCGACTGCCCAAATGACATGGTCAATAATGTCCAGAGGAATAACTGGGAACGTTGCATAGAGAATAAAAAGCAGCAACAGTGCGACGGATATCCAGTTGCGGATCAAGCGGCGCGTAAGATCAGTATAGGCGGCCAGCCAGAGCAGTAAAATTGCCAAAATGGGATAAATGGGGGACATGGTACCTTACTCCTCCCGGCACGAAAAACCGGCCGGGAGGTAATTGGTTACTGAAATCTAGTTAGTGCTACCACTACCACTAGATCCGGAAAGATCAATGGCGTTAAAGGCTGTTTGAATTTTTGTATAAAACGCCGATCCGGCAACGCCAACAACAGCTGCCGCGGCTGCCGCCATCAACGCATATTCGACGGCCGTGACACCACTTTCATCTCTTATAAGATCGCTAAGGATTTTTTTCATACTCTTAACCCCTCCTCTATAAAATTTTGGTGCATTAAATCTATCAAGACAGAAATGCACCCTCATGAATTGTTATTGATCTGAAAATCATAAGGAAGGAGGCATCTCTTACTAGAGATTACAAAATTTACTTTGCTGACGACGCCTATTCCTACTTCAGATTTTACGAAGCACACTACAAAATTAACCAAAAAACTACACTTACATTTCTATGTTTATTAACATCTTATTTTAATTGATATTTTCCATTTTCTGGGATTTTTTATATTAAAAATTTTAATCACCTTGTCAGTAATTTTATCTATTATTTATAGTTAATATTGAAATTTATTATAGTTAATACTCTTTTTTTATACATTAGCGTGCTTTAATTTACCACATAAGCTCTTTATTGGTGTATTTTTTTGATATTTTTACCCGCTCGTTTAAATAGTTTTAAAGAATCACCTGATATGTGAAGGAATAATTTTTGACTGAACCAGTCCAGATTGAAACGCTCCTTCTGATGATCTTGAAGACGCAAAACTTCATGTAATTGTTGCGGCACTCACATATAAAGTTGAACTATCCACCGGAACCCCGTATATGCGAACCAGAACAAGCGGAGGCCGACATGAACAAGATCGAAAGCGCAAGACGCATCTTGATCTATAGCCACGACTCATTTGGTCTCGGCCATTTAAGGCGTTGCATGGTTATGGCAAACTCGTTGGTCGAGCAGAACCAGAACCTGTCTGTTCTCATCCTGTCTGGCTCCCCCATCATCGGCAGTTTTGATTTCAAGGCCCGCGTTGATTTTGTCCGCATTCCCGGCATTATCAAGCTACGGAACGGGGAATACACATCCTTGAGCCTGCATATTAATACCGAACAGACGCTGGCTATGCGTGCCTCCATCATTCAGCACACAGCGGAAACATTTGATCCGGATATTTTCATTGTCGACAAGGAGCCATACGGCCTGAAAGGCGAAGTCACCGATACGTTGGAAATGCTGAAAGCGTCAGGCACTCATCTTGTACTCGGGCTTCGGGATGTCTTGGATGATCCTTCCCTGCTGGAACCGGAGTGGGAGCGCAAGAATGTCATGCCTGCGCTTGAGGACATCTATGATGATATATGGATTTTTGGTGTCAAGCAGATCTACAATCCTTTGACCGGCCTCAAAATTCCTGCCAACGTCAAACGGAAAATCACCTATACTGGGTATCTGCGACGCTCGCCCCCGGCCGTTTCCCAACCAGCCATTCTGGATGAAATGACAGAGCCTTACGTTCTTATTACGGTCGGCGGTGGCGGCGATGGTGATGTTCTGACGGATTGGGTCCTTCGCGCTTATGAGGGAGACCGGCAACCTCCACTCAACGCACTCTTTGTACTGGGCCCCTTTATGCCGCCCGATACCCGCGCCAGTTTCCGCGACCGAATACAACAACTGCCCCGCGTCCGTGCCGTTACCTTTGATAGCCACCTGGAAAGCCTGATGCAGGAGGCAACTGCCGTTGTCGCCATGGGCGGATACAATACATTCTGCGAAGTGCTCTCGATGAACAAGCGCGCCCTCATCATACCTCGCACAGTGCCGCGGCTGGAACAATATATCCGGGCAACCCGTGCGGCAGAGGCCGGACTGATTGGTGTCCTCGTAGATGATGGTGAGCGGTCGGGCGACACAATGCTGACAGCGTTGCGCCATTTATCGCAGCAAAAGAAACCATCAGAAGTGATAATTCCGGGGTTGCTCGACGGGCTGACCAATTTGAACCGGCTGGTAAGCTTGCGTTTCAAGGCTGTTGATAAACGACGGGCGGATCTATCTTCTGAACAAGCTATTGCTTCCGACTAATTGGCCACAGCTTATTTAAGAACCAGATACATAACTTTCCCATCAGCAAGCCGGGCATGATCAAGAGGCGGCAGATTATTGCTGGACATTATCCCCTCAATATTTCTGACATAGGCCTCTCCCCGCTCTGAATATTTGATAAGCGTACCGACCAATTCAGGCCCTGTTACTGCTTTTCCGTCCGCCCGAAGGGACGCGCGGCGGTCCCGAAAGCCCGCATAGGCATCATGGGAGTTCAGGTTCAGCATGTACGCGCGGACTGAATCCAGCGGTGTCTTGAAGGCTGCGACACTATAGTTGCCTTTGCTTTTCCGTTGATCCTTTGGCTTGATACCGCCCTTATAGCTCCACTGCCCGAAGAGAGCATTCCCCTCCGCCGCAAAGCGGGAGGTCCCCCAACCACTCTCATCCACCATTTGCGCAACAATCAGGGACGGCGGAACAATATCCATACGTTTCTTGATCTCCCGCCAGAACGCCGCGTCATATTCACCCTTGGCGAGGCCATATTCTTCCGCCTGTGTCGCGAGCCATTTCTTGTCATGGGATGAAAGATCTTGCCACGCAGTATGATCTTTCTCAATCGCGGTCATCTTTTTCCGGTCTTCACGCAGGTGATGATTAGCGACGAAAGCAAGCGGTATGGAGAGACGGAAGAAGGTTTTCTTTTTCTCCGCTACCGGCATATCCGGGGCCACTTTTTTACGCCATTCCTCCGGGATATCGAGGATGGTGTAGGGAGGCACATCTTGTGCGCCCGATTTCCACTTCGGGATGGAATAACCGCTACGCTTGAAGAAACTGGCGAAATCGTCAAAATTCTGGATCGTAATCGTCTCTGCTCGAAGAGGTAGCACGGCCCCAAACAAGAGAGCACTTGCAACAATCCCCCCACCAAGATGTTTCGCTACACTCATTCTATTCATTTTGCGTCATTCCCCCAGACTTCAGATATATAAATGCATTATGCCATGATTTCGAACAGATCGGGAGCCTGTTAGGGATTATTCTGTCTGCGACTCTGTTATCTAAATGTCGAAACAACGAAAACACGGCCCCCTCCCTTATTTCTCTTGCACTGCAATTTATACCCTGCCGACCCGGTTTTTTACAAAAACGACATACAAATAATTTTTTAATGCCGATGCTCTTCACTTGGACAGTTTCCGCTTGCATGGACACGTCTACAGGGAAATAGTTGTTGAAATCACTTGGCAAGCGAGAGGGAGGTACAGCCGATGAGCGACAAATACGATGCCGTCATAATCGGTGCCGGCGTTATCGGTGCCTGCATAGCCTATGAACTCTCGAAGGCCGGCCGCAAGGTTCTGTCGATCGACCGCCTGCCCGCTTCCGGCTTCGGCTCAACATCTGCCTCCTGCGCCATCATCCGCACCTATTATTCCGCGCTGGACACCTGCGCACTAGCCTATGAGGGCTGGTTCTACTGGAAGAACTGGGCCGATTATGTCGGTGTGGAGGATGAAAAAGGCCTGATCAAGTATCATGATACGGGCGCATTGATCGTCAAAACGCCGCATAATGACTACATGCGGAAAATCTGCACCCTGATGGACAAGATCGGCTGCCCCTATGAACATTTAACGCCCGAACAGATGCACGAAAAGCTGCCGATTATCGACACACACCAGTTTGCGCCGGTAAAACGGCCCGACGATCCGTCCTTTGGCGAACCGACGGGCGACAGTGTACCGGGGGGCGTCTTCTTCCCGCGTGGCGGTTATGTCAGCGACCCGCAGCTTGCCGCCCATAATGCCCAGCGCGCGGCGGAGGCTCACGGCGCCAAGTTCAGGTTTAATGCCGAGGTTACAGCGATCCGTCAGTCGGGCGGCCGCGTCACCGGCGTCACGCTGAAAGACGGGACCGAGATTGATGCGAATGTTGTCGTCAATGTTGCCGGGCCGCATTCCGCCAAGGTCAATGACATGGCCGGGGTGCTGGAGGATATGAAAATGACCACCCGCGCCCTCCGGCATGAGGTCGCGCATGTCCCCTCGCCCGACGGATTTAATTTCGAGACCGACGGTGTGGTGCTGTCCGACAGCGACGCCGGGATATACTGCCGGCCGGAGCTTGGCAATCATATCCTGATCGGCTCGGAAGACCCCAAATGTGATACGCAGGAATGGGTCGACCCCGATAACTTCAACGAGGATTTCACCGAGCAATGGAACGCGCAGGTTCTCCGCCTCGCCCAGCGCTTTCCGGAAATGGGCGTGCCGCGCCAGACCAAGGGTGTCGTTGCGCTTTATGACGTGACCCGCGACTGGGTGCCGATCTATGACAAGTCGAGCCTTGGTGGCTATTACCTCGCCATCGGCACCAGCGGCAACCAGTTCAAGAACGCGCCGGTTGCCGGGCGGATGATGGAGAAACTGATCCGCGAATGCGAGGCGGGCCGCGATCACGACAGGGACCCGGTTCATTTCCATCTTGAAAATATCGACTACGATCTTTCCATGGGCACTTTTTCGCGCAACCGGGAGGTCAGCCAGGACAGCAGCTTTACCGTCCTTGGATAGAAGACAGTTTAAAAACGAGAGGGCAGAAACATGAAATCCCATGTCAAGGTAGCCGTTGTCGGAGGAGGCGTCGTCGGCTGTTCCGTCCTCTATCATCTGGCCAAGCTCGGCTGGACCGATATCGCGCTGATCGAGCAGTCGGAACTGACCTCCGGCTCCACCTGGCACGCCGCCGGCGGGTTTCATACCATCAACTCCGACACCAATATCGCCGCGCTGCAGGGGTATACCATCAAGCTTTACAAGGAGCTCGAGGAACTGTCCGGGCAATCCTGCGGCCTGCATCATGTGGGCGGCATTACACTCGCGGGAACGCCGGATCGCATGGATTACCTGAAGACCGAGCGGGCGAAGCATCGCTATATGGGCCTTGATACCCATATCATCGGACCGGCGGAGATCAAGGAGCTTTCCCCCATCACTAATGTCGAGGGCGTGATTGGCGGGCTCTATGACCCGCTCGACGGTCATCTCGATCCTTCCGGCACCACCCACGCCTACGCCATGTGCGCGCGCAAGCTGGGCGCCGAGATATATCTTCGCAACCCTGTGCTGGAACTGAACCCGCAACCAGACGGAAGCTGGCAGGTCGTCACCAAGGACGGCACGATCAACGCGGAATATGTGGTCAATGCCGGCGGTCTTTGGGCACGGGAACTCGGCGAAATGGTCGGCATTTTCCTCCCGCTGCATCCGATGGAGCATCAATATCTGATCACCGAGGATATTCCAGAGATATATGAGCTTGGCCGGGAGCATCCGCATGTCATGGACCCCGAAGGCGAAAGCTATCTTCGCCAGGAAGGCCGTGGGCTCTGCATTGGTTTTTACGAGCAGGACTGTGATCCATGGGGTGAGAACGGTACACCTCTTGACTTCGGCCATGAACTGCTCCCCAACAAACTCGACCGTATCGAGGATAGCATGGAATTCGCCTTCAATCGTTTCCCGGTCCTCGGAACGGCGGGCGTCAAGAATGTGATCAACGGTCCCTTCACATTCGCCCCCGACGGCAACCCCCTGGTCGGGCCGGTACCGGGGCTCAGGAATTACTGGTCAGCTTGCGCGGTGATGGCAGGTTTCAGTCAGGGCGGCGGTGTCGGCCTCACCCTTGCCGAATGGATGATCGAGGGCGAACCAAGCCGTGACGTTTTCGCCATGGATGTGGCGCGATATGGCGACTATTGCTCCCGTCCCTATGCGCGAAAAAAAGTCACCGAGAATTACCAGCGCCGCTTCAGTATTTCCTACCCCAATGAAGAACTGCCCGCCGCACGGCCCTTCCAGACAACGCCCGCCTACCCGATCTGGAAAGAGCAGCGCGCGGTCTTTGGTCAGGCCTATGGGATGGAGGCAGTCAATTACTTCGCGCCGGAGGGAGAGCCGCTTCTGGAGACACCCTCCTTCCGCCGGTCCAACGCCTTTGATGCTGTTTCCGCCGAATGCCGGGCCGTGCGCGAAAAGGTCGGAATCACGGAAATACACAACTTCGGCAAATACAAGGTGATGGGCCCCAAGGCGGCGGAGTGGATCGATATGATCATGGCGGGACGCGTGCCCAAGGTCGGACGGATGAGCCTGAGCCCGATGCTGAGCCCGAAAGGACGGCTGATTGGCGACTTCACCATCGCACGTCTGGGTGAAGAGGAGTTCCAACTCACCGCTTCTTTCGGAGCGCAGGCGTATCATCTTCGCTGGTTCTGGGATCATCTGCCGGAGACAGGTGTCGAGATCGAGAATGTCAGCCTTAAACGTATCGGGTTCCAGATTGCGGGACCCCGGGCGCGTGATTTGCTCGCCAAGGTGACCTATGAGGATGCCTCGACAACGGCCTTTCCCTTTATGGCGGTCAAACGCATGGGTGTCGGGCTGTCCGATGCCATTGTCCAGCGGGTCACCTATACCGGCGATCTCGGCTATGAAATCTATGTCCCGGCAGATGAACAGATCGGCCTTTATGAAGTGCTGGCCGAGGCCGGCGAGGAATTTGGCCTGACGCCCTTCGGAATGCGCGCGATGATGAGTTTGCGCCTTGAAAAATCCTTCGGTTCCTGGCTTCGGGAGTTCAAGCCCGACTACACGGCAGAGGAAACCGGCCTCGATCGCTTCGTCGCCTATAACAAGCCTGCGGATTTCATCGGCAAGGCCGCGGTGCTGGAGGAAAAGGCGGAAGGCGTGACGCGCAAGCTCTCCACCTTCGTTGTCGAGGCGCTGGATGCCGATGTCCATGGAGATGAGCCGATCTGGAAGGACGGCAAGGTTGTCGGCTTCGTCACTTCCGGCGGCTATGCCCATTATGTCGGGAAATCTGTCGCCATTGGTTTTACCCCGCCTGACATGATCGAGGACGGCGGCGCGTTCGAGATCGAGATCCTGGGAGAAATGCGACCCGCGAAAATGTTGCTTGAGCCGCTGCTCGACCCGACGGCGGAACGGATGCGGGGATAAACGTCCCGCTCTATTAAGAGGAGATAATGATGACGGCAGGAAAAGAACGCTCTCCCGGTCGGCGCTCCCGGCGCGGCCACCGGGTCAAGGCAAGTTTCACCCAGCTCCCCCGCCAGAAAGTCGTCAACACGTTCAAGCCCATCGAGCTTCTGTCCGAAGACCAGATCGAGGATATCCATAACGCCTCCATGGAGATCCTTGAAAATATCGGCATCATGGTCCGCCTGCCAAGGGCGCGGGAAATCCTGAAGAAAGCCGGACAGAAAGTCGATGAGGATACCCAGATTGTCTATTTTGATCGCGGGTTCATCATGGAGGCAATGTCTTACGCGCCATCCGAATTCACCCTGCATGCCCCCAACCCCGAGTGCGATCTCGCCATTGGCGGGCAGAATCTCGTTTTCTCCATGGTCGCGAGCACGCCCAACGCCATGGATATGGATGGCGGACGGCGGACTGGTAACCGGGTGGATTTCCGAAATTTCCTGAAACTGACCCAGAGCCTGAATATCCTTGGGACCAGCGGCGGCTATCCGGTGGAACCGGTGGATATTCACGCCTCTATCCGGCATCTGGAATGCGGGCGGGATTTTGCCACCCTGACTGAGAAAGTCCCTTATATCTACTCCCTCGGGCGCGACCGAAATCTCGACGGAATCGAGATGGCGCGGATTATGCGCGGCATCAGCAGGGAGGAAATGCTGACCCAGCCAAGCCTGTTCACCATCATCAACTCCAACTCCCCCCTGATGCTGGATTCCCCCATGCTGGAAGGAATTATTGAGATGGCGGCCCATGGGCAGGTTGTGATGCTGACTCCCTTCACTCTCTCGGGTGCAATGGCGCCTGTTACACTCGCAGGCGCGCTCGCCCAGCAGAATGCGGAAGCCCTCGCCGGGATGAGTCTCGCCCAGACCGTGCGGCCCGGAGCCCCGGTCGTCTATGGCGGCTTTACCTCCAATGTGGACATGAAGTCCGGCGCCCCCGCTTTCGGCACACCGGAATATGCCAAGGCGACGATCGCCAGCGGGCAGCTTATCCGGCGATATGGCGTTCCCTATCGGTCGTCCAACGTGAACGCCTCAAACGCGCCAGATGCACAGGCGGCCTATGAATCGGAAATGTCGCTCTGGTCACTGGTTCTCGGCGGGGCGAATTTCGTCAAGCATTCCACGGGCTGGCTGGAGGGCGGCCTGAGCGCGAGTTTCGAGAAAGTCATCATGGATGTGGAGATGATTCAGATGATGATCGAGATGATGAAGCCCATCGATACCTCTCCTGACTCTCTCGGCCTCGATGCAATGCGGGAAGCCGGTCATGGCGGTCACTTCTTCGGGACCCAGCATACTCAGGAGCGCTATGAAACGGCATTTTACACCCCGATCCTCTCAGACTGGCGCAATTTTGAAAGCTGGGTCGAGGCCGGCTCTCCTGATGCGATGAAGCGGGCCAATACGATCTATAAATCCATCCTCGCAGAATATGAGGAGCCGCCTCATGATCCGGCCCGGCTGGAGGAATTGAACGAATTTATCGACAAGCGCATTGCCGAGGGCGGCGTCAAGACGGACTTTTGACGCATACACAAATATTTTACTCCGGCGGCATTGTTTCACGGCGCAGACAACATAGCTCTAAGGAAAGATACTTTTCCGGAGTCGTCCCGATGCGCCGTTCAATCCTTTTGTTTGTTAGTTTATGTCTTGCCATTGTCTCCGTCGTTCCCATAGCTGCCGCAGATCTTTCAAATGGCCGCTGCCACAAAGAGATCGAGAATGAAATCGCCAAGCTTTCCATTGCACCGGAGCGGATCAAGGCTGCGGATATCATCAACATCTATGACGGTAATGGCCCTGGTGGGGGCCGCATTGATCATGTTGAAGCCTGGATTTCCTTCAACGATTGCAAAGGAAATCTGGTGGTGAGCGTGAATAACGCCTGTATTATAGAGCAGGTCTACACGACGTATGAATGCCGCGTACCGGGCGTCAAGAATTACTGATCTTTACGCGTCGTAATCAACGACGACGTCATCGCTCAACGGATGAGACTGACAGGTAAGCACGAAGCCTTCCGCAACCTCATCCTCCTCAAGCGCATAATTGATATCCATCCGCACATCTCCGCTCACGACTTTCGCGCGGCAGGTGGAGCATACGCCGCCCTTACAGGCGTATGGCAGATCAAGCCCCTGCATCAGCGCCGCATCAAGAATTGACTTCCCCTCCTCTGTCATTTCTACATCGGTACGGCGTCCATTCAGCACAACAGCAACCTGCCGTTTCGGGCCTATCTCATCCTGAACTGGCGATGCCGATCTCGCATTCTTCGCAGCCTCCGTAATAAAAAGCTCAAAATGGATGTGGGACTTATCGAAACCATGCGCCTCGAGTGCGGCTTCCGCGTCATGGATCATCTGCTCAGGGCCACAGAGAAACGCCTCATCCAAGGTCTTCACATCAATCACGCTGTCAAACAGGTCGTTGCATTTTTCCACATTGATGCGCCCGTTAAAAAGCGCTACGTCCTGATGCTCCCGGCTGAGGATATGCATAAGATTAAACCGGTCGGGATAAATATTTTTCAGGTCCTCAAGCGCCTCAAGAAAGATGATCCCGGCCACTGAGCGATTGCCGTAGACGAGCGTGACCTGCGATTTTGGTTCCGTTCTCAGGATCGTCTTAATAATCGACATAATCGGCGTAATACCGCTACCCGCTGCCATGGCAAGATAATGTTTGGCGCTTTCCGGTACGAGTGGCGTGAAAAATCGTCCTTGCGGTTCCATCACCTCAATCACCGCGCCGGGCTTATAATTTTCGTTAGCATGACAGGAAAATTTTCCGCCCGCGATCTTCTTGACGGCAATACGCAAATCGGGCTCGCCCGCCGCGCTGCAAATTGAATAGGAACGGCGCACTTCCTCCCCCTCCAACTCTTCTTTAAGCGTCAGATGCTGGCCTTGCGTGAAGCGATAGGCGTCCTTCAACTCGTCCGGCACATCGAAGGAGATGGACACGGCGTCTTTCGTCTCGCGCACCACGTCCTTGATTTTGAGGGGATGGAAAATCGTCATTCTAGGAGCCTTATACACATTTAAAATAATCGAAGGGTTCGAGGCAGTCCCGACATTTATAAAGCGCCTTGCAAGCGGTCGAGCCGAACTCGCTTACTCGTTCCGTGTTCACGGACTTGCACTGCGGACAAATAACTTCTTCATGGCCAAGAAGAGCTGCCTTCCCCTTGTTCGCAGGGGGCGCGATGCCATATTCCTGCAGTTTCCGGCGTCCCTCCACCGTGATCCAGTCTGTCGTCCAGGCCGGGGAGATTTCTGATCTGACCTCGAAATCAGTAATGCCATGGAGCTTCAGCATATCGGCGATATCCGCCTCGATCACCTCCGTCGCCGGGCAGCCCGAATAGGTGGGCGTGATCACGACGACAACCCGACCGTCCTCATCTTCCTCGATCCGGCGGATAATGCCGAGGTCGGCAATACTCAGAACCGGAATTTCCGGGTCCTTCACAAGAGCCAGAATACTCTCGATTTCATCCTTCACGGCAAGAGCTACCATTTGGCATCCGGATACGCGCGCGGCAGGAACTGCATCTCGGCGAGGATATAACCCAGATGCTCCGAATGCTTGCCTTCCCGGCTTCCGTGAACGGACCAGCTATTTTCAGGTCGCGTAAGCGTCGCCTCCGCAAGAACGCCATTGATATACTCATCCCAATGAGACCGAAGCGCCGAGACATCGACGCCAATTCCCTCTGCAACCATCGCCTCATCCACCGCGTCCATATCGAACATTTCAGGAAGATAGCCCCAGATCGCATCAATGGCGCTCTGCATCTTCTCATGGCTTTCCTCCGTGCCATCGCCCAAACGGATCACCCAGTCGGCGCTATGGCGGCGGTGATAGGTTGTCTCCTTCAAAGACTTGGCGGCAATCCCGGCGAGCCGCTCATCTGATGATTTGGAGAGCCTTTCGAACTGCAGATACTGGAAAGAATCGAAAAAAAATTGCCGCGCCATGGTCGCCGCAAAATCACCATTGGGCTGTTCTAGCAGCAGAAGATTGCGCCAGTCTTTCGTATCCCGGAAATAGGCGAGCCGATCTTCATCGCGCCCCTTTCCTTCCACCTCCCCGGCGTAGGAGAGGAACATCCGCGCCTGCCCCAACAGATCGAGACCGATATTGGTGAGCGCGAGGTCTTCCTCCAGCATCGGCGCATGGCCGCACCACTCGGCAAGCCGCTGACCGAGGATCAGGCTGTTGTCTCCAAGGCGCAAGAGATAGTCAAAGAACATATCATTATTAGTCATTGCGCCCCTCACATATGGCCGACTTCGTCGGGCAACTCAAAAAAAGTGGGATGCCGATAAAGCTTATCTTCGGCGGGCTCGTAAAAACTGCCGCGATCCTCCGGCGATGAAGCCACAATATCCGTCGATTTTACCACCCAGATACTGACCCCCTCACTCCGGCGGGTGTAGACATCCCGCGCATTGGTAAGCGCCATTTCCGGGTCCGACGCATGCAGGCTGCCGACATGTTTATGATCAAGGCCGTTCTTGCTGCGAATGAAAACTTCATAAAGCGGAAGCTCGTTTTTTATCTCATTACTCATGCCTAAATCTCCTTACGCGGCTTTCGCTTTACCGGCCTTTTTCTTTTCGGCGTAGGCTAGTGCCGCATCGCGGACCCATTTTCCACCATCATGCGCATCGACACGCGCCTGCAACCTCTCCCGATTGCAAAAGCCATTCCCCATGACAACGGATTTAAATTCTTCCCAGTCAATTTCGCCAAAATCATAATGCCCCCGCGCCTCATTCCATTTGAGTTTGTCATCAGGAATAGTCAGACCCAGAAACTCAGCCTGAGGGACAGTTGCATCGACAAACTTTTGCCGCAGATCATCATTTGACTGACGCTTGATTTTCCATTTCATAGACTGGGCACTATTCGCCGAATTCGCATCATTCGGGCCGAACATCATCAGGGTCGGCCACCACCAGCGGTTCAACGCATCCTGTGCCATTGCCTGCTGTTCCGCTGTGCCCCGCGCCATGTTCATCATAATGTCGTAGCCCTGGCGCTGATGGAAGCTCTCTTCCTTGCAGATGCGGATCATCGCCCGCGCATACGGTCCATAAGAACAGCGGCAGAGCGCAATCTGGTTGGTGATCGCCGCCCCGTCGACCAGCCAGCCGATGGCGCCGATATCCGCCCAGGAGAGTGTAGGATAATTGAAAATTGAAGAATATTTTGCCTTGCCACTATGGAGCTGTTCGAACATTTCATCACGGGAAATACCGAGGGTTTCCGTCGCACTATAAAGATAAAGGCCGTGCCCGCCCTCATCCTGGATTTTTGCCATCAGGATTGCTTTACGTTTCAGGCTCGGCGCGCGAGTAAGCCAGTTTCCTTCCGGCAGCATCCCAACCACCTCCGAATGGGCATGTTGCGACATCTGCCGGATCAAGGTTTTGCGGTATTTCTCCGGCATCCAGTCTTTTGGCTCGATCCGTTTTTCCGCTCCCACCTTTTTCTGAAAGGCCGCTTCCAGTTCTTCCGGGTCTTGCTCCGTCACATCCATTTGCCACTCCCAAGCTTGAATGGCTCTATTATGATACATTTTGAATATTTTTTCAAATTATTTTGTATCATAACGAATGCAGAAGCAGGGCTGACGAAAAGAAACGGTCGATGTATACTTTCCCCATCAAGAACAATAACAATACAATTAAATCGGGATGAAACTCATGTTGGACACTTCCACAAAACAGGGCCGATATTCTGCCGTCGCTTCCCTGTATCATGCCTATTTCACCGGGCTACTCCTCACCCTTGCACTCCGCAAGAGCCATGCAGCGGCTGGCGACCTCAGTTTTCATGTTTTTCGCCGTCAACATCATGAAAAATTTCTCTCAAGTTTTGAGAAATTGGGACTATCTGACCTGCCCGATGCTGTCGCATGCGCGCAGTATCATTATCTTTCCAACGGAGTTGGCGGCGTTCCGGTCGAGTATATGTATGAAAGCGACGACAAGGCCTGGGTCCATTTCTGCCATCCCCGCTGGATCTATGACGGCGCGGCGATCTGCGGCGTCCCCCTTGAGGTCAACCACGGATACTTAAAAGGCTGGTACGCACAGAATGGCGTGAGCTTGAAAAATCCGCGCCTCGGTTTCGTCTGCACATCGCAGGATATGGATGGTCAGTACGGTATGGCCGGATATTTCAAGGTGCACACTCATGACCTTGCGCCGGAGGAACGGTTGCAGTTTGCCCCGGGAGAAATTGCGCCCCCCTTCGATCCATCCGCCGCGCCAACCTTGGATACCTCCGCCTGGCCGGAAGAAAGATTGAAGAAAGCTAACCGTAATTATTCCATGGAGTATGTAAAAAACGCCTTCATTGTTCTTGGCGATATGTACGGCCCGCTAGAGGCTACTGCTTTCGGCGGCATCACCGCGCAGCTAGTTGGCAAGCAGTTCTATCGGCAGACCGCCGATACACTCGGTATCACCGGCGATAATATCGAAGCCTTCGCCCGTTATCTCGCCGGGATGATTGATGGTCATGATGACGAAGTGGAAATGATAAAGGACGGCGATGCCTTCCACGTTCGCCAGAAAGGCTGGCGCCTGATGCGCGGCACTGGTCCCCATCCCGCCAGCGTCTTTGAAAGCTGGAACCAGCTTTGGCAAGGTGCCCTTGCCGTGCATAACCGCAATCTCGTACTCGAAGTGCTGCAGCGGCAAGATTATGGCGACGAGTGCTTTGAATGGCGCATCCGGGAAAGGAAATCCTCATGAAGATTGTTATCACTGGCGGTGCGGGCTTTCTCGGCAAGCGACTCGCGAAAGCCTTGCTTGCACGCGAAAGCCTAACCGGCCCGGATGGCGTGACCAAGAAGATTAAGGAGTTGGTCCTTTTCGATATTGCGCCGGGTATCGATCTTGAAGATGACCGGCTTCGTTATATCTCCGGCGATATTTCGGATAGCGAGACGGTTAAAAAGCTAATTGACGAAAATACCGCCAGTATCTTCCATCTCGCCGCAGTCGTGAGTGCGCAAGCAGAAGAAGATTTCGATCTCGGGTTCCGCATTAATCTCAATGGCACCTATCATGTACTGGAGGCCGCGCGCGCCCTCCCCCATGCACCGAAACTGCTATTTACAAGTTCCATTGCGACTTACGGTGGAGACCTCCCAGATGTTGTAGCCGATGAAACGGCGCAGATGCCGCAAACCTCCTACGGAACCGCAAAGGTTATGGGAGAGTTGCTGGTGCAGGACTATAGCCGCAAGGGTTATATTGACGGGCGGTCACTCCGCCTGCCGACCATTTCCGTACGCACCGGCCTTCCCAACAAGGCGGCATCAACATGGGCAAGTTCCATGATCCGGGAGCCACTTTGTGGCCGGGATGCGATCTGCCCGGTTAGCGAAACAACGCCGATGGCCTGCATGTCACCGACAAAAATCATCGGCGCCCTTATCCATGCGCATGACCTCCCCGCCGACGCCTTCGGGGCGACACGTTCCCTTCTTCTTCCCGGGATATCGATCACCGCAGGGGAAATGGCGGCAGCGGTGGAGCGACACAAGGGCAACCGCAAAATCGGCAAGATACTCTGGCAACCCGACCCCGCTATTCAAAAAATCGTTGACGGTTGGCCCCGGGCAACCCATTCGGCGCGCGCCGAATACCTCGGCTTTGAAAAAGACAACAACCTAGACGATATGATTCATGGCTTTATCGAGGAAGACCTCGAGGATCAACTTACCTTATATTAGAGACGCCGGTAAAGCCGCGCTAGGCCTTCTTTCGAAGCTTCCGCGACGCCGCGTTCGGTAATCAAGCCCGTCACCAGCCGCGCCGGGGTTACATCAAAGGCATAGTTGGCAGACGAACTCTCCTCTGGCAATATCCGCACTTCGCTCACCTGCCCGGCGCTATCCTTCCCCTGAATATAATCCACCTCGTGGCTGTCGCGGATCTCAATCGGGATATCCTTCACCCCGTCATCAATTTCCCAGTCGATGGTTGGACCCGGCAGCGCCACATAAAAGGGCACATTGTTATCCTTCGCCGCGAGTGCCTTCAGGTAAGTGCCGATCTTATTGCAAACATCCCCCGCAGCCGTCGTCCGGTCTGTCCCGGTGATACAAAGATCCACCTCCCCATGCTGCATCAGATGCCCGCCGACATTATCGACAACAAGCGTATGATCAACCCCATGCTTGCCAAGCTCCCAGCAAGTGAGATGCGCGCCCTGATTACGCGGACGTGTCTCGTCCACCCAGACATGGACGGGGATGCCCTTGTTATGCGCCTTATAGATCGGCGAGAGCGCGGTCCCCCAATCTACGGTCGCGAGCCAGCCCGCATTGCAATGGGTGAGGATGTTGACAACGCCTGTCTTGCCCTTTTCCTCCCAGATTGTCTCGATCACGCCAAGACCATGATCGCCGATGGCGCTGTTGATGGCGACATCCTCATCACAGATTTGCGCCGCCTTCTCATAGGCAGCCGAGACTCTCTCGATTTCAGGGAGCGGGAGGAGCAGGTCCTGCATCTCCCGGATGGCCCATCGCAGATTGACTGCCGTCGGCCGCGTCGCAATCAGGACATCGCTTATTTTCTGGAGTGCCGCATCGCTCGCATCTTCGCGCAAGCCAAGACAGGCACCGTAGGCGGCTGTCGCCCCGATAAGCGGTGCACCCCGCACCAGCATCGCCTTGATCGCATGGGCAGCCTGATCTAGGGTGGTCAACCGTTCAACCTTGAATTCATGAGGTAATCGCGTCTGGTCGATAATATCAACGGACCAGCCATCTTCATTCAACCAGATACTGCGAAATGGCATTCCATCGACTTTCATCTACTGTCTCCCGATCAAAATTGGAGCGTAAAGTTTAACCGGAAAAGCCTTGCTTCGTCAGCCCTAAATCTGCAAACTCCGGGCAATAACAAGCACATCAGCAAGGAAAAGACAAATGGACGTTAAAGCAGCGGTCGCCCATAAAGCCGGAGCCCCTCTCACGATCGAAACTGTTACTCTCGATGGCCCGCGCGAGGGCGAGGTTCTGGTCGAGATCAAGGCGAGCGGCCTTTGTCATACAGACGCGTTTACGCTCTCGGGCGACGATCCGGAAGGCATTTTCCCCGCCATTCTCGGCCATGAGGGCGCGGGCGTTGTTGTCGATGTCGGGCCCGGCGTCACGTCCCTCAAGAAGGGTGATCATGTCATTCCACTCTATACCCCCGAATGTCGCCAATGCGACTATTGCACCAGCGGCAAGACCAACCTCTGCCAGGCAATCCGCGTGACGCAAGGCCAAGGCCTGATGCCAGATGGAACCAGCCGCTTCAAGATCAATGGGGAGAAGGTCTTTCATTACATGGGCTGCTCGACCTTTGCCAACTACACGGTCGTGCCTGAAATAGCCCTCGCAAAAATCCGCGAAGATGCGCCGTTTGACAAGGTCTGCTACATCGGCTGCGGCGTCACCACCGGGATCGGTGCAGTCATCAACACCGCGAAGGTAAAGCCCGGCGATAATGTCGTCGTCTTCGGCCTTGGTGGCATTGGCCTCAATGTCATTCAGGGCGCGCGGCTTGCCGGTGCGGACATGATTGTCGGCGTCGATCTCAACCCGGCCCGCAAGGAGCTGGGCGAGAAATTCGGCATGACTCATTTCGTCAATCCCAAAGAGATCGAGGGGGATATTGTTCCCTATCTTGTCGACCTGACCAAGGGCGGTGCGGATTACTCCTTCGAGTGCATCGGTAATGTCAATGTCATGCGGCAGGCGCTTGAATGCTGCCATAAGGGCTGGGGCGAGAGCATCATCATCGGCGTCGCGGGCGCGGGTCAGGAAATCTCCACCCGGCCGTTCCAGTTGGTGACCGGTCGCGTCTGGAAAGGCACGGCCTTCGGCGGCGCGAAAGGCCGCACGGACGTTCCGAAAATCGTCGACTGGTATATGGATGGCAAGATCAATATCGATGACCTCATCACCCATGTCATGCCGGTCGAGAAAATCAACGAAGGCTTTGACCTGATGCATGAAGGCAAATCCATCCGCAGCGTCGTGACATTCTAAACAGAAAGACTATGGAAATTATTTCAGAACAGGCCTGTTTCGGCGGTACGCAAGGTTTCTATTCGCATCTTTCCTCCGTTACCGGGACAACCATGCGCTTCGCCGTTTATCAGCCTGCGCAAGCGCGCGGGATGAAGGTTCCGGTCCTCTATTACCTTGCCGGGCTTACCTGCACCGAGGAGACCGCGACCATCAAGGCGGGTGCACAACGGCTGGCGTCGGAGTTCGGCATAATGCTTGTCATGCCTGACACCAGCCCGCGTGGTGTGGGTCTGCCCGGAGAAGAAGATGACTGGGATTTTGGAACCGGCGCCGGATTTTATCTTGATGCGGTAAAGGAGCCCTGGGCCGACAGCTATCGGATGTACAGCTATATCCGGGACGAGCTACGCCTCCTGATCAACGAAAATTTCAACGCCGATATCGACCTGACCGGCATTTTCGGCCATTCGATGGGTGGGCATGGCGCACTCACCATCGCGCTTAAAAATCCGGACATCTATAAATCCGTCTCTGCCTTCGCACCGATTTCGTCGCCGATGCAATGTCCTTGGGGCCAAAAAGCCTTTACCGGATATCTAGGATCGGACAAGGCGAGCTGGATCGAGTATGACGCGGCGGAACTTGTGAAAAATGGCCACCGTACAACTCATATCCTGATCGATCAGGGGAAGGCCGATCAATTTCTGGAAGAGCAGCTAAAACCGGAAATATTCGAGGCCGCCTGCAAGGAGGCGGGACAACCCCTTACCTGCCGCCTGCATGACGGTTATGATCACAGCTACTACTTCATCCAGACATTTATGGAGGATCATATCCGCCATCATGTCTCTATCCTGAAGCAAAGCTAAACAGAAGCGAGATGTGCCCGGACATTTTGGTTGAACTCTTCGGGCTTATCGATGGCGAGCTGATGCGCCGCGTTGTCGATCACCACCAATCTTGATCCTTCAATCTGCCGGTGGATCAACTCCGATGAGCTGAGCGGCGTGCCCATATCCTCCCGTCCGACGATGACAAGAGTCTTTTTCTTGATCGCCGGAATGCGATCCCTGAGATCAATTCCCGCGATGGCGTGGCAGCAGCCGACATAACCATTGATGGAGGTATCGACGATCATTTTACGTACACGTTTGCCCAGTTCCGACCGGTCATCGAGCGGTCCTTCCACGAACCAGCGGGACATAGTCGGCTCGACTGTCGCTTCCAGCCCTTCTTCCGAGGCGAGGCGAATACGTTCCGGCCAAAGCGCCGCGGCGCCGTCCGGTAGCGCACAGAGAGAGCTTGAAATCACAAGGCTTGTCGTCCGTTCTGGGTAGCGAAGCGCAAATTCTTGCGCGATCATACCGCCGATGGAAAGACCAACGAAATGACTTTCCGTCACTCCATAAGCATCCTGTATCGCCGCCACGTCATCCGCCAGCATTTTAAAATCATAGGGTCCTTCAACGGGGGCGCTTTTGCCATGCCCGCGCAAAGAATAACGGAGCACGCGGTGATCTTTTTTTAGATCCTCTGCCAGTTCATCCCAGGCGGTCAGATCGCAGCAAAGCGAATGACTCATCGTGACGACAGGCGCGCCCTCCGGTCCCTCAATGCTGGTTTCAAATTCTATTCCGTTTGCCGTGATTGTCATGATCGCTCCCTTGTTATTATTTAACGGGCAAGATCATTATGTCGGAAGCGCCACCTTGTTGACAAGCTGCGCGCCACGACTTGCCATAAAATAAAGTCCCATATAATGTGTTACATCCTGCGGGTGGGCCGCAGTTGCCCCATAGCCAATCTCTTCCGCGACGCTGCGCGGCAGATCATAGGTCGAGCAGCCCTTGTCATAGACATGGATATCCTTGAGGCCCGGCATCATGTCATGGTTGCGGGCGCTCAGGCTAGTGAGCACGAAATCCATCACGCAAATATCGGTGCATATCCCGACGACGAGAAGATCTGTGATTCCGTGCGCCTTCACCCAGTCCGCCACCGCATTGGTCCCATCGGGGCGAGTTGCGCCAATGAACCCGTTGATGCAATCCTTTTTAACAAGCGTGGTATTGGCATCCTCTTCCAGCCATTTAAGTTCCGGCACCAGTTCCTCTTCCCCGGTCCCCTCTTCGCAATGCGGCGGATAGGGCGGTTCCGGCTTGCCCGGAGTATGGGTGTCGAGGAACGCGAGGATCGGCCAGCCCTGCGCCGTGAAATGCCGGGCGAGGCGGACCGTTTCCGATACCATTGTTGAGACCTGCTCATTCGGTGCCGGCGGCGCAAGTGCCCCGGCGCCGACGGTCGCGAACCCATTAACCTCATCGACGATCACGAGGCCGACCTTCCGCCCCTCGGCGGCGGGGTCGAATTCGGAAAAGCCGAGCGGCATGGTCGCCGCCAGTTCATTTGTGAGGTCACGGGTAGTCATGGTCTCTCCTTACCTTATCCGCACTGTGGGGCGGGCTCGATCACACCAAGTTTTTTCGCGATATTCAAGGTGCCGTTGCTCGTCCGGGCGATATACATATTCATCGCGACATGATGATCGTTCTCGGTAATCCGCGCAGGACCCGTCGGGATTTCAAATGACAACCCTGCCATGCCATCAATCATGGCTTCCTTGTCGATCTTGCCGGCCTTCTCCAACCCGCCTTTCAGCGCAATCAGGGAATTATAATGCGTCATCACATAGAAGGAGACAACGGCATCATCTCCGTTTGCTTTGCGAATTTTGGCGACAAAGTCCTGCACGCCCGGCTCTGGTGAGCGGGCTACGAACGGAACGCCCGCATACATCCCCTCGCCCTTGCCCTCACCGAAGGCGCCGAGATAGGTTTCCGCGAAGCCAAGAAAGGCAATCGTCATTTTCTTGGTAAGGCCGAATTCCTCCGCCTGCTTAATGAAGGTGATGCCATCGGCACCCGGCAGCGCGAAGAGGAGGATTTTCGCACCCGAATCCGCAATCTTGCGAATGATGGAAGAAAAATCCTTGACGCCAAAGGGGGTATATTCTTCGCCGACGGTTGTCCCGCCAATATCGCCGATAATTCCTTTTGCCGTTTTGAACATGTTCCGTGGCCAGACATAGTCTGCGCCGAACATATAATAGCTGTCCCCAAGTCCCTCTTCTTTCAGATACGGGATGAGCGGTGCCGTATCCTGGTTCGGCACGGTGTTAAAGGAAAAAAGATAGCGATTGCAGATACCACCTTCATAGTTGGTCGCATAAAGAAGCGGTGTCCGGCCCCGTTCCATCGTCGCCGCCATCGCATCACGACCGGCCGATGTGATCGGACCCGAGATGGCCATGACCTCATCCCGTTCGATCAGCTTTCTCGCTTTCTCAACCGAGGTTTTGGGGTCCGTCTTGCCATCTTCATAGAGCATTTCAACCTGATGGCCCATAATACCACCGCCCGCGTTGATTTCCGCAACCGCCAGATCGAGACCCATTTTCGCCTGATTACCGAAGAGTTCCAGACCGCCGGAGAAAGGCTGCACCGCGCCTATTTTAATGGACTTCCCGGCGGCAATGGCGGGCATGCCGATCGTGGAAGCCATTGCTGTCGCGCCCATCGCGCCCATGAATTTTCTTCTGGAAATCTCGATCATCGCTTTATCCTCGTAATCGTTAAAATACCGGGGTTCCGGCTTAACAAAACAGTTGTTTGTTAAATTGAATTGTGCATGGTTATGCCAGTTACCGTAAAAGAATCAAATAATTACCGATAAATATCGGCATTTTGCCCGGTTTTGAGAATAAAAAGCAAAAAATTCAAACGTACACATATTAAACTTTGTATGTGCACGTTCCTTATTTGTAAGTATGCATATGAAATAACCTGAATCGGCGAAACATGCATGTCTATCCTTGAATTGAAATCACTAAGCAAGTGTTTTGGCGGACTTCGTGCCGTCGATGATTTTACGCTTACTTTAGCGGAAGGGAGCCTGAATGCCCTCGTCGGGCCGAACGGCTGCGGGAAATCCACGCTATTCAACCTGATCACCGGATTAATGAGGCCCGATGCCGGCAAAATCCAATTCAAGGGTCAGAATATCACAGGCTGGCCACCGCATAAAATTGCCCGCCTTGGCATCGGCCGTAAGTTTCAAGTCCCCGCCATATTTGAAGAATTGTCGCTTCGGGAAAACTTGATTATTGCCGCCAGAAAGAACGAACAGAGAGCGGCCATTGATAACATTCTTGAGCAGATAAATCTGAGCAATGAGGCTCATATGCTAGCGGGAGAACTCGCCCATGGTCAGAAACAATGGCTTGAAATTGGATTGTTGCTGGCCCAGGCCCCGTCCCTCATTTTGCTCGATGAGCCGACCGCCGGCATGACAGCAGCAGAAACCCATGCGACTGCGGAACTGATCACCCGCATCAACCGGGAACGGTCCATGACGGTATTGGTGATTGAGCATGACATGGGCTTTATTGAGCATCTCGCCTGCCCGCTTCATGTCATGTCGAAGGGACAAATTCTGAAATCAGGGAATTTCAAAGTTATTCGCAATGACTCGGAGGTGAAGGCCCTCTATTTTGGCCAGTCGGAGGCGATGCCCGATGCTTGAGATACACAACCTTTCTTCAGGTTATGGCGACGCGATGGTGCTTCGTGATTTTTCCTGCCAGATTGACACCGGCAAGGTGACCGCCCTGATGGGCCGCAACGGCATGGGAAAAACAACGCTCGTGAAAACCATCATGGGACTAATCCGGGCAAAATCGGGCCGCATCATGTTTGATGGCACGGCCATAGAAAAGCAACCCACCCATCAGATTTCCCGGAACGGTATGGGTTATGTGCCGCAAGGCCGCGAAATTTTCGCCGATTTCACCGTTACGGAAAATCTGCGCCTTAGCCTTCTCGGCCATGAAGGCGGGAATGTTCTGACGCTTCAACAGATATATGACTGGTTTCCGATCCTGAAAGAACGGGCTGAGCAACGCGCGGGAACATTCTCGGGCGGGCAACAGCAAATCCTCGCCATTGCCCGATCTCTAATTGGCGGGCCGAAGATGTTGCTCCTCGATGAACCGACGGAAGGGATACAGCCCAGCATTGTCCATGAAATCGGCGTTCAGCTGAAACGCATCGCGCATGAGACAGGCCTCAGTATTCTGATCGTGGAACAGAATGTCGATATGGTGCGCACCCTCGCCGATGAGGTGCTGTTCATGGAAAACGGCGCAATACAGGAGCGCTGTGATATTAACGCAATGCGCGATGATGACAGCCTGTTGCATCGTTATCTGTCGGTTTAGGATTTTACTTTATGAGTGAATTTATTCCCATAATCCTCGACGTCAGTTCCTATATCCTAATTCTGGTGCTTGTCGCGCTTGGGTTAATGATCGTGTTTGGTATGATGGGTGTGATCAATATGGCCCATGGGGAGCTGTTTATGATCGGCGCCTATGTGATGGTGGCGGCCCAAAGTGTAGGGCTCCCCTTTCTCGCCGGAGTCATTCTCGCACCCATAGTTGTTGGATTCCTCGGCCTTCTGATCGAGACTGCTTTGATACGCCATATCTATCTCAGGCCCTTGGACACTATTTTAGCGACCTGGGGCCTGTCCATCGCGCTCAAACAGCTTGTCGTCCTCACTTTTGGACCGGAATCACACAGTGTCCCTCTGCCTATTGATGGCAGTCTTGAACTCGGTACGTTCAGCTATCCGCTTTATCGCCTGATCCTGATGGCAACATCCGTCCTTCTTATCGGCGGTACGTTCTGGCTATTTACCCGCACAAATTTCGGCCTGATGGCCCGCGCCGTGATTGCGCGGCCGGATACCGCTGCGACACTCGGTATCGATACGCGCCGAATGTACCGCTGGAGCTTTGTGATCGGTACCGCGCTCGCGGGGCTTGCCGGCGCGCTTGTTGCCCCCATCATCAGTGTCGATCCCCAAATGGGCTTGGGTTATCTGGTACCGGGTTTTCTCTCTATCCTTGTCGGTGGCGCAGGTCCACTCGCCGGGGTGTTGGTTGGAGGGACCGTTATCGGCGGGGTCAATAATCTTCTTGCTATCTGGATTTCACCGGTCGCCGCAATGATTACGGTCTATATCATCGCCATCCTCATCATCCGGCTCAAGCCCGAAGGTCTAATGGGAGGGCGCCGTGCGAAGTAACCTTCTTGCCCTTCTGGTTTTCGCCGCCCTCGCCGCCGCGCCAATCCTCATCGGCGGCTATTGGACGGGACAGCTCACCACGTATCTCGTCTATGGTCTGCTCGCCATGTCGCTTTCCCTGGTATGGGGTTATGGGGGTATTCTCTGTTTTGGACAGGCGATGTTCTTCGGTATCGGTGGTTATATCATGGCGGTACTGACCAAAGGGATGATTTTGCCGGAACTGACCAGCAGCTATCTTGGCCTGATTGCAGCCATGGCGGGCTCTGCCCTCTTCGCCCTCGCTCTCGGTTATTTTTTATTTGCGGGCCGAGGGATCAGCGGGGCCTATCTCGCCATTATCACCCTCGCCATGGCGCTGGTGCTGGAACGGTTGATGAATAACTGGTACGCGCTGGGCGGCTACAACGGCCTGCTCAATGTCCCGCCGATCAAGCTCACGTTTTTCGGCGCCAGTTTTGAACTTTGGGATCGAATGCCAACATTCTACGCCGTTCTTGCTGTTGTTGCCCTCGTCTATCTTCTTGTTAGCTGGCTGTTGAACTCCACCTATGGCCTGAAACTGACGGCAAACCGCACACATCCAGATCGGCTGGCGTCGCTTGGCTATAATGTGCTCATAATCCGGCTCTCTGTCTTCGCGCTGAGTGCCGCGATTGCCGGACTTGCAGGGGCCATCTTCGTCACCTTGGACGGGTTTGCCTCCCCCACCCTGATCGGTTTCACCCTCTCGACGGAGGCGTTGATCTGGGTCGCGATCGGAGGCAAGGAGATGCTGCTCGCAGCGTTTCTCGGCGCGATCCTTACCCGCACAGCAGAAAGCTGGCTTTCGGAAATCTTCGGAGATTACTGGATCCTGATTCTGGGGATCGCCTTTATGATCAGCGTCGTCCTTCTACCTAAGGGACTTCTCGCTACGCCCCTCGAAAAACTAACCCAAGGCAAAGGCAGAAAATCGCGCTAGATCATGGAGAAAGAGGGAAAATTCAGCCATAATTATTTTGCAATAATCCGGATTCATAATAAAACAATGAGAATTGTAATCAGAGATCCGGTTCCGGATCTTTCACAACAAATAGAGGGGCGGGTTTGAGCGACATAAAGCTGGAAAAAAGCTGGCTCGAGCAGTTAGGCCCAGAATTCAACAAACCCTACATGCGGAATTTGCGGGAATTTCTGGTGGCGGAAAAGGCAGCCGGAAAAGTTATTTTTCCACCAGGCGACAGTATATTTGCAGCCTTCAACCACACGCCCTTCGATCAGGTAAAACTTGTAATATTGGGGCAGGATCCCTACCACGGCCCCGGTCAGGCACATGGCCTCAGCTTCTCCGTTCCATCCGGTGTGCAGATCCCGCCGTCTCTTCGCAATATCTATAAGGAATTGAACCGGGACCTTGGCCTTCCCTCTCCGACGCAAGGCAATCTGGAGCATTGGGCCGATCAGGGAGTATTGCTCTTGAATGCCGTCCTCACCGTGGAGCAGGCGAAGGCCGGCGCACATCAGGGCAAGGGTTGGGAACAATTCACCGATGCCGCCATTGCCGCCCTCAATGAGAAACGCGAACATCTCGTCTTTCTTCTTTGGGGCAGTTATGCTCAGAAAAAGGGCAGCTTTATTGACCGGCAGAGACATTTGGTTCTACAGAGCTCACACCCATCCCCGCTGTCGGCGCATAGGGGCTTTATCGGTAACGGACATTTTTCAAAGGCCAATGAGTATCTTCGCCAGTGCGGTCAGACGCCAATCGACTGGTCGTTAAAGGAATAGAGATGATAAGCGCAGAAAAACTGTTTCAAAAGATGCCAAAAGTCGTCGGCCACCGTGGAGCCAGTGGGCACGCGCCCGAAAATACACTAGCCTCTCTTCGGAAAGCAGCAGAGCTCAGTACTTCCTTCGTTGAAATTGATGTAACGCTCACGCAGGACAACTCGGCCATTATCCAGCATGATGCCGACGTCCGCCGCTGTACAAACGGCAGCGGGCCAATCTTGCTTAAATCTCTGGAAGAGGTCCGCGCCCTCGATGCGGGTAGCTGGTTCTCACCGGAGTTCACAGGAGAACACATCCCGACCTTGAGAGAGGCAACAGACATATTGCAGGAACTCGGCCTTGGCCTCAATCTAGAGATCAAACCCACAGTTGGCTGGCAAATCCCAACAGCGGTACAGGTCGCTAAAGAACTACTTGATTACTGGCCGGAGGACCTACCGCTTCTGATCTCTTCTTTCGCCGTGGAATGCCTGATCGAGGTGCGAAAGCACCTCCCAGAAGTTCCGCTTGGTTATCTCACCTCCGCTATTCCTCCGGATTGGGAAAAGCGAATGAAAGAGTATGACTGCGCCTCCCTTCATTGTGAACGGCATTATGTGACGGAGGATCACATCAATGCCATCAGGAGCGCCGGATATCGTGTGCTTGTCTATACGGTTAACGATCCAGAGGAGGCGAAAAAGTTTCTCGGCTGGGGCGCCGATGCAGTAATCACAGACTTTCCTGACCGGATGCTTGGCCTGTTGAAAAGCTAAACCGGACTATTGTTCTTTCTGCCCCACGACCAGGTAGGCGATTGACGACAGAAGCGAGTTGATACGCCGCATATCACCGAGCAGACTCAGGTGAATGGCACTGGCTTCCTGATCGAGCATTTGATCGTTTCGAAGGCGACGAAGATGTTCATCCACCGCCCGCCGCTCCGCCATCCGAAAAGTCTGTTTATGCTGAATCAGGTTATTCGCGGTAACCGCATTTTCCGTCATTAGCACGCTGAAAGACATGCGGAGGTTACCCAATACCATATCCAGCAGACGCACCTCATCGCGCAAATCCTCATCTGAGAGGGCGGTCTGGTTTTTATGGACCGTCTCCACCAGCTCGAGCATATTCATCACCACAATATTGCTAATATGGTCAATGGCTGTCGTAAAATTCAAAATCTCGGTGCAACGTTTTTCATCCTGCTCATCGAGCGATTCCCGGCCCAGCTGAGTGAGATACGCCTTGATCGCGCCGTCAAATTCCTTGATCACATTGTTATCGTCACGGATTTGTCTGAGTAAATGCGCCTCTTTTCCGCCAAAAGTCTGGCGAAGTGAGCGGCACATTTTTTCCAGCACGTCCCCCATGCGCAATGTCTCTCTCACAGCATTTGCCATAGCAAGCTGCGGGCTTTCAAGTGCGGCCTTGTCGAGATATTGCGGCTGAGGCGTGTTGGTATCCTCCTCGACCTCGTCGGGAAGCAATCGCTCTGTCAAGCGGCCAAGCGGTCCGACAAATGGTAAGAAAAGCAGGGCGCATGTTAGGTTAATCAGGGTGTGGAAATTGACGATTTGACGTCCGGCGTCAGCCTCGAACGCGGCAAGTTGTGGTTCGATCAATCCAATAAACGGAATAATCGCAATAACAATGACCAATCGGCAGATAAGGTTGGCAAGCGGAGCCCGTCGCGCCGCCCTCTCTGCCTTTAGCGTCGCCATAATCGGCGGCACGGCCCCGCCAAGGTTTGCCCCGAGGACAATGGCATAGGCAACATCTATCGGGAAATGACCGCTCAGTGATAATGACAGCGCGAAAAGAACCGTCGCCAGAGAGGAATGGGCGATCAGGGTGATAATCGCCGCAATCAGCACGACCAGCACCGGCTCACCCGACAGAGAACTCAGAACGAACTGCGAGACGGAAGAATCGCGGATCGGTTCCGATGCAAGGGACAGCAATTTCAGGGCTGTGAGCATAATCCCAAGGCCCAACATGATCCGTCCGAGATTTTTGGCACGCGTCGCATTCGCCGTGGCATGCCGGACAAACCCGGCAAACAAAAATACCGGCGCAAGGAAAGAGAGATCGAGGCTGAGCAACTGGGCAACGAGGGTCGTCCCCACATCCGCACCAAGAATAATGGCAATAGCAGCAGTCGCGGGAAGCAAACCGCGGCCTGCGAAGGACGCTGTTAAAAGGGCCGTCGCGGTGCTGCTTTGCAACATCATTGTTACGGTCAAGCCACCAAAGAAAGCCCGGATACGGTTTTTGAGACAGAATTTAAGGAACAGGCCGAGTTCACGCCCAAAGGCGCGCATGACTCCCGTGCTGACCATGCGCAGGCCCCACAAGAGAAGGGCGACTCCGCCCAATAGATTGATGAGAACTACAGTTCCGTCCAAAACCTCTGCCCTATTATCCGGTCATTTAAACCGGATTTATTGTTATATCGTACGACAGCCTAGGTTGCGCGCAAACTCCCAAGAAAATCAACATTTTCCTGCAAAATCTCCACATAACTTTTCTATTTCTGGCAACTAGGCCGATAAATCGCCAGTCACAGCCTTCTCAAACAGGCGACTATACTCATCAGGGGAAAGAGAAATAGGGTTGCCTCCCGAGGATGGGTCCTCTACCGCCATGCGTCCAACAAGATCAGATTGTTTAGTGTCGATACTGAGCGCGGAAAGATCGTTCGGGATATCCAGTTCCTCCCGTATTGCCAGCACCCAGGTCAGAAATGAATCATAAGACGGGTTGGCCAATCCGAGATATGCGGAAAGCCGCGCCAATCTATCTGCAATGACGTCCCGGTTGCGGATCAACACATAGGGCATCAGGATCGCGTTCAGCATGCCGTGATGCGCATCATATAGCGCGCCCAACGGATGTGCGAGTGCATGCATTCCACCGAGGCCGCGCTGAAACGCTGTCGCCCCCATAGACGACGCCATCATCATCTGGCTACGGGCGACGAGGTTACTGCCTTCAAACGTCGCAGTAGGTAGATACTCCTTCACCAGGCGAATTCCCTCAATGGCTATGCCTTCTGCCATCGGATGAAAATGCGGAGAGCAAAAAGCTTCCAGATTATGCGACAGGGCATCCATCCCCGTCGCAGCGGTAATCATCTGCGGTAATCCGACAGTCAAAGCCGGGTCGCCAATGACAACCGACGGCATCATCTTCGGATTGAAGACGATCCGCTTCACATGGTTTTCTTCATCTGTAATAATAGACGCGCGACCGACTTCGGACCCGGTGCCGGAGGTTGTCGGGATAGCAATAATCGGTGGTATTTCGGTTGCCGGAATATCTTCCCAATCGTGGCCGCCGTCGAGATAGCCGAACACAGTCTCCGTCTGCTGCGCCATCACCGCGACCGCCTTGGCCGCATCAATACCGGAGCCACCGCCAAAGGCTATTACGCCATCATGGCCGCCGGCTTTATAGACCGCAACGCCGTCATCAACATTTTTGCCCACCGGATTTGCCTTGATATCACTAAAAAGACCGCAGCCAACGCCAGCCTTTTTGCAACTCTCCATCGCCTCGGCGATCATAGGTAATGCTGCAAGGCCCGGATCAGTCACCAGAAGTGGGTTTTTCATGCCCACTTCCTTGCAGGTCTCACCCAACTCCTGTAGTCGGCCCACACCGAAGCGCATAGCTGTCGGATAGTTCCAGTTCCCATTCAGGGCGCTTGCGTCTGTTGGCATATGTGTTCCCTTAAATTTTGGTTCGTAAATGATAGGATTTCGGCCGGGTCAAGCTTTCGTAACCCACCGATGATAAAGTACAGCCACGACCGGAATTCTTGACGCCCGTCCAGGCAAGAGCCGGGTCGAGATAGTCGCAGCGATTCATGAACCAGGTACCTGTATTGACCTGATCGCCAATACGGATGGCGGCTGCTTCGTCGTTGGTCCAGACGGATGCGGTCAGGCCAAACTCGCTGTCATTCATCAGGCTGACTGCCTCCTCATCAGAGGCGACCTTCATGATACCGACCACAGGGCCAAAGCTTTCCTCGGTCATTATCCGCATACCGTGATCGGTATCAACGATCACATCCGGAGCCATATATGCTGTGCCTGGCTTATCTTCAGGGAAGAGCGCAGGGTCAATCAAGGATTTCGCCCCGGCCTTCACCGCATCCGCGATCTGTCCACGTACAAAATCCGCGGCCTTCGCATTGACAAGCGGGCCCAGTGTCGTTTCCGGATCAATGGGAGAGCCAAGCTTGTAGCCCTTCACCACCTCAACGAAATTTGCGACGAATTCATCATAGACATCGGCGTGCACATAAATCCGCTCTATCCCGCAGCAGGACTGACCAGAATTGAACATCGCGCCATCAACGAGATTTTCTGCTGCATAGGCAACATCCGCATCGCGCCGCACATAGGCCGGATCCTTACCGCCCAGCTCCAGCCCCACGCCAAGGAAGTGGCCAACAGCAGCTTCTTCTATGGCCTTGCCCGCCGGAACAGAGCCTGTAAAGCAGACATAATTCACCTTATCGGACTGGATGATGGATGCCGCCATTTGATGACTGGCAACGACAATCTGGAAAAGGTCCTTCGGCAGCCCCGCCTCAACAAAGGCTTCGACCATCCGTTCCCCACAGAGATGGGTCTGCGTTGCATGCTTCAGGATAACGGCGTTACCTGCCATTAGCGCTGGCACAATAGAGTTCACCGCCGTCATATAAGGGAAGTTCCAGGGCGCAATGGTGAAGACTACGCCAACCGGTTCCCGCTTGATATAACGGGTAAAGCCGGATTTTTCCGGCACCTTAATGTTTTTCAAGGCTTCTTCTGCAATGGAGATCATATGGCGGGAGCGTTCTTCAAAGCCGCCAACCTCACCTGCGCCAAACTTAACCGGTCGGCCCATCTGCCAGGCCAGTTCCTCAACAATCACGTCCTTTTTGGAGATGAAATTATCGACACATTTCTCAAGCAGCGCCGCCCGTTCGGCGATCGACTTCTTCTGCCACGCCCTCTGAGCGGATTGCGCTGCATCAAGCATAGTGTCAACGGTCGAAAGCGGCGTATAGGCACGTTCCACATAAAGGCTACCATCCATCGGGCTGATCGTTTTTAAACCTTCTGACATCTATACTCTCCAATCTAGGCGTTTGATATTTCTAGCATTATTCAGCAAATTTCTAATCAGAAATTTTCAAAAAATCACATTTTTAGTGATCATGTTTTGTGTTTTATGAAGGCAAAAAATGTGGATTCCCACACGATGTTTCATTTTTTCCCAAAACATGCTACGTATTCTAAAAAAATGCCGTCTAATGTCGGCTGTCAGCGGGGAAATATGAAACAAAATAAACGGCAATTTGCCATCATGAATATGCTGCAGGTCGAAAGATCTTGCGGAATTGTAGATCTGGCGAAGCGACTGGACGTCTCTGACGAAACGATTCGCCGTGACATTAAAGAAATGGCGAAGTTTGGCGCGGTTGAAAAAATTCACGGCGGGGTGATGCTGCCCAATACCGCACTGGAAGCTCCGTTCCTGCGACGCCTTGAAACACAGCGGACTATCAAACAAAAAATTGCGGAGCTTGCTGCGTCCCTCATTGTAGACGGGGAGACCCTGCTGATCGACAATGGCAGCACTTCCTGCTACGTCGCGAAAGCTTTGAGTTCGCGCCGGGACCTTACGGTAGTGACCAATTCGACCGAGGTTGCGCGCGACCTCTGTGCCCGCAACAGCAATAAGGTTTTCATGGCGGGCGGCGAAATCCGAGCGGATGACAGCGCGACCTATGGCCCGACCGCCGTCAATTTTGCGAAACAATTCGCGACGGAACGAGCCATCCTCTCGATTGCTGCGGTCAGTGCCGATCAGGGGTTTTTGGATTGCGACCTTGGGGAGGCCGAGTTCAAGCGGGCGATTCTGCCTCAAGCCGCCAGCGTAATCGTGGTTGCCGATCATACGAAATTTAATCGACCAGGAGTGGTCAAAGTGTGCGATTTTGACGCTATTGACCTTCTCCTGACCGATCAGCTGCCCCCGCAGAGTATAATTGATAAAATTGGCCGCGACCGGATCATGATCGCCTGACTTTTGGAGATGCCGCATCCCTAGTCATTGAGCCGGGGATGAATTTTCACCGTAAGCCAGTTGCGCACCTCTTGCTGCTTAACACGGGTCTCCAACACATCGTCATCCACCCCTAATTGCCAGCGAAGATAACTTGTACCTGGTGACTCATGCAGCGCCTGCATTCTATCGATAAACTGGTCCGCATCATCAAGTGAGGCAAAGTTTCCCTGCTTGGTAAGCGCTTCACGGCGCCAGCGACAAAGGCTCGCTACTTCGTTAAAATCATACTCAGGATGATATTGCACGGCCCAGAAACTACCGCCCTTATGAGTTACATCCACTGCCTGCACATGGGAAAAATCATTACCGGCAAGCAGAACAGCCCCTTCGGGAAGCTCCGCGACTTCATCTTCATGACTGGTGAAACCATCGAAGACAGCCTTTTTCCCCTCATACATCGGGTGAGCGCGGCCCGCGTCATTCAGGCTGATTTTGCGAGCAAGACCGAATTCCCGGCCCTTCGGATTCTTTGCACATTTACCGCCCGCCGCCGTCACCGCCATTTGCGCGGCCCAGCAACTTCCGAACATCGGTGTTTTCGCCTCATAGGCAGCTTTTGCAAAGTCGATCTGGCGGGTCACACGCGGATCGGCCTCATCATGGATTGTCAGGCTTGATCCTGTCCAACAAATCCCGTGATACGCCTCAAGGCCTGCCCCGGTGGGTAGCCTGCAATCCGCATCCGCCGGGAAAATAATATCCACTTCACATCCGGGCTCGCATTCTTTCAGCATCTGCGCATAAAGATCGCCCGCAAGTGTCCCGCCATTCTCCGCGAGAGGCCCACGATGCTCCATAGGATAGCCATCAAGCACTAGAAATCGAGCGGTCTTACGCGCCATAGCCAAGCCCTTTTCTTATACGGGACGCGTATCGCCGCCGATGGTGACACGGCGCATAAACCGCCGATACTGCACATAATCATTCATAGCATAATGCTGTGTGCAACGATTATCCCACATGGCGACTGATTTAGGCTGCCAGCGGAAGCGGCAAACAAATTCAGGCTTGGTTGAGAAATCATAGAGATACTTCAGCAGCGGGGCACTTTCGGCATCCGCCATGCCCTTGATCCGGAGGGTAAACATGGGATTGACGAAAATTCCCTTGCGCCCGGAAACCTCATGAGTGCGGATCAGCGGATGTTCGACTTCCATTTCCACAGCGTCAGAGTATGTGTATTTAAGGCTATGTTTGCCTTCATATTTCTCGCGGGTGTGGCGTGGATCGAACGCAACGCTTGCCGAATGCACAGCAACCAGCCCGTCGAGCAATTCTTTCATGCCATCTGAAAGAGCATCATAAGCTGCCTCCATGCTGGCCCAGAGCGTATCGCCGCCAACCGGTGGGATATCAATACCATACAGCATCGTTACCATGGTTGGTTTTTCAAAGAATGTATTGTCCGTATGCCAACCCGTCCCGAAGGAAGCACCCTCACCTGCCGGTTTCAAAACCTCAATCAACTCGGGATGGGCGTTAGAGCCTTCAACAATGGGATGCACTTCGGGGGTGCCGAACCGTTTTGCAAATTCAAGCTGACCCTCGGGTGTAATTTCCTGATTGCGGAAGAAAACCACATGATTGTCGACAAGCGCATCATGGACGTCTTGGAACTGCTCGTCCGAGAGAGATTTGGACAAATCGACGCCTGCGATTTCTGCTCCAATACAAGATGTTAGCGGCTGGACTTCAATTGTATTGTATCCCATGGCATTCCCCATTTTTCCAGAATGATTAAATCTGCTGATAGAAAATAGCTAAGTCATTCTTCCTGGCAACGATAGTACCAATTTCACCGATTCATATCTACCAGATTTAAAATCGAACGCTAAAGAAGAGCCGCCAGCCGCTTAATTCCCTCTTCTATCCGGCCAAGCGCAATGGAGGAAAAGCCGAGCCTGAAATAGCGCTGCCCCACGGCCTCTTCCATAAAATGGACTGCACCCGGTTCCAGAACGATGCCTTTATCAAGCGCGCGCGTTGCTAACTCCTTTGAATCAAGTTCTTCAGGCCCCTTGATCCAGAAACTTGTCCCACCGAACCGCGGCGCAGTCGTCATGCCCGGCATATGCTCTGTCAGTGCCGCCGCCATGCGGTGCCAACGCTCCCCATAAGCTTTATGCAGCTTATGGATATAGGAAAGGTGATATCCTTGCGCGATGAAGAGAGCGGTCGTGCGCTGATTATTACTCGGCGCGTGACGGAGCATTAACCGCCGCAGGGTCCGCAACTCCCGGATCAATCGTTCCGGTGCGACAATAAATCCAAGCCTCAGCCCCGGAAACATGGATTTTGACAGACTGCCAACGTAAATCACCCGCCCGTCCCGATCCTCCGATTTGAGCGCGGCAACAGCGGCGCCCATATAATTGGTATCGCTTTCGAAATCATCCTCGATGATAAGCGAGTTGTTTTCCGCCGCTGATGCCAGGAGTGCCTTGCGCCGCTCTGGCGATAGAGTCACCGTTGTCGGATACTGATGGCTCGGCGTGACATAGAGAATTTCCGACTTCGCCACATTTCCATCAATCACAACCCCATTTTCATCCACGCCAAGCGGAATCAGGGATGCACCACGCCGATCAAAGATATTGCGCGCATCCGGATATCCTGGATCCTCAATGCCGACGGTCATTCCTTCCTGCATCAGTACGGCAGCGATAAGATAAAGCGCATTTTGTGCGCCAAGCGTGATCAGAATTTCCGACTCGTCCGCATAAATGCCGCGTTTGGGGAGTAGTTTGGAGCGAATTTCGGTAATCAGTTCCGGATCATCCGCCATCACGGCGTCGTTGGCCCAGTCGCGCATGGCGAGGCGGCTCATCGCTTGCCGGGAACATTCCCGCCAGGCCGGCAGCGGAAACAGGCTGGCATCAGGCTGCCCATAGACGAAGGGATAGGGATAATCCTGCCAGTTTGCAGGCTTGACGATATTGCGCTGACGACCGAGGCGGCTTTCCAGCAACCTCTCCCAATCAACTGTCCCGCCAGAGTTGTCGGTACCTACTTCCTCTTGCGGCGCATTCTCAATATTTAGCGCGATATCACTCACGCGATAGCCTGAGCGAGGCAGTGCGACAAGAAAATTCCCCTCCACCAACTTGTCATAAACGATCATTACCGTGGTGCGAGAAATTTTGAGATCCTTCGCAAGCTTGCGGCTGGAGGGCATTTTTTCACCGGCGATCAACTGCCCGTTCATCAACGCCGCGATGATCTGCTCACGCAGCTGATTCTGGACAGGTTTTTGCAGGCTTCGATCAATGGTAAAAAGCAACTTGCGGAACCCCGGCTAAAGGAAGTTAAATTGGCACTGGTTTTCTCATGATAGGAATATTTTCAATATGTTGTCACCGCCGAAAATCAGACCCGCCACCGAAAAGGATTGCCCGGCTATGACCGAGGTAGCCCTGACGGCCAAAGCATTCTGGGGATATTCCGAAGACTTCATGCGTGAATGCGAAGCCGTTCTTACAATCACACCCCGGATGATAGCCCAGTGGGAAAGCGGCGTAATTGACCGAAAAGGCCAAATCGCTGGGTTCTATCTCGCGTCGTTTGAGAAAGAGGAGGCGGAACTCCAGCTCCTCTATGTCTCACCGTTGCATATGGGAAGAGGCTTTGGACGTGCTCTGATGAAGGAGGCAGCGCAAAAGGCTTCCCGTCTTGGTTATAGCCACCTCAGAATTGAGGCCGACCCCAACGCGGTCGGTTTCTACAGAAGGATGGGCGCAAAGCAGGTCGGCTGGTGCCGGTCAGAGGTGGAGGACGCGCGCGAACTCCCCCTTTTGAGCCTGCCTTTAAAACCGGTTAGATAATCTCGAAGTAACGCTGCATTTCCCAATCGGTAATGGCTTTGCGGAATTCCCGCTCTTCCCACTCGCGGGTGACGGCATAATGATCGACAAAGGCATCCCCGAAGAGATCCCGTGCCGCCGTCGATTTCTTGAGTAACTGCGTCGCTTCCCACAGGGTTTTGGGAAGTGTAAGTTCTTCCGGAAATTCCTGATCATAGGCATTGCCGACAACTGCCGTTGTTGGCTCGATCTTGTTCTCGATCCCCCAGAGGCCGGAGCCAAGAGCCGCCGCAATCGCAATATGCGGATTGATATCCGCCGCCGCGATCCGATATTCGACACGCTGCGATTTATCCGACCCCGGGATTGCCCGAAGGGCAGTGGTCCGGTTCTCAATGCCCCAGCTTGCCTCCGTCGGTGCCCAAAAGCCGGGGATCATCCGGGTATAACTGTTGATCGTCGGTGCGATCATCGCGAGAAATTCCGGCATCAGCTTTTGCTGTCCACCAATGAAATAGCGCATGGCATCGCTGAAATTATTCTCTTTACCTTCGTCGAAGAAGAGCCCCTCCCCGTCCTTGCCCTGAAGCGACAGATGGATATGACCGCTTTGGCCCGGATAATCAGGCGACCATTTCGCCATGAAGGTCGCCATCAGATCATTTTTCTGCGCAAGAATCTTAGTGAACGTTTTAAATAGCGCCCCTTTGTCAGCCGCCTTCATGGCCTCATCATAGACAAGAGCCGCTTCCAGCACGCCGGGCCCTGTTTCTGTATGCAGTCCTTCGATGGGCATATCCATCTCTTCGCAGAGAGCAAGGAGCTGCTCGTAGAAATTATGCTCGACAGACGCACGAAGGAACGAATAGCCGAAATTACCCGGTGTAAAAGTGTCGAGATTGTAATAGTTTTTCTCGCGCACCGATTCTGGCGTCTCTTTAAAGAGAAAAAACTCAAATTCACAGGCCGCGGTTGCCTTGATGCCCATATCTTCGGCTCGCTTGAGAACACGCTTCAAAGTCTGGCGGGGGCAGACATGCCCCGCACGATCCCCAAATTCAAGCTGGAAAAACAGCATGTTATCTTCAAGCGGCAGTTCACGACAGCTATCAATAATCGGAACAACCTTGGCGTCTGCATAGCCATTCGACCAGCCAGTATAGCTTTCGGTATCATAAAGTTGGTCATTGACGTCCCAGCCGAGCACCACGTCGCAGAACCCGAAACCGGTTTCCAGAATGCTGAAAAACTTGTCTTTGCTGAGATATTTGCCGCGCAATACGCCATCAATGTCGAAAACGCCGACCTTGACGAAATCAAGATCACGATCTTCGATAATACTGCGGGCATCGGTGACTGTTTTAACGAAACGCGCTTCCATAAATTCCCCTTTGAAAATACGCCTTTCGCCAGCCTACCTTAACGGCCCAAAATCTCAAGCGCCTGTTGATGAAGTTCCTTTGTTGCCGCGGCAACAATTGTCCCGTCCGAATTGAAATCGGGCCGTTTGCCGGACCAATCCGTGATGACACCGCCCGCTTCCTCTATCACCGGGATGAGCGCCATATAGTCATAGGTTTGCAATCCCGTCTCTACAGCAAGGTCGGCCCAGCCGGAGGCGACCATCGCGTAGATATAGCAATCTCCGCCATAACGGCGAATACGGGATTTTTCACGCAAGGCTGCAAATTTCTCCCGATTTTCGGGGGAAAAATATTCAAGCGCAGTAGTCATCAGAATGGCGTCTTCAAGTTTGCGGCAATCACTTGTATGACAGCGGGTACCATTGAAATAGCTGCCTTCGTTCGCGATGCCAATCCAGAATTCATCGAGTTCCGGCATGGAGATCGCGCCAATGCGCACATCTTTATCCCGCGAAAAAGCGATGAGCGTGCCGTAAAGCGGCAGGCCGGATATAAAACTCTTGGTGCCATCGATGGGATCAATCACCCAGATATCAGTAAGTTCAGATCCTTCAAAGCCATGTTCTTCGCCGAGAATGCCGTGCCCCGGGAAACGTTCTGTGATCATATCCCGGAGCCGAGCCTCACATTCCCGATCGGCAATGGTAACCGGAGAGCTATCCAGTTTCTGGATAACATCGATGGGTTTACGAAAATAGGAACGGGTGACGGATGCGGCTGTTGTCGCCAGCGAACAGGTAAAGTCCGCCAAATCGGCAAGTTCGCCGGTAATGGGGGCTGTCATAACAATGGTTTTGGACATGGCCTCACGGATCATCTGGGAATTCTAACTGCCTCTTCATAGCAGCAGCAACGGCACAACTCCACATTTATTCCAACGAAATTTCGGGTAAATCAACAAACTCCAAAAACTTTAAGACGTTTCGCTATATTCCACCAAGGCTTCGGCCAGCCAGGCACCGGCATATCTGCTGAAGGAATTGCGAACATAAATGTGAAACATTTCCCTTCCCACCTGCTCGACAATGGCCTGCGATTTTGCAATCAAGGTCTGGACGCAGTTGCCAGGAGCAAAGGCACGAGGGTGAAAATCCACCTCAGAGCTTTTCATCAGCACCTGGTGACAATACGGGCCGGAGATCTCAAAAATCGTGCGATTGGCGCTTACATCATTGATCGCGACATATTGCCCTGAAAGCGCCTCTTCAAGTGATTGAACGAGGGACGCTGCCTCCCCCTCTCCCACTAGCAGCCACTCATCGGGCGAAAGCCAGAGGGCCTTGCACTCCTTACCTGCCGCCACCTTGTTCGGCGCATCCGGAAGGTCAAGACCGGTTGCGGTTTTCACCGCATTAACAAAGGTCGAATCAGTAACGTCACCGCGCAAATTGACCTGCACGCGTGGGCCAAGTTCCTTGAGACCATCAGGGAAACTTTCCGCAATAGCGGCGGCGGGGGTGATCCAGGGTGTCTCAGCCATTCAATCGCTCCCCTTCCTTGTCATAGAGTACCGGATCGACGATTTCTGCCGTCACGGTCTTACCTTCCAGCGGGGCAAAAATCTTCTGTCCTTTGCGCCCATGCCCGCCCTTGACGAGTGCGAGTGCGATCGACCGGCCAAGCGCCGCGCTGTAATAACTCGACGTCACATGCCCCGCCATCGGAATAGGCTTCGGCACATTCGGATCAAAAACAAGCTGAGCTCCTTCGGGTAATACGTCGTCTGGAGTTTCGGTCAGGAGCCCGACCAACTGCTTACGATCCGGGCGGGCCGTATCACTCCGTGTGAAGGACCGTTTACCAATAAAGTCGGGCTTTTTCTTGGAGACAATCCAGTCCATGCCAAGATCTTGTGGCGTGGTGGTACCGTCGGTTTCCTGCCCGACAATGATGAAACCTTTTTCGGCCCGCAGGATATGCATGCTTTCCGTGCCGTAAGGGGTGATATCAAATTCCGCGCCCGCCGCCATCACGGCTTCCCACAAGGCGAGACCATTGGCCCAGGGGACATTGATCTCATAGCTGAGCTCGCCCGTGAAACTGATGCGGAAAACCCGTGCCTTCAGCCCGGCAACAGTGCCTTCCTTAAAGGAGAGAAACGGGAAATTTTCATGCGACAAATCCATCTCCGGCGCGAGCTTTTTGAGCACGGCCCCGGCCTTCGGTCCGGCGATGGAGACCGTCGCCCATTGCTCCGTGACCGAGGTACAATAGACTTTAAGCTCCGGCCATTCGGTTTGCAGATATTCCTCCAGCCAGTCGAGAACACTTGCCGCGCCGCCCGTCGTTGTCGTCATCAGGAAGCGATCTTCCGCCAGCCGCGCCGTGGTGCCATCATCGAACACCATGCCATCCTCATGACACATCAGGCCATAGCGCACCCGTCCGATCCCGAGCTTGGCCCAGGCGTTGGTATAAATGCGGTTGAGAAACTCTGCCGCATCGGGCCCGCGAATATCGATCTTGCCGAGGGTAGAGGCGTCGAGAACGCCAACAGCATTCCTGACCGCCAGGCATTCGCGATTGAGCGCCTCATGCATGGTCTCGCCCGCTTTCGGGAAATACCAGGGGCGTTTCCATTGCCCGACATTTTCGAATAGGGCACCATTCTCCACATGCCAGTCGTGAATGCTGGTTACGCGCACCGGATCGGACCAGTCGCCAAGGTTGCGCCCGGCCAGCGCGCCATAGGAGACCGGCGTATAGGGCGGACGGAAAGTCGTCGTTCCGACCTTGGGGATTGGTTTATCGAGGATGCCGGAAAGAATGGCCAGCGCGTTGATATTCGATGTTTTTCCCTGATCCGTGCCAAAACCTGTCAAGGTATAGCGTTTGATATGCTCAACGGACTCGAAGCCTTCGCGCACCGCTAGCTCGATATCCGCCGCTGTGGTGTCATTTTGCAAATCGACGAAATGTTTCGCCATTCCCTCCCCGATGGGGCGCGATCCCGGAACGATCCAGAAAGGCTCAATCCCGCCGAGGTCCGGCTCTTCAATCTCCGGCGCGGCGGGCTTGCGCTTCGGGGTGAAACCGGTTGCCCGCGCCGCATCCGCCCCCGCCTTATATCCGCCCGCCAGACATTCCTTCAGAGTAAACTGACCGGCGAGTGCGCCTGCCACCTGTTGAGCCTGCCGGGGCTTTCCGGGCAGGAAGCAGACTTTTTCCTCATCATATTCAAGCTGGCCCTGTGACTGACTGAAAAGATGGACGACCGGGCTCCATCCACCGGACATAGCGACGAGATCGCAGTCGATCTGCCGCGCGGCGGAAGTATAGACCTTCGCGCCTTTCTGGATGGCCCGGACTTCTACACTCTCGACGCGCTTGCCGCCGGATGTGCCGGTGATTGCGTAGCCCGCCAGTATCTCGATATCAAGCGCGCGGGCCGCATCGACAAGTTCCCCGCTCACCTCATGCCGACAGTCAATGATCGCGACCACATCGCCGCCCGCCGCCTGCAGATCAATCGCCGCCTCATAAGCTGCGTCGTTATTGGTGAACAAAACCATCTTCTTGCCCGGAAGGACGCCATAGCGATTGACGTAAGTCTGCACAGACCCCGCCAGCATGATTCCCGGCCTGTCGTTATCGGCAAATACCAGCGGCCGTTCATGGGCCCCGGTGGCGAGCACGACTTGTCCCGCGCGAATATGCCAGACCCGCTGTCTTACCTTGCCCTTGCGTTCTGCAGCAGGAAGGTGATCCGTCTTCTGTTCCAGCACGCAGAGATAGTTATGATCGTAATAGCCGAAGGCGGTCGAACGCGAAAGCAGCGTCACATCGGGCATGGCTTCCAGTTCCGCCGCCATATCGGCGATCCAGCCTGCCTCATCCTTGGCACCGATTTGCCGTTTTTTTGAGAGGAGACTGCCGCCGAATTCGCTCTGCTCATCGACCAGCAGGACCCGAGCCCCCGCACGCCCCGCCGCCAGCGCCGCCATCAGGCCCGCCGGACCGCCACCAACCACCATCACCTCCACATGAAGATGCATATGATCATAGATATCCGGGTCCGTTTGCGTCGGCGCCTTTCCCCAGCCAGCCGCCCGGCGGATAACTGGCTCATATAGTTTCATCCACATGGAACGCGGCCACATGAACGTTTTGTTGTAAAAACCCGCCGTCATGATCTTCGCAAACAGGCCGTTGATCGCGCTGATATCAAACTCGACATTCGGCCAGACATTGACGCTGGAGGCCGTCAGCCCCTCATAGAGGGAGATTTGCGTCGCGCGGATATTCGGCTCGGTCGTCGCCCCCTCACCGAGTTGGACCATGGAGTTGGGCTCTTCTGCTCCGGCGGCAACAATTCCGCGTGGGCGATGATATTTGAAACTGCGCCCCAGAAGATGCACGCCATTCGCCAGCAGGGCCGAAGCAAGTGTGTCGCCCTCATAGCCGATGTAGCTTTGGCCGTTGAAGGTGAAATTGATCGCCTTCCTGCGGTCAATGCGCCCGCCAGATGTTGTGCGAAAAGCTTGTGTCATTTCGCATCTCCCGTTCGTTTTGGCAGTTTGGGTGGCTTCTCGCCCATCTTGTAGGAACCGACAATATCATGGGTAACAGTGTTCCGGATCACATTGAACCAGCGGCGGCAGCCGTGGCTATGCAGCCATCGTTCGGCGAAATAGCCTTTCGTATTGGTCCGCATGAAAAGAAACTCCGCCCATTCCGTATCTTCGAGCTTGGCAGGATCCTCTGGACGGGCGATATGCGCCTCTCCGCCGTAGTGGAATTCCGTTTCGTGTCGTTTGCCACACCAGGGGCAGTCGATATTAAGCATCTCTCTGCCCTCCTAATGCGCGACGCCAGCGGCGCCATGTTCATCGATGAGCGCGCCACTCTCGAACCGCGAGAGGCTGAAGGGCGCGTTGAGCGGATGCGGCTCTTCTTTTGCGAGTGTATGGGCGAAGCACCAGCCCGAGCCCGGCGTTGCCTTGAACCCGCCAGTCCCCCAACCGCAGTTAAAATAGAGCCCGTCAACCGGCGTGCGCGATAAAATCGGCGACGCATCGGGGCAGGTATCGACGATGCCGCCCCAAGTCCGCATCATGCGTACCCGGCTGAAAATTGGGAAGAGTTCAAGACAGGCACCAAGCTGATGCTCGATCACATGGAAGCTACCCCGCTGGGCATAGGAATTGAAGCTGTCGATCCCCGCCCCCATGACCAATTCCCCCTTGTCCGACTGGCTGACATAGACATGCACCGCGCCCGACATGACAACGCAGTCGATGACCGGCTTGATCGGTTCGGAGACAAGCGCCTGCAAGGGATGGCTGGTGATCGGCAGGCGAATCCCCGCCATCTCCGCAATGACGGAACTGTGCCCCGCCGCGACGACGCCGATTTTCTTGGCCGCAATATCCCCGCGCGTGGTTTCGACGCCAGTGACCTTGCCGCCTTCCCGCTTGATGCCCGTCACTTCGCAATTCTGGATGATATCAACGCCGAGCGCGTCGGCAGCGCGGGCATAGCCCCAAGCGACGCTGTCATGCCGGGCGACACCGCCCCGTCGCTGCAAGGTCGCGCCAAGCACCGGATGCCGCGCGGATTTGGAGATATTGATGATCGGGCAGAAGTTCTTGACCCCCTCCGCATCCAGCCATTCTGCATCCACACCGTTGAGGCGGTTGGCATTCACCCGGCGCACCCCTTCACGCACATCGCCAAGGCTGTGGGCGAGATTGAGGACGCCCCGCTGGCTCAGCATCACATTGTAGTTGATGTCCTGCGACAGCCCTTCCCAGAGCTGCAAGGATTTCTCATAGATCGCCGCGCTTTCATCCCAGAGATAGTTGGACCGGACAATGGTCGTATTGCGCGCTGTATTGCCACCCCCAAGCCAGCCTTTTTCCAGCACAGCAATATTCCTCACCCCATGCTCTTTCGCGAGGTAATAGGCAGTCGCCAGACCATGACCGCCCCCGCCGATGATGATCACATCGTATTCCGGTTTGGGCTCCGGGCTGCGCCACTGCTTGGGCCAGTTCTGATGGCCGGTAAGCGCGTTCCGCGCGATCGTGAAGATCGAATATTTGACCATGAAATTTCCTCACTCAGCCACGTTTCCGGGACAGTGCCATTTTAACGAAAGCGCCATCAGTCGCAAATGGTCATTTACTAGAAAATTAGCGACATCCGCGTTACCGGGTTCCGTTCCGCTTGCTGAAGAATAAGTGTCGCATTATGAATAGCCACAGACCAGCAGTCCCGCCACTCTGGCGGAAATGGTTGGAAAATCAAGAAATGACGGCTTTTCAGGGGGAGAATAAAGTACAATGACGGACCAACATGCGAATCCCAAAAGCGATATTGACATTGCACAGGCCGCCTCCATGAAGCGTATTGCCGAGGTGGCGAAAGACAGCCTCGGGATCGATGCGGATAATCTGGAACCCTATGGCCATTACAAAGCAAAGCTCTCTCTGGATTACATCAACTCCTTAAAAGACAAACCGGATGGGAAATTAATCCTCGTCACGGCCATGACCCCGACCCCGGCCGGTGAAGGCAAGACAACTACTACTGTCGGGCTGGGCGACGGCCTCAACCGTATCGGCAAGAAGACAATCATCTGCCTGCGCGAGCCTTCCCTTGGCCCCTGCTTCGGGATGAAGGGCGGCGCGGCGGGTGGCGGTTATGCGCAAGTTGTACCGATGACGGATATCAATCTTCATTTCACCGGCGATTTTCATGCGATTGGCGTCGCCAACAATCTGCTCGCGGCGATGGTCGATAATCATATTTATTGGGGCAACAAACTTGGCCTGGATGAGCGGCGCATTATCTGGCGGCGGGTTGTCGACATGAACGACCGGGCGCTTCGTAATATCGTCAACAGTCTTGGCGGTATCGCCGATGGGTTCCCGCGCGAAGATCATTTCGATATCACTGTCGCCTCGGAAGTGATGGCAATTTTCTGCCTCGCCACTGACCTTGAGGATCTAAAACGTCGTCTTGGCAATATCATCGTGGGCTATACCCGAGAGAAAAATCCGGTATTCGCAAAAGACCTCGATGCCCATGGCGCGATGACCGTCCTCCTGAAAGACGCGTTCCAGCCCAATCTCGTCCAGACACTGGAGAACAACCCCGCCTTTATCCATGGCGGTCCGTTCGCCAATATCGCCCATGGCTGCAATTCTGTACTCGCCACAAAGACAGCGCTCAAACTCGCCGATTATGTCGTGACGGAAGCTGGGTTTGGTGCAGATTTAGGTGCCGAGAAGTTCTTGGACATTAAATGTCGTAAGGCAGGACTAAACCCGGAAATCGCAGTACTTGTTGCGACCATTCGCGCGCTTAAAATGCATGGCGGTGTTGCGAAAGAGGACCTTGGAAAGGAAAATGTCAAAGCCGTCACCGACGGCGCGGAGAACCTTTCGCGGCATATCGAAAACCTCAAAAAATTCGGCCTGCCTGTGATCGTCGCCATCAATAAATTCTCTGCCGATACGGAAGCCGAAGTGAACGAGGTCCGACACATCTGCGTCAACTTAGGGGTGGACGCGATTGAATCGGATCATTGGGGGAATGGCGGCGCAGGCGCAGAAGATTTAGCGAAAGCCGTCGTCGCCAAGATCGAGCAGAACAGCAGTAACTATGCCCCGCTCTATAAAGACGCACTGCCGCTTTGGGATAAAGTCAGAACCGTTGCCCAGTCGCTCTATGGCGCAGAAGACATCACCGCAGAGAAGAAAGTCCGCGACCAGTTTCAAGAACTGCAGGACGCAGGTTTCGGCCATTACCCGGTCTGTATTGCCAAAACCCAATATAGCTTCTCCACCGACCCGAACCTCAAAGGCGCACCCATCAATCATGTTGTGCCTATTCGGGAAGTGCGCATCTCCAGCGGCGCGGAATTTGTGGTGGCCGTCTGCGGCAGTATCATGACAATGCCGGGCCTGCCGCGTGTTCCAGCCGCCAACTCCATCGATGTGAATGAAGCGGGCGACATCATCGGTCTCTTCTGAGGTCTCTTTTAATTCACGCAAAAGGCGGCGGATACGTCGCCTTTTTGGCGGAACATATCAAAAATTGTTTGTCTTTTATCGAATCTGAATTAGCGTTTAGATCCTGATGGAATAAATTTGCTGGAAGTCACGAATTTGGACAGTGAAACGGAGGCCACGGGCGCAAAGCATAGAATTGGTTTTTGTTTGCTGCCCGAATTTTCATCGCTTGCATTCATCTCAGCCGTTGAACCGCTTCGGCTGGCCAATCGCCTCAGCAACGAAACCATCTACAGCTGGGAATGCTTTTCCATCGATGGCAAGCCGGCCGTCAGCTCCGCCGGAATTGAATTTTCCGTGCAGGGAAGCATCTCTGATATGCCCGCGCTACCCACCGTATTCACCTGCGGCGGGGTCAATATCCAGAAGCACACGGAACCGCAAATCATTTCGACCTTGCGGCGGCTCTCATCCCACGGCTCTAGCCTCGGCGCCATATGTACAGGGCCGCATGTGCTGGCGAAAGCCGGACTGTTAAAAGGCTATCGCTGCACCATCCATTGGGAGAATTTGTCGGGCTTTATAGAGGATTTTCCCGAACTCGATATCACCTCTGAACTCTTTGAGATTGACCGAAACCGCTACACTTGCGCCGGCGGCACGGCCTCCCTCGATATGATGCTGAGCCTGATCGCGAATCAAATCAGCCAGGAACTGGCCCTCGGTGTCGCTGATCAGTTGATCTATCACCGTATCCGAGAGGGAACGGAGCGCCAACGGATGGAGCTGCGGGCTCGCCTCGGCATCTCCCACCCCAAACTGCTGGCCGCCATTGCTTGCATGGAAGACAATCTGGAAGAACCGTTGAGTTGCAGTGATCTAGCCACCAATGTCGGCCTCTCCACCCGGCAGCTTGAAAGACTGTTCCAGAAATATCTCGATTATTCGCCGACCCGCTACTATCTCGGTCTACGGCTCGACCGGGCGCGCTATCTCCTGACACAGACCAGTCTGCCGATTATCGAGGTGGCGCTTGCCTGTGGCTTTGTCTCAGCCTCGCATTTCTCAAAATGCCACCGCGAACATTTTGGCCGCACCCCGAGTGATGAGCGGCGCGTCCGCCATTAATCAGCGTCTACCCGGTTCCGACGTCGACGGCGGCGTCCTCCTTCCGATGACGTATCGGAGAGAACTTTGGGTGCAGGCATTTTGACAGCCTTCGATAGCTCCGGATAGGACGCTGTTTTATGGGGTATGGCCATGGCTTCCACGAAATACTGCTGGAATTTTGGCTCGACGGCGGTTTCGATTTTCTCAACCGTTTTCACCAGTTCCTCAATCTCATCCCGCGCCGCATTGTTTAGAAGTGCGATGCGCGCACCAACACCCGCCGCATTGCCGACGGCCTGAACTTCGCTCAAATCGCAATCGGGAATCATGCCGAGCACCATGGCATATTTAGTGTCGATATGGCTGCCGAACGCGCCGGTGAGTTGGATGCGGTCCACCTTCTCCAGATCAAGACGGTCCATCAGCAGCTTCGCCCCTGCATAGAGAGCCGCCTTCGCCAGCTGGATCGCTCGAACGTCCGTCTGGTATATTTTGATCTCGCTCTCACCGTCGCGGATGACATAGGAAAAAGTCCGACCATCAGCGACCACACGCGGGCTTTTCGCTGACATGGATCCGTCAATCACGCCATCGCTGCTTAAAATGCCCGCGAGATACATCTCCGCCATCACCTCAATGATGCCGGAACCGCAAATGCCGGTAATCCCGATTTTCTTCGTCGCTTCCTCAAACCCCGGCTCATTCGACCAGAGATCGGAACCGATCACCTTGAAGCGCGGCTCCAATGTTTCAGGATCGATGCGAACGCGTTCAATTGCGCCTGCCGCCGCCCGCTGGCCACAGGAAATCTGCGCGCCCTCAAACGCCGGACCGGTTGGCGATGAGGCGGCCAGCAATCGCTCGTTATTGCCCAACACAATCTCCGCATTGGTACCGACATCAATAATAAGGGTCATCTGCTCCTGCAAATACGGAGCCTCCGACAGAATGACCGCCGCCGTATCAGCCCCTACATGTCCCGCGATACAGGGCAGGAAATAGGCACGACAATCGGGGTTGGAAATCATGCCGACCTCGCTCGCCCAGACGATCATGCCCGAATTGGTGGCCAGTGCAAATGGCGCACCGCCGAGTTCTGTCGGATCAATCCCGAGCAGTAGATGGTGCATGATCGGGTTGCCGACAAAAACCGCGTTCAGGATATCGTCCGGATCAACCTTCGCCTCGTTTGTTACCTCCGCGATCAGGTCATTGATGCCGCCGCGCACCGCTTCCGTCAGCAGGAGTTCCCCGCCCGGGTTCATCATTACATACGAGACCCGACTCATCAGGTCTTCGCCATAACGGATCTGCGGGTTCATCATTCCTGCCGAGGCAATCACTGCCCCGGTGGAGAGATCACAAAGATGCATGGCGATGGTGGTGGAGCCAACATCGACGGCGATACCATAAGCATGACTGTTGAAACCGGGCCAGATTTTTGTGATCCGCGTGCCGCGATGCACGGCAACCGTAACGTTCCAGTTCCCCGCCCGCAATGTCTTTTGCAGGGTCTGCAAGGTCCGGATATCACATTCCAGATCATCAAGATCCCATTGCTGCTTCAATGCAGCGCAAAGCCTCTCAAAATCGCCGGTGGGATTATGCATATCCGGTTCCAGCACCTGCACAAAATGCAGCCGGATCGCCGGGTCCATCTCGATCTTGCGATCATCCACCTGTTTGACAACGACCTGCTTATGCACCTGGCTGGTGGCAGGCACATCGATGACTGCGTCACCCAGAAGCTGCGCCTGACAACTGAGGCGACGCCCCTCCTTCAGCTTGCGGCGCCCCTTGTAATTTTCTTCAACCTCGTTGAAAGGAGAGAGCGAATCTTCCCGGCTGGTCACCCCATGCTTGGAAAAGCGGCCTACGGTCAAATCTACCTGACAACGGCCGCAAATCCCGCGTCCACCGCACACACTGTCGATATCTACCCCGAGAAGACGCGCAGCCTCCAACACCGGCGTTCCATGGGGAAAGCGCCCTCGCTTGCCCGACGGCATGAAAGCGATCAGATGGGTTTCCTCTTTTCCCAGCGACCGATCAGGCATTGCGTCTCCGTCGACGACTGGCACGACGGGCCTCCTCGCTGCCTTCGGCGGCGGGTTCACGGAATGTCTTGATCCATTTCACGCAGTTCGGATCATGCCCCATGACCACATTCGCCCCCTTGATGGCCGCCATCTCCGGTTCGTGCAGCGGATTGGTAATGGCGGACGTCATGCCCGCGCCGATCGCCATGGAAAGGAATGCCGCGTTCATGCCGTGGCGGTTGGGCAGGCCGAAACTGAAGTTGGACGCGCCGCAGGTCGTATTGACTTTCAGCTCCTCGCGCAGGCGACGGACCAGCGACATCACCTGCCGCCCTGCATCATTGAGTGCCCCCACCGGCATCACCAGCGGGTCAACCACGACATCGGAGGCCGGAATGCCGTAATCCTGCGCCCGCTCGACAATCTTCTTGGCAACCGCAAAACGGACGTTCGGGTCTTCTGAAATACCGGTTTCATCATTGGAGATGGCAACGACCGCCGCGCCATATTTCTTGACCAGCGGAAGAACCGTTTCCAGCCGATCTTCCTCGCCGGTAACGGAGTTTACGAGCGGCTTGCCCTGATACACGGCAAGGCCTGCCTCCAGCGCGGCAACGATGGAACTGTCAATGGAGAGCGGTACGTCGGTCAGGCTCTGCACCAACTGGATCGCCTCCGCCAGAATGCGTGGCTCATCAGCGAGTGGAATTCCCGCATTTACATCCAGCATTTGGGCTCCGGCGGCAACCTGCGCCAGCGCATCCGATTCCACGCGGCTGTAGTCCCCATTCTTCATTTCCTCGGCAAGGAGCTTGCGACCGGTCGGGTTGATACGCTCCCCGATAATCACGAAAGGGCGTTCAAACCCGATGATAACTTCCCGAGTCGCTGAGGAAATAAGGGTATCCGTCATGCTGCCATACCTTCAATAAACGGGGCTTTCGCCAATTGTCACTCACATTCATTAAACGGCAGAACCGCTAATTCTCTTGTTCAGGAACGACTTAGTGTTCCTCAAAAGCGGCAGCGACCGCCTCCTCTGGATCAATGGGATGTTCAAACTGATCCTTGGCGGTTTCAAAGGCCTCGGTGACTGCCTCGAAATCCGGATTACTTTCGCGCGTCCAAGGCCGGCGGCCCTTCAATATACCGGATTCATGGACAATTTCCGCGACCAGTTCTTCCTGCCGATAGGCCATGACATGTGCGCCAGAGACCCCCGTCATCTCCCGCACCTGCTGGAGCATCTCGATACAGATTTTCTTGCCTTCCAGCTTTTGATCTGCCGCGCCTTCCAGCCGGTCGATAATTGAATCCGGAATATGGATGCCCGGCACATTGCTCCGGATCCATTTGGCGGCCCGCGCGGAGGCCAAAGGCCCAACCCCGATCAGGATATAGCATTGCTCATCCAGCCCTAAATCACGCACCTGATCCATATAACGTTCCAGCATGGGTGCATCGAAACAGTATTGCGACTGCACGAACTGCGCCCCGGCCTCAAATTTTTTTGCAAGGCGCAAGGGCCGGAAGTCGTAAGGTGGCGCGAATGGATTAATCGCCGCGCCCAAAAATACCTGCGGCGGAGAGGTGATCTTGCGCCCGGACAAGAACCGCCCCTCATCACGCATCAGGCGAATGGTCCGGAGCAGCGACATGCAATCCAGATCAAAGACCGGCTTGGCGCCGGGCTGGTCCCCCGCCTGCACCCCGTCGCCGGTAAGACACAGGATATTGTTCACCCCCATCGCCGCCGCACCGAGCACATTTCCCTGAATGGCAATGCGGTTATGATCGCGGCAGGAAATCTGCATGATCGGGGAATAGCCGACACGGGTCAGAAGCGCGCAGATTCCGACGGAGGACATATGGCAATTGGCGCCAGATCCATCCGTCGCATTGATCCCGTCCACCCAGCCATCAAAAACTGCGCCGCGATCAAAAACCTCGTTAGGATCCGCGCTGTCAGGCGGGTTAAGCTCGGCCGTGACCGCAAATTCACCGGCGCGCAGCACCCGTTCCAGCCGCCCGCGGGAAGTATGACCCGGCAGCGGCGGCAGAGGTGAGCTTATGTCGTGGGGCGCAGGCGTACTCATGTCAAACAGCCTCTGCCTTCTGCGCATCTTTCTCCTCCGCAGATTGGGCAGTTGCCCGCAGCCAGGCGGAGGAACCGCGGTAGGAATGATCGACCGGCGGCTGGACATGCAGGATGTTATCTCCCGCCCGCATATTCCGGCTGCCCTTCCAGGCCTGAACCCAGACGCAGGGCATGTCCGGCTCCACCTCGCAATTGCCGTTCGCCCTCACCCCGCCGCACGGACCGTTGCGCAGGGATTTCGGGCAATTCATCGGGCAGGACATGCCGGTATCGCTGAGCACGCATTGCCCGCACATCCGGCAGTCGAAAAGAAAGCTCTTCACTGTCTTCTCAATCAGCACCACCGGCTTTTCCGCACGCTTGTAGCCAACGAACTTCCAGAACGGGTGCAGTTTCAGAAAAACACCCGCCAGAAGCTTGTAGATTCGCTCCAGCCCACGGGAATGGCGCACGGACCATAGCCGCACCGAGTAAAAGGCGCGTGAGCGGGGAACGGGACTGCGGCTTGCGGGTTGATAAGCGGGTTTCGGCATCAACCCTCCTTCCGGCCGCCGGAGACAACCAGCGCCCGGAGCGCGGCGTCATCATACGTCGTCTCCAGCGAGTTTGCGCATGCTTCCGCCGCGGCCTGAAGATCACCCTCAACGCTTTCGGGGTCGCCCTTGCGCCAACCCTCGAGATAGGCATCGCTGTCATGGGATTTGTCGCGCATGGCGGCCATATCAATCGCCTCCTGAAACCGGTCGGAAAGCAGGATCTTGGCGTTCTGTCGCCCCTGCTTGACTACGACCTGGGACGGAATATCGCGCCAATACAGAATGGAAAGTTGCGCCATCGCCTTACCCCGCCTTCTGGTTCAGAAAATCGCCAATGCCGGATAATCCGGTGAACCGATACTCGTAACGCAGGGAGAGACGATCCGCCGCCGCGCGCGCCTTTTCCTGAAGGTCTTTATTTTCAATTTGAGAGAGGTAGAGCAGCTTTTCATAGTTACCAAAATAAAGCGGTAACAGCTCCGGGTGCTTGTCAATGCCGAGCCCCTCGATGATCAGCCGGTCGAAATGCCGGGCGAGAAAGTCCGTTAGATAAAAGGTGGCGGGTTCCGCATCGGCAATTGCCGCAAACGCCGTCGCACCGGTATAGAATTCATAGCAATGAGCGCCGGCAATCCGCTCAACGCCCTCCTCTTTCAGCACCTTATCGAGCCCGCCGCCCGTCCCGCAATCGCCATAGAGGGCGAGAATCTGGTCGAACCGGTCGCGATTTTCATGGATCTTTTTCCGCATTGCCTCGGGGATCAGGGCCGGCCGGTTATGCAGCTTGGCCGGCAGGCAGGTCACCTCCATATGATCCCAGCCATTTGCCCGGATCACGGCGAAACATTCCTCTGCCAGCGCGCCGCAGGCGATTAAAAGCGTTTTCCCCGGCGCAGCTGTCATATCACGCTCCTCCGGTCATGACGTCAGGCCGCGCGGCGTTCGGCGACCATTTTCTGGGCAATTTCCACAGTCATGGCTGCATCCCGGCCATAGGCATCGGCCCCGACGCTTTCGGCAAACTCCTCATTCAGCGGCGCGCCGCCGACCATGACAATATAATCGTCGCGGATGCCCTTTTCCTTCATCGTGTCGATGACGACCTTCATATAGGGCATGGTGGTGGTCAGCAGCGCCGACATGCCGATGATGTCGGGTTTATGTTCCTCCAGCGCCTCAAGATATTTCTCGACCGGATTATTGATGCCGAGATCCACCACCTCGAAGCCCGCACCTTCCATCATCATGATGACAAGGTTCTTGCCAATGTCGTGGATATCGCCCTTGACCGTGCCGATGACCATCTTTCCGGCCTTTGGCGCACCGGTTTCAGCGAGCAGCGGTTTCAGGATCGCCATGCCCGCCTTCATCGAGTTGGCGGCCAGCAGCACTTCCGGCACGAACAGGATGCCGTCCCGGAAATCAATGCCGACAATTCGCATCCCTTCAACGAGAGCCTCAGTCAGAACCCTGTAAGGCTCCCAGCCGCGCCCCAGAAGGATGTTCACCCCCTCGCAAATCTCATCCGCCAGTCCGTCATACAGATCATCATGCATCTGTTCGACGAGTTCCCCGTCATCCAGGGCCGAGAGGTCAATATCATCATCTTCCATCGAAATCTCCACAGACTAATAAAAACGCGCTCTGCTCTATCGAAAAAGTGTCATATAAGCGGCCGCGCAAAACTATTCCCGCGCAGACATGGAATAATTTTCCTGCGACACTTTTGTCGAAATCGGAACAAAGCCTCCGATTTTCAGGCCCTCAACCGTTCATTTTCAGGGTCAAAGATCGATTCATCAATGACGGTCGCGGGATAACGCTCCCCGAGGATTTCAATCTCCAACTTGGTGCCAATAGCCTCCATCCCGGCCTTGATATACCCTTGCGCCAGGCTCTTCTTAACCCAGTGGCCATAGGCTCCTGCTGTCGCCCGGCCAACAATATTTCCGCTTGTATCGTAGAGGGGCTCATTGCCCAGCGGATCGGCATCCGTGATTCCGTCCACCTCAAGGCAGACAAAGGATTGGGGCACGCCCTCTTCCTTCTGCCTGATCAACGCGTCCCGGCCGATGAAATCGCCCTTGTCGAGATGGACGAAGCGCTCCAGCCCGGCCTCAAACACGGAATATTCACGGGTCAGGTCCTGCCCCCACATGCGGTAGTTTTTCTCCATCCGCAGGCTGTCCATGGCGCGCATGCCGCACATGCCGAGACCGAATTCCTCCCCCGCCGCGACAATCGCATCATAGATATGGTTCTGATACTCAATCGGGTGATGCAGCTCCCAGCCGAGGTCGCCGACAAAATTAACGCGAAGGGCCCGGCAAGGCGCCAGACCGACGGTGATATGCTGTCCGGTCAGCCATTTAAAGCCATTGTTGGAAAGGTCGGCATCGGTGATTTTGCGAAGGATATCGCGGGATTTCGGCCCCGCCAGCACCAGCACCCCATGTGCCGTTGTGACGTTATCGAGGCGGACCGAGCCGTCATCCGGTAAATGCTTCAGCAGATAATCATGATCAAATCGTTCCGCCGCTCCGGAACTGACCAGATAGAACGCTTCCGGCCCGTCTCGCATGATGGTGAATTCGGAGCGAATACCGCCCCGCTTGTTCAGCGCATGAGAGAGGTTAATACGCCCGACGCCTTTCGGCAGCTTGCGACAGACAAGCCGGTCGAGATAGGCCTCCGCTCCCGGTCCTGTCACCTCGAATTTCGAGAAGCTGGTGATATCGATTAGTCCGGCGTTTGTTCGCATGTTCTTCACTTCATTACCCACATGCTCGAAATAGTTGGAACGCCGGAAGCTCCATTGATCCTTCGGCTCCACCCCTTCCGGCGCAAACCAGTTGGGCCGTTCCCAGCCATAACGTTGGCCGAACACTGCCCCGCGCGCCGCCATCCGGTCATGACAGGGGCTCATCTTGAGTGGCCGACCGGCTCCACGCTCCTCATCGGGATAATGAATAACGAAGACATGCTCATAGCATTCCTCATTCTTGATCTTGGTATAGGGCTTGGTGGCATAGGCACCGAAGCGGCGCGGGTCGACATCCATCATGTCGATGCCGGGCTCGCCCTCGGTGATCCATTCGGCGAGCTGCCAGCCGGAACCGCCCGCCGCCGTCACGCCGAAGCTATGGCCTTCGTTGATCCAGAAATTTTTAAGGCCCCAGGCCGGGCCGATCATCGGGCTGCCGTCGGGGGTATAGGCGATGGGGCCGTTGACGATATCCTTGATCCCCGCATCGGCAAAGGTCGGCACGCGCTTGATCGCCGCCTCCACATGCGGCATGAGCCGTTCGAGATCGCCGGGGAACAGATCCTGCCCGAAGGTATCCGGGACGCCATCAACGAAACAGGCGGGTGCGCCCTTCTCATATGGACCGAGGATATAGCCCTGCCGTTCCTCCCGCAGGTAATAAGACGCGTCACTCTCTCGCAGGACGGCCATTTCCGGCAAGCCGGCCTTCTTGCGCTCGATCAGCTCCGGCACTTCGTCGGTGACAATATACTGATGCTCCACGGGGATGACCGGAATATCAAGCCCGACCATGGAGAGCGTCTGGCGGGCGTAGTTGCCGGTGCAGCTGACCACATGCTCGGCGGTGATATCGCCCTTGTTGGTGCGAACCAGCCATTCGCCGTTCTTCTGCTGCTCAATGGAGAGGACTTCTGTATGGCGGTTGATCTCGGCGCCGCCATTGCGTGCGCCGATCGCCATGGCGTTGGTCACATCCACCGGCGCGATATGGCCGTCATCGGGATGATAGAGCGCCCCGACCAGCCCATCGACATCGGAAAGCGGCCAGAGTTCCTTCACCTGTTTCGGCGTGATGATCTCATAAGGCACGCCAATGGTGTTCGCGGTTCCGCAGTATTTGAGATATTCATCCATGCGTTCCTTGTTTGTCGCAAGGCGGAGATTGCCGGTGACATGGAAGCTGACATTCTGTCCGGTCTCGGCCTCCAGCCTTTTATAGAGGTCAACACTGTATTTATGGATCTGCCCGACGGCATAGCTCATGTTGAAAAGCGGGAGGAGCCCCGCCGCATGCCAGGTCGATCCGGCGGTGAGTTCCGTCCGTTCCAGCAGGACCACATCGGACCACCCCTTCTTGGTCAGATGATAAAGTGTACTGACCCCGACAACGCCGCCGCCAATGACAACTACCCGCGCATGTGATTTCATTTTGTCCGTCCCCTTTGCCCTGCAGCATGCCCGAGAGGCATAGATTTTCCCTCCGTCCACCGTGGCGATTGCGCTTTTAAATCGCTAACGGGTCTCCGACGCTCCCTGTTCCTTAGCCGTCATGCCTGTCACCCGCCTCGACGTCCCCTTCGGCGACTGTTCTATATTCGCCAGAGAAATCAGGAAAAAGACGCCCACTGGCTAGTCCGCCCTTGGATATCCGATTTAATTTCATGAAAGACGCGCTTCTGTCTGGTGAGACAAGCTGGAGGAAATCATGAGTGCAAGAGAAGGTCGCAGCAATCGGAGAGGGCGCGATGCCCGCCGTGAGGCACGGGCGAGCAACAACGCCCGTCATATCCCCTATATCAAGCGGAATATCCCCGTTACCAACCTCACCAGCAATGAGGCACTTGAGATTATCGAGGCGAATGCCGACACGATCCTGGAAGAAATCGGCCTTGAATTCCGCGATGACCCGGAATCGCTGGCGCTCTGGAAATCCGTCGGGGCGGATGTGCAGGGTGCACGCGTGCATTTCCCGAAAGGCCTCTGCCAGCAGCTTCTCAAAACCGCACCGGCCGAGTTTACCCAATATGCCCGCAACCCCGCAAACAATGTCCAGATCGGCGGGAACAATACGGTGCTGGCGCCGGTCTACGGCCCGCCCTTTGTGCATGATCTCGACAAGGGTCGCCGCTATGGCACGATCAAGGATTTCGAGAATTTCGTAAAGCTCGCCTATATGGCACCCGCCATGCATCATTCCGGCGGCACGGTTTGCGAGCCGGTCGACCTGCCCGTCAACAAGCGGCATTTCGACATGGTCTACAGCCATATCAAATATTCCGACAAACCCTTCATGGGATCGGTCACCGCGCCGGAACGGGCGCAGGATAGCATCGATATGGCGTCCCTCGTCTTCGGGGAGGAGTTCGTGCAGAACAACTGCGTGATGCTGAACCTGATCAACGCTAACTCGCCCATGACTTTTGACGCAACCATGCTTGGCGCCCTCAAGACCTACGCCGCGAACAATCAGGCCTGCGTCGTCTCTCCCTTTATCCTCTCGGGCGCCATGAGCCCGGTTTCGGGTGCCGGCACCCTGTCCCAGCTACTCGCGGAGGCTTTGGCTGGCTGCGCCCTCACGCAAATCATCAAGCCGGGCACCCCGGTCATTTTCGGCACATTCGTCAGTTCCATCTCCATGCAGTCGGGCGCGCCAACCTTCGGCACCCCGGAAAGCAGTCTCGTGTTGAACGGGGCGGCGGAACTTTCGCGGCGGTTGAACCTGCCGTTCCGCTCCGGCGGATCCTTCACAGCCTCCAAGCTGCCGGACGCGCAGGCCGCCTATGAGAGTGCGCAAACGCTGCTGATGACGCTTCTTTCCGGGGTAAACTTCTCGCTCCATGCGGCGGGCTGGCTGGAAGGCGGGCTCTGTTCATCCTACGAGAAATTCGTCATGGATATTGACCAGTGCGCAATGATGGAAGTGTTGGCGCGCGGCATTGATGTCTCTGAAAATGGTCAGGCTATGGATGCGGTGCGTGAGGTTGGGCCGGGTGGCCATTTCCTCGGCTGCGCCCATACGCAGGCGAATTTCGAGGATGCCTTCTACCGGTCCCGCACCGCCGACAACAACTCGGTCGAACAATGGCAGGCGGACGGCTCCAAGGACACGGCCACGCGCGCCAACGCTATCTGGAAGCAGATGCTCGCCGACTATCAGGCGCCCGCCCTCGATCAGGGCATTGATGAGGCGTTGCAGGAGTTCATGGCGAAGCGAAAGGCCTCCTTCGCGGATTCGAATGTCTAGCGATCGGCCGTAAAGGCCCCGCCAAAGGCAAAGCGGCTGCCCGGATGATAGAGCCGGACCGTGGTGATCATCTGCTCCCCGGCGTAGGTATGCCGCTCCAACGTAAGAACTGGTTCGTTCTCCTCCAGCTGCAGCAGGCGTTTTTGCTCGTCCGTCGGGATATCGGCACTGATGCGGTGGTCGGCATGGCTGTAGGGCATGGTGCGGATCAGGAAGCCGCTTGGTGTCTCGTCTGAAAAATCCTGCTCGATAAAGGCCGGAACAAGGGACGGATTGACATAGCGTTCCTCCAGTTCCACAGGTACGCCATTCTCCGAATGCAACATCAGGCAGTGAAAAAGGCGCTCCCCCTGCCCGGCCATCAGTTCCCTTAACTCGATCGACACGGTAATTTCTTTCAGGCTTAGGAGTTCCGCGCTATGCTTCCCACCACGGTTGGCAATTTCCGCCGCAATATTGCGGATTTCCAGAAGGCCGGATTCCAGCTTGCTCGGCGCGACAAAGGTGCCGGAGCCCTGCCGCCGCGCCAGAACCCCCTCCTGCGTCAATTCCCGAAGCGCCCGGTTAATGGTCATGCGGGAGGCTTTCAACTCCTCAACCAGGGCATGTTCCGTTGGGATCCTGTCGCCCTCGCGCCACTCTCCCGTCCCAATCTTGTGAAGAATCAGGTCCTTGATCTGCTGATAGAGCGGGCCGGAAGTATTTATTCTGAGGTCATTAATGTTATTCACTACGCTGTCCAAATCTAGTGTCCGGCCGCCAGCTCCGTTATCACACGTCGGAAGCGATGGGTGATTGCCTCCTCCTCCGCATGGTGGCGATCCTTGATCACCAGCTTGCCGTTGACCGCGACATCCTTTACCACAGAGTTATCGCCGGCGAACAGCCAGCTATCGAGAATTTTCCGCGCCGGCTTGCCAAGAAGCGCCGGGTGATCCCCGTCGAGAAGAACGAAATTGGCGTAACCACCGACCTGCAGACCTTCCTTCCCCGGACGGCCAAGCGCCTGATGCCCGCCGGAGAGCGCCGCTGAAAAAATCCGCGCACCGGTCGAGTGTAATTCATCGCCAAGGACATTGCGCTGCTCTTTCAAAAGGCGCTGCCCATATTCCAGCAGCCGGACCTCCTCCGCGAGGGAAATATAGATATTGCTGTCCGACCCGAGCGCGATCCGCCCGCCATCTTCCAGAAACTCTCCTGCCGGGAAAATGCCGTCACCGAGATTTGCCTCCGTGATCGGGCATAGCCCCGCAACCACCCCGGACTGCACGATGCCCCGTCGCTCCGTTTCCGTGATATGGGTGGCATGAATGAGGCACCAGCGATCATCAAGATGCATATTTTCGGCCAGCCATTCGACGGGCCGTGCACCTGACCAGTCAAGGCAATCCGCGACCTCTTTCTGCTGTTCGGCGATATGTATATGACAAGGCATGTTCTTTGGGATTCCGGCGAGGAGGGTTTGCAGCAAGGCCGGATCCACCGCGCGCAGCGAGTGCGGCGCAACACCAACCAGAGTGGAATCACTTCCCTGCGACCGGTCCTGCAAGCGTTGCACGAGAACGAGAAATTCATCTCCCTCCATAATAAAGCGGCGCTGATGATCCTGCGGTGCCTCTCCCCCGAAACCACCGTATCGATACAACACGGGGAGCAAAGTAAGACCAATCCCCGTCCGCTCCGCCGCCGCAAGAATTCTACCACTCATCTCCGTGGGATCAGCGTACGCCGTGCCATCCCTGTCATGATGCAGGTAGTGAAACTCCCCGACCGAGGTGAACCCCGCCTTCAGCATTTCAAGATATAGCTGCGCGGCAATTATCTCCAGCTGCTCCGGCGTGATCGTGCGCAGGAAACCATACATGACCTGACGCCAGCTCCAGAAGCTATCCGCCGCCGGTCCCGCTGCTTCCGCAAGGCCCGCCATCGCGCGCTGAAACGCATGGGAATGTACATTGGCGATGCCCGGCACCGCATATCCCCGATGGATTACTTCCGCTTCCTTCGCGGTTCCGTCTCCTATAGCGAGAATTTCCCCGCTTTCGGAGATATCAAGGAACTGATTTCGCTGCCAACCGTTAGATAACAGTATTTCGTCAAAAAAATGCTTGATCATAAGAGAAATCTTATCATAATAATTTGTATATACAAATTTAAAATGGGGCATGGGAGAAATGGCGATAGCGACTTGCGACAGACTTTTCATCAATGCACATCTTGCCGCCATGACACCCGGTGGCGAGCCCTATGGCGCGATTGACGCCGATGCCCTCGCCGTGACGGGTGACAGGATCAGCTGGCTCGGCCTTGCGGAAGACGGCCTGCCCGACGCCCCCGAGGTAATCGATCTCGAGGGCCGCTGGATCACCCCGGGCCTGATCGATTGCCACACCCATCTTGTCTATGCTGGCAATCGCGCCCAGGAATTCGAGATGTCGCTGAATGGCGCGACCTATGAGGAAATCGCCGCGCAGGGCGGCGGTATTCTCTCCACCGTCAAGGCGACACGAGAGGCCAGCGAGAGCGATCTCGCCGCTGAAAGCCAGCCACGTCTGCAAGCCATGATCGATGCCGGCGTGACGACAGTGGAAATCAAATCAGGCTACGGCCTCGATCTGGAAGACGAAGTCAAGATGCTGGAGGTCGCCAAGCAACTCGGTGAGATCAATCCGGTCCGGGTTCTCAAGACATTTCTCGGCGCCCATGCGCTGCCACCGGAATTCGCGGGCGACAGCGACGGCTATATGGCGAAGGTTATTCACGAAATGCTGCCGACCATTCACGCGCTCGGCCTTGTCGACGCTATCGACGCCTTCTGCGAGAAAATCGCCTTTTCCGAGGACCAGGTGCGCCAGCTTTTCAAGGCTGCCGACAGGATGAACATTCCGGTCAAGATCCATGCGGAGCAGCTCAGCAATCAGCGCGGGGCGGAACTCGCCGCGCATTTCAAGGCGCTCTCCGCCGATCATCTGGAATATATTGACGAAAAGGGGGTGGTGGAAATGGCGAAGGCAGGCACCGTTGCGGTGATCCTTCCCGGCGCCTTTTATTACCTTCGTGAGACACAAAAGCCACCGATTGAACTGTTCCGCGAATACGACGTACCAATGGCGCTCGCCACCGACTGCAATCCCGGTTCTTCCCCGACGACGAACCCGCAGTTGATGATGAATATGGCCGCCGTACTTTTCCGCCTGACACCGGAGGAGGCCCTTGCCGGTTTTACGCGCAACGCCGCGAAGGCGCTCGGCTTAAGCAAGGAGATCGGTACGCTCGAAGTCGGAAAGCTGGCCGACCTTGCCGTCTGGGATATCGAGCATCCATCAGAACTCACACAATCCATTGGCTCTAACCCGCTCCATTCGCGGTATTTTGGAGGTCATCTATGAACACCGATCCGACACACATGGTCCTCTCGCCAGGTCATCTCACCTTGGATGAACTTCGTTTGATTTATGAAGGGGAGCGCACTCTCTCTCTTGATCCCGCTTGCCGGGATGCCGTGGAGGCGAGCGCGGCAACGGTTAAGAATATCGTCGATGAAAACCGCACTGTGTATGGCATCAATACCGGCTTCGGCCGCCTCGCGCAGGAGATAATCCCGAAAGACAAGCTGGAGGCGTTACAGAAAAATCTCGTCCTTTCCCATTCCACTGGCGTTGGCCCTCTCCTGAATGACAATATCGTCCGACTTGTCTTGGCGATGAAAGCCGCGAGTCTCGCGCGCGGATTTTCGGGTGTGCGCATGACGGTGATTGAAGCCTTGATGACTTTTTTGGAGCATCGAATCTATCCCTGCATCCCGTCAAAAGGCTCTGTTGGTGCGTCCGGTGACCTTGCCCCCCTGGCCCATATGACAGCAGCTCTGATGGGCATCGGCGATGTCCGGTTTAATGGAGAAATCGTACCCGCCGATGCCACCTTGAAGGCCTTGATGATTCCGCCGCTCACCCTCGGTCCAAAGGAAGGCCTCGCGCTCCTGAACGGGACTCAGGTCTCCGCCGCGCTTGCGCTTGCGGGTCTGTTCGAAGGCGAAAAGCTCCTCGCAGCCGCTACACTTGCGGGCAGTCTGTCGTTGGACGCAGCGCAAGGCACTGATGCGCCCTTCGATACCCGCATTCACGCGGCGCGCGGGCAGATTGGGCAGATGGAAATGGCAGCGAGTTACCGCGCCCTGATCGAGGGAAGCGAAATTCGCAAGTCCCACGAAGAATGCGAAAAGGTGCAGGACCCTTATTGCCTGCGCTGCCAGCCTCAAGTGATGGGCGCTTGCCTTGATCAGATGCGCCATGCTGCGAGCGTCCTGATTATAGAGGCAAATGCCGTATCTGATAATCCACTTGTCTTTGTTGAAACCGGCGAAGTCATTTCGGGTGGTAATTTCCATGCCGAACCAGTGGCCTTTGCCGCCGACAATCTCGCGCTCGCCATTGCCGAAATTGGTTCCATGTCGGAACGACGCATCGCCATGCTGGTCGATACCTCGATCAGCGGCTTGCCAGCTTTTCTGGTGACCAGCGCCGGGATTAATTCCGGCTTCATGATTGCCCATGTGACAGCCGCCGCACTCGCCAGCGAGAACAAGCAGCAGGCTTTTCCCGCCTCAGTCGACAGCATTCCGACCTCCGCCAATCAGGAAGATCATGTCAGCATGGCGACGCATGGCGCGCGGCGAACGCTACGTATGGCGGAGAATACGGCGGCGATCGTCGGGATTGAGCTTCTGGCGGCAACACAGGGGATTGAGCTACGCAGCCCGCTAAAAACCTCGGCCCCGCTTGAAAAGCTTCATGCGGAAATTCGTAAAATCGTTGATCCTTACGAGGAAGACCGGTTCTTTTCCCCGGACATCGAAGCCGCAAAAAAACTGGTGATGAGCGGCACTCTTAGAAAGCAGTTCGCCGACTTCCTTCCCGATACACTGGAGAGTTAATATGCAAGGCGACGTATTTACATTAACGCGGGGATCATCCCCTCTTCTCCTAAGTCAGCCGCATGCAGGGCTCGACGTTCCCGCATCGATCGAGCGACGCCTGACGGAGGCGGCAAAGGCCCTGCCCGATACAGACTGGCATATCCACCGCCTCTATCAACCGATGGCGAAAGAACTCGACGCCACGGTTTTAACGGCTCGTTTCTCCCGTTACGTCATCGACCTGAACCGTGATCCCGACGGGGCGCCACTCTATCCAGGACAGAGCGTCACGGAACTTTGCCCGACAACCCTGTTTGATAACAGCAAGTTATATCAGGACGGGCTGGAGCCGGACATCGAGGAAATCGAGACACGGCGCGGAGTCTTCTGGCAGCCCTATCATGACGTCCTGACGGAGGAAATCGAGCGGATCAAGGCTATCCATGGCTATGTGCTGCTCTATGACTGCCATTCCATCCGCTCTGTCATCCCGCGCTTTTTTGACGGTCGTCTGCCGTCCCTGAATATCGGCACGGGGGACGGGATATCCGCAGATGCGGATCTCACGGAATCCGTTGAGAATATTGCTGCTGCGTCCCCCTATAGCCACGCGCTCAACGGACGGTTCAAGGGCGGCTATATCACGCGCCATTACGGTGACCCGACAACCAACATCCATGCACTGCAAATGGAGCTCGCGCAGGAAGATTACATGCAGGAAGAGACGCCCTTTTCTTATCTGCCGGAGAAGGCAGCGGCACTTCAACCCACTCTCAAACTGATACTGGAGACCATGCTCGACTTCGGGCGGAACCGCGTCGTTACATAAAGGAATGGCATCATGACGAACCGACGAGACAACAGCCGTGTGATTAAGGCCCCGACGGGCCCGAAACTTTCCTGCAAGAGCTGGCTAACCGAGGCACCACTTCGCATGCTGATGAACAATCTCGACCCTGATGTCGCGGAGAACCCGGCGGAGCTGGTGGTTTACGGCGGGATTGGCCGTGCGGCGCGCAACTGGGACTGCTTTGACCAGATACAGCGATCCTTACGCGATCTCAACACGGACGAAACTCTGCTGGTCCAGTCGGGCAAGGCCGTCGGCATCTTCAAGACCCATGAGAATGCACCCCGTGTCCTGATTGCCAACTCCAACCTCGTGCCGCATTGGGCCAACTGGGACCATTTCAACGAGCTCGATAAAAAGGGCCTGATGATGTATGGCCAGATGACAGCAGGGTCCTGGATCTATATCGGCAGTCAGGGCATTGTGCAGGGCACCTATGAGACCTTTGCCGAAGCCGGGCGACAGCATTTTGGCGGCGACATGTCGGGTAAATGGATCCTGACCGGTGGCCTTGGCGGCATGGGTGGCGCGCAGCCTCTGGCCGCGACCATGGCCGGTGCCTCTATGCTCGCCGTTGAATGCCGTCCGAGCAGTATCGATTTCCGCCTGCGTTCAGGTTATCTCGATGAAAAAGCCGTGAGCCTGCCCGAGGCTCTTGCCATCATCCGCGATGCCAATGAACGCGGAAAGCCTGTCTCCGTCGGGTTGCTTGGCAACGCCGCAGATATCTTCCCGGAGATTCTCGAAGGCGAGATGCTGCCTGATCTCGTGACCGACCAGACCTCTGCCCATGATCCGGTCAATGGCTACCTGCCGCAGGGCTGGACCCTCGCTCAGTGGGAGCAGATGCGGGAAAATGATCCCAAGTCCGTCGAGATTGCGGCGCGCAAATCCATGGCGGTGCAGGTGCGGGCGATGCTGGAATTCCAGGAGCGCGGAATCCCGACTGTTGATTACGGCAATAACATCCGTCAGGTCGCGCTGGAGGAAGGGGTCGACAGCGCCTTCAATTTCCCGGGTTTTGTTCCCGCCTATATCCGCCCTCTCTTCTGCCGGGGTATCGGGCCGTTCCGCTGGGCCGCGCTTTCCGGTGACCCTGAGGATATCTTCAAGACCGACACCAAGGTGAAGGAGCTGATCCCCGATGATGCCCATCTGCATAACTGGCTCGACATGGCGAAGGAACGGATCAAGTTTCAGGGGCTTCCCTCCCGCATCTGCTGGGTTGGGCTGGGACAGCGCCATCGCCTCGGCCTCGCCTTTAACGAAATGGTGCGAACGGGGGAGCTTTCCGCCCCCATCGTGATTGGCCGCGATCATCTGGATTCAGGATCAGTTGCCAGCCCCAATCGGGAGACGGAGGGGATGAAGGACGGATCGGATGCGGTTTCTGACTGGCCCCTCCTGAATGCATTGCTTAATACAGCAAGCGGCGCGACATGGGTCAGCCTGCATCACGGCGGCGGGGTCGGGATGGGATTTTCCCAGCATGCCGGGATGGTGATCGTCTGTGATGGCACAAAAGAGGCGGACGAACGGATCGCCCGCGTTCTCTTCAATGATCCGGCGACGGGCGTGATGCGCCACGCCGACGCCGGTTATGAGGAGGCCATAGAATGCGCGAGGGAGAATAACCTCAATCTCCCGTTTTTGAACCGGACCTAGATCTTGATACCGAGGCCGTTCGCGGCCTTGGTCAGCATGTTGGTCGTCTGGTCATTGCCGCTGGTATATTCGGCCTGCGTTGCCGCATCGGCAATTTCCGCCCAGTTTTCAGCAATTTTCTCGGGCGTGCGGTCTTCCTCGGGAAGCCATTTGCCGCCTGTCTCATAGACGATGGTGCGCGCATAGGTGCCCGCGCCCGCCGTGATGATCGTGCGGTTGGGGCTGTCGTCGGAAACGATGTAGAGGAGTGCCGGAGTCACGGATTCCGGCGTCAACAGTTCCAGAAGATTTTCAGGAATGATATCCTCGGTCATACGGGTCGCGGCGCAGGGCGAGAGCGCATTTACCTTGATGCCGTATTTCGCGCCCTCGATCACCAGCGTATTCATCAGGCCGATAACGCCCATCTTCGCCGCGCCATAGTTGGTCTGGCCAAAGTTGCCGTAAAGCCCACTCGATGAAGTGGTCATGGCAATGCGGCCATAATTCTGCTCCCGCATGATGCCCCAGACCGCCTTCGAGCAGTTGACTGAACCCATCAGATGGACATCCAGAACAAAGGAGAAGTCATCCAGTTCGACGTTGGAGAAGGATTTATCGCGCAGAACGCCCGCATTATTCACCAGAATATCCACACGGCCCCATTTATCCATGGCCTCCGCCACCAACGCCTCGACCTGGGCCATATCGGTAACGTTCGCGCCGTTGGCAATCGCCTCGCCACCCGCCGCCTCAATCTCGGCCACAACAGCCTTCGCCGCATCGGATGAGCCGCCACTACCGTCGACGGCACCGCCCAGATCATTGACGACCACTTTCGCACCGCGCGCCGCAAGCTGCAACGCATGGCTCTTGCCCAGTCCGTTTCCGGCGCCAGTAACAATAGCCACCCTGTCATCAAACCGAATGCTCATCTTCTCTCCTTAACGTTCTGATTTTACGGATAGTTCTTATTCGCCGACGAAAGTCATTCCCAACCATTCAACAATCAGGGCCGGCTTACCCGAACCCTTGATTTCCACGGTTATCTCAGTTTTGGTGAGATATTGTCCCGGGCGTTTCTCGTCGATGCTGAGAACCTTGGCAGTGACACGAATTTCGCTATCCACTTTGACCGGCTGCAAGAAACGCAATTTATCAATGCCATAGTTGATGCCCATCTGGACATTCTCGATCTTAGGCTGGATTTTCGGCACAAGACCCGCCAGCAGTGACAGGGTCAGAAATCCATGGGCGATAGTTGAGCCGAACGGTGTCTCCTTGACGGCGCGCTCCGGATCCACATGAATGAACTGGAAATCATCGGTTGCCTCGGCGAATTTGTTGATCCGGTCCTGATCGACCTTGAACCACTCCCCCGGTCCATACACAGTGCCGACAGAATTCAGAAAATCGGTTTTGGATAGTGTCATTGTCATTATTGTTTTCCTCCAAATCAGTTTTAGATGAATTTTTTAGCCAATTTTCTGCCGCCGCGATAGCCCCTATCGTCCGATGGCTTTATTTACTGTGGGGATTTCCGCTCACTCATTTCCCTTTGGCATGCCATAGCCTTTTTTGAATTGTTCTTTTACGGCATCCATCTCCGCATCACTCAGAAGGATGGGATCGCCGATCTGGAGAATGCGCCAAAATGTGTCGCATAAAGTCTCTACCTCGACCGCGAGTGAGAGCGCCCGTGCGAGGCTTTCTCCTCCCGCGAGCAGCCCATGATTGGCAAGCAAGCAGGCCTTACGACCTTCAATCGCCTTCAACGCATTATCGGAAAGTTCCTGAGTGCCGAATGTCGCGTAGTCAGCGCAGCGGATTGTGTTCCCACCTGCAACCGCGATCATATAATGAAAAGGCGGCAGATCCATGCGCTGACAGGCGAGCGTCATGGCGGCTTTGCCGTGGGTATGGACAATTGCACCGAAGTCCGACCGGGAATTGAGAAGATCCTGATGAAAGCGCCACTCGCTGGAGGGTTTGCGTTTTCCCTTCGCCTCACCTTCAAAAGACATCTCGACGATATCGTCGGGCTCCAGATCTTCATAAGCCATGCCTGACGGAGTAACCAGATAGCCGCCCTCAACACGAACACTGGCATTGCCGGACGTGCCTTGATTGATGCCAAGCCCGTTCATCTCTCGCACCGTGGCTATCAGTTCTTTTCGTTCCGCGAGATTTCTCATATTGTCCCCGCCAATCAATATAGCCTATGGCCGACGAGACCGTCGTCCGATGCGCTCAAATTCACCAGTTCCCCATACTCATATCGCATCCGCCAGGAGAGAAGCTCCTGTACGCAATTGAGCACAATGCCTTGATAGTCCGGATCTTCTGCCAGATTGCGCGTTTCGTCCGGATCGTTTTTCATGTCGAACAATAGCGGCGGCAAGGCCGCAAAATGCACATACTTAAACTCCGCATCCCGATGGACAAGCAGGTTGCACTCCGCCGATGAGATATTGAGCAGTTTTTCTGGCATTCCGGTCACCGGATCACGAAAATCATAAAGCCAATGCACCGCTTTACGCCAGTTCTCGGGCATTTCACCACGCATAAAGGGCATGAGCGAATGGCCGTCGCATTGGCGCGGAATCGGGAGATCGAGCCCGTCCAGTATTGTCGGCATCAGATCGACGGATTCAGTGAATTCGCTCACCTGCCGCCCGGTGGCAACGTCCCAGCTTTTCGGTGGTTTAATAATCAGCGGGATGTGGAAGCTCTCATCATAAAAGCCGATTTTTCCCCATAGATAATGATCCCCCAGCTGTTCCCCATGATCGGATGTCACGACTATCATTGTCTCATCATAGCGACCCTGCTCTTTCAGCGTCGTGATAATGCGGCCGAGATTATGATCCGCCTCAGTGATCAGCGCCTGATAGGTCGCGCGGATCTGCGCCACGGCGGCATCATCGAGATCCACGGCACGCCCCTCACCTTCCATGAAAAAGGCATCCTGCGGGATTGCTTCATACATCAGGGCAATGGCGGGATGCAGGCTTCGCATTTCATCACGCGTCGCGGCCTTTACTGGCTTCACCATATCTACCGGATCATACATGTCATGATATTCCGGTGGGGAGATAAAGGGCGGATGCGGCCGCAAAAAGGAAAGATGGTGAAAGAATGGCGTATCGGGATCACTTTTCAGGCCATCGATTAACCTGTCCGCAAGCCAATGCGTCTCGCTATCCTCGGCCTTGAACCGGCTCGGCGCGGAGAGAGGATGACGGCCGGGTGGGAGTTTATAGTCCGGGTCGGGATGATAGATCGCATAGCCCGGTCCCGGAATATCATAGCCCTTCGTTGCTAGATATTCGAGCCAAGGGATATTGTTTGCAGGAAGTTGCTGCCCCACCGTGAAGCCCGGCATCACCCCTTCATAGGTCAGGAAAGCCTCGTGATCCTCCCCCAGCAGCCGTGGATCCGGCGTTGTATCCGTATAACCCCAAAGAGTTGGATCATATCCCCCATTTCGAACTTCCAATGCGATATTGGTCAGGCTGTGATTGAGCGGCGTGCCATTGCGGATGGAGCGGTGATTACTCGGGTACATGCCCGTCAGAAAGGTCGTCCGCGACGGGCCGCAGGGCGCGATGCAGGTATAGTGGTTGAGGAAGGTAACGCCATCACCCACCAGCGCGTCTAGATTGGGTGTCTTCACGGTCGCGTTCCCGGTTGCCGCGAGATGATCTGCGCGCCACTGATCGAGAGTGACGAAAAGAACATTCGTTTTTGTCATCAGGACAATTTAAATCCGTTAAGGGATGTTGCAATATCTTGTGAGAATTCTACCAAAAGCTGGCTCACCGCCTTGGCATAGCTGTTGTAATCACCGACCGTGGCAGCAGTCTCGTAAATTTTCGCCTGCCGCGAAAGAACTTTGTTGTCATAAAGCGCCTTGATATGCCAACGCACGGACAGGCGCGCCATCCCTGCCCCTGTCTCGGTGATATCAATGACATTAACCGCAACCTGAAGGGATTGCTTGTCCGGGCGAAAATCCGCCGGGTAGGAAAAGACTTTTTCTTCCCCGATCAAGGTCGCGACATTACTGGTCAACACCCGTTTGATCGCATCACCCAAAGGTTCCGCCCAGTGATCGAAGTCGGACACATTGATCGCGGCTCCGCTGCCGAAGGTGACAATCTGCGGCCGATCCGCATAACCCGGAATCTGCACTGGCCCAATACCAACTGTAGTTCCTTCCGCCAGCGTAACGGTTGTTCCTTTCGTATCCAACTGGGTAGCAGTTTGCAGAATATAGAAATTGGTCGGGTCCGATCCCGGCAGCCCACTGCACGCGCTAAGCGGTAGTGCAACCAGCAGGAGGAAAACGAAGTTTTGCCCAAACGGGCGCAGACTAGGCAAGGTCATATCTTATCTCTTTCCACTGATCAGGGAACTCGGGTTTCGTTCCAGGAAGTCGGCAAGACTGCGGACAGCTCGGCTTGCCGCTGACAGCTCCTGCAGCATATTCATCAGATCATATTTAAACGGGGAGCCATCGGCAATCAGCCCGTTGACGGAGCTGAACATTGTTTCCGCCGAGGCCAGCGTCTCGTCAATCTTGTTGATCGCCACGCGCACATCATCGATTGTCTTTCCAATATTGGGCAGCGTCTTGGTGTCAATATTCTGTGCCACCACCCGAACAGAAACCGCGAGCTTGCGATATTCCTCGATGGTTTTTTGCAATTCTCCAGAATTAATGAATTTATCCAACCCCTCCACTGTACCGGTCAAGCTTTTACCGAGCCGCTCAATGGGTAGCTTGTCGAGCTTCGCCATCAGTTGAGCAACAGAAGACGTGATTTCTTCCAAATCCGCCGGTACCGTCGGGATTTCGGGAACGCGGCCACTGGAAGACACATACACCGCCGGTTTATCCGGAATTAGGTCGAGATCAACGATAAGCGCACCCGTCAGGAAGTTGGAATTTTTTAGCTTCGCTTTCAATCCGCGCTGGATCAAATCCTTGATGATTTTCTGGCGCAGCTCACGTGTTTCCAAAACCGACCGGATTTTCTTACCGTCATCAGTCAGTTTTATTCGCTGAGGCTCTATATCGATCTGCACCGGAATATAGTATTTCTGGTTCGCCTCGTCGATTTCCAGACTGATATCGCGGACACTGCCAACCTTGATTCCCTTGAACTCAACATTTGCGCCAACGGAGAGGCCGCTGACGGATCCATCAAAATAAAGCACATAAACGACTTTCTCGGTAAAGCGGGCATCGTCCTTCGCCTGTTGATTGTCGTAGAGCTTGAACTGGTAGCGGGATTCCGCCTTAAAGGTACTCTGGTAGATTTCCGGTGTGGCAAACTCGATTGCCCCTGCAACGAGGGCTTGCAATGAGTTCGCGCCAAGTTCAATTCCGGACGTGGAAACAGAGACGTTGATGCCGCCCGCATTCCAGAAATTTGTCCCCTCAAGCACCAGATCGTCATAGGGTGCCTTCACAAAAGCATAGACATCGATGGCACTTTTATCTTCTGCCAAACGGTACCCCAGGACACTGCCAACCTGCAGTCCCTTATAGATAATCGGCGTCCCACGGTTGATATTGCTCAGCTTCTCCGTGGAAAGAAGATATTCTGTTCCCTTGTCGTTCGACGTGATAACCGGCGGTGTACTAAGTCCCTTGAACTTGGTTTCCCGGTCTCCGCCTTTGCCCGGATCTATCTCGATGAAGGAACCAGAGAGAAGGGTCTGAAGACCGGTAATTCCTTGAAAGCCGATGGCCGGGGCCACAATCCAGAAACGTGCCGTATCGGTCAGGTATTTGTCCGCCACCCGGGTCGTATCAATGACCATCGACACGCCCTCGTCATCGTCGAGAATATCAACCCGTTTCAGTGTCCCGATGTTAACGTCCTTGTATTTCAGCTGCGTTTTGCCCGGCACCATACCCTCGGCATTATCGAAGGTGATGGATATTTCCGTTCCCCGCTCCGACAGCGCCTGAAAAATCAGATAGGCAGCCACGGCAAGGGCTATTGCTGGAACAATCCAGATGCTCATCAGGCTCCCATAGCCTCGGCGGACCTTTGCGTCGGGCAGTTTCTGCTCGCTATCATCCGTCATTGTCATTCCCCTCGTCATCCCAAATCAAACGCGGATCAAAGGACATGGCCGCGAACATCGTAATAATCACCACGGCGGCAAAAGCAATGGCACCGGGTCCCGCCGTTACCGTCGCCAGCGCCTGCAACTTCACCAGCCCTATCAGAATTGAGATCATGAAGATGTCAATCATAGACCACCGACCGATAAACTCAGTAAAGCGATAGAGAAGCGCCCGCTTGCGTCGTTGTACTTTTAACCCTAATTGCACCGAAACTACCAGAAAAAGTAAAGCGGCAATTTTAAAGATGGGGACGAAGACACTGGCAACAAAAACGATCACAGCAATAACCGCTTGTCCGGACTGCGCCAGTTCAATCACCCCACCCATAATTGTATTCGTTGTCGACCGACCGAATGAAATAAGTGTCAGGACCGGATAGACATTGGCCGGGATATAAAGGATCGCCGCCGCAATCAACAACGCCCAGGTGCGGTTCAGGCTATTGATTTTACGACTATGCAGCGCCGCGTCGCAGCGCGGGCAATCGGCCCTATGCTCCGCAATAAACCGCTTCGATACCAGCAACCCGCAAACATGGCAGGAAATAGCGCCGATCGATTGTGCAGTTACCGGCGCGGTCATGCACGGATCTCCTTCAATCGGCTCCAGAGCGCCCCTTCATCAAGGGTGAGATAGGCCATGACCGTCGCCGCCACCATCAGGACGAAGGCAACAAGCGATAACCCGACACTCACATCCGCAAAATCCTGCAACTTCACAAAGGCGACTATAATACCAAGAATGAAAATTTCCGACATTGCCCAGGGTTTCAGATGACTTAGCAGCCGAACCTGAAATTGTGGACTGAACGGGGAGCGGCCCAGCTGCATCGGCAGCAGCAATGTGATCAGAACAAGCAGGACCGCGAGCGGCGCCACAACACTGGAAATAAAGACGACAATACCTAGCTCCCAATACCCTGCGTTCCAAAAAGCAATCGCGCCATCAATCAACCGGTTCGATTCTGACTGCCCTTCCATCTGAAAAGTGAGCAGCGGAAACAGGTTCGCTAGAATAAAGAACATTAACCCGGTGAGTGCAAAGGCCAACGAGCGGTTGAGACTGTTTTTATGGCGGACGAAAAGTAATGCGCCGCACCGGATGCAACGTCCCTGCTCCCCCTCCCTGATCTTTGGAGTAGAATGAATGAGGTCGCATTCCGGGCAGGCAATAAAGGCCTCGGTGTAGCTGAAATCCTTATTAATCTCCATACGGAACTTTCGTCAGTCAATTCTGTCCCAGACAATAATGCGCAAAGCCACCGCATTCAATTGATTTCCTTCGCGTATTTTCCATCATCCCGGCCATGGTGACGCGCCGACAACCGCATTTTCCCATATTGCAACAGGGTATAAGAGATCCTATGTTCATATTTACACGGTAAATTTATGCAAAATGATATATTTTACATAATTTTATAGTTAAATAGGGTTGTTTCTTCTTGTGGCAACTCTCGATATTATATAAGCCCTTGTGCATAACGGCGCAGGAGCGCCCGGATACTGGAACAAGAGACGACATTATGAGTACATCGCGGTTGACCCATTTACGCCAGCTGGAAGCAGAAAGCATTCATATCTTCCGGGAAGTCGCCGCGGAGTTTGAACGGCCAGTCATGCTGTATTCCATCGGCAAGGATTCTGCGGTGCTGCTGCATCTTGCGCGGAAGGCCTTTTTTCCATCACCCATTCCTTTTCCACTCCTGCATGTGGACACTACCTGGAAATTCCGCGAGATGATCCATTTCCGCGATACCATCGTGAAGGATTACGGTCTCGAATTGTTGGTGCATATCAACCCTGAAGGCGTCAAGCAGGGGGTCGGTCCCTTTACCCATGGCTCGGCGCTTCATACCGACATCATGAAGACGGAGGCTCTGAAACAAGCACTCGATCAGTACAAGTTCGATGCAGCTTTTGGCGGCGCCCGCCGGGATGAGGAGGCAAGCCGCGCGAAAGAGCGGGTCTTCTCTTTTCGCAATGAGGCGCATCGCTGGGATCCGAAAAACCAGCGCCCCGAGCTTTGGAATATTTATAACGGTCGGGTCCGCAAAGGGGAGAGCATCAGAGCCTTCCCCCTCTCCAACTGGACCGAACTCGATATCTGGCAATATATCTATATGGAGGATATTCCCATTGTGCCGCTCTATTTCGCCGCCGAACGCCCGGTGGTAGAGCGCGAGGGGATGCTGATTATGGTCGATGACGACCGGATGCCTTTGAATGAGGGCGAAACACCGATGATGAAATCAGTCCGCTTCCGCACGCTAGGTTGCTATCCGCTCACCGGTGCGATTGAATCGACCGCCGCCACCCTGCCCGAGATTATTCAGGAAATGCTCGTCGCCCGCACATCGGAGCGACAGGGACGGCAGATCGACAAGGATCAGGCCGGGTCGATGGAGAAGAAAAAGCAAGAGGGGTATTTCTGATGGATCAGAAAACCGACACCGCAACAGCGGAAATCGACGCCTATCTCAAGACGCAGGAACAGAAAAACCTCCTCCGCTTTATTACTTGCGGCAGCGTTGATGACGGCAAGAGTACCTTTATCGGTCGCCTTCTGTGGGATTCGAAGCTGTTGTTCGAGGATCAACTCGCGACCCTCACCGCCGAGAGCAAACGCGTCGGCACGCAGAATGGCGAGATTGACTACGCCCTCCTCCTAGATGGGTTACAGGCGGAGCGCGAACAGGGCATCACCATTGACGTTGCCTATCGTTTTTTTGCGACCGACAAGCGCAAATTCATCGTCGCCGACACCCCCGGACATGAGCAATACACCCGAAATATGGTAACCGGCGCGTCAACCGCCGACCTCGCCGTTATCCTGATCGATGCCCGCAAAGGCGTGCTGATCCAAACAATGCGGCACAGCTATCTGGTTAACCTGCTCGGCATCAAGAAAGTCGTGCTGGCGATCAACAAGATGGACCTGGTTGACTATAGTGAAGAGGTATTCGAACAAATCCGCAGTGATTACCTCAAATTCGCGGAGCAACTCAATTTCGAACAAATTACCCCGATTCCCGTCTCGGCGCTGAAAGGCGACAACATGATCGGCGCAAGCGAGGCCATGGCTTGGTACAGCGGGCCTAGCGTGTTAGCGCACCTGGAAGGCGTTGAGATCGGTGCAGAGGACCTCTCCCGCCCGTTCCGGATGCCCGTGCAGTGGGTCAATCGGCCGAACCTTGATTTCCGGGGCTTCTCCGGCACTATCGCCAGCGGAACGATCCATGTCGGGGATGAAATCGTCGAGCCCGCGTCAGGACGGAGCAGCCGGATTTCTCGTATCGTCACCTTCGACGGTGACCTTGAGGAGGCCATTGCTGGACAGGCTGTCACCCTCACCCTTGAAGACGAGATCGACATCAGTCGCGGCGATATCCTTTGTGCCACGAAAGACCGCCCAGCAACCGCCGACCAATTCGAGGCCAAGATCGTCTGGATGAGCAGCGATTCGATGCTGCCAAGCCGGACCTATCTTCTGAAACTCGGCACCGGAACGACCGCCGCGCGGGTCAGCAATCTTAAATACACAGTCAACGTCAACACCATGGAGCAGATGGCGTCCAAAAAACTTGAACTCAACGAAATTGGCGTGTGTAATCTGTCACTGGATAAAGCCATTTCCTTCGATCCATATGCAGAAAATCCGGGAACCGGCTCTTTTATCCTCATTGATCGCTTCACCAACGCGACGGTCGCCGCCGGGATGATCGAATTTGCGCTCCGCCGGGCAGAAAATATCCATTGGCAATCAGTGGATATTCATAAAGAGGCCCGCGCTGAACAGAAGAGACAGAAAGCCTCTGTTCTCTGGTTTACGGGACTTTCCGGATCAGGCAAATCAACGATCGCCAATCTCGTCGAGAAAAAGCTTCATGCCATGGATAAGCACACCTATTTGCTGGACGGCGATAACGTGCGTCACGGGCTGAACAAGGATCTCGGCTTCACTGATGCGGACAGGGTTGAGAATATCCGCCGTGTTGGCGAAACGGCGAAGCTCATGGTCGATGCGGGGTTGATTACCCTCGTTTCCTTCATCTCTCCCTTTAGAAGCGAACGACAGATGGCGCGCGGCCTGTTGGAGGATGGAGAGTTTCTTGAAGTCTTCGTTGATACGCCGCTGGAAATCTGCGAGGCGCGCGACATAAAAGGCCTGTATAAGAAGGCGCGAGCAGGCGAAATCAAGAATTTCACCGGTATCTCTTCGGATTATGAACGGCCGGAGAATGCGGAAATTGTCATCGATGGCAGTAGGCAGAGCCCTGAAGACTCCGCCGACCAGATCGTTGCCACGCTTGTAGAGCGCGGCGTTATCTAGAATTTATTTGATAAGATCGAGCAAATACTCGCCATAGCCGCTCTTCCTGAGCGGTTCGGCGAGGGCGGCGAGTTCGTCCGCCGTGATGAATTTCTTCTGATAGGCGATTTCCTCCGGACAGGCAATTTTGAGGCCCTGCCGCTTTTCAATCGTCTGTACGAAGTGAGACGCTTCCAGCAGATTGTCATGTGTGCCGGTATCGAGCCAGGCACTACCCCGGCCCAGCAATTCCATGCTGAGCTCCCCCTGATCGAGATAGAGACGGTTGAGATCGGTGATTTCCAGCTCACCCCGCGCACTCGGTTTCAGATGCTTGGCAAAATCGATCACCTGATTATCATAGAAATAGAGCCCGGTAATGGCGAAGTTCGATTTCGGATTTTTCGGCTTTTCCTCAACCCCGATGACCTTACCAGTCTGATCAAATTCGGCGACGCCATAAGCTGTCGGGTCCGAGACATGATAGCCGAAAATGGTCGCGCCAACTTCCCGACCTTTTGCACTCTGCAGGAGTTGGCTGAAACGGTTGGCGTAAAAAATATTATCGCCGAGAATCAGAGCGGAATGATCGTCGCCGATATGATCAGCACCAATAATAAATGCCTGAGCCAGACCATCCGGCGATGGCTGCGCCGCATACGAAATATTCAAGCCCCAGCGTGCACCATCGCCCAACACGCGAATAAACACATCCTGCTCTTCCGGCGTGGTGATAATGAGGATATCCCGAATATCCGCCAGCATCAGCGTCGTCAACGGATAATAGATCATCGGCTTGTCGTAAATCGGCATCAGCTGTTTACTGACACCCAACGTCAAGGGATGAAGCCGGCTGCCTGTACCGCCCGCGAGAATAATGCCTTTATGCGCCATGGGTCCTGTCTCAATGTCGTTTAAAAATATATACTAGGAATAGCATATCATTAACGACATAGAGTTTAAATTTTCTTACTCTCGCTCATTTCACCGCAAAAATCGTCTTGCGACACGGCATACTCTTTGCCTCTATTTCTTCTACGACACGGCCGAATAAATGATGTGCCTTGCGATTATCTGGCTCCCTCACAAGCAAACTTTTCAATGGCTCAAGTGCCTCCTTATGGCGTCCTGCCTTCATCAACAAATTTACAACCAGAAATACTCCCTCAGATGTTGCGTTCAGAAACAGCCGATTTCGCTCAAGAATTTCCATTGCCTCGTCCGGCGCCCCGGCTTCTTCCATCAGATGGATAATAGTAATCGCGGGATCGGGGTTTGAATCACATCTAAAATGTGCCTTATCAACTCTTTTCAGAGCGTCGACAACTGACTTTTTCTGATGTGCACTTGCCGTGGGCAATGTCTTTCTCAGCGCACCAACACAACCACGGAAAATCTTTATATCGCCGCAGCTTATGCGCATTAGTGCAAGTATTTGCGGCAAGCTGTAATCTGCGAAGTTTTTCTCCGCAATTTTTTTCAGCATGAAGAATTCATCGGGCCCGGTGTCGCGAATATGGGTATTGAATTGATGCGTTAGATGCCGGGCCTTTCGCCGCCCAGGATTCATCAGCACGCCCGCCATTTCCAATGAAGATTTCGAGTGATCGGGAGAGAGAAACCGACCTTTGCGCATCCCGACATATTCACGAAGCGCATGATAATTGACATGCATACTGAACACGCCATTGCGGGCAACTCGGCGCGGCGGTAAATCCCACAAATCGGAGAGCGCCGTTACTCCGAAATCACCGGTGAGCATAAACGTCGCGCCTGTTGTAAGTGCCGCCAGCCGATCAATCATACGAAAGCCTCCGACGGGAAGAGAGAAATTCAATTCTCCCTGCATCCTCCGATATTTCCCAAGTGTACGGTTCCAGTCCTCATTCTCATATATCTTTACTGGCGCGGGCTCTTCCTGATAATTGAATTCCGTATGACGGATAATGTCCTCTATTTCATCGCTGTCCGTTTCAATCCGATGGCAGACACGTCTTTCAAATAATTTTTTGTCCTTCACACAGTAAAAATCATGCGGCAAGCTATCGAGCACATAATTTGCGATTACAGAGAGAGGATTGGAAAGACTGCCCGGTGTTAGTTCCTGACCCGAGATTAGAAGCCGGATCGGATCGTCTTTCAGGACATCTAGATAGGCAAAATCGAGAATCCCCTGATCGATAAAGGGTTTAAGCTGCGGGTGCCGCCGCCAAAAATCAATGGCGGCCTTACTTACTTCTGTCATCACATAGACGACATTCCGTTTTTTTGCGACGGCCAATTCCTCTGCTGAAAAGAAATGCAGCAAGAAACCATACGCGAAGCGTCCCGTACCTGCACCAAGTTCCAGGATGTAATGCGGCTCCCGGCGTGCACGGGTCGTCCCGCTTTGCCCGAAATCATCAAGAAAACCGCGAATGACTTTAGCGTAGGCGCGTCCGATAAACGGGTTTGTCGTCACGTAGTTGGGCACCCTTCCCGGCTCCCATGCCTCTGTGCCCAAGGTACCATAATAACTTCGCACCAGATCCCAGATCGGCGACCTGGATAAGGGAACATAATTTTCGAGAGGGTCATCCGCCGTCATCTTCTACTACTTTCCTGTTGTCTACATGTCTCACAAACGCGTGGCGGTGCGAATTCGTGAAAGCAGAAAGAACATTTGGCAATATGGCTTTACCTGCGCCCGTGCCTGATGATAAGGATTCTTGTAACCCGGCGGCGCGACAGAGGGTCTTTTCTGCTAAACTTGAGAGAAATTATGGCTAAAAACATGAATGATGCGGCAACGAAAGAATGGCAGTTCTGGGTCGATCGCGGCGGCACCTTTACCGATTTGGTTGCGCGCCGACCCGATGGCAGCATCGTTACCCACAAGTTACTGAGCGAAAACCCGGAGCAGTATGAAGATGCCGCGCTGCAGGGTATCCGTGACCTGCTCGGCCTCGGCAAAACCGAAGATATACCTGCATCACAGATCGAAGCGGTCAAGATGGGAACAACCGTCGCCACCAACGCATTGCTGGAGCGCAAGGGCGAACCGCTGGCACTAATCACAACGGAGGGGTTCCGAGATGCCCTCCGGATCGGCTATCAGACGCGCCCCAAGCTCTTTGCACTGCATATCGAGCTACCGGAAATGCTCTATAGCCGCGTTATTGAGGTGAAGGAGCGCGTCGGCGCAACCGGCGAGATGATCCGACCTCTCGACACAGTCGACGCGCGCGCCAAGCTGCAAGAAGCATATGATGCGGGTCTGCGTACCTGTGCCATTGTCTTCATGCACGGGTACCGTTATCCGGATCATGAGAAAGCTGTCGCCGAAATCGCTAGGGGCATTGGCTTCACCCAAATCTCAACCAGTCATGAAACCAGCCCGCTGATGAAATTGGTCAGCCGTGGTGACACCACCGTGGTAGATGCCTATCTCTCCCCCATCTTACGCCGCTATGTTGACCGAGTTGCATCCGAACTAGGCGAAACCCGCCTGATGTTCATGCAATCGAATGGTGGGCTGACGGATGCGCGGTTTTTCCATGGGAAAGACGCCATTCTCTCTGGTCCAGCGGGCGGTGTGGTTGGCATGGTACAGACCAGCGCCATGGCCGGGTTTGAAAAAGTCATCGGTTTCGATATGGGCGGCACGTCGACCGACGTTTCCCATTATGGTGGCGAGTATGAACGCACTTTCGAGACGGAGGTTGCAGGAGTGCGCATGCGTGCGCCAATGATGCTGATCCATACGGTGGCAGCAGGCGGTGGTTCAATCCTGCATTTCGATGGTGCAAGATATAAGGTCGGCCCGGACAGCGCGGGGGCCAATCCCGGCCCTGCCTGCTATCGCAAGGGTGGCCCGCTAACCGTCACTGATTGCAATGTGATGCTCGGCAAGCTTTCCCCGGCATTCTTTCCCAAAGTCTTCGGCCCCAACGCCGATGAGGCGTTATCTGTGGAGACAGTGCGTGAGAAATTCGCAGCCTTGGCCACGAAAATCAACGCTGCCACGGGCGATAACCGCAGCCCGGAAGAAGTCGCGCGCGGCTTTCTCTTTATCGCGGTGGAAAATATGGCCAATGCGATCAAGAAAATCTCTGTTCAGCGCGGCTATGACGTCTCCGAATATGTTCTGACCTCCTTCGGGGGTGCTGGTGGCCAGCATGCCTGCCTCGTTGCCGACAGCCTCGGTATGAAGAAGATCATGTTGCACCCTTATGCGGGCGTTCTTTCCGCCTTCGGGATGGGTCTGGCCGACCTTCGCGTGTTGAAAGAAAAAGCGATGGAGGTGACGCTGGAAGACTCGGCCCTTCCCGACATTGCCATAACCCTGGAAACTCTCGCCACAGAGGGGTTGGCGGAAATGCGTGCGCAAGGAGTGGCAGAGGCCCGCATCGATGTCGAACGCAAGCTCCATATCAAATATCAGGGCTCCGATACCGCGATGGTTGTCGATGATGGCCCGTTGGATGAGATCACCAAAGCGTTCGAGGCCGCACATCGTCAGCGCTTCGGCTTTACAACGCCGGAAAAAGCGATGATCGTTGAGGCCGCCGCCGTTGAAGTAGTCGGTATCGGCGACAAGATTGAGGATCCGATCCGAAGGAGTGGTAACATGGACGTCGGCCCCCTCGCCCAAGAGGCAATCTTTGTCGGGGATAGCTGGCAGGATTGCCCCTTCTATGATCGCGACGCCTTGCCCTCGGGCTCGAAGATCAACGGCCCCGCAGTCATTGTCGAGAAAACCGGCACAAATGTAATTGAACCGGGTTGGCAGGCGGAAATGACAGATCGAGGCTATCTCGTCCTTACCCGCGTCGAGGAACTCAAGCGCGAACTCGCCATCGGCACGGAAGTCGATCCGGTCATGCTGGAGATTTTCAACAATCTCTTCATGAATGTCGCCGAACAGATGGGTACGGTGCTGGAAAAAACGGCCTATTCGGTGAATATCAAGGAACGGCTCGATTTCTCTTGCGCGGTCTTTGAGTTGAACGGAGACCTGATCGCCAATGCGCCCCATATGCCCGTGCATCTGGGCTCCATGTCAGAGAGTATCAAGGCGGTGATCAATAAACATAAATCGACGATGAAAGCAGGCGATGTTTTCGTCCTTAATGCGCCTTATAACGGCGGGACGCATCTGCCCGATGTCACGGTAATCACGCCCGTTTTTGATCTTGCAGGCAAGGACGTCCTCTTTTACGTGGCAAGCCGTGGGCACCATGCGGATATCGGAGGCACCACGCCCGGCTCCATGCCGCCCGACAGTCGAACGGTAGAAGAGGAAGGCGTCATCCTCGATAACGTGTTGCTGGTCGATGGCGGACGGCTGCTTGAAGACGAGATTGTCGAGATCCTTAAATCCGGCAAGTATCCGTCCCGCAACACCGATCAGAATATGGCCGACCTGAAGGCTCAGATCGCGGCCTGCGAGAAGGGCATTCAGGAACTGCGCAAGATGGTCGATCATTTCTCCCTTGAGGTCGTCCATGCCTATATGGACCACGTACAGGATAACGCCGAGGAATCCGTGCGCCGAGTGCTGGATGTGCTAAAGGATGGGTCCTTCACTTATCCCATGGATGATGGGTATGAGATTAAGGTCAATATCTCCATCGACAAGGCGGCCCGTTCGGCCACCATCGATTTCACTGGCACCAGCGGGCAGCACCCGACCAACTATAACGCACCGCGTGCCGTCACCACAGCGGCGGTGTTGTATGTGTTCCGTTGCCTGGTGGAAAGCGATATTCCGCTGAATGCAGGCTGTCTCAAACCGTTGAAGATTATCATACCCGACCGCTCCATGCTGTCGCCCGAATATCCGGCAGCCGTGGTTGCGGGCAACGTCGAAACATCACAATGCATCACCGATTGTCTGTTCGGCGCGCTTGGCGTGATGGCTGCCGCGCAAGGGACAATGAATAATTTTACCTTCGGCAACGAAACCTATCAATACTACGAAACGATCTGTGGTGGTTCCGGCGCGGGCCCTGATTTCGACGGGACCAGTGCGGTGCATACGCATATGACTAATTCCCGCCTGACCGATCCGGAGGTAGTCGAATGGCGCTTCCCGGTGACGCTGGAAAGCTTCGAGATCAGACGCGGCTCCGGCGGTAAAGGCGCACATAAAGGTGGCGACGGAACGCTTCGCAAGTTTCGCTTTCATGAACCGATGTCAGCCGCGCTTCTTTCCAGCCACCGTGTTGTGCCGCCTTTCGGCCTGAACGGTGGTGAAGATGGAGAGGTCGGCAAGCAATGGGTCATCCGCAAGAATGGCGAGATCGACACCTTGGAAGGCCGCGACAAGACCGAGATGGAAGCAGACGATATTTTCGTTATCCAAACACCGTCTGGCGGCGGCTACGGCAAATAGAAGTGGACGATTTTAAGTGGTTTGCGGAACATGCCGATAGGCCATGGTCGAGAACATTCCGGCCGCAAGATGATAGAGATTATGACAATGAAATGCCCAGAGTCCGGGGTTTAGGGTATCGAGAACGACCGTCACCTGCGTCTTCGGCGGCACCATGATCGTGTCACGAAGGGCGCCCGCGATCCGTTTTCCGTTGATCTCTACAACCTGGAAGCTGTGACCGTGCAGATGCATCGGATGGGACATAGGCGTCTCATTGGTCATGATGATCTCGACACGCTGCTTCTCTGAAACGACGGCAGGCATACCGCCTTGCCCCTCAATTGGCATACTCCAGATATAACTCGACATCGAGCCTGTTAATTTCACCGGAATACGGCGCTGGACCTTATGCGGAATAAGCGGAGTAGCGGCGCGAAGCAGCAATTCCTGATCAAGCCCGACACGCGGCCCCTCGCTATCGGTCACTGTCGAAATTTTCTCGACTCTGGCGCCTTTCGGCGCAAGCACGATGCCTGAGCGCATTTTCCGCCCTTCGCAATGAGCGAGCACCGCCGCGGCCGAACCATCTGATGGTAATTCAAGCATGATGTCTGCGCGCTGCGCAATGGCGAGCGGGAAGGTCTTGCCGATCAAAGGTTCTACCGGATTGCCGTCGACGGCGACTAATGTTCCGTCCAGAGACCCAAGATCGATTGTGTAGTTAGAGGAGGCCGACGCATTGATAATGCGAAGACGCACTCTTCCACCCTTTTCCACCGCAATCACATCCGGATCGTCAAGCGTGCGGTCGTTCGCGAGAAACGCATCGAATTTAACGTCATTCAGATCGGGACCGGTATCCTTATCGCTCTTCGATCCCATTTTCATCAACGGCTTGGGTTTGCGCAAATTTGCGAAAATTTCCTCAGGGCTTGTCCATGAAAAATCCTCGAGGAACAAGACAACCTCCTGAGCATTTTCTTGCATCGCTGCTTTATCCCGGATGATCAGTGGTGACGCGAGCAGGTTCTGCTCCTGCAATCCGAAATGCGAATGCATCCAACGTGTGCCGGTAGGTTTCGCCGCGAAATTGTAGTTCGCACTGCTTCCCGGCGCGATTGGAAGGGCGGAGAGATAAGGTACGCCATCCTGCTGCCAGGGCTCTTCCATCCCATGCCAGTGAACGAGGGTGCTGTCTGAAAGCTCGTTCACGAGTTGAACATCGAAATGATCACCGGGGTCGAGGAAAAGACCGAATGTACCATTTTCCTGTTCGACGCCATAGCGAGTCACGGCCTTGCCATCGACTTCGATCTGTCGCGTGCGGACATATAAAATTTTTCTCTGACTAGCTTCGGCTATTGGTATTCGCGCAACAGATGCACTCGCCGCAACGCCCGCGGCCGCCAAAAATCCTCTGCGTGAAATATTCATATTTCCTGCCTCTTCATTTCATCAGTATGCCGCCGACAGAGAAACTGTCAGCGCTATCTCTTTCGCCAAAATACGATTGTATTATTTATTATTTATTAATCTTTAGCGAGGAATTTTTGCCAGTTTTTATCAGCGTCCTTGATCCGTTCGGCAATGCCCGTTTGCCGCCAACGGATACGGCCTGCGTCATGGCCGAAGAGATAGAGCTTGCCCTCAAAGATCAGCCAAACGCCCGGGTCCGTATCGGCGAGATTGCCGAGGCTCATCTGGTTGGAGCAATAGCCGCCATATTGAGGGGCGTATGCCGAAGGACTGGCCGCAAACAGATCACGACTTTTCGCGTCAGCAAAGCGCCAGGTCGCGCCCTTATATTCGACACTAAAATCCGCGCCCCCTTCTTCCGGTTTGGCCTTCGTGAAATAGGCTGTGCTGTCATAGCCATCAACGGCAAGCCCGCCAATGAAGCTCTTGTTGACACCCTCGAAGGCAAAAGCCTTCGCCGCTCCGATAAAGAGCAAGATTATGACGACTAGGCCGATACGACGGTACATGTATATCCTCCGACGGTAATAGACTGTATTATTACCGCAACGCCATTCCGACGAAAATCAACTTTGCGTCATTAAACAGAGCGACTTACCCGGCACGCCGAACCCGCTCATAGGCAAGGTTTGAGGCCAGCAGTCTTTCTGCTGCGTCGGGCGAAATTCCCTTGCGTTTAGCGTAATCCTCCACCTGATCGCGGCCGACATTGCCAATCCCGAAATAGCGTGCCTCCGGATGGGAGAAATAAAGCCCCGACACCGACGAGGCCGGCATCATGGCAAAACTTTCGGTAAGCTCAATACCGACCCGCTTTTCCGCTTCCAACAGATCGAACAATCCGCGTTTTTCCGAATGCTCCGGGCAGGCCGGATAGCCGGGCGCCGGGCGGATACCCTGATAGCTTTCGCGGATCAGATCTTCGTTGCCGAGTTGTTCATTGCGGGCATAGGCCCAAAGCTCTTTTCGCGTTTGCTGATGTATATATTCAGCCATGGCCTCCGCCAGTCTATCGGCCAAGGCTTTTAACATAATACTGCTGTAATCATCATGGGTTCTTTTGAATTCTTCAAGCTTTGACTCAATTCCGAGACCCGCCGTCACGGCAAAGGCGCCGATATAGTCCTTCAGGCCGCTTTCCACCGGTGCGATATAATCCGCAAGGCTGTGGTTGGCGCGCCCGTTTTTCCGCATCATCTGTTGCCGCAGGAAGTGGAAGCGATGTTTTTCCTCAGTCCGGCTGTCATCCGTATAGACGATCACGTCATCCCCGTCCCGTGCCGCCGGGAACAGCCCGACAACCGCCTTCGCGGTCAGCCATTTTTCATCAATGATCTTATCCAGCATGGCGGTCGCATCGTTATAAAGTTCGGTCGCGGTTTCCCCGACAACCTTATCTTTCAGGATTTTCGGGAAATGTCCCGCAAGCTCCCACGTCCGGAAGAAGGGTGACCAGTCAATATACTCGCGCAAACTCGCCAGGTTTATGTTCTGGAACTCATTCAGGCCAGGAAAAGGCGGTACCGGAGGCTGATACCCTGACCAGTCGATCGGCACGGCATTTGCGCGCGCTTCTGCCAGTGTGAATTGCTGATCGGGGCGGGATTTTTTGAGATAATTTTCCCGTACCTGTTCATATTCCACCTTGATGCTGTCGCGCAGCTCCTGATTATTCTCGTTGCTGGTCAGCTTGGTGGCGATGCCGACGGCGCGGGACGCGTCCGTCACATAGATCGTCGTCCCGTCATATTGCGGCGCGATCTTGAGCGCCGTATGCACCTTCGAGGTGGTCGCCCCGCCGATCAACAGTGGCAGTTCAAATCCCTGTCGCTGCATTTCTGCGGCAACTGTCGCCATTTCTTCAAGGGACGGCGTGATCAGCCCGGAAAGTCCGATAATATCAACCTTCTCCGAGATCGCTGTTTCAAGGATTTTCGAGTACGGCACCATCACGCCAAGGTCGATCACCTCGAAATTATTACATTGCAGGACGACGCCGACGATGTTCTTGCCAATATCATGCACATCACCCTTGACCGTCGCCATCAGCACCTTTCCCTTGGTCTGTGACTCACCGCTCTTGTCTTTCTCCGCCTCGATAAAGGGTAGAAGATGGGCCACCGCCTGCTTCATGACGCGTGCGCTTTTCACCACCTGCGGCAGGAACATCTTGCCCGACCCAAAGAGGTCACCAACCACATTCATGCCGTCCATCAACGGCCCCTCGATTACCTGAATGGGCCGTGGGAACTGAAGCCGGGCCTCTTCCGTATCGTCGATGATATAATCGGAAATGCCTTTCACCAACGCGTGGGTCAGCCGCTCACCGACCGTTCCTTCGCGCCAGGAAAGATCAATGACATTGCTCCGCTTCTGGCCGATGGCCTGCTCCGCCACTTCGAGCAAGCGTTCCGTCCCGTCCTCGCGCTTGTTGAAGACCACATCCTCAATGCGGTCGCGCAGGTCTTCGGGGATATCTGAATAGACGGCAAGTTGGCCCGCGTTCACGATGCCCATATCCATGCCCGCCTGGATCGCGTGATAGAGGAAAACGGAATGCATCGCCTCGCGCATGGGGTTGTTGCCCCGGAGCGAGAAGGACATGTTGCTGACACCGCCGCTGATCTGAATATGCGGGAGGGTCGCTTTTAGCTCGCGCGTTGCCTCAATATAATCGCGAGAAAAGTTACGATGCTCGTCAATGCCCGTGGCAATGGGGAAAATATTCGGATCAAAAATGATATCTTCTGGAGGAAAATCAACGACTTCCGTCAAAATCTTATAACAGCGCGTGCAGATCTCAATCATCCGCTCTTTGCTATCCGCCTGCCCATCTTCATCGAATGCCATGACCACAGCCGCCGCGCCAAAGCGGCGCACTTCCCGCGCATGCTCAATAAATTCCTCTTCACCTTCCTTTAAAGAAATCGAATTGACGACGCCCTTGCCCTGAATGGTTTTAAGGCCTGCTTGCAAGACTTCCCATTTGGAACTGTCGACCATGATCGGCACCCGGCTGATATCCGGCTCCGAGGCGATGAGGTTGAGGAATGTAGTCATGGCGGATTTCGCATCCAGCATGGCGTCATCCATATTTACATCAACGATTTGCGCACCGTTAATCACCTGCTCCCGCGCGATATCGAGGGCTGTATCATAATCCCCTTCCATCACCAGTTTCTTGAACTTGGCAGAACCGGCAACATTCGTCCGCTCCCCGACATTGATAAAACCCGCCACATCGTCCAGATAAAGCGGCTCCAGCCCGCTCAAGCGACAAACTGGTTCGAGATCGGGTATTTTGCGCGGTGGAAGATTGGCAACGGCCTCGGCAATGGCGGCGATATGTTCCGGGCGCGTACCGCAGCACCCGCCGACAATATTGACAAGGCCACTTTTCGCAAACTCGCCAAGCTGTTCAGCCATATAGGCCGGGGTGTCGTCATAGTCCCCAAGTTCGTTGGGAAGGCCGGCATTGGGATGCACGCTAACCCGCGCCGTCGCAACGTTCGAGACAGACTGAACATGCGGCCGTAAGTCCTTGGCACCCAACGCACAATTAAATCCGATACTGATTGGTTGCACATGCGCCATGGAGGCCCAGAAGGCCTCTGCTGTCTGACCCGATAGTGTCCGGCCGGAAGCATCGGTAATCGTGCCAGAGACCATCACAGGATGGCGAACACCTGTTTCGTCGAAGTAGCGCAGAACCGCATAGATAGCAGCCTTGCAGTTGAGGCTGTCAAACACGGTTTCGATCAGGATAATCTGCGCCCCGCCATCAATCAGGCCCCGCAGTGCCTCATCATATGCCTCGACCAATTCATCAAAGGAAACATTGCGATAGCCCGGATCATTCACATCTGGTGAGATCGATGCCGTGCGGTTGGTCGGCCCCAGGACACCCGCCACGAAGCGTGGCTTTTCGGGAGTTTTTCCCGTCCAGAGGTCAGCCGCCTTGCGGGCAAGCGCCGCGCCCTGCTTGTTGAGCTCATAGACCGCCTTTTCCAGCTTGTAGTCCGCTTGCGCGATCGAGGTGGAGTTAAAGGTGTTAGTCTCCAGTATGTCGGAGCCCGCCGCCAGAAAATCATCATGTATGCTTTCAATCACCTCTGGCTTGGTGAGGGTCAAAAGGTCATTATTGCCCTTCAGGTCATTGCTGACATTGGCATAGGCTGTACCCCGGTAATCTTCCTCCGTCAGCTTAAACCCCTGTATCATGGTGCCCATGGCGCCATCGAGAACCATGATCCTCTTATCAAGAATAGCCTCAAGTTCAGCAAATGCCGGTGACTTCTGCATGGGGTGACCTTTTATCAAAAAAGTTAAATTATTTAAGAAGTTACAGTCTTTAACTCAGGCCGCAGCCCAAGCGTATGGCAGACGGAATAAACCAGATCCGCCCGGTTCAATGTGTAGAAATGGAAATCCGTGACCCCGGCGCGCTGCAATTGCAGACACTGTTCGGACGCGACCATCGCGGCGACAAGATTACGCGTCGCCGGGTCCTCATCCAGATCTTCAAACAGATGTGTCAGCCACGCGGGCACCTGCGTGCCGCATTGCTTGCTGAACTGTCGGATTTTGGAATAGCTGGTGACCGGCAATATACCCGGCACAATCGGAATGGTAATACCATGGGCCCGCGCTCTGTCGATAAAGCGAAGATAAACTTCTGGATCGAAGAAAAACTGAGTAATCGCCCGAGTCGCACCGGCATCCATCTTGCGTTTAAGATAGTCTATATCGGCAAGGCTGGACTTCGCGTCGGGATGAATTTCCGGATAACACCCGACGGAGATTTCGAAATCGTGCTTTTTCTTGAGAAATTCGATCAACTCAACCGAGCCTGCAAATCCGCCGGGGTGCGGCTTGAACCTCTCGAACCCTTCCGGTGGATCACCACGCAACGCGACAAGATGGCGGATACCGCTCTCCCAGTAGCGTTCAGCAATTTCTTCAATCTCGCCCTTCTCCGCCCCTACGCAGGTAAGATGAGCAGCAGGTTCCAGCGTCGTTTCCTGCCGGATACGGCTAACCAGCGAATGGGTCCGCTCCCGTGTTGAGCCCCCGGCCCCGTATGTAACCGAGACAAATTTCGGATTGAGCGGTGCAAGGCGCATCAGGGCCTGCCAATGTTTTTCCGCAAGCGCGTCAGACGTCGGCGGGAAAAATTCGAACGATACGTCAACACGGTTGCGCGCACCGGCCTCCCTCAACCCGCTGGAAACATCGTTCCGCTCCGGTATTCCTGACATAATCATGACGCAACGGCTCCTTTGGATTGGGTGACGGCGGCCGGAACGGCCGTCCATATATTAACAGTAAGGGGATCGCCTTTCAGGACTCTGAAATCCTCCGGCTCAAGCCCCGCGTCGGTGCAGTAGGCCCGAATACTGTCTTCATCGAAGCCCATATGCCGATGGGCATGTTCGGTTCGCAGGCTATCGAGTGTATGGGGGGCAAAATCGACAATCGCCAAAATGCCATCACCGCGAAGAAGGCGCGCAGCTTCCCTGATGGCAACCGCCGGATCTTCCGCGTAATGGAGCACCTGATGGATGACGATAGCGTCCTGTGACTGAGCAATAAAAGGCAGGTTATACATATCCGCGAGGCGCACCTGACAATTCCTAAGGCCCGCATCCTCAATCGCAGAACGCGCGAAGGACAACATCTCCCGGCTGGAATCAACGCCGATCGCGTGGGTAACCTTGGGGCCGAACAACTCCAGCATACGGCCGGTCCCCGTGCCTATATCAAGGAAATCGATGATCTTGTGACCTTTGGTAAGTGTGACAAGAGCCTCTTCCACCGCTTCTTCGGAGACATGAAGGGAGCGAATCTCGTTCCAGCGGACGGCATTCTCACGGAAATATTCCTCCGCCGCCATGATCCGCGCCTTTTTAACAACCTCAAGACGATCTAAGTCCCGTGAAACAATGGGGTCTTCCTCCGGCACCAGATCAACGAGCGTACGGGCTAACAGTGACGCGTTATGTTTCGCCGACAATCGGTAAAAAACCCAGCTCCCCTCCTGATACCGGTCCAGCAGGCCTGCATCGCACAGAAGTTTAAGATGACGGGAAACACGTGGCTGGCTTTGCCCGAGAATCTGTGTCAGTTCACTGACCGTCAATTCCGAATGGCCGCAAAGTACCAGCAATCTCAGCCGGGTTTCCTCCCCGGCAGCGCGCAATCCCTGGAGCAGATTTTCCACATCAACCTCAATAAAATCATCAATTTGAACGATATAAACATATCTTTATATCTTAGTACAGGAAAAATATTGCCTAACTCGCGACTTTTTCGCCACACCATAGTAGTAATCTGTTGACCTGAAAAAACAGCGACTCGCCTTGAATATGGCCATGTGATAATTACAACTTCTGAGATTGCCGTGTCTAAGAACGTTGTTTTTTTGTGAAAATCGATTAAACAGGGTTAAGTAATAAGGTTAAAGACTTTGGTAACTCTTACCGGATAGGTTAGGCCTCACTTCCGGACCACAGGTATTGAGTTGGAAAAGATAAAAATGGGTTTGCGTTCAAAATCATCCTCCCTAAAAGCCGGTCTAACGGCCCTTGCGCTTCTCGTTGCCGTCAGTGGCTGTGCGACACCGCAGCAAAAAGACGGCAAAGCCGTCGCGGTGATGTATAACGAGGTTTACGATCCGCTTGAGCCGATGAACCGATACTTCTTTGACGTGAACTACGCGCTTGATGCGCTGTTCTTCAAACCGGTGGCAGAAATATATCGTGGCGTCGTTCCAGAGCCTGTACGCGATAGTGTCACGAACTTCCTGACCAACCTGTCGCAGCCGATCTACCTGATCAATAATGTCCTGCAGGGCGACCTCAATGGCGCCGGCGACAACATGGGCGCTTTCTTTACCAATACTTTCCTGGGGGTTGGCGGCCTGTTTGATGTGGCCAAATTGAATACTCCATCTGAAGATATGGGCCAGACTTTTGCGAAATGGGGCATTCAGGAAGGGCCGTATCTCGTTGTTCCAATCCTCGGTCCAAGAACAACACGTGCCGCCGTTGGTGGTATTGCCGATTATTATCTCGACCCGATCAATTACGCCGCCAAAGAAAATGATATCGAACATTTCGGCGTCATTCGCACAGCGGCCCATGGGCTGGACCAAAGGTCTCGTTCAATCGAGGCTCTTGATGAAATCGAAAAGAACTCGATCGACTTCTATGCGGCAATCAGAAGCCTGTATCGACAAAATCGGAACAATATGATTCTTAATGGTGCCAGCAATTCGACACAATTGCCGGATATGTCATTCGATGATGATGACGAGCCCGTTAAGAAAAATTAGTTAGATTTAATTTTTTTATTCGAAATTTTATTTTCCAATTGGAAACGAATTCCGTCGGGGGTGTGTTTTAATGTTCACGAGACGAAAATTTTTCCAGGGAACGCTCATCGCTGCGGCAATGACTGTCCTGTTTCAACCATCGGCCTTTGCGGCTGAAACCAAAGAACAAGCTGCCCTGGCGATGGTCAAGGCTATCGGAGATGAGGCTGTAGCTACGCTTGCGGATAAGTCTTTAAGCGAAGAGCAAAAGCAGGAACGCTTCGAGAAGTTTCTTGATTCCAGCTTTGATATGAAACGCATCGGACGCTTTGTTCTTGGTCAGTACTGGCGCGGCGCAACCGGCGCAGAACAAACCGAGTTTCTAAATGTTTTTCGCGATTACATGGTGACAAGTTACGCCGAGAAAATCGGCTCCTATTCCGGGGAAAATCTGGAAATCAAGGATGCAACATCACTCAATGACAAGGAATCGCTGGTTCATTCCGTGATTGTTCGGCCCAACGGCCCGCCTATCAAGCTTGACTGGCGGGTTCGCAAAACCAATGACGGCGAGAAGATCGTCGATGTCATTATTGAGGGTATCAGCATGGCACAGACGCATCGCTCCGAATTTGCCTCTGTGGTCAGCCAGCCCGGTGTTGGCGTTGAAGGTTTAATCAACAAGCTGAAAGAACAGATCAAGACCGCGTCAAACTAACGGCGTTATCTGAATAAATTAAATGCCGCCCTGCAACCAGCTGGGCGGCATTTTTTATGCCTTCTCGAAGCAGTAACCCACCGCGCGGACAGTCCTGATCAGGTCGACGTCACCTTTTTCGTTCAGCGCCTTGCGCAGGCGGCGGATATGGACATCAACCGTCCTATCCTCGACATAAACATTTTGGCCCCAGACACCATCGAGCAGTTGCTCACGGGTAAGGACTCGCCCTGCCCGCTCCATAAAGTAACGGAGCAGCTTGAATTCCGTAGGACCCAAGCGCAGTTCTCGTTCGCCCCGCTTGACCTTATAGGCAACCAGATCGACGACGACATCGGCGACGCTCAGCTGCTCGTTGCCCGCTTCCGGATTACGGCGGCGGAGAACAGCGCGAATGCGAGCCATCAGTTCAGCTGGTGAAAAGGGTTTAGACACATAGTCATCCGCCCCAACATCTAGGCCCCTCACCCGGTCGGCTTCTTCCCCGCGCGCAGTGATCATGATAACCGGCAGGTTGCTATGCTTCTGGTCGCGGCGAAGACGGCGACAGATCTCGATACCGGACACCTTTGGCAGCATCCAGTCGAGCAGGAGCATATCGGGATGTTCTTCTTCGATAGCAAGCATTGCTTCATCCCCGTCATGAGCGGAAGCAACGTCGAATCCTTCGCTTTCAAGATTGTATCGCAGGAGCTCGACCATGGCCGGCTCATCTTCTACTACAAGTATCTTCATCTGGTTATACTAACACCTTAAGGATTTTCATTCTCTATCATGGTGACACTGGTCTTGTCGCCCTTCGGGCGCGGTTCCGTCGGCATCTCGCCGGTGACCTGATAGATGATAATTTCGGCTATATTTGTCATATGATCGCCGATCCGTTCAATATTTTTTGCCATGAAGATCAGATGCGTACAGCTTGTAATGCTGCGCGGATCCTCCATCATGAAGGTCAGGAGTTCCCGGAACATACTGTTATAAAGCTGGTCCACCTCCTGATCCCGTCTCCAGACATCATACGCGAGATCAGGATCGCCAATGGCATAGGCCTTTAATGTGTCATCAATCATCCGGCGAACCATATCGCCCATCCGAGGGATGGAGGAAATCGGCGCGAGCGACGGCGATGTATTCAGCGCGATCACACGTTTGGATATATTTGCCGCATAGTCGGCAACCCGCTCCAGGACGGACGCTATCTTGAGTGCCGAGATCACCAGCCGCAAGTCATCTGCAACCGGATTTCTGAGCGCCAGCACGCGGATCGCCTTGTTATCGACCTCTTGCTCCAGACTATCGACAGCCTTGTCCGCCTCGATCGTCTTGAGCGCGAGTTCGGTATTCCGCTCGGTCAAGGAACGTACGGCTGCTTCAAGCTGGGATTCGGCAAGTCCGCCCATCTCGACAATGGTATTGCGAACATCTTCAAGCTCTTCGTCAAAAGACTTAACGATATGACCGCTACTCATTTTGGAATTCTCCTGTTCCTGACTGTGTTATCAACCGAACCGACCGGTGATGTAGCCCTGCGTCCGTTCATCGGATGGGCTGGTAAATAGTTTTTCGGTATTTCCTGTCTCAACAATTTCCCCAAGATGGAAGAAGGCTGTCTGCTGGGAAATACGCGCTGCCTGCTGCATCGAATGGGTCACGATAATGATGGTATAGTTTTCCTTAAGCTCATCAATCAGTTCCTCGACCTTTGCCGTGGCAATCGGGTCGAGCGCAGAACAGGGCTCATCCATCAGGATAATGTCCGGCCGCACAGCGAGTGCCCGAGCAATACAGAGCCGCTGCTGCTGCCCGCCGGAAAGGCCGGTACCCGATGAATGCAGACGATCCTGCACTTCCTTGATCAGGCCTGCCTTTTCAAGGCTGGTGAGCACAATTTCATCGAGATCGTCCTTATTCTGGGCAAGGCCATGAATTCGGGGACCATAGGCAACATTATCGTAAATCGATTTGGGAAACGGGTTCGGTTTCTGAAACACCATACCAACGCGCGCACGAAGAAGAACCTCGTCCACATCAGGGCCGTAAATATCAACGCCGTCGAGCAAGATTTCTCCTGTGACGCGGCATCCGTCCACCGTGTCATTCATCCGGTTAATACAGCGCAAGTAAGTTGACTTACCGCAACCGGAAGGACCGATCAGGGAGGTCACCTGATGCTTGTTAATATTCAGCGATACGCCCTGAAGAGCATGATTGTCGCCATAGTACACATTGACATCCCGCGTCGAGATAATAACCCCATGGTCCGTATTGGGATGGCTTTCGACGTTTTCTTCTGCTTGGATTTGCACGTTCATTTCCTTCTACCAACGACGTTCGAACTTCTTGCGAAGGAAAATCGCAAAAGCGTTCATTAAGATAAGGAACCCGAGCAATACCATGATCGCGCCGGATGTTTTTTCAACAAAGGCCCGCTCCGGACTGTCTGCCCAGAGGAAAATCTGCACCGGCATAACCGTTGCCGGATCGTTAAAGCCGCCCGGAATATCGGCGATAAAGGCGACCATTCCGATCATCAGGAGCGGTGCCGTTTCACCGAGAGCCTGTGACAGGCCAATAATCGTGCCCGTCAGAATGCCCGGCATGGAAAGTGGCAATATATGATGAAACGCCGCTTGTTGTTTTGAGGCCCCGAGGCCAAGCGCCGCCTGACGAATACTGTCGGGCACGGCACGGATAGCCGCACGGGCAGCAATGATAATGGTCGGCAACGTCATCAACGCGAGCGTCAAACCACCAACGACCGGCGCTGATCTGGGCATATGTGCCACATTCAGGAAGATCGCGAGCCCGAGAAGACCAAAGACGATCGAGGGAACCGCCGCAAGATTGTTGATATTCACCTCAATCAGGTCGGTGAGCTTGTTCTTGGCCGCGAATTCTTCGAGATAGATCGCCGTCATCACACCGATAGGAAAGGCAATTACCATAGTAATCACGAGCGTATAGAATGAGCCAACCATGGCGCCCGCAATACCCGCCTTTTCCGGCTCCCGACTGTCGCCATTGGTGAAGAATCCCGTATTGAAATGAAGTTTAATGTCACCGTCTGCTTCCAGCACATCCAGCCAGGCAAGCTCCTTGTCTTTTACGCGGCGGTCATCCTCCACCAGATTACGATCGATATAGCCCTTTTTGACCATATCGACATCATCCCCGGCAAGGAGAGAGACAGGGATCGTCTTACCGATCAGTTCCGGGTCATTCTCGACCATTTTACGTAGCTTCGTATTCGCATCTCCGCTGACGAGACCAAACAACCGTCTCAAGTCGCGTCGACCTTTCACATCAGGGAATTTTTCGCGCAGGGCATTCTGCACCAGTTTGTTATAATTAGCCGAGCGAAGCTCCGCCGGGTCCAGCGTTCCATTCGGATCGATCACCTCCTCAGCGAAGGTAATGTCCAACGTGACAAAAGTCTGTACGAAGGCGGTATACCCCTTGCTGACAATGCTGAACAACAGGATCGCCAGCAATGTAAGCGCCGTGAGGATCGCCAGCAGCCCGGTCAGACGGAACCGGCGCTCTGACCGTTTACGCTTCTTCAGGTTCTTGAGAAACGCCTCTGATTGCCAGGCGTTGCCGCCCTCTTTTTGAGCTTGATCAGTCATATTTTTCCCGATATTTGCGAACCACGATCAAGGCGATCACGTTCAGGCATAAGGTAACAATGAAGAGCACCAGGGCCAGAGCAAAGGCGGCCAGAGTTTTGGCGCTGTCAAATTCCTGGTCTCCAACGAGCAAGCCAACAATCTGCACGGTAACCGTTGTCACGGCTTCCAGCGGATTGGCTGTCAGGTTGGCGGCAAAGCCAGCAGCCATAACCACAATCATGGTTTCACCAATTGCGCGACTGACAGCCAGTAGAACCGCGCCGACTATGCCCGGCAGGGCCGCAGGCAGGATCACTTTGCGAACAGTCTCTGATTTTGTCGCGCCAAGACCGTAGGACCCATCGCGTAAAGACTGAGGCACGGCCATAATGATGTCGTCACTCAAAGACGAGACGAACGGGATAATCATCATCCCCATAACCACACCGGCGGCAAGCGCGCTTTCAGAAACAACATCAATCCCGAGAGAATCCCCAAGGTCGCGGAAGAAGACGCCAACCGTCAAGGCGGCAAAGAATCCATAAACCACCGTCGGGATACCCGCCAGAATTTCCAGCATCGGCTTAACCACCGAACGGAACCGGCTGGACGCATATTCCGTCATATAAACCGCGCTCAATAACCCAAGCGGAACCGCAACACACATAGCGATAAAGGTAATGAGCAGCGTACCCGTGAACAATGGAATTGATCCAAATGCCCCGCTTGATCCCACCTGATCGGTGCGAAGGGCTGTCTGCGGGCTCCAGGTGAGGCCGAAGAAGAACTCACTCATCGGCACCTTGCCGAAAAACTGGATCGTTTCGAACAGGAGCGAAAGAACAATACCAAGTGTCGTCAGAATGGAAATAATCGAGGCTAAGATCAGGATCACATAGATCAGACCCTCAATCGTCTTGCGGACCCGAAGATCCGGATTAATTCTTAAAATTGAGAAATAAAGCCCTGCCCCGGCTGCCAGCAGAAGAATGACCGGAAAAACAACCCGGTCTATCTGTCGCATAGCGCCTGTGTCCATCTGGATTGGCGTCACCTGAAGTATGGCCCAGATACCTCCCAGAATAACTGGCGGCACAAGAGCCCAAATGACAACATACAGTCCGAACTGATGCGGACGCGGCGTTAAAAAATTAGAGGATTTACGGACGGTGTTGAGCGCCTTTTTTGAACCAAACCAATATCCAACCGCAGACATCAGCAAAAGAACGATTAAAAGAGGATAAAAGCTCATATCGGTTTCTTTTTGTTAGTAAAAAGGCACAAAAATGGAAAAAAGAGGCGAGCGACATATGTCACCCGCCCCTTTCAATCAGGATTACATAAGTTTCAAAGGAGCCAGAGCGAGAGCTTCTTTACGTACTTCTGCACGTTCAGCTTCGGAAAGTGGGATCAGGCCCTTCTCTGTCAGGTAACCATATTCACCGAATGCTTTTTCGCTGGTGAATTCTGCAATGAATTCCTTGATGCCGGTCACTTCACCAACATGCGCATCCTTCACATAGAAGAAGAGTGAGCGAGAAATACCATACTGACCATCAGCAATATTTTCAAAAGTCGGTTCAACACCGCCAACTGTCGCGCCCTGAAGCTTGTCAGAGTTCTGGTCAAGGAAACTGAAACCGAAGATGCCGACAGCGTCTTTGTTTGCTTCGAGTTTTTGAACAATCAGGTTGTCGTTCTCGCCAGCTTCGATATAGGCACCGTCTTCACGAACTGAATGGGCAACCGCCTTGAATGCTTTCTTGTCTGATTTTCTCAGGTCTTTCAGCATGTCAAAACCTTTTGCGCCGCCTTCCATGGCCAACTCAACAAACGCATCGCGTGTTCCGCTGGTCGGTGGTGGGCCGAGAACTTCGATTTTTGTATCCGGAAGAGACGGATCAACGTCTTTCCAGGTCTTGTATGGGTTATCAACCAGCTTTCCGTCGATCGGAACCTGTTTAGCGAGAGCTGAAAAAATCTGTTTTTTCGTCAGGTTAAACGGCGCAACCGCTTTGGAATTCGCAAGAACGATACCGTCATAACCAACTTTAACTTCGGTGATATCGGTAACGCCGTTTTTCGCACAAGTTTCAACTTCTGACTTTTTGATACGACGTGACGCGTTCGTTATATCAGGTGTGTTCAAATCTGCGCCTGCGCAGAAAAGCTTCAAACCACCGCCAGAACCGGTGCTTTCAACAACTGGCGTTTTAAAGTTGCCAGTGCTGCCGAATGCTTCGGCAACTGCTGTTGAAAATGGGAAAACAGTTGAAGAGCCGACGATCCTGATCTGATCGCGAGCCATAGCTTGTCCGGAAAGGGCAACAGTAGCGACCGTTGCGGCGATTGCCAGACCGAGAGTTTTGTTTAGCACGTTTCATTCTCCGTTAATTGCATACGACAGCATTATCTGTCGTTGGACGGGACAATGCTCTTCATTCGCGACAGAAGTACTACAGTTTCATGACAGTAATGTTACAGGCGACAAGTCCCTGTTTTCTGCGGGTCAGGAGGTATAAATCGGTATTCTTACGGCGAATTTCGAGCCTTCACCGACCACGGATTCAATCTCGAGATGTCCGCGATGGCGACTCACAATATGTTTAACAATTGCGAGGCCCAATCCCGTTCCGCCAAGTTTCCGGCTGCGGTCACTGTCAACTCGATAAAATCTCTCGGTTAATCGGGATAAATGCTCTTCGGGGATACCCTCCCCTGTATCAATGACGGTGATGCGCGCTTCACGGCCCGTTACTGTCACCTCTATGCGAATTTCGCTTTCCTCAAAGCTGTATTTCAAGGCATTATCGATGAGATTGGTGAAAACCTGTGTCAACTGATCAAAATCACCGGTGACAAACACATCATTCTCCGGCATCTGCACGGCAATTGATTTACCCATTTCGACCGATTTCGCCTTGAGCAGGCTATTAACACCTTGTAATACCTTACCAATATCCACCCGATCGGAGGGGCGACTATGCTCATTGATCTCGATATGTGACAACGATAAAAGATCGTCAATCAGCTGCGACATGCGGAGAGACTGCGCCTGCATCATGGAGAAGAACCTCTGATGCGCCTCCAGATCGTTCCGCGCAGGCCCGATAAGCGTTTCAAGCGCCCCGATCAGGATCGCAAGCGGGGTTCTGAGTTCATGGCTGGCGTTGGCGACAAAATCAACGCGCATCTGCTGCATGCGGCGCGACTCCGTCAGGTCATACAGCGTGACAATGAGGCGAAGCCCCTCGCTGCTCTCGTCTCTCAGGTTGACAATATAGGCCGCGACATACCGGGGTACGACATCGGAGATGGTAAATTCAATCCGTGTATCCGGGTCCTTACCCGCATAGGCCGCATCGACAGCCTTCAGCAGGGCCGGATGGCGCAGGAATCGGGTGAGATCCCCTTGCATCTCGGTGACGTTGAAGAATTTATTCGCCGCCGCATTGGAACGACGGATACTCCGCCGGTTGCCGAGCACCAACACCGGGTCGGGCAGCATGTCGAACAAGAGCGACGCCTCATCCTGGCGCGATTGCGCTTCTTGCAGCATATGTTGCAGAACTCGGCGGTATTGCTGCATGGTCAGCAGCAAATTATCCAGAGGAAGCAAGCCGGTTCGCAGGCCCGCCTTGTCATCCCCCTCCAACGGGGACATAATTGCCGCCCGTTCCATGCGGAAGGCCACCGCCTGCATTTCGCGAACCAACCGGGTATAGAGAATCAAGGCGGGTAATACCGCAGCGGCAAGAATCAATAAATATTCTTCTATTACAAAGTCTTCGCCCGAATATAAAAAGAATGTGACGATGGAAACGGGCGCAGCCATGGCGAAAACAAACACCAACATTTTCCATAAGTAACTACTACTATTATACATTCTCTATTCTCATTACGCGGTACCCAGATCAGGGGAAATTTCAATGTTTCTTATGAGAGTGTTATTTTACAATTTTGTGACAGCGGCGAGCGTTTCCCCGATTTCCCGGTTGAGCACTATATCCGCGTGACTGTCCAGCGGTGTCGGCTCGCGGTTGAGGATCACCAGTTCCGCCCCGCCCTGCTTTGCCATCAACGGTATCTCCGCCGCGGGATAAACAACGAGGGAAGAGCCGATGGCCAACAATAAATCGCAGGTCAGAGCCGCAGCAGAGGCCCGGCGCATTTCCTCAACCGGCATGGCCTGACCGAAGGAAATTGTCGCGGTTTTGACGATCCCGCCACATTTTTCACATATTGGCAGGGTTTCATTGAGTGAGAAAATTTCCTGCACCTCTGAAAGTTCCATCCGCGTTCCGCAATCGAGACATTTCGCATAGGTCGTATTTCCATGCACTTCAATCACATCCTCATCACGAATGCCGGATGCTTGATGCAAGCCATCAATATTCTGCGTGATCACCGCACCGATTTTTCCTTGATCATAAAGGGAGGAAATTGCCATATGTCCTTTATTTGGCTTGGCTTTTGACAGAACAGATTCCATCGCGAACTTGCGCCGCCAGCTCTCGCGCCGTGCCTCTTCCGATCCAAGGAATTCGGAAAATTCAATCGGCCGGTTCTTTTCCCAGAGCCCGCCGGGACTCCGGAAATCAGGGATACCGGATTCAGTGCTGATCCCTGCCCCGGTAAAAATGACAATTGATTGGCTGTTCTCAATCAACTCGGCAAATGCTTCAAACTCCGCTGGCATTCCAATCTCCTTGCGCGCGCCGCATTTCCCACATTACAGGCGCTTTGCTTCTATGCCTATTATAGGGAAAAAGCACGGAACACCCTAATTTCGATATTTTTTCTCATCCCCTGTCACAAAGGCCCCCGCGAGACGTCATCTGTACATGTCAAACGGCATCGCTTCTACGCGCGGCCCGTCATCAGGAGTACAGCATGAACAGGGAAAACATGAACAATATCGTCGCAAAGGAATTTTCAGACGCTTTGGCCCGTTGCAACCAGCAGGGCATAGACGCCAGTACGGTCCGCACCGGATTACTCACCATCGCCATCGCCAATTTCGTCAACGGGATTGGCCTCGATAACACGGTTTCTCTATTTAGCGTGCTGCCAGAGCAAATCCGCTCCGGTATGTTCGATCGCTTCGTCGATCCGTCGCAACCTCGGGCGGCAAATTCCACCCCCGCCTATCGCGCCCCGGTCAGCGTAACCCAGCAGCAACCTGTCGATGTCAGTCGACATGTTGCTTCAGCTACCCCGGCGGCGCAGACGGCACCCATTAAGCGGCGGCGCTTATAATCGAACTCGGTAGAAAATGCGAAAATCCTGAAAATTACCCTCAAGGCCGTCCCACAAATTTTACAACAATTTTCCCTAACCATTAACCGTTTTTAAGGAAGATGGTCGTAGGCTGTAGCATAGATTTGGTTTATATTTTAAAAGAGAGGCCTAGCTGTGCCGCAAAATATACGTCTTGCCGCTCGTTTCCGGACTGTACTTCTCGCTACGACTGGCTTGGTTGCCGCGGGTTGTAACACTATTTCGGATCAATCTGCTTCTGCCGATCCGGCTGGAGCTCCGCCTGCTATTACAAAAACCACCTCCAGCGATGCCACCACATCAAAGGCGATGTCTTATGAGGCAATGTTGCGGGTTGCAGAGCGGGCGTGGCAGAAGAATGACGCTACCACGGCACTCGGAATTTATGCCACCGCTGCCAAACAGCGACCAACAGATCCCGCGCCTTATCTCAAAATCAGCGAAATACTGCGTAAAACGGGTCGGCCGCATGAGGCCATTACCGTTTATCAGCGCATTCTTGCCTTCGATGCAAGCAATCTCGCAGCACATCACGGCATCGGCTTCAGCCATCTGCAGATGGAAAAGCCCTATCTCGCCTCTCAGTCCTTTACGAATGCCCTCGAAATTGACAGCAATGATGGCAAATCACTTGGCGGCCTCGCGGTTGCTCTCGACAAGGCTGGCGATCATGAGCAGGCACAAAGCTATTATCAGCGCGCCGTCAAGGCAGATCCAAATAACCTCAATCACAAGAGTAATCTGGCACTATCTCTCGCCCTCTCTGGCAAGACTGAGCAGGCAATTGCAATTCTGAAAGTTGTTACGGAAAACCCGAATGCAACGGCTAAGCATCGTCAGACTTTAGCGCTTGCCTATGGCTTGGCCGGAAAATCCGGTGAGGCGATGAAATATTCACGTATGGATCTCTCAGAAGAGGATGCCCGCAACAATGCGCTTTACTTTGAAGCGCTGAATAGCAACGCGGACGAACAGGTTGCCTCTCTTGATGATCAAATCAAAAAGATGAAAGCCTCGCATGTTACAGTCGCCGCCGAAGAGCGGGCGAAAGGCAACATGCCACGCCTGCCGGAAAATCCAGATATATTAGTTTCCCGCCTGGATGAAGAAACGCTCGGCACGGACGCTACCAAGGGCAAGAAAACATCTCCTTTCAAGACGCAACCGAAAAGTCTTGTCCCGGAATCAAATGCTCTAATGATGATGGCAAAATCCGAACCGCCAATGTCAAAAGAGGCTCCGGTAAAGGATATTGCTCCGGTTGTTGTAGCCAAGAAAGAGGCTCCGAAGCCGATTGAAAAGCCGACTGTCACGGCAATGAAAAAACCTGAAAAGGCGAAGGAAAAGCCTGTCACTTTTGTAAAGAAAGAAATCGCACCGGTTGAAAAACCCGTGACCATGGCAAAGGCAGAAACCCCTGCCCCGGCACGTGAATGGACGCTGGACAAAAAAGCAATTCCGGCTTCACCCAAGAAAAGCGAGGCTGTCCTTACCAAAGCTACCGAAGACAAAGCTCTGGCCGTTACTAAAGTAGGTCTGGTGCCGGGAGACATGCCCCTAAATAGTGAAGTTCGTGCCTATAAACCTGATGGTGGCAGCTACTTCCTGCAGATCGGATCTTACAAAGAAAAGTCCGACGCAGAAAAAGGCTGGAGGATTGTGCAGACCCAGAATGTCGATCTGCTCAGTGACGTCGATCCTGTTATTCAAGAGATTGACCTAGGTGAAGAAAAGGGCGGCATGTTTTACCGTCTGAAAATTGGCGGCTTTACTGACAAGATGCGGACAATGCAACTTTGCGGCAGTCTTCGGGATCGCAAGTTTGATTGCTTTATGCCCACAGAAGCCAAAGTACCTGCCAAGAAAGACAGCACGCCCTCCCTCGCCCCGAACCAGCGGATGGTGGATAGCAAGGATGCAAACAAACCGAGGACGCCAACGGAGCCGAACCTGACAGCCGAATTCGGAGAAGGCTTTAGTGGCGCTCTCTAAAAGATAGTCAGATCAACGACGAACGGGCCGGCTTACCATCGGCCCGTTTTTTTATGCAGATACTTCTTTGTCACATTGCGCCCCTTTAGCTTGAAACTGCCCCAGCACTGTCCCTTTCTACTGAACGGGCCGCTCTCCTCCATCAAGTTAAAGCCTTCCTTTCCCGCTCCATGCCCTATTTATCTAAATTCTGGGCATCCATGGGCTTTCACCGGAAAACCTTGGGGAGCCCTGGAGTTCCCAGGGCAGCCCAGGGTAGCCCTGGAAATTCATGGAAAGCCCCCGATAACCCAACTAAAAGCCCCAAACAATGGGCAAACATGGAGAATAGTGGAGAGTTACAGAAGGACCATGGAAATAACTTGGATAGAGCATGGATATCCCATGGAAAGTGATGGGCTGCTCTATGTAAGGGTAAGCGACTGAACCTTCCTCACACTGAAACAAACTATAACGGCGCCTGAATTCTTATAAGACGCAGGAGGAAGCTATAGCTATTGGAGTTTGAGTGCCCAACCGTAACCCGCCAGCCGCGGTCAGCTGCCGCCCGAGAAAGCATCGATTGCTTTCAGAACCGCAGGGCCGATCAAAACAATGAACAAAGCCGGCAGGATAAAGACAATCATTGGCACCGTCATAATGGCTGGCAAGCGAGCGGCCTTTTCTTCGGCTTTCATCAGGCGTTCATCCCGCATTTCCGCCGCCAGCACCCGAAGTGCAACAGCGAGTGGCGTGCCATATTTCTCTGTCTGGATCAAAGTATTAACCAGCGTGGTCATCGCCTGGAAGTCCACGCGCGCCGCAAGATTGGCAAGCGCCATTCTACGATCCGGTAAGAAACCGATTTCAATTGAAGTTAGACCAATTTCATCAGACAGCTCAGGTGCGGAATTTGCAATCTCCCGGCAAACCCGATCAAGTCCACTATCCAGATTGAGCCCCGCCTCTGTACAAATCACCAGAAGATCAAGCGCATCGGGAAGCGACTTACGGATTGCCTGATACCGTTTCGCTATCTTGTTTTTCACCAATGTGTCAGGCACTAAATATCCAATGAAACCGGCAAAGCCCGAGGCAAGCAGTTTCACTGGAACAGACCATTCCACCGCGCTTGTCCCAAAAAGATAAGCTGCTGTCAGTACAGTAAATAAAAGCGGCAGGGAAACCTTGGCAAAAAGATAGGCCACCAGTGCATCTTTCGATCGCCATCCGCCCTTGGCCAGCTTGGCCGCCATCACCTTTGCTCGTTCACCCCGCATCAGTTGCAGCTTCTTCACCACACGATGCATCATGTTCTCGCGTACGACCAGCTTGCTGCGCTGTTTCGTCTCGTTGGCCAGATCAGTTTTCAACTTGGTTCGGCGTTTTTCGAGGTTCTTGATCCGGCCCGGCAACGCGTCCTTTACTAGAAACGCGTTCCACATCATCAGAACAACCGCAAAGGAGGCACCTCCCGCGATCAGGGCCAGCATATTCTCGGAGCGTAGCCAATCAGGAAATAGCGTGACGATATCAACCATTTCTCTCTCCTAAATCTCGAAGCGGACCATCTTGGCCATCACACCAACGCCCGAACCGATCATACCGAGACCGGCACCGATCAAATACATACCGCGTGGATCCGTGAGCAGCGTTCCAACATAGCCTTCATTCGCGAGCCAAAGCAGACCGAACATGATGAAAGGTAGGGAGCCGATAATCCAGGCACTGGCACGAGCTTCTGAGGACATTGCTTTGATTTTGAGCTTAATTTGACGCCGCTTGCGCAAGGTATTAGCAAGCCCGCTCAGCGTTTCGGCCAGGTTACCACCGGTCTCCCGTTGAATGGAAATTGCGATGATCAGAAATTTGAAATCCGGCAAATCAATCCGCCGCGCAACATTCCACAGGCCACTTTCAAGGCTTTGCCCCACCCGCATGGCATCTGCGACGCCGCGAAATTCTTTACCCACCGGATCAGGCGCGTCATTACCGACGGTGACGATGGCTTCACTGATTGGCAGACCAGCGCGTAGGCCCCGGCATAAAAGCTCAATCGCCTCTGGGAAAGTTTTCATAAACTTGTTAATCCGCCGCTTGCCGAGATAACCGACGATAAAATGCGGTAGAAACAGGCCTGACGCGAGGCCCACCGGGATCGCCAGAAACATCGACATATCATATAGATAATGCGATGCAAGAATGATCGAGAGAACCAAAACACCGGTTAAGGTCGCATATCGAGGTATCGGAATATTAAGGCCGGTTTTCTCAAGCCGGACTTTCAACTGATCCGGTTTAGGGACAAGTGTCCGGATCATGCTATCGAGAATTTTGAATCCGCTGGTATCCTCGGTCCGGCGTGCAGAGCTGCGCGCTTTCGTTTTGCCCATTGGCTTCTGGCCTTGGGCGATTTCAGCGAGACGCCGACTGGATTCGCGTGAATGGTTATCCCCACCGGTAAAGGCAAACACCAACAGCAGGGAGATAAGAAGCGTCGCGCCACCAACGACCAGCATCATGGTTATCAGATCTCCCGATCCGGCAGTTTCAAACATCACATGGCTCCCAAAAGCATCTTCTCAAGGCCAAAATAACCCGCGCGCGGTGCAAAATGCGGACGCAATCCAGTTGACTTGAAATCGCCAAGCAGACGGCCGCCCTTATCTTCACCCTGGAATTCGTACCAGAAGAGATCCTGCATCGTGATCACGTCTTCTTCCATGCCCACAACTTCAGAAATATAAGTCACGCGCCGGACACCATCGCGCATGCGACTGATCTGGACGATCAGGTCGATAGCGGAGGCAATCTGGGTGCGCACTGCCTTTGCCGGCAGATTAACGCTCGACATTCCCACCATGTTTTCAAGCCGGGTCAGCGCCTCACGCGGGCGGTTAGCATGGATGGTGGAGAGTGATCCGTCATGGCCCGTGTTCATGGCCTGCAACATGTCAATTGCTTCGCTACCACGAATTTCACCTAGAATAATACGGTCTGGGCGCATACGCAGGGAGTTCTTCAAGAGGTCCCGCATGGCAATTTCACCGCCCCCTTCCAGGTTGGCGGAGCGGGTCTCAAGACGGACGACATGTGGCTGCTGCAGTTGTAGCTCGGCCGCGTCCTCAATGGTAACAATACGTTCCCCCGGATCAATCAGCTGCGAAATTGCGTTCAGCATAGTGGTTTTACCGGAGCCGGTACCGCCAGAGATCAGAATATTCAGCCGTGACCGACCAGCAACTTTAAGAACCGTTGCCATGGCGTGCGACAAGTTTTGCGTCTTCTCCATCACGTCAAGAGTGATTTTCTGTTTCGCAAACTTACGAATTGAGATGGACGGGCCATCAATAGCGAGCGGCGGAATGATAATATTAACACGACTACCATCGGCCAAACGTGCATCGACCAGAGGATTCGATTCATCAATCCGTCGTCCAACATGACTGACGATCCGACCCGCGACCTGCAACACATGGGCGTTGTCACGGAACTGGCAATCAGAGAGTACCAACTTGCCTTTCTGTTCCACATAGACCTGTTTTGGTCCATTGACCATGATATCTGTAATTGTCTCATCTGCCAGCAGCGGCTCCAACGGACCAAGGCCGAGCATGTCGTGCATCAGGCTTTCAGCCAATTCACGCTGTTCGCGTTGATTAAGCTGAATACGTTCCTCGATCAGGATGTCGGTGATAATATCGGAAATATCGCGCGCCAGATCCAGACGATCCATGGTCACGGCAGCACTGATATCGATACGTTCCATCAACAGCGGCTGCACCACTTCCTTTACGGTCTCAAGATGTTTGTTCATCTTGGTGCCCGTGGTCTCCGGCGTCATATCTATGTTTAAGAGCGTCGATGATTTATCGTTCTCGTCCGGCTCTTCTTCGTCTTCTTCTGTTTTGGCGAGAGGTACGACGGGTTCGATTTCCTCATCGTCATCACTATCCATGTCGGACAGCAACTTTCCAACATTCTGGGGCTGGTCAAATTTAGCATTAACCTCAACCGGTGCTTCCGGGTCGGCGCCGAAAACAGTAACACCCTCTTCCACGATCTGGGTATAGGCTGAACTCTCGCCACTCCCATTTACTTCGATTGCGGATCCATCGTCGGCTTCCAACGCGGATGTCTCGGGGGCGGGTACGGACGACAGAGATTGTTTTTTCTTGTCGAGTTCCAACCACACTGACTGAGTAAGGTCATTAACCAGGTTTCTTTGCTCAAGGACATTCAGATCGACCTTTTCACGCGTCATCGCTTCACGAATATACGCCTTGACCATCTGTGCAACAGTGGATTTATTCTCGTTAACATCAATTTCGGGCAGCAGTTTTTCCGCGATCTCTGGCGAAAACTTCGCCAAAAGATCAACGGATTTCGAGCCGTCAGCGCTCGGGGCGACCGAAGCTGGCTTGCCTTTACTTCCCGATGATGAACGCCATAAACTCACTCTTTAGGTCCCACTTCTTTCTTTTTCTTAGCTTTGCCGCCCGGGACCATTGTGAAAAGTCCCTTCTTTTTTGGTTTTTCAAATCCGGAAACATCCGCTGCGAGTTCCTGCAGAACCTTGGCAATCGCCGATTTTACAGCCACTTCACCAATGGCTTTGCCCGCGTTGGCACAGATTGTCAGGGTTTTTGCATCCTCCGGCACGACATAATCAACCTCTTCGTTGAGGCCGCGTTCAAAGTCCGCTTTGGAAACTTGTGCCGCACGGTCCGAACCAACCCGGCTGACAACTTTTAGTATCCGTCCCTTAGTCTGTAGCGTCGTCATCGCCTGGGTGATTCGATTGATATCCCGAATACCTGCAAGAGATTGATCGGACACGAGAATTACCGTATCTGCAGAAGCCAGAAGTGACCCTTGCGTCGGCAAGAGATGTCGCGGCATATCAACAATGACCTGATTGTAGTCCTGGCTGATTTCGCCGATCAATGCATCGATTGATTCTTCATTTACTTCAATAAGTTCATCAATTGGCTCCTCTGTACCGAGTACCGCAAGCCTATCGCCATCTTTAACAATGGCACTATCAAGGAACAGTTTGTCGAGACGATGCGGATTTTCGAGAGCTTCCCGAAACCCACCACCTGTTTCGAGATCCAGCGACAAGGTCGTGGTTCCGAAATGCAGATCCATATCCATCAGCGCGGTCGGCAGCTTTTCCTCGTTTGCCATAATCCAGGCGAGGTTTGTTGCAATTGTCGTCGCTCCAACACCACCGCGTACACCAACTACAACGGTCAGCTTGCCACTCTGGGCGGCATGGAGGGCCTGCGACTGACGATCTACGTTCTCAACAGCGTCTTTCAGGACATCCGCCGTTAATGGCTTGACCAGATAGTCCTTTGCACCGAGAGCAATCATTTTACGAAATTCACCAACGTCGTTGGATGCGCCCAAAACAATCAAGGTATTATCCGGGCCCATTTTCCGGATCAGCCGCGTAATGTCACCGTCCGGATCCATGCTTTTGGTAATATCCGCGAGCACGACTTTCGGTGAATTTCCAGGTTCAATCCGATTCAGCGCCGCAGTGATACCCCCGTCGAGTGTTGCATCGGCCGAGTATTCAAGCGCCTTGCAAACTTCTCGGCTGACTTCCAGGGATTTTTCATCCTCAAGGAAGCCCATATACTCTTCGCAAACAGCATTGCCGAAAAGCGTACTCAATGATGATGATTTAGCCATTTCCTGTGACTCCCTTAATCGCTAGAAGCGGCGGCAGAACCTGCCGCTCCGGCCCGGTATTGTTCAACCGCTTTCGCTGCCCGTTCGCCAATTGCGGAGCTTTCATTTGCCGGATCGACCAAATCACGTGGATTGGCGATCATGCCCGCCAAAGCATCCGCATTCGCGCATCCCATATAAGGGAGTGGCAGGTTTTCGTACGCTAAGCCTTCCGGCTTGTACCAACCCTTCTGGCAATTCGGATCAACCGTCGCGACATATTTCACGAAATACACGCGCAATGAATTAGCTGCATTTTCCTTTGTTGCACGTGGCTCAACAGAAAATCCCTGGTCCTGCAGAAATGTGGCCACTTCGGCGAAACGTTGTTCGCTTAGACCACTGCTGCCCTGAGATTTCGGAAATTCAACCTCTACCGTTTCACCGAACTCGATATCCTGAGCTTCTATAAAACCGAGTAACTTGCCTTTTTCCATATCGGCAAGGCTGCCGCGACCAGATTCGAAATCAACGATAATTGTCGGTGTAAGCTCACTGACAGTGATTTTCTTTTCCAGTTTCGCTTTTTCGGGAGTGGCCGTATTATCATGGCCGCCGAACAGACCCTCCGGCGATGTGCAAGATGCGGTCAACATAAGCATCCCCATTAGGCCGGCCAGCGTTGCAGATTTTTTAAACAAATTCTGTTTCATCAAATTTACTCCAGGATAAAGCCAGCAGGGCCAGCAAGCTTGACATCAGACGGCGGCGCCGCAGCGGCAGTATCCCGTCCGTCCTTCGTCGGAGCATTTGCGCCCAAAGTAGGACGGAAATTCTCACCTTGTACGTATAGATCATTGTCCGTTGGTGGAATGTAGCCATCTGTCGGCTCAGCAATCCGGGAATTGCTAGGCTTCACGAGATATGGGGTCACGATAATCAGCAACTCCGTCTCGTTCCTCTGAAAGGAAGAAGACCGGAAAAGTGCCCCCAAAATCGGAATGTCCCCAAGGAATGGTGTTTTAGAAATATTATTGTCGCCGTCGCTGCTCAGCAGTCCGCCGATAGCAAAACTCTGTCCGCTTGACAGTTCCACTGTGGTCTCCGCACGGCGTGTCAACAGTGACTGGATAAACGAGCCACCAACATTAATGGCGGATTGCGATGAAAGCTGGCTGACTTCCGGCTTAACCTGCAGATTGATCAGATTGTCATCAACAATTGTCGGCTTGAATTCAAGAGATACACCAAATGGCTTATACTGAACAGTAATCGCACCATCTTCCTGTGGAACAGGGATTGGGAATTCACCACCAGCAAGAAACTTTGCCGTCTCTCCGGAAAGAGCTGTCAGGTTGGGTTCCGCCAGAATAGTAAGTAAACCCTCTTCATCAAGGGCATCGATAACATTCAATATATCAACATTGTTATCACTATAGCCTGAAACGAAGTTTGTACCGGTACCAAGCCGAGTAATGCCGGTCGCAGCAGATCCCGCAATATCGGTCGGTGTCGCAATGCCAAGGAAGGCATCACCAATACGGCCGAAAACTTCCCAGTTCACACCAAACTGCTTCGTGACAGAACGCGAAACCTCTGCGATCCGAACGCGCAGGTTAACCTGCATCGCGCCGGCCACCTCGATCCGGTTAAAGACTGTTCCACCGCCGAGATAAAGCGCCGCCATCCGACGGGCATCCTCTGCCTGGGCCGCTGATTTCACTCGCCCGGTCAGCATAATGCCGGTGGGGGTAGAGCGCGCCACTAGGCCACCATAAGGGCTAATACCTTGAAGGGCGTCATTCAAAGAGGTCACATCATGGGTAATGGAAATCGGCGAGTTGAGCAGAACCCGGCCCTTGGCATCTAGAGCAAACAAATTTGTGCTGCCCGTGCCTTTCCCGAATACGTATATAATTGTCGGTGACTGAACCTGCACGTCGGCAAGCTCCGGATTTCCGACAAAAACGGAGACGGCCGGTTGATCCAACTGAACAAGCTTCCCTGAATTCAGGGTCAAGGCGAGAATATCACCCTTGGAATTAATAACCTGTGCAGCCTGGATTTGTGTTGGAGCACCTACGGCTAACATCAATCCCAGCCCAAGTACGGCCAACGGTTGTAATAGTCTGGTCAGCATCGAAATTACTCCTTAGTCGAACAACTTCTGCTTGGCTTGGCCAGCACGTACGACATTGATGACTGTTGTCGGAATACCGGTCCGCGGGGTTTCGCCGGTAATGAGGCGACTTGCCTCGCTATCCCAGGTATGGCCGCGGCCACGTTCGGCCTTGAAGGCCACTGTTCCGTCTTTACTTTTCGCTTCATCGTCTATACGTGCGAGTGCACGCAGAGACAGAGACAAGCCACCTAATTCCTTGGCAACCGCGACAATTTCCGCACCCTTTGGCGAGACTTCCAATGTGGCGACGCGACGAACGGAGGCCTCCTGCGCCTGATCGTTGGTTGTCTGATCCATGGCCACAACCCGAACATCCGTCAGGATCGTCTCACTGGCCCGGCGCGGGGCACTTGTTTCGCCTTCAACTTCGGATTCCTGAACAAGAGCATGGGTCAAGATGACATCAACGCGATCACCCGGAAAAACGAATCCGGCAATACCCGATGTAACATCAACAGGGATGGAAACAGCGCGCTTGCCTGGGCTTAGGACTGCGGCGAGGAAGCCGCTCTGGCCCGGTTTCACCATGCGTGAATCAGTAACTGGCTCACCTGCGGCAACGCCATGTCGGACGACAGTGCCGATAAAATCTTCAAGTGAACGCTCTTCTGAATCTTCTACAATGTAGAGATCCTCGATATCATCGTCTTCGGGCCAGGCCTGCCACTTCAAATGCTGTTCCTGCACGAGTGTTCCAGCGGGAAGTTCTGTTGCCGCAACAAGAATTCTTATGTTCTGTTGTACTGGCTGAGTCTCAACAAGCGCAGCAGTTTCGGGCGCTGTAGTTCGCTGGCCAGCCCAATTGCGCACAAACCAAACAGTTGATCCGGTAATAAGTAATGCAAAAACGATCAGTATTAATTTTCGCGCCATGATATTAAATCCATCAGATTTCAAATATCGGGTAGCTTAGACCTGAAGACATTAATTTCCGGTTAAATTCGTGGTGTTTTAAAGGCAAAATCTCGAAGATTTCCAGATTAGATGACACATCGGAAAGCTCCTAAAATGCCCGCAAAAATAGTATAAAATTAGAGGTATTTGGATAAAAGACGCCACGAAAGCGTCAAGATGTTTAAACTGTGTTTGAAAGGATTGGGAAAATCCGAATGGGATTAAGAACAGCTGTTGAGACCGTCGTTGGAAAGAGAAAAATTTCCACCAATGGCAACACAGAAATCCTCGGTTATACCGGTGAAGGCTTCAAGGATTGTTTCGCCGGTTGAACCAAAGGCCACAACAGCAGCGATAGATACGAGGGCGGCAATCAAACCGTATTCAATGGCGGTGGCACCGGTCTCGTCGTTAAAAAAACTTGCTACGTGAACCATACCTACCTCCAGATTACTATTTCGATATCTATCGTGGCAATACGGCCCAAGCCTTTAGGCCTGGATGAAGGGGACGCCGGCGAACCGGCGTCCCGCTCCGAATAGCTAAATTAGCTGCAAGAACCAGCTGCAGCGTTTGCACCAGTAACAGAAGCAGTATAAGTACCGCCAGTACCTGTGCAGAGAGCTTCTGCGATGTCGTCGAATGCACCAACGATCGTGTCACCGAGAGCTGTAAAAGCAACAACACCAACAAGAGCGACGAGGGCAGCGATCAGACCATATTCAATAGCCGTAGCACCAGACTCGTCTGTTACAAAAGAACGGATTACTTTAATCATTTTGAGTCTCCTAAAATTCAGGACTTTAATCCTGACACTAAACAAAACTTGGTTGTAGTCCCGCCAGGTTTTCAAGACCCTTTAGGTATCCAGACTTTTTAGCCCGCGTTGAACCCGCAACCTGAAAAGCCCCTTAAAGTTAAAGCGCTTCCCAAGTTCGTCTTGCCTCGCGCCTTGGAGGTCATTTAAACCCCAATTCATTAATCAATAGTTAAAGGAATTAATTTTTTTGACCTACGAACAATGAATAAAAGGTAAAATTTTGCATAAAAAAATAATAACTTCGTATGAATACTTAAATTTTTCATTTTATTTATTTAATATTTCTAAATTTCATAATTCATACTATAAAATATTGTATAACAACGATTAAACTTGGAAATATTATAAATAATTAAAATAATTTTACTGAAATTCAGTTATTAAATTAATGAATTCTTAAAATTTTTGCCCGATGTTGATAAGCAGCAAAATTTATTTTGATTGCATGGTGTCAGCATGAGTAAAAAATATTCATTCGATTCATTACGACGGTTCATCACGCGCTTTTCCAAGAACAACCAAGGCGTGTCTGCCGTAATTATTGCATTTCTGGCAATCCCTCTTTTCGGGGCAATCGGCCTTTCAATCGATCTGGGGCGTGCATATGTCCTGAAATCGAAGCTATCCACAGCCCTGGATGCGGCTGGTCTCGCCGTAGGACGGAATATCTTTGCGCCTACGGATGCAGAAATTTACGCCGATGCACAGAAATATTTCGACGCAAACTTCCCATCGGGCTTTATGGGCACCTCCACGATAACAATGGATTCATCAACAGTCACCTGGGATTCGACACGAGAGAATATTTCGCTCAATGTTCGCGCAGACTTGGGTACGACTTTTATGAACGTATTGGGTCAGCCTTCGCTTGCCGTCGGCGCCGTGACCGAAATCAAACGCGACAACCGCGGGATGGAGCTTGTATTGGTCCTGGATAACACAGGATCAATGGATTCTTACCTCAGCGGCAGTACGCGCATGACGGAACTGAAATCGGCCGCAAAAAACCTTGTAGATATTCTCTACGGCAACGATGAAACCAAGGATAAACTTTGGGTTGGTATCGTTCCCTATACGATGGCCGTTAATGTGGGGCCACAGAATATAGACTGGCTAAAAAACAGCTATAAAACAAACCTCACCAGCAACTCGGCAAGCATCTTTACCCAGGATTCGTCGAATACGACCCTTGGCCGCGATGTCACGGGCGATGGTGTTAACGACACTGTCTATGGCTGGGAAGGCTGCGTCGAAATGCGGGATCATCTTCTTGGTGGGACGGTCGATACGTCCGATGACCCGCCGGATGACGATTTCGTACCCTATTTCTGGAATGACTATTTCCGGGATTCGGATAACGATTTCCATGGCGATAACAGTGGTGGGGACAGCGAAACAAACAATGACTGGAAGAAGTATAAATCCAGTAAGGGTAATTATTACTCCGTTGGCTCTTCTACCGGTCCGAATAAATATTGCCCGACAAGCAAGGTTCTACCGCTCACAGCCGAAAAGAGTACAATCAAATCTCATATTGATTCCATGGATGCGAACGGCGGCACGGCCGTTAACTTAGGCATGGTTTGGGGTTGGCGTGCACTCTCTCCACACTGGCGCGGTGAATGGTATGGTTCATCAACCCTAAATCTTCCGACGGGGTATTCCGCACTGCCGCTCAACTATGGCGAAGAGTTTATGGATAAAGTTGTTGTCCTGATGACAGATGGGCTCAACACACTCGGCACGAATAGTAACTCTTATGATATTTATCATGCATATGCGCGCCAGGAGCTTTTCGACACAACTCCTTCAACAAGCAAATATGATTATCGAGGCTTTCTCAGACAAAGTGCTCTCAACAGCAGTAGCTATTCGAGCTATCCAGATATAGTTGACGACAAGGTTCTCGCGACCTGTTCGGCGATGAAAAGTGCCGGGGTTATAGTCTATACAGTGCTGCTTGTAGACGGAAACTCCACCATGATGAGAGACTGCGCCACATCGCCCAAGCATGCGTTTGTCGCAACATCTGCAGACGAGCTCGCTGACAACTTCAACACCATCGGTGAGGAACTTAGTAACCTGCGTATCTCGAAATAAACAGAGATACTCCAAATTAAGGAGCGGTGGTTTTGGCCACCGCTCTTTTTTTTCGCACATCCAGGCACGGGTGGCCTTTGCATCAGTTGGTCCTCAGAGACAGCACTCCACTCCTCCTTCTGCCTCCATCCACCGCCTCTCCCCACGGGTGCGTGCGTGGGCCCTCTGGTAGCTCCACTCAAAATCATCGCACTGTTCCGGAGAGGGCAGATATACTCTGCCGTCGGTTTGCTTCTTCACGCCATGTGGTTTTGTATGCATTCGGACGCACCGTCCGGGCGCGCAGCAATAAGCAATAAAATGGCCGCCCCATGATATAGGGCGGCCTTGTTGGACAAGCATATGCTTTAGAGAATTTTTTTGTCTACGGTGATGCCGGGAAGGTGATCGTGTCGGTAAATCGAGGCCGGAAATAGGCACGCGCCCGCAGCATCATATCCCCAAAAAATCCGATTTCACCTATGAGATAGGGATTATAGTCATAGTAGATCTCAGCAATGATCAAGGTCTCCCCATCTGCCAATGTCTCGCCAGAGCCAGCATCAGGAAAGGCCGATGGCAGGCTCGCGTCACCACCAACTGTGTCACCAATATTACTGCTGTAGCCAGTAATTGATCCAGAAACCCGCTGGCTGAGAATTTCCGGTGCTTCCCCGGCTCGACCCTGAACCGACGTCAGGATAATCATGTTATCACCAGAAATATCAAATGGTTGCGCCATATAAAGCGCAGAATCGATAATGTTGGAGATTTCAACCTCAGTGATATCCTCAATAGTCGATCGCGCGATCAAATCCGATAGCGTTGCCGCGATCCGATCCAATTTCTGCGTCATCAGGGCATAGCGTGCGACTTCAAAACTGCCCGCGGTGAGGAGCATCAACACCGGCAGCATCAAAGCAAATTCCGCCATGGCCACGCCACGATGGTTACGGATAAACTCGCCGATATGGCCGAGCATTCGACTGCCAGTAGATTTAAGTAAACGCTTCATATTAGACCTCAGTTGAAGGTAATAGCGTATTAATAAGGTTCGTTTCGCACCACAATGGATGCATGCATGGGAATAACTCCCTCCAGGATCGGGATGACCTGACCGCTGAGGAAATTCCAGTTATACTCAACAGTATAGAGAACGATATCTCCTTGTGCGCCGAGCCCGGCAACACCGAAATCCTCGTCATAAACACCGTTGCCGTTCACCTCAACCCAGGGTTCACCATCTGGATAAATCGTGCCGTCAGAATGGGTGTATGGGCCGGGAGTCCAACTGCCATCGCCGTTCAAGTCGGTATATTCCTCGCCCTGCCCCACATAGGAGAAGTTTTCATAGACGAGAGTTGTTACATCACCGGTCGTCAGCCCAAGAAGTCCGAGAGAGGCTTCGTTGAGCATATCGACAAGGGCTTGAGTATTGCTGGCGCCATCCTGGATCTGTCCGGTCAGGCCAAGGCGGGAGGCGTCTTTCAGGCTGCCTTCTACCACCGTATTGATGAACATCGCCATGCTGAGCTCGATGATACCGACCAGCACCAGAATCAGCACAGGCGCGATCATCGCCAGCTCAACTGCTGTCGCGCCAAGGGTATCCTGAGCAAACGCGTTCAGGATCCTGCGTTTTAGAAGCTTGCCTAATGTCATCGCTAAACGATCCTTTTGCAAAAATAAGCAAAAGAGTAGCGAATAGGCCTTAAAACCCGGTTAATAACTAGAGTTAACTTGGATAAAATTCACGGAAAAATAGGACCGAATACAGGCCGTTTTCTTATGATACTCCGCCGAAACGTTCTTCCCAAGCGGCAACTTCATCGTCAGAAATCTTACGGAATAAGACATCCGGAATTTCAAAACCATGTCCAGATTGCAGCGTCTGCAGTTCCGTCATCATATCGCCCTCGATCCAATCGTTTGCGCCAAGCGTCAAACCGACGCAGGCCGCCATCTTCTGCGCGGCATTGGGAATGACCGGGGCACTTAATACCGCAAAGATGCGAATAAGGTTGATGGCGATGCGCAAGGACTGCGCCGCAGCATCCGGATCGGTCTTGAAGGCGGTCCACGGGGCTGTCTCCGTCAGATACTCATTGCCAAGCGCCCAGATCGCCCGCAGTTCCTGCATGGCCTTTCGAATCTGCAGTTCTCCCATATGAGTGTTATAGGCGTCCAGACGTTCGGTCAGTGCCTTGGCAAGTGCCGCTTCCGCATCACCCGCCTCCCCGCCTTCAGGGAGTTGATCGCCAAACTTGGATGTGCAGAATTTCAACGTCCGATTGACAAAATTTCCGAGGATATCAGCAAGATCCTTGTTCACCGTGCCGGCAAAGCCATCCCAGGTAAAACTGGCATCAGAGGTTTCCGGTGCATTGGCGAGGAGGTAATAGCGCCAATAGTCGGAGGGCAGAAGCTCGATCGCGTCTGACATGAAAATGCCACGCTTCTGACTGGTCGAGAATTTCCCGCCGTAATAGTTTAGCCAGTTGAATCCCTTGATATAATCAACCATCTTCCAGGGCTCACGACTGGCGAGGATAGTACCGGGAAAGGTGACCGTATGAAACGGCACATTATCCTTCGCCATCACCTGCACATAACGCACATCCTCGGCCTCATACCACCAGCTTTTCCAGTCTCGGCCTGATGGATCTTCATCGGCCCATTCCTTGGTTGCCGCGATATATTCAATCGGCGCATCGAACCAGACATAATAAACCTTATCCTCCAGCCCTGCCCGATCGACCGGTACGCCCCATTTAAGGTCACGCGTAATACCACGGTCATGTAGCCCCTCATCCAGCCATTTCAACGCGATGGAGGAAACGAGTACAGGCCAATCCTGATGACGGTTGACCCAGACGCGAATTTCATCGGCGAGCTTTGACTGTAGCAGGAACAGATGCTTGCTCTCGCGGATTTCAAGATTGGTGCTGCCCGACACCGCCGAGCGGGGCTCCAGCAGGTCTGTCGGATCGAGAAGCCGCGTACAATTCTCGCATTGATCGCCGCGCGCTTTATCATAGCCACAATGCGGGCATGTTCCCTCCACATAGCGGTCCGGCAGGAAGCGGTCATCATCGATGGAATAGACTTGCCGTGTCACGCGCTCATCAATATAGCCATTCTCATAGAGCTTGTTGCCGAAATGCTGGGTCAATTCCTTATTCTGCGGAGAAGACGAGCGGCCAAAATAATCGAAAGTGAGATCGAATGCGGCGCCGAGATCGGCCTGTACCTTATGTTGCTCCGCGCAGAACTCCGCCACATCCTGTCCTTTTTCGCGGGCGGCGAGTTCAGCAGGCGTGCCATGCTCGTCGGTGGCGCAGATAAACAGCACCTCTTCTCCTCGCGCCCGCAGATAACGTGCATAGAGGTCGGACGGCAACATAGAGCCGATCAGGTTCCCCAAATGCTTGACACCATTGATATAGGGTAAGGCGGAGGTAATAAGGTGGCGAGTCATCTTGGCGGCTGCTTCCTAAAACTGCTTGAATCTGTTCCTGTTTGCGCTCTTTTACAGGAAGTCGCATTGCGGGGCAAAGCAAACATGCAGCACATGCCGAAATAGGCCCGGAGCCACCTAGCTATTTTTCGAAAATAACATGTCCATCGCCGCCCCCGATATCAGTAGCGGCGCGACATTCGCAGGAAGTTTACCGAACCAAGCGCGATAAGCGCTACTCTGGCATCGACTTGAATATTTCCGGCGCTTCGGCGGCCATATCCCTGTAGATGCGAGTTATTTCCCCCGCCTCATCCGTATATTGCTTGAATGCGGTCTGATAAAAACCAAGACAGACACCCATCATTTCCTGCGGCGATTTGCATTCCGCGAGCTTCTGAGGCATGTCCAAATCCTCTTTGAGCCGATTGCGGCCAAAATTCATGATTTCCTCATTGCAGGACATCATCATCTTGTAGAATTTCTGGTTCATCCCAGCCATTGCCTCAATATTGAAAGGAATGCCTATTGGCTGAAGGAATTCACCATTCATGGATTTATCGGATTTTTTGGTCATATGCCGCCTCCTGCTGTGATCAATTCAGATTATTCAATCTAACTGGCTACGCGACCAATTGCTTTGATTTAGGTCAAGAGAGAAGGAGATCAATCGCACAGTTATCTATTACAGAAAAATCTGGCGCGCTGAGGCAGACTACTATTTTAGAAGTAACGCCTGGATTGCCTGCCCGGCAAAATAGCCGGACAGACGAGATTCCATGGGCGTGAAATAACGCGCAGATTTACTGTGACAGGGCCATTTCAGTCGCAGGGTCGCCGGCGATGCGCGAATGCAGCATGATGCGCGGTTCGGAGAAATCCCATTCGCAGGCGCGGTGCATCAGGCAGCGGTTATCCCAGACGACAATATCCCCGGCGCTCCAGCGGTGCTGATAGATCCGCCGCTCGTCGGCCACCGCAAAATTGTTAAGCCGCGCGATCAGCTCCTCCGATTCCGCCTCCGTCAGGCCCGGAATGCCATAGGCATGACGTCCGACGGCCAGCGCCTTGCGCCCCGTTTCGGGGTGCGTCTTGACCAGCGGGCGAAGCGGCACCTCGCCCACATTCATGCCATAGCCAATATATTCGCTGTTTTCCTTCTTGGTCTCCTCCCCCACGGCCCGCTGACTGTATTCGAGGGAGTGATAGGCCGAGAGCGTGCTGATCCGCGCCTTCGTCGCCTCATCGAGGGCATCATAGGCATCGCGCATATCGGCAAAGGCGGTATCGCCCTGCCGCTTCGGCACGACATGGGCGCTGAACACCGCGCCCTTCGCCTGGACCGGCATATAGGTGCTGTCCTGGTGCCAGTGCATATTGCCGCGGATGATCTTCATCATGTCATCGTCCGGCGCATCGCGCAGGCTGCCGTCCGGCTTGACATTACTGATCTCGACGGCCTTCAGCTCCTCGATCAGATCGCCGAAGCGCCGCGCAAAGGCCACCTGTTCGGATTTTCCGAGCCCCTGCCCCGGAAAGATCAGCAGGCCATAGGTGAGCCAGGCCTGATAGAGATCGTAAAAGGTTGCCGCATCAATGCTGCGCAGATCGATCTCCCGCACCAGAGCACCGAAGGACTTGTCCAGCGGTTTAACACTGAAGCCGGTGGTGGATTGAAGGGTTTGTCCCATTTTCTTCTCCTTTTTGCGAAGAAGTGTAGCGCCGATTGCACGCGTTGGGCAAGGGTTATGCTTTGATGAACGGCCTAATCAAAGCATAGAAAGTTAGCAAATCTTTACTTCTGAGCGGAAATGCGCTCGATTCTGAATGAACCGCTTTGGAGAAGTGTTGCGTGCGTATATACGAGCACGAGCTTGATTAAGAGATGACTCGTTCAGACGCATGGCAAGTTGCTTAGGAACTTGCTTCCTTATTGTAGCAGCAACGCCTTCTGAGTTTGTTGCCATAAATGCTTTCTTGGGAGAAATTGGTAACGCGATGATCAAGTTTGGATCATCAATTCCCTTAGTAAAAACACAAGGGTGATCGCCTAACAGCAGATCAAAGGAAACATTTGTAAAGTCCCAAAGCCACCACTTCATTTTGAAAATTTTATCGCCGACTTCAGGATTGCTTGCTATTTCATGAAAGAACAACAAGCCAAAATTTTCAATGTGCCCAGGTGATTGCTGCTCTGTCCATTCAACAAGTGTTGGTGGATCACCATTTTCAGAGATTACATCATATTCTTCGGGTTGCTGTGCCAGTGTCTTGGTCAACTGTTCCTCAGATTCAATTTTTAGTTTCTGGACAATATCTGGCTGACGAACGCGCAAAGACATCAAGAAACGGACCCAGTCAGACCGCTCGCTATTTGTTAATGATCTAAGTCCGTGTTCAACAAGTTTCTGATGCGCTCTGGCTGCGAGATTATCAACCTGCATTAAGAATATCTTTTCAATATCGTGCCTCTTCATGCCAGCAACAACAGGCTTGGACAGGGCATATAAATCATCTTTATAGCCTGTTGACTTAGGGGCTCGTCGCGAAGAAGGAAAACCATTCAAATCAAGCCGGATATCCTCGACTTTTCCGTCAAGTGAGCCATTGGCCCATGCACGTAGTAAAAATTGTGGAACGTAATGGTGTCTCATATTTTCGTATAACATATTACGAAAATATACACTAAATTTCCATTTTTCAGACGACTGCTTCAGGTCATTAGCAGACGAGTTTGCATCGGATGAACTCGTCTGCTGATCTGCAGTAAACAGACATTAACGCGCGCCTATAGATCGACTCCTCAAGAATTTTTGCCGCTTACACCCCATCTTAAAATGCTAAATATCAATTTTTCTTTGGTTTTAGGTTCATATCCCTATATCTAAACCGGAAATGAACACTGAGGCCCCTGTGACCAAACTAGACCGCACCATAAGTATCGCGCCCATGATGGACTGGACGGACCGGCATGACCGGTATTTCCTGCGCCTCATTTCCTCGCGCGCCCTTCTCTATACGGAGATGGTGACGACGGGGGCGATCCTGTTTGGCGATACGGATCGCTTTCTGCGTTTCGATCCAGCGGAGCAGCCGCTTGCCCTGCAGCTCGGCGGGAGTGAGCCGGAGGCGCTGGCCAAATGTTCGGAAATCGCGGAAGACTATGGCTATCAGGAGATCAATCTCAATGTCGGCTGCCCGTCCGACCGGGTGCAGAACGGCCGCTTCGGTGCCTGCCTGATGGCGGAGCCGGAGACGGTGGCGGATTGCGTCGCGGCGATGCAGGGGGCAACCTCCCTCCCCGTCACGGTGAAGACGCGCATCGGCATCGACGATCTCGACAGCTATGACTATTTCAAGGGCTTTATCGAGCGGGTGGCGGAGACGGGCATCAAAACCTTTATCATCCATGCCCGCAAGGCCTGGCTCACGGGCCTGAGCCCGAAGGAGAACCGCACCATCCCGCCGCTCGATTATGACCGCGTCTACCGGTTGAAGCAGGACATGCCGGAGCTGGAAATCATCCTCAATGGCGGGATTTCCAGCCATGAGGAGATTGACGCCCATCTTCAGCAGGTGGATGGCGTGATGATCGGGCGGGAGGCCTATCAGAACCCGTATTTTCTCGCCGAGATCGACCGGCGCCACTACGGCGCCGATGACGAAAGCCCGGAGCGGCGCGAGGTGATCGATCAAATGCTCCCCTATGTGGCGCGGGAGATGAAGGCGGGCGTACCGCTCAACTCCATCACACGGCATATGCTCGGCCTCTTTCAGGGGCGACCCGGCGCGCGCGCCTGGCGGCGGCATATCTCGGAAAACGCCCATAAAAAGGGCGCTGAGATCAATATCCTTACAGACGCAGCCTCCAAAACACGCTAAACCGCAAAAAACACGCCGGGCTATTACCATTTCTTAATTTTTACGCTCCAAAATTGATCGGATTGCAAGAATTCCGTTCACAAGGAGCCCGGCTTGTCCGTCTTTCCCAAAACTAAGTTCCGCTCCCCCTGGGCGCGCGAGAATAAGCGGAAAGGCAGTCTTGTGCAGTTTGCATCAATCGGTGTTATCAGCGTTATTGCGGGAACGGCAATTGGCCTGATGCCGGATATGCCCTCTACCCAAAACCATTCATCCTATACCGGTGTGTTGAACGGCCCTGCCCATGTGGTTGATGGCGATACGATCCGGTTGGCCGGAGAGAGAATTCGTTTGAACGGGATTGATGCGCCGGAGTCGGATCAGACCTGCTTTAATGATCAAACGGAAAGCTATGCCTGCGGTACAGAGGCTGGCGCCTATCTCAAAAGCCTTGTCGGGTCACAATCCCTCCGATGCAAGGGAAAGGAAAGAGACAGATATGGCCGCTTGATTGCCACTTGCTATCTCAAAGATCGTGATCTCAACGCGGAAATGGTTCGTGCGGGCTGGGCCGTTGCATATCGCCGCTTTTCAACGAAATACGCCCCGGACGAAACGGCGGCAAAAACCGCCGGTCTCGGTCTCTGGCAGGGGAGTTTCCGCATGCCCTGGGCATGGCGGCGGGATCAAAGCGTTGCCACAGTGGTCGCGCATGAGGGTACCGACTGCAATATCAAAGGGAATATCAGCGAGAACGGCAGAATCTATCATATACCGGGTAGTCGGTGGTATAGCGCAACGCGGATCAATGAAAATAACGGGGAGCGCTGGTTCTGTTCCGAGCTTGAAGCGCTCGCCGCAGGCTGGCGCAGTCCCCGCCATGATTAAGCTTGTCTAAGCCTGTTTTGATCGCCGATCGAGGCTATAAGCACCCGCTCCATTGGCGACGAGAAATAAGAGCCCGCCTGCGATGGCAATATTCTTGGTAAACATGATCATCTGCATCTGGTCTTCTGGCTGGAGATGAAAGAGCAACCCTGACACCAGGGTAAATCCGGCGAGCAGGAAGGCCCAGATCCGCGTCTGCCAGCCCGCGAGAATGGCAAGACCGCCGCCAAGTTCCACAATAATCACGAGCGGGAGCAGAATGCCCGGCACACCAACAGATTCCATATATCCGGCTGTCCCGCTATAGCCGGTAATCTTGCCGAAACCGGCAGGGACGAACAGGACCGCGATAAAAATACGGCCAGCAAGGTCAAACAAAGGGTTCAGTTTCTCTAGCATTGTCATCAACTCCAGCATCAGTTAATAATTATTCGCAGAATATATGTCGGATTTATAGAATATAAATTGAATAATTTCGGCATATATTGTCTATAATTTAGACATGCTGACCACGACACTCACCCAATGGCAGGTTTTTAATGCCGTTATCGACCATGGCGGCTATCTTCAGGCGGCGGAGAAGCTGAACCGCAGTCATTCCTCTCTTCACCACGCGGTGCAAAAACTACAGGACCAACTCGGCGTCAGATTGCTCACCGTGGCGGGCAAAAAAGTTCAGCTCACCCCTATCGGAGAGGTGATGCGGCGGCGCTCCCAACGGCTGCTTAAGGATGCGGAGGAGCTGGAACAGCTTGCCAAAACCGCCCGCGCAGGCTGGGAGACGGAAATCACCACCGCAGTAGAGGGGATCTATCCGCCGGGGTTATTGGCTGACGTTCTCGCCCGGTTTCATGAACAGGGACAGGGCACCCGCCTAAAGGTTGACAGCGTTATCCTGAACGGCGCGGTGGAGGCTATTACCGGAGCCACCGCCGATCTGGTGGTCAGCCCGATTGTCCCACAGGGATTTCTGGGTTCCCCCCTGATGGCTGTGAGAATGGCGCCTTATGCTCATAAACGCCATCCGCTTGTCACTAACAAGACCCCGGTCGAAACCGGTGAACTGCACCGCCATTTGCAGATTGTCATCAGCGACCGGACAGACCAGCAGCTACCGACGTCAATCGGTTGGCTGAAATCAGAGCAGCGCTGGACGGTGAGCGATTTTCATCAGGCACGGGATATTCTACAAGCGGGCCATGGCTTTTGCTGGCTTCCTGCCCATATGATCGACAAAGACATCAGCTATGGCGATCTCCGCCCTCTCAACACCCGCGACAAGCTGGAACTACTTGTGCCGCTCAACCTCGTTGTTCCTGCGCCGGAAAAACTCGGCCCCGCCGGTCGCCTCCTCGCCGATCTGTTCCGGAACGCAGCAGCCGTCACAACTATCTAGCGCGCCTGGGAGTGATATTCCTCGTTCGGCATCATGTCGATGGCCATGGCCATGCGATTGCTCATATTATAAAAAGAGACCGTCGCGGAGATATCCCAGATATCGCGATCGGTCCAGCCGGCATCACGCAATGCTTGCCGGTCGCTTTCCTCCATCTCGTTCGGGGTCTTGGTCAGCTTGTAGGCAAAATCAAGCATCGCGCGCTGGTTTGCGGGCAGTTCCGCCGCACGGTAGTTCATCACCATCAATTCCCCGAGGATCGGATCGCCCGAGAGTTCCCGAACCGCTGCGCCATGGGCCGTCAGGCAGTAAAAGCATTGATTGACAGAGGAAACCGCGACGGCAATCATTTCCCGCTCCAGCTTCGAGAGGCCAGACTCTCCCAGCATCAACTCCCCATACATATCTGAGAAAGCGCGGAGTTTCGCATTATCGAAGCTGTAGGCCGCCAATACGTTCGGCACCATGCCGAGTTTCTCGTCACATATCGCAAAATATTTCTGCGTTCCTTCGTCAAGCTCCTCGCGAGCCGGTACGGGAATTTTCAGGGCATGGACATATTTGGGCTGGGACATGAAGTCTCTCCTTTGAGATTATTGTTGTTTTTTATTTAGCCATTCTGGCCGCGATGACGCAAGAGATGGTCCGCAAGGACACAAGCCATCATGGCCTCCCCCACCGGGACACCGCGAATACCGACGCAGGGGTCATGGCGGCCTTTTGTCTGGATTTCCGTCTCATTCCCGTCGATATCAATCGTGTCGCGGGGTTTGAGGATTGATGACGTCGGCTTCACTGCGAACCGAACAACGATATCCTGACCTGTCGAAATCCCGCCAAGGATACCGCCCGCGTGATTACTGAGAAACCTTGGAAAGCCTTCATTACCGCTGCGCATTTCATCGGCATTGGTTTCCCCGGTGAGCGCGGCGGCAGAGAATCCATCGCCAATTTCCACCCCTTTCACCGCATTGATCGTCATCATCGCCATGGCAAGATCAGAATCAAGTTTACCATATATCGGGGCACCAAGGCCTGCAGGCACGCCAGAGGCCACAACCTCAATCACCGCACCGACGGAGGAACCTGACTTTCGGATCGCATCGAGATAGTCCGTCCATTCGCCAACAATGCCGGGATCGGGCGACCAGAAAGGATTGTTATCAATCTCAGACATATCGGCGCGGGACCGGTCGATTACCTTGTCGCCGATCTGCGTAAGATAGCCCTTGATCCTGATGGTGTCGCCGAGAACTTTACGGGCAATACCACCCGCCGCGACCCGCGCCGCCGTCTCCCGCGCACTGGAGCGGCCACCACCGCGATAATCACGAATGCCGTATTTCGTCTGATAAGTGAAGTCTGCATGGCCCGGGCGGAACTTGCTTTTGATATCGCCATAATCCTTGGAGCGTTGATCGACATTCTCGATCACCAGGCTGATTGGCGTACCCGTCGTTTTCCCCTCAAACACACCCGAAAGGATTTTAACCGCGTCGGGCTCTTTCCGCTGGGTGGTGAAGCGCGACTGACCCGGTTTGCGCCGGTCCATCCAGTGCTGAAGCTCCGCCTCACTGACATCAATCAGCGGCGGACAGCCGTCAATCACGCAACCAAGCGCAGGGCCGTGGCTTTCCCCCCAGGTCGTCACCCGGAACAGATGACCGAAACTATTGTGAGACATAAGGACTTCCGCCTGAAAACTTGTTTACTTGGTGATGTCGGGCGCGTCTTCCGCCTTCATGCCGACAACATGATACCCGGCATCCACATGATGTGTTTCCCCGGACACACCCGCACCGAGATCGCTCAGCAGATAGAGTGCAGATCCACCGACATCATCAATGGTGACATTGCGCTTGAGCGGCGAGTTATATTCGTTCCATTTCAGGATGTAGCGAAAATCTCCGATTCCACTTGCAGCCAGCGTCTTGATCGGCCCGGCGGAAAGCGCATTTACGCGAATATTGTCCTTGCCCATCTCAACGGCGAGATAGCGCACTGCCGCCTCCAGCCCAGCTTTGGCGACACCCATCACGTTATAATGTGGGATGACCCGCTCCGATCCGTAATAAGTCAGCGTCACCATGCTGCCACCCTCGCTCATAAGCTCAGAGGCGCGTTTGGCCAACGCAATAAATGAGAAGCAGGAAATCTCCATCGTCATGTTGAAATTGTCGCGTGTGGTATCGGAAAAATTGCCACGCAGCTGATTTTTGTCAGAGAAACCAATGGCATGAACGAAAAAATCGATCTTACCCCATTTCTCTTTCAGCGCCGCAAACACCGCATCCATCGAGGCATCATCCGTGACATCGCATTCCAGAACCGTGTCGGATCCTACACTCTCGGCGAGAGGAATTACCCGTTTTCCGAGCGCTTCGCCCTGGTAAGTGAACGCGATCTCTGCGCCATGTTCATGCAACGCCTGTGCAATACCCCACGCCAGCGAGTGGTTATTGGCGACCCCCATAATAAGGCCTCTTTTACCAGCCATCAAACCCTTGTGCTGCGTCATACGCGCCCCCTCATTACCCGTCTACAAAACTATAATTATTCTATCTTTTTATAGCGCTTATGAAGGGCAGTCAAAAGACTTATGCACGGCGCGGCCAATGACGGCTATTTCGCCTTCAGCTTGGAACGTGCGTCATAGGCATGTGTTTCCGCCCATTTCGTCACCCAGTCTTGCAATTCTTCGTCCTGCTCATCAGGCAAGACAACCTTCAGGCTGACCATCTGGTCCCCGCGCGAACCGCCCTTTGCGCCGACGATACCCTTGCCCTTCAGGCGTAACTTGGTACCTGTGTTTGAACCGGAGGGAACTTTCAGATTAACCGGCCCATCCACCGTCGGTACCTTGACCGAGGCCCCCAAAACCGCTTCAGGCAGGCTGATCGGCAATTCAATCAGGACATTCTGCCCGTCCCGACGGAAAAAACTGTGTGGCAGCACCGTGACATTGATCAGGATATCGCCTGCCGGACCGCCACCGGCCCCGGCTTCCCCTTGCCCGCGCAAGCGGATCTGCTGTCCGTCTGTAACACCTGCGGGAATAGCGACGTCCAATGTTCGTCCGCCATCCCCCATGGTCAGGCGTCGCTTACCCCCGAGGGCCGCCTCCATAAAGTCGATCTCGATGGCGAATTTTCGATCGCGGCCCTTTTCGGGCACACGCCCGCGAAAGCCGCCACCGCGTAAATTACCAAAAATCTCAGAGAATATGTCCTCTGCTCCACCGCCGCCGAAACCACCTGCGGAGGAAGCCCGATGGCCGCCGCGAAAGCCGCCCATCTTCTCCTGCCCATGCTCGTCGATCTCGCCGCCATCATAGCGCGCGCGCAGCTTCTCATCGCCGAGGATATTGTAGGCTGCGGAGATTTCCTTAAATTTCTCCTCTACCTTCGTATCCCCGGGGTTTGCGTCCGGATGGTGCTGCTTGGCGAGCTTGCGATAAGCGGATTTAATTTCCTGCTGGCTCGCGCCCTTAGAAACACCAAGAATACTGTATAAATTTTTCATCCGTTGCCATGCTGGACGCCAATGCGCCCCTGAAATCAATAAGTCGCTTTAGAATCAGTATATAAGAAATTTTTCTTAGGATTTAACTAATTCACCCGATCAATCTGTCTTTTTTCGAGATATGTCAAGCTGGGCTCCAGCTTAGCGAGTGCGGCAGCGGCCTCGCGTGAGCCGTTGCTCTTCGCCTTGTCCCACCAGAAGTAAGCACGCACCCGGTCTACTGGCAGCGCTACACCTGCATTAAATAGAGCGCCGAGCCGATATTGCGCCTCTGCATTGCCGTCTTCGGCCAGCGGCGCCCAGATGCTCAATGACTGCTGATATTGTTTCAGTGTATAGGCGAGATCTGCCATTTCCAGCTTTTCAGCCGCACTGAGGCCCGTTCCGGTCGGTACGGCCTGCACGGCGGGGCTCGCTTTTACCGGCTTCGCTGTCACCGGCGCCGGAATAGCCGCAACCTCTACCGGCTTAACAGGAACCGCCGCAACAACTGGCTTATCTGCCGGTGTCGGTGTCACTTTAGGAACTACCGGAGGAACAGGAGCTTTCTTTTCCGTTACCGTCTCGGCGGGGGTTGCCGCAACGGGTTTTTCAGCGGGTGCCGTTGCCGATGCATCGTCTGTCGTCTTGCGCCCCTGTGTCACAACGAGGGATTTAAGAGCTTCATAAAAGCCCTTTTTCTGAACCCCTTTTTCGGATGTTACGGCGGCCTTGTCCGCTTCTTCCTGTGTCACACTTTCCTGAGCGGCGAGCCCCTCGGCCACCTGCGTCACTTCTGTTTCATCTGCCTGCTCTTCATCTATTGCAGCCTTTTGAATCACCTCGCTCGACTTAGTTTCTGCAGTCGGTACGAGTTCCTGTGTTTCGACTGATGTGATCAACGGTCCGCCAGAGGCATTCGTATCGCCATCATCCGGCTGATTCTTGATGCGTGCGGCCAGTTCCGCCGCTTTCTTCTGGGCCTGCGGATGACCCGCCTTTGCGGCCAATGCAAACCAGCCAAGCGCCCGTTTGTCACTGCGTTCGACCCCAAGGCCGTTTTCCAGCAGCAAGGCGAGATTATACTGGGACACGACATGCCCTTGCTGCGCGGCGCGGGCAAACCAATTTGCAGCCTGGGCGTAGTCTTTCTCCACCCCCTCGCCTTCCAGATACATACCCGCGACATTGGCCTGCGCCCGGTCAAACCCGATGGTCGCCGCGCGTTTATACCAAGTCATTGCTTTGGCATAATCCTGCGCCGTGCCAAGACCGCGGCGATACATATGGCCGATATTCCGCATCGCCGCCGGATCGTTGTTCTTTGCCAGCGGTAGCCATTCATTGAACGCGGTTTTATAATCTCCGGCCTCATATGCCTCGACACCATCGTTGAAGTCTGCCCATACGGACGGGATTGCCCCCAAGGTGACAAACATCGCCGCCGTCAGGCCAACCGTGAATAGCTTAAAACGTCTCATTAAAATTGTTACCCGGCACGACGATCCCGCTCTATCAGAGAGGCCGTGGCCGCCTTCCACCCCTTAGTTCATAATCTGCCAGGAGCCATCAGGCTGCCGACAGGCTGTCCCATAGCCTTTTTCAAGCTTGCCGCCAACTTCAATCGTCTGCTGAAATTCCCGGCAGTAGCGACCATCCAGATGATTACCGTCGCGCACCGGCGTGATTGAGCCAGAATTGCCACTGTCCGGATTATTCCAGGAGATCGTCTGACCGATCGGCGCTGTTGTCGCCCGTTTCTCGGCGCGGTCAATCTGCGCCCGGTCCGCCGCGTCGAGAGTCTTACCGACCTCACTGCCGACCATCGCACCGGCCAACGTGCCAAGGCCAACGGCCACAAGCTGCCCCTTACCCTTGCCGAACATGGAGCCAAGCAACGCACCACCAATACCGCCAATTATGGCGCCACCGGTTGTTTTTGGGTTATTCTGGGCATCCGCGCAACCCGCAAGAGCAAGCGCCGACGCCATCGCCGTGACCATCAGTAGATTTGATTTCCGCATCATTGCAATCCTTGTCATCATAAAATCCAATCCTGACATACTATCAGGCAATCCCCGTTCCCACTATATAGGGATTGGGAACACATTTATAGTAACAGGCCCATCACAAATCATTTCAAATGCTTTCGCTTGGACCTATCTTAGTTTAAACGTCGCCGGTCGACAATTCCGTCGAGGCGGATTAAGTTTGGCAATGAAATGCGGCAAAGCAGTGGCATGCAGTGACATAACGAGTATCTGAAAATGACTGTGAAAAACATTACCGAACTCCTGAGTGAGTTTCAGGACTGGATGGCGGAAGCCGAAAAGAGTGAGCCCAACGACCCGACAGCCATGGCGCTTGCGACTGCCGATGCGGACGGTTATCCGTCTGTGCGCATGGTGCTGCTCAAGGGTGCGGATGAACGCGGCTTCGTCTTCTACACAAATTTCGGAAGCCAAAAAGGCCGCGAATTGCTTGCCAACCCGCGTGCAGGTCTTTGTTTTCACTGGAAATCCCTGCGCCGCAGCATACGCATTCAAGGCACCGTCGAAAAGGTTTCGAATGAAGAGGCAGATGCCTATTTTGACAGCCGGCCGCGCGATAGCCGGATCGGCGCCTGGGCCAGTCAGCAATCCCGCCCGATGGAAGGCCGCTTCACGCTTGAAGCAGAGGTTGCAAAATATGCGGCGAAATATGCAATTGGAGCGATCCCTCGGCCTGATTATTGGTCCGGCTTTCGCATCATCCCGGAGCGGATAGAGTTTTGGCGCGACCGGCCCTTCCGTTTGCATGAACGCCGCCGCTATGACAAGGGCGCCGGAGGTTGGACAGAGAGTGTCCTTTACCCGTAAGATAACCAGATACTCCGCGAAATCATTTACAATAGGATTAAGCCAACTGTGACCGCCGATCCAGACACCCAACTTCCACAGAAGGAAGAGACTGCAAACGGCTATTTGATGAAGCGCGCCACCTATGCCGCCGTGAGTGTTGCGCTGCTGCTGATCCTGATCAAGGCTTTTGCCTATTTCGCCACCAATTCCGTCGCCATGCTCTCGACGATGGTTGACTCCATTCTCGATCTTGCGGCCTCCGTCATAAATCTCTTCGCCGTGCGTCAGGCACTCGTGCCCGCTGATAGCGACCATCGCTTCGGCCATGGCAAGGCGGAGGCGCTTGCCGGGCTTTTCCAGTCAGCAATCATTACAGGGTCAGCGGTTTTTTTGCTGTTTCAAGGCGGAGAGAGGCTCCTTAACCCGAAGCCGGTTTACGCGGGAGACGTTGGCATTATTGTCATGGTGATTTCCATCGCGCTGACCATCGGCCTCGTCCTTTATCAGCGCCATGTAATCCGCAAGACCCGGTCTGTGGCGATTTCCGCCGATTCTCTGCATTATGTTGGCGATGTGCTTATCAATGGCGGCGTGATCCTCGCGCTGATACTCGACATCGTGTTCCACTGGCGTTATGCCGACGGGCTGTTTGCCATCCTGATCGCGCTTGTCCTGATCTTCAGTGCCTGGAAGATTATCCGAACCTCCTTCGCTGATTTGATGGATGAGGAGCTGGGCGATGAAGAGCGGGAGAATATCAAGGCCACCGTCCTGAAACAGCCCGGCGTGCTTGGTATTCATGACCTGCGCACCCGCCGCTCCGGCCAGCAGCTGTTCATGCAGATGCATATCGACATGGACGGCAGCATCTCCTTGCGGGACGCGCATACCATTTCTGACGCTGTGGAGGCCCGGCTGATGGCCGAATATCCCGATGCTGAAGCTATTGTTCATCAAGACCCCCTTCATATCGAGACAGGCCGGGACGACGAGGATTAGCCGGAGATGCTGACAAAACCCTTTAGGATTTAGGGTCTTAGTGTTACATTTAAATGAAAACTCACAGGTTGAGGTATTCAATGCATTTTAAAAATATTCTCGTTCCCGTCTCCGGCGCAAACAACGACAGCGACGCAAAGGCACTTGAAAGCGCCTTCAATCTCGCAACGCGCTTCGGTGCCCATGTCAATGCGCTCCATATCAAGATTGACCCGCGGTCCGCCGCTGCCTTCGTTGGTGAGGGGATGACCTCCACCATGATCGAAAGCGTGATTGAAATGGCGGAGAAGGATGGCGAAGAACGACGCCATCGCGCGCGGGAACAATTCAAGGAAATTGCCGGCCGCATGGGCGTGCCGGTTATCCATGACATCTCTGACCGGCCAACCGCGGATGGCGCCTCTGCCCGCTTCGTTGAAAAGCAGGGGAATAGCGAAGATACAATTCATAGCTACGGTCGTTTGTTTGACCTGATTATTATCTGCAAGCAGGAAGGTGAGGAACAGATCAACAATTCCTTGCTGATTAATACGGCACTGCGAGAGACCGGGCGGCCTGTCCTGCTGCTGGATAAGGTACTGCCAAAAGATGTCGGCATGCGTGTCGCCTTTGCCTGGAACGGATCGGAGGAATCGGCCCGCGCCCTCTCCTACTCCTTGCCCTTCCTGCAGACCGCCGAAAAAGTCATGCTGATTTCCGCCGTTGATGATCTGGATGAAGACATTCACCCACTGGCCGTACAGCGCTATCTCACGATGTATGGGGTGCATGCGGATCGTTGCGAGATTACGGATTCAAACGGTAAGTCAACGGCTGAATCAATCCTGACCGAAGCCAATAAATGTAACGCCGATCTTCTGGTGATGGGGGCCTACACCCGCAGCCGTCTGCGCCGGCTGTTTTTTGGCGCCGTCACAGAAGAAGTATTGAATAACTGCCCCATTCCGGTCTTGATGGCCCACTAGGATCTAGGCGTTTGACGGAAGGGCGCGGTAAAGACTGATCACATGATCGCGACCAGAACCATGTTGCGACCTTTTGTCTCTTGTCACGGATCGGTCGGAAACTGTAATTAGAAATACATCAGTCGATGGACCACGCATAGTTTAAGGGCAGACGATGGATTACGAAAGCATGTTCGAGAAGGCGATTGCCGCTCTGAAAGACGAGAAACGCTATCGCGTCTTTACCGAGCTTGGCCGTCATGCCGGTGATTTCCCCCGCGCAACCCGTTATCTGGATGATGGCGGAACGCAGGACATTACCATCTGGTGCTCTAACGACTATCTCGGCATGGGCCAACATCCGGATGTATTGGACGCAATCAAGGATGCGACGGACCAGTTTGGCGCCGGCGCGGGCGGCACCCGAAATATTTCCGGCAACACCCGTTTGATCTGCGAGCTGGAGCGAGAGCTTGCTGATCTTCATGAGAAGGAAGCGGCGCTCGTTTTCACATCCGGTTTTGTCTCCAACGATGCAACGCTCTCCACCCTTGGCAAACTACTGCCAGGCTGTGTGATCCTGTCCGATGAGCTCAACCACGCCTCCATGATTGATGGTGTGCGTCATTCGGGGTGCGAAAAACGGATATTCCGCCATAACGATGTACGCGATCTGGAAGATAAGCTTAAATCCATCGACCCGAACCGCCCCAAAGTTATCGCCTTTGAATCGGTTTATTCCATGGATGGCGATATCTCCCCGATAAAAGAAATCTGCGACCTTGCAGATAAATACAACGCAATGACCTATCTTGACGAAGTCCATGCGGTTGGCCTTTATGGTGCGCGTGGTGGTGGCGTGGCGGAGCGCGAGGGGCTGATGCACCGTCTTGATATTATTGAAGGCACACTCGGTAAAGCATTTGGCGTGGTCGGCGGCTTTATCACGGCAAGCCAGAATATCGTCGACGCCATTCGCTCCTACGCGTCAGGTTTTATCTTCACGACAACGCTCTCTCCGGTGATGTCTGCGGGTGCCCTTGCCAGTGTGCGGCACCTGAAATCAAGCCAGGCGGAGCGCGAACATCATCAGGAACGCGCCGCGACCCTCAAGAAGCTGTTCGCGGAAGCGGGCTTACCTGTCCTTCCCTCAGTCACCCATATTGTGCCGCTGATGGTTTATGACGCAGAACTATGCAAGCAGGCGAGCGATATGCTGCTTGATGATTATGGCATCTATATTCAGCCGATCAACTACCCGACCGTGCCGCGCGGACTGGAACGCTTGCGCATTACGCCAACACCGTTCCATGATGATGCGATGATGGCTGAACTCGTCGGAGCATTGAAAGATGTCTGGAACCGGCTGGAGTTACGTCAGGCCGCCTGATCAGACAAAGAAATCGGGAAGCAGGTCTTTCTCTTCTACCCCTTCGAAGCGGTATTGCGCGAAATCCGTGACCCCGGCATCCGCCAGCAATTCATCGTCAATGCAGAAATTCCCGGTAAATTCCCGTGACGGCTTGGTCAGGATGATATGCGCCGCATCGGACATAATCGTGTCTTTGCGGCATTTATTGCGCACATCTGGCCCACCAATCAGATCCATTGCCGAAGTTGCGACCGCCGTGCGTGGCCAGAGAGCGTTAAAAGCAATGCCCGCCTTCCTGAACTCCTCCGCCATGCCAAGGACACAGAGGCTCATCCCGTATTTCGCCATGCTATAGGCCACATGGGGCGAGAACCAGTGCGCCTCGAAATTGAGTGGCGGGGACAGGTTGAGCACATGTGGGTTCTCGGCCTTTTTAAGGTAAGGAATTGCCTTCTGTGAACAGAGAAACGTTCCGCGGATATTAATCTGATGCATCAGGTCGTAGCGCTTCATCGGGGTTTCAAGCGTTCCGGTCAGGCTGATAGCGGAGGCATTATTGACGAGAATATCAATCCCGCCAAAGGTATCCACCGCCTGCTTCATTGCCGCCTCGACGATGTCTTCTTCCCGCACATCAACAACGAGGGGGAGCGCTTTTCCGCCCGCCTCCTCTATCTCCTCGGCGGCACTATAAATCGTGCCCTTCAGCTTGGCATGGGGTTCTGCGGTTTTGGCGGCGATGACGACATTTGCGCCATCTGCCGCGGCACGTTTACCGATGGCAAGTCCGATGCCCCGGCTCGCGCCTGTGATGAAAAGAGTCTTTCCCTTCAGATCCGCCATAACCGTCTCCCTGTTCCATGCGAGAACCGGAGCCCGTTAATTGCCTTTATAGACGGGCTTCCGCTTCTCTTTAAAGGCAGTTACTCCCTCGACCCAATCATTGCTGGACGCACAAAAGGCAAAGCCTTGCGCTTCGAGCGAGAGCTGTTCTTCCAGACTATTCCCGAGTGAGGCATTAAGCAACTGCTTCGTCCGACCGAGCGCGACCGTCGGGCCGTTAGCAAGCCGTTTGGCGAGCTTCGCGGTTTCCGCGCCCAACTCCTCGGTCGGGACCACGAAATTGATGAGGCCGAGATCCTTGGCCTCCGCCGCCTTGATCCGGTCGCCGAGCATGGCAATTTCCATCGCCTTCTTCAGCCCGACAATCCGGGGGAGCATGTAGGAGCCCGAGCCGTCCGGCGTCGTGCCAATCCCGATATAGGCAAGCGTGACAAAGGCGTCTTCCGAAGCAATAACCATATCGCAGGCCATCATTAGCGAAAGGCCGAAACCGGCCGCACCGCCCCGCACACTGGCGATAATCGGCTTCGGCATCCGTGTCATGGTAAAAATTGTCGGGTGCAGGGTATGGATACGCTTTTCAAATGCTTTACGGCGCTCTTCCGGGTCCATCTTCGCATATTCAGTGAAGGATTTCACATCTCCGCCCGCCTGGAAATGCTCCCCTTCACCGCGCAGGATAATACAACGAACGCTGTCATCATTCTCCATATCGACAAAGGCATCATACAAACCTGAACGCATTTCCATCGACAGGGCGTTGCGCGCCTCCGGTCGGTTCAGGGTAATTGTGGCAATGCCGTCTTTCTTTTCGACTAAAAGGTCTTTTGTCATCTCTTTGTTTCCTTTATTTTTTATTATTTTCTTGAGTTGTTATTGCTCAGGCAACCGCCTTGCGTTCGGCGCTTCTCTGGAATTTCCAGATTCCGTCGCTTCCCATGATCCTCTCCAACTTGCCCTCACCAACAAGATAATGACAATGGGCCAAGCCTTCTGCAATCCCAAGCCCCTTGTCTTTTTCGTCCAGCTCCCGATCGAATAGCACCGGTAGCAGATCGATTGCTGATTGCGGTGTATCACAGGCGATCAATAACCGGTTAAGCCGATCTTCATGGTGTGATTGATAAAAATCAAGCTGGTTATGAAGGCCGTAAAAAACATCATTATGGGCTGGAAGGACGAAGGTATCCTTCGGCAATTTCTTATATATTTCAATGGAATCGATGAATTTCTTCAACGGATTGGCGAGCGGCTCTGCGGGATAGACCCCGATATGCGGCGTAATGCGCGGCAACACCTGATCACCGGAGATCAATATCCCGTCCGCCTGCGAATAAAGGCAGGCATGTTCCGGCGAATGACCCTGCCCGACGATCACTTGCCAGTCCCGCTTGCCGATGGTGATGATATCGCCGTCGGCGATCCGGTTGAAACCCATGGGCACCTGTGACATGGCTTGGCGGAAATTATTAAAGCCCCGGTCACGGACTTTTTCCAGCATTTCCTCAGTAAAACCAACAGACCGATAAAAATCCACCACATAGTCCGGCGTTTCCTTCTGGGCCTCCAGATAAAGCATCCGTCCGAAGGTCCATTCACCGAACGTCATGGTCAGCGGAATATTCCATTTATAGGTGACCCAACCTGCCTGCCCCATATGGTCGGGATGAAAATGAGTGCAGATCATCCGGGTAATCGGTTTACCTTTGAGATACTTCGCATAAATACTGCGCCAATGGTCGCGGATATCGCCGGTATTCAGTCCAGAATCCACCATCGTCCAGCCGTCATCATCCTCGATCAGATAGAGGTTTATATAGTCAAGACCCGGGATCGGGATCGGCATCCGCACCCAGAGGATGCCGTCGCTCACTTCCAGAACCTCGCCGTCTCCGGGGCGGGTATCAAAGGGGTAGGTTATTTCACTATAAGTCATTAGTACTCGTCCTGATGGCAGCTGGGCAGAACGCCCGCCGCTCTTGTTATTCTATTTTACGTTTACGTTAACGTCAAATAAGCCCCCCCCTGATCAGGCAGAAAGCAAATCTTCATCAATCGCAAATAAAGTCTCTGGCCCTTCCGTCACGGGGCCGAGCAGCGCTGTGGCTGTCGGCAGGATCTGGCCCATGAAGAAACGAGCCGTAATGATTTTCGCCTTCAGGAAATCCGTATCCGCTGCACCGTCATTCAGTAGCGCCCGTGCCTTCAACGCCGAACGGCCGAGAAGATGCGCCCCCACCGTTGTTGCAAACATGCGAAGATAGGGCGTCGCACCGGCTGGCGCCGCGTGTGGATCATTCGGCGCGTTGGCATAGAGCCAGTCGGTTGCGTCCTTCAGTGCCGACACCGCGAGGTTAAGCTGTAGCGACATTCCTGCCATCTCATCGCCTACCTTGGCCAGCCCGGTCACCGTTTCCTGCATATCAGCGAAGATTTCCTTCACCGGGTTTCCACCTTGCAGGCCGAGCTTGCGCCCTACCAGATCAAGCGCCTGAATGCCGTTCGTCCCCTCATAAATCGGCAGGATGCGGGCGTCGCGGTAATACTGGCCAACGCCGGTTTCCTCGATAAAGCCCATGCCGCCATGCACCTGAACGGCGGTGGAGGCCGTCTCCACGCCGAGATCTGTACACCAGGCCTTAGAGAGCGGGGTTAAAAGTTCAGCCATGCCCATGGCTTGTGCGCGTGCCATTTCATCCGGGCCGTGATGTGCCACATCAAGACAAGCACCATTCAGGTATATCAGGCAGCGCATGGCCTCGATATTTGCGCGCATGGTCATCAACATTCGACGCACATCCGCATGATGAATAATCGGAGTCATCTCGCCTTTTGGCATACCCGGGGCCTGCCCCTGCTTGCGATCACGGGCGTATTCGACCGCCTGCTGATAGGCGCGTTCCGCGATGGCGAGCCCCTGCACGCCAACACCGAGGCGGGCACTGTTCATCATGGTGAACATACAAGCCATGCCCTTGTTTTCAGCGCCGAGCAGATAACCGACGCAATTACCGTTATCGCCGTAGGACATCACCGCCGTCGGGCTCGCATGGATGCCGATTTTTTCCTCAAGCGAGACGCATTTAAGATCGTTCCGCTCGCCAAGCGACCCATCCTCATTCACGAGATATTTCGGCACGATAAAGAGGGAGATGCCGCGCGTGCCTGCCGGGGCGCCCGGCGTACGGGCCAGCACCAGATGGATGATGTTCTCGCTCATCTCATGGTCGCCATAGGTGATGAAGATTTTCTGCCCCGAAATCCGCCAGCTTCCATCCTCCGCCGGTTCCGCCTTGGAACGAAGCGCGCCGACGTCAGATCCGGCCTGACTCTCGGTCAGGTTCATGGTGGCGGCCCATTCCCCGCTCACCAGCTTTTTGAGGTATTTATCCTGCTGCTCTTTCGTGCCATGGGCGATGATGCTCTCGATTGCGCCTTGAGTGAGCAGTGGGCAGAGCGCAAAGCCAAGGTTAGCCGCATTCCACATTTCCACCGTCGCCAGCGACACCGCGCTCGGCAGCCCGCCGCCGTCATATTGCTCAGGCGCGGAAATCCCGTTCCACCCACCTTCGACAAAACCGGCATAAGCTTCTTTCCAACCGTCGGGCGTGGTCACCACCCCGTCTTTCACATGGGACCCCTGCAGATCACCAGATTTATTGATCGGCGAAAGAACATTGCTGGCGAACTTTCCCGCCTCTTCCAGAACCGCATCAACAACATCCGATTCCGCATGCTCATAACCGTCCAGCTTTGAGAGAGCCGCAAGATCGGCGATATTATCCAGAACAAAGCGCATATCTTTAAGGGGGGCGCTATATTCAGCCATGGAGATACCTCTTATATAATGGTTATTCTTACCGTCAGGATGTTATGGCATATCCCGCGAGGAGAAAAAAGACTTTCGCGCAAGTCGAAAGCCTCTCGACGAAGAAATACAATCGGGTAAACTCCCGGCAGCAATAAGCAGAATATTGATGATCAATGAAAATTTTTAAGACAGACAAAGATGGACTGACAGAGGCCGCAGAAGAAATTCGCGCCGGACATCTTGTCGCCTTTGCGACCGAGACGGTTTATGGCCTTGGCGCCGATGCAACGAATGATCGCGCCGTTGCCTCAATATACGAGGCCAAGGGCCGGCCGAGCTTTAACCCATTGATTGTCCATGTCCCCTCCCTCGCGAAAGCAAAGGAATATGTCACGTTCAATGACACGGCGGAACGGCTTGCGGCAACCTTCTGGCCGGGCGCTCTCACTCTCGTGCTGCCACGTGTGGAAAACTGTCCGGTCTCACGGCTTGCAAGTGCCGGGCTGGAAACATTGGCCATCCGGGTGCCGGGCCACAAACTCGCGCTTGAGTTCTTAAAAGAATGCGGTCGCCCCCTCGCCGCGCCGAGCGCCAATCCGTCGGGTGGAATCAGCCCGACCAAAGCGCAGCATGTCATTGACGGGCTAGAGGGGAAAATCGCGGGCGTTTTGGATGGCGGCCCCTGCCCTGTTGGTGTTGAAAGCACTGTTGTGGGTTTCACTGAAAATGATCAGCCCGTCCTCCTCCGCCCCGGCGGAATTACGCGAGAGGCGCTGGAGGCGTCGGTCGGACTGGTTCTTTCCCATGACGCGGATGGCACCACGCCGAGCCCAGGTATGCTGCTCAGCCACTATGCGCCCAATGCATCAGTCCGGCTCAATGCGACTGCCAAGGAACCCGGCGAGGCATATCTCGCCTTCGGGCGCGAGTATGACACCATCGCCGATGTGAATTTAAGCATTAACGGCGACCTGACAGAGGCGACGGCGCTTCTTTTCTCGGCTCTCCACTTTCTGGATAAAATGAATTTCAAGCGCATCGCCGTCGGCCCAATCCCCGAAATCGGGCTGGGTGTTGCCATCAATGACCGCCTCCGCCGCGCGGCGGCCCCAAAGCACGAAAAGGAAACGATAGGCAAATGACTTTAATCGAAAATATGAAAGCCATCGTTGGCGACACACATGTCATCACCGAGGAAGCCGATATGCAGGGCTTCGTTGTTGAATGGCGCGACAAATTTGTTGGCCGCGCCCGCGCCGTGGTGCAACCAAAAACAACAGAAGAAGTCGCCGCCATCGTCAAGCTCTGTGCGGAAACTAAAACGCCTCTTGTCCCGCAGGCCGGGAACACCAGTCTCGTTGGCGGCTCCATCCCCTTCACTGGCGGGGACGAGATTATCCTCTCGGTTGCGCGGATGAACCAGGTGCGAGAGGTTGACCGGCTGAATGGTACCCTCACTGTCGATGCGGGCTGCATCCTCGCTAATCTGCAGGAGGTGGCCGAGAACAATGGCTTTATCTTCCCGCTCCGGATTGGCTCCGAAGGAAGCTGCCAGATCGGTGGTAATATCTCCACCAACGCGGGCGGCGTGCAGGTCCTGCATTACGGCAATACGCGGGAGCAAGTGCTCGGGCTGGAAGTCGTGCTGCCCGACGGGCAAATCTGGGACGGCCTCACGGGCCTCCGCAAGGACAATACCGGCTACGATATCAAGCAGCTTTTCATCGGGGCGGAGGGCACCCTTGGCATTGTGACAGGTGCCGTCGTGAAAATGTACCCAAAGCCGAAATATCAGCAGGTGGCGCTGGCCGCCGTTCCCTCCGTTGAGGCGGCAATCGAGTTCCTCAGCCTGGCCCGTGCCATGAGCGGCGATCAGGTGACGGCGATCGAGCTGATTTCGCGTTATTGCGTTGATATGGTGATACGCCATGTACCGGATTTCACCGACCCGATGCCCGCGCGTTATGACTGGCATATACTTGTCGAGCTTTCCTCCAGCGCAACACCGGAGTTGAAGGAACTGATGGAGAGCATTCTCGAGGCGGCCTTCGAGAAAGAGATTGTGCTGGACGCGGTGGTCCCCGCGAGCGAGGCACAGCAGCAGCATCTGTGGCGCCTGCGGGAGGAAATCTCCGCCGCGCAGAAGCCCGAGGGTGGTAGCATCAAGCATGATATTTCCGTTCCCGTTTCCCGCTTCGCCGACTTCATCCGGGAGGCCGATATTGCGGTTGCCAAGATTGTTCCGAATTTCCGCTCAGTCGCTTTCGGTCATATCGGCGATGGCAATGTGCATTTTAATCCGATGCAGCCCGAGGATATGGGACGGGAAGAATATCTCTCCCATTGGGAGGAAGTCAGTCGCGCCGTTCATGATATCGCCGTAAAAATGCGCGGTTCCATCAGTGCCGAACATGGCATTGGCCGCCTGAAGGCCGACGATTTGGTGCATTACAAACCGGCAATCGAGATCGACCTGATGCGTCGGATAAAGAAGGCGTTCGACCCCGATGGGATCATGAATCCTGGTAAACTGCTAAAATAGGCTGGGCTGCCGGAAAACTGGTCGATCCGGATCGCTGATAAAGGGCATGACATCTGCGGCCGTGATTGGGCGTGAGAACAGAAAGCCCTGCGCCTGATGGCACTGGGCGGATCGGAGAAATTCCACCTGCTCCATGGTTTCGACACCTTCGGCAAGCACGTTCATACCGAGGCTGCGCCCGAGTGAGATAACTGTTCGCGCGATCGCAGCATCATCATCATTCTCGGTCAGGCCATCAATAAAAGCCTTGTCGATCTTGAGCGCGGATACAGGCAATTGCCGGAGATAGGCAAGCGAGGAATAACCGGTTCCAAAATCATCAATGGCAAAGCTAACGCCGAGATCGCGCAACACGCGGAAATTTTCCAACGTCTGCTCCGGGTTTTCCATAATCACACTTTCGGTGACTTCAAGTTCCAGCAGAGAGGGCGGACAACCTGTATCCGCCAATGTTTTCGTTATCAATTCGACAAAATCATCATTCTGGAAAATCGACAGCGAGAGATTAACTGCGACCCGGAAGTCACTCTCCCCCTGATCGAGCCATTCTCTACGTTGGCGACAGGCCTCGCTCAGGACCCATTCACTGATCGGCGCGATCAGGCCGGAGCTTTCCGCAACCGGAATAAAATCATTGGGAGCAACAAACATCCCCCCTTCACGCTGCCAGCGAACAAGCGCCTCAATTCCGATCATCGCCCCGCTCTCAAGATCGACTTGCGGCTGATAGGAAAGCGAGAGATCCTTTCGCATAATACCGGTACGGAGCGCGTTATTCATCTCGACGCGGGCGTTGATATCATTGGCGATGGTGCTGTTGTAAAAGCAGAAGTAGGAACCATTCCGGACCTTCAAATTCGAGAGCGCAATATTAGTATTCCGCCAAAGCGCCGTCGCGTTATCCGCATCGTCTGGATAAATGGCAAGGCCAATCCGGGGGCTGATATGCGGGATATTCTCTCGTGTTGATGGCCCATGTTCAAACACACTGTGGATGGTCTTCGGGATCTGCTTGAGTTCCCCCGTATTCTTGTACTGCAGGCATAGGCCAAACCCGTTCCCCGATGTTCGCGCGAGCGATATGGCCTGCGGGAACATGGTGGTCAATTGTTCAGAGACAAACTGGATAAGCTCGTCGCCCGCGTCATGCCCAAGCGCGATATTCAGTTCCGACAGATGTTCCAGCGTGAACTGCACCACGGCGAGGCGTCGCTTCTCCGGTTTGGCCACCCGTTCAATATGACCCTGCACATCTGTGCGGAATTTTGCTCGGCTGTCGAGACCGGTCAGGCTATCATTAAAGGCGAGGCGTTTAATTTCCTCGAACATGTCCGCATTTTCAAGGCCAAGCGTGATGTTGGCGCAGATCAACTCCATCTGCCGGGTTTCCAGAAAGGTGAGCGGCGCACGGTTTTCCAGCACGACCACGCCTTTTAGTTTTTCTTCTTGAGAAATACAGAGGATATTGACGGTCTCTGCGAAAACATTTTCACGCCCCACTGTCGCGGCAAGGACCCTCTCATACATATCCTCACTCACCACCTCTCCGACGCGTAACTTTTTGTTAGCGGCATACCGTCCCTTACCTGCTGTCACAGAAAGTTCCCCGGAATGTTCATTCGGGATAGCGAAGAAGCAATCTTCCACATTCTTGCAGATCACCTGCAGTTGCGAGAGGATGGTGAGGCAGAAATCCTCTACTGAGCGAACACCATAAAGCTCCTTGGTGATATCGAGAATTGTCTGAAGCGACTGCTTGCTGTCCTCTTCCGAGATTAGCCGCTCAAAAGACTGAAGCGCGATGGTCAGGCTGGTAAAAAGCTTGGGCAGGTTGATGGCGGATATATCGCGATAGTCACTGACGTCATAGTCGAGGAAGCGGTTCTGCGCCCCGGTCTGCTCTGCCGCTTCACCCAGCAGAACAATACGTATGATTTTGTTTCCGATCTCACCACGGAGCTTCTGCACGAGATCGAGGCCGCTCTCGCTCTTCTCCCCAGAGACATCGATAATCACCACGGCGATGTCCGGGTTTTCTTCCAGCATCATGGTTGCCGCTGTGGCGCTCTCTGCGATCATGAAGACGACGGGGAGATGCCCAAACACAAAAGTATCGAGCGATCCATATGGATCATTATTCTTTGGAATATTTATAGAAACAAGCAGCACCTTCCGGGCGATTGCCTGGCTTAACTGGCGTGTATTTCTCGCCGCCGACATTGTCGGTTTATGGCCTTCAACTAAAGGTGACATTATACTAACGCTTACGCTTACTAATCCCTGTATTAACTATAGTGAGTCAATCTGACGGAATTCGCAAACAGTTTCGACGAATTTAGCAGAAAAAAGCTGTAACCCCCCTATATTTAGCGTCTTTAGGAGTTATCCACACTAAATCGAATCATCCTAAATCAGAATAGGGAGGCACAACACGCCCGAATAAATGGCGTAGCACCCCTATTTGATGACGAGTTCCGGCCCCATGAAGGTCGTCGGCAACCAGGTCGAAAGGAATGGAATATAGGTCACCAGGATCAGGAACACGAACAGGATACCAAGCCACGGCAGCGCTGCCTTCACGACGCGCATGATCGGCATGCCCGCAATGCCAGAGGTGACAAATAGATTGAGCCCGACCGGGGGCGTAATCATCCCAATCTCCATATTCACGACCATGATAATGCCGAGATGAATAGGATCGATCCCGAGTTCCATCGCTATCGGAAAGACCAGCGGTGCGACAATCACGATGAGGCCTGACGGCTCCATGAACTGCCCGCCGATCAGCAGGATGATATTGACGATGATCAGGAATACCCACCAGTTAAACCCGGCGTCCAGCATCGCGCCAGCGATCTGCTGGGGGATCTGCTCGTCGGTCAGCACATGTTTCAGGATCAGCGCATTGGCGATGATGAACATCAGGGTGACGGTCAGCTTGCCCGCCTCGAACAGTGTATCGCGGGTATCTTTGTGGAAGAACACTGTGATCAGCGCCTGTGGCTTCCGCCAAAGCGGGATTGAATCCTGCCCTTGCCGGTGTAGCGGACCCATGTCGCAATAGATGAAATTGGCGATCAGGAAGGCATAGACGGACGCCACTGCCGCCGCTTCCGTCGGCGTGAAGACACCGCCATAAATACCGCCAAGGATAATCACGATCAGGAACAGACCCCAGCCCGCATCTCGCGCGGCGGAGAGCACTTCTCCCCAACCCTTCCAGTCGCCCTTGGGGAGCCCCTTGTATTTCGCGGCGACATAGATGCCAACCATCAGCATGAAACCCGCGAGTAACCCCGGGATCACACCAGCGAGGAACATGCGGCCAACAGAAACATCCGTCGCCGCCGCATAGACCACCATCACGATGGACGGTGGGATCAGGATACCGAGCGTGCCCGCGTTGCAGATAATTCCGGCGGCAAAGTCCTTCTTGTAGCCGACCTGGGTCATCCCGGCGATGACAATGGAGCCGATGGCGACCACGGTTGCGGGGCTGGAACCAGAGAGAGCCGCAAACATCATGCAGGCGAACACCCCGGCAATGGCGAGGCCACCGCTGAAATGCCCGACCACCGCAATGGAAAAGCGAATGATCCGCTTCGCCACCCCGCCCGTCGACATAAAGCTGGAGGCGAGAATAAAGAACGGGATGGCGAGCAAAGTGTAATGCCCGGCCATCGCCTCATAAAGTGTCTGCGCGACAGAGGCGAGCGAGCTGTCCGACGCGGACAGCAGGAAAAAAATAGAGGTTAATCCCAGCGCGATAGCAATGGGAACGCCAAGCACCAAAAGAACAATGACAATGGCAAACAGCAGGGCTACTTCCATCGACTATTCCTCCCTGCTTAATTTGGCGGCAGCTTCTTCAACCGCGTCTTCAGCCTCATGGCTGACAATGAGCAGTTCCTGCTTGCCTGTATAGATGGCCCAGCCTGCCTGCAGAAAGCGGAACAACAGCAGTGCCATCCCGACGGGCAGCATGACATAAGGGATCAGACGGGGAATTTTCTCATATCGTTCGCCATCGTTGAACCAGTCGGCAATGAACTGAAATATATCCGGCATGAAGACGTCGTTGGTTTCATACCAGCCCTTGGCGAGGAATTTCTCCTGAAATCCGGTCGGGAACCATCGTCCGGTCGTCGCCGGAAGGTTCGCGAAATTCGCCCAGAAATCCCACCCCCCTTTCAGAAGCAGGAAAGCATAGATAACACAAACAGCCACTGCAATCAGAGTGCAGAACTTTCGCACCGGCGGCGAGAGGAGATTGACAACCGCATCAACACCGAGATGCGCGGTTACCTTGACGCAATAGCTGACACCAAAAAGGACCAACCAGGCAAACAGGATCGACGTGACCTCAAGACCCCAGAGAATATTGGAATTGAAGACGTAGCGGGCCACGACATTGGCGAATGTGACCAGGGTCATCAGCCCCAGAATGATGGCGATCAGCGTCTCTTCGAGGCTGTCGACAAATGTGCCCTTGCGGTGCGGCGTGTGTCCCGACATGGCCTCCCCCTTGTCAGCTACGCAAAAAAGCGCTGGCGCGATCAAGACAACCGCGCCAGCGGGTTTCCAACCTTAGTTGGTCATATTGAACTTTTGTGCTTCGGCAATGTTATCGGCGCCGACGTCGGCTTCAAACTTGCTCCAAACAGGTTTCATTGCATCAACCCATTCCTGGCGCTGTTCCGGCGTCAGGGTGCGGACGACACCGCCAGCGGCAAGGATCGCCTGTTTGGCTTCCTCGTTGACCTTGGTAGATTCCGCATTACGGGTTTCTGTCACTTCCTTGATGATCGTATCAAGCTGTGTGCGGATATCATCGGGGAGGCCTTCCCAGAATTCCGTAGAAGTGACGAGAAGATAGTCAATCACGCCATGGTTTGTTTCGGTCGTGCCGTCCTGAACCTCGAAGAATTTCTGGCCATAGATGTTCGACCAGGTATTTTCCTGTCCGTTCACGGTGCCCTGCTGAAGCGCGCCATAAACTTCGGAGAAGGCCATCTTCTGGGGGTTCGCACCAAGAGCGTCCATCTGTGCGACCAGCACATCGGAGGACTGTACGCGGAATTTCAGCCCTTCCGCATCCTTCGGTGAGACCAGTGGCTTATTAGCTGAGAACTGCTTCATGCCATTGTGCCAGAACGCAAGGCCCAAGAGGCCGCGTTTTGTCATGCTTTCCTTCATGGCCTGACCGGTATCGGAGTTCTGGAAGGCATCGACTGCGTTGATATCCTTGAACATGAATGGCAAGTCGAAGATACGGAACTGCTTGGTGAACTGCTCGAATTTGGAGAGTGACGGCGCGGCAAGCTGGACATCGCCGTTCAGCAATGCTTCCAAGACCTTGTCGTCATTATAAAGGGTGGAGTTCGGATAAACTTCCATGCAGACCTTGCCCTGCATCTCGTCATTCACCCGCTGTTGCAGTAGGCTGGCGGCGATCCCCTTGGGATGCTTGTCCGTGTTCGTCACATGAGCAAATTTAATGACAATCTCGTTCGCATCACATGCCGCATAGGCGGCGGAACCGGATGCCATCAACACGGCTGTCACAGCCGCTACCATTAATGCTTTACGCATATCGTCTAATCCTCCCGGATATTTAAATGTCAAAATTGTTATTGCGCTTTAACAGCGTCTTGTTGGCTAGTATAGTCCTTGAGAAACATTTTCCATGTATTTTTACTCTTTGCAACAGAAACTTAGCAGCGCTAATTCACATTGCAGTGCAGCATTATCCGTAGAGCATGATGGCTGCAATCCGCCGCTGCAGCGGCGGCGTGATGGAAACGATACCCAGCGCCCAGCGGAACAGCCGCCGCATCACCGGATTTTTTGACGTGACGATCTTGCGTACCCGCTCGCTTCCCCTGATCACTTTTGCGCCTTCCGCATGGCGCGCGGCGCTATATCCCGCCAGCCCATCCTCCGCCAGACGCAGGGCAAATTCCGCGGCATCCGCGATTCCAAGGTTCATGCCGCGCCCGCCGACCGGGGAATGGCAATGTGCGGCATCACCAGCAAGGAACACCCGCCCCTTGCAGTACTCCGGCACCTGACGGATGGAGATGGTAAAGGTTCCCTCCCTATTGACTTTCGTAACCTCCATCTCAATGGGGAGATTGTGCAAGGCATCCCGCCGGTTGGAAATGACCCGATAACGATCCGATGCCAGTGGCGCGACAACGACAACTCCGCCGCGCGCGAACTGGCATATGGTAAAGGACTTGGGGGTCGGCCAATTCTTCGCATTTACATCGGCGATTGACCAGGTTTCCGGCAGGTCATATCCGTGGTAATCGAGGCCCAACACCTCCCGGCACCGACTTCGGATTCCATCAGCGCCGAGCACATAATCAAAGCGTTCCTCCCGCCCGTCCGCCGACATGGCAATGACACCGTCACCATCGTCGCGAAGATCTTTCAGCTCCGTCGCATAGCGAACCTTTACACCAAAGCTTTCCAATGTCTCACGCAAGATCGCTTCTGTGCGGTCCTGCGGCAGACCAAGAATATATTCATAGTCATATTTCGCCTTTGATACCTTGAAGGGGAGCTTCAACAATAATGTCGCGCGGCGGTGGATACGCGCCTCCTGAAAATGGATCCCCTCGGCGAGCAGTTTCTCCGTCACCCCCGATGCGGTCAGCAGCAAAAGACTCTCCGGCGTTATCCCGACTGCACGCGAAAGACCCGAGCCTTCCTCGCGTTTATCAACCACTTCAACATCAACACCGCGACGCTTAAGCTCTACCGCCGCCGTCAGCCCTGTTGGGCCCGCCCCCACAATCAGCACCCGCATTCTATTCCTCCCTGTTGGAATTCCCTGCCGCCTGCTATAAATCTATTTTACCATATACTGTTCCTCATTGGCTCACGATCTTTGTAGATGAACGCGCAAAATATAAACATACGCGAATATTTGCCTTTCGATCTGAAGGAGACAGCGTCACTATTTTTCGAGAGCATCCGGCGCGGCGCGGCGCGGCATTATACCGAGGAACAGCTTCTGGCCTGGGCGCCGGAAGTGCCCAATAAGGATGTCTGGCGCGATAGGATGCACGGCCTGAAAACCTGGATCGCGGAGACGGAGGACCAAATCATCGGCTTTATGTCCCTGACAGAAACCGGGCATATTGAGTTTGCCTTCGTTCATCCGGATTGGATCGGCAAAGGAATCGCCGGGAGGCTTTACGGGTTTGTTGAGCGATATGCCCTTGCGAAAAGGATGCCAGCACTAACCAGCGACGCCAGCCTTTTTGCCCGCCCCTTGTTTGAACGGCATGGCTGGCGGGCTCTCAAAAAACAACAGCCCATGCGCAATGGCGTGACGCTCACCAATTTCCGTATGGAGAAAATTCTCGCCTATTAATCCCGTTCCCGCAAAACACGCTTTCCGGGGTGAGGTTGCTTCGCTATAGTCTTGAAAACTAATAATAAGTATCGGGAATTATCATGGACTTGCTCCTAACACGCACCGAAGAAGACATGCTCGCCCGCGCGGTTGAGCTCGCCCGAAACGAGGTCGCCCCCAAGGCACAAAACTGGGAAGAAGAACGCCGCCAACCGATTGAGGCATTGCGTGCAGCTTCACTTGCAGGCCTCGCAGGTCTTGAGGTGCCCGAACATCTTGGTGGCTTTGGCGGACGGTTTCGCCTGAAGGCTCGGATCGCCGAGGAGATCGCACGAGACTGCTTCGCCTTTTCCTTCTCCCTGATCAATCATATGGGCCTTGCCGGGAAGATCGCCCGTGATGCGCCAACTGAAATCGCCGAGAAATACCTGCCTGAAATGCTGGCCGGAGAGGCTATCGGCTGCACCGCTCTGACCGAACCGGACGCAGGCAGCGATTTCGCCGCTATTACAACGCTTGCGAAAAAGGTCGATGGCGGCTGGGTTATCAATGGCGAGAAAGCCTGGATCACCAATGCGGCGAATGCGAACCTGATGTTCCTCTATGCGCAGACGGACCCGGCGGCGGGTTGGCGTGGGGTTGCGGGCTTTCTTATCGATGCGCGCGAGGACGGCGTTTCCCGTGTGCCGCCATTTGAAATCATGGGCGGCCATGCCATCGGCACCGGCGGCTTCAAGCTTGAGGATCATTTCGTCCCTGACATCCGGATGATGAGTGTGCCGGGTGACGGCTTCAAGGCAGCAATGAACAGTGTTAATGCCGCACGAACCTATGTCGCCACCATGTGCTGCGGCATGACCGAGGCGGCAATTGATCTCGCGGCCAGCTATGCGAGCGAGCGGGCCGCCTTTGGCGGACATATCGCTGATTTTCAAGGGCTCCGCTGGCGGCTCGCCGATGCCCAGACGGAGGTGGAGGCCGCGCGCCTTCTCGCCTATCGCGCTGTTCTCGCGGTGGAGAATGGCACAAATGCCGAACTGCCCGCTGCCCACGCGAAGAAATACGCCGCCCGAATGGCCGATGAGCAGCTTTCCCATTGTATGCAGGTAATGGGCGCGGCGGGCTTGCGCCGCGAATACCCGCTGGGCCGGCAGATCGCCTGCGCCCGCATCGCCAACTATGTCGATGGCACAACCGAAATCCAGAACGAGCGGATTGCCCGCGCCCTTTTCAGTAAAAACAAGAAGAAAAAGTAAAAAAGGAAATCCCCAATGACCGAGACTCACTCCTTCAAGCGTAGCCACAGTATCTTAATCAGCGCTCCTGCGGGGAACGTTCTTGACTATGTCTGCAATCCCAACAGCTGGCCCGAATGGCTCGCAGCATCGCACAAGATTGATAGCCCGGATCGCCCCCTGCGCAAGGGCGACACCTTTGTTGAGGAATGGCACACGAGAAGTGGTCCCGCGCAACTCAACTGGGTGGTGACGGAATGTGAACCGCCCCATCTCTGGATCGGGGAGACCGAGACGGATTTTATTGGAACGATCATCGTTCGCTATGACGTTAAGGAAGAAGGGGATCAGGTCCGCTTCACCCGCACCATGATCAACCCGGCCCGGCCTAAGCCGCCAACAAATGATCAGATCGACCGGCTGAACAAGGAAGCCGATATCGCGCTCGCAAATATCAAGAAGAATGTCGAAGCCCGCATCGCGAACGCTTCATAATATTACAGTTGACAGTCACCCCGGCTGTTGCGTCTATCTATGATGACGTTTCATAGACGCAGCAACCGGCTTTTTTCATGAATGCTAAGGCGGCCCATAAACCGGACAGAAGCGAGACTTTCGCCGCCTTCGGCCGCATCGGACTCCTGTCGTTCGGCGGACCGGCGGCGCAGATCGCGCTGATGCACCGGGTGCTGGTCGAGGAAAAGGCGTGGCTGAGCGAGAAACAATTCCTCAACGCGCTCAGCTTCTGCATGTTGCTGCCCGGACCGGAGGCGATGCAGCTCGCGACCTATGCGGGCTGGCGGCTTAAAGGAATTATCGGCGGGTTGATGGCCGGGCTGCTGTTCGTTCTGCCGGGCGCCGCCGTCATCCTCGCCCTTGGCAGTATCTATGCCTTTTATGGGTCGGTCCCACTGGTTGGCAGCCTCTTCCTCGGGATCAAGGCGGCGGTGGTCATTATCGTGATCGAAGCTTTGCTGAAAGTCGCGAAGCGAGCGTTGAAAGGGACAACGCCCTGGGTCGTCGGGGCGCTTGCCTTTATCGGGATATTCTTCCTTGAACTGCCGTTTCCGCTGATTGTCCTGCTTGCCGCGCTTTACGGCTTTTTCCGGAAGGGCACAATCCAGCCACAGGAGGCGATGCCCCTGCCCGCCGGCCAATCGCTGTTAAAAACCTCTCTCTGGATCGGATTCTGGCTGGTTGTCTGGTGGGCGCCGGTGTTGTTGATCGGCGCGTTTACGGGTGTGCCGATCCTGACCGAGATCGCGCTGTTCTTCTCCAAGCTCGCAGTGGTGACCTTCGGCGGGGCTTATGCGGTGCTCGCCTATATGGCGCAGGATGTAGTCAACCAGTTCGGTTGGCTGAGCGCAGGCGAAATGATGGATGGCCTTGGCCTTGCGGAGACGACGCCCGGCCCGCTGATCCTGGTGACAGAATTCGTCGGCTTCCTCGCCGCGTTTTATGAGGGCGGGTTCCTGCTCGGCCTCGCCGGCGCTGCACTCACCCTTTGGGTGACCTTTGTCCCCTGCTTCCTCTGGATTTTCACCGGCGCGCCCTATATCGACTGGATTTCCCATCAGCCCCGGCTGGAGCGTGCGCTGAACGGCATTACCGCAGCGGTGGTCGGCGTAATCCTCAACCTCTCCATCTGGTTCGCGTTGCATGTCTTCTTCACCGAGGTGACGAAGCAGGAATTCGGCCCGGTCACGCTCTGGCAGCCGACCCTCGCGACCTTCGATGGAAAGGTATTGATCCTCGCCACGATTGCCGCGGTGCTGCTGCTCTATCGTAAATGGTCGATAACACCGGTCCTGCTGATCTGCGCCGTGGGTGGTCTGCTCCTCGATTATATGGTCTAGGACGGCGGCAGACTGCAGATCCGGCCATAGGGGTAGCGTTCCCCGAGCAGGCCGTTATAGGCGAAAATATCCATCGTCGCCTCATAGGCGCTCTCGGTAATTTCCACATGTGGCGTCCAGCAGCCAAGCTTCTGATAAGTGGAGATGCAATTCGCGAGCACAGCCTCGTCAATATCAGGGAAATAGCTTTTCTCCGCCTTTGCGATTTCGGCGGCGGGTGTCTCATTCATATAGATGCGTGTCTTGCGGTAGGCCCGCATGAAGGCCCGCGCCATGTCGCTCTCCAGCCAGTCCTTGGTTGCGGCAAGACTTGAAAAGCCGCACGGCCCGATCTGTTTGCCGACCTGCGCCACGATATGACCGAGGCCATCCGCCGCAAGCTGCTGCGGGAACGGACCCTGCTGCTGCACATACTGGCCCTGCCCTTCGCGGAAAGCCTTGTCCATGGCCGCCGCGCCGCCAACGTTGATCGCCTTAATCTTGTCGTAGTCGATCCCGGCCTTGTGGCAGGCATATTTGAACATGACAAGTGGCTGCCCGCCGCCGAACAGGACAACTTCCGCCCCTTCCAGCTTCTTCCAAGTGAAATCCGGATCCGGCTCCCGCGCCGTCAGGAAAAAGCCGTCCATCTCGTTAATCTGCGCGAAATGGGAAATCGTCATCTCCTCCCCACGGGCGATCGCACCAAAACCATGGCTCAAAGCTGACTGCACAACATGGGCGCTGCCCTCCTTCAATGCCGCGATAGCGGAAACGCCGGGTGCGGCGACGGTCCAGTTGGGCTCCAGCCCTTCTTCCTTCAGAAATCCGCCGGACATCACCGAGATAAGCGGCGAATAAAAGGCCGAAAAAAGGGTGAACTGGATATTGATTTTTTCCATAGCGCGAACCTCCCTTATTATTGTTATGAGATACGCAAGCTATCACGCCCTTTATTCGGCGGCAATTATCTCCGCATCCGGAATGCCTTGCTTTTCCTCATCCTCTTTGGCCCAGCGCAGGGCCACTTCATTGAGCCCTTGCAACACACCATGCAGCTCCGCACCGCGCGCCGTCAGGGAATAATAGACCGTCGGCGGTACCGTCGGCTGATAGTCGCGATGAACAAGACCGGAGCCTTCCAGCTTGCGCAGGCGATCGGTCAGCACCTTGGCCGAAATATCCGGGATAAGCGCCGACAGCTGGCCGAAGCGCAAAGACTTCTCGTTCGAAAGGAGCCACAGGATATAGGGCGTCCACGGGCCCATGATCTGGCCGAGAATGCTTTCCATCGGGCATTGATTGGTTCCATGTTTCGGTGCCATGCGCAGTATCTCCAATTTTTTTCAATACTTACCAAAAGGTAACTACTTGCAAAAGGAAAGTAAAGGCTTTACGTGCCATTCATCGCAATAAACTTATTCGTCTTTTTTAAGCTTCAGGAGTTCACCAATGACCAAAATCGCAATCGTCTATTTCAGTGGTTACGGCCACACTGCCAAACAAGCCGACGCCGTGAAAGAAGGCGCTTCCCGCGTTAACAGCGCCACCGTTACCGACATCCAGATCCCGGAAAATGGCGAGATCGCCGCGGAGGTCTGGGACACTCTCGCCGAAGCGGACGCCATCATCTATGGCAGCCCGACCTATATGGGTGGCCCCGCGTGGCAGTTCAAGAAATTCGCCGATGAGAGCTCCAAGCCCTGGTTCAGCTCTATCTGGAAGGACAAGATTGCCGGCGGTTTCACCAATTCGGCTTCGGTCAACGGTGATAAAGGGTCAACGATCAATTATTTCTTCACCCTGTCGCAGCAGCATGGCCAGATCTGGGTCGGAACGGGCCTGCTTCCGTCCAACCAGAAACAGCATGGCCCCGATGATGTGAACTGGACGGCAGGCTTTGCCGGAGCGCTCGCCATCTCGCCGTCGGATGCCAGCCCGGAGGAAGGCCCCCGTGCAGGCGATCTTGAGACTGCCCGACTCTATGGCGAACGCATCGCGCAGATTGCCGCCAAGACAAGTGAAGCTCTCGCCGCGTAACACTCTGCTCTTGGGAAACGGTCGCCAGTTCACGCTGGCGGCCGTTTTTTGAGGAAAGATAGTTGAATCTCCATTGCGCTTACGGCATTGTCGGGGAAGTAATTTCACAACACCTGATAAGAGATTTGATGATGTCCGAAACCCGCTCCCCCCGCCTCGCTGTTCTGATCGATGCCGATAACGCCTCGTCCAAGATCGCCGATGGATTATTTGAGGAAATCGCCAAGATCGGGGAAGCCAGCGTGCGGCGGATTTACGGCGACTTTTCGCATCCGCGCTCAAAAAGCTGGGCCGAGATCCTATCCAAGCATGCCATCATGCCACATCAGCAGTTCGCCTATACGACAGGCAAGAACGCCTCCGATATCGCGCTGGTGATCGATGCCATGGACCTGCTGCACAGCGGCCGCTTTGATGGTTTCTGCCTGGTCTCCTCGGACAGCGACTTCACGGCCCTCGCCGCCCGCATCCGCGAACAGGGAACCGACGTCTATGGCTTCGGCGAACAGAAAACGCCGGAAAGCTTCCGTCAGGCCTGCCGCCGCTTCATCTATACGGAGAACCTGCGCGGCGTCGCCGAGGAAAGCCAGAAAGGCGGTGGCTCCCCAAAGAAACCGCGGGAGCAGCTTTCGAAGGCAACCCAGCAGATCAAGAAGGCCATCGCCGAGCTCGACAGCGATGACGGCTGGTTCGCACTCGGCCACGTGGGTAACCAGCTCCTTAACCTCAACTCCGACTTCGACCCGCGCAACTACGGCGTCCCGAAACTGAGCGACCTCGTGCGCAAGACCAACGCCTTCGATATCGAGCAGCCGAAAGGCGGCTCCATGCGCATCCGCCTGAAATCAAACGGGAAATAAAAACACCGCCCCCCTCGCAAAAGCCCTGCAACTCCCCTTCCCCGTCGGGCGGTGCAATTTTTTATTGACTAATTGTATTTTTCTAATACATTATTTAACATAATAGTTAAATAATAGAGAATTCATGTCAAATCTGTCGAGTACATTTGCCGCGCTGGGTGATGCCACCCGTTTCGCCATTGTCGAGAAACTCCTGCAGGAGGGAGAGCTTCCCGCCGGGGAGCTACAAAATGTGGGGCAGATTTCCGCCCCCGCCATCTCTCGGCATTTGAAAGTCCTTCGTAAAGCCGGCGTCGTCGAACAGCGCATCGATGCGCAGCGCCGCCTTTATTCCGTCCGCCCCGAAGCGGTGCAGGCCATTGGCGCCTGGTCGATGAGCTACCGCGAATTCTGGCAGAAGAGCCTCGACCGGCTTGAGGCCGCCCTACTACAGGAGAGCACGAAAAAATGAGCACACTCACTCTTGAACGCAATTTCCCTCTCGATCCGGAAACAGTTTTCGACTTCGTCACCCAGACGAAGAACCTGATGAAATGGTGGGGACCGGAGGGCATGACTGTGCCTGAACATAACCTTGATCTGTCGAAGCCCGGCGACTGGTCTTCGGTGATGGTCAATGCCGAGGGTGGTCGCCACAAGGTGACCGGCAAAGTCATCAAGATCGACCCGCCCCGCTCCGTCGAGTTCACCTGGGGCTGGCATGACGAAAATGACGCGCGCGGTCATGAAAGCCGGGTGCGTTTTGAGGTTGAACCAAACGGTTCCGGTGGAGCCATCTTTCGACTGATCCATTCCGATCTGCCGGACGACGAAAGCGCCGCAAACCATAATGAAGGCTGGACCTCGTCCTTGAGAAAACTGGAACGACTAGCAAGCTAACCTTTAATGACAGAAGGAGGATAAGAAGATGCCCAAATTTGTTTTTGCCTATCATGGCGGAGGAAAACCCGAGACGGAGGAAGAAGGCGCCAAAGCCATGGCCGCCTGGGGTGCATGGATGGAGAAGCATGGCAAGTATCTGGTTGACCCCGGCAATCCTGTCGGCATGTCCAAGACTGTCACTGCGAACGGCGTGGAAAATAACGGCGGCAGCAATCCGCTGTCAGGCTATACCCTTGTCAATGCAACTGATATGGATGCTGCCCTTGCCATCGCAAAAGACTGTCCGATCCTCCAGCATGGCGGGACCGTCGAGGTGGTCGAAGCGATCGACATGTAGCCCTTTGAAGCGCACCCCGTTTTGAGAGAAATGCCGGGCGGAGAGAGTTTCGTCCGGCACTTTAATGCGCATTAGCTCCGGTTCATCTTGAGCAGTACAACACCGAACAAGGTCATAAAGGTGGAGGCGAGTTTCATCAGGCTCAATTTCTCTTTCAGGAAGAAAACCCCAAACAGCAGCGCAAAAATAATGCTGGTTTCGCGGACCGCCGCGACAAGTGCAATCGGCGCCACCGTCATCGCCCAGATCACGGACCAATAGGCGACAAGGCTCATCAGCCCCATCAGGACGGCAAGTTTCCAGACGCGGGCAATCTGCGGCAAGGCCCTTTTCCGTCGCGTTATCAAGATATAGGCAATAAAGGGAATCCCCTCCAGACCCATCATCCAGGAAGTGTAGCTATGAGCGCTGCCTGCGAGCCGCGCGCCAATGCCATCGGTCAGCGTATAGGCAGCAATGAACAAACCGGTGCCGAGCGCGAAGAAGACAGCTTGTGGATTCCAGAGGTCCTGCGCGCCGCGGGTAAGTGACAGGCTCATGATCCCGAACGCCATGATCATAACAGCGAACATGGCCTGATTGCTTAACACCTCCCCGATATAGAAGACCGAGACCAGCGCAACGATCAATGGGGCGGACCCGCGGGCAAGCGGATAAACATGGCTCAGATCTCCAAACTTATACGCCATCAGCAGGAATAGCGGATAGCCGATATGCAATAGAACCGAGGTAGCGATATACGGCCAGCTTTCCGGCGCGGGGAGTGGCAGAAACGCGGTCGCGACAAAGGCGACCACCGCGCTTCCCGCCATCATAACCGCCATGAACAGCACTCTGTCGTCATTCATCTTGACGAAAGTATTCCACGCGGCATGTAGCAACGCTGCCATCAGCACGATCAAAAACACAGACAATTCCATCTCACTCGCTCCAGCGCGCACTCTTTCTTATTTATTATCCTGCCTCTACCACAGCAAGGCGATCCAGCGCTATCGCAAAGGCCGCACTATCGGGGAAAACCTGATAGCCGGCGACACTGCCATCCTTGATGGTGAAGATATTGCTGACAACCGCCTCAACCCGGCGGCCCGTTGCTTTCGCCAGCCACTTCCCACGCAGCACGACAACCACCGAGTCATCGGCGATGAGCTTCTCCAACTGCTCGACCTCCTCGATGACGAGATGCTCCGCCACATGGGATAGAAATGTCCTGAATGCGTCGATCCCCTGCCAGCGCCCACCCCAGGGCAGCAGACCCGTCGCATCGTGATACTGCACGAGGATACCCGGCGCGACAATTTCCCTGATCTGGTCCTCCTCGCCAGATTGCAGCGCCTTGTAATAGGCGTCCAGGGTCGCTTCGATAGTGGTTTGCGTCATTTGCTCTTCCCAAAAAGAGAGGCCGAGGAGATTGCTCTCCCGGCCTCTGCAGGTGTAATTTTAAAAGACTTACGTCTGGTCGTCGGTCTTTGCACCATCTGCAGCGCGGCCAACGGCACCGGTTCCGCCCTTTGCTCCGCCTTCGTCGGCATAACCCTGGCTGGAGAGAATGACCTGACCGTTAGAGGCCTTGAGGTTGAAGTACCATTTTCCGTTCTTGCCTTCCTTGAATTCATACCGGCCTTCGTCGCCCGCGTTTTTCATTACGGAAGCAATTCCGTTCTCTGCGCTTGCCTTCGCCTTGTAGCCTTCAGATGTGCCAACGACTTCGCCGTTGCCAGCTTTGAGGCGGAAGCGGAATTCGCCAGCCTTGTCTTTGTAAAGTTCAAATTTGCCAGCCATGGTTCATAACTCCCTGTCATTAGTATCAAGTCTAAGTGCAACTTCTGTATATTGTGCAGAAACAAACTGTATTGCAACTATTAGCAACCCAATTTTATACTTTTGCTTCAAAATGACGCGCGGCTGCGGCCAAACGGGATTTCACGATCAGGATATGAAACGGCTTTATCAGCGCAAGATACAGCCGCCCGATGAGGTTATGCCGGTGAACAAGCGTGGCGAGGGAGACAAGCCCCTCTTCCCCCGGCTCACGCCGGAGAGCCACCCGGAAATCTAGATGGGAATCGTCTTCGCCAAGGATAATCTCGCGGTCGGAAACACTCCACACCTTCATGAAGCTGACATGATCCCCCACGGCAACGGATTGTCGAAAACTGTTGTTCTGGGGAAGCTCCCGCGTTGTCTTGATACCAAAGACACGAACAATTCTGTCACGTATACGGAGCAACATCCGCGCCCACCCCGGCATCGCAATCAGTAGATACTGTACGATTTCTCCAAGCGGACGGTCAGGCGGTGAAATGACTACAGAGTAGCAATCGAGAAAATCGCCCGGCTTGAACATCCCGTGAAGCGCGCTTTCCTCTACGAGTTTGGTTTTTTCTACCATCATGTCCTGCACTTTCGTAGGTCCGGATATCCAGTGCGTCCAGACTAATGCCTAATGCCAGGATAATCTACTATTGCGCACCACCGCGAGATCACTATTCTATAAGATAACAATAAACAACGCCGAAGGCGATCAGGAGGTAAGACCATGGATGCAGCGGTCGAGAGTGCTCAGGAAAATGCGGGCGAAACCCTATATTTTGATGTGCTGATTGTCGGGGCCGGCATTTCCGGGATTGATGCGGCCTATCACCTTCAGAAACTTTGCCCAAATAAAAACTTCACCATTCTGGAGACGCAAGGCACGTTCGGCGGCACTTGGGCAACCCATAAATATCCGGGTATCCGCTCCGATAGCGATCTATTCACCTTCGGCTTTAAATGGAAGCCGTGGAAGGATGACCCCATTGCCAGAGCGGACAAAATTCTCCGTTATCTTGATGAAAGCCTTGATGAGAATGATCTCCGCCGCCATATCCGCTTTTCCCATGAAGTGAAGACGGCCGTCTGGTCGAGCGAGGAAAAGCGCTGGACGCTGGAAGTGCTCGATAAGGAAAGCGGTGATCTCCGGCGCTATGCCTGCAACTTTCTCTGGATGTGCCAAGGGTATTACCGCCATAGCGAAGGTTATACGCCTGACTATCCGGGAATGAAGGACTTCAAGGGCGATATCGTCCACCCGCAGACCTGGCCCGAAGATCTCGATTATAAGGGCAAAAAAGTGATCGTCATCGGCTCTGGTGCGACGGCGGCGACCCTGATCCCCGCCATGGCAGAAGAGGCCGGGCATATTACTATGCTTCAACGCTCCCCCACCTATTTTTCCGCCCGCGCCAATCGCGACGAACTGGCGGAAACCCTGCGCGAGCTTGACGTTCCGGACGAATGGATTCATGAGATTGCGCGGCGCAAGGTCCTCTATGACCAGAAGGAAATCACCCGCCGCTCCTTCGAGGAGCCGGAAGGGTTGCGCGAGGAATTGATCAAGGGCGCGCAGAAGTATCTTGGTGACAGCCTGCCCGTCGATCCGCATTTCACCCCGACCTACCGTCCGTGGCGGCAACGGCTCGCCTTCGTGCCCGACGGGGACCTGTTTCAGGCAATCCGTGATGGCAAAGCTTCCGTCGTTACCGACCAGATCGATCATTTCACGGAAAATGGCATTTTGCTCAAATCCGGGAAAGAACTGGAAGCCGATATTATCGTCTCCGCCACCGGTTTTAATATGAGCGCTCTTGGCGATATCGCCTTCACCATCGACGGGAAGTCACTTAATTTCGGCGACTGCTGGTCACATCGGGCAATCATGTTCTCTGGCATTCCCAATATGGCATGGGTCTTCGGCTACTTGCGGACAAGCTGGACGATGCGCTCCGATATGGTGGCGGAATTTGTCTGCCGCTTACTCAAGCATATGGCGCAGAAAGGTGCGCGGATGGTCGTGCCTGAACTCCGCGAAGAAGACAAGGGCATGCCAGAAAAGCCCTTTGTCGACCCGGATAACTTCAATGCGGGCTACCTCACCCGCGCCCTCAAGATCATGCCCAAGCAGGGCGACAAAGACCCCTGGGTACATACGCAGGACTATTATGTCGATAAGGAAACGCTGGGCGAGGCTGACCTTGATGACGGGACGCTGATCTACAAGTAACCGCAGGCGACGTACTGGCGACAAAATTCTTTTCGGCGCCGACACAATATTGTAACATAAAATGTATATACATGTGATATGCGTTCGATATACTTCTGATTATGCAAGGAGTACGTATCCCGATGGCGGCAGAGAAAAAGCTGAAGAAGAAAGAACGGAAAGACAGCCAGTTGATCATTCGCATCAAGGGTAAGGAGCGGGATCAGTTTGTCGAGTTATGCGACGAACTGGACACCAGCGCCGCCCGCGAGGTCCGGCGATTTATTCGCGACTTTCTGAAGCAGCATGTCCCGTCAGAATAACCGCCCTGCATTCCCAATTAAACCAATAAGGAACCACTTTTATCATGGCTAAAAAAGCAAAGATCAAAAATCTCAAAAAAGAAGTTAAATCCCGCAAAGCGAAAATTGCCAAGCAGGAAAGCAAGCTGAAAAAGGCCAAAAAAGCGCTGAAGAAAGCGGCTTAACGGCGTTTGACACCTCCAAAGGCTGGCCTTCGCGCCAGCCTTTTACCCGCGCGAAAAGGATAACAAATATGCTGACAGTATTTGATGTTAAAGGCGTCGGTCCAACGACAGGCACGAGCCTTACCGAAAATGGAATTACGACCGCCGAACAGCTCGCAAAGGCGGAAGTTGCCCAGCTTCTGTCCGTTCCTGGCATCGGCGAAGCACGCGCGAAAGTACTGATTGCCGCCGCGAAAGCCTCTCTTATACCGGCCGCAAAGCCTGCCGTCGTCGTGACACCGAAACTTTCTGCCCTCGCGAAACCCGCTCCGGCACCGGAGAAACCGGCCGCGCCCGCAAAACCTGCGGCCATGGAAGCCCCCGCGAAAGCCGAAGAAGTGAAAAAGGCCAAGAAGGCTGAGAAGCCAAAGAAGGGCAAGAAGAAAGACACCAAGCCCGTCAAGACGAAAAAGGCTGAAAAGTCCGATAAGGCCGACAAACCGAAGAAGAATAAAAAGAGCAAAAAGTCAAAAAAGCCCGATAAGGCTAAGAAAAAAGACGCCAAGCCGTCCAAAAAAGCCAAGTCAAAGAAGAAGAAATAAGCGGAATACGGGGCGGCACTAGTTCCCCGTGATCCGTGCGGTGAGGATCTTGATCCCGGCAAAGGCGAAGACGATGGCAAATGCGCCCTCGCACCAGCGCCGAAGCCGGGCATATCCCGCCACCATCGGCGCACTGGAGAAGATCAGCGCATATCCATGAAAAACAAGAGCGCTCTGCAGGGCGACAGCGCCAATGATAATCGCCAATGACGAGATCGGTGCATCCTGCGGCACACCAATGGAATAGAGCGAGCCAAAAAACAGGATCGCCTTGGGATTGGTCAGATGCAACGCCAGCCCCTTGCCATAGGCCGCACGATATGATTTAGCGGAAACGCTGGAGCTTACTGTGCCGCCCTTCGTCATCGCGGACCGGCCGGACTTATAGGCAAGATACAGAAGATAGCCCGCACCAAAATACCGCACAACCTCAAACGCCCAGGCATTCGCCAGCATAATCGCGCCCAGCCCGAAGGCCGCCGCAACTGACCAGATCAGCGATCCCGTCGTCACCCCTGCCGCCATTGCAAGGCCATAGCGCCGTCCGGAATTCATCGACAGGCCGGAGATGGCGAGGATCGCCGGACCGGGGCTCGCCGTCGCGACAAACGCCGCCAGCAAGATCAACGGCAAATGCAAATCACTTATCATGGTCGTTTTCTTTCAAGATAGTACGGACAGGAGATGGCATTTCTCTCCGCATCGAGAGTATTTCCTTCATAGCATTTCGGCAATGACGGGCATCACACTTGACAACATTTATCCGGCTGTTTGCTGCCGGAGCCAAATTGCGTGTCATGGTAATGGACCAGAAAATATCGCATGAGCTTGTCCGTCCCAATCACGTCCTGCAAGGGGAAACACCCTGCAGACCTCGCGAGAACATGCTATACTTAACCATATTCCATAACCCATGAGGCGATATCATGACCCTGCCCCGTTCCGGCCTTTGCCTTATTGCCACCGTTCTTCTCACCGCCACTGTCGCGCGGGCAGATGGGGATCATGCCCCGATTGGAGAGGCGATCAAGGATGTGCCGCTCTTTGATGCGCATATCCATTATAAGGAGCCTGCTTGGGGCCCCTACCCTGTCAAAAGCGTGATCGAGTTGATGGATCGGAACGGCGTCGCCATGGGGCTTGTTTCCTCCACCCCCGATGAAGGAACGATCATGCTCTGGGAATATGCGCCGAACCGCATCGTGCCCGAGTTGCGCCCCTATCACGGCAATGCCGGATCCGGCAACTGGACGAAGGCGCCGGGGATGGAGGAGTATCTGGAGGAACGCCTCGCGAAATATCCGCATGAAGGTCTCGGCGAGTTTCATATCCATAATCTCGACCCGACCGACCGGCCCTTGCTGAAAAAGGTGACGGCGATGGCGAAGGCGCGGTCTATCCCGATCCATGTCCATTCCGGGGCCGATCCGGTGCATCTTCTCTATGAGCTGGAGCCCGCCCTCACCATCATCTGGGCCCATGCGGGGATGAGTGAGCCCGCCGATGTGGTCGAGAAAGTGATGGAAACCTATCCGACGCTCTATGCCGATACCTCCTTCCGGGAGAATGACATCCTCAAATCCATGGCCGAGATCGACCCGCACTGGCGCCGCATCCTCACCCGGTTTGCCGACCGGCTGATGGTCGGCACCGATACCTGGATCAACGCACAGTGGGGCAATTATTCCGAACTGATCGCCCTCAACCGGCAATGGCTCAGCCTGCTGCCGCGCGAGACCGCCGAGCAGATCGCCTATAAAACGGCGGAAAAACTCTTCAACCGCAAAGTCTCCATGGACCAGATCGGTACGAAGTAAAGGATCGCCGACCCGTTACCGACCCCGCTAGATGCGCTTTTTCTCACTGGCGAAATGACTAAGGCCGAGCCATGTCTGCATGTTCTTCGCGAGCCCGGGATCGCCCTCAAGGACAAGGCATTCCGTCTTGCGTTCCGTTGCGACGGTCGAGAATCCCATCCAGATGGAGGTCATGGTTCTGAGCGTCGTCCGGACGTAGAGCTCAACCTCGAAGCCCGGGTCGACGGAACAGATATCCACCTCCCCATCCGGCTCGACGATCAGCCACCAGTATTCCTGTGACGAGGGCAAGTCGGTGTAATGGAACTCGACGACATTGCGAACCGACGGCAGCGGCGAGGGTTTGAGGTTGCGCCGCATGTCCCACATCAGCAGGTTCGGATCGAGATTATCGAGCGCCAGGTCGGTCCTGACCCATCTCTGGCCCCAGATGCCGATGCTCTCGATAACCGCCTTCAGATCGCGACCCGCTTCCGTCAGGCGATATTCATGGCTGCTTCGGTCCGCAGCTGCGGCTGTCTTTTCAACAATTCCGGCAATTTCCAGTTCCTTCAGCCGCCGCGAAAGCAGCGCCGGCGACATCCTGGGCAGGCCACGGCGGAGGTCGTTGAACCGGGTAGAGCCCGCCACCAGCTCCCGGATCAGGACGATGGTCCAGCGGGTCCCGAGGATTTCCGCGGCCATAGCAACGGGGCAGAATTGTCGATAGCTTGCCTGCATGACGGTCTCCTTCTCTGTTCGTTGGCGACCGTCATGTCCTGCTTAAGAAATGTATATGGTCCTGAGGCGCGGTACAGTTTCTGAACTGGACGGCATTTGCATCATGCCCTAGCTTTTCCCTTCAGGAAACGGAAAACAGGAATTTGGATCATGGGCGCATCACTTTACGAACGGCTGGGCGGCACTGAGAAAATTGAAAAAATCGTGGACGTGCTGGTCGATAACCATGTCAGCAACCCGGAAATCGCGAAGCGGTTTGCCGAAACCGATGTGGCGAAGGCGAAACGGTCTGCGTCTGATTTCTTTATCATGGGAACAGGCGGACCGAATAATTATACCGGCCCGGACATGGTCTCTGTCCATAAAGCCATGAACATCAGCAATTCCGAATTCATCGCCGTCCTCGACGATGCCATGGACGCGCTCGAAAAAAACAATGTTGGCCAGCGGGAGAAGGAAGAGGTACTCTTTATTCTCTATAGCATGAAGAACGACGTCACCATGCAATAGGCGCCACCATTTGAATGCCCGGCCCTTCAAAAGTGAGAGGCTTCGATTTGACCTATCCCGTCCCGGAAAACGAAGTCGAACGTAACGCGGCCCTACGCTCCTATCGCATCATGGATACGCCCGTGGAGGCAGCGTTCGAGGATATCTGCCAGCTCGCCGCGCAGATTTGCGATTGCCCCGTCGCTTATGTCAGCTTCATCGAGGACGACCGTTTCTGGTTCAAGTCGAAATACGGCCTGCCCGCCGATTTTGAAGGCTGCCCGCGGGAGATTGCCTTCTGTTCGGTAACTGTCTGCGGCTCCGAACTCGTTCTTGTCCCCGATCTTAAGGAAGACGATTATTACAAGGATTTCCCCTTTGTGGTCGGCGATCCCTTCCTCGGCTTTTATTGCGCCATGCCGCTAGTGACGCCGGACGGTTTTGCCATCGGCACCATCTGCGTCATGGACTTCAAGCCGCGCGAATTGGCCTTCGAATGCCAGGAGGCGATCCGCCGCCTCGCCCACCAGACCATGGCCCAGCTGGAATATCGCCGCCGCATCATCGAGCTCGACCAGACCATGCGCGATCTGGACAGCGCCCATGCGGCGCTGGAGAGGGAAAAGGCGCGGGCGGATAACCTGCTCTCGAACATGCTGCCCGAGCCGATCGCCCGGGAGCTTCTCGAAAATGACAAGGTCGCGCCGCGCTTCTTCAACGATGCGACCATTCTCTTCGCCGATGTCGTCGGATTTACGAGCTTCACGGAAAAGGCCGAACCGGCCATGCTCATCGGCATGCTCAATAGCTATTTCGCGGCGTTCGATCGCGTCATGGAGCAATTCGGCCTTGAAAAGATCAAGACCATCGGCGATGCCTATATGGCAGTCGCCGGTGTGCCGAGCGCCGACCGGCTGCATACAGTCAAGGCCTGCCTCGCCGCGCTTGCGATGCAGGCGGCGGCGGAACAGCTCAAGGCGGAGCGGCAAAAGCTGCGGCTACCATTTTTTGAGTTTCGCATCGGTCTGCATGGCGGCCCGGTCATTGCCGGTCTCGTCGGGCGCACGCGCGTCACCTATGATATCTGGGGCGATGCGGTGAATGTGGCGGCACGGCTGGAAGCGCATGGGGAGGCCGGAAAGATCAATGTCTCCGAGCGCGTCTACCGCCAGACCGCCCCCTATTTCGACTTCACCGAGCGCGGCACGATCGAGATCAAGAACAAGGCGCCGATCAAAATGTATTTCCTCGACCGGCTTCAGGAGGTCTATTCGGAGGATGCCGAGGGCCGTGTCGCCAATGCGAAATTCGAGATGATGAGCGATCCCACGAAGCGCCTGTTCGGCAGGTAATTGCGGCAGGCGTCAGGCGGGTGCGGCGCTCAGCGTCGGGCCGGACTTCCGCCGGATCGTGAAATAGAGCGCGCCGACGATGATCAGGTTGATCACCCCGGCCATGGCCGATCCAGGCGAAGACCGTGGTGATGCCGAGGGCCGAGGCGGCGTGCGGCTAGTGCGCTATTGATTTCGAATGTTCGGAAGAACGAAATTGAGAATAACTTTCACCGGAACACGCCAAGCCTCGGGATCGTTATAGCGTCCGGCGAAGACTGCGACGACAAGGTCATTGCGCGCGCCGAACATCAGCCGCTGTCCGCCATTGCCGAAGCCCGCGGCCCAATAGGGCGGTTCCCCCTCGCCCGCCAGCCACCAGAAAAGACCGTAGCGAATACCGGCCTCCGGCGTCGCCTGCGGCGTTGTCGCCTCCACTACCCACTCGGCGGGGACGACCTGCATCCCGTTCCAGTTGCCCTTATCGATCATCATGCGTCCGATTTTTGCCAGATCATGAATGTTCAGCCGCAAGCCGGAGGCCGCGGAGGGGACCCCGTCCGCCCCCCTGGCCCATTCGAAATCTTCAATGCCCAGCGGCTTGAACAGCTTCTCGCGGGCGTAGTCATCGAGCGGCATACCGGTGCCCCGGGCAATTAGATGGCCAATGAGCGCCGTCGCCCCGCCATTATAAGTCCAGCGCGCACCCGGCTCATGTACCATTGGACGGTCGAGGACATAGCGGTAGCGATCCGCCGCCATTTCCATGGCAATTTCGCTGTTTCGCGGATCGGTATAGGGAAGGTTTTCATTCCAGTCCGTTCCCATAGTCATCGCAAGAGTATCGCGGATCGTGATCTTCCGCCGTTCGGGATCGTTCTGAAGATCGGCATATTCGGGAAATTGTGCAATGACGCTTTCATCAAGGCCCGGCACCTTCCCCTCGCCGAGCGCGATGCCATAGAGCAGGCTGACGATGCTTTTTGTCACTGATCGCAGATCATGGAGGCTGTTCTTATCAAGCATACGAACACCAATGGGTCGCCCCCAATTCTCGTCCGGTCCCTCATAATAGCGCTCCGCCAGGATTTCTCCCTTATGAAGGACAAGCACCCCATGCAGCCCCGGTAGGTCCCCGGCGGCAAAGGCCGCATCAATCTGCTTTTCCATCGCCCGATCCTCCGTCCAGGCGGGAGAGGCCGTCAACATGAACATGCCCAAAATGATCAGAACTAGGCTGGTCATCCGACCCATCATATTCTCCTGTCTGCTAACTACAACTCCGCCAGTTTGCCTCTAACGGAGTGTAGAGACTATCACGGATTAATTACAAGCCATACCCATCGCCAGCGAGAAACAATTGATGTGAGAAGGCAATACGGACTTCAATGTCGCGCTAATTTGTCCGCGAACTCTTTTTGGTTGACGCTACAGCAAGCTGGCCCTAGCCTGCTTCATATGGAAGAAAAATCTCAAATCAAGCCACGCGTGTTTGTGGTGACAAGCCTGCGCATGGAACGGTAACGGACACCAGACCGTTTCCCCCTGCGCCTCCAATTTCTCGGGGGCTTTTTTTTGCAGTAAAATAACGAGAATAAGAATGTCACTTGCCGCCACGACACCGCCCCGGATGCTTACGCTGATTATGCTGCCCGCGCTTGCGACACTGTCACTCAACATGTTCCTGCCCTCGCTTGCCAACATGGCCCTGGATTTCGAGGCGGAATATGCCCTTCTGACCCTCGCCATCGCCGGATATCTTGGGATTACGGCGATCCTGACGCTGATCATCGGCCCCTTCTCGGACCGCTATGGGCGGCGGCCGGTCATGCTGGTTGCGCTCACGGTTTTCACCGTCGCTTCCTGCGTTTGTGCGACAACGGAAAATGTCTATGTCTTCCTTGTTTCCCGTGTCTTTCAGGGAGCAATTATCGCGGGTTGGGGCGTCGCCCTCGCCGTGGTGCGCGACACCTCCGAGGCGAAGGAGGCCGCGCGGCGTATAAGCTTCATCACCATGTGCATGTCCCTCGCGCCGATGCTGGGGCCAATGGTCGGCGGGGTGCTGGATGAGCTGTTTGGCTGGCGCTCTAATTTCATTGTCTATGCTCTTTTTGGGGCGGCCACGCTGCTGCTCTGCTGGGTCGATCTTGGTGAAACCAACCAGCACAAAAGTGAGAGTTTCACAAAGCAGTTCAAAAGCTATCCCGATCTGCTGATGACCGGACGCTACTGGGATTACGCCATCTGCATGGCCTTCTCGACCGGCGGGTTCTATATCTTCATCGCCGGCGTGCCGCTGGTTGCCATTACGCTGCTCGGCCTGTCGCCTGCCGTTCTCGGGATCTATATGGGTCTAATTACGGTTGGATTTGCCTTGGGAACCTTTATCTCGGGTCGCCTGACCCAGCACTTTTCACTCACCACCATGATGATCTCGGGGCGTGTTTTTGCGACCGTCGGCATGGTTATCAGCCTCGCTTTCTTCCTCGGCGGTATCATCAATGCCTATACGTTGTTTGGGCCCGTCATGCTCGTCGGTGTCGGCAACGGTCTGACCATGCCAAGCGCCAATGCCGGGGTCCTCTCCATCCGGCCTGATCTTGCAGGATCTGCGGTCGGTCTGGTCAGTGCGCTGTCGGTCGGGATCGGGGCGGCACTGACCAGCATCACCGGCGCTATCACGACAGAGGAAAGCGGCGGCATTCCACTGATAACCCTCATGCTCATCGCCTCGCTGATCTCGCTCGCGGCATCGCTTCATCTCAAATGGCTGGAGCGGAGCTAGCTGTCAGTCGGTGAATCCCGCGCGCCGCATCGCGCCGAGCAGGCGATCAAGATCGTCCGGCCGCCGGAACGGCAGGTTCTTCCGAACGGAGCCGAGGCGCGCGTCCGGAATGATCGCATAGGTCGCGGCGACGGCGGCCTTCGCCTCCTCCTCCCGGCCCAGAAGGGCGAGGCTGGCGGCAAGACACATCGGCGGATGCGGGGAGGCCGGATTGAGATCCGCCGCCCGCCTGATGAAATCCGCCGCTTCCTCATAGCGGCCCGCTACGAAATAGGCCTGGCCGCGATACAGCGGATAATAGAAGGGATAGACGGGATTGAGGCGCGACGCCTTGGCGATCAGGTCATGGACCTTTTCCGGCTCGCCGTTGAACACATGCGCCCCGGCAAGGTTGGCATAGGCCTCGGCGCTGTTCGGTTCCAGCTCGATCCAGCGCAGAAAGGCCGCAATCGCCTCGTCATGGCGGCCGGTGAACAGATAGGCATTGCCGAGCGCCTCATAGACCAGCGGCAGGTCGGGATTGAGGCTCGTCGCCTTCAGCGCGAGCTCGAATGTCGTGTCAATTGCCGCCGCGTCGCCAAGGAACCATTCGTGCAGGCACACCTCCGCAAGGCCGGCATAGGGCGCGGCATAGGCCGGATCAATGGCGGTGGCCCGCTCGTAAAGGGCGCGGGCGTTGGCCAGCGCCTCTTTCGTAAAGAGCCGGTACTGCTCGCGCCCGCGAAGAACGCAGTCATAAGCTTCGGGCGCCGCGGTCTCCGCCCGCTCCGGCAGTTCGTCTGCACCCACAAGGCTGACCTTCAGCGCCTTGACGATCTTCTCCGTCACATCGTCCTGAACCGCGAAGATGTCGGCAAGATCGCGATCATACCGCTCCGCCCAGGCATGGCCGCCGCTCTTGCCGTCGATCAGCTGACCGGTCACGCGTACCCGGTTGCCCGCCTTGCGCACGCTGCCCTCCAGCACGTAATGCACGCCAAGTGTCCGCGCGACATCCTGAATATTGCGGCTTTCCCCTTTGAAGGTGAAGCTGGTGTTGCGGGCGATGACGAACAGGCTCTGGAGGCGGGCCAGCTCGGTGATGATATCCTCGGTGATGCCATCGGCGAAATAGTCCTGCTCCGGATCGCCGGACATATTGGTGAAGGGCAGCACCGCGATGGAGGGTTTCTCGGGCAGCGCGAGAGGTTCCGCAACGCCTGCGGGCGCGACGCCGCCGACCGACCAGCGCCAGACGGAAACCGGCCGCGCGATATTCTTGAGCGATTGCGGCCCGCCGTCCGAAAAGACTGCCGCCGCCTTGCCATCGAGACTGTTCCGCGCGCTGTCGGAAATCAGCAGTCCCCCGGGCTCGGCCAACGCTTCGAGCCGCGCGGCGATATTGACGCCGTCGCCATAGATATCCTCCTCCTCGAAAATCACCTCACCGATATGGATGCCGATCCTGAGGCGCAGGAGATCATGGTCCGCGAGCCCTTCCTGCACCTGCATCGCGCAGTCAACCGCATCGGAGACGCTGGCGAATTCGACCAGCCAGCCATCTCCCATGCGCTTGACGATCTGGCCGCGATGGTTGGCGACGGCGGGTTCGAACAGGTCCCTGCGCATTGCCCGGAGCGCCGCAAGCGTGCCGGTTTGATCCGCGCCCATCAGGCGGGAATAATTCACCACATCGGCGGCGAGAATGGCGCTCAGGCGGCGTTGCACGGCTTTATTCTCCTTTTCACCGCAAGTTTAGCCGAAATAAATGGAAAAGATAGAGCGCCCGCCTATAGTGGAGAAAATGATCAACCGGGAGAAAGATAATGGCATCAGAAAAAGTGGCTCTTATCACGGCAGGCGGCAGCGGTATGGGCGCGGATGCGGCGCGCAAACTCGCGGACGACGGCTTTAAGGTCGCGATCCTCTCCTCCTCCGGTAAGGGCGAAGCGCTCGCTGAGGAACTTGGTGGCGTTGGCGTCACCGGCTCAAATCTGGAAAAGGAAGATCTTCAGAAACTGGTCGATCTGGCGATGAAGACATGGGGCCGCATCGATGTGCTGGTCAATTCCGCCGGGCATGGCCCCAAGGGCGACGTGCTGGAGATCAGCGATGAGGACTGGCACAAGGGGATGGAGGTCTATCTCCTCAACGTCATCCGCCCGGCGCGCATGGTCGCGCCAATCATGGCCAAGCAAGGAGGCGGGACAATTATCAATATCTCCACCTTCGCGGTGTTCGAACCCGACCCCCTCTTCCCGACATCGGGCGTGTTCCGTGCCGGTCTCGCCTCTTTCACCAAGCTGTTCTCGGACAAGTTCGCGGGTGACAATGTGCGCATGAACAGTATCCTCCCTGGCTTTATCGACAGCCTGCCCGAGACCGAGGATCGCCGCGCCCGCATCCCCATGGATCGCTATGGCAAGGCGGAGGAAGTCTCTGGCCTGGTGAGCTATCTGGCCTCAGACGCGGCGGCCTATATTACGGGGCAGAATATCCGCATTGACGGAGGGTTGACCCGCTCCGTCTGACGCGGCGGGCGGCCAAAATAATATTCTGAAATTCGTATCGATCGGTGCGAAAATAACGCTGTATTTTGTAAAAATATGATATAATGTCCGCGTGGAAATGACCCCCGCCCGGGACACCCGGCGAGCGCCCGCACATAGCGGGTTGCGACGTACAGGATCAGGGGACGCGCCGCCATATTCTCACACAAATTTCGCTGTCCCCTTACCGGATTGAGGCGGCGAAATGCCGCCTGGAACGCCCATCAACCGTTCGAACGCGGCGTCATAATATCCGTGTATTTTGCGACCCACTTCTCGTGAAAGGGAAAACAGATGTCCAAAGGCAACAACAAGCGCGGAAACAAGGAAATCAAGAAGCCGAAGCAGGTGAAGGCCCCTGTTCTGGCTACAGCCGGTTCCGCAGCGAACAAAAGCTCGCTGAATATCGGCCGGAAAAGCCCGAAATAAGCACATTGCGGCCTGAGCGATCAGGCCGCTTTTTTCTATCGGGCGATAGCGCCGCTTTTCAGGTGCTTCTCGTCATATTCGAAAATGATGTCCGGATCGGGATGGGCGCGATGCTCATCTTTCTCCGGGCAGTCCACATTTGCCATGATATGACGGATGACATTGATGCGTGCGCGCTTCTTACTGTCGGCGCGGACCACATGCCAGGGCGTCACCGGATTATGGGTGCGCCTCAGCATCTCGTTGCGGGCGGCGCTATACTCATCCCATTTTTCAATCGCGACCGCGTCAATCGGGCTGATCTTCCAGGTTTTGAGCGGGTTCTGCCGTCGATCCTCCAGCCGCTCAATCTGCTCGGGTTTGGAGATATCGAGATAATATTTCAGAAGCTGCACCCCGCTTTTCACCAGCAGATGCTCGAACGGCAGGACGGAGCCCATAAAGGCCTCATATTCCGTATCGGTGCAGAAGCCCATCACCCGCTCCACCCCGGCGCGGTTGTACCAGCTGCGATTAAAGAGGGTCATTTCCTGCTCCGCGGGCAGATGCGCCGTATAACGCTGGAAATACCAGCTCGCCTGCTCCCGGTCGGAGGGCTTGCCGAGCGCCACAACGCGGGTCTCCCGCGGGGAGAGATGCTCGGTAATGCGTTTTATGGTGCCGTCCTTGCCGGCCGCGTCCCGTCCCTCAAAGATGATCAGGATTTTGAGGTCATGGGCAATGATATGCCGCTGCAGCTTCACCAGCTCGACCTGCAACTTATAGAGCTCCTTCTTGTATGCCTTCTTGTCCATCCTGCACCCCGCGCTTTGCTTCCATTACGGCCATCCTAACCGCCCCGCCCGCCGAGCCCAAGGCAAAAGACAGCGGACCTGCGGGAGCGTGGTTTTTTGAGGGGTGTGGTTGAGGGGGATACCCTTAGCCGAAAATATATTTTGGCAGCACACCAAATTCGCGGATATATTAGAAAATATTATTGTCTGTGTGGTTATGGGGAAACCAATTGAGCGACGAAAAACCGACATTACTGGACTGGCTGCATATCAAAGACGGACTTTTCGATAAAAAAGTCAGGTGGTTGGGCACACCAACTCTAATAGCCCTATTTTTTATCGCAGTATTGCTGCTCATAATAGGCGCTTATGCCATTGTATTACTAATTGGCGTCATGTTGAACTTCGATGTAACCGTCGAAAACGCGACGTCTGAAACAATAAGAAACTTTGGACTGGTTGTCGTAGCCTTTGTTGGCACCCCTTTTTTGGTTTGGCGATCCATTGTAGCACAAAAGCAAGTGAATGTTGCCGAACAGGGCCAGATAACTGATCGAATTAATAAAGCCGTCGAAGGGCTTGGCTCTGAAAAAACGATTAAGGAGGTTATAGAAACTCCGCGTTATCAGAAAAATAACGAGAATAAATGGAAATACGATGACGAAGGCAAATTAATTGCAGCAAAAAGGCCGGACGGAACGCCTATAATTGATCGAGAAACCTTTGAGCGCTCCGTCCCTAATCTAGAAGTCCGCATAGGCGCAATCTATGCGTTGGAACGTATCGCAAAAGACAGTCTGCGCGATCATGTACAAATCATGGAAATTCTGTGCGCATATATCAGAGAAAATGCTCCTGAGAAATCTGTCTACGAGGACAAACCTTTGTTAGAAGATGACGCCCCTAGAGCGGATATTAAAGCCGCCATAACCGTAGTTGGCCGACGATCTAAAACGCAAATAGCACTAGAGTGGAAGAAGAAATTCCGGTTAGATCTAAGAAATACGGACTTATCACAAGTCGATTTTTCAAATGGAAATTTTTCAGCGGCAATGTTTGACCAATGCCGACTTACGCATTCAGTTTTTAACAATACAAAATTATTGGGCACTCAATTTTACAGAGCTAATTTAAATTACTCTTCATTTATTGATGCTGAATTACGGGGAACGCGTTTTGAATATGCAACAATTGATGAGCCCAGTATCAAATCAGCAAGATTTAGCGAATCCATCAATAAAGGTAAATTCTATGGAATATCTGTAGCGGGAAGTAATATATTAACCATTCCCAATTTTGGCTCCGCCGAAGAAAGAGCTCTAGTTTTTGGAACAAAAGATACAGAACTAAGCTACAATTTTGCCTTTGAATATGAAGGGGTTAATAACACTTTGCCCGACATAGACGAAGACAATGTATATTTGGTAAAGGCGCAATTAACAGAAGAACAACGAAATGAGTTTGAGCGATTAGAAAAGCATCGAAGAGAATTTAATTTCCCACACTGGCCTAATCAAAGAAGCTTCGATATAGGGACTGATGAATTACATAAAAAATTTCTCGATGATCTTGGGCTAATCGGCTGGCCGTATCAAAATAATTAACCCCCTCAAGCAAACGCGTCTTCCCACGTCCCCTTTGTCGCGGCCTTTGAATATTCCGTCGCACGGTTCTCGAAGAAGTTGGTATGCTCGACAGCGTTGAGGATGGCATCGAGCCAGGGGAGCGGGTTTTTCTCGATATGGTAGATTTCATCGAGGCCGAGTTGATGCAGCCGCCGGTCGGCGATATAGCGGATATAGCCCTTGATCTCCTCCGCCGTCAGCCCCTCAATCTCCCCGGCGCTGAAGGCGAGGTCGATGAAGGCGTCCTCATGGATGACGATCTCGCGGCAGGTCGCATAAAGCTCCTGACAGAACTCCGCCGTCCAGATTTCCGGGTTTTCAGAGACGAACGTCTTGAACAGCTTGATGATGGAGTTGCAATGCAGGCTCTCGTCCCGGACGGACCAGGTGACGATCTGCCCCATGCCCTTCATCTTGCCGGTGCGCGGGAAGTTGAGCAGGATGGCGAAGCTCGCAAAAAGCTGTAGCCCCTCGGTAAAGGCGCCAAACACGGCGAGGGTCTTCGCAATCTCCGACTTATTCTCGACATTGAACTGCTGCATATAGTCGTATTTGTCCTTCATCTCCTTATAGTGGAGGAAGGCGGAATACTCGGTCTCGGGCATGCCGATGGTGTCGAGAAGGTGCGAATAGGCGGCGATATGCACCGTCTCCATATTGGAGAAGGCCGCGAGCATCATCTGCACCTCGGTCGGCTTGAACACGCGGCTGTAATGGCGCATGTAGCAGTTGTTGACCTCGATATCCGACTGGGTGAAGAAGCGGAAAATCTGCGTCAGCAGGTGGCGCTCGGATTCGGACAGGGTGTTGTGCCAATCCTTCACGTCATCGGCGAGCGGCACTTCCTCCGGCAGCCAGTGGATCTGCTGCTGCTTCAGCCAGGCATCATAGCACCAGGGATAGGAAAAGGGCTTGTAGACCGGCTTGGCATCGAGGAGCGACATGGCGTGTTTCTATTCTTCACGTAATCTGTTGAGGGTGCCCCGCCCTACTGGCAGGCGAGGCATTCTTCGTAATCGGTGGTCTCGCCGGCGGCTTCCACGGCCTCGGCAACGGCGGGCGCGAGGCTCGCGGCAAGCTCGCGGAGTTCCTTGGGAAGTTCCTCCTTCGTCGCGACGACTTCCGCCCGCTGCATGGATTTGGAGCGGCAGTAATAGAGGCTCTTGACCCCCTGCTTCCACGCCAGAAAATGAATCTGGTGCAGGTCGCGCTTATGCACGTCGGCGGGCAGGAAGATATTCACCGACTGCGACTGGTCGATCATCGGCGTGCGGTCAGCGGCGAGTTCGATGATCCAGCGCTGATCCAGCTCGAACGCGGTCTTGAACACATCCTTCTCATGATCATCGAGGAAATCAAGATGCTGGACGGAGCCTTCCTTGACGGTGATGGAACTCCAGACATCCTCGTTATCCTGACCCTTCTCCGCGAGCAATGCCTTCAGATGCGGATTGCGCACGTTGAAGCTGCCCGAAAGCGTCTTGTGGGTGTAGCTGTTAGCGGCCGCGGGCTCAATCCCCGGGCTGGCGCCCCCGCAGATGATGGAGATGGAGGCCGTCGGCGCGATCGCCGTCTTGTTGGAAAAGCGTTCCTCAAAGCCGTAATCCGCCGCATCCGGGCAGGCGCCACGCAGTTTGGCGAGCGATTTCGACGCCGCATCGACGCCCTTCTGGATATGGGTGAAGATCTTGTTGTTCCAGACTTTCGCCATGACCGATTCCATCGGCACGCGCTTGGCCTGTAGGAAGGAATGAAAGCCCATCACGCCGAGGCCGACGCTGCGTTCGCGCATCGCGGCGTATTTCGCCCGCGCCATTTCGTGCGGCGCGCGATCGATAAAGTCCTGCAGCACATTGTCGAGGAACAGCATCACGTCCTCAATAAAGCCGTCCTGCCCTTCCCATTCGTCATATTTTTCAAGGTTGAGCGACGAGAGGCAGCACACCGCCGTGCGTTCCTCACCGAGGTGATCCGTCCCCGTCGGCAGCGTAATTTCCGCGCAAAGGTTAGAGGTTTTGACTTCCAGACCGGCAAGCTTGTGATGCTCCGGCATCTGGGCGTTCACCCGGTCATTGAAGATGATATAGGGTTCCCCGGTCTCGACCCGCGCCGTGAGGATGCGAATCCACAGGCTGCGCGCACTCACCGTGCGGACAATGGCGTGGTCATGCGGGCTGGTCAGCGCCCACTCGCCATCCTCCTCCACTGCGCGCATAAAGGCATCGGAAATGAGAATACCATGATGCAAATTCGGCGTCTTGCGGTTGGGATCCCCCCCGGTAGGACGGCGGATCTCGATAAACTCCTCAATCTCCGGATGGGAGATCGGCAGGTAAACCGCCGCCGACCCGCGCCGCAAGGACCCCTGACTGATGGCGAGGGTCAGGCTGTCCATCACGCGGATAAACGGCACCACGCCGGAGGTCTTGCCGACTGCGCCGACCCCTTCGCCGATGGAGCGGAGGTTGCCCCAATAGCTGCCGATGCCGCCGCCTTTCGCGGCAAGCCAGACGTTTTCTGTCCAGAGATCGACAATACCGCGCAGGCTGTCATTCGATTCATTAAGGAAGCAGGAGATGGGCAGACCCCGGGTCGAACCGCCATTGGAGAGAACCGGCGTCGAGGGCATGAACCAGAGCTTGCTGATATATTCATAGATGCGCTGCGCGTGGGAATCGCCTTCACCATAGGCACTTGCCACCCGGCCGAACAGGTCCTGAAAACTCTCGCCGGGCAACAAGTAACGGTCCTTCAAGACGGCCTTGCCGAATTCTGTCAGATATTTGTCGCGGCTATGGTCAATCTGGACCCGCGCGCCATCCTTTACCTGCACAATATCTGTTAACATGTCGACCGTATCCAGCATTCGCCTTACCCCTATAATCTTCGTCTCGTTACGCGGCGATTTTCGCCCAAATTTGTAATAAAATATCGTTCAACGTGCCTTATTTTTGTAACAATTGCCGGATAAGCTGTGCTTCTATTCCGATAATTACAATAATAAGTGGTTTTTGCGGTCGTTCATTGAACTCGATATGCCGCCGATTTCGCGTGCGGCCACTATATATTGTATAAAGCTGCTTATCGCGTCAACAGCTTGTGGAAAACTTTTTGAAAAAATAAAACTTGACGAATCACCAAATGCGTCTTCCGCCTATATTAACCATAAATACCGCCCGCACCAGCCCCCCAATCAAACTATTTTTCCCTCTCATCCACCCGACTGGCCACCCCGGTCCAAGGGGGCCGGATCATCCTGCTCCCCTATCCGGGCCGACGCACAAAAATAAAGCGCCGAAACGAATTTCAGCGCTTCTTACTTGTCAAATAAAGGGGTCAGGAAACGGAGGTAACCTGCTGGTTAATGGGTAACTTTTCCTTCCGCCGAGAGCGTCGATATCCTCTCTTTGATCCTGAGTTTTTCACGCTTGAGTTCACTGATATGCACATGATCTGCGGACGGGCTGGCCAGTTCATTCTCGATTTTCTCTTCGATCTGATGGTGTTTTTCTGTCAGCTGTGCGACATGATCTGCTGTGCTCATAGTGTATCTCCTTTGTTAGAAACGACAGGATGCTGGCAAGCCAGCGCTAGACAACTCTATATTACAGAATTATGAACTGCATGACCAAGAATCAATGCCTCCGGGGAAGAATATTTTGACCGAAAATCGGAACGCGATGGAAAACCACCGACTTGTAATCGGTATAAGCGGGGCGTCGGGCGCAAAACTCGGCATTCGCCTGCTTCAGGCCTGCCAGAAACTCAACGTGGAGACCCATCTGGTTATCTCCAAGGCAGGGGAAATCACCATCACGCAGGAAACGGACATGAATGTTTCCGACGTGAAAGCGCTTGCGTCCCATTTCCATAAATCCGCCGATATTGGCGCCACCATCGCGTCCGGCTCATTTAAGACCATGGGCATGGTGGTTGTGCCTTGCTCCGTCCGCACGATGTCGGAAATCGCGACGGGAGTCACCAGCAGCCTGCTCACCCGCGCCGCAGATGTTTGTTTAAAAGAGCGCCGCAGGCTTATCCTGGCGGTGCGGGAAACACCGTTTCACACGGGGCATCTCCGCACCCTCACCCAACTATCGGAGATGGGTGCAATCATCGCCCCGCCGGTCCCCGCCTTCTACACGAAACCACAGACGATCGATGAGATCATTGATCAGTTCACCGGCCATCTGCTCAACCTGATGGGGCTGGAAAATTCCCTCGCGCGGGAATGGCGGGGGCTGAAGGACGGCGCGTAACCGCCCCCTACTTCCCGAGCTTTTTATAGACGTTGTAATAGGCCGTCTCGCATTGGCCGGCCATCTTCTCCCGCATTTTCTCGGTATAATTTGCGTTATTAATCCGTTTGTCCAGACAGGTTCTCTTGCAGTTCATAATCGCCCGCCGCGTACCGGCGTCGTGACTATAGCTTTCCTTCACCTTGCAATAGGCCCCCTTGTCCTTCATCAGGGCGATGCGCTGCGCCAGAGTCATGCTTGCCTCCGGTTTGGCCTTGGGCGGCGGGTTGGCAGCTACGATCCGCTGGTATTCGGCGTTACATTGCGCGACCAGTTGAGCATTCGCCGGATCTTGCGCCGCGGCATTGCAGGCCTTTGCACAAGGGGCATCTCGGTGACCGGTACAAATCCTGCTTTGCTGCCGCATCTTTTCGAACGTTGGATCCCCTCTCTTGAGTTTCCCGCTCATCGCAGATTTCTTGGAGAGCCAGAAACAATTGCTCGCGAGGGCCTTATCCGCGAGATTTTGGGAAGCCGACTGACAAACAGTGGCGCAATTCTGATCGCCCTTCTGGGCGCAGGCCTGCCCGTTCTTGTTCAGTGCATCGCGCAGGTCGTCTTCCTTGCTCGCCGCACTGACAGAGGTAGTGAGGCTAACAACAACAAGGGCAATCAGAGGGAAAAGGCTAAAATGGAATCGTTTATTCTGTTTCATTACTCTTTTTCTTGTTTGAATTTAGGAACCGAACAAACCCGTCAGACGTGGATCCGCCTCCGGGAAAGCCTGCTGCCAGATTAGCAACAGATCAGATAAATCATCAGTATCGATGATTTCCGTGACATGATTGAGATAGGCGGCGAGGTTATCGGCCGCGGCCTCCCCGCGCTCCTCCGCACCGAAGGAGCCTGTCGCAGGGCGTTTCAGGATTTCATTCAGGAACTGGATTTCCATATGCTCGGCGAAAAGCGCACTGTCCGAAACGCCCCGGCGAAGCTCCGACGCGAGGCGACCGTCAGCAGGAACGACTGACCCTTTCAGATATCGGCGCACATGACGGAGCGGCGCGACCACCTCGGCCTGCCAACGCATCCCTGCCTCGATCCCGGCCTCAAGTTCTTCCGGGCTGAGCCGTCCGCGCCCACTCGCCGCCGTCCAAACACAGAACAGCAGCATGTTCACATCCAGGGCGCGCCGATCCTGCAGGCGCAGGCATGCCGCTGACACCTCGGCATCGTTATAAAGCTTGACCGCATAATCCCAGAGTTGACTGGGCGGAAACACGGCCGAGGAAAAAATCGCCATCCTGAACAGCTCCCCCTTCAAAAAAACATCTGCACTTGAATGCCTGACCCTAGGCTTTGGCGCGGAAAAGTGCTAATATTCGCGTCACGCTACATCGTTACCCGCGTTAGGGTAGCATAGCTGTCGCTTCATTGGAAAATAGTTGTCGGAGTGCCTTTTTATCATGGCGGAAATTGACGAGCAGGAAATGCTGCGCGCGGAGCTGGAACAGTTGAAAACCGAACATGGCGACCTGGATCGGGCAATAGACGCCCTGATCGAAACCGGTAACTACAACTCGCTGCAACTGCAACGGTTGAAAAAGCGCAAGCTGATCCTGAAGGACCAGATCTATGCGACGCAAAATATGATGCTGCCGGATATTATCGCCTGATTGAGCCGCTCGTCCGGCTTACGCGTCGGGGTGGCTGCTTTGCTGCTTTTCCTTATACATTTCGCTATCGGCAGCGCTTAATGTCTGTTCCGGATTCTGGCCGGAATGGATGGAGACAACGCCTGAGGAAAGCGACGTATTCAGCGAGGCCCCTTTCCAGATAATCGGGTTTTCCGCGAACAGTTTCGGCAGCCGGTCAATCAGATTGCGCGCATCCTCTGCCTTCGTGCGCGACAGGATCAGGCCAAACTCATCCCCGCCGAGACGCCCGACAATGTCTGTATCGCGCACGCTTTCTTTCAGCCGGAGTGCGACCTGAGAGAGCACATAATCCCCCGCCTCATGACCGAGGTCGTCATTGATTGACTTAAAGCGGTTGAGATCGAGATAAACGAGGCTCGCTTCGGTCTGGTACCGCTCAACCGAAGCCTGCACGCGGGTCAGTTCGCGCACAAAGGCACGGCGGTTGTATATCGGCAGGAGTGGATCCTGATCGGCAATATGCTCCGCCTCGCTCACGCGCCGCGTCAGTTCCTTGACCTTCTCCCGCAGTCCGTCCACCTCCGCCATCAGCTTGCGGATCGCCACCTGCACACGCGGGGTAAGTTCTGTATCCGGGATACCAAGGACGGAAGCGCTGTCGTCGATCTGTCGGGGTGATGTAAAAAGACCTTTCGTACCGGTTTTTCCGGTTTTTCTGTTCGTGCCACTTGTCACGGGGCGGTTCCCACCGCCTGATCCGATTTTCATGACTTCTCCCTTGCCCTTCATAGGTGATTTATTTAGGCGGAACTGTATAACAATTTAACTGAGAACTCAAAGTGTTCCGCCGCTTTCGCTGCAAATGCACGTCCCGCCTGAAATGACAGCAACCTTCACTTGCGTCTTTGGCCGGCATGCCTATAATCGCCTGCTTCAAACCGTCAAGGTCACAACAGGGAAGTGCAATCTATGACCAACCGGGAAGCAGAAGTCGGGATTATCATGGGCAGCCAGTCTGACTGGGAAACCATGAAGAATGCCGCCGACACGCTGGAAACGCTGGGAATTCCGTTCGAGTCTAAAATCGTCTCGGCACACCGGACGCCGGACCGTCTCTATGAATATGCAACCCATGCCGCGGCGCGCGGCCTGAAAGTGATTATCGCCGGCGCCGGCGGCGCGGCGCATCTTCCGGGCATGGCGGCCTCCATGACGGCGCTTCCCGTTCTTGGTGTCCCAATCGAAAGCAAATCGCTGAAAGGCATGGACAGCCTTCTCTCCATCGTCCAGATGCCCGGCGGCGTGCCCGTCGGCACCCTCGCCATTGGTAAGGCGGGCGCGATCAATGCCGCACTGCTGGCCGGGCAAATCCTCGCCCTTGAAAACGACGCCTATGCGACGGCCGTCAATGACTGGCGCATGCGACAAACCGAAGCCGTGGCCGACGAGCCCAAATAGAGGCATAATAGTAAAAATGACAACAGTTGCACCCGGTGGACATATAGGCATTCTGGGAGACGGACAGCTTGGCCGCATGATGGCCATTGCCGCCGCTGAGATGGGCTATTTCGTTCATGTCTTCGGCCCGGAGGAGGACAGCCCCGCCGCGCAGGTCAGCCATCGCTCTACCGTCGCCAGCTACAGCGATCAGGAGGCCCTCACCGCCTTTGCCAAAAGCGTGGATGTGGTTACGCTGGAGTTTGAGAATATCCCGACCGATACAGTCGAATTCCTGAGCAAGGTCGTGCCGGTCCGCCCGGGCGCAAAAGTGCTGGAAATCACGCAGGACAGATTATTCGAAAAGAGCTTCATCAACAATATCGGCATCGGTACGGCGACCTTCGCGAATGTGGAATCCATGGAGGAACTGATCCAGGCGGTCAAGCAGATCAAGGCCCCGGCGATCCTGAAGACCCGCCGGCTCGGTTATGATGGCAAGGGACAGGTGAAGATCACCGGCGCCAGCGATCTCGATAAGGTCTGGGCCGAGATGAAGGACACCCCCTCCATTCTTGAGGGGCGTGTCAATTTCAAGATGGAAGTCTCCGTTATCGTTGCACGCAACCCGGCGGGGGAAACCGCCGCCTTTTGCCCGGTGGAGAACCGGCACAAGAACCACATTCTCGATGTCACGCTCGCGCCCGCCGATATCCCGGACTGGCTTGCCGAAAAAGCCATCGAGATGGCCGAGAGAATTGCCACGAAAATTGAGCTTATCGGGCTGATGGCGGTGGAAATGTTCGTCACACAGGATAACCAGATCCTCGTCAACGAACTGGCCCCCCGGCCACATAACTCCGGTCATTGGACGATTGAGGGATGCGCCACCAGCCAGTATCGACAGGCCATCCGCGCCGTCTGCGGCCTTCCTCTCGGTGATCCTGCCCGCCATTCAAACGCAGTGATGAAAAACCTTATCGGTGACGAGATCGAGGCTTGGGGCACCCTGTTGGAGGACCCTGAGAACAGCCTGCATCTCTATGGCAAAAAGGAAGCGCGGGAGGGCCGCAAGATGGGCCATGTCACCCGCCTGATGCCCCTCACCCAGAAGCCGAAAGCGTAAAGTTACGCCCAGCCGCCCGCGAAATAGAGCACCTGCCCGGTAATGAAGTTTGATTTGTCGGAAGCGAGAAAGAGAAGGTAGTCGCCCGCCTCTTCCTGCGTGCCGAGACGGCCCAAGGGAATTTGTGAGGTGATCTTCTTGAACGCGGCCTCATTCTCCAGCAGTTCTTTCGGGAAATAATCCGGGCTTTCAACGAAATTAGGTGCCAGCGCGTTCACCTGAATATTATATCGCCCGAGTTCCTTGGCGAGGGTCTGCGCAAGGGCATTTGTCCCGCCCCGCGCCGCCACATACATGGAGTAGTTGGGAATGCCGTTTTTTGGCGCGGCGGATGAAATAAACAGGATTTTCCCCTGCCCCGCCTTCTTCATATGTTTTGAGGCTTCCTTCGCAAAATGAAAGCCGCGCACCATCAGGTTCTCAACCGTCCGGCGGAAGTCCCCGATATCCGCCTCATCAATGGACGCCTTCAGCGCAGGAAACGCGTCGTTATTGATCATCACATCGATCCGCCCCTCGGTGGCGATGATCTTATCGACAATCTCCGTGGGGTCCTGCTCGGCAAGGGCTTTCGTGCCCGGAATGTCCGCTTCGAACTCTGCGCGCGTCGCGGCATCAGTAAAGGCTTCGTCCTGCGCATAAACCGTTGCGCCCTCTGCCGTCATGACACGGCTGCCCGTCTTGCCCAGAAAATGCAGCGCATCAGTGATCAGGATGATTTTATTGTTCAGCATTGTTATGTCCCGATTGTTGAGAGTGAATATCCCCAACAATAGGACCTAACCCGGCAAAGGCAAGATCGATCTGGCGCCTAGTGATTCCCGCCCAATATTCCTGTCTTGACCGAATAGTTGACGGCAACGCCATAATTGGGATCGTCATCGGAATCAACCATCAACTGCCCGGCACGGTTCAGCAAACGGTGACAGTCGCGCGACAGATGGCGAAGCTGGATATGCTTGCCGACCGCGTTGTATTTCGACGCCAACACCTCAATCGCCTGCAAGGCCGACTGATCCACCACCCGGCTGTTCATAAAGTCGACAATGACTAGGTCGGGATCACCCTTGATGTCAAAAATCTCCGCAAAGCCATCGGTGGAACCAAAGAAGAGCGGCCCCTCGATCTTATAGACCTTCGCGCCATCCTCATTAATTTCCGAGATAGCATGAATGCGCCGCGCGTTGTTCCACGCATAGACCAGCGCCGAGACAATAACGCCTACGACAACCGCAACGGCCAGATCGCTTAAAACCGTCACCGCAGTCACAAGAATAATAACCAGCGTATCGGAGAGCGGAATGATCCGCATGATCCGCAAGCTCTGCCACGCAAACGTCCCGATCACCACCATGAACATCACGCCAACAAGCGCGGCAAGCGGAATCTGCTCTATCATTGGGGAGGCGAAAAGGATGAAGGCAAGCAGAAAGAGCGCCGAGGCGATGCCCGAAAGGCGCGTGCGCCCGCCCGATTTCATATTGATCATCGACTGCCCGATCATGGCACAGCCCCCCATTCCGCCGAAAAATCCGGTAATCGTGTTGGAGAGGCCTTGCGCCACACATTCCTGCGACGCGCCGCCGCTCTGTTCGGTAATCTCACCGACGAGGTTGAGGGTCAACAAGCTCTCGATCAGGCCAATCGCCGCAAGGATCAGGGCGAAGGGGAAGATAATTTTCAGGGTTTCCAGATTAATCGGTACCATCGGGATATGAAATTCCGGAAGGCCGCCCTTGATGGAGGCCAGATCGCCGACACGCGGCACATCAATGCCAAAGAAAATCACGATCCCGGCGATGACAGCAATGCCGGCTAGTGGCGCCGGAATGGCTTTTGTTACCTTCGGCATCAACCAGATGATCGTCATGGTCGCGGCCACAAGGCCCAGCATGATGATAAGCGGCAAGCCTGTCATCCAGACAATCTCGCCATAAGTATCGACCGTCTTGAACTGGGTTAGCTGCGCCATGAAAATCACAATGGCAAGACCGTTCACAAAGCCAAGCATCACCGGATGTGGCACCAGCCGGATAAATTTCCCGAGGCGGAACACCCCTGCCAAAATCTGCAATATGCCCATCAGCACGACAGTCGCGAAGAGATACTCCACCCCATGTAATGCGACGAGGGAGACCATGACAACGGCCAGCGCGCCGGTCGCGCCGGAGATCATTCCCGGACGGCCGCCGATCAGCGCCGTCACCAGCCCGACGATAAAGGCCGCATAAAGTCCGACGAGCGGATGCACACCCGCGACAAAGGCGAAGGCCACAGCCTCCGGCACCAGGGCGAGGGCGACAGTCAGACCGGACAGCAGTTCGGTCTTGATCCGGCCCGGCGTAAACCGAATAGGGTCAGCGCTGTTGCGTCCGGCAGAAAACAGGCCGGTAACGGCGGCAAGCGTTGGCTTGATCACGTGATAAATTTCCAGTTTTTGGAGATGTCAATTTGCCGCGGAACATAGTGTATTTACGCCGCCTTGGAAAGAAATATATTGCAGCGCAACAATAAGGAGACCGTCATGTCTCACAAGTTGTCCGTTGGGTCACCCCCTCTGCATCCGGCACCAGAACTGATACATTCCCCGAAAGAGCGTGGGGTTTTCCGCCTCAATCGCCTGCCAGTTGGCGAGAATATGGCCTGACGGGTCATCGGGATAGCGGGCGCGATAAGCGGTCATGACCTTTGGATCGGCAAACTCAAAGCCAAGAAAATCGAGGCCCAAATCGTCAATCGCCTTGGCGATACGCGGAATGTCGAAGCGTTGTTCATGCCGGTGGAAGAGAAAGTCACGGCAGCCACTTAAAGAATAGAAATCAAGCTCTTTGGTTACCGATGCCGCCGGATGATCCTCCGGGAGCGCCATCAATTCCTTACGCAAGCTTCGGATTTCATCGAGGGTGAGCCGATCAATCCGCTTCCCCACCATCTCCCGCACGGCAATCACATCCTGACGAGCCTGTTCGCTGTAGAGTGCAACCTTCATCACGCCATGGGGCGCAAGAAAGGAGAGCAGGCCTTTCCACGCGGCCTCCGGGTCGGCCATATGATGCAGCACGCCGCAGGCCTCGATCAGATCAAACCGTCCGAGATTGTCCGGCAAATCGACAAGATCCGCCTGAGCGAAGGTGACATTCGTAATGCCATGTGCCTCCGCCTGCCTTGCGCCATAGGCCAGAGAACGCCGCGATAGATCAATTGCCGTCACCTCCGACCCGATGACCCGCTTGGCCGTGCGAAGCGCATGCCGTCCGGTGCCGCAACCGGCGATCAATACAGCCGGTTTCTCGGCAGGCAACGGGGGCGTAATAGTCGGGAACAACCGCTTTAGAAGTGCGGGCAATGTTGTCTCCCCTCCACTTCGAAGCTCCCGCCAGCGCGGATAGGGGCTTTCCTCATATTGGGCCTGCACCGCGCCGGACACCGCATCGGCGCTCGCGGAGAGACTTGGCAGAGCGCATGCGATTTCCCGCTCTCGCAAGGTCTGCGGCCCCATCCTAGTGAGCAAAAGCCGGCACCAGGGTCGGGTTGCGAGTTGCGCCTCTTCCTGGATGAGCAATTCGGTGGCCACATCAGGATCCAGTGGGGCATAAAGCGCAGCCCGAAGCGCAGGCTCCAGCGCGTCCGGTTCCGGCGGTGTGCCGGGCGGTGTTTCCAAGGCATATTCTGTGAGCGCGAGCTGCAACGCGAGCAGAGCCATCAACTCCTGCGCCATTTCCCATGTTTCCAGCAATAGCTGCGCCCGCGCCTTCTCGATCAGGGTAGTCAATTCCGGTGAGGGCAGGATCAGCCGGGAAAAGGCCGCCGCGATGACCGGCTCATTCAATGCGCCTTCCAGACCGGCAAGGCCACCCGTCCCGTCCAGCATCTTCACAATGCCTTTCTGGCGCCGAATACGCGCGAGCAGGGCCAGAATAAAGCGATCACTCTCCACCTCGTCGGAATTAAGGCAACGAAGCATTGCCTCATCCCCCGCGGGTCCGAGATCGCCGACGGGTACCAGCTCCAGAAGATCGGCGAGTTCCTGCAAGCTCGCAGGAGAAAAATTATCAAACCCAGCGAGCTTTAATCCGGTGCGAACGGCCTCACGTGGTCTCTCCCTCTCTGCGAGGAAACGTGCGAACCCACGCCAGCCCAGCCGGTAACCCGGATCAGCCGCAATCGCCGCCTTAAAGGATTTCTCCGCTGCCAGCCATTTGCCCTGCTCTTTCAGGATAAGTGCGAGATTATAATGGGCCGGCGCAATTTTACGCTCTTTCTTTAGGATCTGGCGGTAGATTATCGCCGCGGCGTCCTTGTCTCCACGCTGCTGTAACGCCGTTGCTTCGGCCAGCTTGCGCTCGATTTCCCCTTGCACACTTACGCTCCTTTTTCGTTGGTGAGGCCAATCTAGGCGATATCTTTACTAATCGCCAGATGCTTGCTGCCTAAAAATTCACCACAATTTGTGCATTGCAGCAATTTTTGCTGAAAAATTATGCGGCGGCGCAGCATCATTCACACGGTCATCAGACTAAGTATTTGATTTAACACAATTTTAATAATTGGCACGGCGGTTGCAATAAATCTTTCATCAACCAGCGTCTTGTAAGGACTACGTAAATGAAAAAGTTAAATTTCCTGATTATCCCGATGATCTCTCTAGGTGTCGTTTCTATGGCAAATGCTGAGTCTCTGATCGAGGAAAGCGACATTCCCGGTGAATTTTCAGCCAACATTTCCCTAACGTCCGATTACACATTCCGTGGTATCTCCCAAACAGGCAATAATCCCGCTGTCCAAGGTGGTTTCGATTATTCCTATGACTTTGGTCCGGTCGCGGTGAGCGCAGGGATATGGGCGTCGAATGTGAAATTCTCGGACGCCACGATTGAGATTGACTATTATGCCGGTGTGGGCGGCAGCGTTGATATGTTCAGCTGGGATCTCTCGGCGATCTATTACACCTATCCCGGTGCGGACAGCAGCCTGAATTACGATTTCTTCGAGATTGCGCCGTCCATCGGCTATGACTTCGGCTTCATGGCTGTAAATGCCGGTCTCAACTACTCCCCCGAATATTTCGGTGAAAGCGGCGATGCTTATTACACCCATGGCGGCATAGATATTCCGCTTGGCAAATATTTCACTTTAAGCGGCTCCGTCGGCTATCAGGCAATTGACGATAACGCCGCCTGGGGCACCGACGATTATACCGATTACGGCATCAGCATCTCCACTGAGGTTGCCGGTTTCGGCCTCAGTGCAGGCTGGACCGATACAGACCTGCCGAGCAGCCAGTGTGATGACGCTTGCGGCATCTTCGCCGTGGCTTTGTCCCGTTCGTTCTAAGAATTCCCGCGGGTCATGTTGAAGTCTCCCTTCCATGATCCTTACCTTGGCCGTCCGGCGATCTACTCCCGCTGGACGGCCTTTTTTTATTTCTCCGTCCCGCCAGGGCGCTCCCGAAGCAGGAAATGCGCCTTGGTGGTGAAGACCACCTCCACGTTCTGATTGGTGCAGCGGAGGATGGTATCAAGCCAGCCGCGTCCCGGTTTGGAACTAAGCCGGGTGTCCAGCACCTCCATCTCGGAGGTGAGCACATCGCCCGCGAAGACAGGCGCCAGGAAATCAAGCTGCACCCCGAGACCAGACGGCAGGAAATGCCATTGCTGCCAGACATGGGTCGCTGCCTTGGAGGAGAGGGCGAAGGTATAGGCGCCGCAGGCAACCACATCCGGAAACCCCAGCGCCTTTGCCGCGGCGGCATCATAATGCATCGGCTGATCATCGAAGCGCCGCCCGAAATCGAGCATCTCCTCCCGATCCACTGTCACGGTTGCGCCGGCGAATAAATCGCCCGTGTTTATATCCGAGAAATAGAGTTTGCCCACCATCCGCCCTCCTTTTTTGAGAGAGAATAAGCGGATTTACCCATGCCGGGAAAGCGAAATCTATCCCGCGCAAATCGCCACTGGAAACAGGCCTGCCCCGTCCCCCTCACGCGAAATAGAAACCGGGCCGCCCCTTGCCTGCCCTTCCCATGACCTGCTATGAGGTGTCGTCATGGGGCTGCAATTGAACAGAATCTGTCGGATTTAATCGGGTTTATTAGAATTGGCGGAAGTATCTTTTTCGTTCCGATAGTAATTAACCATAATGTGCCAAGATCGGAAAGAGAGGGATAAGATATGAGCGAAGACTTATATGAAACAGATTTTGAGGTGGGGCAGAGTAATCTGCAACGCTGGGGGATGGATGTGCATCACCCGGTGTTCTGGGTCTCCTCCGGCCTGGTCATTTTGTTCGTGGTCGGGGTCCTTTTAGCGCCCGGTGCCGCGAAAGGTGCGCTTGACGGTGCGAAATGGTGGTCCATCGGGGCCTTTGACTGGCTGTTCATGCTGGCAGGCAATATCTTCGTTATCTTCTGCCTCGCGTTGATCGTGCTGCCCGTCGGCAAGATCCGCCTCGGCGGGGAGGACGCGAAGCCCGAGTTCAGCCGCCCGTCCTGGTTCGCGATGCTGTTCGCGGCGGGCATGGGCATCGGCCTGATGTTCTGGTCGGTCGCGGAACCGACCGCTTATTACACCGGCTGGTACGAGACACCGCTCGGCGTGGAGGCGCGCACCCCAGCCGCGGCAGACCTCGCCATGAGTGCGACGATGTTCCATTGGGGACTGCACCCTTGGGCAATTTATGCGGTTGTGGCGCTGTCGCTCGCGTTTTTCTCCTATAACAAGGGCTTGCCGCTGACCATCCGCTCGGCCTTTTATCCGCTGATCGGCGATCATTCATGGGGCTTTTTCGGCCATGTGGTGGACACGGTGGCGGTGCTGGCGACGCTCTTTGGTCTCGCGACATCGCTCGGGTTCGGCGCGCAGCAGGCCTCGGCCGGCATCGCCTATCTCTTCGGGTTCGAGGCCGGGATCAACACCCAGATTGCGGTGATTATCGTGGTCACGGCGCTCGCGCTCTTCTCGGTCATTCGTGGCCTTGACGGCGGGGTGAAGCTGCTCTCGAACATCAATATGGGCATTGCGGCCATTCTGCTATTGTTCGTCTTTATTGTCGGCCCGACGGCGGTGATTATCGCGACCATGGGCGACACGCTGATCGGCTATCTCGGCCAGATCGTCGCCTACAGTAACTTCATCGGCCGCGAGGATGAGGCCTGGATGCAGGGCTGGACAGTGTTCTACTGGGCCTGGTGGATCAGCTGGTCCCCGTTCGTCGGCATGTTTATCGCCCGGGTTTCGAAGGGCCGGACGGTGCGGGAATTCCTGATTGCCGTGCTGATCATCCCGACGATTGTGACCCTGGTGTGGATGAGCGTCTTCGGCGGCTCCGCCCTTGACCAGATCCAGAACGGTGTCGGCTCCCTCGCGGGCGGGCTGGAATCGGTGGAACTTGCCATGTTCCATATGCTGGAGAATTTACCCTTCGCCACCATCACCTCCTCCATCGGGATCGTGCTGGTGCTGGTCTTCTTCATCACCTCATCGGACAGCGGCTCCCTCGTGATCGACGCGATCACGGCGGGCGGCAAGGTCGATGCGCCGGTGGTGCAGCGGATCTTCTGGGTCGTGATCGAGGGGATTGTCGCGGCGGCGCTGCTGTTCGGCGGCGGGGCGGATGCCCTCACCGCGCTGCAGGCGGCGGCAATCACGGTCGGGCTGCCCTTCACGGTCGTCCTCCTCGCCATGTGCGTCTGCCTCTATATGGGGCTGGCCCACGAGAAGAAATATGTGATCGAGGGCGCCAGCAGCTAACACCAGACGCCTAGACAGGCACAAGCAAAAAGGGCCGGTTCTCCGGCCCTTTTTTTATTGTTAAATCAACACTTTAAATAGTTTAATATTTATTATTTACTATAATTGATAGCTTTTTCCGCTTTTTTGCTCTATTTTACATTGATCATATTGACCAATTCTTCAATGCAAAGGAGCACAATGTGAGGGCTTATATTGTTACCTATGATCTACACAAGGCAGGACAAAACTACGAATGCCTTGAAAAAAAACTAAAGGCATATGACGCATACTTTCATATGCAAGGCTCAGTTTGGATTATCGCTACTGACAGTGGCGCAGAGGATATTGTAAATAATCTAAAAGGTTGTCTGGATAGCAACGACAATCTTTTTGTTGGCGCACTAACTGGCGAAGCATGTTGGATAGGCTTCAATCAAAAGGCCACTGATTGGCTAAAAAAGCACCTCTAAACATATCTAACGGGATTCCCAAAAAGCCAAAATGCACTTCGTATATATCGATGACTCAGGAGATAACGACGTTGCTTGTTTTTCAGCATTAATCATACCTGCTGATCAGTGGAGAACGTCTATTCAACATTTACTAGAAGTACGTCGGAGCATGCGGGTATCCGACGGGGTGTATGTAACAAAGGAAATACATTCAACGGACTGGTTGGCAGGCAAAGGCAAGATAGCTCAATTTCCAATTAGTAAAGAAAGACGAGCGCGACTATTTGATTATTATCTTTCCGGCATTGCCCTACTGCCAAGCGCACAACTAATAAATGCTTGTGTGTCTCGAAAAGAAAAAGATAGAGCGTTCGAATATCTGCTCAATCGTTTACAAGTCAATATGAGCAAAGCAGGAAGTAGATGTGTTGTTTTTTGTGACGAAGGAAAAAGCTATGATGCGATTAAAAGGAGAATTGGTATTCATAACTTTATCCAAAGCCAATTTGGAAATTGGGAAGACGGCAATACGGCTATGAACCTACCAACAGACAGGTTGCTAGAGGACATAGTTTATAGGAACTCAAATAAATCGATCTTTGTCCAAGCGGCAGATGCGTGTGCGTATTCGCTATTGCGCCGTGAGCAGCCAATTCCTTCCAAAACCGCCCTCGGCCTCGATAACTCATTCTATATATTAGAGAAAATAATGGTTAAAAATGCTTATGGCCGCGATGAATTCGGAATAATAAGATAGTAAATAGCTGCCACGCCGGTGACCTCATTCGAAGCTCCTAGCGCAGCTCTTGTAGTATACTGAAATAAATAAATCCATCAATCTTCAAATAGCCCCACCCCTCACCGCTCCGTTAAATTCCGCCAAAAGCGCTTCGCGCTCGGCATATGCGAAAAGTCGGGTTTTTGTTTGAGGCGTTCGCGGCATTTGAATTTGGCGGTCTCGATCTGCATGACATTCTCGATGCGGCGGCCCAAGAACTCCCATGTCTTGTGGTGCCCCTCGGACTTGTCGGCGAGCCAGTAGAGCAGCGTCGCACCGTAAACGCCCGCGAGGGTCAGGCGCTTGGTGTACCAGTTATAATCGGCAGAGCTATCCCCCGTCGCCCACCACATGCGGCTCACCGTATTGGCGGTGAGCTTGAGGGCCAGCGCCGCATTCTGCGGCAGGGCGAGGATATTGACGGCGCGGCGCACCGCTTCCTTATGCGGCTCATAAAGCTCCAGCCGGACTTTGATGGCCAGCGTGATACGGTCGCGTATTTTCAGGCTCAGCACATCGCGCTTTTGAAGCTCCGCCTCCATCGCGTCGTCGGCATTCTCGATAAAGAGACGGATCATATCCACCGCGCCGTCCGGGAAGGCGAGATCGAGGGTCGAGACATCTTCCCCCAGGTCCGCGGCGGCGGCCTTCATGGCCTTGCGGCTCCACCCGTCGAACAGGACATGGGGCAGCACCGCGTCCAGCAGGCGCGTCTGCCATTCCTTCTCGGTCTCTGCCTGCTTTTTGCTCATGCCTCCTCCTCCGCCGGTTCGGATTTCTCGCGCAGATCCTCCATAAAGGCCTGCACCTCACTTTCATACATCAGATAGCGCATGTCTGTCATCCGTTCGGGATAGAGAATGCCGAAAAGATGGTCGCATTCATGCTGCACGACGCGGGCGTGAAAGCCGCGCGCCTCGACGCTGATGTCCTTGCCATTGAGGCCGAGGCCGCTATAGCGGATATGGGTGTGACGCGGGACAAGACCGCGCATTCCGGGAACCGAGAGGCAGCCCTCCCATCCGAGTTCCGTCTCGTCCGAAAGAGGCTCGATCTTGGGATTGATCAGTACGGTGGAGGGGACGCTTTCCGCCATGTCCCCCTCCTCCATTTCGACCCGCTCGGCCGGGACCTCGAAGATGACGAGGGATTTCGAGACGCCGATCTGCGGCGCGGCAAGGCCGACCCCGCCGACGGCCTCAAGGCTGTCCCGCATATCCTCGACCAGCTGATATATATCATCGCCGAAGGGCGGCGTGAGCGGCTCCGCCGGCAGCCGCAGGATCGGATTGCCCATTTTCAGAATGTCGCGTATTGCCATAAGCCCTTCCAATTTCGTGTCTTTTATGTTATTTACTCTTTTCTTTAAGGAATTCACCTTAAAAATGCGGTTTCCCCCTTCACAGGGGAATGCAAGCGTGCTAAACCCGCGCCACTCCGTACCGGTTTTAACTTTAGACGATTAGATAGGAGCACGATTAACTGTGCAAGTTTCTGTACGTGACAACAATGTAGACCAGGCGCTCCGTGCGCTGAAAAAGAAAATGCAACGCGAAGGCATCTTCCGTGAGCTGAAGCTCCGGGGCGCCTATGAAAAGCCGTCCGAAAAGCGCGCCCGCCAGAAAGCGGAAGCCATTCGACGCGCCCGCAAGCTCGCCCGCAAGCGGATGCAGCGCGAAGGCTAAGTCGCGCCTCCCGGTTCGCCGGGGTACAGAATTCAAAAAGCCGCACCGGGGCTCCGGTTTGCGGCTTTTGGCGTTTTTAGCGTAATCTCGGGATAACGGCGTTATTTCCCCGCCTCCGCCATGAGCGCGCGGATCAGATTATCCGTCGCCTCATCCGCCGGAAAAAAACTCTCCACCATAATTTCTTCCGCCGTCACATCCTGCGGGGTTCCGAAACTCGCGACTGTCGTGATCCAGGACAGGACATTGCCGCCATACTCAAATTCCAGCGGCAACACGGGCAGCGCATCGGCGGACGGGTTTTCCACGGCGAAACTTTCTGGAATATCCGGATAGCTCAAAACCTCGGCCAGCAACTGGCGGAGCGGGTCATTTTCTTCGGCGCCCTTCAGCTGCCGATGCGCCCGCTCGATCAGATGGCCCGCCGCCCGTTCCCAGTCGCGAATGACCGGGCGCAGGCCATCGGGGTGCAGCATCAACCGGAGCGTATTCGGCGGCCCCTTCCCGTCGCCCGCCGCAAGCCCCAAAAGCGCGAGCATCTTCGCCCCCGCCCCGTTGATCATCAGCACATCGAAATTACGGTTCATGACAATCGCGGGGTATGGCTCCTGCTGCTGGAGCATAAAATCAAGCGCCTCGCGCACCTTGTCGAACCCGGCATCATCGAGCGAGCGCGCATGATAGGCCGCGGTATAGCCCGCCGCATTCAGCAGCCGGTTACGTTCCCGCAAGGGAAGCGCCAACGCCTCCGACAGGCGCAGCACCATCTCCCGGCTCGCGTTTGAGCGGCCGGTCTCAATAAAGCTCAGGTGCCGGGCCGAACTTCCCGCCTCTAGCGCGAGATCGAGCTGGCTCATTCCCTGAACCTGCCGCCAGTGCTTCAAGAGCCGACCGAGCTCGGGCACCGGGGTTTGCAAGGCAGACGCAGTCATCTTCTTTCCTTTCTCGATAATCCGGCATCCAGAATACCCCGAATTAAAGATCAGGAACATTACCATCAAGGTAATTGAGAAGATAACCTCTCCCCGCCATCCTGCTTCCAGTGGCCACCATGGTCGGCCCAACTGAAAGGAGATCAAGATGATGGTTAAGTCAAACCTGCTACGGAACACCCTGCTGATCAATGCCGGGACGTCGCTTCTAACCGGAGGGGTGGCGCTCGCCTTCGCGGACCCGCTCGCGCGCTGGACGGGGATCGCTCCATGGATCCTCTACACGCTTGGGGTGGGCTTAGTGCTCTTCGCCGCCGATGTCGCCTGGACGGTCACGCGGAAAAATATAAATCCGCTGTTTGCCAAGCTCATCATTGCCGCCGACGTTGCCTGGGTGGTCGGGAGTGGACTCGTACTCCTCTTGTTCCAGAGCCATTTGACGGTGGAGGGCAGCTGGGTGGTCGAGATCCTCGCCATAGCCGTTGCTGTCCTCGCAGTCCTTCAAACCGTCGGCCTCAAGCGCCTGGGGGATCACCGTCCCCAAACTGCCTGAGATCCTCCCGCCGACACGGAACCGCGCCGGAGAAATCTTGCGCGGCTTCCGCTCGCCTGATCGCATAAAAGACAAAAGTTTGTCACGATTAGGGAAGGCCTATATACTAGTATAGATTTTGTAAAAAGTCAATATTGACGTACAATAAAGGCAATGAAGGCTGTCAATTAGTCCTTTATCCCTTTAAGGATTTCGCCAATAACTTTGTTCATTTTGGAGCCATTCATGAAATATCCAAGTGCATAATTTCGCGCCGATTTTTTTTGGCTTAACGATCCGACGGCCGCGGCCCAAGAAAGCCAATCTGACTGCCCAGACCTAAGTATTTCTTCTCTTACTTCCACTAATCCAAATTCTTTTTCGGGAATTTCCAGAATTTTCGCACGTGAAATTATGGTAGCGGAAGGATGATTCAGCAGACTTAATAATATTTCGCCATATTTTTCGGTCCCATGAAGGTGATTTTCGGCAATAACGCCTAACCAGAACAACTGAAATTCAGGGATAACATCATTTTTTATCGCATTGGAAACAAGCTCTGAAAGAAAGCCTTTATCTTCTACGTGGTTGCAAAAGTAGTAAAAACTTTTCGATAAGTTGGGGAAATCTTTTAATATATTCTCAAGAAATTCATACACTTCCTCAGTATTATCTCTCATAACTGATAGAGCAAGTTCGGCATCATCCTCTTCTATATGCTCTTCTGACAAAAGTGACTTTAGATAAGCGACATCATCACTATCAATTTGATCTATAACGTCATCATCATCGCTCCATAAATCTTCATCATCAATTCCAGAAACAAAAATTACCCGCCTTCGCCGTCGAAGCAGTTTAATTTTTTTCTCATCAACTTCTTCACTTGGTTTCTCGTCAAAACTTGTCTTCTCAGTGTTGATGGAAAGCCCTTTTAAACCTAACAATTCTTGTATTAATAGAAAATCATGCTTTATTTTTGACTCATCGTCAGAGAATAAATAGATATCATCCATATATCTCAAAATTTGTTCACAATTCGTTTGACCCGAGCTTTCAATGAATTTCAAAAAATCATTGCCAATCATTTTTGCTGGATAAATGCCTTGTGGTAAGAAATCCGTGCTCCTACCAGAATTAATTTCTCTTAAAAACTTCCCAAAAGCCTGAACGTCTTTTTCATCTGCCCCACGCTCATCAAACCACTGTACTAAATCATGATGATACAAATGATTGAAATATGAAGACACGTCAAACGACGCATAGTGCTCATACCACATTTCGTTGATAGAAATGTTGTCCTTAAATTCTTTATATGCCGCAACAGATGACACCGGCGTACTGTTAGAAAAATGATAGCCAAAATTTAGCCGATTTTTTTTCTTTTTCGCCTTGAAGAAATTGCGATTACGATAAATTAAATCATAAAGGAATACTTCAGCAACGGGATCGAGTTTTATAGTTCGCCTTAAATGAAGACCTTTCTTGATACCGTTTACTCTTTTCTGCGGCAAAAAATTTCCGTCCTCCTCTGGATCATAGGCTATTGATTTCCCATAGTTTTTAAGTTTATCAAAGCCAGATTCAACCAAAATTTTAGTTGTTTGCATAGGAAACAATGTCTTCGACAAATCATCCAGTAGGAATTTCTGCGAGGAATAGGCCATTTACCCTCTATTGAATGGAATTCTTGCTTATTTATAATATACAATCAAATGTCATGTTTCTAGTATTATAAATCCCGTTATACTACCCCCCCCATTCCTCTCTATCCATCCGCGTCGCAATAGGATAATCTGCAAGGCAAAACGGGTGTCGCCTAAAAATCGCGAGGGGTGTTTTGGAAAATCTGCTGACCGTGCCGAAAGCAACGCTTTCGGCCATTGCGTTTGTGGCTCGGAATTTCAAGCCATTCCTGTTCCGTTCTTTATCCATAATTTTATTGGCGAGCGTACTTGAAATTCTAATGGGGTTTCTCTCGACCGAGCTAGGCTATGCCATTGCAGCTCTCATGACATTCGTCTACGCGATTTTTATGGTTTCATGGCATCGCTACAGCGTTCTTTCCTCGGAAAATGCGCAGAAAGGTTTTGTTGGCGCTTTCGGACTGCGGGAACTAAAATTCGGGGCGCTCTTTCTGGCGGCAGGTGTCGTCTTTGTGCTGTCTCAGAACGCACTTTCCGAAGCATTTCAGGAAGGGATTGCAACCCTCATATTCTTCGTCATTGTTTTACTTTGCACGAACCTTCTTCTCTTTTTCTATCCAGCCATTGCACTCAATCAGCCGATCAATGCAGGATGGTTCCTATATAATAGCTTGCGCCTGTTCTTCTCCTTTCTCTTCGCTGCTTTGATGGCAGTTGCGCTTTTCTTTGTACCTGCCGCCCTTACAGTTGGATTCGGTTATCTTGTCCTAACATATATTCCCGGCGATCTTAGCCAAGCCGTGCTGATTGTCGTTTTTCAAAAACTTATTACTTTCCTCACCCTCGCCGTTGCTGCGTCCACAGCGTCCTTTCTTTATCGCGACGTAATCGGGTTGCAGGAGGAAGCCGGGGCAACAACACCTCAATAATCCCCCTTCCCTCTATCCATCCGCGTCGCAATACGATAATCTGCAAGGCGAAAGCGTTGCCATACAACAATCGCGAGGGTTATTTTGGAAAATCTGCTGACTGTGCCGAAGGCCGTGATTGCCGCGACAATCTTTGTGATCCAGAATGCGGGGCCCTGCTTTATGCGCGGCCTGCCGATTGTGATTGCGATGGGCGTGGTGACCTTTATCAACTATCTCACCAATGCGTCCTTCGCCATTGCCGGTCAGGTGATCGAGGCCTTTCTCTATGCGATTTTCGCCGTCGCCTGGCACCGTTATTCCCTGCTCCCCGCCGAGCGGGAGAAGCGCGGCTTCGCCCTTTCCTTCGGCCTGCGCGAGATCAAGTTCGGCGCGCTGATCGTGGTGGTGAGCGTTGCCTCCTTCCTGATCGTCTCCATGCTCGTCGAGGTGCTGCCCGATACGGCGGCGATAATCGTGGCGTTCGTCCTCGTCATCCTGGCGAGTGCCATGCTCGCCTTCTTCTATCCGGCCATCGCGCTTGACCAGCCGATTGACGGCGGCCTGTTCGTGCAAGAGGGGCTGACGCTCATATTCTCCTTCATTCTGGGCGCGTTGCTCGCCATGATGATCTTTGTCGTGCCGATGGGCGCGGCTGCCCTGCTCGCGGGGCTGATCGCCGCGGGTTTCGGCTCGACCACCACGATTGTCCTCGCCATCGGGATCGTGAATGTCATTGCCTCGGTCATTATCATCGCGATTACGGTCTCCACCGCGTCCTTCCTCTATCGCGATGTGATCGGGCTGAAAGAAACTCACCCCGCCTGAGTGCCGCTTTTTACGTCGCGGAAACCTTAGGAAACCGTAAAAACTGCCGAAAGTTGTTTAAGGTTTGTTAAGGGCTTATTTACTAGAATGGATCGGATGAAAAGCTTCAAGGATCCGAATAATCTGCGACGAGTTGTTGGCCGTCTGACGCGCTATACAATCGGTGTGCCTATTGCCATTGGTGTGGCCATGATCCTGCTTGTCGTTCTGGCATGGGCCCTCACCCCGACACGGGAGTCACAGGGCCATATCACGGAAGCGCGCGGCGACCTCAGTAATTTCGCAGCGCGGCTGGAGAGCCATATCACGACCCGCCTCGCCATCGGCCAGCAAATCCGCAGCTCCCTCGCCAAGGGGGATATTAACGGCCGCGAGGAATTCCTTACCCAGGCGTCCTACCTGTATGACCTGTTTAAGGATTTTCAGGCAATCAACTGGGTCGACTCCATGGGGGTTATTCGCTGGGTCACGCCGCTGAAAGGCAATGAGGCCGCGGTCAATCTCGATATCCGAAAGCTTGCCACGCCTGCAAAGGCAATCGCGGCGGCGGAGAAAACCGGCCGCCTGCAGATCACCTCGCCGATTGAGCTGGCGCAGGGCGGCATGGGCTTTACCGCCTATATCCCGGTGATCAAACTGGAGCGGCTGGTCGGCTTCGTGAATATTGTTTTCCGCAGCGAACCCCTGATCAAGGGGGCGATGCCGAACAGCCTGCTGAAAAAATATAACGTGATGATCTATGACCGGGACGAGCTTTTATTCGGCACGCTCGACCCGACGACGGAGTGGGACTCCGACACTGTCTTCCATAAATGGATCATCGTCGGGAACCGGGTGTGGGCGATCAGCCTGGTCCCCACCGCAGAGACCCTCGCCGCCCATCAGAGCATGGTGGATGAGATTGTCCTTGTGACGCTGATCCTGCTCTCGATTGCCATCGCCTACCTCATCCATCTCGCCATGGTTCGCCAGATCCATGTCAAGGCGAGCGACAAGCTGTTCCGGACTTTTATCGAAAACTCCCCGTCCGCCATCATCATCAAGGACACGGAAGGGAATTACCTGCATGTCAACTCCCAGTGGCATGAATGGTTTAATCCGGAAGGCCGTGAAATTCGCGGGCATAATACATATGAATTTTTCTCCGAGGACTATGCCCAGAAGGTTCTCGAGCAGGAAAAGGAAATCATCGACAGCAAGAAAATGGTCGAGCGGGAATATGTAAGCCCGACGAATAGCATCGGCGACCGCCCGACCTTCGCGCAAATGTTCCCGATCATGGATGATGAAGGAAATGTCATCGCGGTCGGCGGCTCGATCACGGATATAAGTGCCAACAAGAAGGCCGAGGAAGCGCTGAGAGAGGCGCTTATGAAGGCAGAAGATGCCAACCTCGCCAAATCAAAATTCCTCGCCACCATGAGTCATGAACTCAGGACCCCGCTCAACGCGATTATCGGGTTCAGCGACATTCTGGTCGGACAGTATTTCGGATCGCTTGGCAATGAAAAATACTCGGAGTATGCCAAGGACATCAATCAAAGTGGCCGGCATCTCCTGACGCTCATCAATGAAGTACTCGATATTTCCGCGATTGAACTGGGCAAGCGCGATTTGATTCTGGAGCCGGTTTCGGTCCGGCATCTGCTCGCCGACTGCGTTAAATCCGTGCGCCATCGTGCCGCCACACAAGGAATTATGGTTCAGCTGTTTACGGAAAGCACCCTGCCGGAGATCAGCGCCGATGAAACAGCCATGCGCCAGATATTCCTGAATTTGCTGACCAACGCGATCAAATTCTCCCATGCCGGAGACAAAATCACCGTTTCCGCGTCAGTCACAGAAACCGATGTGATTATCGAGGTTCAGGATACCGGCGACGGGATCAAGCACGACCAGCTGCCAAACATCACGCAACCTTTCGTCAAGGGCCATAGATCCTCCGACATTACCCATGAAGGCGTCGGTCTTGGTCTTTCGATTGTTAAATCCTTTGTTGCCGCACATCACGGGCAGCTTCATATCGAAAGTGAATTCGGTACGGGCACGAAAGTAACCGTGAGCTTTCCCAAGGAAGCCCGGCGTCAGGTTGCCTAAGCACCCACCTCGCAGAAATATCTTGGGAATCGCTGGGCGAAATATATTACCAATTAACTATAAATAAACACTTCATCGCCAGTATTTGAATACTTGGTTTTATTGTCGCACCCGGCAAGCCAGCACTGATTGATAAAATAGTTAAAAATGATACACCTAAATGGAGCCTTGATAATGATCCGCACTCTAATTGCCTCTGTCGCTGTTATCGCATTTTTTGCAGGACTGCCGACACCCTCCCTCGCCCAGGACTACAAAGTCGCTGTCGCCAACCTGATTGATACTGAAATTCGTGGCTGGTCACAGTCCGACGAAGTGGTCAGCGCAGTCAAAGGACAAAACGAAACGTCCATCTCACTTAGCCAGAGTGACATTGATACGCAGGACAAGAAATGGCGCGCAGAAACCAAAGGTGGTGATCAGAAGATGATTAACGCGGTTCTCTCCAACAGCCTGTCGACCTATCTTAAAGGCGTTAAAGAAAAGGCCGAGGGCAAATACACAGAAATTTTTGTCATGGACATGAAGGGCCTCAATGTTGGCCAGAGCGACATCACCTCTGACTATTGGCAGGGCGATGAAGCCAAATGGCAGCAATCATATGGCATCGGACCGGAAGGCGTTCTGATAGACGAAGTTGAGTTTGATGAATCCACCCAGACATACCAGTCACAGGTTAGTATTGCGGTTGTTGATCCAAGCACCGGCAAGGCCATCGGCGCCGTAACGGTTGGTGTCAATGTTGAGATGCTGGAATAGATATCTCCAATAGTCCTCACCAAGAATAAATAAGGATGACGCACAAGATGAGCGTAGAGAGCCCAACGAACGAAACTGACGTGAATAACCTGGCTGCGAAAGACAAAAAATCTTTTGCAGTCAAGATGACCGTCAGTCGCAAAATTCTACTTGTTGTATTTGCGACGACCTTGATGGGTCTCTCGCTCCTTGTCTATCTGGGACTACAAAACCAGCGCCACGCCATGGAAGATTTGGCGATAGATAATAACCTCACTATTTCGCAATTGATGGCCGAGCAGCTTTCAGGTGGTTTGAAATGGAAAAAAACCGACAAGGTTGCTGAAGTGTATCACGAGATGGCGTCGAAAGACGGTTCCGTTCTCGCCGATATTCTTACCTTCGATAGCGAAGGCGCCATAGTTACCGAATATCATTCAGAGACACTCGCCTCCGCGCCTGGTTTGACGGAATTGCTGTCAGAGCATAAAGCCGCGCTTGAAAAAGGCGAAGTATTTTCGGAAAACACGGGATCTCACCAGATCATCTTGACTCCCGTCACTTCCGCAAAAGGAGAACTTGTGGGCTTTGCCGCCTTCGGATGGAGCCTCGATCAACTTAACGAGCAGTTGTCCGCAAACCTGGTACAACAGCTTCTGCTGACCGGGGCCGTCCTTCTTGGTATTATGCTGCTCACCGGATTTTTGCTGGGCCGCTTCATCGGTCGCCCGCTCACCCAACTAACGCAGGCCATGCTCTCCATTGCGGATGGTGCCAGCAACATCACGATCGACGGACTGGAACGCAAAGACGACGTGGGTGATATGTCCCGCGCTGTACAGGTATTCCAGGCGAATGCCGAAAAGGTCAAGGCCCTGGAAGTTCAGCGCGAAAAGGACGCCCAAGAAAAAGCCGCCGCCGAAGAAGAGCGTCGCCGCGAGGAAATGACCCGCGCGGAAGAAGAGAAGCGTCGCGATGAAGAAGCAGCCGCAAAATCCACCGCAGACCGTGTGAGCTTCGCTCAGGCACTCGCCCAGAAACTCGAAAGCACGGTCAACACTGTCGCGCAGCAAATTATGGGCTCCGCCGAGACCATGGAAGAAAAAGCCAAGAGCATGGTGACAAGTGCCGCCGATACGGACCGTCACTCAACCGCAATCGCCTCCGCCGCCGAGCAGGCAGCCGGCAACGTAAGCGGTGTTGCCTCAGCGGCGGAGGAGCTTTCTGCCTCCTTGCAGGAAATCAGCCGTCAGGTGAATGTCTCCGCGACACTCTCCAAGGAGACGATGCAAGTTGCGGAATCAACCGATATCGTTGTCGGCAAGCTTGCGGTTTCCGCCGGTGAAATCGGCAATGTTATCGAGCTGATCAATAATATCGCGTCGCAAACCAATTTACTCGCGCTCAACGCCACGATTGAGGCCGCCCGCGCCGGAGAGGCCGGAAAAGGCTTCGCCGTCGTGGCATCGGAAGTGAAAGGTTTGGCCTCCCAGACCACCAACGCGACCGAGGAAATCACCCGCAAGATCGACGGAATGCAATCCGCCACCACAGAAGCCGTGGAAGCTGTCAAGCGGATCGAGGAAATGATCGTGCAGATTGACGAAACGGTTCAGGTCATGACGGCTGCGGTCGAGGAACAGAACGCAGCCACACTGGAAATTACCCAGAATGTGCAGCAGGCCTCGTCCAGCACCGGCGAAGTATCCCGCTCGGTCCTTGATGTCTCCAATATGGCAACGGTGTCAGGTGAAAGCGCGACGCAACTGCTGAGCTCTGTTGGTGAACTCACCCAATTCTCCTCCAAACTGCGCGAGGAAGTGGAATCAGTCCTCAAAGACATCCGCTCCATGGCCAGCTAAACACGACTGCCATACAGAGAAGAACCCGGTCCGCGTCAGCTGTCCGGGTTTTTTTTGAGAAAATTGAACATCGAATGAATGATCCGGTGGCCGAAAATTTCATGCAGGACCGAAGCGCCAACATGCACAACGAGATAAGCCCACATCGCCGGACCGAGAAGTTCATGCACTTCCTTCACAAGACTGAGCCAACTGCTGAACTGCCAGTTCTCTCCCACATTATAGAAAATCAATGTTCCCGTCCCCGCAAGTCCTGTCGCGATCAGGAGCCCGAGTCCCTGAATAGCTCCGGCAAGCGGACTCGGCTCATTGGCCGGTGGCAAGCGAAAGGTGAAGATTGCCCGCATATATCGCTTGATATCCTGCCAGAGCACAGACCGGTGAGCGCTTGAAAACCACGGGAAAAGCTCTCCCAACGACACAGGGCCACCGCGGACGAACGACCAGAGCCAATGGACCACAAGCACAGCAAAGATTGCAATGCCGACTTTTTCATGAACCTCATACAGGAAGTTACCGGCCTTGTCCGGCCTTGGATGAACCATCCACTCACTGATCAACAGCTGGGCGACAATGCCGAAAGCAAAGAGTAGGTGTAGGAAACGGGTAAAACGATCATAAAACACGGGAACGCTCCTAAATCTTGCGGGATAATCTTTGTACGATAACCCTTTACCAATCCGTCGTAATTGATCAGAATTAAATTATTACAAAAAGCGGGCGATAAAGTCTGAAAAAAGAGAATGCGGGAATTCGGGTTATGACAAAACATAATATCACCACCATCGAGGAATTATACAGCGTCTATAAGCAACCGGCGGAGCGCGCCGTGCAGAAGGAAATTCCGAAACTCGACCAACACTGCCGCAACTTTATCGCGCTGTCCCCTTTCCTCGTGCTGAGTACCGATGGCAGCGACGGGACGGCCGACGCCTCCCCGCGCGGAGATGCGCCGGGTTTTGTCACGGTGCTGGACGATAATACGCTCGCCATTCCCGACCGGCCCGGCAACAACCGCCTCGACAGCCTGCTCAACATCCTTCGCAATCCTGCCGTCGGCATGATCTTCCTGGTGCCGGGAATTAACGAGACCCTGCGCATCAACGGAACGGCAACGATCAGCCTCGACCCTGAGTTGATGGAGGCCCATGCGGTCGATGGCAAGCTGCCCCGCTCTGTGCTGCTGGTGAAAGTCACGTCCGCCTATATGCATTGCGCAAAGGCGCTGATCCGCTCGAAACTCTGGGACCCGGAAACCAAGGTTGAACGATCAGTCTTCCCGACACTTGGCCAGGTACTCGCCGACCAGATCGCCGGCATGGACGCAGAACAATCCGACGCCTATCTGGAAGTCGCCTATAAAGAAAATCTCTATTAAGGCGAAGCCCCAGCGTCCTTACGGATGCTGGTTATTGCCCCAGGTGCAGCACATCAGGTTCGGGTCCTGCTCCGCCGTCGTCGTCTGACAGGCCGCGAGCATTAACAACGCCACGCCGATCAATAAAATGCGCATAATGACTTTTCCTTATTGGCTGCCCCTCTCACTAGGACATGCGCCATTCGCGGAAAAAATCAAGAAAGCGACATAAATATAATTCTCAGCTTCCTTGGCAGGGCGCCCCGCCCATTGGCGGCCGTCCCCCCATCCCCCCCTGAGGCGGGCGCCCACCCGGTTGGTGATTGCCGCCAGCGCCAGGGGGTCGGCCTCCCGGCCCTCCCTTTAAGGCGGCAAAACTTGAATCCGGCGTCCCGCGCCAACAGCGCGGAATAAAGGGATATTCGCCGGAAACCACATAGTAATAGGTGCCGTCCGGATATTCCGGCGTGACACCGACGCGGCCATTGCATTCATCAAGATCGCCCAGTTCCTTATCATAGGTCCAGTCCTGAACGAATACGCCGTCATATGCACCGCCCGGCCCGCTCGGCCGAGTGCCGGATTTAACCCGGTAGCCCGGCTTCAGTTGCGTCATACTGCTCGCCGGATCATCGGCTTTCTTATATCCATAGGGCCCGTAAATAGGGAAACCGTCCGCTGCATACCCAAGCAGCGCCGGGCTGTTGCGATAGGCATATCTATCGAGCAAGCCTGTCGGCAAGCCATGATAATGATAGGCGCCGTTTGGCTGGACATGCGCATTACTGAAATCGAGGCCAAGCTGGCAGGCACCGCCAAGCGCCTCGTAATTCCAACCTGAATTTCGGTCATTACGCCAATACTCCGCTGTGCCCGGATCGAAAAGAACGCCATTGAGTGCAATGCCAAAGGGCGTGCGCACTGTTGCCCGCGGCGCCCCCATAACAGGATTAAGCGGGACGCGCAGTTGGTAATTCTTTTTGCGGATCGCATTCGGGTTGTGGGCGTTTGGGAAATTCCCCGGCGTATAGTCGGGATATCCATTCCCCTGGATCAATCGATAATTCCCATCAACTGTTATGGTCGCCGAGGCTTCAGCATCCGGCATTAATGCGCGCAGCAATTGCTCATAAACCGTGGGAGGTGTAAACGCCTCCTCCCCCGCCAGCGGCGCCGTATTATCATGGGCGAGCGCGACAGCGGGAAGGTGAAAGAGACAGGACAAGAGGAAGGATGAGACTATTCTGCGCATGTTACGATCCGTAAACAACTGAACTCAAAAAAATATTTATGCATGTTTTAATTCATATCATATTCCATTATAGGATATATTTTCATTGAGTGACAAGCCGGTCATCGGTGAAAATACGCATCGCTAAAATCCTTCGTTAATCACGCTCTAGGGAAATGAGCTTTTCGCGGAGAAGGTCAAGCGCGCCGGATCACAAAAGGCGACAGACTCTATTGAAAACCAACAATGAATTTTAGAGCTAATGACACCAGGAACAACACAAACAGCTTGCAATAAAATTTAACCAACGCCCCTTTAACGTCATTCGAGGCTCTCTTGTATTGAAGCAGCCATATCTTAGCAATGGCCAGCTCTTCCCTATCTACTCCTGCCTTTAGTAACTCCCTGACAAGCTGCTGATACCAAATAACGACTATCACAAAGTTCACTGCCATTATGATCAGGGTAAAAGGGAGTTCGTTCACCGGATATAGGCCCCGTTTTCAATCCTCTCCAGCATGCCGTTTGAAAAGCGAAGCTTTCCGCTTCCCGTGCCTTTTTCAAATTTGTTATCGTCCGGCAAGACGGAGAAAACCTTTTGAATGACGCCCAAAGTTTCTTCCAGCTCCTGCCGGTTCCTAAAATAAAAGGACGGAGCAAGAGGGGGGCGCCGACTTCCACGGCTTACATAAACCCCGATATCGGCAATAATTCTGATGTTCGATCCATCTTCCGCCTTTTCCGGAAAATATTTCGTCCCGTCCTGATCCAGGGTGGTCAGACCGATTTTTCTGCCCCGATACCCCAGCACCCAGACAAACCCCTGTTCCGGCCGAAACCCTATAATTTTCAGACTGATCGACGGATCATCAATCAGATAAATCGTATCTTCATCTGGATCGTAAGTGAATTTTTTTTCCTCACTGGATATCAATTTATTTTCCAATCAACTAACCGCCGACGTCTTTGAGTATTGCAATTAACATAATCAAAACTGATGCTAGTATAAGCAACTTACACAACCCTACTGCAATGCCAAAATACTCCGACAAAAGCCTAATAAAGCGAGGAACGTGATGGCGATCTCTCGAAAAATCCCATTTCACTGAGCGATAGTATCCAAGCTCTCTGATAATTTTTACTGCCATAAATGCGATTACTATGATCAGTAGTATGCTGAGCACTATGCTTATATTCATTGTTTCACCAAGTTCAACTCGAAGAAAAAGCCGCGTGTTTCTGCAAGTTTTTTATTTCATACCTTGATCATCAATTTTCGGAATAAACTTGGTAGCTTCGCCTAGATAATTTTCTCTAAAGTAATAATTATCAGGCCCATCACCGCGAAACAAAAGTGCTAATTTCGGGCGCGGCTTATGATATACATAAACATATCCTACCTCTGAACTCTCACGTCCTAAAATCCCGCGCGGCCTAAAACACGTTTGATAACCATAAATAAAGAATTTGTACTTAAACGAGCACACTTTCTTTCCGAAAACCTCGTCATTTATGGGTGTATAGTCCAACTCTACCTTTGAAAATTCTTCTTCGAAGTCAGCGTCATTCGCGAGAATTAACAGATTTGCTAATCCAGCCAGTAAAAAATCGACTAAAAAATTGCGCAAATTACCAAAATAACAATTAAGAACTTTTTTAATCTCACCACCACACCTGATAGAATTTTTAATATTTTATACTATTAATTAAAATACCGAGCAACAAAAAAGCCGCTGGCTCTCACCAGCGGCTTTTGTTTTGGGTGGCGCGGTTTTTATAGCGCCTTGGTGATATCCTCGACCATTTTCTTCGCGTCGGCGAGGAGCATCATGGTGTTGTCCTTGTAGAAAAGATCGTTGTCGATACCGGCGTAACCGGACGACATGGATCGCTTCACGAACAGCACCGTCCGCGCCTTGTCCACATCGAGGATCGGCATGCCGTAGATCGGGCTGGACGGGTCATCGCGCGCGGCCGGGTTGGTCACGTCGTTCGCCCCCACCACCAGCGCCACATCGGCACCGGAGAAGTCGGAGTTGATTTCCTCCAGCTCGAACACCTCGTCATAGGGAACCTGAGCCTCGGCCAGCAGCACATTCATATGGCCGGGCATACGGCCCGCGACCGGATGAATGGCATAGACAACCTCGACCCCTTCCGCTTTCAGGGCATCGACCATCTCGCGCAGGGCATGCTGCGCTTGCGCCACCGCGAGGCCGTAGCCCGGCACGATGATGACCTTGCCGGCATTCTTCATGATGAAGGCCGCATCATCGGCAGAGCCCGCCTTGTACGGACGGTCGCCCTTGTCGGGACCGGCCGCTGCCGTATCGCCGCCGAAGCCGCCGAGGATGACGCTGAAGAAGGAGCGGTTCATCGCCTTACACATGATGTAGGAGAGGATCGCACCCGAGGAGCCGACCAGCGCGCCGACGATGATCAGCGCGGTGTTTTCCAGCGTGAAGCCGATACCCGCCGCCGCCCAGCCGGAATAGCTGTTCAGCATCGAGACCACCACCGGCATATCGGCGCCGCCGATCGGGATGATGATCAGGAAGCCGATGAGGAAGGCCAGGAAGGTCATCGCCCAGAAAATGCGCGGATCAAGATCGACGCAGAACCAGATGATCAGACCGACGATGGCAATACCGATCAACAGGTTGACGAAATGCTGGCCCGGGAAGGTGACCGGATTACCGGAGACGAGCCCCTGCAACTTGGTGAAGGCGATGATGGAGCCGGAGAAGGTGATCGCACCGACCACGATACCAATGGACATCTCGATCCGGGAGAGAACCGTCAGTTCACCCCCTGCCCCGAGAATGCCATAGGCGTCCGGGTTATAGAAGGCGGCCGCGGCAACCAGCACGGCGGCAAGGCCGACGAGACTATGGAACGCCGCGACAAGCTGCGGCATGGCGGTCATGGCGATGCGCTGGGCAATCACCGCACCGATGGCGCCGCCAACGACGATACCACCGATGATCCACTCATAGGAAACAACATCGGGACGCAGGATGGTGACGATAATGGCAATGGCCATACCGGCCATGCCCATGATATTCCCGCGCCGGGAGCTGTCCGGTGAGGACAGACCACGCAGCGCCAGAACGAAAAGAATGGCGGAGATCAGATAGGCAAGCGCCGTAAAGTTAGCTGACACGGATCGTCCCCCTTATTTCTGTTTTTTCTTGTACATGGACAGCATCCGCTGGGTCACGAGGAATCCCCCGAAGATATTGACCGAGGCGAGCACGATGGCGATAAAGCCGAAAATCTTGGCGAGGTTTACCTCTGCCGGGCCCGCTGCAATCAGCGCACCGACGATAATCACCGAGGAGATGGCGTTCGTCACAGCCATCAGCGGCGTATGCAGAGCGGGTGTCACGCTCCAGACCACGTAATAGCCAACAAAAATGGCGAGCACAAAAATCGCCAGCCGGAAAACGGTTGGATCTACCATATCCATAATCAGTTCCCTCCCTCAGTTAGTTGCGGGTGGATAATGTTGCCATCGCGGGTGAGCGCGGTGCCGAGAACAAGCTCGTCCTCCCAGTTCAGGTTCAAATTCCCCGTTTCCTTGTCGATCATGGGGTTCAGGAAATTGAAAAGATTTTTCGCGAACAATGATGACGCGTCGCTGGCAAGTCGGCTCGGCACATTAAGATGGCCGACGATCTTGACGCCATTATCCGTCGTCACAACCTCGCCCGGTTTCGACTGGGTGACATTCCCGCCCGCCTCAACCGCGAGATCAACAATGACCGATCCCGGCTTCATCACGGCGAGCATTTCATCCGTAATCAAAATCGGCGCGGTGCGCCCCGGAATAAGCGCCGTGGTGATCACGATGTCCTGCTTCTTGATATGTTCGAACACAAGCTCCGCCTGGCGTTTCTTGTAGTCGTCGCTCATTTCCTTGGCGTAGCCGCCCTCCGTCTCGCCGGTCTCATCACTTTCGACCATGACAAATTTCGCGCCGAGGCTCTCGACCTGCTCTTTCGTGGCAGCACGCACGTCTGTTGCCGTCACGACGGCACCCAAACGGCGGGCGGTGGCAATCGCCTGAAGTCCGGCAACGCCGACGCCCATGATGAAGCATTTGGCGGGCGCAATAGTCCCGGCCGCTGTCATCATCATCGGCAGCGCCTTGCCATATTCCGCCGTTGCGTCCAGCACGGCCTTATACCCTGCGAGGTTCGACTGGCTGGAAAGAATATCCATGGACTGCGCGCGGCTGATGCGCGGCAGCAGCTCCAGCGAGATCGCGGTGATCCCTGCTTTCGCATAAGCCGCCGCCAAATCCTTATGTTGAAGGGCGGCGAGATGCCCGATCAGGGTCGCGCCCTTCTTCATCAGCGCGATTTCATCCTCACCCTCATCCTTGGTCAGGGGGCGCTGAATTTTCAGGACAATATCGGCGTCTTTCAGCGCAGCGGCCTCATCGGCGGCGATTTTTGCGCCCGCGGCCTCAAAATCCGCATCGGAAAAGGAACTGGCATTGCCTGCGCCTGTCTCGATAATGACCTCTGCGCCGAGACCGACGAATTTTTTCACGGTGTCCGGCGATGCCGCGACGCGCTTTTCATTTTCCCGACGCTCCCGGGGGATGGCGATCTTCATAATCGATCCTCTTGTCTGTTATTTGATGCAGGAATGACAGGCGCCCCGCCGCGCCAGAGAATGATGCGGGCCGCGCACAAGGCAGCCCGCTTATCCACTAGGTCAGGAAAATCGCCATCAGGATCAACAGGATCACCAGAAAAATGGTGCCATATTTGAACAGCTTGATGAAAGCATTGAAGCTTTCCTTCTGGGCTGAAATGTCCATACTTCCGTTTTCATGCATAACAACAAACCCCTCGTCTATTTCGGTACTGTTTTAATTTGACCTGAAATATACCGAAAAATGCCCGTCGGGCAACAGAATGTCGTGTGCGATGCAATAAAAAGCTGAAATACCTGCGCCTAGAGCGCCTCCAATTCATCGATAAAGCCCTCGATCACGCTAAGGCCCTTCGACCAGAATGCGGGATCGGATGCATCAAGATTGAACGGCGCCAGCAATTCCTTATGCCGGAGCGTGCCGCCTGCTTTCAGCATATCGAAATATTTCTCCTGAAAGCCGCTCTCCGCATCCTGATAGATGGCATAGAGCGCATTCACCAGACAATCCCCGAACGCATAAGCGTAAACATAGAAGGGCGAATGGATGAAATGCGGGATATAGCTCCAGAAATACTGATATTCATCATGCAGCCGGATCGCAGGGCCGAGGCTTTCCTTCTGCACCTCCATCCAGATCTTGCCGATCTGGTCGGGGGAGAGTTCCTCTTTCCGCCGCGCATCATGCAGGCGTTTCTCAAATTCATAAAAAGCGATCTGCCGCACCACGGTGTTGAGCATATCCTCTACCTTGCCCGCCAGCATAATCCGCCGTTTATCCGGATCGGCCTCTTTTTCCAGCAACGCCCGGAAAGTAAGTTGCTCTCCAAAAACACTTGCTGTCTCAGCCAGCGTGAGTGGCGTATCGGCCAGCAACCCACCCTGCGGTGCGGCCAGAAGCTGATGCACACCATGGCCGAGTTCATGGGCGAGTGTCATCACATCGCGGATATTGCCTTGATAGTTGAGCAAGAGATATGGATGCACGCTCGGCACTGTGGGATGCGCGAAGGCACCTGGCGACTTTCCGGGGCGCACGGACGCATCAATCCAAGGCTTTTCAAAGAACTCCTTGCCAAGTTCTGATAGTTCCGGCGAAAAACGCCCATAAGCATCCAGAACCGTATCCCGCGCCTCTTTCCATGGGATGATGCGATCATCGGAATCAGGGAGCGGCGCATTGCGGTCCCAATAATCAATTTTGTCCTGCCCCATCCATTTTGCCTTGATCGCATAATAGCGATGCGAGAGCGTCGGATAGGCAGCCTGCACAGCCTCGGATAAAGCGTCAACAACCTCCGCCTCTACTTGATTGGAGAGATGTCGCATAGCGGCCGGCTCCGGGGAGCCGCGCCATTCATCTTCAATCGCCTTATCTTTTGCCAACGTGTTGGTGATCAAGGAAAAGAGCCGGACATTTTCGCCGAAAACCTTGCCGATATTTTTCGCGGCTTTCTTACGGATTTCCGCATTCGGGCTGGACAGAAGGTGCAAGGCCTGCTGAGAGGCCATTTCCTCGCCATCCACCTCGAACTTGAGGCCCGCCACGGTCTCATCGAACAAGCGCACCCAGGCGCTTCGGCCCGAAATGTCTTTCTCATGCAAGAGCTTCTCGATCTCGTCGGAAAGCTGGTAAGGCTTGAGCGCCCGCACATTATTCAGCCAAGGCTCATATTTCTTGAGGCTGCTCCCCTCATACATCGCCTGTAGCGTGTCTTCCTCGATCCGGTTGAGTTCCAGCGTGAAGAATAAAAGATCAGTACCGATGGCGCTGATTTTCTCCTGCATGGTCTGGAAGAACTTGCCGATATCAGGGTCCGACATATCGCCCGCATAGACAAGATAGGCGTAGGACATGATCCGGCCTTCCAGCTCGCCAATTTCTTCATATTTGGCGATGGCGAGGTAAAGCTCCTGCCCATCAAGGGAGGTCAGCTTACCCTTGTACTGCTCGGCGAAGGCCTTTGCATCCCGCGCCGCCGTGTCCAGATCCTCAACAAGTTCCGGCGAGGTACGGGACGGATAAAGATCGCTCAGGTCCCATTCGGGCAAATTGGCAAGGGCAGACTCGGTCATGTATAACTCACTCCAACGAAAAAAGGCACTTCCTGTTCATTTAGGAAGCATTCCCTAACTAACAAGAAAATTGGCATGGGCAGAGGCAATCGGTTTTTTTCGGTCCTGTTGCCAGGCCTCGATGCGCAAATTGGCAACGCGGCGGCCCGGCTTGGTGACAACGGCCTCTGCATAGGTTTCAACAGGCTTGCCGGAGCGCAAATATTCCACCGTGATATTGATGATCTTGGGCAGGCGCGTCACCTCCTGCGTTGCCAGCAGATGGACGAGGGCTGTACTTTCCAGAAACGCCCCAACTACGCCGCCATGCAATGCCGGCAAGGTGGGATTGCCGATGAATTTCTTGTTTTCAGGGAGCACACAGGTCAACCCGCCGCCCCAGGGCGCGAGTTGCAGCCCGAGGAAGCTGTAATAAGGAATGATATCGAAGACCGGCTTCCAGTCCATGGTTTCCTTCGCCGAGTTGATCATCTTGACGAAATCTTCTGGTGTCATCTCACTCATTCTGCCGCTCCCTTCCTCTTCGCCGAATAATTAAGAGGCGGCGTATCAGTGGATCGCAGCATGAAGGTGCCGACGGAATTTGCAATCGGGTCCTCTGGATCGCTGTGATAAGCGATGGCGCGAACAAAGGCGATCTGTTTCGTCACCTTGTAGCAGGTCGCGCGGGTGAAGACATCCTCCCCCGGCGTTGCAGGGTTCAGATAGTCGATGCGCAAATCCAGTGTAGCGAGCGGGATATATTCCTTGATTTTTGCGTAGATGCACATGCCCGCGGCCGAGTCGATCAGAGTAGTAATAATCCCGCCATGCAACACGCCATTAACCGGGTTCCCGGCAAACCGCTCCTGATAAGGCAAGCTGAAAACCACCCCATCTTCGTTCATTTCATGCACTTTTAAGCCAATCTCTGCGGCATGGGGGATGCCATGTTCCAGAATATTCTGAATCTGGCTTATATCGAATTCTATCGACATGTAATTTTAGTCCTTATTACTGTATTCTTGGTACCATTTGACGAATTTTGGGAGACCCTCCTCGAGAGACGTCGTGGGCTCATATCCCACATCCTGACGGATCGGATCAATATCGGCGTAGGTCGCTTTCACGTCGCCCGGCTGCATGGGCAGAAGCTCCCGCATCGCCGTCATCCCGAGAGACTTCTCGATGATCGTTACAAAATCAAGCAGTTGCTCCGCCCGATTATTACCAAGATTATAGACTTTATGAGGCGGCTCTGCATCGGTTTTTTGAGGCGGATGCGCCAGCACAGAAAGAATGCCTGTCACCACATCGTCGACATAAGTGAAGTCGCGCATCATGTCACCCTGATTATAGATTTGAACCGGCTCGCCTTTCAGGATTTTTTCGGTGAACAGCCAATAGGCCATATCCGGTCGGCCCCACGGGCCATAAACCGTAAAGAACCGTAGCCCCGTTGACGGCACGCCATAGAGATGGGCGTAAGTATAAGCCATCAGTTCGTTGGCCTTCTTCGTCGCCGCATAGAGAGAGATCGGCCGATCCGTCGCCTGCCCCACCGAATAGGGCAGCTCGCTATTGGCGCCATAGACGGAACTGGAACTGGCATAAACCAGATGCGGGAGCGTCTCAAGATGGCGGCAATACTCCAGTATAGTAAGGAAGCCGGTGACATTTGCATCCGCATAATCGAACGGATGGGTCAGGCTGCGGCGCACCCCGGCCTGCGCGGCCAGATGGATAACCCCGGTGATGTCATCCTGATCCGCCATCGCCGCCGTGAAGGCGTCCCGATTTGCCAGATCGACCTTGCAAAAAGTGAACCCTTCCCGCTCCTCAAGCTGCGCGAGCCGGTCTTTTTTCAACCCGACATCATAATAGTCGTTGAGGTTGTCAACACCGACAACTCTCTCCCCCGACGCCAGCAGTGCCTCCGACACATGCATGCCGATAAAGCCCGCCGCCCCTGTCACCAGAATGGTCATGATTTGCTTTCGAGAATGAATAAAAACTAAGGGGCCATCCTAATGCTATTTTGCTCCGAAAGAGTTAAAAAAATCGGATGACTCCCTAAATAAAATCTATATAAGTCAGTATTATTGACCTTTTTTGCTTTTCATGATAATCTGCTTATATCAATCAGCAGTAATCGTCTTTTTCTAATGGGAGTAAGGTTAAGATGCAGTTGGCGAATGTTTCACTGGACGACAAATACACGCTTGAAGAAGGCCGTATTTTCCTGACAGGTATTCAGGCGCTTGTTCGCCTGCCGTTAATGCAGAAGGAACGCGATCGTGCGGCGGGCCTCAACACAGCGGGCTTTATTTCAGGCTATCGCGGATCTCCGCTCGCAGGTTATGACCAGTCGCTCTGGAAAGCCTCCAAAATCCTTAAAGAAAATGACATCCAGTTTGAACCGGGCGTCAATGAAGACCTCGCGGCGACCGCCGTCTGGGGCAGCCAGCAACTTAATATGTTCAAGGGCGCGCGCTATGATGGCGTGTTCGGTCTGTGGTACGGCAAGGGACCGGGCGTCGACCGGACCGGCGACGTTTTCCGCCACGCGAACAGCGCCGGCACTTCCAAGTATGGCGGGGTTCTCGCGCTTGCGGGCGATGATCACGGCATTGTCTCCTCCTCCATCGCGCATCAGAGTGAGCATAGCTTCGCCGGCTGGATGATGCCGGTGTTGCACCCGGCCAATGTGCAGGAGATTCTCGACTATGGCCTCCTCGGCATCGAGATGTCCCGCTTCTCCGGCCTCTGGATCGGTTTTAAATGCATATCCGAAACTGTGGAGGGCGGCGCATCCGTCTATGTCTCCCCTACCCGTGGCAATTTTATCCGCCCGAATATCGAGATGCCGGAGGGTGGCCTCAATATCCAGCCCCATGACAACCGCTTTGATCAGGAAATCCGCCTCAACCAGCATAAAATCTATGCCGCCCGCGCCTTTGCCCGCGCCAACCATATCGACCGGGTGACCATGGACAGCCCCAAGCGCCGCTTCGGCATCGTGACAGTGGGCAAGTCCTATTATGACGTGCGTCAGGCACTCCGTGACCTCGGGATCGATGATGACCTTGCCGCTGAAATCGGTCTCACCGTCTACAAGGTCGGCATGCCCTGGCCGCTGGAGCCGGATGGAATCCGCCAGTTCGCCGAAGGGCTGGAAGAAGTGCTGGTGATCGAGGAAAAACGCGCCGTCATCGAGAACCAGATGAAGGAGCAGCTCTATAACTGGGACACCGGTGTGCGCCCGCGTATCCTCGGCAAGTTTGACGAGGACAAGAAGCCGCTGCAACCCTCCACCGGGGAATTGACCCCGGCCATGGTCGCGCGCACCATCGCGGCCCGTATCCGGCGTTTCTACACATCGGACTCGATTGAGAACCGCCTCGCCTTCCTCGACCGCAAGGAAAAGCAACTCGACGCAAAACCGGCGAAGCTGGTGCGGACGCCGTTCTACTGCTCCGGCTGCCCGCATAACACCTCCACCGTCGTGCCGGAGGGGAGCCGCGCCGTTGCCGGGATCGGCTGTCATTTCATGGTCACCTGGATGAACCGCAACACCGACACCTTCACCCAGATGGGCGGCGAAGGCGTGCCGTGGGTCGGGCAACAGCATTTTACCGACGAGCAACATATCTTCGCCAATCTCGGCGATGGCACCTATCATCATTCGGGCATTCTCGCGATCCGTCAGGCGGTCGCGGCGAAGGCCAACATGACCTACAAGATCCTTTATAACGACGCGGTCGCCATGACCGGTGGACAATCGCTCGGCGATAACTTCACGCCCTGGCAGATCGCCCAGCAACTCGAAGGCGAAGGCGTCTCTGTTATCCGCGTGGTGACGGACGAGCCTGAAAAATACCCCGAAGGCACGCCTTGGCCGAAAGGCACGACCATTCATCATCGGGATGACCTGGACAAGATCCAGCGGCATCTGCGGGAGGAAAAGGGCGTCTCCATCCTCATCTATGACCAGACCTGCGCCGCCGAGAAACGTCGCCGTCGCAAACGCGGCACCTTCCCCGATCCTGCCAAGCGCGTGATTATCAATGATCTCGTCTGTGAAGGCTGCGGCGATTGTTCCGTCAAGTCGAACTGCCTCTCGGTTGAACCGATCGAGACAGAATTCGGCCGTAAGCGGACCATCAACCAGTCCACCTGCAACAAGGACTTTTCCTGCGTGAAAGGCTTCTGCCCGAGCTTCGTCACCATCGAGGGTGGCGAACTCAGGAAAGCCGCGCCCCATGCCGCAGAAAACCCGGCGGAAGGCTTGCCCGCCCCGGCTGCGCGGGAATTGAACGGTCCTTATCGCATCCTGATTACCGGGATCGGCGGCACCGGCGTTGTCACCATCGGCGCCATTGTCGGCATGGCCGCGCATCTGGAGGAAAAAGGCATTTCCGTCTTAGATCAGGCAGGCCTCGCCCAAAAGGGCGGCGCGGTGACCAGCCATGTGCATATCGCGCCGAAGCCGGAAGATATTAACGCTGTTCGCATCCCCGCGGGGCGCGCTGACTTGCTCATCGGCTGCGACATGGTGGTGTCTGGCTCCTATGATTCCCTCGCGAAGTTCGACGTCAATGTCGCCCATGCGGTGATCAACGCGCATCCATCGCCAACCATGGATTTCACCCTCGATCCCGACGCGCCCTTCCCGGTGAAGGACACGCTCGATCATATCCGCGAAGCCATCGGCCCGGATCAATGCGATTTGATCGAAGCGAGCGAGATTGCGACAACGCTCCTCGGTGATTCCATCGCGACCAACCTCTTTATGCTCGGCTTCGCCTATCAGAAGGGGCTGATCCCGCTTAGCGAAGAAGCGCTTCTGCGCGCGGTCGAACTCAACGGCGTTGCCGTGCCCTTCAACAAGAAGGCGTTTGGCTGGGGCCGCGTGATGGCGGCGGATCCGGACCGGGTGATGAAGGAAGTTGCGGATCTGAAAGGCCCCGCGCTGCGCATGGAGCCGACGGATGATCTCGATGAAATGATCTCCCGTCGGGTAGAGTTCCTGACCGGCTATCAAAACGCTCGCTACGCCCGCCGCTATGGCGATCTTGTGGCCAGTGTCCGGATGCGCGAAAGCGAGATCATGCCGGGCACGACGTCCCTCTCCGAGGCCGTCGCGCGGAGCTACTTCAAGCTGCTCGCCTATAAGGATGAGTATGAAGTCGCGCGGCTTTATACAGATACAAGCTTCATGAAACGGGTGGAGCGGATGATGGACGGCGATTATTCCCTCAAATTCCATCTTGCTCCGCCGCTCTTCTCGAAACGCGATCCGGATACCGGGGAGCTGAAAAAGAAGGAGTTTGGCGGCTATATGATGAAGGCCTATCGCTTCCTCGCGAAGTTCAAATCCTTGCGCGGCACACCGCTTGATATCTTCGGCTATCAGGAAGAGCGCAAAACCGAGCGCGCGCTGATCAAGGAGTTCGAAAAACTGGTCGCTGAGCTGATGGACGGCCTGACGGCGGAAAACCACGCCATCGCCGTCGAGATTGCCGCTCTGCCCATGCAAATCCGCGGTTATGGCCATGTGAAGGACAAGGCTATAAAAGTCTATCGCGGTGATCTGGAAAATATGCTCACCAGCTTCAAAAACCCCGAGCCGCAGAAACAGGCGGCGGAATAGGACTAATGCCCTGATCTAACAGTCAAACTTAAATATATTCGAGTTCTGCCGCCTTACAGTGATTTACTGTAAGGCGCGTTCCATACCAATTTTTGTTGCTGTCATTCTTTAGATCATTCCGGCATTATCTCACCGCTACCACCAGCTTCTTCAGGCATGTCCTTAAATTTCGGAAGGCCGTCCTTAATCGGTAGAATGGTGTTTTCATAATTAATATGAATTGTCGGGGTAAATGTCAGATCATGCACCAGACCAGCAAAAATGTCGTAAAGGCCAGCCTCAAATAAATCAATACCAACGAGACCATTACAAATACTGCAGGAATAGCGGCCGGCTTGGGCATGACCCGTTTTAGAGTAGTGCCGCAATTTGTCCTCACCCCTAACGATCCGAACTTTGTCCCGCGGCCATAGCACTGGCGCATTGACAGGGCAGCCCGTAAAACTCCGACAGCTATTGCAATGACAATAGCACTGTACAACGGGCTCTCCATCGGCCTCGATTCCTATAGCGCCACAGGAACAGCTTGCGTGATATGTGGTCATTGCTACTTCTTTCGAGTCCAGGAGGCGTAAAATTTCTGGGCATATTGCAGAGGTTTTATTTTTCGGTCAAGTTGACTATGGACTTTCAGTAACGGCGTGAGCTTTTTTGCCTGAATTTCAAGCGAATTGATGTTTCGTCGTCCGCATAGGATCAAAAGCAGACCTTAACCGTATCCAAGGCCGTGTATCTGAGAAATCCGAGGTAAACACATCTCGCTATAAGTGGTTCCCCGGATAGGGCTTTATTGGACCTGTCCGGACGCGCTTTCTCCCGCTATAGAGAGGAAAAGGAGATAGCGATGCTCGAACTTAGACCGAACTGCGAAACATGCGATAAGGACCTGCCGAATGGCGAGGTCGATGCCTTTATCTGCACCTTTGAGTGCACCTTCTGTGCAGATTGCGTGGAGGGAGTGCATAAGGGCGCCTGCCCCAATTGCGGCGGGAATTTCACCCTGCGCCCCGTGCGGCCCGCCGCCGCCCTCGCCCGGTTCCCGCAAAGCACCAAGCGCGTTCACGCCAAGAAATAGTTAGTCCGGGAAGCGCACCCAGTTCGGTCGGCTCCCGGTCTTCGGTTGGGGCGTTTTGGGCGGGGCCGTGTTTCGCGCTTCACGAAAGAGCGGTTCCAGCCCGGAGACAAGCGCGCGGATCAGATGTGCCGCCTCCATATTGAGGGCGATTTTTTCCTCGGTGCCGTCCGCCGCCTCTTCATGCCGCATTGCCGCGGAGATGAGCAGCCGCCGGGCCTCTTCGCCCGTGAACAGGCCGTTCAGCACGCATTGCTGCAACATCAATTCAGAGATGGTGAGGGCCGCGAAGCCCGCCGCATCGGTGGAAAATTTCGTCATCGCTCCAAACCACCTGTGGGTTTATTACAGGTGTGTTCTGCACTTAATTATTGCAGGCGCAGAATACAAGAGGTGCGACCCGATCCTTAAAAGGCGGCGGCTTCCGGCTCATTCTCCGCATCATCCTCAGCGGGATTTTCCTCCGCTGCCATGCCAAGTGCATGTTTATACAGGTCAATCATATATTCCTGCTCCTGCACGTCGGCCTTGTCCATCTTGCGCAGGCGCAGCACGGCGCGCATGGCCTTGACGTCAAATCCGGTACCCTTGGCCTCGGCGAAGATTTCCTTGATATCGTCCGCGATACCCTTTTTCTCTTCTTCCAGACGCTCAATTCTTTCGATATAGGACCGTAAATGATCCGCGGCTACTCCGCCGACATCAGCCATGACTTACCTTCTCCGTGAATATATATGCCCATAAACCGGAATGAAATCCGGACAGGCTTTCTAGCATTTCTCCGCTAGACAAATCTATGCCTTTTCAGCAATATTTTTGCTATCCCGAAATGCTTAGTGATCCTTATGACTTTCCTTGAAGGCAGCTTGCTGCTCCGGCGTGGCCTCTGTCTGGTATTTCGCCTTCCATTCATCGAACGGCATGCCATAAACAATCTCGCGCGCCTGCATCTTGTCCATCTCGATGCCCTTCTCGTTCGCCGCCTCCATATACCAATTAGAGAGGCAGTTACGACAGAAGCCGCCGAGGTTCATCAGGTCGATATTCTGCACATCAGTGCGGGTGCGCAAGTGATCGCGCAGGCGACGAAAGGCAGCTGCTTCAAGTTCAAGTGTCTGCTGGTCCATTTTCTTCTCCCTTTGTCATTGCGCCGTTATTTATGAGTCTATGCCGGAAACAGTTTCATTCAAGACCTGATCGACAACTTTTATCAGCGCTGCCTTTTTGCTGTCCCCCGCCTCAGTCGCCGCGCGGTAACAGGCGATCTGCCGCTCCGCCGACGTGCCACGGCGGATTATCTCGCGCGCATGTTGCACCTCCTTCTCGCATCCTAGCGCCGCTGCATCCTCAGCGGTAAGCTCGATTATCTCCTCGATCAGGTCGGCGAACGGCACCGGCGCCGGAATGCCAAAATCGATCAGCTTGCCTTCAACACCAAAGCGCTGCGCGATCCAGCGGTTTTCCTCCACCAGTGTCTGCGGATAGATCCGCCAGCGCTGGTTATTACGGCGCAGGCGAAAGAGCATGCGAAGAACACAGGAATAAAGCGCGGCAACTGTGAGCGAATCCTCCAACAGCGGGCAGACATCGGCAAGCCGCATCTCCAGGGTCGGGAACTTCGCCGACGGGCGCATATCCCACCAGAGCTTCGTCCCATCCTCAATCGTTCCCGCCTCCACCAACGTATCGACAAGGCGGGAATATTCGCCGTAACTCTCAAACCGATCCGGCAGACCTGTCCGTGGTAGCGCGTCAAACACCGTGACGCGGTAGGATTTAAGGCCACTTTCCTCCCCCCGCCAGAAAGGGGATGAGGTACTCAGTGCCAAGAGATGCGGCAGGAAATAGCTCGCCTGATTCATCAGATCAATGCGCAGTTCCGGATCCTCGATCGCGCAATGCACATGCATCCCGCAGATCATCATCCGCCGCACCGTCGCCTGCAAATCGCGGGCAATCGTATCGTAACGTTCTTTCGGGGTGTGCTTGAGCTGGTGCCAGTCAGCGAACGGATGGATGGAGGCGGCCATCAAGCCGAGGCCGTGTTTCTTCGCCACCTCCGCCGTGGTGCCGCGCAACTCCGTCAGTGCGTCGCGCGCCTCGGAGATATTACTGCAAACACGCGTGCCGACCTCTAACTGGGAGCGCAGAAATTCCGGTGTCACCAGATGGTCGGGCAGCCGCCGCTCGCATTCGGCAAGAATGTCCTCACTCGGCTCAATGGCGAGATCGCGTGTCTCCAGATCGACAAGCAAATACTCTTCCTCAATCCCGATGGTGAATGTCGGTTCTTTAACGCTCATCCCTGCCCTCCGGCTCATACATCGCAAGCGGCCCAAGACGGCTAAGCGCATCCGCCATGATGTTGGCCCATTTCTCCGCCCCTTGATGCGTGTCGATCAGGTCCTGCCTGATTTCAATGGCGACATTGGGAATATTCCGCTTCATGCCATGCTCATTCATGGTGTAACCCATTGGCTCTCGCGCCGAATAGGGTTCGTTATCCCCAACGACGAGGGAACTGTTCTCACGCAAGATTTTCAACAACGGCAAAGCAATGCGCGGGTCCCTGTCCCAGAGAACACCGATATGCCACGGCCGCTCGAAATCATTCATCACTGGCGTAAAACTATGCATTGAGATCAGGAGTGGCACCTCATGCACCGCGCATTTTTTCTCGATCAGGTCGGTAATCGCACCGTGATAGGGCCGGAAATAAGTCTCGACCCGCTCCTCCCGATCCTCCGTGCTTACCGTCCTGTTCGCCGGGATTTCAACGCCATCGCTCATCACGGGTGTGCTGGCCGGATCATCAGGATAACGGTTAGCGTCCAGCAACAGCCGCGAAAAACGCGCATAAATTGCCGTCGCCCCAATCTTGTCGGACAGCCGCCGCGTCACATCCTCGATCCCGATGTCCCACGCGATATGACGCGCCAGCACGGAATGATCGGTCAGGCCCAGATTATTATATTTTTCGGGGATATGCCGGCTTGCGTGATCCACAGTCAACAACAAGGCACTGTCGCTGTCGGGATGTTGAATATCAAATACGGGAGCGGTGCTGTCTGTCATGGGTCTCAATCATAAGGTACGGAACCGGTGGATACTATCCCAATCACGCCGCGTCTTACAATGATCGGAATTTCGAAAGCCAAATTTTGTAACAGCGCGATAATTTAGCTAACTGCGTCAGTCGATAACCCGCTATAAAAGGGTCAATGCTCACCCAAATATAACACCGCAGGATCCCATGCCCGGCAAGCTTGAAACCTATTTGATCGACGCAATCCGCAATAAACCGCTGAAAAAATTCTTCAAGGGGAAACAGGGCCGCAAGGTACTCAGCAAGGCTCTGCCCGATGATGTCATTGCGGTCACGGTGCAGACGGTCGATCACAAAATAATGGTTGATCCGCGCGATCTGGTGGGGCGTTCTGTTCTGTTGCATGGCAATTGGGGACGCGAAGGAACAAGTGGTGTTGTGGAGTATCTGACACGTATCGGCAAGCTGCACGGGCAAGGCGTTGCCCTCAACCTCGGCGCCAATATCGGCTGTCAGGCGCTTTATCTGAAACTCACAGATCAGTTCGACAAGGTAATCGCCGTCGAGGCCGCACCGCAAAATTTCGAATTTCTGCGCACCAACATCCATCTTAATGACTGGGCCAACGAAATCACACCGATCCATGCCGCCGTCTATACAGAGGATGGCACGATAGAGCTGCATTTGAAGGAAGACGACGTAAGCGGTGGCCATTCCCTGCTTAACCTGCCCGGCAACACCCGTTCTGTCACTGTCACAGCGCTGACCGTCGGCAGCATTGTCCAGCGCGAGAAGGTCGCTCCCGATGACGTGAAGTTTGTCTGGATGGATATCGAAGGATTCGATTTCGACATTCTCCAGGACATCAACCAGACCTTCGGTAACCGTCTGCCGGTCTTTTTTGAATTCTCACCGCGTTTTATTGGCGAGGAAAAGGCTCGCGAATTCATCGCCTATTTAAGAGAGAATTACACGAACATCCTTGATTTCAACAATTCTGGCGCCGGTTCAGGCCCGGTTACCGACTTTGACGCGCTTGCCAAAACCCCGCAACAGGATCTACTCGTATTCAGCGATTAAAACACCGCAACTATTCCAATCTATGGAAAAAACGCAGTTTCCCCCTCACATGAGTGTCATAAAAGGGGTAGTATAGATTTGCGAGTATGAAAAACCTACAGTAACGGGTGAGTGAAATGCGACGACTTAGGAAAACAAAGATCATAGCCACTCTCGGCCCGGCGAGTTCCAGTGCGGACAGCATTGAGGCACTGCATCTGGCGGGGGCCGATGTGTTCCGTCTTAACTTCAGTCATGGCGAACATAAAGACCATGAGGAACGGGCCACCGCTATTCGTGCGCTTGAGGAAAAGACAGGACGCCCCATCGGCATTCTCGCCGATCTGCAGGGCCCGAAAATCCGTCTCGGCACCTTTGAAAACAATTCGGTCATCCTGACCAATGGCGCAAAATTCCGCCTCGACCTCGACGAGACACCGGGCAACCAGGACCGGGTCTGCCTTCCCCATCCGGCGGTATTGCAAAGCCTTGAAGAGGGCAGCATCCTGTTACTCGATGATGGGAAGTTGAAACTTACCGTCATCAAGGCGGACAAGGATTTTGTTGACTGCAAGGTCACCGTCGGCGGCAAGATTTCCGACCGCAAGGGAGTTAATATCCCGAACGCACTTGTAAAGATGAGCCCGCTCACTGACAAAGACAGGCGCGATCTAGATTTCGCGCTCAGCCTTGGTGTGGATTGGGTCGCCCTCTCATTTGTGCAGCGGCCGGAAGATATCGCTGAGGTCAAGAAAATCGTCGCCGGTCGTGCCGCCGTTATGGCAAAAATCGAAAAGCCCGCCGCGGTGGAGGCCCTTGGCGGCATCATCGACCTTGCCGATGCCATCATGGTTGCGCGTGGTGATCTTGGGGTGGAAATGCCGATCCAGGAAGTCCCCTCCATTCAGAAAAGAATTATCGCCCGGTCGCGAGAGGCGGGCAAGCCTGTCGTCGTCGCGACGCAGATGCTCGAAAGTATGATCGCTGCGCCGGTGCCAACCCGTGCGGAGGTGACCGACGTTGCCAACGCCATTTATGACGGTACGGACGCGGTCATGCTCTCAGCCGAAAGTGCCGCGGGTGATTTCCCGTTGGAAGCCGTGGCAATGATGAACGATATTGCTGTGGAGACCGAGAAAGATCCGATGTATCGAAGCGTGATCGATGCCACGCATGGACCGCTCGAGGCTACTACCGCTGACGCAATCAGCGCCGCCGCCTCGCAGGTGGCAAGTACCATCGGCGCGGCCGCCATCGTCACCTACACGACTTCCGGCTCCACGGCGTTACGGGCCGCGCGCGAACGCGGGGAAACCTCGCTTCTGGTGCTTACCCCTGCACTCAAAACCGCGCGGATACTTGCCCTCGTCTGGGGTCTGCATTGTGTGCATACGTCGGATGCCAAGAATTTCGGGGAAATGGTAGATAAAGCCTGCAAGATTTCCTTTGCTGAGGGATTCACGCGACCGGGAGATCGGGTCGTGATCATGGCCGGGGTCCCCTTCGGAACACCGGGGTCAACAAATATCCTGAGGATTGCCTGGGTCGGCGGAGAGCATTAGAACGCAGAGAGCTAAATCCGTTTCTTGTCCCGCTCGATAATCAATTGATCGAGCCGGGCCTTCACACTTGGCAAATGCGGATTTATGGCAACAGCCTTTTCATAGGCGGAAAGCGCGCCCTCCTCACTCTTTTTCAGGTCATAAATCTGACCAAGGCCGGATAGCGCGCCGAAATGGCGGGGTTCCAGCTCCAGCGTGCGGCCGATATCCTCGATCGAACTGTCATATTCGCCAATCAGGAACAATACTGTCGCGCGCTTGTTCCAACCTTCGGAGAATTCCGGATCGATCTTGATCACCGTGGAGAAGAGAGTGATGGCCTTGGCAAACTGCCCCTGGCTCATATAGCTGATCCCCTGAAGCATCAGGAAATCGACTGTGTCACTGCCAGAGGTGAGCCAGATTTTCCAGATACTCCCCTCGATCACCTTGGCCTTGTCGATATCCTTCGTCTCGGAAAGTTGCCCAAAGAGATCATCGAGCTTAGGGTCATCCTGACGCGCAAACGCTGGATTTCCCCAGAAAAGGAGCCCTGCGATCAGGAGAAATTTCAAAAACCGTCGTCCCATATGACAAGTATAGCGCAGCTCGATGATTTTGGTAGCGCCGTCGGATAACAAAAATTTGTGAACGCCCGGATCAACCGTCTTTCTGGAGTGCGGCAGGCTTTGGGCCGCCGGTCGCCCAATCAAGCAGTTCCACCGTATGCAGGACCGGCAGGTCCATGCCTGACGCAATCTGCGCGATGCAGCCGATATTCCCCGCCGCGACGAGATCGGGCGTGGTTTTCGCGATATTCGCAACTTTCCGTGCCTTCAGCTTGGCGGAGAGTTCCGGCTGCAACAAATTATAAGTGCCCGCAGACCCGCAGCAGATATGGGATTCCGGGATATCCGCCACCTCAAAGCCCATCTGGCCCAGCAGGTCTTTGGGTTCTTTTCGGATTTGCTGGCCATGCTGGAGCGAACAGGCGGAATGATAGGCAACCTTCAGCCCGGTTGTCACCTTCGGCGGCGTCAGCTCGATGCGGCTCAAAAATTCCGTGATATCGCAGGCAATCGCGGCGACCTTCCCGGCCTGCTGGGCAAGTTTCTTGTCCTTGTGATGGGCAAACAGCTCCCCGTAATCCTTTACTGTGGTCCCACAGCCGGAGGTGTTAATAATGATGGCGTCCAGCCCCTGCCCTTCCATCTCGCTGTTCCAGGCGCGGATATTGGCGCGGGCGAAGCCTTGTGCGTCTTTTTCCTTGCCCATATGCAGCGGCAGCGCGCCGCAGCAGCCTGCCGATTTCGGGATGATCACTTCAACGCCGTGGCGATTGAGCAGGCGGATGGTGGCGTCATTGATCTCCGGCGCGAGTACCTTCTGCGCGCAGCCAGCCATCAGGACAACGCGCATCTTCCGTTTCCCGCCCGCCGGATTAAGGCGACGGCTATCCAGGCGGGAGGTCGGCGGCAGCCTGGTCGGCGCCATTTCCAGCATCGCCTTCAACGGCCCGGAAAAGAGATCTTTTGCCGGACGCGCCAGCTTCGCCCCAAAGAGCGAGAGGCGGAACAGCGTGGGGCGCGGCAGCACGATGCCGAGCACACCCCGGAGCAGCCGGTCAAACAGCGGCCGCTTGTAGGTTTCCTCGATATAGTCGCGGCCATGCTCCACCAGATGCATGTAATCCACACCCGACGGGCAGGTCGTCATGCAGGACAGGCAGGAGAGACAGCGGTCGAGATGCTTTACCGTGGAGGCCGGGGCCGGCTCCCCGCTCTCCAACATCTGCTGCATCAGGTAAATGCGCCCACGCGGGCTGTCTCGCTCATCCCCAAGCTCCAGATAGGTCGGGCAGGTCGCCGTGCAAAAGCCGCAATGGACACAGTTGCGCAGAATATCGTTGGAGCGGGCGAACTTCGGGTCGGCAAGCTGAAGAATGGAGAATTCTGTTTTCATCTCAAACGCTTGCCTTCATTTCTTCACCCGCATACATGCGCCCGGGATTGAGGATGTTCTCGGGGTCGAACCCGTCCTTGATGCGCGCATTGATCTTCTGGATGGCCGTTGGCTGCGGCTGGAACGGCGCGATCTTTCCCCGCAAGGCTTCCGATCCGCGAATGAGGGTCGCATGGCCTGCACCGTCAAGCGCGCCCCGGACAAGGCCTTCACCGCCATCCGCCAGCCCGTCGGGCATCTGCACCCAGACAAGACCGCCGCCCCAGTCGAGGAAATAGTCTGCCTCCACCGCCTTATCGCGAATGGCGGCAATGACCGTTACGGCATTCGCAGGTGGCAGCGAGAGTTTCCAGAGCGGCCGCTCCGATCCCTCAAAGGCGCTCGCATTGCTGACAAAACGCCAGAAGCTTTCCGAATTATGGCCGTGCAATTCCTCCTGCGCGCCCTCGCCCTCGAACATCTCGCGGATGGCGGTGCAGCGGAATTCAGCAGAGGGGCCCGGCCCCTCTATTTTAAGGGCCAGCACCGACTTGCCCGGACCCCGGATATACTCAATGTCGCATGTGGCGGCGATATCGGCGGGCAGCCATGCGGCGGCGGCAATATCATGGACGGAGGACAACCCCCGGTTCATGAGAGGTTGCGCCTTCTCCAGCGGCACGTCATAGAGCAGGACCGTGCGGGTCTTTTCCGGCCGCGGCAACACCTTGAAGGTGAGCGAGGTGGCGATGGCGAGGGTGCCGTAGCTTCCGGCAACCAGCTTGCAGAGGTCATAACCGGTGACATTCTTCATCACCCGGCTGCCGGTCTGGAACGCTTGCGCGCGGCCGGTAAAGCCCTGGACCCCCAGCAGGTGATCGCGGGCGCTGCCCGCCTTGATGCGCGCGGCACCGGAGAGATTGCAGGAGAAGACACCGCCGAGGGTCCCCGCCTCTGCGGCTCCGCCCAGCAATGGCCCGTAATCCGGTGGATCGAAAGCAAGGCGCTGTTCGCTCTGGCGGAGGAGCGACTGGATCTCGGAAACCCTTGTGCCCGCCTTCGCCTTCATTACCAGCTCGGCCGGCTCATACATTTCAACTCCGGTGAGGCCCGAGAGATCAAGCCCCTGCTCCGTCGTGACAGGACGGCCGATCCCGGCCTTGCTGCCCGCGCCCTGGATCGTGAGGCCATGCTTGCCAGCGAGCGCCCAGTCGAGCATATCGGCAATTTGCTGTTCTTCGGTGATTTTACTGATTTGCATATCGGCCTAGAATCTTGGGATGTCGGGGAACGGCAATTCGCCATTATGAACATGCATCTTGCCCAGTTCGGCGCAGCGATGCAGAACAGGGAAGACTTTCCCCGGGTTAAGCCGCCCGTCCGGATCAAACGCGCATTTAAGCCGCTGCTGCTGTTTGAGGTCCTCTTCCGAGAACATTTCCCCCATCAGGTCGCGCTTCTCGATCCCGACGCCATGTTCACCGGTCAGCACGCCGCCCACCTCGACACAGAGTTTCAGGATATCGGCGCCAAAAGCCTCACATTTTTCAAGCTCGCCGGGGTTATTCGCATCGAACAGGATCAGCGGATGCAGGTTACCATCACCGGCGTGAAAGACATTGGCGACGCGCAGGCCATACTGTTTCGACAACTCGTTCATGCGCTTGAGCACCTTCGGGAGCTGGTTGCGCGGGATCGTGCCATCCATGCACATATAATCGGGGGAAATACGCCCGACCGCCGGGAAGGCCGCCTTGCGCCCAGCCCAGAAGGTCATGCGTTCCTCTTCGGTCTCGCTGATCCGGCTGACGGTCGCGCCGCAGTCCTTGGCGATGGCGTCAATCTGGGTCTGGTAATGAGCAATCTCGACTTCCGGCCCATCCAGCTCGATAATCAGCAGCGCCTCCACATCCAGCGGATAGCCCGCGTGGCAGAATTCCTCCGCCGCGTGAATGGCGTAGCGATCCATCATCTCCATCCCCGCCGGAATGATGCCCGCGCCGATGATCTTGCCGACACAATCGCCCGCCTGCTCGCTGGAAGGAAAACCGATCAACTGCGCCGAGATATGTTCCGGACTGCGGAGAATGCGCACAGTTACCTCTGTAATGACTCCCAAAAGCCCCTCAGAGCCGGTCATTACGCCAAGGAGGTCATACCCCTCCGCATCGAGATGCTTGCCGCCAAGGCGGACGATCTCGCCATCCATGGTCACCATCTCGATCCCGAGGAGGTTATGGGTGGTCAGGCCGTATTTCAGGCAATGCACCCCGCCCGAGTTTTCCGCCACATTGCCGCCGATGGAGCAGGCAATCTGGCTGGACGGGTCCGGCGCATAATAAAAACCATCCGCCTTGACCGCATCAGTAATGGCGAGGTTGGTGACGCCGGGCTGCGCGACGATACAACGGTTGTCATAGTCGATTTCAAGGATCTTGTTGAATTTGCCAAGGCCGAGAAGCACCCCGTCGGCAAGCGGTAACGCCCCACCGGAAAGCGAGGTGCCCGCGCCGCGCGGCACCACATTGACCCCTTCGGCCTGGCAATATTTGAGGATGTCGGAAATTTCCCGTACCGTCGAGGGCAGGACGGCAATCATGGGGAGTTGGCGGTAGGCGCTCAGGCCGTCGCATTCGAAGGCACGGAGATCGTCTTTGTCGTCGATCACGCCTTCCGGATCGGAAATGATCCGGCGCAAGCCCTCCACCAGCGCATCGCGCTTTGCCAGTACATCGGCGTTTGGCTTCGGCATTAACATGGCGGCTCCCCCCTTCAGGATTTTCCTGTTCCCCTGACATAGGGCGGAAAGCCGACACTTGGCAAACAAAAAAACCGTCAATGCCGGAGCATTACGGTTTTTTCCACATTACAGAACCAGTAACGTCGACGGCAGATTAGCCCTGACGCGCCTTGAAACGGCGGTTGGTTTTGTTGATAACGTAAACGCGTCCCTTGCGGCGTACCACGCGACAATCGCGATGACGCTTTTTCGCGGACTTGAGCGAGTTCAAGACTTTCATTGTCCAGATCCTAACAACTTAATAAATTTGAAGGCCGGAACATACTGACCCCGGCGCGGCCTGTCAATGAGGAAAAGGTCTGTTTTAGCGAAGAAATTGCCGGTTGCCCGTGTTGGCCGTCAATCAGATGATTTCAACGGGTTTGCGGGCATAAACACGGAAAACCTTGAGGTGCCCGGCCTCTATTTCCTTGATCCGGCGCATCCAGAGTTCACCTTCACTGAGAATCCAGTCATGCAGATGGCCACTTTTCTCGCCATTACTCGTCCGCGCGGCGTAATCCGCAAAAGCACGTAGCACGTTTGCCTTGTATTCGACGGTGATATTCTCGGCGATGCTAACCTCAAACCCGGCCGCGGTCAGCAGCTTGCGCGTTTCCTGGACATCTATGGGGTTCGCGCCAATCGGCTCTGCGTCGCGCCATGCTTTCAATTCCGGCGCATCGGGACTCGTACCTTCCAGCATATAGTCGGACATCATGAACTGGCCTGACGGCTTCAACATCTTGTATACAGCCGCAAAACAACCCGCTTTGTTCGCGACGGGAAACAGCGCCTCGGACGCATAGACAATATCGGCGGATCGCTGTTTGGGGTTGAAATTCTCAAAATCGCAATGGAAGAAGTTCACCTTCCGTGCAAGTCCCGCCATTGTCGTCATCTCATTGGCAGCATCCTGCAAAATCTGGTCTGAGTCGTAGCCAGTGACATAGGCGTCATATTCTTCCGATACCCAGCGGGAAAAGCCGCCGAGACCGCTGCCTAGCTCGGCGACGCTCAACGCTTTATTGATACCGAGTGGTTGCGTCAGCTTTGTTTTTGCATCATCCGGAACGCAACGGGTCATCCCCTCTCCGAAGAGGGTGACCACGGATTGCTGTCGGGCGAGGCTCCACCCCTTGACGGTGGGCGGACCGGCATCGATGACTGCCTCACGCGCCTTATCATCCCTGGATTTTTGGGATTGTTTCCCGCCGTCCAGCTCATAGCCGTCCCACCAGGCCTTCAGGCGGTGTTTGATCGACGGCTTAAGGCCCGTTTCCGGGCTATCCGATTCTGCGCTCATTCAAAAAATCCTGGAATATCTTCCATTACCGGACCAAAAAATTTGACCGTATATTAGAATATCCCAGAAAAGAATTAACCATTCGTAAAACGGTGATTTGCGGTGCCTAGGATACCGGATTTATACCCCGAAATTTCATCGTTGATAGAGCCTATCATTTGGTTTATTCCATAGTGGCAATCGCTATTTTGATTGATTTTGGAATACAGTAAATTAACTATTAGGAGTTCTACGTATGAAAAGATTTACCCTGGTAGCCAGTCTCATGGTGGCGCTATCTGCCTGTGCCGCACCGCCCCCGCCAGGCCCGGGACCAAATGGAATTGTTCGCTATGTTCCGCCCGGACCTGGCGCGGCTCCCGGACCCAGATATGAATGGGTGTATGGTCACGGCCGCGGCTGGGGATGGTGGCATCCGGCCAACGGCTGGTATAGCCGACCTTAACAGTCGGTCTCGGCCTTACGCATTTTCCCAATAGGGCACGCGCAGTTCCCGCTTCATGACCTTGCCGATGGTACTCCGCGGGAGATTGTCACGGAACTCAACCCCGCTGATCCGCTGGGTCTTGCCAAGGCGGTTGTTCACCCAGTCTTTCAGCGTATCCTCGGCCAGGCTTGATCCCGCCTTTGGCACGACAAGCGCGAGCGGGGTTTCGCCCCACTCTTCACTCGGGATACCGATCACGGCGACATCGGCCACATCAGGATGCTGCGCGAGTTCTACCTCGATATCGGCGGCGTAGATATTGAAGCCACCGGAGATAATCATGTCCTTCTTGCGGTCCAGCAAAAAGAGGAAGCCGTCCTCGTCAAACCGGCCCATGTCGCCGCTCTTGAAGAATACCTTTCCATCGGGAGAACGCCAGATCATGTCATTGGTCAGGTCTTCTCGCCCGTGATATCCGGTCATCATGGCGTCCGACCGGCCGACGATCTCACCGATCTCCCCTTGCGCAAGCTGGTCGCCCGCCTCATTGATGATACGGAGTTCAGTCCCCTCGCCCGCCATCCCGACGGAGGCCAGCTTGTCGGGAAATTCCGTGCAGGACAGCGCCGTGCCGATACCGCCTTCGGTAAGCCCGTAAATCTCAATCATCTTGCCGGGCCAGCGGGTGATGATGTCGCGCTTGACCCCTTCCCGCAGCGGCGCGCTGGTGGAGAGTTTCACCTCGAAGCTGCTGAGGTCGTATTTATCGAAATCCGGATGGGCGAGGATGCGCTGATACTGAACCGGCACAAGCATGGCATGGGTGACTTTCTCGGCCGCCGCAATTTCCAGAAACTTCTCGGTGTCGAACTTGGGCATGACAATGATCCGCCCGCCCAGCGCCAGAGTCGGCAGCAGCGCGACCAACGTCGTGTTTGAATACATCGCCGTGGAAACAAGTGTCACCGCCCCTTCGCGAATACCGAGCGCCTCAAAACGGAGGATATGCTGGCTGCGCATTTTCTGGCTCTGCTCGATCCCCTTGGGAACGCCGGTGGTCCCCGACGAATAGATCAGGTTGAACGGGTCCGTTTCCTGCACATCCACATAAAGAGGATCAGTGGAAGCGCCCTTGATCAGATCTTCGTACGCCGTCCAGCCGCCGCCCGCAAAATCGAAGGCGACATATCCATCCGCCGGAACACTGTCGACCTTGCCCCGGAAAGGCTCGATCAAGTCGCGGGTGGATTTGGAGGCAAAAACAAGTTTCGAGCCGCTATCGCGGATCATCACTTCCAACTGCTCGGAGGATGCCATACCCGAAAGCGGCACAATGCAAAGCCCGGCCTGTAGCGCTCCCAGAAACACCTCCAGATACTCGATGCTGCTTTTCGCGAGGACAGCCACCATATCGCCCCGGCCAAGACCACGGCTTGCCAGCATATTGGCGACCATATTGGTGCGCGGCAGGAATTCCGCCCAGGTCCGCGTCTCGCCCTCACATTTAATAACGTCAAGCGACGGGTTCGCCGCGGCGGCGGCGCGAATACGTTCTGCATAATGCACAAAAGGAAAGCTCTCTTCGGCACTATCCGGCGGGGTGGTCTGGCTCATTCTTTCTCCATTCTCATTCGGTCACAGCGGACCGTGTCAATATTTTTATCGCAGATTAACCCCTGCCTCACGCCAAAGCAAAACAAAGAATGGCGTGAAGCCTGCAGTTTTCTGTTTAAGCCGCGCTATTTCGCCGTGATACGTCCGCCGGTGACCTTATTGACGCCCCCCATGCTCCGGATGTAATTCATCACCGTCGTCGCCATCAGGGTTCCGCCCGAGGCGTTGATAAGCTGTTTCTTGCCCTTCAACACCGCATAGCCGTCGCCGCCATCGGCGATATAGTCATTGGTCGCCACGGTATAGGTTTTCTCCATATCCAGCGGCGCCCCGCCGACCATAACCTCGGTCACCCGGGACCCTGAAGGCAGGGTCTTGTCATAGGTGAAGGCAACGCCCGAGACTTGGCCAAAGCGCCCGGCCACATCTTCGACCTTGGAGACGGCTGTCTCCAGCATTTCCTTCACATCCGCACCCTTGAGTTCCACAAGGACGGTGACATTGCCAAAGGGCAACTCAGTCAGGATATCCTTGCGCGTTAATGTGGTGCCCGGATCATAGAGCCGGTCACCTCGAATACCGCCGCCATTGGTAAAGCCGATATCCGCCTTCACTTCCGCGCGCATGGCATCGGCGATCAAGCTACCAAACGCAGCCTCGGTACTGCGAACAGTGGCCCGCGTCGTATCCAGCATTACTGCCGTCTTGCCGATGGCAACGCCAAGTTCCTTGTCTAGCGCGGCCTCATAATCATCGATGATTGCCTTGATTTCCAGGTCCGGAGTAACACCCTTCGTCGCTAACATTTTCCAGCTTGGCAGAACCGAGAGGCGCTTCTTGCCGCGACTTTCAATCCATTCGACATCAAGGTCAAGCACGCCGAGATAAATCCCGTCCGCGCCAGACTGCATGACAGATACACCGTTTTTCACGAAGGTCGCCGCGACATGGTCATGGCCCGCCAACACCGCATGAAGTCCCTCCACCTGTCCGGTCAGGTCCTCATCCTTTGAAAGATCAAGATGTGTGAGCGCGACAATAATCTCCGCTCCCTGCTCCTGCAGCGACTTAACCGCCGCCTTCGATGTTTCGATCACATCAGCGAACTCGATACCCTTGCCCGGCTGGGAGAGATAAACCGTCTCCGGCGTCAGGATACCAAAGAAGCCGACCTTGAACCCGCCCATCTCTATAATCATGGCCGACTGCGCGCCCAGCGCTACCTTGCCCGATGCATCGATGACATTGGTGGCGAGCCAAGGAAAGTTCGATTCGGCAATCCGTTTGGCTGTCACCTCTGGCCCGAAGTCAAATTCATGATTGCCGAGTACCGCAATATCAGTTCCGACCGCATTCATCAGCGCGATCATCTCGGTTCCCTTGCTAAGGCCCGACATGATGGAGGGTGAGATCAAGTCACCGCCGAAGGTAACAATGGCATTAGGGGAACGCTCCTTCTCCGCCTTGATCAGGGTCGACAGCTCGGCAAAGCCACCATTTCCCTTGACCCCGGACAGTTGATAGATGTCATTGAAATGCAGGAAGGTCAGTTTTGTCGGTTCCGCCGACACAGACACGGTGAGCAACAGGAACACCGGTGCCAACAGAATGAGCACGCGGCTAAAAAGCGATTTATGTTTCATGTGATTTCCCTTACCCTGATCGAGTTTTCGGATTTCCCATTATCGCAGGAATTATGACGATGTTCCAGCTTCATTCCCAGCTTGCCAAAGATACCTCTCTCATCATGAATTTACCGCTCTCGCGGGTCCTGCTGATGAATGACGCGCGCTTTCCCTGGATCATCCTGGTGCCGGAGCGAGCAGACCTTGTCGATCTCCATGATTTGACCCATGACGACTACAACGCGCTAACGCGGGAAATACGCGGGGCATCCAAGGCAATGGCAGCGCTCTTCAAGGCGGACAAGATGAATGTTGCAACGCTCGGCAATATGGTACCGCAGCTTCATGTCCATATCATCGTCCGCTATCGCAGTGATGCCGCCTGGCCCGCCCCGGTCTGGGGCAAGGGCACAGCCGAGCTTTATGAGGCAGAAGCAGCAGAGACGCGAATAGAGGACATTCGTAAGGCGCTGGAAAGCCTATAATACCTCATAGCCGAACTGCGCCGCCCGCCGGGTGAGCCAGCGCCAGAGTTCCGCCGCGTGGGAGCGCGGGAGGAGCAGATCATAATGTGCCTTGTCCGGCCGCAGCAGCAGGACATTAATCCCGCCGATATCAGTTGTCATCACCTGCCCGACGGCGAATGCGCTCTCTCGGACGTCTTCGCGGATGCCTCGCCGGAGAAGTGCCGCGACTTGCGGACCACCAAGACGAAGCAAACATTTACTATGGCCGAGCGGGACGACACAACCCTCCTCCGGTGTGATGGCAACCTCCAGTATATCCGCCGGTGCCGCCTCCCCAAGATAGGCAAGCCGGTCCTCGCTAAGATGCAGTAGCCTCCCCTCTTTCAGCCGTTGCGACCCACCTTCTTCTGGTAAATCGCTAATGCTCAGCAGTTCCGCGAGTTTGGAGCGAAGGCTGTCCTGCCTCCAATCCCAGAGGGTAACCTCCAGATAGGAGAAATCCTTTATCTCTAAAAGAGTGACGCCCGGCACCTTATCCAGCTTGCCAAAGCGTCCATGAATACGCTCCCCGCGTAGTGTGGAATTACGGTCAACCATGGCCTATCTCCCGTCGCGGTAGGACACGCGGCGACTGCACCTTGACGTCGATCACTGCTTGCCCGTCTGCCGTGGCGGCGCGGATCAGGGTTCCCTCCCGCGCACGACCGTCACTCAAAAGCGCCAGCGCAATCTCCCGATCATGGCTGGGGCTGTAGCAAGCAGAGGTAATCTCCCCGATGCCCGGACCCATTGCCTCCGTGCCGTCACCCTCATAGAGGTTCATTCTGACGCTGAGTGGCGGAGTCGCCTTCCCCTCCACCTCATAGGAGACAGATTTCAATCCGACAAGCTGCCACCGAGCGCGATGCCGCCCTTCCAGCCGTTCCGGTGGCGCAAGGCCGAGGTCAGCCGCAGTGGCTGTGCCATTCATCTCACGCGGGCCGGGGCGCCCCGCCTCAATCCGCAAAGTCTCCCGCGCTGCCGTGCCGGCAAGGGTTAAACCCTGCGCTTTTCCTTTCTCCAGCAGCAGGTTCCAGAGGATATCCGCATAGCCCGAACGCGTATAAATCTCGAAACCTGAGCCGATGGCGAGATTGATCCGGGCAAGACGGATCGGCAATTCATCCTGCGTAAAATCGCGGAACGCCATCCGTGGTAACGCCTCCCCCATCACCGACATGGGCAGACTATCGGCCAGCAAAGCTTCCGACTTCGGCCCCATCAGGGCGACACCGCCCCATTCATCCGTCACGTCCGTCATCTGCAAGCGCAGTGGCCTTTCCGAAGTGGCCACCAAAGTGTCGAGCCGGTTGCGCACGGTCAGCAATGACCCCGCCGTCGTGGAAAGCATGAAGTGCTGCGGCGCGAGGCACCAACCAAGAACAGAAGCAAGCACAATTCCGTTTTCCTGCGTCAGCAAAGCAGGACGCATCCGCCCCGGCGCAAGTTCCGCCCGTTCCCCGAAAGCGCGGGCGAGCAATCCAGCCGCATCAGGCCCCTGCAGATCGATCTTGCCAAGATGGGAAAGGTCCGCCATGGCAACATCCGTCCACGCGGCCCGTGCCTCCCGATGGCGCGCCGCTTTCAAGGTCTCATCTTTTGCAGGGTACGCAGCAGCGAGTTGCCAGCCTTGCGAAGGACGATGCAAAGCCCCCGCTCGCTTCTGCGCCTCATAAAGCGGGCCGCGCCGAATTTGAGAGAGGGTTTCCGGCCTTGGATTGACCATATCCTCCCCTTCAGCGTTTTCCGGTATGACGCGCGGGAAAACGCCTGCTGACTGGATCAGGCTGTCACACTCAAGATGGATATCGCGGTTAAGTGGATCGGATCCCGCCTTTTGGATCACTATGCCCTGAATATGCCGGAACCCGATGGCGCGAACAACCCGGTGATGCGGATAGAGCGGGATGCCAGCACGGCGCGCGAAATGATGGCAGACGGAGGGGACGTTTTCGCGCGCATCAATAATCGCAGTGGGTTTTATCCCTCGCGCAAGCAGCGACGCCGCGAGCCGATACCCGTCCGTATGCCCGACATAAAGCACCATACAATGCCCCGGTAAAACAGCATAGCGACCGATCAGGGAAAGAGCATATTCTAGATTAAAAATTCCCTGCAATAAATTATTTTGAAAAGAAAAAATCTGATCTTCATATCCAGTTTCGATGATCATTTCCCGCGCCTCAATTTGGCGGAAGCGGCGATCCGGTAAATGCGGATTGCGTGTTGATAAATGCCGTTGCGGACGTTCCTCCGCATGAAGACGTCTTTCCCCTATTCTCTGTAAAGCCGTGGTCCGGGAAAGCATCCGGACATTCGATAGAACTGAGAGGCGCGCGAGCGCCTGCCGCCGCCATTCGCCGGGCGCAAGGCCATCAATCCATTCATCATCATAAAGCAAACTGCCGCCGAAATCGAAATCCCTCTCTACCAAAATTACATCCTGCCCGGCCTCTGCCTTCTCCAGCGCGAGGGTCAACCCGGCCGGACCACTGCCAACAACAAGGCAATCCGTATGGTCATAGACATATTCCGTTTCCAGTTCCGCATCCGTTTCTGCAGAAGGTGCATAGCCCGGCAGAAAACGGCGAAAATGGCCGTTGGTCCGCTGCCGGGCCGCAAGATCGTCATAGAGTTCCTGTGTCACGGGACGGGTGGCGGCAGGTTTTTCTCCGCCGCGGAGGAGAGAGACATTCTCCGGTACGTTAATCCCGTAGGCGAGCAACGCAGAGGCAAGCGTATCCCCCGAAAATCCGCGATAGCCACGCCCGCCAAAGCGAAACGGCACCAGCCGGCTGCGATCTACCGCACCACCGCCGATCCTGTAGACAGGCTGGGCTTGTCCACCCGGAATTCTCAATTTAATTGGCCAGATACGCGCCATCACTACTCATCCTTATTCCGCTTCCTTTCTAACAGGAACGGACAGTTTTACACTACACAGGATTATAGTACATATTGTGGCATTCATTTGGTGTTCTCCAAGGAGATATAAAAGAAAAGAAATGTCAAAAGAATTGAACAAGATACTACGAGTTCTTGAGGAACTACGAAAGATAGATCCGGAGATGCAGCTGCAAATGGCCGCAACGTTAATTCTTGTGGCCAATAAGCAAGGAATAACAATGAAAGAGCTTTCAAAAACACTTGGTATCTCCCAAGCTTCATGCTCAAGAAATGTGGCGGCATTGTCGAAATGGCACCGGCTCAACAAACCGGGACATGACTTAGTTTACGCTTCGGAAGATCCGGGAGAGAGACGTCGCAAGATTGTTTTCCTGACCTCTAAAGGTGAGCAAGTAGCTGAGACCTTATGTTCATTAATAAGTGCCAACGATTATTGACAGATATCCCCACAGGGCCTAGCCTTTTTCGGCGCAGTACCGTCAACATAAGGATAATAATATGACGAAACAATCCTGTCTTGTCGTCGGCGCGGGAGATGCGACCGGCGGTGCCATCGCCAGACGATTTGCCCGCGAAGGGTTTGAAACCTGCATCGTCCGTCGCGCCCGGCATATCGATGACCTGAACAAGCTTGCCGAGGATATTGGCAAGGATGGCGGCAGTGCACATGCCTTCGGTGTCGATGCCCGCGATGAGGACGAAATGATCGATCTGTTCGCGAAGATCGAGAAGGACGTCGCCCCGCTTGGGGCCGTCATCTTCAATATCGGTGGCAATGTCAATTTCCCGATCACCGAAATGACCAGCCGTGTGTATCGCAAGGTTTGGGAGATGAGCAGCTTTGCCGGCTTCCTGACCGGACGGGAGGCGGCGAAAGCCATGCTGCCGCGTGGAAAAGGCACCATCCTCTTTACCGGGGCAACGGCCTCAATCCGTGGTGGGGCGGGATATTCTGCCTTCGCCGGCGCCAAGCATTCGCTCCGCGCCCTCGCCCAGAGTCTTGCACGGGAACTGGGGCCGCAGGGCATTCATGTCGCGCATATCATTATCGACGGGGCCATCGATACACAGTTTGTCGCGGAACGCTTCCCCGAACGCTATGCACTTCGCGAGAAAGATGGCATCTTACAGCCCGAAGATATCGCCGAGAATTACTGGAACCTCCACAGCCAGAACCGTTCCGCATGGACTCATGAGATGGATCTGCGCCCCTGGATGGAGAAAATGGCCTAAGGCACCGTCAGGACAATCTTGCCGACATAGCCCTTCTCGCCAAAGACTGCCTGTGCGCCGCCGATATTGCGCAAGGAGAATGTCTCGGCCACCAGCGGTCGTATCTCCTTGCGTTCTATCCGGCGGACCAGATTGCCGAAGACCTCGGCGTTAAGAACAGTGCAGCCGAAAAAGCTTAAATCCTTGAGATAAAGAGTGCGGATATCCAGCTCGACAATCGGTCCGCCAATGGCAGGGTGGGCCATTTCTCACCCGCAACGAGGTCGACAACCACATCCACGCTGTTTTGGCCAAGTTCGGCAACAAAATCATCGTTCCGACCAAGAATTCTTTCGGCGCCAAGATCAGTAATCGCCTGCGCCTTGGACGGGCTTGTCACTGCGATGACTTTCGCGCCGCGGGCACGGGCGAGCTGCACCGTGGCCGACCCCACACCGCCGGAGGCGCCAGTCACCAGAACCGTCTCCCCCTCCTTGACGCCAGCGCGGGTCAGCATATTTTCGGCGGTGGAATAGGAGCAGGGAAAGGAAGCTAATTCTACATCTGTCAATTCGCTGTCGATTGCATAGGCGTGACGGGCGGCAACTTTTGTATATTGCGCAAACCCGCCGTCACATTCGGAGCCGAAATACCACGGCGGATCCAGCAAGTCGCCGTCGGCTTCTCGGATACAGGGTTCAATCAAAACCCTCTCGCCCACGCGGGCGGAATCGACAGCGTCACCGACAGCAACGATATGCCCGCAGACGTCCGCTCCCTGAATACGCGGAAAAGAAAGCGGTTTTCCCGACCAACTGGCATCTTCGCTATCGGCACTTCCCTTGGAGTACCAGGCAAGCCGCGTATTGATATCCGTATTGTTGACGCCTGCTGCCGACACCCGGATCAGAACATCTTGCGGGCCCGGTTTTGGCATGGGGAGATCCTCCCGCCATTCAAGAACCTCAGGTCCGCCATGTCCTGTGAGGACAACGCCCTGCATCTTGGTGGGTAGGGTCATGGGTTCCTCCGGATGCAATGTCATTTTCATTGCTTTGAGTTGAGAGCTGCTATTCTGTATGTCGATTTTGGCTTGTCCTGCCATGTAGGATCAGGCCATCCATAGTCAATGGCAAAGGCTTACTTCGGCCAGCCCTGCCAATCGATCCAGCGGCCGTGAAAATCGGCACGCCCGACCAGATGCTCCTCTCCTGACGGCCAGAGGATGAGGGTGAGGCCGGTGCCGGGAGACTTTCCGTCAATCTCCATGCGTGCCCAGGCGAGCGGCGCGTCCTTCGTCGCCCGTGCCCCGGCGGCGCGGATGATTTCCTCTCCCCGTGCCCGGGCCTCCTCCGGCAGATACTGCCAGGCAATCGTGCTGTAGATAACATGGGCGACACCTTTCATCGGCTCCGCTGTGCGCGTTTTAAGCCAGTCGAGGGCGTCGGCCTTCTCCACCTTCTCTGGTTGATGCGCGGCAATATCGAAGGCCGCGCGGGTGCGCTGCAAACGGTCCGCCTGATCCGGCCAGATGAAGGACAGCATTCGCTCCCGATCAGCGGCATTACCCGGATCGACGGGAAGTAGATCGCATCCGGCCCGCGTGTGAATATCGAGGGCGACGTCAGGCGCCGCACCGCCCAGCCATTTCGGCGCGATATGAACAGCCGATGCAGGATTACCAAAACTGTCTTCGCCTAGTGTGATATGAAATTCATCGAGGAAAAGGTTAAGTCCCGCGCTCGCCCCGACCTCAGACAGGACAAGCGGCAGGCCGGTCTGGTGCATGACCTCCAGAAACATTGGCAGGGTCGCGCCGACGCGGCGCACCTCATTCGTTTGCGGCGGCCCCTGAAGGCGATGGAGAATAAAGGACTCTTCGTCAACCAGCGCCCCCGCGATAGCAGCCCAAAGATCGTCATCGGAAACGCCGCCATGATGCGGCGGATAGACGGCGGCGAGCGCCTTGCTTTTCCCGGTCAGCACCAGCGCATGCAACGCGCCGCAAAGACGGAGCGGGACTGAATCCCCGAGCGCGGAGGCGTCCCCCTCCCAGCCGAGGATGGTACCGGCAACAGCGCCACCACCGAGCCGGGCGCTCGCGAGGCGGCACACTCTTGCGGTAAAATCAGAACCAAGCTTCTCGCAGGCCTCCCCTTGATCGCTGAAAATTTCCCGTATCGATCTGGCCATTAGCCCTGCCCTCCTGTTGTATGTTTCCCCTGCCGCATCGCAACGACGGACGTGATAAAAATGAGCGCGCAACCCGCGAGAACGCCAAGCGAGACCAGCGGCAGATCATCATATCCCCAGCGCACGGAGACGAAATTCGAAATCCAGGAGCCGACAGAAATACCAAGATAAAGTGCCGCGGCATTGAGCGCGAGCAGCAGGCTACGCCGCTCTGGGTCGATATTGGCGATGCGCTGCTGCTGCGGTGAGTGGAACATCATCCCAAAGGCAGACCAGATCACGATGGCGAAAAAAGCGAGCCACAAGTTCGGGCCAATCGCCCAGATCATCAAAAAACCCGCACCAAGCCCGATAAGGGTGATGAAAATAACCCTGTCCGGTCCGAAGCGGTCACTCAGCCGCCCGGCAAAGACATTGCCCAGCACCCCGTTGATCCCATAAGCCAAGAGTACCAGCGCGATCAGGTCTTCAGCGAGGCCAAATTTATGCGACATAAAAGGCGCGATCAGGGCGTAGGTGCTGAAAATCGCGGTCATCTGCAGAAAGGTGGTGAACACCGCAAAGGAGGAACGAACGCGCGTCAGCGCCTCAACAATATGAGAGAACCGGATCGGCGCGCCGGCCTGCCGGTCCTTCACAAAATAAAGGATAGACGCCATGGAACTCAGCGCCACCAAAGCCAGTAAAAGATGCACCAGACGCCAGCTCATTAAAGTGCCGAGATAAGCGGAAATCGGCGTTCCGAGAACAGAAGCGAAGGTCAGTCCGGCGAAGACGATCCCCATGGCCCTGCCCTGCTGCTCCGGTGGGGCGAGGCCAGCGCCAATGGCGGAGCACATCGGACTGATCGCGGCTGCGCTGAGGCCCATCAGCCCGCGCGAAATAAACAACATCTCGTAACTTGTAGATGCCGCCCCCAATACCAATGCGAGCGCCAGAAGGCCAAGCCCCGTACAAAGTATTTTTATTCGCGCAAACCCGCTGAAAATCACCTGTGTTAGCGGCGCGGCAATGGCAAAGGCGAGCGCAAAGACTGTCACCAGAAAGGCAATATCCGAGGGCGGCACCTGAAGCCCGCCCGATATCTGCCAGGTCAGCGCAATAACCGAAAGACTGGATGTGCCGACCATGAAATAGGCGGAGCTGAGCGACACTAACGCCCAGAGCGGAAAAGGTTTTTTTGTTATTGTTGTCGTTTCCATGCGCGGGAGAATAGCAAATGTCTCACCGCCGACCTAGCGCGAAATACCGCGCACTCCACTCATAATTTCGGTTCCGCATGGAGCTGAACGATATTCTCCGATCCGCCGTCAATGATGGGATACCACGCACGGGTTAAGGGATCATGCCCCGGGATGATATGATTATCGCTATCAGCAAGCGAGCGCAGCGTATCGTAGCCGCGCAATGTCTGTTCCATATCCACAACGATGGGGAACGGCTTTCCGGTGCGGTAATTCTCATAAAAATGGCTGCTGTCGGAAGCCAGCACCACCCAGCCCCGCCGGGTCCGCACGCGCACACATTGCTGCCCACGTGTATGCCCGCCGATCAGATGGACCTCCACCCCCGGCGCGACTTCCCTTGCCCCCTCGCAGAACTCGACATTACCCGCATAAAGAGAGCGAACCATCTCGATCACATGCTCCCCGGTGAAAGGATGGCGCAGCGCGTCATGGCACATGCAGGGGCCGGTGACATATTCAATCTCCGCCGGTTGCACATAGAGTTTGGCGTTGCGAAATTCATAGAGCGATCCGGCATGGTCATAATGCATATGGGTCACAATGACCTTGTCGATACTCGATGGCGGCAGGCCGAAATCGGTCAGCATCTGCGCCGGTGTCTGTATGATCGGTCGGTTGCGGAGCTTCCCCTCCTCCGCATCGAAGCCGGTATCGACAAGAATAGTCTGACCGCCATTCTTCAGAACCCAGACATAGAAATCGATAGGGTGCGGCGCATCGTGATCATCGGCGAACAGAAAAGATTCCCGCCGCGTCCGGTTTTCCTTCGCCGCATAGCGTAGCGCGTATATTTCCCAAGTATCGTTCATAATCCCTCCCTCACCGGCCTTTGCGCCGTTTTTGTTTATTATCATTCGAGAATACGATGTTCGATGCGGGATGCAACAGGCTATATTGTCGTAACTCTCGCTTCGCCTGAGAAAAAGATAAAGAGGATCGGTGAAAACTGATCTTTTTTGAATAACTGCAGGCTATGTAAAACAGGTGAAAATTCATCCATAAATGGATTAGACCTTGCGGACCGCCTCCCGATACTTTATCGAAAAAGTAGAAAAATATATGAATCAACACTCAATTTTTATTGCTCCACAATAATAAATCAGGATCGGGATATGAAATACTTTGCTGTTGTCGCTTTTGCATTGGCTCTCACCGCTTGCGCCGCCGGGACAAATTTTCAGAAATTGGGACCGGATCAACTTGCCTATGGAAAAAGCACCTCTGTTGACGTCGTCCAGAAACAAGGCTCACCAACTAACACGGGAACAACAACAAAAAATGGAACGTCCTTTGACTTTGTTGCCTATGTATTCGCAGATGCTGGTGGCAAACCCGATACAGAGAATGTGACGCCAGCTCGTGGGCAAACTTTCTATTTCAAAGATGATATTTTGGTAGGGAGCGACTTTACGAGTTCCTGGGAAAGCGACTCAACCAATTTTGACGAGAGTAAAATCGACATGATTAAAAAGGGTTCGACAACGGTCGACGAATTGGTCGCGCTTTTCGGACAACCGAACGGTGAGTATATCTATCCCTTTGTCGCCAATGAAGGAGAGCGAGCCAAAGTATACATACATTCACAGACGACCGTAACAGGACTGGAAGTTTCATCAAAAAGAAAAGAACTCATCGTAACCTATAGTCCCGCAACCAATGTTGTTACCGATGTTGAATTTAACAAGGCTGGCATTGAATAATATTATATCATTGGCAAGAAATTTCGCGTGGTAAACCACAATGATCGCTCCCGCCTATGTGTATTGTAAAATCCGGTTTGAGACCATGAAATCTGGCATCTTTGCTGTCTTGTGTCTGGTTCTTCTCAATGCGTGCGCTGCGCCAAAATTAGACCAGAACTTCATCTATTCAGCGGCAAGTCCGAATGCAATGATTGCTGTGCGTGACTATCGAATAAAGAAAGGCGCGACTGTTACCATACGCAAAGTTAATATGGCAACAGGCGAGCTTTTCGGTAGAGCTTTAATTCTAGGTGACAACAAAACCACGAGTACGCCTGCATTTCATATGAAGGAGCTTCCTCCCGGAGTTTATTCGATTGTTGCTATTACAACGACAAGCCAAGTCGGCTTTAGACGTTATGTAAATCACAAATGCTATTCACCTATACTAGAGGTTTTTGAGATTTCCGCTGGCAAGATCAACGCGGTAAAGGTCGGAAAACTCCGGCCAGGAACGTCACTTCCAGAGCCGGAGCTTGATAAAATATTAAGTACCTTTGCGGGAATAACCGCGCCGGTAAGGCAAGCAAAACTGCTCGGGTATCTCGACGTAAAAGGGAGAGAATGCCGAAGCAAAATGCGTGAAGATATTAAAGTAAAAGTACTGAAGATAAGTATGGGCACGGCAGCCTAATTTATAACGGTTCAGCGATACCCAGCACACTCTGATATACGAAGTTCAATCCCCCCGCCCCTGCACTACCGCCATATGGGTATAGGCGATTTTTAGGAGGGGGCAATCGATGTTCTCTGGCGCGCCTTTTTCGATCAGGTCGCCGAGAATATGTTCATGCTCCGTGCGGAGGCCGCCGACAAGATCGCGCATCATTGAGGCGGTAAAGATCGAGCCCTCTTTTGTCAGCATGGCAAGCTGCCCGGCCTGCACTTTCTCAGGGATCGGATGGCTGTTCGCGGCGGCAATGGCGCAGGCCTCGGCATGGGTGCGGCGGGACATCTCCGCGCCGTAGCGGGTCGCGACAATCTCCCCGATGGAGCCAAGGCAAAGCGTTGTCATGGCCGCAAGCGTCGCCAGCATCACCCATTTCTCCCAAAGGGACTGCTCGATATCTTCGCTATAGGTGAAGTTGAAATCTGCCTTCTCGCAAAGCGCGGCAAACTCCCGCGCGGTCGCTTCCTGTGCGGTTGTGCGATGACCAACAATGAGCCCGCCAAGATCGCCCAGACGCTTGACCGCGCCCGTCTCCGTAATCATCGCCGCGATATGGGCAACGCCGCCCATTACCCGATCTTTGCCATATCTGCCATCCAGAAATTCAAGATGGTTGTAGCCATTCAGGAACGGCAGAAACAGCCCCTTCCCGCTCGCCTTTTCAAGAGAGTTCAGCGAGTCCCTCAAGTCATATGATTTCGGCGCGAGCATGATCAGGTCATAATCGGGCGTCAATTGATCGGCGGTCAGTGATTTCGGGTGTATGGTGAAGCTGCCGCCATCATTCTCGATGGTGAGGCCATTTTCAGAGATCAGCTTGTGCCGTTTGTCGCGTAAGAGGAAGGTAATATCCGCCCCCGCCTGCATCAGTTTCGCGCCAAAATATCCGCCCACGCCCCCGGCGCCTACGATCAGTATCTTCATGAATGTTGCCTCAACCATTTTCCCGAGTTTTAAAGTGATCGATCCTCTATGGGACTTTTGCGCTTACTTATCAATCAGCAATGTACCCGACTTGGAATTGTCTCGCGGCTTTTCTGCTTCCGGGTCATTCTGGCTGATGGTCAGCTTTGGCGGCGGCGGGCCTGCGACCACCTCCTCAGTCTCTGGTGGTGTGGTTGTAGCGGCGGTGGGGCTGCCCCCCAGCTTCGGCGTGCCATCGGTACTCTGGTAATAGATCAGCTGTGGATCAGTCGGATCAATGTCATTTGCCTCAAACGCTTCCTTGATGGCGCGGACCACGCGTGAACGGGTCACCACCTCGGCGGAGCGTTCGGAATTAATCCACCAGCGGACCTTCATCGCGAGGGAGGTTGAGCCCAGGTTCCAGCAGAGGATCTGTGGCGGCGGATCGGTCAGGATTTCATCCACCTGCTCTAGCGAATTCTCGATGATAGTGGTCATCTTGCCAATATCATAAATATAACCGACCGTCAGGTCGATCTCGACCCGGCGCTTCTTCTGCGAGGTATGGACAACGACGGTGCCGGTATAGATTGTCGTGTTCGGAACGACAATATCCCGGCCATCATAGGTCCGAATAACTGTCGCCCGCGGTTCAATGCGCAAGACTGTCCCTTCCGCATCACCGACTTTTATCTGATCACCGCGCCGAAACGGCATCCTGAGCAGGATCAGTAATCCCGCCAGCCAGTTCTGCAGAATATCCTTGAAGGCGAAACCGAGTGCGAGTGAGCCGATGCCAAGGCTTGCCAGCATATCTGCAGGCTTGACGGAGGGAAAGACAATGGTCATTGACAAAAGAAGGCCGAAAACAATCACCCCCCAGAAACTGAAACTGGAAAGGATGAGCCCAAGGTCCCGCCGGTCCGTGCGACGGAAATACGCCACCACCAGATGCTTCACCATATATGCCAGAAGGCTGAACAGGATCATCGCAAGCAGGCCGACAATCATATTGGGAACAAGCCCGTAGAATGTGTCCGCCCAGTTCCTGATCGTCTCCTGTGCGAGAGTTACCCCTGTGGCAAGAGGTTCGGTATTATTCATTTCGCGCCCTTCTCTTGCTGCTCCCGAACAGCTTTACGGATGGCGGGCGGCAGCACCTCGACCACACTCTCGATATCTTCGGGCAATTGGTTTGACTTTTCAACTTCTCGTATCAGCAAGAGTGCGTGTTCAGTTAGCAGGTTCTGGACCCCCTTCCCACAGGTCGCGCAGAGCCGCGCATAGGCCCGTGCGATACAGATCGCCATCAGGATATTACCGCCCGAGGCCTGACGCAGCGGATGGAACGCCTGGTTGATCAGGTTGCCGATAGACAGCTGCGGGATCATAAGCCGGATGTTACCCTCCTCATCCTTGTGGATGGAAGCGGTGGCGGCCTCCTGCGTGTCCGCCTGAGACAGGGCGTCCGAAATGCCATCAACCGTGGCAATGGCCGTGTAAGTATCATTGACGCCGGGCGACAGCGCCCTGAGCGCAATTTCCAGCAGCAGATTGACGGAGAACTCAATCGGGCTGTCTTCCGAGCGGGAGGGGCGGATCGAGATCTGCTTCTGGATGGAATCCACGGTATCTTCATCCAGCTCCTTCGTCGCCTTAATCATGACTTCCTCGCCAAGGGTATAAGCGCCGCGCGCTTTCTGGATCTCCAGCGTTACGTCAGCCTTTGTCGCGATTTCCGTCAGTTTGTCTTCATTGAGGGACCCGAGATAACCGGGTTTACCGGCGGTAATGTCGAAAACGAAGTCATCGACCTTTTCCACGGCTTTTTTACGCTCCTTATTCTCTTCTTCTCCCCGGCTCTTGTTCCGGGCATCAAGGGCGGCCTTCAGTTTTTTCGTGATGGCGGCGATTTCATCATCGATGGCAACGCTTTCAGAGACATTTCTGACAAAATAGATAAGCTGCATCACGCAGAGCGTCGCCAGAACCTCAGCCCCGAGGATAGTGAGGTTCGGTACAAAGTCGCTCTTAACGAAGGTCGTGGCCAGCAGGGCATAAATAAAGGTTCCACCGAAGATGCCGGCCGTCACCTGGTTCACGATATCAGAGGTAAATCGTTTCAGCATTCGCGGCGCGAGATTGCCCGCCGCCAGGGCAAACACCACAAGAACGATTGAGTAGGTCAGCGTCAGAGCCGACATCGCCCCACCGGCGATCACCGAGAGGATTGTGCGGGCCGTTTCCGGCGCCAGGTCCTGCAAATACGGATCAAGCGCCCGGAGACTCCAGAAACTCTCTCCATAGCCAATTACTAATGCAAAGGCGCCAATCGACAGGGCAATCCCCGCCGGAATGGTTTGCAGCATCACGAACGGATGGCGCAGGAATGCAAAATTCATTGTATCTTACACATGTTTGAGTACCCTCTTGCTTGTCGCAAGCTAAACACGATGCTCGGGATTTTCATAGTCAAATCAGTATCCGGTATTTCGGTTATTCCATGACTTGAAAGCCCGCCAGCCAGTGGCAGCGTAGACGCCATAGGCATCAGGTTCCACGTCACACCCAAAAATGAGATATATATCACACTCGCGCTTCTTTTTCCCATCAATCCCTTGAACTACCGCGCCAGCAGTGTAGATGGTCCCCTTTAACGCACCTAGTTTCCGTTCGCATATGAAGTTTCGTTGCGAAACGGAGATTTTTAGGTAAGATTATAAAAATCTAAACTACGAAGACTGGCAACCGACGCGATATGAAATCAAAATTCCGGATAATATTGGAAAAATCTTTCGACAACTGCGATCTGCAGGTGCGGGATTATGGTAAAGAGCAGTTAAACCTGATAAAAGCGACAGGCCCGATTGACCGTCGGCAACGTGGGATCGTCTTTCGTGAAATCCTGAAAATTAACGATACAGGCAACTTCTTCTATATCCTGGATAACCGGGGCGGCTTCGAGATCGAACTCTCCCCCGCCGACATGACTTACCTCAATGCGCTGCTCTATGATGGCGGCATTCGCTATGTACGTGGCGGAGTTGTCACTCTGGACGTCGCCTATAGCCTGTTGGTTTCCCTCGCCAAGGCCAAGGCGCGCGCCGAAAATTTCGAGGTTGAACTGGTCTCCACCACAATTTTTGTCGAAGCCGAGGAATTTGTAAAATCAAAATTGATCGAACTGGTGAATGCCAGCAAGGAAAAATCTCTTACCGGCAACCTTTTGAATATCCGAAAATGGTAGGCGCTACAGGGTTCGAACCTGTGACCCGCTGATTAAGAGTCCTCAAAACAGCCCTTTCTCCGATTTTTTATATTCTACTCCACATTACATCAATATACTGTTTTATATAATATTTTTGTATTTTTCTTTACGAAAGCCGCCGAAGAGATTACGCTCCAATTCTCGATAATTTGCTTACCTAATGCTTACCTATATGTTTTCTGACTATAAGATCAGCAAATGAGAGTTGATTTAAAGCGGTTGGTATTAGGCAAGGCATTTGATAGAGCGATATGCCACAAATAATCCTAGGTTTTCTGCCCGGGTAAGCGCGGGTAAGCAGTGCCGGAGATAGACATGCCCAAACTTACGAAACGATTTGTTGATCTTGCAGCCCTCCCCTCGCCCGGCGAAAAAGATATTTTTCATTGGGATAGTGAGTTGAAAGGCTTTGGCCTAAGGATCAAGCATACGGGTATTAAAAGCTATCTCGTACAGTATCGAAAGGACGGGCGGTCCCGTCGGCTCACCTTGGCCAAACATGGAGCCCTTACCGCAGATCAGGCGCGGCAGCGCGCCCGTATCGAGCTTGGTAACGTCGCGAAAGGGGAAGACCCGGCAGAAGATCGGCAACAGCAACGTAAGGCTCCCACTTTCGCGCATCTTGCGGAAGACTATATCAAGCGCCATGCCCTCCCGAACAAACGCCCAAAGTCGGTTAAAGATGACCAGTCCATGCTGGATAATTACCTTCTGCCGAAACTTGGCAATTTGAAGGTACAGAATATCCGCCAACGAGATTTAGAACAGATTATCCTGAAACTGCGGGAGACCCCTTATCGCGCCAACCGTGTCCGCGCACTCGCATCAAAGATGTTTAATCTCGCCGGTCATTGGGGTTGGTCAGACAAGAACCCGGTAACCGGTATTCCTAAATTTCAGGAGCAGAAGCGAGACCGTTGGCTATCAGAGGGTGAACTTCAAAGACTTGCCACTGTTCTCGAAAACCACCCGAACGAACGCGCCGTTACCATCGTAAGAATGTTGATCCTTACAGGCGCAAGGCGGGGTGAATTAATGTCTGCAAAATGGGAGGATTTTAATTTTGAGCGCGCCGTATGGACAAAACCCGCTCATACCACCAAGCAGAAACGAACGGAATATGTCCCCCTATCAGATGACGCGATACGTATCATGACAGACTGGCGAGACGGCCAACCAGAAATTGGGGAATACGCCTTCCCCGGCAAAAGGGCCGGTCAACCGGTGACAGAAATCAAACGCTTCTGGGATGAGGTGCGCGCCGCCGCCAATCTGCCAGACGTGCGGCTCCACGATCTCCGACACACATTTGCCTCGCATCTTGTATCAAGTGGCGTATCGTTACCTATCGTAGGAAAACTCCTAGGCCATACCCAGCCACAAACGACCCAACGTTACGCGCATTTAGCCGATGATCCGTTGCGGGAAGCTGCCAATAAAATGTACGGTAAATTTTAACATGGCCTTATACGATCATTAATTGTACGCTTCAACATAACCTAGGAATTCTGAAATTGGCAGAAAAATGGATGATTTTTGGAATACTGTTTTAATAGCTTTAATTTCATCAGCATCAGTCGGCTTCTTCACTCTCGCGGGCACATATATGTCAACCAGAGCCAGCTTAAGGGCCATTTCCCAACAGTTTGATCTTAAAAGCGAAGCCGAACACCTGAGCTTATTGAGAAGTCGAGGCGAAGAACTATTTGAAACTACGGCTATTTGGGCTAACAATTTGTTTTCCCATAACATTTCGTTAATAAAAGTCATGAATAACGAAATATCGTATAATGACCATCTTGATCTATCCATCAATTCTAGTACCAGCGATAACAGAGGATTGATGCGTATCGAAATGCTGATTGATGTTTATTTTCCAAATATTCGAGAAGAATATGAAGCCATTTTAGACGCTCGTGAACATCTTAACAATATTACGTTTAAGCACAAAGTAGCATACAAAAATGGAGAAGATGGAATTCGCTTTTTAAAGCTATTTCAAGATGCCTTGAAGAATGTCGAGCAAGAAGCAGAAAAATTAAAACTATCTATCTCAAACGAACTCAAAAGCATATGAAATACGTTTCTGGCTTATTGCATAAACCTCAAATGACGTGGCGAATGGTATGAGTCTATTTAAAGATATACCAGTACCCGATGAAATTAACGATGCCGCATTAAGCGGTAGCTTAATTCTTTTTATAGGTGCTGGTGTTTCAAGATTATTAGGATTGCCTTCATGGGATGAGCTAGCTGACTTTGCCCTAAATGACCTCTGCGATAAAAACTTGATTGATTATTCAGAAAAAGATCAATTAAAATTTTTAGATGCTAAAAAAAAGCTTTCAATATCAAAAATAATTGCAAACCAAAAACGTCATGATTTGAATCTCGCCCAATATTTAAAACAAGATAAAAAGAAAGCGCATGGCGTATACGAATTTATCAACAAATTGGGATGTGCCTGCGTAACCACAAATTATGATACTTACTTAGCGCCGCAGTTTATAGAAGAGTCGGATGGTTCCAAAACTGCCGCCGAAATAAGCCGCATCTACGAAAAAAGTAAGATTTTTCCTAACCTCTTGAACAAACCCGGGACTGTTGTTCATCTGCATGGATCAATAGAAGATCAGGATACAATGGTTGTTACGACCAAAGATTATTTAGACCATTATGAAGACGATAATATAAAAGGCTTTCTTAGTGAATTATTTGAGAGAAAAATAGTACTTTTTCTGGGATACGGATTGGAAGAAGCTGAAATATTGGAATACATTTTAAGGAAAGGGCGAGCTAGCAAAACAAGTGATCGACGTTACTTCGCAATTCAAGGATACTTCAAAAGCCAAGAACCTCTCTTCAACAAACTTTCAAACTATTACAAAGAAAGCTTTGGCGTTCATTTGCTTGGGTTTGCTAGAGATTTTGAAGATTACCAAGGTTTAGCAACTAATATTAAATCATGGGTTAGTGAGATAAAAATTAAGGCTCCTCCATTCGTTGATGAGTTAGACTATCTGGATGAGGTTTTAAAAGATGAATAATCTCAATTTTAAAGAAGTAGATTTAATCAAACGAATAGAAGAAAATCAGGAACTGCAAGATGCGTTTTTTTCCAAAATTAGCAATTTAAAATGGTTCATTCCACTCAAGGAAAAGGGGTATTTCGACGCGGATAAAATTCCGGCTCCTATTCCAGCTAATAAGGAAGGTTACGTAACAATACCGAGCTGGAAAGCGATGATTTATCTCGGAAAATTGACCCCTAACATTCCCAAGGAAGAAAAATCAAAATACATTCCCCAAATAATAGAGATAATCCAAAATTCCACAAGATATGCCCAAAAACATGGATTTAGTAACTATCGAGTTTGGTGGCAGTTCAGTGAAATTTTACTCAGTATCCCAACTGAATTTGTTAAACCGGGATTCTTGAAAGCGATACAGTTTTGGCTTTCTGATAGAGCAGAGGCCGGATTGGTCACCAAAACAATTGGTGAGCGTTGGCTATTGCAACTTGTTCAAGAGAAAACTGAAAAGTCGTTAAATCTGGCAACACGATTGTTAGAGATTTTGTTTAATGTCGAATTTACTGAAAAAAAATTTGCTAACGATACAATAAAAGAATCTATTTTTCTCGCTGACGAGCATCGTATGGGAGAAATTCAAAATAAATTATCAGGGCTTGCTGGAAACACTATTGGACTTAAAGCAGTCAAAGTATTTCAATCAAATTTAGAAAAAGCGTTAACTGAACTTGGAAATGACAGATGGTCTTCTATTTGGCATCCAGCAATAGAGGATCACGAGCAAAATAAGTATAAAGATAGCCCCGAAAATATTCTGTTATTTGGACTTCGCGATTGCTTGAAAGGTTATCTTGATCAAAACTCAGACCATTCGAAGAAAATGATAACGAAACTCCTAGATTCTCCATTCGAAACAATTAAAAGAGCTGCCATATATTTTGCTGGAACCTCCCAAAATCTTCAAAAAACACTCTCTGACAGGATAATTGATAGCCAATATTTTAGCAGTAATTATCGCCACGAAATGTGGTGGTTCTTGAAAAATCGCTATCCTGGGCTCGACGATAAGCAGCAAGAGAAAGTCTTAAGAATAATTGACGAAATAGAAATACGGGACGACGGTGTCATACAGGAAGGCGCCACTGCCTATCACAAGGCTATTTGGCTTTCTGCGATTAGAGAGTTTGGTGACAGGGAAGAGTCCATATATCAGCAAGCAATCTCGATTGCAAAAACGGAACCTGACCACCCAGATTTCTCCAGTTACATGACAAGTGGCTGGAGAGTTCACAACTCACCCTTTTCTGTAGAAGAACTCAAATCTCTTGATTTGGATGACTTAGTTCTCAAACTAAATAATTTTAAAGGAACAGAAGAGTGGGAATCTCCCGACGTAGAAGGGTTATCCAAAGCTTTTGAAGAACTGATCAAGACCGAACCCTCAAGATATTATTCACAGCTCCGAGCATTTTATGGTTTGAAGTTGCCTTATGTTTATTCCATCATCAAAGCCTATGATGAACTTTGGGGAGAAAAAGCTAGTCTCCCTTGGGATGAAGTATGGAAGAATTTAGTGAACTTCATCGAAAGTTTAGTGAAGTCAGACGAATTCTGGTCAGGCGAGCATAGTGTTTCAGAGGAAAAATTTGTTGCTAACAAAAACTGGATCGTTAGTGCAATTGGTAGGCTTTTCGAGGCAGGTGCAAAATCTGACGCCCACGCATTTCCAGAATCAATTCATAGTTCAGTTGAAAATATCCTTGCTATTATTTTCGAAAAGCAGGCTGGTGAAAATTTTAAACAAGAAAGCGACGCGGTATCAATTGCCATAAATAGCCCTCTTGGACAATGTGTAGAGGCATTAATAAACCTGTCGCTAAGAAGCTGTAGATTAGAAAATAAACAAAATAATGGCGACCATACCGCCGCTTGGGCACATTTCAGATCATACTATGATAGTGGCTTAAAATCCCGAAACTGTGAATTTGCCACCTTGATTGCAATGTATTATCCAAATTTTCGTTATATGTCTCGAGAATGGTTGATTGAAAACTTAAGCACACTTTTTAATCAGAAAGATGAATTAAAATGGCATTGCGCAATCGATGGTCTTTTTCATTCTAATAGTGTTTATGAAGAAGCCTACAAATATTTGAGAGATACGGGGGTGTTAAAACGTATTATTGAAAATTCAAAATTTAGACATGAATTAAAGAAAACAGCGGTTGAGTATGTTGCGTATGCTTTTATCAATGATTTTGAGAAACTGGAGAGCGACGATAGCTTAATTTCTATTTTAGTAAGTGGGAAATTTTCTCCACTTACTAAGCACTTAATTTGGTTCCTATGGATTTTGCGAAAAGAAGATAGCGCAAAGATACACGAAAAGGTCCATCAATTATGGCCGCTTATCTATGAAAAAATTGACTTTAAAAGCAAAGACGGAAAATCTTTGGCTTCAAGTTTGAGTCAATGGACAGTCTTTATAAAAAACATAGACGACAACTCCTATCGCTTCCTTTTAACGCTCGCTAGATATGCCGAATATGATTTTAATTCGCACGAGTTTTTAAAAAGCTTGTCACGACTAAGTAACGATCAGCCAATCAAGTCAGGAGAAATTTGGCTAGAATTTTCAAGAAACTCTGCTGCGTGCTACCCAATTGAACCTATTGAAGCTTTATTGAAAAACTTGGTCAAAAGTGGGAAGGAAGGAGATCGTATCGCAAGAGACGTTGTAAGTGAATACGCCAAACGAGGAGAAGAACGTCCAAGGCATATCCTCAATAGCTTTGAATAACTTTTTTCAACTACAATATTTCCAAAGAATATCCCCTTCCTCCGAAAATATCGCAAAATTTAATTTATGAATAGGAGCCTTCTCTGAGCTCTAATTACGCTTTCAAAAAATTTCGTATTCGGGGCACCTACCCGGCCAGCTATTATATCAGCCACTTGCGAAGGCAAGATGTTTAGTATCTCCTCCTTTTCAAGACCATCAATCACAGCAATGCCAGCAACCAGACCCATTATTTGAGTTATGTAAATCTCTCGCTGTTCTTCTGCGACAACCATTTTCACTTGATTTGGCAGGAGGCCGGAGCGGTAGTCGGTCAAATTGCGATCAAGAACCTCATGAACGGCATCCCACAAAGGGTGCTGCCGTTGGCGGGTTACATTGGCGTCGGTCTGGATTTCGTCGTGATAGCGAATTTTATTGGCCATTTCGACGAAGACGTCGCCAATGGAATTTTCAAGATCGGCAAAGGTTCGGATGCTCCAACGATCTTTTAACTCCTTTTTTCCAGCGCGCAGCTCGACCCGCCAGACATTCTTTGTTCTATCTTTCGGGTCAATACGCCATAATGTGAACCAGAACAGTTTACCGAGACTAATAGCCGCTCTTCGTTTGTCATAAACGCATACCTGACGTCCCGGCATTTTCCCCACAGTTACGGTCTCTATCCTCCCTCCACTAAACACATAGGTGCCATCACTCTTGCCAGTATCGTAATATTCCTCTTCAAATTTGAGATATGGAGATATTTTCGAGCGGTGGTGCACCACGAATTGCTCAGTAGAGATACTAAATGTATCAGGCATCAGAAAATCCATGGCGAAATCGACGCGCCGAAGGCTTTCCTTGCCATAGGTGCAGCCCATATCTTTTAATCGCTGGTATAACCGCTCCTTTATTTCCCAATAAGAATAGGCTGCAAGCGCCTCAGCATAGACCTTTACTCCTATATTCCATTCACTGGGATTGGCGTTGTCTTTAAAGCTCCATAGCTCGCCTAGCGGCCCGGTGCCGAAGGTGAAGGCATAACCGCCCTTCATTCCACTTTCACCAACATGCCCTTCGATCTCGCCCGGTCCAATCGTGATCAGTTCGTTCTCATGATTTTTAACGGCGATCTTTTTTGCTTCCGCCAGTTCGATCAAAGTTTCCTTGGGGAGTGCTCCCTGAAACGAGACTTCGAGAGTGTCAAACCCCGCATATAAATTCTGTATTTCCATAATTACTCTCCTTTACGCCAGGAAATTCTAGAGGGGGGTGTTACGAGGACCCCCCCTTTACGGATTTGTCCCGCTATATTTCATGGCATTTCTATTTGTTGAATTGGCGCGCTCCGCGCCGGGGAAGTTTTTATGGGTTTTGAGGGAGGGGCGCAGCGCCCGCTACGCGGCGCTAACCCGCGAGATACGGCGAAGGCTGCGAAGTACTCGCAACCGTGCGCTCATCAATCCATGCGTCCAGATCGCGAAGGCGATAGCGAATGGAGCGCGGCGAAATCCGCACAAATTTTGGCCCGCCGCCCCGCACGCGCCAGTTCTGCAAGGCACGCACCGTGTAGCCGAGATACTCGGCAGCCTGCTTTTCATTGATCAGGCCGTCGTTAATATCCGCAGAGTTTTCTTTGATATTGGTTTGAGTCATTTGTGTCCTCCATAAGTTGACATTGTTAATGGAGGCATCATGCCGAAAGGCATTCCCTATTAATAACCCTATAAATAGGGAGGCAATTTATAGTTTATAGGGAGGAACTTTTATAGCGCTTGAACATCGGATTTACGTGCTTTTCCATAGCTTTGACACTTAGCCCGCTATCACTGTTTTCCGGATCAGGGTAATTTTTGAGAACCCACAGACGCACAAGCTCATAACATTCCGATGCTGATCGAGAAAAATCTATCAACCCTTGATCAGCCAGAGTTTCGAATGCCTCGATAATATGCTCTTGCCGGGTTGGCCTGCCTGCAGTTTTAGGAGGAACTGCGTCAGTTCCCCTTAAGCTATTCAAATGTAGCACCCGAATGGATTCCATTTTCAGGCTTTTAGATTTCAATACATTTCCAGACGAATAAGGGTATACATCCCATAAATCGTCGGGAACTGCCTGCGGTGTCTCGTCAGCTCTCCTCGGAACAGAAAATCCATACGCGAACAACAAACCAGCTTTAATATTCTGCAAGAACTCGGTTTTTAATTGCCGATTTAGGTTGTCTGTCTTCTTCCTTCTCTCCGCATCCGGATTGACGACGCCTTTTAAAATATCAAAGCCTTCCAATCCCCTATCAGCATTTGCTTCGATACGAGTTATAACATCCATCATGGTTGTTTGATTTCTGTATCGATTAAAGGCTTCAACCTTCTCTCGATCTCCAAAATGGATATGCGCCTTTTCAAGCGGGATACCCTTCTTCCATACTTCCCAATTATCCATTCTCGCAGACCCTCACTTGATCGAGCGCAATATAGAGAAAACGCACCGTATCGGAAATCAGCGTAAAAATAAACTCATGGCGGGAATAAAAGTAAACAATTTGATAGGGAACGATGTGAAATAATGTCATACAGAGTTAAGAGAATTTTTGATCAACTTCACTCTACGTAACGTAACGTCACGATACGAATGTGAAATTAGGAAGGTTGAAGGTATCGCCTATTACAAGCCCTATCTTTGAGACAGGGAGTTTTGGATAAACCGATGGAAAAGCTTCTCGATATAATAGAAATAAATTTTGATGCCGCCGATGGCTGGTTGCGAATTGTAGACGCTGATTGGTACTCGGACGATCTTCGCATATACTTAGCCATCTCTTTCGATGAAGAATGCTCTCCGCAACTTTGGGAAATTTCTTGCTCTGGCGTTATTGAGGAACAAATCGCTTCCGAATATGCGGAAACAATATCTCTATCATTTGATTCACCGCTATTGATGCCATTCAAAGAGCCTCATGTTGAATTGATGTTTAACGAAAACAATATCCATCCGGCGGAATTGCTAGGGATAGTGCTAAGTTGCTGTGTGGAAAATATTGGATCAAGCCGTTATATTCATAGGTTCATAAATCAAGAACCTACGGTCCATGGAATTGTAAGTTCCAGTTTTGGCCTATTAGGTCGGTTTCCTGAAACCATTGCATCAGCGATTATTAATGCCTTAGAAAAGAAAAGTATTAGACTTAGCCCATTGAACAAAAGCACGCCAAAATTATGGACTGGTTCCGAGTACGTGGACTATCCAAAATTAGAGGTACTCGAGATTGGAAATTCATACATTATAGGTACAGAGTTCAATGCTATTCGCGCTTAATACTCCTACCTACCACAATTTCCGGATTTGATTGCTTACCCAATGCTTACCTGAAAATTATTGGCGATTAATCTAGAAATCAAAAACCCTCGAAAATTATTTATTTTCAAGGGTTTGAATGGTAGGCGCTACAGGGTTCGAACCTGTGACCCGCTGATTAAGAGTCAGCTGCTCTACCAACTGAGCTAAGCGCCCACAATAGGTTCATATATCGCGGTATTCCGGTACGGAGCCTGTCTGGATCCGCGCCGGGAGCGATTGTTTAGCACAGGAAATCCGGCTCGACAAGAGGCGAAGGAGACAGTAATCGCTCGACAAGGAAATTTCTGCACTTTATTGTCGATTCTCCAATTACTTGTGCTTTCTGCCATATGCTTGTCGGAGAAGGACCTTTTTTAATGGCCAAGCAGTCACTATTTGAAAAGTATGGTGGTTTCTCCACCGTCAGTAAAATTGTCCTCGATTTTTACGACGTCCTGCTCGATAGCGACGAAGTTGGCCCCTTTTTCGACGATGTGGAAATGGCTCGGCTAATCGATCACCAGACGAAATTCATAGCCTCGCTTTTGGGAGGCCCTGCCTCCTACACCGATGAACAACTTTACCGGCTGCACGAACGGCTGAAACTTGAAAACCAGCATTTCGACGAGGTTTTGGAGACTCTTAGCAAAACCCTCGCAAGGCATGGCTTCAGCGTCGCAGATATAGCCCAGGTTAACGACGAACTTGAGCAGAGGAGATCTGTAATTGTTAGCCAAAATGTCGATTGAAGCCATTAACGAACAACTACTGCGCGCGATCGGCGTCGGCGTTGCCGTGCTCAATCTGGCGGACCATCATTTCATTTTCCGAAACGAGACCTTCACCGAATGGTTTGAGGGCGACGGGAAACAGGACAAGCTGGAAAACCTGCTGCCGGAACTGGATTTCGCCGGCCTGATGGCGGAGCTGAAAGAAAACGGCCGCTTTACCGCAGAAATAAAAAATAAGAAAAAACGGCGCGAACGCACTTTTGCCATCGATTTTACCCTGACACAGGAGAATGATATCGAGCTTATCATTCTCGTCTGCCAGAATATTTCCCGTATCCGCGAGCTGGAATCGATGATCGACAGCTACTCTCAAATGGTCGAGCGGAACACTCGCGAAATCAAGCGCGAGAAGGAACAGGTGGAAAAGCTCCTGCTCAATATGATGCCCCGCTCGGTCTATGACGAGTTCAAGACGTTCGGCGTGGTCATCCCCAAGCTCTATGATCCTGTCTCGGTGCTGATGCTCGATTTCGTTGGCTTTACCCAAATGGCGGCCTCTGCCGATCCCGCGGTCACCGTGAGCGAGCTCAATGATATCTACAGCGCATTTGACCGCATCGGGGAGCAATATGGATGCGAGCGGATCAAGACCATGGGGGACGCCTATATCACTGTCGCCGGCCTGCCCGACCCAACACCGGATCATGCCCGCGCCGTTGCCAATGCTGCGATCCGCTTTATCCGCTATCTGGAGCGGCGGAACGAAGGGCATCCGAACCAGTGGCGTTGCCGCATTGGAATAACAAGTGGCGCCGTTGTTGGCTCTGTTATTGGTATCCAAAAATATGTCTACGACATCTTCGGGCCCGCTGTGAACCTCGCCTCCCGACTGCAGGATTGTTCCGAGGCGATGGAAATCACAACAAATGCACCGGTCTATGACGTCTTGCGGGAATCTTTCCGCTTTGATTATAAGGGCAAACAGCAGATCCGCGGCTTCGATGAGCAGGATATCTTCCAACTCAAGGACAGCCGCGAACCTATTCGCTAAATCAGATCAGGACATTATCGGAATCGATATCGCGTAGGTGCATATCTTCTAGCGTGAGAATGCCGTCCGCGCCGAAATCGATCACCACGTCCTCGCCCACCTGTTCCGCCGCATCGATCACCTCGTCGAGCGCGGCGAGTTCCAGCAGCGTGAAATCGAGGGTATCCTGACGGTTGTTAAAATCCTTGATCAGGTCTTCGCCGAAGAGATTGTCGAAGACAAACAGATCATCGCCTTCCCCGCCTTCAAGCTGGTCATTTCCCCCGCCACCGATGAGGGTATCATCGCCGTCGAGACCGAGGAGCAGGTCGCTTTCCTCCCCCCCTTCCAGAATATTATCCCCGTCATCGCCGCCAATCCGGTCATAGGCGAGCATCGTGTTATCCTGGATCGCATCGACATCGCTGTTCCGCTCGATGATATCGGCGAGGGTCGTATCCCAAAGCTCATCGATCAGATCCTGCGGCAGATCTGAATTCTCGCTCCAGAAGGGATCGCCGTCGCGGATGCGGATAAACTGGTCGGTGACGATGGTTGCAAAAAGCTCGCCCAGCATCCCGCCGCCGGACGGATCCTCCGACAGGCCACCGATCCAGGCATCGATATCATCAACGCTGTCATAGACGCTGGCCAGCGCCTCGGCGAGGGCGGCATCGGAGGTGATATCGGAGAAATCCTCTGCCCGCTCCAGCCCCACAGCCTCGCGGAGGTCATTGTAACTCGGTAAACCAAGGTCGCGCCCCCGCTGGATATTGAGCGAGCCGAGATCAAGCCCGACATCGCCATCCTGACTAAACAGGAAATTCCGCAGATCATCGACGATCTGCGGATCCAGTTCCTGCGCGACGTCATTGGCAAGCCCCCGGAGCAACGGCTCTACCCCGCCATTCGCGGCAACTGCATCCGGGTTGAAGAAAGCATCACGAAGGGACAGTTCACCGGCCTCGATGGATTGTCCATTTTCCTCCAGCCGCGCCGTCGCCGCCGAGACCAGACTATGGCCAAAGCGATAGGCCGCCGTGGAGAATTCAATGGCAATGCCGGGGTTTACGTCGGAGTCATAGCCATCATAGGCAGGGATAGCATCCTCCCCCAGCAGGACCGGGAGATACTCATTATAGGTAATCGCCTGGATTTCCGCCTCCACCCGGACGCGGGCGGCATCGAACAGCTCATCCGCCGTCCAGTCGGGGTTCTTTTCAGACAACTCATCGACCCAGCGGTTATGCTCCCGCGCGAACAGACTCTGTATCGAATAGAGCCCGGCATTTTCCGCAGCGCGAATATCGCCGGCAAGGACGCCCCCTTCCTCATCGAAGGTGACGAGCCCGCTCTCATTGAGAAGCAGCTTGCCGTCTTCCGTCCGGATCGCGGCGGCGGTCTCCGCATCCGAACCATAAATCATCGAGCCGTCAATAAAGGCGGTGATACTGTTGGCATATTGGGCGGGGCTGTCTTCCCCCGTTCCTTCCACAGGAACGGCGCGGGTGAAGGCCATATCGATATCCGGGTTAAACCATTCATCACCCTCCGGGATGTCAATGGGTGCAGAATCGCCACCGGAGAGGGTCAGGTCGATATCATGATCGATAAACTGGCCCCAAACATAAAAGAGATCGCTGACACCGAAGGAATTGGGTTCATCCTCCGTTTGTGCCGCGATGGCATTGCTGACGTCCCGGGCGCTTGGCAGGTCATCATTCATCTCGGAAATACCGTCGGCATAATTCGCCTCTCCCAGCCGGAGCAAGGTCTGGCCCGCCGCGCCCCAGTCGGGGTTTTCTTCAACCGTGCCTGTGCCATCGACAGGACGCACCGGCGTTTCCAGAAGATCTTCGTCTCGTGGCGGGCGGTCATCGCGATTACGGGAGCCGCGCTGCTCTCTTGGCTCTCGCGGATCATTCTCACGAAGATCATCATCATTGGCCGGATCGCGCTGGCGGTCCTCGTTGCGCGGCGGACGGTCGTCGCGATCACGTGAATTCGGACGAGGATCTAGAAATGGATTGCGTACTCTCATCGTTATCTCCTGTTAATTGCGCTTCCCCGGCGGGCCGGAGAAACTAAATGCTTGTAAGTTTTATGGGATTAGCCTCGACCGACTTTGTGGTCCAAGAAAGGCGCAAATAAGGAAAAAAAGGTGATTTGTTCCACCTTTACGAGTTTATCGAGACCACAAAAAACCCCCGCGCCTGAGACGCGGGGGGGGAATCAATAATCTCCGATGATTAATAGATCAACACGGTTCTCTCTTTTGGATCATCGTTAATCACTCGGGTTTTCAGTTTTTCTTGACCCCAGTTTTGCCAGAAAACTTTATGATTTTCTTTTCTGGCATTATAGGTGCACCCATACATGTGAATGGACGCCAGAACATAGGTGCTGTCCGTGCGAATACGCACATCTTCTGTCTGGTTCTGGTCCGCGCGTGCGCGGTATGCGTAGTTTGTGTACCCTACCTTGGAATCAAGTTTTTTGAGTGACTTCTGTTCCTCCATGATAGTCCAGGTCTTGCCATCAAGACGGTTACCGAACAGGGGAAGCGGGCTCCTCAATTTATTATCTTCATCCCAGGACCCGTAAATATCGAAATTATCAGAATCGTCATTGATCTCTTCGACATCATCGTTACCTACATATCTGTCCCAAGTGAACTGAAGAGCTTTATCATAAACGGTCACTCTGTCAGCATCTGTACTCTCTTCCCTGAGAACGCTAGTATACGCTGTGTTATTTGAAGCAAGCGGCTGAGTTGCTGCAAGTTCGTTCATCTCGTCTTCATTCCGCGAGACAGGCCTAGCTTGAAGACTTTCATCAGCATTCTGCGTTGCTTCATTGCCATAAATTTCATAACCATTTGGTCGTATCGAATTGGATGGAAACGATTTGTGGGAATGGGCGGCGATAAACATCATGTCGAAGATGTCATACTTCTTTAAGAACAGCTTCTTGAAATCTTCAAAATCTGTGGCCTCGGCAATGTCCGTATCCGTTTTGTCCGTTGCCGGGTTATACATACTGTATCCCTCATATGTCAGGGCGGGCTTGTTGCCCCAGTCATTGACTTCATTATCCGGGACATAGTCATATGTCATGGTGTTCTTGTTAGGTATGAAGCAAAATACTTCGCGGCCAAGAACTTCGTAGGACGCATCAACTATACTGACTCTCTTGCGCTCACTATTATTCGAATTGTTTCTACTTTTGACGGATACCCCAATCTCAGCCTTATCCCCTGACGTACACTGGATCCGCTTCAGATCGACAACGATCGGCCATCCCCGTACAAAACAGTACATATAGAGGAGACGTCTGTTCTCGTAATTGTCTATTGCCAGACCTTTGGCTGTATCTGCCCTGTAATAAAACCGGGTCGATTCCAATGTGTCCGTCAGATGATAGGCCATTTCCGGAATTTTATCATCCGTGTGTTCATAACCCGTCATGTCCTCGGCATATTTAGAATAAGCCATATTTCTGAATGAGTTAGTCAGATAGGCAACAGAGTACCACGCCATTTCCGCTTTCAACTCACTCATATCACTGAGATCACAAAACGGTAAATCCAGGCTGGGATCATGGCTGGGAAGACAAAAACGATCCATACAACGGAGCTGGCGAACAGTAAGCGCCTTGCAAAGAGTAAGCGCCCGTAACGCAATTGGTGAACGGATGCTACGCTTTTCGTTCTTGGAGTTTAGATAATGTGCCTGCTCCCCGTTGATTTCATTGAAAGAATCATCAAATGGAACTTGGTGACTGTTTTTAATCTCTAACGAATTACTAAACCCTCGCACATCCACTTCGTTAAGCTTTGAAATATATTCCACGACTTTGTTATAGAGTTTTTTATAATTTGGAATTTTGTCCAAATCTATCGCCTCGAAATATTTGAATCTGCTATAGTCTGGACCCTGCCATTTAATATTAACTTCCAGATTTTTGTTACCGGGCCTGTTATCGGTTTTCTCCTCGTCCTCATTCCAATTGATGTCAAACTCCTTATAAATATTCACGAAAGTCTTTATAGGATCTTCAATATGATTCCGCGCCATATAGCACATGGTGTCCAGGCGGCTATTCGTTGCCAGATATTGATAATATTCGCCGAGTGCCAACATAGTTTCCTTGGCTGCATTATCGCTCATAAATTTTTTTACGAGAGCCTCATGAGAATCTAGAACCATCGGAATGCGGAACTGGCAACCGGCATCGCCGATCGTCGGATCAAGACGGTGCAGACTACCCATAAGCAGATCGTTGATAGCTTCATATTCACATTGCTTGATGAAATTTTCCTTCGGATTAACAAGGCAGATCGCAGTAAATACCTGATCAACTACAGAAATAAGATTATCCGCAAACCGATCATATATTTGTGGATTCCTATTGTTTGTTGTTTTTGGATTTGCAACCTCGTTCAAGTCTAAATTGAAAACATAATTTCTTTCAAAGGTAATTTTCTGAGCTTCGGCAAAGCAATATTGGAATAATGCTTCCAGCGAGTATCTAAGTTGCGGTTCCCGCAATATATCTAGTTCCGGCTTAAAGGCATTTTTTATATCCCGCGCGCGGATATTTGACATCAGTCGCTTTTCTTGCGCCAGACGCGCATTTTTTAGGCTCTTGTATTCCACGAACTTTTCTGTCTCGAATTTCGATTGCCAAATAACCCATTTGAAATCCTCGACAATCTGGAAGGAAAGCCGATCCAGTTTTACCAATTTGGGATTAACTTTCTTGTCTTTTTTTAATTCCACGTCTGGATTAAAAATCGCTTCCGCGCAGGTAACCATCAAGCCCACAAGAATGTCGTTATCATTTGGGTTATTAATTTTTAGATCTTTAATAGTTACATTTTTTTGCTCTGCATATTTCTGAGCAGCATTGTTATAGGCTGGGTTAGCTTTCCCAAATAGCTTATTCTCGTTTGATGGAGGGATCACATTTTTCTTTAATTTTTTGAACAATTTATATGAATTGCAATAATAAGCGTTTGAAGCTTTGTCGCCATCATCCTTCATTAGCTGAATCAGCGCTTGCACTGAACTCGGTACGTTTGGCGCATTTTTAAAATCAACAGCGTTCGTGTTGCTTGACATGATGAATTTTCTTTCCTTATTCATTAAGTAAAACCAAGAAATAAGGAGACGTATTTATTTTAGTCTTGTGAATAAATATTGGTAAATATGCAGATATATCATCCTGACTTAGGATAATTACTTACCCCAACCGAGAGAATTCTCAAAAAAGAGCCAAAAAAAGAAGAAAATGGATTAAGCAGAAAGGCTTAGCGCTTACCGGGGATATCGATATCACGGTGGATATAAACGCTCATGATCAGGCCAAAGCCGATGAGCAGGGTCAGCATCGCCGTGCCGCCGTAGGAGATCAGCGGCAGCGGCACACCGACCACCGGCACCATCCCCATGACCATGGCGATATTGATGAAGATATAGAGGAAGAAAATGCCCGTCATACCGATGGCGAGCAGCTTGCCGAAGTGATTGCGTGATCGGTAAGCGATGGCGTAGCCATAGGCGATCAACAGAATATAGAGCGCAAAAAGCAGCAGCCCGCCAACCATGCCGAATTCTTCCGCCAGCATGCTGAAAATAAAATCTGTCCGCATTTCGGGCAGGTAATTGAGATGGCTCTGCGTGCCCTGCAAAAGCCCCTTGCCAAACACCCCGCCAGAGCCGAGGGCAATTTTCGATTGCAGAATATGATATCCTGCGCCGAGGGGATCACTTTCGGGATTGAGGAAGGTCAGCACGCGCTTTTGCTGATATTCATGCAGAAACTGAAAGGCAAAGAACCCCGCCGGGATCGCCGTCCCGACAACCACAGCAAACTTCCAGAGCCGCACCCCGGCGACAAAGAAAACAATCCCCGCCCCGGCCGCAAGCAGAAGCGCTGTGCCAAGATCAGGCTGACGCAGCACCAGCGCCACCGGCGCGAGCACCAGTAAGATAGGCGGGACCAGCCATCGAATACGCCGCACATCGTCCAGCCCGATATTATGGAAATAGCGGGCGAGCGCCATTATAAGTGCAATTTTCATCACTTCGGACGGTTGGAGCTGAAACGGACCCAAGTCGATCCATCGCCGTGCACCCATACCGATCACCCCCATCACCTCAACCGCGCCAAGCAGTGCGAGCGCGATACCGTACAGGGGATAAGCGAGGTTGAGCCAGATACGGATATCCACAAGGGCTACCACGAACATCAGGACCAGGCCCGCACCGAAGCGCATCATTTGCCGAGAGGCCCAAGGCTCCAGATTGCCGTTGGCCGCCGAATATAGCATCAGGAAACCGATGGAAGCGGTCGCGCAAATCAGCAGGACGAAGCCCCAGTTGATATCCCATAACTTCCGTGAGAAAGAGAGTTGTTCATTCTTCGCGCCAAGCTCCCTAAGCATCCTCGCCCCCTACTGGCTTGCGGATGGCGATATCGTAGCTGGGCTTACGGAGTGGATCCAGACGGAGCGTTTCCTGCAAAAGGTCGCGGGCAATCGGTGCCGCCGCGCCAGACCCGCTGCCGCCATGTTCAATGATCACCGAGACTGCGTAACGCGGATCATCAAAGGGTGCGAAACCGACGAAAAGAGCGTGATCCCGCTCCTCCCACGGTTTCTCATCGGATTTGCGCACCCCTTCGATACGTTCCTTGCGGGAGATACGGCGCACCTGCGCGGTACCGGTTTTGCCGGCCATTTCCCAGCCTTCGATCCGGATTTTTGCGGCGCGAGCCGATCCGCGCGGGCCGTTGACCACTTTATACATGCCATTAAGAACATGCTTTAAGGCCTTTTGGCTGACACCTAAATCGAGATTTTCAAGTTCCGGTTCCGGATGCGGTAGAACCGCGCCTTCGACGGCTTCACCGGTTATCGAGCGCACAAGACGCGGCGATACTTTCTTGCCACCATTGGCAAGCCGTGCCGTCATCACCGCAAGTTGCAACGGGGTCGCCAGTACAAAGCCCTGACCAATACCAGTGTTGTAAGTCTCCCCTAGTTGCCAAGGCACACCCTGCACTGCCAACTTCCAGGCCTTTGTCGGGATCAGGCCATCGCGCTCCCCCAACATATCGATATTGAGTTCCTCGCCAAGGCCAAAGCGATGCGCCATCTCGGCGATCTTATCGACGCCAACTTTCCGGGCAATGTCATAAAAATAGATATCGCAAGACTGGGAAATGGCGTTTTCCAGATTGAGTTTGCCATGACCGCCACGTTTCCAGCAATGGAACCGATGCTTGCCAAGCTGTGTATGTCCCCCGCAGAAAACTTCATGCCCGGCAGTCACCACCCCGGATTCCAGAGCGGCAAGAGCAACAATCATTTTAAAAGTAGAGCCCGGGGGATATTGTCCGCCGATTGCCTTGTTTCCGAGCGGGCGTTTGGGGTCCTCGATCAAAGCCTTCCATTCGGCAGAACTGATGCCCCGTGCGAAGGTATTCGGATCGAAGGATGGCACTGACACCATGGAGAGAATATCGCCCGAGTGAATATCGATCACCACCGCCGCGGCGCTTTCCTCTCCCATGCGACGCACCACGAAATCCTGAAGCTGCTTGTCGATGGTGAGGACCGCGTCATTTCCCGGCACGCCTTCTTGCCGGTTCAGCTCCCGGATGACCCGGCCATAGGCATTGGCCTCCACCCGGCTGAGGCCCGCCTTGCCCCGCAAGGTTTTATCGTAATATTTCTCGATCCCGCTCTTGCCAATGCGGAACTCCGGGAGTTCAAGAAGCGGATCATACTCCTGATTTTGAAGATCTTTTTCCGACACTGCGCCGACATATCCAACAATATGGCCAAACAGTCGGCCATAGGGATAATCCCGGGTCGAGCCGACATCCATCTGGATGCCCGGCAAGTTCGGGCTGTTGACATTGATGCGGGCGAACTGCTCCCAGGTCAGGTTATCGACAACCGGGATGGGCACGAAGCTCCGCTTGCGCTTGGCATCTTTCAGCACGCGTTCCCGGTCGATCATTTCCGGCGGAACAAATTCTTCCAGTGCATCGAGAGTAGCCTCAATACTGTTGGTTTGTTCGGGTATCAACACGACGCGGTAATTATGGCGATTGCTGGCGATCTCTAACCCGAAACGATCAACGACCCGGCCGCGAAGTGGCGGCAGCAGCCGGAGGTTCATCCGGTTTTCATCGGCCATTGTCGAATATTCATCCGAGTGAATGACCTGCAAATAGTAGAGCCGACCGGCCAGCGCCGACATCAGCACCGCCTGCCCGCCTGCCATCAGAAGGGAGCGACGGGTGAATGTCTTGCCTTTTTCCTTATGTTGATCACCTGCCATCAGGTCAGCCTCAGCAGGTTATTTTGAAGCATCCCGAAGCCCCAGGCAAACAGCGGAAAGACCAATAAGGATAGTGCATATTGCACGAGGATCGGCGTGAGCGGCAGGAAGGCCAGCGAATAGAAGCAGGCGATAATCCAGCTCAACATAGCGATGATAAAGGCAATCAGGAAATAGCCAAACCAGGTGAGGACAAATGCCTTGCCGATAAAAATCCGACGCTGCGAAACCGCGATGGCGTGTATCAACAGATAGAGGAAAGATGACAGACCAAGCGGTGCTCCCGTCAGGAAATCCGACAGTAGCCCCAGCACAAAACAGAGCGGCGCACTCATCAGATAGGGCCGGTGAATGCTCCAGTAAAAGACAGAAATAGCAGCGAAAGACGGAGTGACGATAGCATATCCGGAAATTCCAATCGGAACGACACTCATCAACGCCAGCAGCACCGTTATCGCGAACGGCACACTGCCGCGAAGAAACCGGTTAAACTGATAGGCGAGTGTCGGGCTCACTTTGCATCCAATCTGCTTTCACCAAGATCGCCGGGGTTCATTTCCGGGCTGCTCATGCCCGGCAAATCATAGCGTAATACGCTGACATATTCCAGACGTGTCCAGTCGGCATAGGCCTGCACGCGGATACCTCTGTCACTGATCGAGGAGACAAAACCGATAGGCCGCCCCGCTGGCAACATACCGCCATCACCAGACGTAACCACGCGATCGCCCGGCGCAACTTTCGCATTGGTCGGCAGGAAGTCGAGCAGCGGCAAGGAAGAGTTATCGCCAATCAGGATGCCTTTATGGCGTGATTTTTCCATCACCACGGGAATACGGGAGTTAAGATCCGTCAGCAGCAGCACTCGCGCAGAGCGCTCCCCTACTTCAGCGATACGGCCAACCAGACCGAGCGGAGCCACAACGGCCTGCCCGACTCGGATGCCGTCCCGCCGTCCGGCGTTCAATAACAGCGTGCGGACAAAGGGACCGCCGGCATCCCCGACCACACGTGCCGTAATCGGCAGCACCAGCGGATCAGAGAGTGCATTCAGAAGTTGGCGGAAATTCTCATTTTCTTGCTCCAACGTGCGGCCTGCAGACTGCCATTTGAGAAGGCGCGCATTCTCTTCACGCAGTCGCTCATTCTCCTCGATCAGGCTGGTCAGTTTCCGTACGCGCGCAACGCCCTTGTGAAAGGCATCGACGGGTTCGGAGATGGTGGAAAGGATCGGGGCAAGAAAATCGGTGGCCGCGGTGCGCATTTTCTCGACCACGCCGACATTAGCCTTGCCAAGAAAGAGAAGCGCGACGGCGAGGGAAATAAGCGCAAGAAATGCCGAACGCTGAATAATTGTCTTCAGCGGCCATGCCAGCTTAAATACCTTCCCCTGTCGAGGTGCCATCTATCTGCCCTCCGGACCAGAATTCCGTTTGCCCAAGGGTTTAGCTTTCTCCGCTAAGTACGTGACGAAGCGTCTTGATTTCTTCCAGAGCGCGGCCCGTACCGATGGCGACACAGGAGAGCGGCTCTTCGGCAATAGAAACGGGAAGCCCCGTTGCCTGACGCAGGACATGATCAAAATTACCAAGCAATGCACCACCGCCAGTCAGGATAATACCTTTGTCCACGATATCCGCGGCAAGTTCCGGCGCAGTGTGTTCCAAGGCGACTTTTACCGCCTCTATAATGGCGCCCACGGGCTCCGCAAGGCTTTCGGCGATCTGCCGCTGGCTGATGATCAATTCTTTCGGCACACCGTTCATCAGGTCACGGCCGCGAATTTCCATGGTCTCGCCTTCGCCATCTTCCGGCGCGCAGGCTGATCCGATCAGTTTCTTGATCCGCTCGGCGGAGCTTTCACCGACGAGCAGGTTATGATTGCGGCGGATATAGGCGATGATTGCCTCGTCCATCTTGTCGCCGCCAACGCGGACGCTCTTCGAATAGACGATACCACCGAGGGAGAGAACCGCGACTTCTGTCGTCCCACCACCGATATCAACAACCATGGAGCCGGTTGGCTCCGTCACAGGGAGCCCGGCGCCAATTGCGGCGGCCATCGGCTCGTCAATCAGGATCGCCTGACGCGCGCCAGCATTCTCGGCTGCTTCCTTAATCGCCTTCCGCTCAACGGCGGTGGAACCCGACGGAACGCAAATAATGATCAAGGGACGCGCAAAGCTGCGACGATGATGAACTTTCTGGATGAAATGCCGGATCATTTCCTCGGCGATCTCAAAATCGGCGATGACACCGTCACGAAGGGGGCGAATGGCCTCGATGTTGCCCGGTGTCCGACCCAGCATCATCTTCGCTTCGTCGCCAACAGCGAGAACCTGTTTCTTACCCTTATTGTGCAGGATTGCTACAACCGAAGGTTCATTCAGAACAATACCGCGGCCTTTGACATAAACCAGCGTATTCGCGGTTCCAAGGTCGATGGCCATGTCGGCCGACATCCAGCCGAGTAATCCATTTAACATTAAGCTGCCTCACACACTCATTAGAAGAGATCCGGTCCCCGAACCCCGCAATATCAACACAACGCGCACCAACATCATTTATCTGCCACAGACCGGTTAATTACACCTTCCGCCTGAGAGTGCTGACACCCGCGCCCTATGCCACCAGTGACGCCTGTTTCAACAGACATCGGCGACATAAACCAATCATTGCAGAAGATAGTTAATTTTTTCCCACCATACGCAGACTAATACGATTTATTCTCAACTTCGGGCATTTGATTTGTAAAGCAGATAGGACAATTACGCAAATGTCATTAACCATAATTCGCGTAGAATTTCTAAAAAATTTATCCACATACCCTCCTCCCGCATCCCTGAGGCTGGCAAATAAAAAAAGCCGGCGCAACGGCCGGCTTTTCAGTTTGAGACGTTAAGAACGGCTAGTTCTTGGATTTATCGACCAGACGGCCTTCTGCAATCCAAGGCATCATCGCGCGCAGACGTTCGCCGACTTCCTCAATCTCATGGGCGTCGTTACGGGCGCGGATCGCCTTGAAGCTTGTCTGGCGTGCCTTGTTCTCCAGCATCCAGTCGCGGGTGAAGCGGCCCGACTGAATATCATCAAGAACGCGCTTCATTTCCGCCTTGGTTTCCGGCGTCACAATGCGCGGACCAGTGACATACTCTCCATATTCTGCCGTGTTGGAGATGGAGTAATTCATGTTCGCAATGCCGCCTTCATAGATCAGGTCAACAATCAGCTTCACTTCATGCAGACATTCGAAATAGGCCATTTCAGGGGCATAGCCACCTTCTACCAATGTTTCAAAGCCAGCACGGATAAGCTCAACCAAGCCACCACAGAGGACTGCCTGCTCGCCGAAGAGATCGGTTTCGCATTCTTCCTTGAAACTGGTCTCGATGATACCGGCACGGCCGCCACCGATAGCAGAGGCATAAGAAAGCGCAATATCAAGCGCGTTACCAGAGGCGTCCTGATGAACAGCCACGAGGCAAGGCACTCCGCCGCCGCGCTGATATTCAGAGCGAACCGTGTGGCCGGGGCCCTTCGGTGCAATCATGAACACATCCATGTCGGAGCGCGGAACGATCAGGTTGAAATGCACGTTCAGGCCATGGGCGAAGACAAGCGCCGCACCGTCCTTCATGTTTGGCGCGAGTTCTTCTTCATAGATGTCCGCCTGCAGCTCGTCAGGGGTGAGCATCATGATCACGTCGCCCCATTTGGCGGCATCCGCCGGGGTCATGACCTTAAGGCCCGCGCCCTCTGCTTTCACAGCGGAAGAAGATCCTGCCCGAAGCGCAACGGCCACATTCTCAGCACCGGAATCTTTCAGGTTATTGGCGTGGGCGTGGCCCTGGCTGCCATAGCCGACGATGACAACTTTTTTGCCTTTGATCAGATTAACATCGGCATCGCTGTCGTAGTATACGCGCATCGTATCGTTCCTTCTCGATTATAAACTTCTATCTGTATTCAAATTCTGTGGTGAACCGCCCTAAAAGACATCGGTGCCGCGATGGACCGCAACAACCCCTGTCCGGCAAACTTCCGCCTTGCCGAGCGGCTTCATCAGGCCGATAAAGGCCTTGACCTTGTCAGGAACACCCGTGACTTCAAAGACAAAGGAATCCTCTGTTGTATCAACTGCGCGGGCGCGGAAAATATCCGCCATGCGCAATGCCTCAACCCGTTTTTCGCCCTTGCTGACCACCTTCACCAGCGCCATTTCGCGTTCTACGCTTGGGCCGTCGATGGTCAGATCGGCAATTTTGTGCACAGGCACCAACCTACCCAATTGAGCCTTGATTTGTTCAATAACCATAAGCGTTCCCGTAGTGACGATGGTAATCCGAGAAAGATTTTCTTCCTCGTCCACGCGGGCGACGGTCAGGCTTTCAATATTATATCCGCGACCGGAGAAAAGGCCGACCACGCGCGCCAACACACCGAACTCATTATCGACGAGAACGGAGATGGTATGGCGGAATATTTCGGTATCTTCAGTCATTATCCAGACAACCTCTTTGCAAGCGCGGGTCTTTTGTAAACCAGCATTAGCGTTAAATCCATAGCTTTTCGAAGGAAATTTGACCGCCGCTAGACCAGCGACAGCCCATCGGATGTAACCTTCGGCCCCGCGTCGTCCGCCTCGGTGCCGAGCAGCATTTCATTATGCGCCGCGCCAGAGGGAACCATTGGGAAGACATTCTCGGCTTTATCGACAATCATATCGACAACCACCGGTCCCTTGATAGAGATCATTTCCTTGATGCAGTCATCAACTTTATCCGGATCAGAGCAACGCAGGCCCGTGGAGCCGAACGCCTCCGCCAGCTTCACAAAGTCGGGCAGGCTTTCCATGTAGCTTTCCGAATAGCGCCCGCCATGCAGCAGTTCCTGCCACTGACGTACCATGCCCATATATTCATTGTTGAGGATAAAAACCTTCACCGGCAGGCGGTATTGCAGGATGGTCGACAGCTCCTGAATATTCATCATGGTTGAGGCTTCGCCAGCAACATCAACCACCAGCGCATCCGGGTGAGCAATCTGCACGCCCATTGCCGACGGCAGACCATAGCCCATGGTCCCAAGCCCGCCTGAAGTCATCCAGCGGTTCGGCTCGTCAAATTGCAGATACTGCGCCGCCCACATCTGATGCTGCCCCACTTCCGTAGTGAAATAGCGGTCCATATCCTTTGTCAGTTCGTTCAGGCGGGACAGGGCGTATTGCGGCTTGATCGCCTTGCCCTTTTGCTCGAACTTCAGGCAGTCCTTTGCCCGCCATCCCTCAATCTGCGCCCACCATTTTTTAGTCGCCGACGCCTCCGGCTTATGAACTTCCGATTTCCAAACCTTGATCATGTCTTCAAGCACATGGGCAACGTCGCCGACAATCGGGATATCCACCCGTATGTTCTTGTTGATGGAAGACGGGTCGATATCAACATGAATTTTCTTTGAATTCGGCGAGAAGGCATCCAGACGCCCTGTGATCCGGTCATCGAAACGCGCCCCGATACAAACCATGACATCGCAATCATGCATGGCGTGGTTCGCCTCATAAGTGCCGTGCATCCCCAACATCCCGAGGAACTGCTTATCAGACGCCGGATAAGCACCCAGCCCCATCAGGGTATTGGTGATCGGATGACCGGTCAGCCGGACGAGTTGGGTCAACAGCTTCGATGCTTTCGGGCCGGAATTAATAACACCACCGCCCGTATAGAAGATCGGCCGCTTGGCGTTCGCAATCAGCTTGACCGCCGCCTTAATCGCCTTCAGGTCGCCTTTGATCTGCGGTTGATAGCTCTTGTGCTTGACCATCGACGGCGGCACATATTTACCCGGCGCGAGTTGCACATCCTTCGGCAGGTCGATCACGATCGGGCCGGGACGGCCATTTGTCGCGACATAAAAGGCCTCATGCATCACACGGGCGAGATCATTCGCATCCTTCACGAGATAATTATGTTTAGTGACGGGGCGCGTGATACCCACGGTATCGGCCTCCTGAAAGGCGTCATTGCCGATCATATGGGTCGCCACCTGCCCGGTCAGGCAGATAATCGGAATACTGTCCATCAGTGCATCGGCGAGGCCTGTCACCGCATTGGTCGCGCCGGGGCCGGATGTCACCAGAACGACGCCGGGCTTGCCGGTCGAACGGGCATACCCTTCCGCCGCATGAACCGCGCCGCCTTCCTGACGGACAAGGATATGGCGGATGCTGTTCTGCTTGAAGATTTCATCATAAAGCGGAAGCACGGCGCCCCCAGGATACCCGAAAATCACCTCCACGCCCTGATCCTTCAGCGCTTTGATAACAATTCCTGCTCCTGTCAATTCCTCGTTCGCCATCTGCCTGATCCTAATCTTTTGCTTGGCTGTTTTAGCTGCGTATCAATAGAAAAAAAGCGCCCGGCGCATTGCCGGGCGTTACTTTCGGGCCGTAAAGCTTGACACCGATTGGGGAAACTAGACCTTCATTCCCCTGCCGTCAACAAAAATCGACGAATAAATGGAAAGAATTCCTCTTTTAAACTTTCCAAATCTTGCGCAGAAGATCGATTTGCTTCGCACATCTTATTCCGAACCCATGTCATTTGACGTTTCGCATAGCGCCGGGTGAGCGTCTTAATTCGCTCCAACGCCGCATCCCGCTCCAGTGTTCCGTCAAGAACCGCAATTAGTTCCGGGACGCCAAGCGCTTTCATTGCCGGAAGTGCCGGATCGAGCTTGCGTTCCATCAGTGTTTTCACCTCTTCCAGCGCGCCGCCTTCCTCCACCATCCAGGCGAGACGACGATTGCAGCGATCATAAAGCCATTCCCGTTCGGGCGTCAGGGCGAGCCAAGCCCGCGGTCCTTGCAATATATCGCCTGACGGCGCACTCTTCTGCCACTCGCCCAGTGTCACGCCGGTTTCCTCCACCACCTCCAGCGCTCTGAGAATGCGTTGGCTATCTCCTTCATGAAGCCGGGCTGCCATGTCTGGGTCTTTCGCAGCCAGCATTTTATGGATGACGGTATTGCCTTCCCGCTTATGAAGATCACGAAGGCGTTTCCTCACCTCGTCGGAGATAGTCGGCACCTCGGCGATGCCCTTGGTCAGGATATCAAAATAAAGGCCCGTCCCGCCGACGATGACAGGTAGCTTACCCTCGCTTTGCACATCCTCGATCTCTTTGAGTGCCATATCCCGCCAACGCGCCGCGTTGCAATAATCCGCCGGGTCCAGCACCCCATACAGCCGATGAGGGGCACTCGCTTCCTCTTCCACGCTCGGGCGGGCGGTCAGAACGCGCAGGCCACTATAAACCTGCATACTGTCCGCATTGATGATGACACCGTCAAATTCCTCTGCTATGGCAATGGCCAACGCGGATTTGCCGCTGGCGGTGGGCCCGGCCAACAGGACCGTCCCCGTCTGGCGCTGGATCGGCAATGCATTTTTATCCGTCAAGGAATTGTGGCCTCACGTTATGACACAGAAATCGGTTCTCACCCTTGTCGCTGATCATACAGCGCAAAGTTCAATTCGCAATATCGCCGATATAGCCCGGAAAACTCTTATCGACGCCGGGGCCAACTGCGCCGCGACGGACTGGCTGAAAGAGGACCACGCCGTCGATATCGCCTTTGACGAATTGGAGAGAAACGTGGCAGAGGAGAGCCTGAAGAACGCGGGACTCCTCGAAACCGTCGATTTTTGCCTGCAACCCGGGGAGTTCCGGCGCAAAAAGCTTTTCCTTGCCGATATGGACAGCACAATCATCACCGTCGAATGCATCGATGAACTTGCGGATTTCGCAGGCTTTCGGGAGGAAGTCTCAGAGATTACCGAACAGGCGATGAACGGTGAACTGGATTTTAACGAGGCCTTTCGCGCCCGCGTGGCCATGCTGAAGGGTCTCCGCGAAGACATCCTGCAGCAAGTTTTTGACGAACGCGTCACCCTCACTCCCGGCACCCGCACGCTGGTGCAGACCATGCGATCAAATGGCACTTATACTGCGCTCGTCTCCGGCGGCTTTACCTTTTTCACCGGCCGTGTGCGGGACCTTGTTGGTTTCCATATGGATATGAGCAACAAGCTTTTGTTCGAAAATGGCGCGCTGACCGGTGTCGCGGTAGAGCCGATCCTGAATTCAGCCGCCAAGCTCAACACGCTGGAATCCCTGCGCCATGAATATTCTCTTCGCCGAGAAGAAACGGCGGCAATCGGTGACGGCGCGAACGACATCCCCATGATTGAAGCAGCGGGACTTGGCGTTGCCTATCACGCCAAAGCGAAAGCTGCGGCCGCGGCAGATGCGACCATCCGCTTCGGCGACCTAACCACCCTCCTCTACTATCAGGGTTACCGGCAAAGCGAATTCGTCCAGGCATAAAAAATGGCGCCCCCTCGTCCGAGGGGCGCCACCTTTTCAGGATCAGCTATAGGTTAGCTTTCCTTATTCAGCTTCAAGGCGATAAAGCGGGAATTATCGCCACGCTTCAACAGAAGCAGGACAGACTTCTTGTCCGTCGCCTTTATTTCCGCAATCCGCTCCTTCATCTGTTCAGGGTTCGAGACCGGCTCAAGCTGCGCTTCGGCAACCACATCCCCGGCACGAATGCCCTTTTCAGCGGCTTCAGAGTCCGGATCAACATCCGTTACCAAGACGCCGTTTAAATCCGGGCTGATATTGAACTGCTCACGCGCGGCATCATCAATCGCCGCCAACTCCATACCCAACAAGTCAATCTTGTCGCTGCTGCCCTTAGTTGGAGACGCACTCGCCATGGCAGTCTCCGCTTTTTCAAGCTCGCCCAGTGTCACGTCCAATGTCTCGGTCTTGCCACCGCGCCACAGTTCCACGGAGACTTTGGAGCCCACCTTGGATTCCGCCACCAGACGGGACAGTTCACGTGGTTCGCTGACCTCTTCGCCATTGAACTTCAGGATAACATCGCCCGCCTTGACACCGGCCTTGAACGCCGGACCGTCTTCCGGAACGCCCGCAACCAGAACGCCATCCGTATCGGAAAGATCAAGCCCTTCGGCAATTTCCTCTGTCACCGGCTGGATCACAACACCGAGCCAACCGCGACTGGTCTTGCCAAACTCGATCAACTGCTCAACAACCGGTACTGCAAGTTCAGAGGGAACGGCAAAGCCGATTCCAATACTGCCGCCGGACTGAGAGAAAATCGCGGTGTTGATGCCAATGACTTCGCCGTCCATGTTGAACAGGGGACCACCGGAGTTACCCTTGTTGATGGAGGCGTCAGTCTGGATATAGTCATCATAGGGACCAGAGCGGATATCACGGCCGCGCGCCGAGACGATACCGGCGGTCACTGTACCACCAAGACCATAGGGATTGCCGATTGCCAGCACCCAATCGCCAACACGGGACTTATCACTGTCGCCCCAGCCGACATCCACAAGCGGATGATCTTTAGGATCGATTTTCAGAACCGCGATATCGGTTTTCGGATCCGTCCCCACGAGGGTCGCCGACACTTTCTCGCCATCCTGGAAAATAACTTTGATTTCATCCGCGCCGTCAATCACATGATTGTTGGTGATGACATAGCCATCGCCCGCATCAATCACGAAGCCGGAACCGAGAGAGGTGGCTTTGCGTTCACGCTGCTCCCCGTTTTTGTCCTTATTGCCGAATTCCTTGAAGAAATCTTCAAACGGATGGCCGTCGGGTAGTTTCGGGAACCCGCCGCTCGGGCCCTTCACAGTCTGTGTTGTCGAAATATTGACAACTGCTGGCGACAGTTTTTCCACAAGATCCGCAAAGCTGTCCGGGGCACCCCGCGCCTTCGCGCCCACAGCAAACACCATCATCAGGGTGAAAACTGTCAATGTTGAAATGGCGATCGCGCCCATTTTATATGCGTTCGGCGCCGGTTTCGCGACAGGCCGAGCAACAATCTCCGCCGATTTTGGCAGTGCTGAGTATCGGTTATACAAGACTATCTTCCTTCTATAATTCGATTCTCTGCCGGGGTCCAAAGATCGCGAGCAGAGGATCAACTGACAATATATTCCCCTCTTGTTTCATCCACCGGTTTTTATATCTCCGATGCATTGCGCTGTATGTACCTAGAAATCAATTAAGGCAGAAATGTGCAAATGAAACCTGTTTTTGAAATTTTGTTGGTTAAATGCAAAATTCCTTTAAATTTCAAGGTGAAACTTTGCGTTATCCTCGTATAAGCCAGACAAAAATAACACCGAGAATGGCCGCCGCCAGGCCGACAATCCGTAAAACATGACTTGGCATCGTCAGCGCCGACGCCATCATCCGCTTCATGCCGTCGGGAAACAGGGCATAGAGCGCACCTTCAAAAAACAGCACCAACGCCGCCGCCAGCATAATATCCGTTACCACGCGTCCCGCCTCTTGTAAAAAACGGCCCGCAATCTGATACGGGCCGTTTTAAAACTGTTACCTATTTGTCTTCTTCAGAGGTGACACTCTGTCGATCGAAATATTTGAAAAACTGCGATGTCGGCGACAGCACCATGGTTGTGTCCGAGTCCGACATCGACCCGCGATAGGCCTGCATGGAGCGGTAGAAGGCGAAGAAATCCTCGTCCTTACCGAACGCGTCGGCGAAGATACGGTTTTTCTCGCCGTCGCCCTCACCGCGCAGGATTTCTGAATCCTTCCGGGCATTGGCGATCAGGACCGTGCGTTCCTTATCCGCATTGGCCGTGATCCGTTGGGCGATTTCCGCACCCGTTGCCCGGATTTCCTTGGCTTCCTGCTCACGCTGGGACCGCATACGGTCGAAGACCTTCTCACTGTTTTCTTTCGGCAGGTCAGCGCGGACGATACGCACGTCAATCACATCAATGCCGGATGCCTTGGCTTCCTTGTTTACCTGTTCCCGGATCTGGTTCATCAGGTTGGACCGCTCGCCCGAAACAATATTGTTCAGAGACTGGCGACCAAGATTCTGCCGGAGCTGTGAGTTCAGGATGGTTTCCAGTCGCGTATAGGCGATCTGGATATTACCATAGGACTGGTAATACTGCAGCGGGTTAGCGATACGGAATCGGGCAAAACTATCCACCATCAAGCGCTTCTGATCCCGTGTCACAACTTCTTCACGCTGTGTGCTGATGGATAGCACACGCTTATCTACAAAAACCACGTCTTGCACGAAGGGCACCTTGAAGTTCAGGCCGGGTTCCTGAATAACCTTTTGCGGTTTACCGAACTGCATGACGATCGCCTGCTCTGTCTGATAAACTGTGAAAAGTGCACTTGAAGCAACAACACCAATTGCCACCAGCAAAATGGCGATAACTGTCAGGAATGTTTTATTCATTTCTTGGTCGCCCCTTTCTGCAGTTCATTGAGCGGCAGGTAGGGAACAACGCCTTGCGCTCCGTCCTTGCCAATATCAATGATCATTTTCTGCTTACCCGTGAACACTTCCTGCAGCGTCTCAAGATAGATACGCTGGCGCGTCACATAAGGCGCCTTGGCATATTCGTTATAGATGGAGATAAAGCGCGCGGCTTCACCTTCAGCTTCAGCAATCACGCGCTGCTTATAGCCTTCTGCTTCCTGACGGATCATTTCCGCCTGACCACGGGCCCGGGGAATGATGTCGTTGGCATAGGCTAGCGCCTCGTTCTGCGCCCGTTCCTTGTCGGCCTCAGCGGCCTGCACATCGCGGAACGCGGCAATCACCTGGCTCGGCGGTTCCGCATTTTTAAGCTGTACCTGAAGGATCGTGACACCGGCGCCATACTCATCGAGCACTTCCTGAAGCCGTTTCAACACTTCTGTCTCAACCAGTAACCGACCTTCCGTAATGGCCGCCGTCAGTTCTGTTCGGCCAATCACCTCACGCATTGCGCTTTCACCCACCGCTTTGATAGTGAGTTCCGGCTGATCGACGTTAAAGAGAAACTTGCCTGCATCGCTGATCCGCCAAAGCACGGTAAAGCCGACATCGACGATATTCTCATCACCGGTGAGCATCAGGCTTTCCGCCTCAACCGGAGTTGAACCGCCACCGCGTGTCGGACGGAAGCCGATCTCAACACTGTTGACTTTCGTCACTTCAGGCGTCAGCACCGTCTCAATCGGATAAGGCAGATGATAGTTCAGGCCGGGCTGGGTTGTTTCAGACCATTTGCCAAAGCGAAGCACAACGCCCTGCTCCGTGGTCTCAACCTTGTAAAAGCCGCTGATCAGCCATGCACAAAGGATAACCAACAACAAAATGATGATGCCGATCTTGCCGCCACCACCGCCGGGAATGATATCTTTTAGCCGGTCCTGGCCCTTCTTGATAATATCTTCGAGATTAGGGGGTTGTTGACCGCTCGGTCCTGACCCCCAAGGTCCGCGATTGCCACCGCCGCCTTGCCAGCCTCCGTCATTACCACCCTGATTGTTCCAAGGCATATGGTCGCCTCTCCTTCATTTCTGCGCTGATTTTGCGCGTTTGCTAACTTTACGTAGTCGCGTTATATGACACCCTGCAACATTCTGCAACGGAACACGGGTCGAGAACGCTTTATTTCTCTCAATCCGCATTCGTGCAGATTTTTAGTCTATGCCTACCATTTTGTGTCCGAAGCGGAGTTTTCAAGCATGTCAGCAATAAATGAGCAAACCATCCTCAATTGCCTCGATCAGGTTATCGACGAAAAGTCAGGCAAAAGCGTGGTCGCACTTGGCCTGATTGCCGGCCTGGTGATCAAGGAAGGCAATGTCGGTTTCGCGCTTGAAATCAACCCGAAAGACGCGGGTGAGATGGAACTCCTTCGCAAGAAATGTGAAGATGCGGTCTTCAATCTACCCGGTGTCAAATCGGCAAGTGTTGTATTGACGGCGGAACAGGCTGCGCCGGAAGCTGCGCCTTCGGCCCCGCCCCGCCAACCCCAGCAAAAACAGGCGCCGCAACAACCTGCGCAAAAGCCGGAAGTACCGGGCGTTGCCGCCATCGTTGCCGTCGCCTCTGGTAAAGGTGGCGTAGGTAAATCCACCTGCGCCGTTAATCTTGCACTTGGGCTTTCCGCGCTCGGCCTAAAAGTCGGGATGCTCGATGCCGATGTTTACGGCCCTTCCCTCCCGCGGATGCTCGGCCTGAAAGGCAAACCAGACTCAAAAGATGGCAAAAAGCTCATCCCGATGGAAAAATGGGGCCTGAAGGTCATGTCCATGGGCTTCCTTGTAGAGGAGGACACGCCGATGATCTGGCGCGGTCCCATGATCATGAGCGCACTGCAACAGATGGTATTCGATGTGGATTGGGGAGAATTGGACGTGCTTGTCGTCGATATGCCCCCCGGCACCGGCGATGCGCAATTGACGTTGGCCCAGCGCGTACCACTCGCCGGCGCTGTAATCGTCTCGACACCACAAGATATAGCATTAATCGATGCCCGTAAGGGATTGAATATGTTTCGAAAAGTCGACGTGCCTGTGTTCGGCATTATCGAGAATATGAGCTATTTCCTCTGCCCGTCCTGCGGGGAGCGGTCCGACATCTTCGGACATGGCGGTGCTCATGAAACTGCGAACGAACTCGGCGTCGACTTCCTGGGCGAAGTGCCACTGCATATGGATATCCGCAAAACCTCTGATGCGGGCACACCAATCACCGCAACGGAACCGGACAGCCCGCACGCCAAAATCTACCGCGATCTGGCGGCGAAGGTTCAAGGGAAAATCGAGGAAAGCCTCAGTTCTTCATCTGGCCCCAAGATCGTCATCGAATAATAAAAAAGCCCGGAGCAATCCGGGCTTTTCTTTTGATTGAAACTCCAATCCGATCAGGCTTCGGAGACCCGCAGTAATCCCAGCGCAGCCTGAGCCGCCGCAAGGCGTGCGATCGGCACACGGTAAGGAGAGCAGGAGACATAATCGAGGCCAACCCGCTCGCAGAAATCGATACTGGCCGGATCGCCGCCATGTTCACCGCATATGCCGAGTTTGATATCGGCACGCGTCTCGCGGCCACGATCGACAGCAATCTGCACCAGTTCGCCAACGCCTTCCTGATCGAGGGAAACAAAGGGGTCGGTTTCATAGATCCCCTGGTTCACATAATCTTCCAGGAAGGAGCCACTATCGTCCCGGCTGATGCCATAGGTCGTTTGGGTGAGGTCATTCGTCCCAAAGGAGAAGAACTCAGCCTCTTTCGCGATATCCCCCGCCCGGAGTGCGGCGCGTGGCAGCTCGATCATCGTGCCGATGAGATATTCAATCTCCTTGCCGGTCTCGTCATGGATCGCGTCGGCAACAGCCTTAATTTTGTCTTTCAGGATTTCCAACTCACGTTCTGTAGCGACCAGCGGAATCATGATCTCGGGAATCACAGTCGCGCCAAGTTCCTTGCTAACCTCCGCGGCGGCCTCAAGGATCGCGCGGGCCTGCATCTCGTATATTTCCGGAAAAGAAATACCGAGGCGGCAACCACGATGGCCGAGCATCGGGTTAAACTCATGAAGCTGTAACGCCCTGTGACGCAGTTTCGCTGGTTCCGCACCAAGTGCTTTGGCCAGATCGTCGATTTCCTCATCCGTTTTGGGCAGGAATTCATGGAGCGGCGGATCGAGAAGCCGGATGGTCACCGGCAGCCCCGCCATGATGCGGAACAGCTCGATAAAGTCACCGCGCTGATAAGGGAGCAGCTTGGCCAGCGCGTCCCGCCGTTCCTCTATTGTTTCAGACAGGATCATCTGACGAACGGAGACAATCCGCTCCGCATCGAAGAACATATGTTCGGTCCGGCATAGGCCGACACCTTCCGCACCAAATTTCCGCGCGGTTTCCGCATCGAGCGGCGTTTCCGCATTGGCGCGCACTTTCATGCGGCGGATTTCATCGGCCCAGGACATCAACTCACCAAACTCCCCGGACAGTTCCGGCATAATCATATCGACCGAGCCTAGCATCACCTCGCCGCTGCCACCGTCAATGGTGACGATATCGCCCTTTTTATAGGTTTCGCCGAGCACACTCAGTGTCTCGTTCTTGTAATCGATATTGAGCGATCCCGCACCTGAGACGCAGGCCCGGCCCATGCCGCGCGCAACAACCGCCGCATGGCTGGTCATGCCGCCACGGCTTGTGAGAATGCCTTTCGCCGCATGCATGCCGTGAATATCTTCGGGACTTGTTTCAATACGAACCAGAATGACGGATTTTCCTTCGCCCGCGAGGGCTTCCGCTTCATCACTATTAAAGACGATCTGCCCAGAGGCGGCCCCGGGGCTCGCCGGCAAGCCACGTGCAATGACATTGCGTTCCGCAGCCGGGTCGAGCGTCGGATGCAGGAGTTGATCGAGAGAGGCCGGATCAATGCGTTTGATCGCCTCATTCTTGTCGATAAGCCCTTCGTTCACCATGTCGATGGCAATTTTAAGCGCCGCTTTCGCCGTGCGTTTGCCAGACCGGGTTTGCAACATCCAGAGTTTGCCCTGCTGGACGGTAAACTCGATATCCTGCATGTCGTGATAATGCGCTTCGAGCTTTTTATAGACCTCAACAAGCTGGGCAAAAACTTCGGGGAAGACCTCCTCCATAGATGGGGCCTCAGAGCCCGCATCAAGACGCGATTGCTTGGTCAGGTTCTGCGGTGTGCGGATACCCGCAACCACATCCTCGCCCTGCGCATTCACGAGGAATTCACCGTAGAAGATCTTCTGACCCGTAGATGGATCGCGAGTGAAGGCGACGCCGGTCGCACTGTCATCCCCCATATTACCGAAAACCATTGCCTGTACATTGACGGCCGTGCCCCAGCTTGCCGGGATATCATGAAGGCGGCGATAGGTGATCGCACGCTGGTTCGTCCAGGAGCTGAACACGGCGCCAATGGCACCCCAGAGCTGATCCTGTACATCCTGTGGGAATGGTCGGCCGAGTTCTTCTTCAACTTTCTGTTTATATTGCCCGACGAGCTTTTCCCAGTCATCCGCCGCGAGATCGGTATCGAGATGAAAGCCGTTTTCTTCTTTCAAAACTTCGAGAAGTTCTTCAAAATGATAGTGATCCACGCCGAGCACGACATCGGAATACATCTGGATAAAGCGGCGGTAGCTGTCATAGGCAAAGCGCTTGTCGCCACTTTGTGCCTCCAGCCCCTTCACAGTCTCATCATTAAGTCCGAGATTAAGGACCGTATCCATCATACCCGGCATCGACGCCCGCGCACCGGAGCGTACCGACACCAGCAACGGTTTTTCCGCATTACCAAAACCGCCGCCGACGGAATCTTCAATCTCGGCAATCGCCGCATCAACCTGTCCGGCAAGTGTATCGGGATAGATCTCATTATTTTCCAGAAAGGCCGTACAGACTTCCGTCGTGATGGTAAAGCCCGACGGTACCGGAAGGCCAAGATTGCTCATCTCTGCCAGGTTCGCACCCTTACCGCCCAGCAGATTACGCATCTCCGCTGTGCCATCCGCCTTGCCATCGCCAAAAGAATATACCCACTTCGTCATCTCGATATCGCCCTTCTGATGTTAAATTCACTCACTTTTTAGAGTCATACAGATGCTCATACGCGTAAAAAGTAAAAATTAGCCTTCTATTTTCGATAAATCCGCGAGTTGGTCCAAAAGATTGCGGATTGTGGAAAGAAGCCGGAGCCGGTTCGCCCGGAGTGCCGCGTCATCAGCATTCACCGTCACCTTGTCGAAGAAAGCATCGACGGGTTTGCGCAACGCCGCCGCCGCTGTTCCCGCCGCTTCAAACTCATCATGAGAAATCGCTCCCGAAACAAGGTTAGAAACTTCATGCATACGTTCATGCAGGGCCTTCTCCGCCCCGTCTTCCAGCAGGCTTTCATCAACCGGCTGGTCATAGGAGGTTCCGTCCTTCTTCTCCTCAATCCGGAGGATATTGGCCGCACGGCGATAGGCAATCAACAAATTCGCCCCATCATCGGAGCCGAGGAAATTTGAGAGTGCCTCAACCCGCGCCATCAGACGGACGAGATCGTCTTCCCCCCCCTCACCGAAGGCGGCGCTGATATAGTCATGGCGGATATTCTGCTCTTTCAGATGCACCTTCAACCGGTCGGCAAAAAAGGCGAGTAGCTCATCCGCGTTGAGTGTTTCCTGTATTGATTGCAGCGCCCCTGATTTCTCGAAAATCTCCAAGAGTGGCAGGCGCAGGTTGTTTTCCAGCACCAAACGGATCACGCCCAGAGCTGCGCGGCGAAGCGCATATGGGTCTTTAGATCCAGTTGGTTTTTCATCTATAGCGAAGAAGCCGGTAAGGGTATCTATCTTGTCCGCGAGCGCAACGATAACGCTTGTCGGTTCGGACGGGCATGTATCGTTCGGACCGAGCGGGGAGTAATGCTCCTGAATGGCTGTCGCGACGGCCTCATTCTCCCCGTCATGTGCCGCATAATACCGGCCCATCAACCCCTGCAAATCGGCAAACTCACCCACCATTTCGGTGCTGAGATCAGCTTTCGCAAGCAAGGCCGCCCGTGCTGCCATATCGGCATCAGAGTTCGGCACATAGGGCGCAATCTCTGCGGTCAGCTTAATGATCCGTTCAACTTTATCCCGCACCGTGCCGAGCTTCGCATGAAAAATGATCTTGTCGAGATCGGGTACGCGGGCCTCAAGGTTTTTTTCGCGATCCTTGTCCCAAAAGAATTTCGCGTCCGACAGGCGCGCACTCAGGACCCGCTCGTTCCCTGCGGTGATCAGCTTGCCGCCATCTTCCGCACGCAAATTCGCCACCACGATAAAGCGCGGGGCCATTTTGCCATCCGGCCCGGCAAGAGAGAAATACTTCTGATGACTGCGCATAGCAGAAATCAACGCCTCCTGAGGCACTTCAAGGAAGCTGGTATCGATCGAGCCGATCAGGCTTTCCGGCCATTCGACGAGGCCCGCAACTTCCGTGAGCAACGCCGGATCATCAATAAGGGTCAACCCCTCATCCACAGCCAGCCGCGTCGCATCCGCCGCGATAATCTTCGCGCGCTCTGCGGCATCCAGCACAACATAGGCGGTTTTAAGCCGCGCCCGATAATCGGTAAAATCCTTCACAGAAATTGCCGCCGGTGCCATAAAGCGATGACCGAAGGTCTGGTCATTGGCCGTCAGATGCTCCCAGCTCAAAGGGACCGTCTTGCCGTCAAACAGGCAGAGAATATTGTGGAGCGGACGCACCCAGCGGGCGGTGTAGCTGCCCCATTTCATCGGCTTCGGCCAGGGCACGGCGGAGATCGCCGCATTCAGGAGCGCAGGCAGCACCTCAATCGTCGACCGACCTTTACTCTCAATCACAGCATAGTAAAAGCTGCCCTTCTCCGTCTCGCGTTCCTCAAGTTGATCACGGGAGAGCCCGGCGGATTTCAGGAAACCTTCCACTGCCTTGTCCGGGGCGCCGACACGGGGGCCACGCCGTTCCTCTGACGTATCCTGCTGAGCGACCGGCAAGCCATCAATAACAAGCGCAAGGCGCCGCGCCGTCGCAAATCCGCGAGCGCTTTCGAATGCGAGTCCGGCGTCTTTCAGCCCAGCACTCACCAAGCGAACCAGATCGTCCGCCGCCTTGTTCTGCATGCGCGCAGGGATTTCCTCGGAGAAAAGCTCCAGCAACAATTCCGCCATTTATGCCTCCTCCGCCAGATGTCCGCGGCCCTTGAGCCAGGCCGTCGCGCAGCCCTTGGCAAGCGCCCTCACCCGCCCGATATAGGCGGCGCGCTCAGTCACGCTGATGACGCCGCGCGCATCGAGAAGGTTGAAAAGATGGCTCGCCTTCATGCATTGGTCATAGGCCGGCAGCGCAAGCCCCTCGGCCAGAATCTCCTGGCACTGGACTTCCGCATCCTCAAAATGACGAAGCAGGATATCCACATTCGAATGCTCGAAATTATAGGCGGAGAATTCCTTCTCGTTCTGCAGAAAGACATCGCCATAGGTGACGCCTTCGCTGTTCCATTTCAGGTCGAACATGCGATCGACGCCCTGCACATACATGGCAAGACGTTCAAGCCCGTAGGTCAGTTCGCCGGAGACCGGGCTGCATTCATAGCCGCCGACCTGCTGGAAGAAGGTGAACTGGCTCACTTCCATCCCGTCGCACCAGACTTCCCAGCCGAGGCCCCAGGCGCCCAGGGTCGGGCTTTCCCAATCATCTTCGACAAAGCGAATATCATGGTTCTTAGGGTCAATCCCGAGGGCATAGATGCTTTCAAGATAGAGTTCCTGAATGTTATCCGGGGACGGTTTCAGGAGTACCTGGAACTGGTAGTAATGCTGCGTGCGGTTGGGGTTCTCGCCATAGCGGCCGTCGGTCGGGCGGCGCGAGGGCTGCACATAGGCGGCTTTCCACGGCTCCGGGCCGAGTGCGCGCAGGGTCGTCGCCGGATGAAACGTTCCGGCGCCCACTTCCATGTCATAGGGCTGCAAGATAACGCAGCCCTTCGATGACCAGAAATGTTGTAGGGTCAGGATCAGATCCTGAAAGGAATTGGACGGCGCGGAGGCCAGATTACCCGCCATAATTACAGACCACACTGCTAAGAGAGAATTTGCGGTGCAACATAAAGCCCCGCAACGAGCGGGTCAACCGGCCACAGCCCGCTTTGCTCTATTTATCCTTGCAACTGTGATCGCCAAGGTCCGCGACGAAAGCGCCGCAGCGCGGGCATTCCTCCAGATCGAGCATTTTATCGGACGACTGGCCCTTGAATTCCCGGTTCTTCCTTGATTTATCGAGGGTTGGGGCAATCGTACTACGATAAAAGCGATGGGCAAAAAAGACACCGATCAGCACCAAAACGATCAGAATGATTTTAACCGGTGAAAACATCCGTCTGCCCTACTCTTTCCGAGACTTGCGAATCATAAACCGAACCGTCCCCAGAGGGACTGGTTACGAACAGCGGTGATCAGAGCATCGACCGCATCGGCGCCGATAGCCTGCTGCTGCGCGAGGCCAAGTTTCTTGGCAAGGAAGCCCTGTCGTCCCTCAACAAGGTTAAAGCGAACTTTTTCGCCAAACTTTTCGCGGCAGAAGGATCGCAGATCAGCGATGCCATCGACAAGGCCGAGTTCCGCTGCCTTTTCCCCGATCCAGACATCACCGGAGAACAACTCCTTGTCTTTGCGTTTTTTAAGCCGTTCGCCGCGCCGGGTTTTCACCAGCTCCTTGAAATTGTTATGGATATCGCCCTGGATTTTCTTGAGCCAGAGAATATCGTCTTCCTTCTCAGGGCTGAAGGGATCAAGCTTGATCTTGTTCTCCCCCGCCGAATAAAGCCGCCGATCCACGCCGACTTTCTCCAGCAACGCCGGAAAGCCGAAGCCCGCCGAGACCACCCCAATGGAGCCGACCACGGAATTCTTGTTGATATAAATCTCATCTGCACAAAGGCCCAGCCAGTAACCGCCCGATGCCATCACATCTTCGGCGAAAGCATAAACCGGTACGCCCTTCTCGTCCGCCAACTGACGAATTCGGTCAAAAATGAGCGAGGACTGCACCGGCGATCCTCCCGGCGAGTTGATGGCGAGCACTACGGCACTTAACCGCTTGGTGTCGAATGCCGCCTCTATCTGGTCCGCAAGATTGGCTAGATTGAGATGTTCGCCGCGCAGCTTGTTGCCGCCGGGCGCGATCACGCCATAAAGCGGCAAAACAGCCACTTGAGGCGCTTTATCGAAAAACCGCTTGAGCGGTGTTTTTTTGAGAAGATTGACTATATTCATGGCCGTAAAGGTAAGGATTTAACCGCTCTGTACAAGTCTTTTCATGATAACATGGATTTGAGCGCCGCGCCTTCGCGGGCGATGGCGGTGGCGGCTGCTGTCGGTGTTCCGTCCTTTTCATGCAGTACCAGCCCTCGCATCAGTTCCAGCGGGCTCTTGTCCCCCTTGATACCTTGCACGATCACCCGTTTCGCCGATTGTCCCGCCTCCGGCCAGAGAGGCACAACTTTCAGCCGTCCGCATCCTTTCTGAAGAACAGCCAGAATATCGCCGAGCCGATCAGCCCGGTGAATAACCGTTACGGTTCCTTTCGATTTCGCCCGCGCGACACAAAATTGCAGCCACTCAGGGAGGGCCACGCTCCCTTCGATATGCGCAAGAGTTTTATTTTCTGTCTTGGCGCTGCGTGCCCGTCCCTTACCATAGAACGGTGGATTGGTGAGAATATGATCGAACCCTGCCTCCAGAAACGGTTTGCCGCCCGGGCCCGTCACCCCGGCGAAAGAACTCCGGTTGCCGATATCGGCCTCGACAACAGATGTTTTATCCTCGAAGCCGTTCTTTTCTATGTTCAGCCGGGCAAGCGCAGCAAGCTCCGCCTGTAACTCGATCCCCCAAAGGTGACACTCCGGCAGGCGATGAAGTGCGCAGAAGCCCGCCGTGCCAACGCCACAGCCGACATCCAGCAAGCTCTCCCCTGCTTTTGCCTCAACCGCCGCGCCGAGCAGTACCGCATCCGATCCGGCGCGAAATCCTTCCCTCGGCTGTGTGATACTCAACGCGTTACCAAGAAACCGGTCTTCCGTGTATTCGGCCGCCCCCTCAACGGAGATATTTCCGCGCTCCAGTCCCATGTTCAGCTCTTTGCCTCCGCCTCACCGATATCCACGAGAATTTGCTGCGCCGCGGCGTGATCATCCTCCGTCACCATGATCCGCCGCTGGATGGCACCGATACTCCCTTCCAGTATCGATGTGTGTTCATCCAGCACAATCGCCTCAATCTGTTCGTCCTTCAGGACGGCAACAATATAGGAGATCAGTACCGGATCATTACACCTTATAAGTTCTTTCACAAAATTCCCCTAACTCGCGGCCCGGATATGACCGCCATCACTTGACCCGCTGTCATCTTAAGCTATGCTCTGCCGAATAATTTAAACGATCCCGCGACCCTTTGAACGAGGCAGCTTTGGCCATTATCGTAAACTTGGACGACAGAAAAGAACAGCCCGCAAAAGCGACCCTGAAACGCCTGCTCGACATTGTCGAGGCGGATCTGGCCGATACTAACGAGATCATCCTGGAACGGATGCATAGCGAGGTGGAGCTGATCCCGACGCTAGCGAAGCATCTGATCGCGGCGGGCGGCAAGCGATTGCGCCCGGTTCTCACCCTCGGCGCGGCCAAGCTCTGCGGCTACCAGGGCGACCGCGCGAAGAAGCTCGCGGCCTGTGTCGAGTTTATCCATACCGCCACTTTGCTGCATGACGATGTGGTGGACGAAAGTGATTTGAGGCGCGGGAACGAAACCGCCAATGTCCTCTGGGGCAATCAGGCGAGCGTGCTCGTCGGCGATTTCCTGTTCAGCCGCTCCTTCCAGCTGATGGTCGAGGATGGCTCGCTTGAGGTACTCGCGATCCTCTCCAACGCCTCCGCCGTGATCGCGGAGGGCGAAGTGATGCAGCTCATGAATGTCGGCGATACCAACACCACCGAAGACAGTTATCTACAGGTGATTGCCTCCAAAACTGCCGCGCTCTTTGCCGCTGCCTGCGAGGTCGGTGCCGTGGTGGCGGATCGCCCCAAAGCCGAGGCGCAGGCACTTGAAAGCTATGGCCGTAATCTCGGCATTGCCTTCCAGCTTGTTGATGACGCGCTTGATTATTCCGCCGAGCAGCAAGCACTTGGCAAGGCCATTGGTGATGATTTCCGTGAAGGTAAAGTCACCCTGCCCATCCTTCTTTCCTTCCGCCGTGGCAATGCGGAGGAACGGGCTTTCTGGAAACGGGTTGTCGAGGATGGCGATCAGCAGGACGGCGATCTGGCGCAGGCACTCGAAATCATCAAGAAGCATTCCGCGCTTGAGGACACCATCGAGCGCGCGCGCCACTACGGCGCGATGGCGAAAGACGCCCTCGGTATCTTTGAGGAGAGCGAGACCAAGGAAGCCTTGTTGGAGGCCGTTGATTTCTCCATCGAACGGGCGTTCTAGTTTTTAAAAGATTTTGGGCGGCGGTATCATTTCGCCCTTGCAGAACCCGCCCAAACCTGATTATAACGCTTCTGCTCTCGCCGAGCCCATTTTACCACGGGCCGGCACGGTCGGGGTGTGGCGCAGCCTGGTAGCGCACGTCGTTCGGGACGACGGGGTCGGAGGTTCGAATCCTCTCACCCCGACCAAAATTAAAGGGCGGCTTGGATGTGATTTGCCATACATTCTCCAACAGATTTTGATGCGATTCCGGGCCATCTTTTTCATAATCAAAATGTTCCGGAACATATACCGCGAAAAGTACTCGCTTTTAAGCCCTCTATGAACATCTTCGTTGATCATGAGAGTTCGTTATAATGGAAAATGGAACGCAAGAATCAGGCCTTGGCCTTAATACCGGATATCAGCTGTCGATTTCAGCCATCCTCCTCATCCTTGTGGTCATTGTTTTTGACGTCGCTCGGCTTGATTTTCATATTTCAAATCATTTTTTTGACGGCGCTGCTTGGATTATCGATGCAAATCAACCGGTTCCACGGTTTTTCTTTTATAATCTCCCAAGATGGCTATTAATCACCTATGGGGGCGGCCTCTGCATATTGTTCATGCTCTCCTTTGTCCTCAGACCTTTTGCAAGGTTTCGCAAGCGCAAATATCTTTTCATTATCCTGTGCGCCATTCTTGTCCCGCTAACCGTAGGCATCGGGAAAAAGATTACCGACGTATATTGCCCCTATCAGCTAACGGAATATGGTGGAACAAAACCACATCTACAGCCCTTTGAAAGGGGAGATTTGAGCGATAGCGGCAAGTGTTTTCCCGCAGGTCACGCCTCCGCCGGCTTCGCACTTCTCCTTTTCGTACCCTTGGCTCGAACGAGGAAACGGATGATTATGGTCATTGCTGCAGCGATGACTGCCGGATGGGTCATGGGCGGCTATCAGATGCTCAATGGCCGCCATTTTCTTTCTCATACCCTCGTCACAATGCTGCTAAGCTGGATAATTGTCTGTAGTTTGCATTTTCTGGTGTTCAAGAGCCGGCTTTCCAAAGGCAGATGGCTTCAGAATTGATGCGGTGTAATTTCGTGTCATTTTAACATTAGGCGTTGGTGAGCAATCGCGTCAGCAATGTCACAGCGCGTCCGGCAGCGCATGTCGTTCGGGACGACGGGGTCGGAGGTTCAAACCCTCTCACCCCGACCATTTTCTTTTATATACTGATAATATCGTATAATTATAGAACTTAGTCGCATAGGCATTTATACAAAGAAATTGTATCTGACGCTTATGAGCCCACACCTTAAACTAATATATGCTTCACAATCTAGCTTAGGTTTTGGATAAATGATATCATTTGGGCGTTTGAATATTTATTAAGTAAATATTACTAGATTGAAAAACAAACACCAAAATACCAATAATTATAAAAATCCCAGACAATATTATTAGGGACTCTCCTATCAAGCTCATTTTGAAAATCCAAGGCTTTCGGTCTTTGTCAATATTATTGCTACGCTTAAGAACATTTAAGTTTTCTATCAACAGTCGAGTCGCTACATGAGTTATGGAAAGGCCAACAATAATAAGCGAAAAACCAAACGCGAAAACTTTTAATGCATAAAAAATGGCTGGGAAAAATTCATTGTTAATTTTCTGAGAAAATAGAGTGCCAAAAAGAGTAATAAACACAACACCATATCCAAGCAGTACATATTTAATGCTTTGTTGACCTGTTTCCCTCAGAACAACAAGATTGTGAGATAAGCTATTCTCAATATCTTGAAGCCAATTTGATCTATTTTCTCTAGTTTTGAATATTTGCTCGAGATAACCCTTTAATCGAAGTTCCGCATTTATGGCATCTTGGACTATTTCTTCCGAATACTCATTTTCATTGCGGTACATATTACTCAGAGAAATGACACGATTTTGAAACTGATCCAATTCTATTTGATATAAAGCCCCGTTCATTGCGCGCTTAGTTAAATCCTCGGCACGCCGGCTTGCCCAATTACAAAGATTTCCAGGGATTGGTTCAAATTCTTCCATATTTAGAATTATTTATCCAAAAAGCGTATTTAGGCAAGCATACATTCAATCATATGGTATTTTTGTGCTAATCTACATTTGATATAACCACATGAAGGTTATTTTCGGTTACCCTAAATCATGCACTATAAATTTGTTCTACCCTCCTAGCTAATTACCTCCGAGCAGCTTTTCCAGTGACGCGAGCGCTTTTGCGGAACGGCTGTTGCAAAACTCTTTCGTCGGGATTGGCGCGCGGCCGATTACGCGGCGGATTTGCAGGTCGCCAATCAGCAGGTTGAGATATAGCTCCGCCGCCTCCCCCACCGTCTCAAACGCAAGCTGCCCCCGCGCCTTCGCAGCGCCCAACACGTCTGCGATCAGGGGCATCACAGTCTCCCGTCCGGCCTCTGATATCGCCGCGCCAAGCTCCCCGCTGGGGTCCGCCGCCGCCGCGCGGTTGAGCGCCACGGCCCGCGCACCGGTGAGCAGGCTCAGCAGCTTCGGCCCCAGTCGGCCAAGCGTCTCGATCGGATCCTGATCCGAGGCCAGCTCCGCCTCCAGCAAAGATTTCACCTCCTCCGCGTTGCGCACCACAAGCGCCTTGAACAGCCCCTGCTTATCGCCATACCAGTTATAGAGCGTCTCGTTCGAGGCCTTGGCCCGCTTTGCGATGGCAAGCATCGACGCGCCCACGTAGCCCTTCCCTTCCAGTACCTCATAAGCGGCCTGCGCAATCTGCTGTTGCCGGATGAGCTTCGTCTCTTCGCGCATATTTATCTCCTGAATTCGTTGACAACAACCGTAAACTAAATTACGGATAAAGACAACCGTACATATAATTACGCCTAAAGGATTTGACGATGACCGCCATTGAACAGCCGGAGCCCACTCGCAAAAATATCCTCCTCATCCCCCTTGCTTTCCTTTCGCTCTTGCTTAGTGGCGCGATCTTCGGCTTCTTTTACGCCTGGATCTGCTCAACCATGTGGGGGCTGGATGCGGCGGACCCGAAAGTCGCCATCGCCGCGATGCAGGCCATGAATGCCTCGGTCCGGAACGCAGTCTTCGCTCCGGCCTTTTTCGGGACGCCCTTTATCCTTATTGTAACCGCCGCGATCGCCTGGACCAGTAGCCGCAGAAGCGCTCTCCTCTTAGCGCTGGCCGGGGTGATCTATTTCTTTGGCGGCGTGGTCCTGACTTTCACCGTGAATGTCCAGATGAACGAGGCCCTCGCCCTTGTGACCATCCCCGAAAGCATCGAAGAAGCGCGGCAAATCTGGCAGGAATACTCTGAACCTTGGCAGTTCTGGAACATCATGCGGACTATCGCGAGCGGCATAACACTCCTCCTGACCGGATGTGCGTTCCTGACATTGCGAGGGGGTAAGGGTTGATGACAGAAATTCCCCGGCGTAGTATCAGTCCCGAGCACAAGGAGAAAAGCAGATGATTACCCATTTCGACCATGTCACCGTCGCCGTGCGCGACCTTCAGGCGGCGATTGATTTCTTCGAACTTCTCGGCTTTGCGGAGGATAAGAGAGTTGTCATCAAGGATGAGCCATTTGCGGGCTATATGGGCGTTCGGGATATCGAGGCGGATCATGTCACCCTCGCCATTCCGGGTGTTACGCCACGTTTCGAAGTTCAGGTTCTCCATTACCGGACACCAGAGGCCGAGGCGATGGCGAAGAACGACCCACGCCTCGACAAGCTCGGCTTCAATCATATCTGCTTCGCGGTAACGGATGCGGAGGCGATGGTCCGCCATCTCAAGGACCGTGGCGTTGAGGTCAGGAGTGAGCTTAAAAACTTCCACAGCCGCCAGCTGTTCTTCATTACCGGCCCCGAAGGCATCACCGTCGAACTCGCCGAATGGATAAAATAAACAAAGACAATCAACCAAGAACCTGACGGAGCCAGCGAGTTGATAATTTTCGGGTCGCAGCAGTTAAATACACCTATCCGGGGTGAGCAATTGATGAAAATAATTTGCCAGCTAAGATACATTACATCCTTGTAATTTATCGGTAATATCCGGTAATTACCGGAGCTCAGCTCAGGGGCACTATCGTACCTTTCAAAAACCCCGGAAAGCCGCATGCAACCTGGGTTTGAAGATTTCCCTACTGGTTATTTTTAACCAATACTTAACCATTTCAAATTCATAATCATGGGCACGAAATCCTGTTGAGTGGGACTATTGGTCAGGGATTTTTTATGAGCAACCAAGGCAAATGAATGTGCATGATTCAATTTGCAAAGGTTGAGTTCAAGGAGGCGTTATGAAAATTGCCCCGTTGCCAAAAGACGAAGAAGAACGGCTAGAGCGCCTAAGGGAGTATAATATTCTCGATACTGCGCAGGAAGCCAGTTTCGACAGTATCACACGGATTATTTCAAAATCCATCGGTGTGCCTATTTCCCTGGTGAGCCTGGTGGATGAAAAACGTCAATGGTTCAAGTCTCATTTCGGCATTAATGTGCGTGAAACGCCGCGCGATATGGCAATCTGTGCTCATGCAATTCACTCTGAAGATATCATGGTGGTCGAAAATACGCTGGAAGATGAACGCTTTTTCGACAATCCGCTGGTTACCGGGCCTAAGAATATCCGCTTTTATGCTGGCGCACCGTTGATCACGCCGGATGGCTTCAAGATTGGGACGCTCTGCGCCATCGATCGCAAGCCGCATAAGCTAAACGATGACCATAAACTTTTGCTGAGGGATCTTGCCGATATCGTGATTGACGAGATGGAGCTGCGCAAAGCCCGTCAAGATGTTCTTAAAAACAACGAGACCCTTAATAAAAAGATTTCTGAACTCATGGATACGCAGGCGCGGCTTGAAATTCAGGGCAAAGAACTCGTCAAGCTTGCTGAAAAAGAAGCGCAGCTAAAAAGCGCGTTATCCCAGGAAATTGCGATCAAGGATCGCTTCTTTTCTATCATTGCCCATGACTTGAAAAGTCCATTTAATGCGCTTCTCGGGTTTTCCGAATTTCTGGCGAAACGCGCGGACAAACTTACCGCGAAGGATATCATGGAGTATGCCTCGATGATCAATCTCTCCAGTAAGACCCTCTATGAACTACTTGAAAATCTTCTCGAATGGGGCCGTTTTCAGATGGAAAAAGGCGACATGCACTCCGAGCACCTCAATCTGCCGGATATTGTGAAGGAAAGCATGCACGTGTTAAAATCCTTGGCGGCCAACAAGAATGTATCATTATCCAGCCAAGTTCCTGATCTAACGGTTGATGCCGACCGGAATATGATCCTTCTTGTCATTCGAAACCTGATTACGAACGCCATTAAATTCACCCCCGAAGGTGGAGCTATCGAAGTAAAGGCTGAGCGCACTGGAGAAATGGTCGAAATTTCTATCTCTGATACAGGCGTAGGTATTGCGCCGCATATCATGGTGGATTCATTTGCCATCGATAAAAAGACCACAACACTCGGCACGGACGGAGAGATCGGGACAGGACTCGGACTACCGCTTTGCAAAGAAATGATTGAGCTTCACAAAGGTCATATCCGGGTAGAAAGCGAGCAGGAGAAAGGAACAACTTTCCGTTTCACTCTGCCTGAAGCCGCCTGAGATAACGGAAATTCATTCCCAGAAACGCTCTGCCTTCTTGAGCTTTTTCCAGCATTTCCGGGCATCCTTCCAGGATGCGTCCGCCCGGGCGAGATGCCAGTTATAAATGGCCGAGGCTTGCGCAGCGAGATCTCCCCCCTTTTCCTTATTTTGCTCAGCAATGTCGAATAATTGCCGGCTCATCGCGACATCATTGAGATAACCAAACGCATCCTGCAAACGCTGCAGTTTCTTTAGAAACGGCTTCGCCTCCTTCGCGGCATAAAGTGGCATAAAAAATTCCGTCACATAGCGCAGCGACTTCAATTTTTTGCGCATGCTGTGGCGTTCCTCGATGGTGAGGTCGTCAATCCGCTCTCCCCATTTGGCGGCCCTTCGCCACGTTTTCGCCAGCGCTTTATCCGCATGCTTTTGGACCTTGAGATCAACAAAATTTCCATCCGCCCGCGCAAGTGCCCGATCGATTAAAAAGTCGAAAAACAAACAGGATAGTTTCAATTGGGTCCAGTCAGCGCTTAGCAGGCTCTTACGCACGGCCACACGCTGTTTGGCAATATGATCATTGAGAGCCTCCCTCAACGCGCCGCAGTCGGGAATTTCATCAAGGCGGACAGCGGCAGGTTCAAAAATGTCGCTCAGCAAGACATCCGCATCACGGAGCGCACCAACCACGCCCGCCAACTTCTGCGCCAATTCTTCGAGTGCCAAAAACTCCGCCCCCAGCTTCTTCGCATTCAGCATATGAAGCGCCGTCCGCAAGCGCCGTAGGCCGACCCGAAGCTGGTGCGGTCCCTCTGGTGCAGGGTCGGCAATCACAAAATCCCAGTTTTGCAGGATCTGCTCCGCCGCCGAATTCCCGACAGATCGCAACGCCTCTATGCCTGACATATTGCGCGTAATTTCCGTCTTTTCCGAATAGGCGGGTTCAAGTGGACTTTCCGTCTCGCCAAGACCAATCAGCGCAAAACCCCGCCGCGCCTTATGCAGCTTACTCGGTGTCACCGCGACACCCGCGAACAACTTCTCCGCTGCGCTTAACATAGCGAAAGGCGCACCCGATTTAAGCTCCAGTTCCACCTCATCAAGCGGAGCTCGTTTGGCTCCGGCCCGGACGTCCCCAATATCAATAGCGAGTTCGACTGTCCCCTCACCCGCGATATCGATAAGGGCGGCCGTGCGGTTGATATATGTCTCGAAAAGCGGAACGGGTGCCTCCCCCGCCAGGACATTCTCTATTCGGCGTATGACTTCTCTGTCACCTATCAGGCTCAAATCCGGGGCATCGCCCGCGATCTCACTCTCATATTCCAGCGTTTGTGATAGTCCCTTACTCAGCCCGCCATCCAGCTTGGCCGTCTGGACCCGTTTCTCGCCGTTATCGCGGATACGCAAAGACATTCTTTGGCGACCAAGGGCGCCGTCCGGCGTATCAAAATAAACGGATATGAGCAGTCGCGTGGTAGCCTTCCCACCGGTCAGTTCCATAAAAGCAGGGGTACCCGCAAGCGCGCGAATATCCCCCTCTGACAGAGTTAATTTCAGTTCGATTTCTCGCATCGACATAAAGCGTTATCTCATAAACAACTATGTTGCATTATTAGAGCGCCAGCCGATTGAGCCAGGCGTCATGCTTGTTACAGAGCGATACCGCATAAAGAGCACTCCTCATACCGGTGACATCATATGTCGAAATTGGTGCATCGACATCCGGGTCGAATATGGTTTCGGCGACAAAATCAAGATTTTCATCGAGCAGGATATGCTTGACGATATAATGGGTGTAGCCATCCATTTCATGACCGGTGGTGACTTCAATCATATTGCCGCTCCGTTCAATCATCGGGACATGCCCCGCCTCCTTCCCGGTCCAGCGACCCGGCATCTCCATCGTGTAGAACAGAGACCCCGCCAGTTTCGAGTTCATAGGATCGAGCAGGCCACCCGCCATCGCGATTTTCGGCAACGCCATGGAAGACGCAACTCCGATCAACCCTAATCCCTTCAAAAACAGCCGTCTATGCATTTTGATGTCTCTCTATCTGCTAAATCAAGGCGCCTTCAAAGGCTAACGAACCGCGAAGGCCTCGACAACATCAAGCTTTCCTTTTCCCTTAATATCGATGACCCCGAGCGAGCGAGCCTCACATTCATCTTGTATTTCCTGCCAGGCGGCGGCGGTCATGGCAACTGCTCCGGGCGAGCTATGTTCGACGAGTCGCGCCGCGATATTCACGGTGTCCCCCCAGACATCGTACAGGAACTGCTGCTTGCCGACGATACCGGCCACGACGGGCCCAAAATGCAGGCCGATGCGCACTTCCCAGTTCGGCTCCATCTCCCGGGCGGCACGGGACATTTCAAGACCGCAGCGCACCGCCGTCAGAAGCGGCGCCTCCACTGGTCGCAACAGGCCGCTAGTCGCCATGAAGGCATCACCAATGGTCTTGATTTTCTCCATCTGAAAGTCATCGACAATCTGTTCGAACGTCTCGATCAACGCCTGAAGATGAGCAACAACCGTTTCCGGCAAATTACGATCGCAATAGGCTGTAAAGCCGACGATATCGCAAAACAGAATACCGACCGCATCGAAATTGCGCGGACGTACCACTCCGGTCTGCTTGAGTTCCTGCACCGCCATCGCCGGGATGATGGAATGGAGCAATTCATCAGTGCGTTTCTTCTCGGCAACGATTTGGGCGCGATACGCCTGTTCCTGATCCCGCAATGCCTTTTTCTCAAGTGAGGCGGAAACGCGGGCGCGCAACAGGGTTGCATTGAAAGGTTTCGGCAGAAAGTCTTCCGCCCCGAGCTCAATACATTTGACGACACTTTCAAGCTGGTCCGCCGCCGATATCATAATGATCGGGATATGACGAAGCTGCATATCCCGTTTGACGGTTTCCAGCACCTCATAGCCATCCATTTCCGGCATCATGATATCCAGGAGGATCAGATCAAACGGCTGCTCCTGCATCTTCTCCAGCGCGTCGCGTCCATGAACCGCAATTTCCAGATTTCCGTAGCCAAGCTTTTTAAGGCGCCGCTTCAGGGTGAAGCGATTATCTTCATTGTCATCGACGACCAGAATGCGGGCGTCTTTCTGGGTCAAGATGCCCCTCCTATTTCCAGAAAGCCCCCTATCTTACCCATAAGGCGGGCAAATTCGACAGGCTTGGTATCGAAATCATCGCAACCGGCATCCAGTGCCTTCTCCCGCTCCCCTTCCAGCGCATGGGCCGATAAAGCGATAATCGGAATTGCGCGCGTTTCCGCATCCGCTTTGAGTTGTCGCGTCGCCTCCCACCCGTCCAATTTAGGCAAGCTGAGGTCCATCAGGATGAGCGCCGGCTTTTCACGTCGGGCCGCCTCTATTCCGGCGACACCATCCCCCGCAATAACAACCTCAAACCCTTTGCGCTTGAGGCGGCGGGACAACATGTAGATATTGTCCTCATTGTCTTCGACATAGAGGATTTTCATCATTCTGTTTCTCCAGATATTTCGGCATGTACAATCAGGTGCTGTCCCATATAGCGGCGGACTTCATCAAGGAATGCCGGCGCGCCGTCTGCTGATTTCTTGATGATCTGCTCAACACCGCCATTAAGGCGCCTGCGATCTTCGTCGGACAGATCTGCCCCGGTAATGACAACCACCGGTACTCCCTTCGCCTCCGGAACTGTTTTCAGGGAGTCGAGAAATTCAAAGCCATCCATTTCCGGCATGATCAGGTCGAGCAGGATCAAATCGGGAATAGCATCCTTGACGAGCTGCAGACCGGCCCGGCCATTGACGGCTTCGCGCACGCGCCAACCCTCACTTACAAAAATCCGCCGCATCAACTGGCGGGTTGTTCCATCATCCTCAACGATGAGGACATTGCCACCCTTGCCATTAAGCTTGTATCGCTCCAGCAGGGTCAGCAAGCGCTGTCGATCCACAGGCTTGGTCATATAGTCAGCAACACCGAGCGAAAAGCCCTTATGCTTGTCATCGACGATGGATACCATCAACACTGGAATATCCTTAAGCTCCGGATCGTCTTTGAGTTCTTGCAACAACGTCCAGCCATCTTTCCCCGGCATCACCACATCTAGTGTGATAACGGCAGGCCGAAGATCGCGCGCTTTTTGCAATCCTTCTTCCCCGTTGACGGCGATGGCAACATCATAGCCTTCCGCCTTCAGGAAACGGCCCAGGATATCGCGCGCAACCGGATCGTCATCGACGACCAGCACAACATTCCCTCCGGCATTACCCTTTGATGGAGGGCGTGACAGAGCCCCTTCCATCGGACCACTTTCTTCAGCCGACGGGATTTCCCGTGGCAGGCTGACACGAAAAACTGACCCCGCCCCCGGCGTGCTTTCCACCGTCACATCCCCACCCATCATGCGGCAGAATCGCTGGGAAATCGCAAGCCCTAGACCCGTCCCGCCATATTTACGGGTGGTAGAGCTGTCTGCCTGAGAGAAATCGCTGAACAAACGCTCAAGCTGCTCCGGTGACATGCCGATCCCGGTATCGGAAACGTCGATCTTGACAAGATCATCATCGGCTTGCGTGACGGTTATGCCAATTGTGCCATTTTCCGTAAATTTGCAGGCATTGCTGAGAAGGTTGAAGACAACCTGCCGGACCCGCGTCACATCAGAGATCATGGGTGGCAGATCGTCCGGCAGGCTGACATCGATTTTATTGTTGTTGGGTGATGCCAGCGGCCCGGCCATATCAACGCAATCGCGGACAACAGCGGCGAGATCAAAGCTTTCAACATGGAGTTCCATCTTGCCAGCCTCGATCTTGGAGAGATCAAGGATGTCATTGATCAGTTTGAGAAGATGCTTGCCCGCGCGGCTGATCCGCTGCAAAGGCTCGATCATATCCTCATCATCATCCTCAATCGCATCTTCTTCCAGCATCTCGGTAATGCCGATCACCGCATTGAGAGGCGTTCTGAGTTCATGGCTCATATTGGCAAGAAACTGGCTCTTGGTTTGTGTTGCCTTCATTGCCACGTCTCGCGCCTCGGCCAACCGATCCACCATTTCGCCAAGCTCGGTCTCGCGCGCCTTGGCTTCCGTAATATCGGTAAAGACGCCAACGATGCCACCATCGGCGGTCTTCTGCTCGTTAATACGGAGCCATTTTCCATCGGCCCGTAAATGCTCATAGGGTTCCGTCGGATTACGGTGACGGACGATCCGCTCTTTCAGCCATTGCTCCTCATTTTCCTGGGCGGCAACAATCATCTTCTTGTTCACAGCAGCAGAAATAATCGTCTCATAGCTGATGCCCTTTTCGATGGGCAGTCCGAGATATTCATACATTTCGCGGTACTTGCTGTTTGAGATGACCAGCTTGTCGTCAGCATCATAGAGTGCGAAGGCATCGGTGACCGCCTCAATCGCCTCAAGCAGTTTTTCCTGCGCGCTCCGGGCTTCGGCTTGTGCCTTCTCGCGTTCCTCTGCCAACCGGTCTCGCTCAATCAGGCTATCGCGGAACAAGGTCACGGTCTGCGCCATCTCCCCGATTTCATCTTTGCCAGCGGGCGGCACCTGCACGGTCAGGTCCCCCTTGGTGATTGAGCGCATGGCGGTGACGAGCCGTGACAGCGGCGTACGGATCGAGCGAAGCACAAGGAATGTCAACAGCAAGCCGATGACCGCACTGACGATAATGATAATATGAGAGAGATGGACCGCTTGCCGGGCGGACGCGAGACCGGCGCTGCTGCGCACACGCGATTCCTCCTCAAGTTCATCAACAATCCCGGAAAGCTGTTCATCAATATGCTGAATATGCACGCGTGCCTTGGCCATCAGGCTATTACCAATTACGCGGCGCTCATCCGTGTAGGCATCGACGGCGAGAAGAGCCTCATTCATTAACAGGGCAATCTCCTGATCAATCAGAGCCACCCGTTCAGGATCATACTCCTTCAACTTTTCAAGGCTGACTTTCAGGGATTTCAGCGCCGCATCCGCATTGCGCTCTGACAGGGTAAGCAGGCTGACGGCCAGATCGGCCAGCCAGAATTTCAGATCCCCAAAAGACTTACTGGCGGCATTCGCTGTCGTAATTCGACCAACGAGTTGGGCCTCACTCTCAATCGTTTTCGCATTCTGTATCAAGCGATAATCGAGAAACAAGTTTGACCCGATCAGGATCGCCAAAAGCGCCACACTCAAAATCGATAATCGGGTGAGAATGGAAAAATTGCTCATGAAGAATTCAACCTTCCGGGCGACCGAGTCAGTTTCGATACAGCGTTACACTAATCACTCCGCCGAGATCGCCAAGATGACCACCCTCTTTCGGATAGCCGGTCACGTCAAGCTCCCCCTTCGGAGCGCCATGGCAGGAAAGGCAGCCCTGCCCATAATATTCAGGGACGAGAACGCGGAATGCCGGACGACCCCGATTAGCCGCCTCAGCAGAAAAAATGGCGCCCTTCTCCCAGCCCGGTGCGGACAGATCATTGCGAATGGCCTCTACTTCCCAGTCATCGGGGCGAGCTTTGCGGTTACGGATGAGTTCCGGCGGCGCGGTGACCTTCACCTCCGCCTCCTCGCCCATTGTCCGTTTGAATTCTTCATTCACCAGACGGGCGAACACAGCCGGGACGAAGCCCTTGAACGCGATACCCGGCTGATTGATCGTATCCTGATTTTCTGTAACAACCTTGGAAATCGCCTCAATCTGTGCCTTCAGGAGACGACTCCTACGATCATCGCCGGACAAATCCGGTTGGGCGCCACCTTTGGCCGATGTGAATTTTTTCAACGCCCCCTCCCTCACGACTTCCGCCGTGAGGCCCTTGTCGCCGATCGTTGGATCGTTAATAAGATCTTGGTTCTCACCAATAATCGAGCGGGCAGATTGCAACATAGTTGCCAGATCAATTGCAATGTCATATTCGCTGGTGGTATCGGCGGCATGTGTGGCCGCGGGAAGAGTTGCTATTGCGGCCCAAAGCAGCATCGCCAATAGCTTCTGCCGTCCTATCAGAGCCATCTTACTTCCCCAATTCTGATATCAAATTCCATTGCCTGCCCCTGCCGATTGGTTCGCAGACAACGTCTGGTTTTCATTGTCTGAAAGACTATCAACTCCCGGTCAATCCGTAAAGCTCCCCTTTGCGGAGATGCTTGAAACCTCACAAAAATTCTATTAGTGTCCAAAAATATTCATTGTTTTTAAGTATCCCAATATTATTTGTATTTAGAAGAGTTACGTATTGAGAAAGGGTCTTTTATGAAATGGCGTAAAATCGCGTCCGCTTCATTTACAAATATTAAATATGAAACGAAGGAATGTTGTGGTCAGTACCTGCATGTCGTGACACAAAGCGGCTCATTGGACAGGGAAGATCGCGCGCCCGTTTATGAAGAAACACTGGCCCTGACGAAAACGAGCAATTACTTTTGCATACTGGATAACCGTAAAGCCAAGGAAAGCCTCCTTTCCATGGCGGATATGTCCGGGATTGGTGATATGCTCATCTCACGTGGCATCAAGCGCTTTATCTATGCGGTTGTGACAAAGGATCCGGCCTATGATAAAATTATCAGATTGATCAAGGCTATTTCCATGACAAAGAATCTAGAAGTCGAGGCAATTTCGACCGCTGACTTCGCAACAGCAGAAAAATTCATCCTGATGTATATGAATGAATATGCAAAGGCCGAATAATAAAACCGCTTTTCCCAAAACCAATGCTCGACTGATGCTCAAGACTTTGCCGGATCAGGCACGGCAAATCATTTAATTATAAAAACACAATATTAGTTCGAGGCTGTGAGGAAAAGTTCATGAAGTGTTAGGAACTATTTGCGTTAAATCAGGCTACTCCATCTAATGCGGGAAGCCAGATGCAAGAACGTAAAATCTCCTCCGGAACAATTGCCAATATCAGATATGAAACTCTGGAATACGGCGGAGAACATATCAACTTCATGACAGCGTTAGGACCCGTCACCCGCGAGCATCGCGTGCTGGTTTACCGGAAGTTACTCAATACCAATCCCTCCTCTACTTTCTTTGCGATCCTCGATAATCGCGCCGGATATGAAGATAAGATTTCCTACGACGATATGCATTTTCTGGCCGATACTCTCCTGCGCGTAGGCATAAGGCGCATGGTGTGCGTCGCGGTCACCAAAGAACCCGCATATCAAAACATCGTAAACCTTTCCCGCGCGGTCGCCGATATGAAAAATTTTGACATGCAGGCAACCTCAACACAATGCCTGAAGGAAGCAAAAACTTTCGTTTTCTCCAGAATTCAACTCCTTGCCGACCCAGCAGCAGCTCCCCTCAAACTAGCGAAATCTTCCAGCTGCTCATAACGACAGACCCGGATTGCCGCGAAAGTGGCGACGGCGAACAACTATTATTGTCTAAGGTCAAATTAGTCGGCACCTCAAGGTGACCCTACGTCATGCACCTACCAAAGATAGTAAATATTAGGAAGTATTATTTATTTAGATGTATAAAAATAGTTCGGTTATTATAAGTAAAAAATATATATATTGAATGAATATATATATTGAACTCCAAATGCGAATTATTAAAAAATTAATGAAAAATTTTATATTTACATTTATTTGATTTTTATGATATTGACCTCATGTGAATTTTGATGGATAGCATTCACAAAGTATTAGTAACTGTCAGTATTAAATAAATGCTCGAAACTAATACGGGAAAGAACATGCAAGGACGCAAAATCTCCTCAGGCGCATTCGCCAACATCAGCTATGAGACGCTGGAGTGTTATGGCGAACATGTACATTTCATGACAGCAACGGGACCGATCAGCCGCGAACATCGCATCCCGGTCTATCGGAAGACGCTTGGGGATAATCCCTCCTCCAACTATTTTGCGATACTTGATAATCGGCGTGGACATGAGGATGAATTCTCCTACGAAGATATGCATATTTTGGGTGATATTACTCTGGAAGCTGGCATACGACGGATCGTAAGCGTCTCCGTCACCAACGAATCCGCTTATCTCAACATCATCAAGCTTACCCAAGCCGTCGCCCATTTGAAAGATATCGAACTTACCTCAACAACGACACATTGTATGGATGAGGCGAAAAACTTTATTCTCTCCAACATTCACGGCGTTGCAAATAAGCCGTCTCAATCATTTAGACTGATGAATTCCTTAAGTCGGCAGTAAATCCATCTTAATTTGAAAAAAGTTCCTGTTGCCGCTCCCGCTCGATTGGTTACAATCACTAAAAACCGGAAAGCAGGATCATGGCAGTTAAAGTCCCCTTCAAAAGAGAATTCGAGTTTGAATATGGCGTGGCGGAGGAGCTTAGCCCGCTGATCCGCCGGGTGATCGCCCATAATCCGAGCGCTTTCACCTTTCACGGTACCGGCACCTATATTATAGGGCGCGGTGAAGTGGCGGTTGTTGATCCCGGCCCACTCGACGGGGCACATGTCGGCGCGTTAATGGCGGCGCTGAAGGGAGAGATGGTAACCCATATTCTTATCACCCATACCCATCATGATCACTCCCCCGCGGCCGAGCCCTTAAAGCAGCTAACCGGCGCCAAAACCTATGGCTTTGGCCCCCACGGAAGCGGCGTGTCCGAATTCAAAATCGAAGAAGGCGGCGATACAGACTTCATGCCCGATGTGAAGCTGGAAGATGGCGACGTCATTCTCGGCAATGGCTGGACCGTCGATGCCATTCATACGCCGGGACATCTCTCAAATCATGTCTGTTTTGGTTTGCGCGAAGAGAATACTCTCTTTACCGGCGATCATGTGATGGGCTGGTCAACCACGGTCGTCTCTCCGCCTGATGGAAATATGAGCCAATATATGCAAAGTCTCGAGAAATTGCTGGGCTTTGATTATGATACCTACTGGCCAACCCATGGCCCTGCGATCACCGAAACCAAACCCTTTGTTGAGGCCCTGATTGCCCACCGGCACGAACGCATGGACCAGATCCGCAGCTGCTTGAGCAACGGCCCAATGACAATCCCGGATATGGTGAAAAGAATGTATGTGGATGTACCGGTAAACCTGCATCCGGCTGCGGCCCGCTCGGTCTATGCGCATATCCTGCATATGATCGAAACCGGCGACATAGCGACCAAAGAGGGGGCGGCGGAGACAGCATTATATTCACTGGCTTGAAAATAGCTGATCCGGACACCGAGCCCGGATCAACTTGCTTCACCTTAACGCTTTAGTGCAAATTGCGGCGGTGCTTGGAACTTCTTTTCCCCTGCGGCTGAAACCATCATTTCGGGATTACGGTTCACATGCCATCTTTTGAAAGTGGCAAACATCAAGCCACTGATCATCCCGCACGCGACAATCGCAAGATAACCGACCATGATCTGGATATAGGGAAAGATGTCGTTCAACTGTGACACGGCCCCCAGGGTCATTGCTCCTATCCAGCTGAAACTGCTGATCGTCCCGAATAAAATCAAACTGTAGTAAGTAAGCGGCGGCAACTTCACGATGACCAGCCCTTCCTGGAAAACCCTGTTATGAAAGAACATATGAAACAGAAGGCCGTTCAGAGTCACAATCATGACAATCGTCAGCTTCGCCAATATCTTCGGATTTGACAGCTTTTCCGGATTGAACAGCTGATACTCGACAAAAAAGCCGACACCCGAAATCCAGAGTAACATCAACCCTACGAATACAAACTTCTCCAAGTTTTCAAGTAATCTCAGTTCCTGTCGTGTAATGGCTTTGTTCAACAATCCAATAACAAACAGATCGGCAATAATAGCGCCCCCTACACCTAACGTTAGGCTAATGATATGGGTAAATTTAAGAATGGTATGAATTAAATCGATCATGAAAAACGCTCCACCTAAAGAATAATTTTTTATCGAATGGAACTAGCGTTAAAATCAAAATCAGGCACCAATATGATCGCCTGAAAATGGCCTTTATTTGTCACATTGTGCAAATATCAGGTATCTTTATTATAAGAATGCGGGAAATGCTGCCGGAAGGGGATTTTATGATTGGAAAACGATTTATACTTGGTGTTCTGACTGCCTTTAGCGTTATTTTTCTTCTTTCTGCCTGTAGTACGGTCAACTCTCCGCCCGGCACTGAAACGACAGTCATTCTCTTGCGTCATGCAGATCGCGCGCCCTTTGCGACCGACCTCAATGAAAAGGGCATCGCCCGCGCCGAGGCCCTACCCGCTGCCGTTGCCGACTTAGATATCGACGTGATCTACAGCCCTGATAAAAAGCGCAATCTTGATACGGTCAAGCCACTGATCGCGCAGCGCGGGATCAAGCTGCGGGTGATCGAGATCAGTAACGTGGCTGAGCGATTAATCATGGAAAACCCTGGCAAAACGGTGATGTGGGTCGGCAACACTGATAATCTGCAGAGCATCTACGGTCAACTCGGCGGGAAAGATCGCCAACCGGACAAATACGGTGAAATTGCCATCATGCAGATATATGAAGACGGTCCGCCAAAGATAATGAATCGCACCTTTGGCCCTATGCCGTAACGCCTCAGTCGCGGAAATTCACATATTGCAGGGGAAGTTCCTGTTTGAGCCCCTTGCAGAAGGCAATGGTTTCCTGCAGGTCATCACGCTTCTTGCCGGTAACGCGTAGCTCGTCCCCTTGGATTGATACCTGCACCTTGATCTTGGAGCCTTTTATTTCTTTGACCAGCTTTTTCGCGAGATCCTTATCGATACCCTCCCGGACGATCACGACCTGCCGAACGCTTTGACCGGCAGATTTCTCCGGCGTCTGGTAATCAAGAACGCCGGCGTCGACTTTCCGGCGGGTCAAATGCGTTGCCAGCAACTCATGCATCTGTTTCAGCTTAAGATCATCATCTGCATGAATGGTTATGGCCTGCTCGGCGCGATCAATCGTGCAGTTGCTGCCCTTAAAATCATAGCGGGTCTCTATTTCCCGACGAATGTTATTCAGCGCGTTATCAACTTCCGCCATTTCGGTTTTCGAGACAATATCAAATGAGGGCATGGGTTTCTCCTTCGTTTCCGTGTATCAAGCGGATTGCTCTTTAGTCTTCAGGAATTTGATTTTCGGCCAGTCTTTTTCGGCCCGTTCCAGATGCCAGCTATTGCGTGCCAGGAACACCGGTGCGTCGTCATGATCCTCTGCGAGCGAGGCCTGATTTCCATCAAGGAATTTCTTCATCTCCCGCGTATCATCACATTCCACCCACCGAGCGGTGTAAAGTTCGGTCTGTTCAAAATTAACCGGGATATCATATTCCGTGCGGATACGATCCGCCAGCACTTCAAACTGCAACGCGCCAACAACACCGACCACCCAGTCCGACCCCATGCGCGTCTTAAATGTACGGGCAGCCCCCTCCTCCGCGAGTTGGATCAGTGCCCGACCCAGATGCTTTGCGCGCATCGGATCGACGGGGCGCACCTTCTGCAATAGCTCAGGCGCAAAACTCGGGATACCGGTAAAGCGTATTTCTTCCCCCTCCGTCAGGGCGTCGCCGATACGCAGGTTGCCATGGTTGGGAATACCGATGATATCACCGGGCCAGGCTTCCTCCGCCAGTTCCCGATCCTGCGCGAGGAAAAGCACCGGATTATGGATATTCATGATCTTGTCGCTACGGATATGTTTCAGCTTCGCGCCGCGTTTAAAATGTCCGGACACAAGCCGCATAAAGGCAATGCGGTCGCGGTGTTTCGGATCCATATTTGCCTGTATCTTGAAAATAAAGCCGCTGACCTTGTTTTCTAATGGTGAAATGTCACGCCCCGCAGTCGGTGCCGCGCGGGGGCTTGGGGCGGCTTCGGTAAGACCATTCAGCAACGTTTCCACGCCGAAATTATTGATGGCGCTGCCGAAATAGACCGGAGTCATTGTGCCTTCAAGAAAGGCCTGCATATCAAATTCAGGGCACAATCCGCGGACCATTTCTATATCTTCGCGCAGCTTGGCAACCTCAGCGGCGGGAAGCAACTCATCAAGTTTCGGGTCATCAAGTCCATTACAAGTCACCCCTTCATCGAGATGGTTCCCCTTTCCCTTGGAAACCAGCACCAGTCGGTCGTTAAACAGATCATAACAGCCGAGAAAATTCCGGCCCATACCAATCGGCCAACTTGCCGGCACCACGTCGAGCGCCAGCGTTTGTTCAATATCATCCAGCAAATCAAACGGATCCAGCGCTTCTCGGTCAAACTTATTGATAAAGGTTGTAATCGGCATATCACGCAGACGACAAACTTCAAACAGCTTGCGTGTCTGGCTCTCAATACCCTTCGCCCCGTCGAGCACCATCACGGCGCTATCGACCGCTGTTAGCGTGCGGTAGGTATCCTCACTGAAATCCTCATGGCCCGGCGTGTCGAGCAAATTAAACGTCTTCTCGCGGTAGTCGAAAGTCATGACGGAAGAAGCAACAGAAATGCCACGCTCACGCTCCACTTTCATCCAGTCAGAGCGCGCACGTCGCTGTTCCCCGCGCGTTTTCACAGCGCCGGCAAGCTGAATGGCACCGCCGAACAACAGCAGCTTTTCGGTCAATGTCGTCTTGCCCGCATCCGGATGGGCAATGATTGCGAAGGTCCGCCGATTTGCGACCCGTTCTTCCAGCATCGTCATGATATGTCCTGATCCCCGCCCGGGTTCATCCGGCACGGGATTAAAAAGAGCCTGCAGTAGGAAATTTTCCGTCGCAGACCCGCGCTTAAATAAGGCTTATTGGGTTAAAAATCAATCCTTGCCTTCGCTGAGGGGGAGCACCGGCTCCTCGTCCGACTCCGCGATCAGGCCAAGCCAGCCTGCCACCAATGAGAGTGTCCAGCCCTGCAGGAAAAGTGAAGCAACTACCACAACAAAAACCACATCGAAAAAGCCTGAACTGAGCGGCCCCGGACTGATCACCGGAATGATGGCAAGGAAGATCGGCACCGCACCGCGCAAGCCCACCCAGCCGACGAAAGCCTGCTGCCGCCAGCCAATGCGGAACGGCGTCAAGGAGAGCGTTGTCGCCAGCGGCCGGGCGATAAAGATCAACAGAACGGCAACGCCAAGCCCAAGAGGAATGTGATCCAGTACATCGGTCGGTGAGACTAATAACCCCAGCATCAAAAAGAGGACGATTTGGCAAATCCAGGAGAGACCATCATGGAACTGCCGGACCCGTTCTGTCTGGTGTGTCATCCGGTCGCGCAGGACCGCACCGCAGATGAAAACGGCGAGAAAGCCACTGCCGCCACCCAGAGCGGTCATGTTGAAGAGAAGCAAGGCCGACGCCATGGCAAAGGGTGCGAACAAGCTGACCGGCATCTTGACCCGGTTGATCAGAAATGCGGTCACAACACCGCCGACAATGCCCGCAACCAAACCTAAACCTAGCTGCCGCGCAAGCTCCGGCAGGAAACTGATCAGCGTCGGCAGATCGACAGGCAGATCGTTATCAACAATCGCCACCATAGTGATCGTCAGGAAGATGGCCATCGGGTCATTGATCCCCGCCTCCACCATCAGGGTCTCCCCCAAACCGTCTTTCAGCTTGATATTCCTCTGCCGCAGCAAAAGAAACGTCGCCGCCGCATCCGTTGAGCCCACCACCGCGCCCAGCAACAGCGCAATGGCGAGCGGCAAACCAAAGAGGAAATGAATCAGGACACCAACAATGACAGTTGTTGCCACGACACCAAAGGTCGCCAGCGCCATCGCCGGCGCGGCAGCCTTCCTGAAAATCTCCCGGCTGGTATCAAGGCCACCGGAAAAGAGGATCAAGGCCAGCGCGATGGATCCAATGTTATAGGCAAGATTGAAATCATCGAAGCGAACCCGGCCAATTCCGTCCTCGCCCATGAGCATCCCAATACAGAGGAAAAGAAGCAGAAACGGCGCACCTAACCGGTCCGCGATGGGCGTTAGAAGACACCCAATCAAAAAAAGGAAGGATACCAGTATCAGGATTAGCTCGAGTGACTCCATTGACCGTCTTTCACGCTACGCAACGCCTCTATAGAAGCCTACAGAGAAAAGGCGCCGCCGTAAATCGGCGACGCCTCCATCATACCCGAAAAACGCTTATCTGTCAGTCATCTAGAACTTTCAGGACCAGTTTTCCTGTATTCTCACCCTTGAACAGCTTCAGGAGCACAGACGGGAAGTTCTCAATACCCGTCTCTGTTTGCGTGCGGAACTTGAGTTTGCCCTCGCTGTACCATTTCGCTAACTCCTGCACCCCTTCGCCATAGCGCTTGATATAGTCAAACACGACGAAGCCTTCCATGCGCGCGTGATGGACCAGAAGATTGATGTAATTGCGCGGGCCGTACATGGGCGTCGTATTATTATATTGGGAAATCGCGCCACAAATCACGATACGGGCATGACGGTTGATGCGGGCGAGTGCGATATCCAAGATTTCTCCGCCGACGTTATCAAAATAAACATCGACACCGTTTTTGAGCGGTTCTTTCAAATCCTGCATGAAGCTGTCGGATTTGTAATCGAGACAGGCATCAAAGCCGAGTTCATCAACCACATAGGCGCATTTTTCGGCTCCGCCCGCGATACCGACGGCGCGCGCGCCCTTGATCTTGGCGATCTGGCCGACAAGAGAGCCAACAGCCCCGGCCGCGCCCGAGACAAGCACCGTATCGCCCTCCTTCACCGCGCCAACGTCCAAGAGGCCAAAATAGGCGGTCAGACCCGGCATGCCGAGGCCCCCAAGATAGGTTTCAATCGGCGCGAGGTTCGGATCGATTTTAGTGAGGTCCTTCGCCAGCGCCTTGGCATATTGCTGAATACCAAGCATGCCACTCACGAAATCGCCCGCCTTGAAATCTGTACTGTTAGAGGCAATGACCTCGCCCACTGTACCGGCGCGCATTACCTCGCCGATCTTGACCGGTGGAATATAGGAACGACCTTCATTCATCCAACCACGCATGGCGGGGTCGAGAGAGGCATAATGAATTTTCACCAGCACCTCGTCGGCGCCAATTTCCGGCAGCTCTTCCGTTGTAAAATTCCAGTCGCTGTCCTTCGGGACGCCAACGGGCCGTGCGGCGAGACGATATTGTTTATTCATTGTCGACATGTCTTTCCCTGTTTTTCCTGTTATCTGACCTGCGCCCTCCACAGATATGGATACAAACACATTATGCAAGCAACGTCGCCCAGAAAAAAGAAAAGCCGGGGAATTCCCCGGCTTTCTTGTTTGACGACGTCCAGATTGTTAAGCGTCGCCGCTAACTCTTATGGATTGGACAACGCTATCAAAATAAGGGCGCCGTGCTTCATAGTAATGCGTTTCCCGGGCCGCGAAAAAGACCGCCATTAACTTGCCGTTTATTGTCGCGAACAGGAGATTGCCCTTAAAATCCGATCCATCCTTGGAGGACAGATTGAGATCAATCAGATATCCCTGCCTATCGCCGAACGACGCCGGTTGGAGATTGCCAATGAAAGTGGGCGTTGACGGCGTCAGGGAGAAACCGTTCCGAACCAACTCGACAATCTCTTCCGGTGTCATGTCGGAACGGAAGGTTTCCGCGCGCTCCTCATTCCCGCCAAGAAAGACAAATGGCAATTTCTCCCCATCCGATATCGGAGCCCAGAACTCCACTCTTTCCAGGATGGGCCCGTCCTGCGTCCACATGACGGATTTATCGGTCTTCAACTCATTGATATATTCCGATGTCACCACCGAATAGCTGTTCCACATGGAACTCTGACCCGTTTGCTTAAGCTGGAACGTCGGTGCACAGCTGGCTATCGTCAGGGTAAGCAGTAGGATGATAAAATGTCTCATGATTCCCTCAATTGCTTGATGTATGACTCGACCAGGAAGCGATCTGATGCTTCCGGATAGCGAGCGAGGTAAATTTCTAAATACTCGATGGCCTTGCCATCTTCCTTCTGACGCTTGGCGACAAGGCCGAGGTTTTTATATGTTTTGGCGGGCGCTTCCGGGAATTTCGCCGCCATGAGGTAGGCTTCCTTCGCCTTGTCGAGATCGCCCTCATTGCTCCGCCGGCGGTATACATCGCCGCGGTAGAAATCAAGTGCCGCCGGGCTAAACTCCCGCGTTTCCAGATTGTCGATGACAAACAGCGTCTCTTCATATGATCCCGTATCGATCAAGTCCTCAACCCAGCTTTGCCAGCGGGCATCAACAAGTTTGCGAAATTTATCGTCAGCTCTCTGCTGCGCCTGAAGCGGGCGCGCCGGGTAGGCTTCCGCTCTTGACTTCAGGTTCTCTATCCGATCCTCGGCCGGCGGGTGTGACGCAAAGAAAATGGCCGTAGACTCACGATCTCCCGCTTCCGCCTCGCCTTTTATCTTCTCCCAAAGCTGGCCCGCCTCCGCCGGATCGTAACCGGCATCATAAAGGTAATCCTGACCGATTTCATCCGCCTCATTTTCCAGATCCCGCGAATAGGCCTGAATTGATCCGGCGGCGCCAAGACCCGCCGCAAGGCCTACAAAGCCATATCCTATACCGCCCGTGGCGATCGAAAAAAAGGCCAGAAAATCCGTCGTATTCCGCGCGCTGTTCCACATCTTGATGGAATGGCGTTTCTTGTAATGGGCCAACTCATGTGCGAGAACCGTTGCGAGCTGCGCCTCGTTCTCCACCCGCAACAATAATCCCGTCCAGACCTGCATAACACCATTCGGCGCCATGGATGCGTTGAAATAGGGAATTTTAACAATATAGAGACGTATATCCGGGCAAATTTTCTCTGCAAGCCGGCAGACAACCCCGTCGAGATAGTTCTGCAGTTCAGGATCCTTGATAATCAAGGCGCTGGCGGCGAAACTTCGTTCCGCCTCATCCATCTTCATACGCAGACCAGCCTCTACGGTTGTCAGCTCCGGTTCGTCACCCGGTTTCACATCACCGACCTGGCCAGTGCCTGCACATGCCGAAACCAGTAAACTCAACCCAACAGCGGCCTTGCCAAGTCTCATAAAGGAATATCTTCCAATAGATTCTCCGTCGCATCGAAAGCGGGCTCAAAGGTGCGAAGATCGCCGCCGCCCGAGACCAGACGGTTATACCACAGGATATTCCCGGTCTCGAGATCGACCAGCGAGATAAACCCGACCTGTTGACCACCCGGTATTCCAACCCCCAGAATTGCAGCAGCCAAAAACTGAGCGGCAACGCGCGATCCGCTTGAATAGGAATCGCGCATATAAACGAAGACCCCTAGATCTGCCCCATACGCCTTTTTCAGGTCCTGCGCTGTTTTGCCCAGCTTCCAGTTAAAACTACCGTCCTTTTTTGTCGGCAGTTGAAAGAGCGTGTTGTACTGATACAGAAAGATTGATTTTCCAGCATCTTCATGCAGATCAATCAGGTCCTGCGCAATCTCCGTCGAGACAAGCTGCGCGTCGTCGGAGTGGATGGCCACGCCATAGCCCATATCCGTGAAGTACTGCGCCATGAATTCGGTGACGTAACCCTTGGCCGCCGACGTCCAAAGAGCATGCGGCTCTGTCAACCCGCCGGCAGTGAGCAGGCTCAGTTCCACATCAGGCGTCATGATCAGGATCTTTTTCCCGTTCAACCCGCCGTCAATCTTCTTGCCGACAAGTTTCAATGTTTCATCGCTAAGTTCTACGTCTCCGATGATATTGTCCGCTGGTCTGGCACTGGTCCCGGGCTTGCTTTCACCAGATATGTCATTGGCATTCGTCGCGGCATTGACATGAACCGGCGCACAGCCTCCGTCCGCATCACATAACCAGGTCTCTTTGCCAAATCCTGGCAGCATCTTGATACGAATTTCGTTACCGGCTCCTATTTCGCCCTCCGTCACTTCTTTTGCGGGCTGAATTGTCGGCGCGGACCCTTCATTCATATCCCGAATGTCAGAAAGGGACGGCGTTTCTCCATTAGACGCCGCGGTGACCGTACCCGCACTTCCGCCACTCGCGGTCTTGCTTTCGGTAAAGGTAGGCGCGCAGGCGGATACCATGATAGGAAGAGTGAAAACTATAAAAAGAGATAAAACCCGAGAAAGTAACATTGGACGACACCCAAATCTATTTTTTCGAGATATTAAATCGTCTCGCCCAAACAATCAACACATTGAATGTGTGAATTTTCTTGTAACCGTTGAGTAGAAAAGAAAAAGCCGGGCAGGACCCGGCTTTCCTTGCAGTTAATACCCGATCAGGCTGTTGGCAGTTTGTAGTCCTTGAAGTCCTCACGGAGCTTGGTCTTCAAGAGCTTGCCTGTCGCGGTATGTGGGAGTTCGTCAACGAAAACCACATCATCAGGGAGCTGCCATTTTGCAAGGCTGTTCTCCAGATGATGAAGCACATCTTCGCGTGTCACAGCGTGATCCTTCTCCTTCACAGCAATAACCAATGGGCGCTCGTCCCATTTCGGATGCGGAATGGCGATCACGGCGGCCTCAACAATGCCCGGGCAGCCGAGTGCTTCATTCTCCACATCGATGGAGGATATCCACTCCCCGCCCGACTTGATCACATCCTTAGAGCGGTCGGTGATCTGCATATAGCCATCTGGGTCAATGGTGCCAACGTCGCCGGTGGTGAACCAGCCGTCGTCGTCGAGGACTTGGCCTCCCTCCCCCTTGAAATATCCGCTGGTGATCCATGGGCCGCGCACTTTAAGGTCGCCGAAGGCAACGCCATCGCGCGGCAGTTCCTCGCCGTCATCCCCGGTGATCTTAAGTTCAACCCCAAAAACTGTTCGTCCCTGTTTGACACGGATATCAGTTCTTTCCTTCTCAGAGAGATTTTCATGCTTCTTGAGAAGATTGCCGGTCGTGCCGAGCGGGCTTGTTTCCGTCATGCCCCAGGCGTGAATTACCTCGACCCCATGACCGTCAACAAAGGTTTCAATCATCGACCGTGGTGCAGCGGAACCGCCAATCACTGTGCGCTTCATCGTTGAAAATTTGAGGTTATTCTCCTTCACATGACCCAGCAGCATCATCCAGATGGTCGGCACACCGGCCGACAATGTCACGCCTTCCGCCTCCATCAATTCGTAAAGCGAGGGGCCGTCCATTGCCGCGCCCGGCATCACCATTTTCGCCCCGCACATGGCAGCGGCATATGGCAGACCCCAGGCGTTGGCGTGGAACATCGGCACCACCGCCAGAATGCTATCTCGGTTACTTACTCCAAGGCCATCGTTGGCGCAGACGCAGAAGCTATGCAGCACGGTTGACCGGTTGGCGTAGAGAACACCCTTGGGGTTGCCTGTCGTGCCGGACGTATAGCAAAGCGAGCAGGCCGTCATTTCATCGAATTGCGGCCAGGCATAATCGCCATCTTCCGCTTCGACCAGTGTCTCGTAACACAGCAGGTTATCAAGCGCGCTCTCCGGCATATGGGCCTCATCGGTCATCACGATAAAGCCTTTCACGTTTTTGAGGTGATCCTTCAGCGCCTCAATCAGGGGCACGAAGGTCAAATCGACGAAGATATATTTGTCTTCGGCATGATTGACGATATAGGCAATCTGCTCAGGAAAAAGCCGCGGGTTGATCGTATGGCAAACGGCCCCCATGCCGGACACGCCGAAGTAAATCTCCATATGGCGATAACCATTCCAGGCAATCGTCCCAATCCGGTCCCCCAGTTCCACGCCGAGCTTACCCAATGCCTGCGCCAGCTTTTTCGCCCGGAGGTTTACATTGCGGTAATTGGTGCGGTGGATTGGCCCCTCAACCGAGCGCGAAACAATTTCCACGTCGCCATGATTAAGACCCGAATATTCGATTAATGAAGAAATCAGCAGCGGCCGATCCTGAATAAGACCTAGCATTAAGTTTATCCCATGTTTGTTGTTTGTTAGACTATTGCGCGCAGCATAAAACCGCACTCGCTCAAGGTAAAGACCCTTTAAGATTCGCGTCCATTCGCCGCAACTCCATATGATTTACGTAGGGGATCAGTGCACTCAAGCTGATCCAAATGCGTGAATTTTGTCAAAGCTTCATAATTTTTGTATCAATAGCGCAGAAAATAACGAATCAAGGGGCATTCGGGAATGGCCATCGATCCGCTGATACTCTTGCCCGCCGCGGCAGGCGCGGTACTGATCGTGATCCTCGTCATCCGGCTGGTGGCGGGCCGGCGGGATGCGGAACTGACAGAAGAGACTGTAGCGCAATTTCTCAGCCATCAGCAACCAGACGAGATAATCGAATATTCCGTTATCAGTAAAGACGCAAAATTCGCTCTGGTTCGCTGGCGCAACTCTGGGGGCGTGGGCCTCATTCGGGGCTTCGGGAACAAGCTGGTGCTGCAAATACTTGAGTCTGCCGACATCGGCAAAACGAACTGGCGGCAGGAAAACGCGCTTTATATCCCGCGGCAAGGATTTGCGTATCCTCCAGTCATATTCACCACCACCGCGACAGAACGCACGGTCATTGAGGCAATGATTAACGGAGAAAAAGATGCAGCTGCCTGATCCGGTCACATTCGCCATTCCGGCCTTCGTCCTCCTAATCCTGATTGAGGCCGTGATCGGTCGCTATGCACCCAAGAAATCCAACTACGAGGCGCGCGACAGCGCCGCCTCGCTTATGATGGGGCTTGGCAACTTTGCCATCGGGCTGGTGAATTTCGGGATTGTCGGCGCAGTATCGATTTGGGTTTATCAATATCGCCTGTTTGATATCGGCTATCACTGGTGGGCTTTCGTCCTGATCCTGTTCGCGGAGGATTTCGTCTACTACTGGTTCCACCGCCTCAGCCATGAGCATCGCATCTGGTGGGCGGCGCATATCAACCATCATTCCTCGCAATACTACAACCTGACAACCGCTCTGCGACAGACCTGGACGGGCGGTCTCGCCGGCACCTGGATACTCTGGCTAGTCCTCTCTTTCATCGGGTTTCCGCTTGCCCTCATCGTCTTCCAGAAAGGAATAAGCCTCGTCTATCAGTTCTGGATCCATACCGAGGCGATTGACAAGATGTGGAAGCCGTTTGAAGCCGTGATGAACACACCGTCGCATCACCGCGTGCATCACGCCGTTAATCCGCGCTATCTCGATGCCAACTATGCCGGAATATTTATCATCTGGGACAAGTTGTTCGGCAGCTTCGTGCCCGAAGACAAAGCCGAACCTTGTCGCTATGGCATCGTCAAGCAGATCGCCAGCTTTAATCCCCTGATTATTGCCTTTCATGAATGGGCCGGGATTTTTGCTGACCTTATTCATGCAAAAAGTCTCAAGGCTCGATTTATGTATGTCTTCGGTCCGCCCGGCTGGAGCGAGGATGGTTCCCGCCTCACCTCCCGGATGATCAAGGAACGGGAACAGACACGCCTTGCGGGTCAAGCCATAGATGCGGCAGATTGACCCGCTTTACTGGCGCGGATAAATAAGTAGACTGCGCAAAAATCAAGAATATGAATTTCCCGCCGACGCGAAAGGTTTCAAAAAATGTATATAGACGGAAAATGGGTCGCCGCTGACAACGGTAACAGCTTTGACGTTTTCAATCCCGCGACGGGAGATGTGATCAAACAGGTCCCCGATGGCGGCGCGGCGGAGGCCACCCGCGCGATCGAGGCGGCGGATGCTGCCTTCCGCGATTGGTCGAAGACCACCGCTTATCAGCGGAGCGCCTATCTCTATAAGGCCTACCAGATCATGATCGAGCGGAAAGAGGACCTCGCCCGCACGATGACCGAGGAACAGGGCAAGCCGCTGAAAGCAGCCCGCAATGAAGTACAGTATGGCGCAGACTTCCTGCTCTGGTATGCGGAAGAAGCGAAACGCGTGAACGGGGAAATCCTCCCTTCCGCGCGCGGGGATCAGCGCTTCATGGTGCTGCATCAGCCCGTCGGCGTGGTGGCAGCAGTGACCCCCTGGAACTATCCGATCTCGATGATCACGCGGAAAGTAGGCCCGGCGCTCGCGGCAGGTTGCACAGTCGTCCTCAAACCCGCCGAGGCCACACCGCTCTGCGCCATTGCGATGTTCGAGATATTCGAGGCTGCGGGCATCCCGCCGGGGGTGGTCAATATGGTCACGGCGGCGGATCCGAAACCGGTTGGCGAAGTGTTCACCAGCCATCCGTCCGTCCGCAAGCTCACCTTCACCGGTTCCACCAATGTCGGCAAGATGTTGACCGGTCAGGCCAGCGCCAATATGAAACGCGTCTCGGCAGAGCTGGGTGGGCATGCGCCATTTGTCGTGTTCGAGGATGTCGACCCGGCCCATGCGGCGAAAGGCGGATCGCTTGTCAAATTCCTCAACACCGGACAGGCCTGCATCAGCCCAAACCGCTTCTTCGTGCAGAATGGCTCCTACGACCAGTTCGTCGCCACCTTCGAAGAACGGGTCTCCAAAATGAAGGCGGGCAGCGGATTTGAAGACGGTGTCGCCATCGGCCCCCTCGTCAATCAGACGGCCATCGACAAGGTGGAACGGCAGGTCCAAGACGCCATTTCCAAAGGCGCGGAACTTGTGACTGGGGGTGTCCCGATTAAATCCAACGGGCTCGACAAGGGTTATTTCTATGCCCCCACTGTCCTCGCCAATGTCACTGAAGACATGCTGATCTATCGGGAGGAAACCTTCGGTCCCGTCGCCCCGATCATCCGTTTCGAGGGTGAGGCGGAAGTGCTGGAAAAGGCGAACGATACGGAATATGGCCTTGCGGCTTACGTCTATACCCGCGATATCTCCCGCGCCATGCGGATGTTCGAAGGGCTGCGCTTTGGCATCATCGGCATCAATGATATCAACCCGACCAGCGCCGCCGCGCCCTTCGGTGGGATGAAGGACAGCGGACTTGGCCGTGAAGGCGCCAAGGAAGGGATCATGGAGTATCTGGAAACCAAACTCGGCGGCTTTTCAATTTAAGGCTAGCTCAGGATATTAATCCCCGCCTCCCCGATCAGGTCATCAACAACAGATCTGGCCTCCTCGGGGAGCGCTTTGTAGCGCGCTTTCAACTCGCCCAGACATTTGACCTGATATCTAAAGACCCCTTGCGAATAGGACTTGCCATCAAGATCGGCTGTAAATGTCTCCTCGCCCCGTTCAATCGCTGTGGCATTCGCGGCAAGGAAGGGCAAGTAAATTTCGGCGCAATAGGTGATCATTCCCTTCGTCATCGGCGGCAGGTCGCCGACGCCATACCAGTCCCCCTCAATGCCAGAGGCGTCATCAAGTTGCCTGAGCCAGCTTTCCGCCCGTTGCGCTTCCTCCCGCATGATCGACATCGGCGTCGGATCGATAGACAGTGTCCGGAGCTGCCCATAGAGGCCGAGATCTGCGATAGAGGGGCGTGTCCCGAACAGATACTTATACTGACCGACATCCGCATGAAGCAGCGCGAGAATATGATGGAAGCCTGACTCAATAATCGGAGCATTTTCCGCTGTACAGCCGACAAGCGGCATGCGCCCTATCTGCCGCTCGGTGAAAAATTCAGCAAACTTCTCTCGTTCCTCATCCGAGGCGTTGGGGGAGCGGTCATCGGCGATCCAACGCGCGGCATAATGAATATCCGCCTCATAGGCCCAGCGGTAATGAAACATCATCTTGGTAACCCATTCGTCGGCCATATCCTCAACCAGGTGGGCGAGGAACGCATGGGCGGGATTGCCCGGAATGACCGATCGGTCGTCGGAGTGCCGTTCCTCCAGCATATAGATAAGCCTCGTGCTGTCGAGATGCAGGCTGCCATCCTCTGGGAACTTCAGTACCGGCACAAGAACCGGACGCAATCCTTCCAGCAGATGATCATTTTCCTCCGAACGAAGAACCCAGTCATAGGGCAGCCGCCGGTAATGCATATGGGCGCGCATTTTCAGGGAATAAGGGGAGGCGTTGCCGCCGATGAGGGTATAACGATCCTGTGGCTGTCCGCTCATGTTGTTTTTCCTTGTTTATTGAGAGCGGAAAAACCTTATGGCAACAAACTATTGCTGTCCAGCCCGACGCGATGCGAAGAGGTCAGCCGATAACGCTGTTCGCCCAGGCGATGAAGTCCGTTGTCACCTCATCACGGTTGATCTCGTTCAGCATCTCATGACGACCGCCGACATAGAACTTATGGGTAACTCGCGTAAAACCATGTCGGTGATAGGCCGCGAGGAGCCGCTTCACACCCTTCGTATTCTCACCGACAGGGTCCTCGCTCCCGTTAAAGATAAAAATCGGCATTTGTTTGTTCATTTTTTTAAGTGCCGACGCACCGGCAATTTTTGGGAGTGCATCGAGAAGCCCGCGCCAGGTTGCGACCGAGCACTCATACCCGCAGAGCGGATCGGTCACATATTTATCGACCTCTGCCTCGTCCCGCGAGAGCCAGTCAAATTCCGTCCGGTTCGGCGCAAACTGCTTATTAAATGTCTTAAACGTCATTCCCGCTATGATGGGGCTGTGCCCGCGCGCACCGAAGCGCAGCTTTTCAAACCGGATAACAAGTTGGGCTATCCGGCCGATAGCGCCGGGCGGACCGTTGGTCGCGGAGAGCGCAGCCCCGGCAATCGTCTCCCCATGCTGCGCCATATATTGCTGCGTCATGAAAGAACCCATCGAATGACCAAGCATCAGGATCGGCAGGCCCGGATGCTCTAAGGCGACCTCCCGGTTGAGCAGATACATATCCTCAACTGCTTTGTTCCAGCCATCGTCATCCCCCATGTGGCCCGGCACCTCTCCGTCCGCAATCGTCTGACCGTGGCCGCGATGGTCATTCGCATAGACGATATAGCCAAATTCATTGAGTGCGCGGGCAAGCCTTTCATAACGAGCCCCATGTTCCGCCATACCATGCGCGATCTGTACAATCGCTTTTGGTTTTTTCTCACCCATCCACCGGTAAATATGGATTGCCTGCCCTTCCGCACCGGAATAGGTAAAATACTCACTCATACGACCACTTCCCCGATTATTTCGTCTATTAAGCCATGGAGCGGGAAGTCAGGCAAGATAGTTGTAAACGGGCTTTGACAGGGGCTGGATATTCGCTCTACAAATATAGAAACGTTTCAAATTCTTTTTCGAGGATATTGTAATGAGCAGCCCAAGCCTTCTTCAGGGGAATTCCCTTGCCGCACGCGATGCGAAAAGCCTGATCCATTCCTACACCAACCTCTCGACCCATCTGACCGAAGGTCCGCTGATTATTGAAACCGGTAAGGGCGTTCATGTCTTTGATGAAGACGGCAAGGAATATATTGAGGGACTGGCCGGTCTGTGGTGCGCCTCCTTCGGTTTTGGTGAAGAGGAGCTGATCGAGGCCGCCATCGACCAGATGCGCAAGCTGCCCTTCTATCATTCCTTTGCCAGCAAATCGACAGAGCCAGGAATACGCCTAGCGGAGAAACTCCTAGAAATTGCGCCCGCGCCCTTCTCGAAGGTGTTCTTTGCCAACTCTGGATCAGAGGCTAACGATACGGTCATCAAACTTGTCTGGTATTACAATAACAGCCTTGGTCGTCCGAAGAAAAAGAAGATCATTTCCCGCCAGAAGGCCTATCATGGCGTCACGGTCGCAGCCGCGAGCCTGACCGGCCTGCCGCCGCTGCATAACGACTTCGACCTGCCGATCCAGAATATCCTGCATACCTCCTGCCCGCATTACTACCGCTATGGCAAGGATGGCGAGACTGAGGAGGAATTCGCGGCACGCTGCGCCGATGACCTCGAACAGCTGATCCTGAAGGAAGGGCCGGACACGGTCGCCGCCTTTATCGCCGAGCCGATCATGGGCGCCGGTGGCGTAATTATTCCGCCGGCCACCTATTTCGAGAAGATCCAGGCGGTCCTGAAAAAATATGATGTGCTGATGATCGCCGATGAAGTGATCTGTGGTTTCGGACGGACAGGCCAGATGTGGGGCTCGCAGACCTTCGATATCCAGCCGGATATTCTCTCCTGCGCAAAGGCCCTCTCCAGCGCCTATTTGCCGATCTCGGCAGTGATGGTGTCGCAGGATATATTCGACGGGATGGTCAAACAGAGTGAGAAACACGGTGCTTTCGCCCATGGCTTCACCTATTCCGGACATCCGGTGCCAGCCGCCGTGGGTATGCGGACGATGGAACTGATGGAGGAGCGCAATATCCTCGGCCATGTGCGCCATGTCTCAAAACGCTTTAACGAACGGTTCAACGCCCTTACGGATCATCCGCTAGTCGGGGAAGTTCGCTCCATGGGGCTGATCGGCGCGATTGAGCTGGTGGCCGATAAAAAGACCAAGCGTTCCTTTGACCCGAAATTCAAGGCAGGTGCGAAAACGGCGCAGGCCATGCAGGACGCTGGCGTTATCAGCCGGGCGGTTGCAGGCGACAATCTCGCCCTTTGCCCGCCGTTGATCATCACGGAAAGCGAAATCGACGAAATGTTCGACCGCTTTACCAAGGGCCTTGACGACATCGCCGCGATGGCGTTCAGGGAAAACTGGCAGGAAATCTAAACTATTTCCATCCCGCCACCACGAGAGGAGCGTGAAGGTGCACTATCTCGTTTATGTAAGTACAGCCAGCCACCTCATGAATGAGGCGGAGCTAATGGCGATCCTAGAGACGAGCCGCTCCCGCAACACCGCTGACAATATCACCGGCATGCTACTTTATAAGGACGGCAGCTTCATGCAGGTGTTGGAAGGCCGGGCGGAGAACATTAAGAATGCCTATGAGCGGATTGGCAAGGATCACCGCCATGATGGGCTTATCCTGCTGCGCAAGGGCAAAACAGAAAAGCGCAACTTTCCGGGCTGGTCGATGGGGTTTCGCACTGTCAATGCTGAGGACATGGAAAACATTCCGGGATTCCAAAGCATCAAAGACGGCCGTTTTACCGACCCGGCGATTGTCGAAAACCCGCATATCGCCATGACCGCGCTAAAAGCTTTCAACGCTTAGCGGCGAAAGGCGAGCATTGTCCAGTGCACGCCGTTGGCGCGATTTTCAGGCTGGATGGACTCCGTATAGCGCTTTCGCAGAAGGCTCAAGCCTGCCGCTTCAGCAAGATCAATTGTCTCCTCTCCTGTCACCTCAAACATCCGTCGCCCTTCCGGCACCGGCCCATGACGAAGCGACATGATGAGACGCGCGCCCGGCGCCATGAGAGAGGCAAGCACCGGCATCGCGGTCATCCGCTCCGCCTTGTCCAGATGCATCCAGACACCTGTGAGTAGAACAAAATCAAATGCATTGTCTTGCCCCGAAAGTGCCGCAAGGTGCGGCAGACCGTCATCAATCCACTCGATATCATGAGCAGCATGAAGGCGCATCCCTGCAAGGCGAAAGGCATCGGTCGGCTCGGCGGCGGTTACCTGATGGCCTTGCACCGCAAAACAGGCCGCATCCCGCCCCGTGCCTGCCCCGATATCCAGTAACCGGAGCGGCTTTTGCGGCATCAAATCAAGTATGACGGCATGCAGCTCGTCAAATTCCAGCGCCTCATAACGCGGAATCAGTCACTCCGCTGCTTCGACATAGCCTGCAGTTCCGGGGAGGTTCATGGTTATTTCATTCAGGCAAAATTAGAGTTCGCCGATGGGCCAAGCTGGCGCTTTATGGCGTCAATATCCCCCAACACCCAGAGCGCCGTGATCTGCTTCCCATTGCCCTTGAAGAAGGCGCCGCCCGCCCAGATGATTGTCTTGCCCGTTCCTGGAACGCCGTAGAATGACCCCTTATGCGTGCCGGAAAACTTCATCCTTGCGGCAGCGCTGTCGCCCTCATCCACGACATCCTCGATATCGCAGCGAAAGTCAGGAAGGCCGATCCAGAGTTCACGCATATACTGGATAAACCCCTCCGGCCCTACACGGACGGGACCAAGGGACCCCCGAAAATCAAAATCTTTGTGCAGAATCTCACGGGCACAATCCTCGCCCCTTCTGTTCCAGGCATCATGATAAAAGCGTTCAATCAGCCGCGTCAGATATTTATCGGAACCATTCACTTCACGATCCAACTACACATGCTGGCCGCCGTTGATATGGATCTCCGCGCCTGTCACATAGGATGACGGTGCATCGCAGAGGAAATAAATGGTGGAAGCAACTTCCTCCGGTTTTCCTAGGCGGCGAAGCGGAATATCCTGAATCATATCCTCTGTGCCGGGAGAGAGGATCGATGTGTCGATCTCTCCGGGCGCAATGGCGTTGACCCTTACTCCATGAGGTCCGAAATCTGCCGCCATCTCTCGTGTAAGCGCGGAAAGCGCTGCCTTCGATGTTCCATAAGCTGATCCCGCGAAGGGATGCACCCGGCTACCCGCGATCGACGTGACATTAACGATCGTCCCTTTCGCGGCAACCAGTTCGTCAAACAGACCCTGTGCCAACATCAACGGCGCAAAAAGATTGACGTTATAGACATGCAGCCAATCGGCATAAGAGGAATTGAGCGTGCTGAACCGCGCTCCCTCCGGCCCCTTTGGCGACACTCCGGCGTTATTCACCAGCGCATGCAGAGGTGCCCCCTCCAACTTCTCTCGGATATGCTCAATCGCCGTTGGCAAGGCTTCGATATCCGCCAGATCAATCTGCAAATGATCCTTCTCGCCACCCTCCCAGGGGCAATATTCAGAAAATTCCTGTCGCGACACGGTCAGAACCCGCCAGCCTGCGGCACTAAATCGTTTGACCGTGGCATGCCCAATTCCCCGGCTCGCACCGGTCAGCAATAGAAATTTCCCCTTGTCTGACATTTAACCTGTTCCTTGAAAAATAAGGCGCCCAAACATCTAAGCCGCGCCTATCATAGCCGCGCTCGCCCCACGATGGAACAGCGATTACCGTCCGCTGCTAAAAATCAATCCCATCGGTTTCCCGCTTACCCTATTTGTGGATATCCGAATGCGCAGTTTCGAGCTCATTCAGCCGCGCAGCAAGATAACCAGAAGGACGGCTGAAGCGGGCCAACAGGATGTATACCACCGGCACAACGAACAAAGACAGAATGGTCGAGAATATCATACCGCCGATAATGACAATGCCAATTGCTTCCCGGCTTTCAGCGCCAGCACCAGTCGCAATGGCAAGTGGCACCGCCCCAAGGGCCGTTGAAATTGTCGTCATCAGGATCGGGCGCAGACGGATGATCGCCGCCTCCTGTATCGCGGTCAGGATATCCGCGCCTTCATCCCGGAGCTGGTTCGCAAACTCCACAATCAAAATAGCATTCTTCGCCGTCAGTCCGATCAGCATGATCATCCCGATCTGGCTATAGATATTGAGCGTCAGCCCAGCCAGCAGGATAGAGCCCAGCGCGCCGGTAATAGCGAGCGGCACCGTCGTCATGATAATCATAGGGTGGATGAAGCTTTCAAACTGCGCGGCAAGAGCAAGAAACACCACGAGAAGCGCCGTCACAAAGGTGAAGACCAATGCCTGATTGGAATCCTTATATGAGCGACTAAGGCCATCGTAGGAGATTGTCGCTTCTTCTCCGGCTTCTTCGCGGACGATGGTTTCCAGATAATTGAGCGCCTTCTCCAACGTGTAGTCCGGCCCGAGAGAGGCCGATATTTCAATCGTACGAAGTCGGTCGGTACGTTTGAGTTCACCCGGCCCGGCCTCTTCCCTTAGTGTCACAAAACCCGAGAGCGGGATCAGCTGATCTGCAACCTCTGAGCGGACATAGACGTTCGACAGATCATCCCGGCTTCCGCGATCTTCTTTGCGGGCCTGAACAATGACTTCATACTGCTTGCCTCCTTGATCATAGGTCGTGACATTGCGCGCGCCCATCAGTGTTTCAAGGGTTCGGCCAATCGTCTCAATCGTGACCCCAAGGTTAGAGGCTCGCGCCCGATCAATATCCAGATGGATCTGCGGCTGGGTTTCCTCAAAATCCTTGGTGATGTTAAGAAGCTGCGGATTTTCCTGCGCCCGGGCGATAACCCTGTCCACCCATTCATTGATGACGTCATAGGAGGGACCGCCAATAATAATTCGGACCGGAGCGGAAAAACCGCGCTGACCAAGACTGGCGGGGTTGATTGCAAAAACTTTCACACCCGGAATGGCGAGCAGTTTAGGGAACACCTCATTAACGATTTCCTGTTGCGACCGCGACCGCTCTTCCCAAGGGACTAGTCCCACGAGCATGAAGGCCTCATTCACCGGTCCGGGCTGACGGAAGGTGCCAAGAAAAGCAAAAAGGCGCGAAGCCTCACCACTTTCTTCGAGAGGTTTCAATACCTCCTCGATCCTGTCGACATTATTACGCGTATATTCCATGGTGGCCCCTTCAGGGCCTTTCACCGGCATATAAAAGACACCGCGATCCTCCGTCGGGGCAAATTCCTTTGGGATAACGTCATAGAAACTATAGGCCAACGCCGAAAGCCCGATAGCAATTGCCACGACCACCAGTGGTATTTTCAGTGTCCATTTCAACGCATTGCCATAAAGTGTAGCGAGGCCAGTGAATAGACGCTCCGTCGATTTATAGAACCAGCCTTCCTTATTCGTCTCAACGAGTAGCTTTGAGCAAAGCATCGGCGTCAGTGTCAATGCAACGAAGGAGGAAAACATCACGGCGGCGGCAACCGCAACGCCAAATTCCCTGAATAACCGGCCCGTCGTGCCATCGAGGAATGAAATCGGGATAAAGACAGCGATCAAGACGATGGTCGTCGCGACAACGGCAAACCCGACCTGTTTCGCCCCCCGGCTCGCAGCAAGAAGCGGCGGCTCCCCCGCTTCAATCCTGCGGTGGATATTCTCAAGCACGACAATTGCGTCATCGACAACAAGACCGATAGCAAGCACCAGCGCAAGCAGCGTCAGCACATTTACGGAATAATCAAGCGCCCCAAGAATTGTCAGCGTGGCAATGATCGATACCGGGATTGCAACGGCCGGAATAAAGGTGGCCGCGATGGATCTCAGGAAGAAAAAGATAACCAGGATAACAAGGATCATGGCAACGCCGAGGGCGAAGAATACCTCCTTGATAGACTGGCTGATGAAGACCGACTGGTCATATGACACCCGGATATCGAGGCCGGTGGGAAGATTGTTCTTCAGCCGTTCGACAATCTTCTTCACGCCGTTGGCAACCTCCAGCACATTGGCGCCCGATTGGCGAACCACGCCAAGGCCGATGGCTGTTTGCCCGTTAACCCGAAGGTTCGTCCGATCATTTTCCGGCGCAATCTCCACCTCAGCCACATCGCCGAGGCGCACCCGCCCCTCCGCATAATCATAGATGATGATCCGGCGGAATTCCTCCGCAGTCCGGAGGTCAGACTGTGTCTTGATGCTGAACTCCCGCATGTTCGATTCAATTCGACCGGAAGGAATCTGCACATTTTGTTCGCGAATGGCGAATTCAATATCCGCAACCGTTACGCCGCGTGCGGCCATTGCCGGTGTATCAAGCCAGATGCGCATGGCATAGCGACGTGCACCACCGATGCGCACATTTGCTACCCCATCAACGGTTGAGAGGGGATCGACAAGGTTTCGTTCTGCATAATCAGTGAGTTCAAGCTGGTTGAATCTGTCACTGGTCAGAGACAGCCAAAGGATGGGCCGCGCGTCACTCTCGGATTTTGAAATACGCGGCGAGTCGGCCTCTTCGGGAAGTTGGTTGACGATGCGGGAAATACGATCGCGCACATCATTAGTCGCAGATTCAATATCCCGGCTTAGCGAAAATTCCACGCCGACCGTCGAATACTCCTCCCGGCTGGTGGAGGAAATTCGTTCCACACCGCTGATTCCGGCAACCGCATCCTCGATTACCTGGGTTATCTGGCTTTCGATAATTTCTGCCGATGCCCCTCGATAGGAGGTCTGGATCGAGACATTCGGGCTGTCGATATCCGGATATTCCCGAACGCTTAAGGATTGATAGGAAAAAAGCCCGAATAGGACCAGAACGGCCGAAAAAACGATGGCCAGAACCGGGCGCTTGATGGCGAGATCGGGCAACCGCATTACGATGCCTCAGAGGTTGAAACCGCCACGCTCGGTTTGACAGGTGCACCATCCTTGACCTTCTGAAGGCCTTCAGTGATCACCGGATCACCTTCTTGCAATCCCTCAATAATTTCCACGAAACCTCTGATACGGCGCCCAATTTTTACCGGCGTACGCACCGCTTTGTCATTCACTACCGCATAGACGATAGGCCCGGAAATCGTAAGCACAACCGCCTCTTCAGAGACCAGGAGTGCATTCTCATCGACACTGATCTGCAACTCGACAGAGAGGAACATACCCGGTTTCAAAAGCCCATCTCCATTCGGAACCGATCCGCGCACCCGAACCGCACGAGTATATTCATTCACCCGGGTAGAGATGGTATTGACCTGCCCTTCGAATACATGATCGCGATAGGCAGCATTCTTCGCAGAGAATTTCAGACCCGGCCCGACATCAGCGATATAAGTTTCCGGCAGATCAAAATCCACCTTGATCGTATCCGTATCGTCGAGCGTGGTAATGATATCCCCCGGCTGCACGAGCGAGCCAACACTCACCTCCCGGAATCCGAGAACGCCAGAAAAGGGTGCCACGATCCGATAGTCACTAAGTCGTGCTTTTTGCGCTGAAACTGCCGCCTCCGCCGCCTGCAACTCAGCAAGAAGCAAATCAACCTGCGCCTTGGCTACGTTTCGCGTGGCATAAAGCTTCAACGCCCGGTCATAGAGCTTCTGCGCATTGTCGCGTGCCGCCTGCGATTCGGTTAAGTTCGCGCGCAGTTCCGTATCGTCAAGCTGAACCAGCAGCTTGCCGACCTTCACTTTTTGCCCCTCATTGAAATCAAGCTTGCTGGTTTTGCCGGTGACTTTTGTGGTGATCACCACCGATTCATTCGCCCGAGCGGTACCGATAGCCGTGATGGTACGCGGCAAAGCCTTACTCACAACCGCAGAAACAATGACATTCTGCGGTGGTCGCTTGGGACCTTTGGTGGCCTGTGCTTCGCCGTTACCGCCGCCAATGAAGGGAAGCTGGTCCTGATAGTGCCACGCCCCATAGCCCAACGCGGCAATTACCACTATGATGGCCAATTGTGCTGTTTTGTTCATTTGTATTACATTTCACTCTGCACGTATCTTTACAGAATTGAGGCTGAATTGCTTGAAAAGCAACAAAAAAATCTGCACATACATAAAATTGATGATTTTTCGAAACCCTAAACTGGCGACCCATGACAACCTATCTATTTACACATCGCGATTGTCTGTTTCATGACACTGGTACCGGGCATCCGGAACGAGCAGATCGCCTGAGGGCTGTCCTGCATCAACTGGACCTTGAAAATTTCCCAACTCTGGAACGCCGGGATGCCCCCCTCGCCACGCGCGAGCAACTCGCATTGGCCCATACGGAGGCTCATCTTGACCGGCTGGTGGCAAGAGCCCCTGTTGAAGGTATTATCGATCTTGATCCTGACACTAAAATGTCACCCGGTTCGCAATCGGCTGCCTTACGTGCCGCCGGGGCGGTGGTTGCAGCCATTGACGTTGTAATGAAAGAGCCAAAAACCAGCGCCTTTTGTGCCATCCGCCCGCCCGGCCATCATGCTGAAGCGGACTGCGCCATGGGATTTTGCCTGTATAACAATGTCGCCGTCGGTGCGTGTTACGCGCGACAGACATATAAACTGGAACGGATTGCAGTAGTCGATTTCGATGTTCATCACGGGAATGGCACCCAGGCAATATTTGAAAAAGACGCAGGGCTGTTCTATGCCTCCAGTCATCAGGCTCCCTTTTATCCCGGCACAGGTGATGCCAGTGAAACTGGTGTGGGCAATATTGTGAATGTTCCTCTCGCCGCCGGATCAGGCTCCCGCGCCTTCCGGGAGGCCTATGACAACGTCATCCTGCCGGCTCTCGATACCTTTCGACCTGAATTACTGATAATTTCCGCGGGCTTCGATGCCCATGAAAGAGACCCGCTCGCCAATCTCAACCTGACTGGCAAAGACTTTGGCTGGGTGACCCGGAAACTCATGGCGATTGCCGACCGGCACGCGAGCGGACGTGTTGTTTCGGCACTTGAAGGCGGCTACGATCTGGAGGGGCTGGCCGATGGCGTTGACGCCCATGTGAAAGCATTGCTCCGGACTTAAGAGAAGAGTATAAGACGGCAAAGGAGAAATCATGTCTGACCCGAATAGCCAGGAAATCCCCGCTGATATCGCCAAGATGAGCTTTGAAGAGGCTCTGAAAGAACTGGAGCAGATCGTTGAAAAACTCGATTCCGGCCAGGTCGATCTCGACCAGTCGATCGATATCTACACCCGCGGGTCCCTGTTGAAACAGCATTGCGACGCCAAGCTCAGGAACGCACAGGAGCGGGTCGACAAGATCGTCGGCAAGAATGGTAACCTGTCGGTCGAACCGGCGAATGTTGAATAGACATGAGTGCGGTGGATTGAGACATTAATATGGAAGATGATTTCGGCAAGGCCCTCCGTCAGACTGCCGTGTTGATGGATCGGGAGCTTCGCGAGTTTCTGCCAGAAAACAACGGACTGGAAAAGCAGCTTTACGAAGCCATGCGCTATTCAGTTCTATCTGGGGGGAAGCGGCTGCGCGCCTTTCTGGTTATTCAGGCGGCAGATCTTTTTGGCGTACCACGCCTGCATTCAACGCGGGTAGCCTCTGCACTTGAGATTATCCACAGCTATTCCCTTATTCATGACGATCTTCCCTGCATGGACGATGATGATATGCGCCGGGGGAAACCGACGGTGCATAAACAGTTTGACGAAGCAACGGCCGTACTCGCCGGGGATGCGCTACAATCGCTCGCCTTTGAGATTATCGGTAATCCTAAAACCCACTCCTCCGCCGAAGTCCGCATCAAGCTGGTTGCAAAGCTATCTCATGCCATCGGCGTACGCGGCATGGTCGGCGGACAGACGATGGACATCTTTGCCGATGGCGATGATATCGACATTGTCACCATTACCCGACTGCAGCAGCTCAAAACCGGCGCACTAATTACCTTCGCCTGCGAGGCGGGGGCCATTCTTGGGCATGCATCACCGCAACAACTGCAAGCACTCAAGGCCTACGCACATGATTTAGGGCTGGCCTTTCAGATTGCGGATGACATATTGGATACTGAAGGTAGCCCAGAGGAAATGGGCAAGGCAACTGGCAAAGACGAAGCTGCGGGGAAAGCGACTTTCGTATCTCTTATGGGACTGGAAGAAGCAAAGGTTCACGCCGCCATGCTGGTTGATCAGTCGATCGAACATCTAGGACCTTTCGGACCAAAGGCTGATCTGTTAAGACATGCCGCGCGCTTTGCAATAGAACGCCGCAACTGAAGACGGGTGAATATTTTGACAACGAGACCGGCGACCCCATTATTGGACACCATCGATTATCCGCAGGCGATGCGCGATCTGACTCTGCCAGAGCTAGTACAGCTGGCCGACGAGTTGCGGCAGGAAACGATCAGCGCCGTGTCAGTGACCGGCGGGCATCTGGGGGCAGGTCTTGGTGTTGTCGAATTGACTGTCGCGCTTCATCATGTCTTTAACACTCCGGCAGACCGGCTCATCTGGGATGTCGGCCATCAATGCTATCCTCACAAAATCCTGACCGGACGGCGTGATCGCATCCGTACATTGCGACAACCGAATGGTCTATCAGGCTTTACCAAGCGGGCCGAGAGCGAATATGACCCCTTTGGCGCGGCGCATTCCTCAACATCAATTTCCGCCGGGCTCGGCATGGCAGTAGGGCGGGATCTGCAAGGTCGCGACAACAATGTCATCTCCGTAATCGGGGACGGGGCGCTGAGCGCAGGCATGGCCTATGAGGCAATGAACAACGCCGGCGCCATGGATGCACGGCAGATCGTTATCCTCAATGACAACGACATGTCCATTGCGCCGCCTGTCGGTGCCATGAGCGCCTATCTCTCGCGGCTTCTTTCGGGCAAACCTTATCGTAACCTGCGGGAGCTGGCAAAACAGGTTGCCTCTCTCCTACCCGATCCGCTGGAACGGACAGCCCGGCGCGCCGAGGAATTCGCGCGCGGCATGGTCACCGGCGGCACATTGTTCGAGGAACTCGGCTTTTATTATGTCGGGCCGATTGACGGTCACAATCTGGAACATCTTATCCCCGTCCTGAAAAATGCGCGAGAATCAAAATTTGGGCCGATCCTGATCCATTGCGTCACGCAGAAGGGCAAAGGCTACCCGCCCGCCGAGGCCGCTGCTGATAAATATCATGGTGTTTCCAAGTTTGATGTCATTACCGGGGCACAGGCAAAAGCAAAACCGAATGCCCCCTCCTATACCAAGGTCTTTGCGCAGAGCCTTATTGAGGAAGCGCGCCGCGACGATAAAATCGTTGCTGTCACCGCCGCCATGCCGGACGGCACCGGCCTTGATCAGTTCGCGAATGAATTCGCAAGCCGCTGCTTCGATGTAGGTATTGCTGAACAGCATGCGGTGACTTTCGCCGCCGGTATGGCAACGGAGGGGTTAAAGCCGTTCGTAGCCATCTATTCCACTTTCCTTCAGCGCGGCTATGATCAGGTTGTGCATGATGTCTCGATCCAGAACCTGCCGGTACGTTTTGCCATGGACCGGGCCGGCCTTGTTGGGGCAGACGGGGCGACCCATGCCGGTTCCTTCGATATTACATATCTCGCCACGCTACCGAACATGATGGTTATGGCCCCGGCGGATGAGGCCGAGTTGAAACATATGGTCGCAACGGCGGCCGCCTATAATGAAGGGCCTTGCGCTTTTCGCTATCCGCGCGGCGAAGGTATTGGCATCGACTTGCCCGAGACGGGCAACGTGCTGGAAATCGGCAAGGGCCGATTGATAAAGCGGGGCGATAACATCGCTATTCTTTCCTTTGGAACCCGGCTGAAAGAGGCCTTGATTGCGGCAGAAGAATTGGAAGCAAAGGGTATATCAACCTCCGTCGCCGATGCGCGTTTTTGTAAACCACTCGATGAAGAACTTATCCGCGATCTCGCCACCCATCATGACGTTCTGATCACCGTTGAAGAGGGTGCCGTTGGCGGCTTCGGCAGCCATGTGATGCAGTTCCTAGCCATGAACGGTCTTCTGGATGACGGGCTGAAAATCCGGCCACTTTGCATGAAAGATGCCTATATCGATCAACAACAGATCGAGGATATGTATGATGAGGCCGGTGTCAATCACGCGCAGATCGTCGAAGCGGCTCTCTCCGCACTCGGCTCCGGCAAGGCGAAACAGCGGAATATTTCCGCCATCTAGGCATCTCATATGACACGTCCCCCGCAAAGGCTTGATCTCGCGCTCGTCGCCCGTGATCTGGTAAAAAGCCGCGCAAAAGCGCAGAGCCTGATTGCGGACGGGCGTGTCTCCATCGATGGCACGGTTGTCACCAAACCAACCCGGAAAGTAACGGAAGAAATGAGCCTCAGCGTTGCCACCCCGGAAATTGACTGGGTCGGACGCGGTGCGCAGAAACTTCTTGCCGCGCTTGATTATTTCAATGTCGACGCGAAGGGAAAAACAGCGGCAGATATCGGCGCTTCCACCGGTGGATTTTGTCAGGTGCTGTTGGAACGTGGCGCGGCACGGATTTATGCGGTGGATGTGGGGCATGGACAACTCGATCCCTTAATTGCCGAAGACGCGCGGGTTATCAATCTTGAAAAGACCAATGCCCGCGATCTCGATGACGTACTGATTCCTGAACCGCTCGATCTTATCGTGGCAGATGTAAGTTTTATCTCGCTTCAGAAGGCGCTTCCCGCCGCGCTCTCCCTCGCTGCACCCGGCGCGCATCTCCTCGCCCTCGTCAAACCACAGTTTGAGGTAGGCAAGGGCAATGTCGGCAAGGGTGGCATTGTCCGGGATGAAACGCTTGTCGCCGCGGTCCCGACTGAAATGGAAAGCTGGATCAATTCTCTTTCCGGCTGGACGTCCCTCGGGATAACAGACAGCCCGATTTTCGGCAGTGACGGCAATAAAGAATTTCTCCTGGGAGCCCGCCATGATAGTTGACCTTACAATAGATCACGTCGGATCCGCCGGCGATGGCATCGCGGAAAAGGACGGACAAAGCTATTATATTCCTTTGACCGCCCCGGACGACTGGATCCGTGCCTCTATCGTGGAAGAGCGAGGCAACGGAACCCTTGCCGCGATAGAAGAAATTCTTAGTCCCGGCCCTGAGCGTACTGACCCAATTTGTCGCCATTTCGGCACCTGCGGCGGCTGCTCACTACAGCATCTTAATCCGTCCTTTACGGCCCAATGGAAACGCCAGCGCATCGTCGACTGCCTGTCCATGGCCGGTATAGAAGGCGCAGAGATTCTCGAAACCACAACCTGCCCCCTCGCCAGCCGCCGCCGGGTCGAATTTATTGCTGCCAAACGCAAGAAAGGCGTGATGATCGGTTTCCATCTGCGCCGAAGCCACCAGATTTTTGATGTTGGTGATTGCCCAGTGATCGATGCGACACTGCTCGCCCTTGTTAAGCCTCTGCGTGCGCTGCTGCCGCCTCTGCTCCCGCGCAACAGCGAAGCGAAAATCATTGCAACGGTTACAGAGAATGGCCCTGATTTGATGATCACGGCAAAAAAGGAGCTTGATCTGGAAACCCGTGAAGCTCTCGCCGCCTTTACCGCGAAACAAAAAATCGCCCGGATCGCTTGGCGACAAAACACAAAGGAAGTTCCCGAAGTAATCGCCGCTCGTCTGCCCGCCGAAGTTCTACTTAACAACGTCCCCGTGACCCTTCCGCCTGGCGGTTTCCTTCAAGCGAGCAAGGCAGGAGAAACGGCACTTGCCGACTTTGCGCGCAATGCCCTGAGTGACGCACGGAATATCACCGATCTCTTTGCAGGGGTCGGCAGTTTCACCTTCCCGCTTGCGGCCACAGCTCGCGTACACGCGGTAGAGGGGGATGAAGAGCTCACAAACAGCCTGCAGGCCGCGGCGAACCGCGCCATTCTTAACGTCACATCCGAAACGCGGGATCTTTTTCACCGCCCGTTGCTGACGGATGAACTCAACGCTTTTGACGGCCTGATTTTCGATCCGCCGAGGGCCGGCGCGAAAGCGCAGGCAGAGGAAATTGCGAAAAGCAATATTCCATCTGTTGTGGCGATTTCATGCAACCCCGTCACCTTCGCGCGGGACGTCAAGACGCTGATGGATGGTGGGTACAAGTTGGGAGCCGTGCTGCCCGTGGATCAGTTTCTATTCTCACCGCATATTGAGATGGCGGCTGTGCTGAAACGGGACTAACTGCTCATTTTGGCAAGGAAAATGGCTTTGCTGGCACCGTCTGCAACGCACCGAAAATCGGACCACTCACATAATCAACGTCCATCTTGAAGGCAGCGCGAGCCAACGCGTCGTTGTCTACCGACCGCCAAATGCATTTTTTCTTGTTCTGCTTTGCGCGGCGAAATAATCCTTCGATTTCCGATAGCTGCAAACTCTCATGCCCCGCGAGCGTAACGGCGAGAATGGGAAGGTCGCGAATGGCCTCAAATTCGTTCCAGCTTGGTCCAACTTCGAATGTAAACCCCAGCACCAATTGACGGAGCGACGTAAATATCTGGCGATAACGACTGTTCGGCACACCCGCCGCGATGTCCTGCACATTCAGGACCAGGTGCCATTCAGTATAGTCCGGCAAGGACGCGAGAATGCGAGCGTATTTGCTCCGAAAGTAGCTATTCGCCAACGTCTCGAAATGAACGGGGAGGAAAATCACAGGTTTGTTCCCGGCCTCGCCGAGCTTTTTAAAAATTGTTCCCGTCTCTCGCAGGACCACACAATCCATTTCAGCACTCAACCGCGGCGACTCGCTAAACAATAGATCATTCGCCGTCACATTCACCTGCTCATCTTCGACATTCGTCATGTTGACCGCTTCATACATGCCCACAAAACCTTTGCGCCGATTGATCAGTGGCCGGAAACGGACATTGAACTCGGTTTCATGTTCTTGAAAAACACGCGCTTCCCGCTCCTTCGCCGCGACGATGGCAGCACGGAAACATTTAACCAGTCCATCGAGAGATTGGATTTTATCCAGACCCTCAAAATCCTCGATTTTCAGCATCGCCGCCTCGACGGAGATCAATTCCCCGCCCGGCAGTTCACCGAACAATTTGTTGACTAGATCCTGCGCTATGGTTTTGGAGCGTTCCAGCGCCTCTTCGCGCGTGGCATCTGCGAACAAAAGCGCGAAATGTCCATCATCGAGGGGGACAAAGATGTCATGACGATCCAGCTTGCGACTGATAAAGGCGTCCGCAATCTCCATCACATTTTTCTTGATGCTGCCCCATTGCTCGGCATATTGGGCCTTCACCTCATCAAGGCCGATAATCTGGATACTGCCGGTGATAAGATTTTCGAGAGCTTCCTGATAGGTCTTGCCGAATGGCCGCAAAAAACTGGTGGCTTCACCAATTTCATAATGCTTCACCTCTCCGGCGGCGGAACCCGGTTTTTGGTCATCCGTCGTCCTGCCCTGGTTAAAGTAGTCGGGGTTAATACCCGAGCGATGCCCAATCTCGTTTCGCATCTTCACCTTTTCTTTAACAGCACCCAATAGATTCTTGATATCCATAGGGCGAACCCTATCGGTGGATTTTGTCAGAATAGAGTGTAGAAAAAGTTAATTCGATGGCCGAGCATCCCTGATTTGAGCGGTTAAAATCATCTGTTGCGCGCGATGCGCTGGACCGCTATTTTTGCGGCGAATATCAGCGTCCTACACTGCAGAAATGAAAAAAAATGGCAGAAATTCCGCATTTTCTCGATACCACCGGTCTAAACTGCCCGCTGCCTGTCCTGAAAGCAAAAAAGGCGATGAAGGCACTGAAGGAGGGGGAGCGGTTGAAAGTGCATGCGACCGATCCGGCGTCAACCATCGATTTTCGCCATTTTTGCGATGTCAGTGGTTACCTGCTTGAAAATACGAGTGAAACTGACGGTCTGTTCGAATATATCATCGTCAAGTCGGCGAATTCTTAACTAACTCGCGTTCCCGTATCCCGTATCTCCGTTGGTCAGTGCATGCCCGTCCTTATATCCGCTGGGTGGAACAAACGGGTCCGGTTCCGTCGCGCCAATACCGCGATAAACAGACATGGACGGAAAGGCAAATCCAGTGCCCGCCTGCTCGACGATACCTTTGATCGCATAGGCAAAATCCTGCTTGATATCAAGCCATTCGCCCCATTTAGTTGTCTTGGTAAAACAATAGATCATGATATCGATGCTGCTGGCATTGAAGCTGTCCGTCACCACGAACATCAATGCCTCTCCCGGCTGAGCGAAGTCCTTGTTTCCAATGAGGTAGTTCTCGATATTTTCCGTGACCTCCTGAAGCTGCGCCACGGTTGTCGAATATTCCAGACCAATTTTCCAGTAAATACGGCGATGCGTCATTTCCGAGAAGTTAGTGACCGCCTTGTCCGCAAATACCGCATTCGGCACAATGGTGATTGCCTTGTCAAAGCGTCGGATCACCGTAGAGCGAAAGCCAATTTTCTCCACTGTCCCCTCAACAACCCCGTCGACAAGCACCCAGTCGCTCGCTTTGAATCGCTTCTCCGCGAGGATAAGGAATCCGCTGATCAGATTCTTGAACAGATCCTGCGCACCGAGGGCGACGGCGACGCCGACAATGCCGAAACCGGCAATGATCGGGCCAACCTGTATCCCCCAGAGTTGCAACACAGTTGCCGCGCCAAGGCCAAATACCAGCCCCTTCATGATCTTGACGAGAAACTCGACCATCTCCGCCGAGAACAACTCCTCCAACTTACCAAGCAGGAAAGTCAGGGGGCTGATGGCGCAATAGAGTGCCCAAAAGAGATTAAAAACAATGAGAGACCGGACAATTCTTCCGGTCATGGCGGAAAAGTCCGGATCTTCGTCAAAATCGGGAATCTCGAGGGCGAGATACACACCGATCACCACGGGAACAAAGCGAATCGGCCCCTTTAAGGCGGTAATCAGGTGATCATCGATCTTGCTATCGGATTTCTCGGCGAACTTGATCAGACGGTTGACGACGAATTTGGTGAAAATGCCGCGCACCAACAACGCCGACAGTATGATCCCGAGGGCTATAATCAGCGAGCTGAAATCAACGCCCGCGTATCCCTCGTGCCAGACTTCTTTGACGATTTCCCAAAAATCCCAGAAATTCTGCACGTTAAGCCTTTCTCATTCGTCGCTTTAAATTATACTCCGCCTTGAATAACGGGTGAGGTCCCCGAAATCAAACCATGTGGAGAAAAATTCCGCACCCGTCACCTTCAGGCAATTACCTTGAGCAAATGATTGACGTCCTGCTCACTTGTATTCCAGGACGTTACCAGCCGAACTTCACCTGCAGACTCGTCTCCATTTCGGTAGTAGAGAATGTCGGAGACCGCGAGGCATTCAAGAGAAACTTCCGGTAGCCGTGCGAAAATCATGTTGGCTTCCACCGGGTAGAGGATCTCAGCACCGGGAATCGCGGAAATACCCTCAGCGGTGGCGCGCGCCATGCGGTTGGCATGGCCCGCTAGATCAAGCCACAGGTCATCCGTGAGATAGGCATCGAGCTGCGCCGATAGATAGCGCATTTTCGAGAAAAGATGCGCCCCGCGCTTGCGGCGGAACTCAAATTCGCGCGCCTTCTCGAGATTGAAGAAAATCACAGCCTCGGCCCCCATTGCACCGTTTTTTGTCGCCCCGAACGACAGGACATCCACCCCGGCGCGCCAGGTGATATCGGCCGGCGCGCAGCCAAGATGGCAGAGCGCATTGGCGAAGCGCGCACCATCCATATGCAGACCAAGATCATATTTCTTCGCAACCAATCCAATTTCAGCAATTTCCTGCGGCTGGTAGGCAGTGCCGCTTTCAGTTGCCTGAGTAATATCTATGACGGAAGGCTGCACATGATGGACATTGCCGGCACCCGAATTTTTAAGCAAGCCCTCCAACTCCGCCGGCAGCAGTTTTCCGTCCGCCCCGTCAAGCTTAACGAGCTTCGCGCCATGGGTATAAAATTCCGGCGCACCGCATTCATCATGCTCTATATGAGCAAGCTTGTGGCAGTAGATCGCGCCATAGGGCGGTGTCATCACGCTGAGGCCGAGCACATTGGCAGCCGTTCCCGTTGCTACGGGAAACGCCCGGAGATCGCATTCGAAAATTTGTTTAAGCTTTTCTTCAACACCGCGGGTGAGCGGGTCATTGCCGTAACTCGGCATCGGGCCCGCGTTGGCTTTCTGGATCGCTGCAAGTATTGTCGGGGCGACGGGCGCCGAATTATCACTAGCAAAATTAACGAGCGTTCCGTTCTTCACCATCTGCCCCCTGCTCTTTCTTCCGCCCATTTTTGCCGGATGAAATAATCGCTCTCTACTGAATACCATCTCGTTCAAGATTAAAGCTACCAAGAACGCTCCCGTCATCGAGACTGATAACAAGGATCAACCGCGCGGCTCCCTCTGTACCGACGGTGACAAACAGCCGATCGTTAGAGGGAGTCAGGCTAATCAAATCCATGTCATCGGGGATAGGCAGGCGAATATCCCCAAACTCCGCGAGCGGCGATGTTCCGCTGGTCTTGGACAACATCGTATCCGGCATTTCCGGCGCGGGCTTTGTTTCCATTGCCGTCATGCGCTTATATATGGTAACCGCTATCACAGTGGCGAACAGGATGATCAGCACACCGAGGACTCCAACAATCCATTTCAGCAAGGTGAAATTGGGTCCGGAATTTTCGGATGGCTCTTCCGACATATGATCGCCCTCTTTTAACAAACGGTTCTGGTTCATTTGTATGCCATCCAATGAGGGTCCACATCAAGTTGAAGTTTCAAGCGGTGATGACGGCACCCGGCTCGACCGGCTGTTGGCCACAACGCTTGTGGAACTATCTCGCAACCGGATCAAGCCACTGATCAAGGAAGGGTTGGTTCTGCTGAACGGCGCGCCCGTGCTAAATCCATCTCACAAGGCCCGTGCGGGCGATATATACGAAATTACCGTGCCGGAAGCTGTTGAGAGCGAGCCGGAGCCAGAAGACATCCCTCTCGATATTATTTTTGAAGATGAGCATCTGATTGTCATCAACAAGCCCGCAGGCATGGTGGTACATCCGGCGGCGGGGAATTGGTCCGGCACGCTGGTGAACGCGCTTCTCCATCATTGCCGGGATAGCCTTTCCGGGATTGGCGGGGTGAAGCGCCCCGGCATTGTGCACCGGATTGATAAGGATACCAGCGGGCTGATGGTGGTCGCCAAAAGCGACGCCGCGCATCAGGGGCTTGCCACCCTTTTCGCGGCCCATGATATCGAGCGGCGTTACAAAGCCATTGTCTGGGGCCGGGTTTACCCCCCTGCGGGCGAGATTGAAGGGAATATTGGCCGCGATCCACATAACCGCAAGCGCATGGCGATGATAACCAAGGGTGGCAAAAGCGCTCTCACCCGCTATAAACTCGTGGAAAATTTCTCCGATATCGCTGCGCTTGTCTCTTGTGAACTTGAAACGGGGCGCACGCACCAGATCCGGGTGCATATGGGCCATATCGGCCATCCGCTGGTCGGTGATCCGCTCTATACGCGGCCCAGGCGCAGCCGTGTCAGCGCCCTTCCTGAAGACAGGCAAAAAACTATCCTTTCCTTCAATCGTCAGGCACTTCATGCCGAAACCCTCGGTTTTGTGCATCCCGTCACAGACAAACGCTTGAAATTCGAGGTAGATTTCCCATCTGACTTAAGGGAACTGACCAAGGCATTCAGGGGATAAATCCCAAAATCATAGAAATGCCACGGTTCTTGAGTAGACAGGAATGTAATCCGGGCCCGGCTTTTGGGCGTATAATACGACAAAACCCGGGTGCCACGAATAGAGAGGGTCCTGATATGAGCACATCTACTTTACCCGTATTAACGCCGGAAGGCGGTCTATCGCGGTATTTGCAGGAAATCCGCAAATTCCCGATGCTTGAGCCAAGCGAAGAATATATGCTGGCCAAAGCGTGGAAAGACCATGAAGACACCGAAGCCGCCCATAAAATGGTGACGAGCCATCTACGGCTGGTCGCGAAGATCGCTATGGGCTATCGCGGTTATGGCCTGCCGATTGCCGAGCTGATCTCGGAAGGCAATGTCGGAATGATGCAGGCGGTCAAGAGATTCGAACCCGAAAAAGGTTTCCGCCTCTCCACTTATGCCATGTGGTGGATTCGCGCGGCCATTCAGGAATATATCCTGCGGACATGGTCCCTCGTGAAAATGGGAACAACGGCGGCGCAGAAAAAACTGTTCTTCAATCTTCGCAAAATCAAAGGCCAGATTGAGGCCATTGACGAAGGAGACATGACATCGGAGCAGGTAAAAACCATCTCCACGAAGCTGGGTGTCACCGAGGATGAAGTGATCAACATGAACCGCCGCCTGACGGCGCCGGATCATAGCCTCAACGCCCCGATGCGTGCCGAGAGCGAAGGCGAATGGATGGACTGGCTCGAAGATGAGACACCGAACCAGGAAACCGTCTATGCCGAGAGTGAGGAGCTGAAAAGCCGCCGCGCGATGCTCGCAAAGGCGATGGAGGTTCTCAATGAACGGGAACGTCATATTCTGACTGAACGCCGCCTGAGTGAGGAACCGAAAACCTTGGAGGATCTAAGCCAGGAATATAACATCAGCCGCGAACGTGTTCGGCAGATTGAAGTCCGGGCGTTTGAGAAGCTTCAACGGGCTATGAAGTCGAAAGTCATGGAAGAACGGCTGAACTAACTCGCTGTTCACGCGGATAAATATAGGGGTCTGCCCTTACCGGCAGTCCCCTTACTTGAAGATTGAAAATTAGGTGTCTCTGACGTCGGGCCATCTTCAATCCAACGGCAGTTTCAGACTTGGGTCACTATCATAGAATTAGGTGCCTTTCATGAAAGAGTTTGCGTTTGGAATCATTCAAAATACACCGATTTGGGTCTGGCCCCTTTTCTTCTTTCTAGTATTTGTTGGCCTGAAGGCCATGAGAACGCGCAACAGCTCCGTTATCCCTTATTTTTTCTATCCGCTGCTTGGCCTGATCGCAGTAAATGCAAAACTCGGAAATGGTCAGGTTTCGACTGGTTGGCTGGTCTTTGCCTTCAGCTACCTGATCGGTGTCATTGTTGCCTTTCGGTGGCAGGATGGATTGATTCTGGAAAAATCCGGTTGGAACATGACACTTCGTGGAGATCGCATAACAATTGTGATCCTGATGCTGATATTCTTTTCGAACTTTATAAATGGCGTGCTCGGCGCGATCGCACCGCATTTTGTTGAGACAATGGCTTATGCGATTATCTTTGGCGCTGTGGTCGGTGCCTGTTCCGGCAGCTTCACCGGTCGTACACTACGGGTCATAACTCTGGGAGAACGCTCAGCAGCAACAGCTTAGACGCAATTGAGCACCCTTCCAAATACCTCTGGCCTAGCGTGAGAAGCCACCAACCGAATTCATGATGACCGGACCCATTGCGCTGAAAGCCTTCACCACCTCTTCAGACGGATCACCATAAAGCGTTATGGAGTTAGGTTTCAGCACTTCCATAAAGCGACGGCCGAAATTCTTACCGAAATTTCCCATATGAACCATCGTCGCAGCGGAATCCACATAGCGTTCAAGAATATGGCAAGTCTTCTTATCTTCGCTGACCGACCATTCATAGTTGAGGGCACCCGGCTCATTGGCCTCGGTCGCCTCCACCATTTCTTTCATCAACGCTTCAAATTTTTCGTATTCGCCGTCCTTGATCGCGAGATCAAACATCCAGTAGACATGCCCTGTCATTCTTATTCTTCCTTATTTTAATGTTTGTGATGACAGCACTATGCCCAATGCAGGACATCATTTCCAGCCCTTATCCGAAAGAATTGAGGCCGCATACTATCGCTGGCGTTGCGAAATTTCTTTCATATCGGCAACAAATTGTCCGCCCCATTCCTCGATGAGCTTGTTCCGTTGTTTCTGCAGTCGGGCGAGATTGGCGCGCGCTTGCAACTCATAGGTTGAGAAAACGATTACCGGCACAGCCCAGGCCAGGAACACGGCAACACCGGCACCGCCCAGCATGGCAAGCCACATATAAACATCAGAGAGAATTTTAAAAGCCTCATGAAACGTATGGCCCCTCTCCCATAAAATTCCGATCACAGGAATAATTCCGGCGAGATTAAAGGCCAACATCGCCGCAAGACTGCCGGACCTATCTGTATTCAGAAGTAGTGCGACAAAGCTCGGAATCATACCGGCGATCAGAACCAGCATAGTTGGCGGTACAAAAACTATACCAAGACCCGACAAAACCAACACCCAGAAAAGCGCAATATTCTGACCGGTACTGCTTTCGGTTCCATTCGCGGATTTTGCCGCTTTTTCTGCTTTCTTAGCCATTCAGTTATCCCAGAAAATAAAGGGCGGAGATGGTCATGCTGGTCACAAGGGTCGTAATCGCCAGAACCGATGTGATCCATATTCCATAATGTGCGGCATCTTGCCTGCGTTGTTCGCTCGCGCCTTCCAGATAGGCCGCGATCCGCTCTGATTCTGCGGAAGTTGCAAGCGCAATTTCATACTCATGTGTATCCTCAGCCAGTTGCCGCTCGATATCTGTTTCTTTCAGAATAGCTGCCAGATTGCCACTCTTCTTCGCCTCTTGGAATTTTTGGCTGACCACTTCCCGGCGCAAGCGGGAACGGATTTTTGCAAGGACCGGCTTCTGCGTTTCCTCCATCCAGCGGCAAAACCCCGGAAGCGGCCCCGGATGGGCGGCGGCCTGCAACTTGGCAAAGAGTTTAATCTGCGCCAGCGCATTGGCCGACGTACCTGGCGCGCTCGCTGCGAGCATCCGAAGATACTTATCAAGTCCCTTCGCCTTTGAGGTGATAAAAGCAGCAGAGTGCCTGTCAAACGGGTTGCCTTGGCCATTGGATGCGGCCAGCTTTTTCTCTGCAATTTCAATAAATTCAGGCACATTTCTTACATGTGATCCCAGAACAAGCGGACTAAGGCATGGGGTTTTCGGGTTCAGCTCATACAGGCATCGTTCAAGCCCGTAGCCGACATCCCGCTTTCGCCTCATATAGTCATAACACCTTGTCAGGGCGCTCTCGGGCACCCATTCCAACTGCCTCCCCTTGCTGCTGCGCGTTTCCTCCACAGACACTGTTTGCAACAGGGCAGTCTCCAGCAGTTCCATCAGGTCTTTCTTCATCTCGGCGTCATCATTCTGGAACGCCCATAACAAAAGAGGACCGAGGGCCCCTCGGCCAAAAGCTACGTTGCGATACCAGAAGATACCGTCCGGATCCAACAAGCGAACAGCCTGTGCCACGGCGGCGGTATCAAACCGTTTATCGCCGCGTGATGAGTTGGCGGAAGCCTGGATTTGCTCGATCTTGGTCGCAGCATCCTCATCGCGAAGCGCGCTCTTGACCCATTTCGCCAATTTACCATTCTCGATAAGCTCCAGCGCGGCCTTCGATTTTCGCGTCATGGCATGGGCGAGAACTCTCGGGGCGCTGTATTCTTCCGATTGAAACAATATCTTACCAAAAGCATGACGATCACCGCGTCCGCGCCTGGGCGTGTCGCCAATCGCCTCCCGCCAATGGAGCAACGTCTCCGCATCCCAGCGGCGCTTTGGATCATCATGTAAAGTTCCGGCAAGTACATCACTCACCCGCGTTGACAAGCTCATGCCTTCGGTGAGGGCTGCGAAACTACCCAGCTCCAGCTTCTTCGTGTAAATCTCATCCGGGCTCAAATCCGCCGCTGGGAGCTTGCCGCCAACCAAGTGTAAAATCAGGACACCGGTCGCATAAATATCATCCGATGGACTACCGTCACCCCGTCCCATGGGATGCGCCATTACACATTCCAGCGGTTCATAAACGGCTGGTTGGGCCGATCCCGGTGCCATTGTTATCGCCTCCCCCAGCAGAAATTCGCTCTGACTATTGTCAGCGACAAAAAGATTATCTGCGCGAATGCCGCGATGGGTCATGCCGTTTTTTTGCAAATTCAACAGGCAGGTCGCCACGGTCGACACGACCAAGTCCAGCACTAGAATTTCAGGAAGCGGAGCATCCCCTTCACGATACAAGCGTCCCCCCCGCGGCATTTCGAACACGGAAACATAACAGGCTTCTATTTCTGAAAACTGCACCTTTCCATGCGCCATAAGATCGACCATACCGGGGATATGGATCTCGCTCATTATCTGCGCCATAGCCAGACGGAAACTGCTGTAAGGATTTGAAATTACGGCAAAGTACTCTGCAGACGGATTCTGAACATCTGTCGCCTGAACAACCATGTTATCGCCGTTTTCCATATCGACGAGACGCCGGGAAACATCGATCCTGAACCGTCCCCCAAGCAGAGGGCCAGCATCGCCAGTCGGCGACTTCGTCGGCATTTCTATTTTCTCGGCAACAGTCATTTGCGCTCGGCTTCAATCCAGCTATTAGAATATTGTCTCGGATTGTCGCAATTCGGCGTTAAAATGCCGTTAAATTTGTTATTGTCTGGAAGCCGGTTTCGCTGGCTTTCGCCACACGAGAAGGCTGCCGATAACAATCCCGCCTGCGGCGACCAACGACGCGGCAACGAAGTCCCCGAAAATACCATGCAAAAAGCCAGCAAATATTGGCCCGGCAATCTGTCCTATCCCAACAGCAAGCGTCATAACAGCGAGGATCTGGCGTGCGTGATCGGGCACCATATTCCGTGCTTCGACAAGCCCCAGGGCAGTCATCCCCATAAATGTCCCGCCAAGAAGAATAGCGGCCAAGGTGAGTATGACTGGGCCCTCACCTAACACGCTGGCGACAACACCAGCCGCCATTGCGAAACCGGCGAAGGTATAACTCCGCCTGTTGCCGACATAGGCCGCAATCCAGTTCCAGAAGGCAACGGAAGGTATCGCGGAAAGCCCAACAATTAGCCAGATATAGGACTGCATCCACTGCACTTCAGGTATTTGACGGACAAGGGTCGAGAGGAAAGTCGCGGTAATAATATAGCCGAATCCAAGCAGAGAATAAGAGAAAATCAAGGCTTTGAGTGACCGGCTGTAATGAAGGCGTTCCCCCTTCACCGCGACAATAGTTGCGTCGGTCACCGGCGGAACAAGATAAAAAATCAGCGGGACAAGAGCAAAGGAAAGCGCGCCGGAGGCGATCCACATGCTCCGCCAGCCGGCATCCATGACCTCAATTCCGATAACCAATACCGATGACAGTACAATTCCCGTGCCCACCCCCGCGAAATGGAGCGCCGCAAGACCAGATCGCTTACGCGCGGCGAGACGATTGAGAATGAGGGTCGAGCCAAATACCATGGCCAACGCCGACGCCACACCGGCAATCAGGCGAAGGCCGAGGAAAACCTCAAAACTTGTCGTTATGCCCATTGCCAGAGTGGTTATCGTGCAAGTTACCATTGAAGCAAGGAACCAGCGTCGCGGACTACCCGGCAGGTTTTGTCGGCTACCGAACAAGGCGCCCAGTAAATAACCGAGATAATTAGCCGAGGCAATCAGACCTGCGTCCGGCTTGCTGATCCCCAACCCCATCTCCATAAAGGGCAGGATCGGTGTAAATACAAACCGACTGATCCCGATACAGACAGCGAGCGACAGCAGGCCTCCAAAGGCAAGCGACGCCATGCGATCTGACTGCTTGCCCATATGGTCTGCCTGCGCCTAGTCTTCGAACGGATCCCGGACGAGGATGGTGTCTTCGCGTTCCGGGCTTGTGGAAAGGAGCGCGACCGGTGCCTCGATCAGCTCCTCTACATGGCGGATATATTTGACTGCCGCTGCCGGAAGGTCGGCCCAGCTACGCGCGCCATAAGTGCTCTCGCTCCAGCCTTCCATGGTCTCGTAAATGGGTTTTACCGCCGCCTGATCTGCCATGTTGGAGGGGAAATAGTCGATCTGCTTGCCATTTAGTTCATAACCAACGCAAATTTTAAGTTCATCCATGCCATCCAGCACGTCAACCTTGGTCAACGCGATGCCGGTGAGACCACCGGTCTTGACGGCCTGACGCACCATCACTGCGTCGAACCAGCCGCAGCGGCGCTTGCGCCCCGTCACAACACCAAACTCATGCCCGCGTTCGCCAAGTCCCTTGCCGACGTCGTCGAACAGTTCCGTCGGGAACGGCCCTTCGCCAACACGGGTCGTGTAGGCTTTGGTAATGCCGAGAACATAATTGACCGAACTCGGTCCAACACCGCTGCCAACCGCTGCTTGTCCAGCGAGCGTATTGGAGGAGGTTACGAACGGATAGGTTCCATGATCGTTATCCAGCATCGCCCCTTGCGCGCCTTCGAACAGGACCCGCTTGCGGGCCTTTTTCGCCTCGTCCAGGCGGCGCCAGACAATATCCGAAAACTCGAGAACTTTTGGAGCGATTTCAACGAGTTGCGCGAGTAACTTATCCCCATCCACCAATGGCGCGCCCAGTCCTTTCCGAAGCGCGTTGTGATGATCGAGCAAGGTCGCGATTTTCCGCTTCAGAAGGTCCGCATCCGTAAGATCGCACACGCGAATCGCACGGCGGGCTATTTTGTCCTCATAGGCCGGTCCGATGCCGCGCCGTGTTGTGCCGATCTTCACTGCCGACGCCGCATCCTCCCGCAGGGCATCAAGCTCCCCATGAAGCGGTAGGATAAGCGTCGCGTTTTCTGCAATTTTAAGTGTGTTGTGATCGACGGTGACACCTTGCCCCCGCACGGTATCAATCTCTTTCATCAGCGCCCAGGGGTCGACGACAACGCCGTTGCCAATTACCGAAATCTTGCCGCCACGGACAATGCCGGACGGAAGCAGGCTGAGCTTGTAGACCTTGCCATCCACAACGAGCGTATGGCCGGCGTTATGCCCACCCTGAAAGCGCACAACGACATCTGCACGCTCGGACAGCCAGTCAACAATCTTGCCTTTGCCCTCGTCACCCCATTGGGAGCCAACCACCGCTACGTTCGCCATTATCCTCAGTCCTTGAATATAAAATTTTGATCAGGAGAGTTTTGTAATTCCATCCGGCCCGAGAAACTGGCCGCAATTGAGGCGCCGTGCCTCAGCCTCGATATTGTCTTCCGGCGCGAGTCCTGCGACCGTTTTCCAGCCATCCTGACGCAAGGCATACCCTTGATCAAGACCGGTTCCAAAGGGGAGATATAGCCGATCATCCGCGGGCCTTCGAGGGACCGCACGCATCAAACTATCGAGAAAGAGGGTAAAGCCGGACGCCGACTCCCCGTCCATCAGACGGTAACGCCCGCCCCGGCCAAGTTCCCCGCGCACACCGCGACCAAAGACCGTAAAGCTGAGACCGGTTTGATATTCAAACCCGCGGTATTCACCGGGATCAATCGTCAATTTGAGATCCGGTGCGGCCTGCTGAAGCTGAGCGACAACCTTTTTGAGCGCTGCGACTTGTCCTGCCGCCGCTTCGGGAAGGTCAATTTTTTCGAGCGCCTCCAATGCGCTGTTTGCCGGTCCTGCTGCCTTCAAAAGCGCGGTAAGAATTTGGCTCAGCGTCGCGTCATAGTCATCAAGCGCCGCTGCGTCCTTGTGATCGAGAGCTTCACGCGCGGAAGCGGCTGTCTCTTCATCAACGCCCAATTCACCACAAAGCGTTGGCACAAGCGTGGGCAGTGTCAGATCAATTGAGAAATTCTCAACCTCAAGCGCACCAAGAGCCTCCGCCGCGAGCAGAATCAACTCCGCATCGGCAGAAGTTTCTGACGGACCGATCAGCTCCACGCCAGCTTGTGCAAATTGTCGCTCCGGCCGGAGTTGTGAGCCATATACCCGTAAAACCTGCCCCGCATAGGAAAGCCGCAACGGGCGCGGGTCCTGCTTCATGCGGGTGGTTGCCACCCGGGCGATCTGTAGAGTGATATCGGTGCGAATGCCCATCATCCGATGCGACACCGGGTCCATAACACGGAACATTTTGGACGCGAGAGCCGCGCCGGATCCCTCCAGCAGATGTTCCTCAAACTCGATCAGGGGGGGCTTGACTTGCAGGTAGCCGTTCCCTGCGAAAACATCCATCAGGGTACGGTTAATCCGCGCTTCGCGTACGGCGGCGGGCGGGAGCATATCTGCCAAACCGGCGGGCAGCAGGCCTTTTTCAGAATAGTCATTCATTACGTGGGCCTATAAAGCATATTTCCCCGCTGTCGCCAACAGGAACAGCAAAAAAGCGGCAGTTTTTAACCGCCGCTTTTCCGAGAACACCCAAAGGTGCGAAATTTCGTCCAAAATGGCCTAGAAATTAAGCGGCTTGACCTGCTCCACATGAGGCAACTTTCGGACCGTATCTAACGTTTCCTGCGACAATTCCGAATCTATCTCAATCAAGGCGATCGCTTCGCCAGCCGCTTTGTGGCGACCTAGATTGAAAGTTGCGATATTAACACCGGCATCACCGAGAACAGAACCAAGCGCTCCGATAAAGCCGGGTTTGTCCTTGTTGGTGACATAGAGCATGTGGGGGCCGATCTCTGCCTCCATATTAATGCCCTTGATGCTGACCACGCGCGGACGGTCGTCGCCGAACAGGGTGCCTGCGATATCGCGGGTCTGATGCTCGGTCGTAATCGTGAGACGGATCAGAGTCTGGTAGTCTTCTTCCCGATCATTATAGCTTTCGGTCACGTCGATTCCGCGTTCCTTTGCCACCACCGGAGCATTCACCATATTGATGCTGTCCATCAGGGGGCTCAACAGGCTCTGGATGATGATCGAGGTAAGTGGCTTGGTGTTGAGGCCCGCCGCCGCCCCTTCATAGTCGATGCGAACTGACTTGATTCCGCTTTCCGTGACCTGACCGGCAAACCCGCCAAGTTGGGTCGCCAGCTCCATATAGGGTTTCAGTTTCGGGGCTTCCTCCGCCGTGACGGACGGCATGTTGAGGGCGTTGGTCACCGACCCGACCAACAGATAATCGGACATTTGTTCCGCTACCTGAATGGCGACATTGACTTGCGCTTCATCGGTAGAGGCGCCCAAATGCGGCGTTGTCACCACATTATCCATGCCGAATAGGATATTTTCCTTAGCAGGTTCAACGGCGTAAACGTCAAGCGCAGCGCCGGCAACCTGTCCGGATTCGAGTGCTGCTTTCAAGTCTTCCTCGACAACCAAGCCACCACGTGCGCAGTTAATCAGCCGCACGCCAGGCTTCATCTTGGCAATATTCTTGGCATTGATGATATTACGGGTGCTGTCGGTGATCGGCGTGTGAAGCGAGATATAATCGGCGCGGGCGAACAGATCGTCCAATTCCAGCTTCTCAACACCAAGCTCCAATGCCCGTTCCGGAGACAGGAACGGATCATAGGCGACCACCTTCATCTTAAGGCCAACGGCGCGGTCGGCCACGATCGAACCGATATTGCCGCAGCCGATGACGCCCAAGGTCTTGCCATACAGCTCGACACCCATGAATTTCGATTTCTCCCATTTGCCGGCCTGGGTGGAGGCATTCGCCGCGGGGATATGGCGAGAGAGCGAGAACATCATCGCGATGGCGTGCTCGGCGGTGGTGATGGCATTGCCGAAGGGCGTATTCATCACACAGATACCCGCCGCTGTTGCCGCCGGGATATCAACATTGTCCACACCGATACCGGCGCGGCCGATGACTTTCAGGTTACTTGCCGCCGCAATAATCTCGGCGGTTGCCTTGGTAGCGGAGCGGACAGCGAGACCGTCATATTCGCCAATGCAGGCTTTCAGTTCCTCCGGCGTCATGCCGGTTAGTTCGTCTACTTCTACGCCACGCTCCCGAAAAATTTCAGCAGCGCGCGGGCTCATCTTGTCAGAGATAAGGACTTTGACCATTTTTTCGATCCTTCTTAAGGATTATTTCTGGAATGTGTTTTTAAGTGTCGCGTAGCCCCAGTCGAGCCAGGGCATCAGGGCTTCAAGATCGGCCGTTTCCACCGTCGCGCCCGCCCAGATCCGAAGACCCGCCGGTGCGTCACGATAGTGCCCGATATCCAGCGCCGCGCCTTCCGCTGCGAGCAGATTAACGAGTTCCTTCGCCGCCTTTGGTTGATCCTCCTTGGACAAGGACGTGAACCAGTCATCGGTGATCTTGAGACAAACCGAAGTGGTGGAACGAATAGCCGGATCGGCCGCGAGGTAATCGACCCAGTCGGTTTTCGCGACCCAGTCGGATATCACCTTCGCATTGGCATCCGTGCGGGCGATCATGCCCTTGCCGCCGCCAATGCTTTTCGCCCAGTTAAGCGCGTCCAGCGCATCCTCGACTGCCAGCATGGAGGGAGTATTGATCGTTTCCCCCTTAAAGATACCGTCAATGAGCTTGCCGCCCTTGGTCATGCGGAAGACCTTCGGGAGGGGCCATGCGGGGGTGTAGCTTTCCAGCCGCTCAACAGCGCGCGGGCTCAGGACCAGCATGCCATGAGCCGCCTCCCCGCCTAGCACTTTCTGCCAGGACCAGGTGACAACGTCGAGTTTTTCCCATGGCAGTTCCATGGCGAAAACAGCAGAGGTCGCATCGCAAATGGCAAGACCTTCACGGTCGTCCGAGATCCAGTCACCGTTCGGGACACGGACGCCAGAGGTTGTGCCGTTCCAGGTGAAGACCGTGTCGCGGGACCAGTCAGTCGCGGCAAGGTCCGGGATCTCACCATATTCGGCGGTGACAACCTCGGCATTTTCCAGTTTGAGCTGCTTGACCACATCGGTCGCCCAGCCGGAGCCGAAGCTTTCCCACGCCAGCATGGTGACGGGACGTGCGCCCAGCATTGACCAGAGTGCCATCTCAACGGCGCCGGTGTCAGAGCCCGGCACGATACCGACCTTGTAGTCATCAGGAATACCCAGAAGCGCGCGTTGCTGATCGATCACGGCTTTCAGCTTGGCCTTGCCAACGCCGGAGCGGTGGGACCTGCCGAGACACGCATCTTCAAGATTTTGGAGGGACCATCCGGGGCGCTTCGCGCAGGGGCCGGATGAAAACATAGGAGAATTAGGGCGTCTCTCCGGACGCATTTCTACTGTCATAATAAACTAAACCTTCCAGTCTAGAGCATCCCGGTGGGGGGATGTGGCCCGCCGCTCATAGACAAAATTTCGAGAGGGATGTCAACGGGAATTTTTGCACTGCGACAATTTGCCGGATATCTGCGCTGAGAATGTTCGCTATCCGCATAAATATCCCGATAGCGACAGTGATTTCTCTGAGAAAGACAGAGTCGAGACCAAAATTCCATCTCGGCATTCGGATATTTTCCTAGAACGCAAGGCCCTAATGTCACCTCCGAACCGAACAATGGAGATACAGAATTATGACGAAACTTTCCTACATTCCCCTGCCGACGGACGAGGTGCGCGCTCTTCAAAATGGTGGGTTGGACGCCTATGGCCACGCGCCGGAACATCATATATCCGACGGAGACGGCAATCCCTGCCGCCATTGCCTTTCCAATATTGCGGCGGGTGATGAATTCCTAGTGCTGTCCTACCGGCCTTTCGCGTCTGAACAACCCTACGCGGAGCAGGGGCCGATTTTCCTCCATGCGATGGAATGCGAGGCCTATGTCAGACACCATGAGCTTCCCGAAATGATCAAGTCCCGCGCTGGGCTTCTTTTACGCGGTTACGGAGACAATGACCGTATCGTTTACGGCACCGGCCAGTTCGTCGCGCCGGAAGAAATCGAGGCCGCCGCGCGAAACATCCTCGCGACAAAGGGCGTCGCCTATGTCCATGCCCGCTCCGCCACCAATAACTGCTATCAGTTACGTATCGAGTTGATGACGTAAAACTACCCGTCATTAAACCGAACGCCGACTATCTCCAGTCTTTGTATGCGCTAGTCGCCGCTGTACGGACAAAGACGACTTAAAATTCCAGATCACTCCATTTGATCCGCAGTCGTTTCTCATTAGTTTTTGGAAGCAGTTTACGATCAACTAGTCGATGGCAGATTTTAAAATCTTCATTGATATTCACAACTAGCAGCTCGTTGAAGTGCCCCTTCAGATCGACTAGCACTTCGTCACGAGTCTTAAATGGCGAAATTGTTTTCACTTCGATGAAGTCATTCCCCAGTCGTCCATCGGATCCTTGAGCATAATTTTTATGAAGCTTGATACCGTATGTTATTGCACCGTATAATTCACCAATATCCCCGTAGACCTGCAGGTGCAGACCTGTTTCCCGGTAATAATCTTCCGCAGTGGTTAAAAGCTGTTCAAAAATCGGTATTAAGGCGAGATTTGCTTTGGGATACCTCGCCCTCCATTCCTTGTACTGGATTTGCTGGTTTATTTCATCCCAGCTAACCCACTCATCACTATCCCAAAATGCGTTATCGGGGCCGAGCATGATATACCTCCAAAATATTTAAAGCTTCGGGCAATAGAAGCGTTAATAGTGCGACTATGCATCGAAGAATTTAAACGATAGCCGCACTATATTCTTTACCTTCCATACAGACGATTATCCTCAACTAATGATTGTATTTCAATCTAGGATCTTATCATCCATAATAGAACAAACGTCTAAACAATCGCTTAATTGTACCGGTGACAATAAAGGGCTGGCCAAAGGCGTTGGGGATCGAGAGAATACGGGATAATCATACTCTCGAGGTTGTTTTCCATGATCCCCAGCCAACGCCATCTTTTTGATATCCCGGACGATATTGCCTATTTCAACTGTGCCTATATGGGACCGCTCCTGAAAGCCGCGCGGGCGGCTGGTCATACGGGCGTGGACCGCAAATCCCTGCCCTGGACAGTCTCCCCGGTTGACTTCTTTACCGAATCAGAAAAGGCGCGATCATTATTTGCAGAACTGATCGGCGCAACAGCAAATGATGTCGCGATTATTCCGAGTGCGTCTTATGGCCTTGCCGTTGCGGCGCGGAACATCCCGCTTAAAGCCGGTCAGAAAATCCTTCTCCTTGAGGATCAGTTCCCGTCGAATGTTTATTGCTGGCAGCAGCGTGCACACGACAGCGGCGCCGAGATCGTCACTGTGTCGACGCCTGCCGATCATGACTGGACGTCGGCTGTCCTTAACGCGATTGATGAGAATGTCGCCCTCGCGGCCCTGCCCCATAATCACTGGACAGACGGCGCACTCCTCGACCTAGTGGCAATTGGGGAGAAACTCAGGGCGCAAGGCGCAAAGCTGGTTCTTGACGTGACTCAATCGCTCGGCGCGATGCCGCTTGATCTTGCGCGCGTAAAGCCCGATTTCATGATCGCCGCAGTCTATAAATGGCTACTCGGACCCTATAGCCTCGGCTTCATGTATGTCGCGCCGGAGCATCAGAACGGCAACCCGCTGGAATATAACTGGCTCAACCGCAAGGGATCGGAGGATTTCGCCGGGCTGGTTGATTATGTCGATGACTATCAGGACGGCGCGCGACGATTTGATATGGGAGAGCGGGCGAACTTCGCCCTGATGCCTGTTGCCGTTGCCGCGCTTGAGCAAATCCTCGACTGGGGCGTCGCCAACATTCAGGGAACACTAACGCAGAAAACGCGTGATATCGCCGCGCGATGCGAGAGGCTCGGGCTAACCTCCCTCCCCGACGAGCGGCGCGCCGGGCATTTTCTCGGGCTCCGGCAGACGGATGGATTGCCCAAAAACCTCCTTGAAACCCTGCTGAAGGAGAATATCTATCTCTCCGTACGGGGCTCAAGCTTGCGGGTCACCCCTCACCTCTTTAACAACGAGTCAGATAGCGATAGACTGCTCATGGCGCTAGAAAATATCCTCTGACGGAGATAAAAATGAACTTGAAAAGACTGGGAAATACCGGCCTGAAAGTAAGCGATCTTTGCCTCGGCACCATGACCTATGGCGACCCGAGCTGGCGGGACTGGGTCCTGCCAGAAGAGGAAAGCCGCCCCTTTATCAAGCGCGCACTTGAGCTGGGCATCAATTTCTTCGACACTGCCGATATGTATTCATTGGGCGTATCGGAGGAAATTGTCGGACGGGCGCTAAAAGACTACGCCAAGCGCGATGAAGTTGTCATCGCCACAAAAGTCTTCAACCGGATGGGGAAAAGTCCGCTAACCGGTGGCCTCTCGCGCAAGCATATCATGCATTCCATCGATAATTCCTTGCGCCGCCTCGGCACCGACTATGTCGATCTATATCAGATTCACCGCTGGGACTATGACACGCCGATCGAAGAAACGCTGGAAGCGCTAAACGATGTCGTCCGCGCCGGCAAGGTCCGCTATATTGGCGCTTCTTCCATGTTCGCCTGGCAGTTCATGAAAGCGCTTTCCATCTCCGAAAAGAATAGCTGGGCGAAGTTCGTCTCCATGCAGAATGTTTATAACCTTGTTTATCGGGAAGAGGAGCGCGAAATGTTGCCTCTCTGTGAGGATCAGGGTATTGGCGTTATTCCCTGGTCACCGCTCGCGCGCGGGTTCCTCGCCGGGAACAAGAAAAAGGATGCGGATGGAGAGACGACCCGCTCCCGCTCCGATGCTATGATAAAATCCATGCGGATTGGACAGGGCGCCGATTATGACATCCTCGCCGTTGTGCAGGAAATCGCAAAGGAACGTGAGGTCACTCCAGCACAGATTGCCCTCGCCTGGGTCCATCACAGTCCCACTGTCACCGCGCCCATTATCGGGGCGAGCAAGATGTATCAGTTGGAAGAGGCCGTTGCCGCACTTGATATATCGCTGGATATGAACGAACTCGCGCGCCTCAAGGACGCCTATATCCCCCATGCTGTAGCCGGACATCGCTAAACAGGATACCTAATGACACTTGATATTGATAAACTCCGATCGGAGACACCAGGAACAGAAAACCGGATTCATCTCAACAATGCGGGCGCGGCATTAATGCCGCTCCCTGTCTATGAGGCGGTGAAAGATCATCTCAATCTGGAACTGGCCATCGGCGGCTATGAGGCTCAGGCAAGAGCTTTGCCCGCGTTTGAGCGAACCTATGACGCCATCGCCGAATTGATCAACTGTGACCGCAGCGAAATTGCACTTGTCGAGAATGCGACCGTCGGTTGGCAAATGGCCTTCTACGGCCTGAAATTCGCGCCCGGCGACCGCATCCTGACGGCTGAGGCCGAATATGCCACCAATGTCATTGATTATCTGCAAGTTGCAAAACGAACGGGCGTCAAAATCGATTTCGTACCGAGCGATAACCGCGGGCAAATGGATGTTGCCGCTCTGGAAGAGATGATAGACGACAAGGTGAAGCTTATTTCGGTGACCCATGTGCCGACCAACGGCGGCCTTGTCAATCCGGCGGCAGAAATCGGCAAAGTCGCTCGAAAATATGGCATTCCCTATCTTCTGGATGCCTGCCAGTCCGTCGGGCAGCTTCCGGTCGATGTAGAGGAAATCGGCTGCGACATGCTCTCGGTGACGGGACGCAAGTATCTTCGAGGGCCGCGTGGTACTGGCTTTCTCTATGTCCGGAAGAGTATTTTGGACAAGCTGGAACCGCCGTTTCTTGATATGCATAGCGCGGAATGGACGTCCCTCAATGGATATACAATGCGCAAGGATGCCCGCCTGTTCGAGAATTGGGAGTTCAATGTCGCCGCCGTCATCGGACTCGGCGCTGCCGTCGATTATCTTCTCACCCTCGGAATTGAGGAAACCTCGACCCGGCTCTGCGCCCTTGCCGCGACCGCGCGGGAAAAACTCTCAAAAGTACCCGGCGTCACCGTTCAGGATATCGGCGCTCAAAAAGGCGGTATCGTCACCTTCGATCACACAACAAAGAGCCCGGACGAAATTAAGAACTACCTTGTGGAGCGGAGTATTAATGTCTCTATCACCGGTCTCTCCAGCACTCGCTTCGATCTTGAGAAACGGGGTATAGATGCAATGATAAGAGCTTCATTTCATTATTATAACACGGACGATGAAATCGACCGGCTTATTGAGGCTCTTGCGGAAATTTAGTCCTCCAGCTTGACAATCAAATATCGTAACCTTTGCTGGCCAGTTCCTTGCGGATACGCTCCATCGCGATAGCCGCAATCTTCTGGCCCCACTGATTTCCGATCATCATGGATTTTTGCACTATTACCGGAGTTTCACGAACTAACTTCTGGCCGAGCGGGGACTTGTAGAACGTCGTTAGTTCCTGAATTTCTTCAAGCGTAAATGTCTGTTCGTACAACTCGACAATCGGAACGGTTAATCCTGGCAAATTCTCGTTAAAGGTTTCCATTACTATCCCATAGGACTTTTCTTTAACCTCTTCCGGAATATTCGGCTTAGAACTGAAACTCTTATCTAGATAAAATCGAACGCTATCAGACGTGACAGTCTTTAAATTATCAGCCAATCTTGTGACTCTCAGGAGTTCATCGATGGCTTCAATTTTTGCTGTGGACTCCGCTCCATGCACGGCACCAGATCCAACAAAAAATATCAAGCCAACGCCCAATAAAGCGTGTTTAAAATAAGCCATGCCTTATTCCTATCGAATGAGTAATTATTTTACCACATCAATACTATCAAAAGGTGTTTTCAAAGAATAGCTAAAGCTATTCAAACCGCCCCACTGTATGCCCGTGATTGAGCGGTCCGTGACCGGCGCCGATGCCGGGTGCCTCAAAGATCGCGTTTTCCACATAGCGAATGGCACGGGCAACGGCCGCCGGGACCGATAGACCTTGCGCAATGCCTGTTGCAATAGCCGATGACAGTGTGCAGCCCGTGCCATGAGTATGGGGCGTCTCAATCCGTCGATGTGAAAAAGTCTGGACCCCTTCTGGTGAAACAAGAAGATCGACAATTTCAGCCCCTTCGCTATGCCCGCCCTTCATTAATACAGCGACGGGACCCATATCGAGCAGAAGACGGCCCGCCTTTTCCATATCGGTCAGATTGTTGATCTTCATGCCGGTAAGCTGTTCAGCCTCCGGAATATTCGGGGTGAGAACAAGAGTATGCGGCCCGATCAGGCGTTTTTTTATGGCGTCGCTCGCCTCTTCTGCGATCAGACTCGCGCCGCCTTTGGCAATCATTACCGGATCGAGCACGACCGGCGGCAATTTATCGAGATGATCAAACAGACCCGCGACGGCATCCACCACTTCTTTTCGATGGAGCATACCGATTTTGATGGCATCTGCACCAATATCTCTTAAGACAACGTCAATCTGCTGCGCGACGAAGGGAGCAGAAACCGCCTCAATCTCCTCAACACCAAGGGTATTTTGTGCCGTCAGCGCGGTTATCGCCGTCGCCGCATAGCCACCAAGGGCCGTTACCGTCTTAATATCCGCCTGAATACCTGCCCCACCGCCGGAATCCGATCCGGCGATAATCAATACACGCCCCTGCATACTACCCTCTTATGTCTTATTTTTATCAGCCAACTGAGGCAGTAACCTCATTGACTATATTATCGACAATCTCATTAACCAGGCTGTCGTTCGTTCCCTCGCCCATCACGCGGATCAGCGGTTCCGTCCCGGATTTTCGGATTAAGAGCCGTCCTTCATTTCCGAGTCGGATTTCCCCGTCCCGGATTGCCTTCTGCACAGCGTCGCCGGAGAGTGGATCCCCTGTCCCATACCGCACATTCTTGAGAATCTGCGGCCAAGGATCAAAATTATGGCATACCTCGCTGACCGGTCGGCCCTCTTCTACGATCACGGACAGGACTTGAAGCGCGGCAATCAGGCCGTCACCCGTTGTGCTATAATCATTGAGGACAATATGTCCCGACTGCTCTCCGCCGACGTTAAAACCATGCTCACGCATATGTTCAACAACATAACGATCGCCAACATTGGTCCGCGCGAGGATCAGGCCGCGATCCTCCAAGAATTTCTCAAGCCCCATATTGGACATAACCGTTGATACGATACCGCCACCCTGAAGCTTTTCGCGACGTTGCCAGGTTCGGGCGATCAGCGCCATGAGCTGGTCTCCGTCAATCAGTCGCCCCTTCTCATCGCAGATCAACAACCGATCTGCATCCCCATCAAGGGCAATGCCGAGATCGGCCCCTTCTTCAACGACACGGGCGCACATAGCATCCGTCGAGGTTGAACCACAGCCATCATTGATATTAAATCCGTTGGGAGAGACACCCATGGAGATGACATCTGCCTCCAACTCCCAGAGCACTGTCGGCGCCACCTTATAGGCTGCGCCGTTCGCGCAATCGACAACGATTTTAAGCCCCTTCAGGAGTTGGTTTCGGGGGAAACTGCTTTTGGCAAATTCGATATAGCGACCACGCGCGTCATCGAGACGCTGCGCTCTACCTAGCTTCGCCGGATCCGCCAGCACAATATTGCTGTCGTCAATGATGTCGGCTTCTATGCTTTTTTCTACTTCGTCGGATAACTTATAGCCATCGGGGCCGAAAAGCTTGATGCCGTTATCCTCGAATGAGTTATGGGACGCGGAAATCATCACCCCGATATCCGCCCGGAGCGAGCGGGTCAGCATGGCGATCGCTGGCGTGGGGAGCGGTCCGACAAGAATCACATCCATCCCGACCGAGGTAAAGCCGGCGGTCAAAGCAGGCTCCACCATATAGCCCGAGAGACGGGTATCCTTGCCGATCACGACACGATGACGAAAATCGCCACGCCCGGCGAATTTCTTGCCTGCGGATTTACCCACTTTGAGGGCGATCTCTGCGGTCATCGGCTCCTTATTCGCCGTGCCGCGAATGCCGTCAGTTCCAAAATATTTTCGTGTCATGGCTCTGTCTCTAAATAAAATTCGGCAACACCCTAACAGAAAACCCTTAAAACATGTCTAAAAAGAGGCGTTATCAATTGCCCGCCATATTTCAAGAGCCTGGCGGGTTTCCTTAACGTCATGAACCCGCAAAATCCGGGCGCCTGCTTGTGCGCCATGAAGGGCAACAGCGACCGATCCGATGATGCGTTTAGATGCCTCCGGTTCGTGTGTTATACGTCCAATAAAAGATTTTCGTGATGCCCCGAGCAGAATATCACAGCCAAGTGCCTGAAACGCTGACAGCGACTTGATCAGCAGAAGATTATGATCGACCGTTTTGCCAAAGCCGATGCCCGGATCGACAATAATATTACCCCGCGCAATACCCGCCGCTTCGCAAACCTCAACCCGCCCGCGCAAGTAAGCCATGACATCGGCAACCACGTCGTCGTAGCTGGGATTGTCCTGCATGACCTTGGGGTCTGCAAGGCTATGCATCAGGCAAACCGGCAGGCCGCTTTCCGCCACGAAATTGAGACTGCTAGGATCATATTCAAGGGCGCTGACGTCGTTAATTAAAGTGGCGCCCGCCGCGACCGCCGCGGCCATTACATCTGCTTTCCGGCTATCGATGGAGATCGTGACACCAAGATCGCGGCAGCCGTCGATCACCGGCACAACACGCGCACATTCTTCCTGCACACTAATCGCATTGGCGCCGGGTCGGGTGCTCTCCCCCCCGATATCAAGGATATCCGCCCCTTCCGAAACCAACTGGCGGGCATGGGCGATTGCAGCATCAATGCTTGAATGCTGCCCGCCGTCAGAGAAGCTGTCAGGCGTAACGTTCACGATCCCCATGATTAAGGGGCGCGACGCGTCATTGGCTGTCATAGAAGAAAGGCCCCGCGATGAAGCGGAGCCCTTATTCGTCTCACTCATTAAACTGTCCTTATGAGCCAGGTTGCGGTTCCGGTTCCAGACCCGGTCCGCCGGGCTTCTTATGGCCATCGGCTTCGGGTACGGTTGAACTCGGTCCGCTGTCGGCAGGGGTATCAACATCTTCCGGACGGTTGATATCGCCGCCATCCATCAGAATCTTGATTTCATCCCCACTGAGCGTTTCATACTCCAGAAGGCCTTTAGCGATCCGGTGCAGTTGATCCACATGCTCATTCAGGATCTTGCGGGCAGTTGCCTCGCCTTCCTCAACAAAGCGGCGGACTTCCTGATCAATGACATCTGCCGTTGCGTCAGACATATTCTTCTGCTGCGACACCGAATGACCGAGGAAAACCTCTTCCTGATTAGCACCATAGAGAAGTGGGCCAAGCTTGTCGGAAAGACCCCATTCAGTAACCATCCGGCGGGCCATGTCGGTCGCCATCTTGATATCGCCTGAGGCACCGGTTGTAACAGCATCATGACCAAAGATCATTTCCTCAGCCACCCGGCCACCCATGGCAACCGCAAGATGGGCCAGACATTGATCCCGACGTAGCGAGTAACTGTCCTTTTCCGGCAGGCGCATGACCATACCAAGCGCACGACCACGCGGAATGATTGTCGCCTTATGGATCGGGTCAGATGCCTTCATATGCATGCCGACGAGTGCATGGCCGCCTTCATGATAGGCGGTCAGTTTTTTCTCATCTTCGGACATGACCATTGAGCGACGCTCGGTGCCCATCATGACCTTGTCTTTGGCTTCCTCAAACTCCTGCTGTGTCACCAGCCGGCGTGATTTACGCGCCGCAAGAAGCGCCGCCTCATTCACGAGGTTGGCAAGGTCAGCGCCCGAGAAGCCCGGTGTACCGCGCGCGATTGTGCGAGCATTTACATCCTGCGCCAGAGGAACTTTGCGCATATGTACTTTGAGAATTTTCTCACGGCCGATGATATCCGGATTCGGCACCACAACCTGACGGTCAAAACGACCGGGGCGCAACAGTGCCGGATCAAGTACGTCCGGACGGTTGGTCGCGGCCAACAGGATCACACCTTCGTTGGCTTCAAAGCCATCCATCTCCACCAGCATCTGGTTGAGGGTCTGTTCGCGTTCGTCATTCCCGCCGCCAAGACCGGCGCCACGATGACGGCCAACGGCGTCAATTTCGTCAATGAAGATAATGCAGGGGGCGTTTTTCTTGCCCTGTTCGAACATGTCGCGGACACGGCTTGCGCCGACACCAACGAACATTTCGACAAAGTCGGAGCCGGATATCGTGAAGAACGGGACATTCGCCTCACCTGCGACAGAACGAGCCAGCAGCGTCTTACCCGTACCGGGAGGCCCGATCAACAGAACGCCTTTCGGAATCTTGCCGCCAAGGCGCTGATATTTCTGCGGGTTTTTCAGGAAGTCGACTACTTCTTCAAGTTCTTCCTTCGCTTCCTCAATCCCGGCGACATCTTCAAATGTCACACGGCCATGTTTCTCAGTCAGCAGCTTCGCTTTCGACTTGCCAAAGCCCATGGCCTTGCCGCCGCCGCCCTGCATCTGGCGCATAAAGAATATCCACACCCCGATCAGGAGCAGCATCGGGAACCAGGACAGCAACGTCGCCATCAGCACGCTTCCCTCTTCCTTCGGGGCCGCGTTGATGATAACCCCATGCTCGCTTAACTTACTGACAAGCGTGCTGTCTTCAGGTGCGTAGGTTGTGAAGGCGCGGCCATCATCGGTAACGCCCTTGATATTCGGCCCCTGAATGGTGACATTTTTCACCCGGCCGTTTTCAACTTCATCGAGGAACGTCGAATAAGGCATCGATAAACCGGCATTCCTCGGGGAAGGATCATTGAAAATATTGAAAAGCGCCACAACGAGTAATGCGATGATTACCCAGAGCACTATGTTCTTGCCAAAAAGATTCACGAAATTATTTCCTTCCCACTTCGGACTAAGTCCGATCCGTTCGTCGTAATATTCATCCGATAGTATGGATTAGTTCTAGATATAATCTGTTAACGTCAAGTTCCAATAGGGCATTTAGCCAATCGACGATAATTATCACAAATTCGGGTCGGTCATCCAGTAAAATGCCCGAAATTGCATGTTAAACCTCTGATTATGCCCGAATTCCGAGCTTTTCTCCGAAAACAACAGCGGCGCCGCGACAATTTCTCCCTCGGACCAGAGCGCGGGCAGGCTATGGCGGACGCGGGCGGGAATATCCGAGAAAAGCTTGGAATCGGCATCTTCCTGCAATTGCCGCCATCCATCTACCCCCATTGCACGAAGTGACAGCCCGGTCGGCAATGGTGTGCCCGGCGTGGTGTCGCTCACGATAAAGCGGTTATCCCAAAACCATTCCCATTGACCCGTATTAAGGTCAATCACGGGAAGACCTGCACGGCCCGGCTCCCGACAGAACAACCAACCCATCCCGGTTTTATGGATTTGCGCGCCCGATATTGTGCCGCTTTTGTTGGACCGATCTTTAAAAAGCCGCTGATAGAGTTGTTCAAGCGCAGAGAGCTTGATCCGCTGTCCACCCCCGACGCAGCTGAGAGAAGCGGAAAGAATTCGAAGCGCCAGTTCATCCGGGCAGTCATCGAGTGCCATTTCCGGCATCCGGATAAAGCCGAGTGGACTGACCTCACAGTGCGCATCAATCTTTTGTCGGGCCAATATGTCAAGGCTTTCACAGGCACGTTGCAACCGCGCAAGAGAAAGCGCAATTGCTTCGATATTACTCCCTGGGAGTTGCTGCATCTCCGTCAGTACGGCCCCGACTCGGGTCCGGGTGTAGATAGGATTTTCATTGCTGGGATCGTCGATCCAGCCCTGCTTCTCGGCCTGAAGATAGTTGCGCAATATTTCACGGCGCACGGTTAAAAGCGGACGCATTAGACGGAGCCGTCCCCGCTCCCTCACTCTCTGCATGGCGGTAAGCCCCTCCAACCCGCTCCCCTTAGAGAGTCTCATCAACAGGGTTTCAAGCTGATCTTCCAGCTGATGCCCAAGCAACAGCGCGCCGATCCCCGCCAGTAAGCAGGTCTCTTCCATCAATTGATAGCGGGCGTTGCGAGCGGCTTCTTGAACACCGGTTTTGGGATAGGGCCCGGTCCAGTGGAGGATGCGTGTCTCTATTCCTCGCGCCTCAAGCCAGTCTTTGACTTGAATTGCTTCATCCGCAGAACTGGTGCGCAAACCATGATCAACTGTCAAAGCTGTCAGAGAAATTCCGTTTCGATCCGCCCAGTCCTTGGCCAAGAGCACGAGCGCCATACTATCCGAACCACCGGAAACCGCGACCGCCAACCGGTTTGGCGGGCCTTCCGGCAACATACCTTGAAGGGTGTCACTAAAAAATTCAGGAAGTCGGGAAACGCTTAGAAGTTCAGGCACGGCAGTGCCTCATTTGCAGCCGAATTTCTGCTTTTCCCGATCTGCGGTCTGCCGCAATCTGGCGGGCACCTGATTAAACTGCTTATCCATTTGGGCGAAAGTGGCGCAGGCCTCCTCCTTCTGGTCCATCCGTCCAAGAGTCATGGCCAGCTTCAGTAAGTTATCCGCCGCTTTGGTGCTGTCGGGATAGTTCTGGTACCCTTCAAAAAAGGCCGAGGCTGCATTCGGAAAATCGCCGCGTACATAAAAAGTTTCCCCGAGCCAATATTGCGCGTTACCGGCGAGATCGTTGTCTTTATGGAGCTTGAGGAATTCCGTAAAAGCGACTTCCGCATCGTCGTAGCGGTCTTCCCGCACGAGAGAAATGGCGTAGTTATACTGATCGGAGGCTGAACCGGCGGGTAGTCCGCCGCCAGCAGGAGCCGTAGAGGCAACTGCCGATCCGGTTCCCGTAGAGCTCGCCGCCGCGGGCGTGCCGTTGTTATTTGCTGGGAGTGTTCCCAGAACCTTACTACCGGTGGGCAGACTTTCACCCCCTACTACAACAGGGGCTGTCGATGACGTGCTCCCGGTCGTTCCTGAGTTCGTCACCGCCCCGGATGTAAGTGACGTGGGAGATGTGATTGCGCCCGTAGAATTATCGGAAGTTCCAACTGGAGCACCTGACGTGCCAAGACGCCGTTCAATATCGGTCAGCCGAAAATCGACATCTTTTACCAGCTTATCGAGCCGGGTCGACATCTGGGTAATCTTGAAGCGGGCTTCTTCCTGCGCACCCGTCAGGCGGCGCTGCTCATCTTCCAGGGCACTAATACGCTGCAAAAGAAGCGCGAGCCCATCTTGACTGATGGAGCCACCGGATGTTGCGGGTAAGGCAGAGGAACCACTGGGCGCGGCGGGTCGGGGCGCGGGCGCTGCACCGCTATAGACCGTACGCTGCATATCCGTGATATCCTGCTCCAGCCGGTTGATCCGATCGGCCAGTGCCCGAACTTCACTGTTGCTTTGAGCTTGTGCCAGAGTCGGTGCAATAAGAGCCGCCATAGCCAATACCAGACAGGAAATCAGCAATTTCCCATGTCGAGAATGCTCAGACTTTCCAATTCCGGTCTTTGATACATTCCAAATCATCGCGGCGAACCCTTTCCTCGATCCGTGGGGTTTTTCCTCAAAGATATCAAACTTGTTCAGAATATTGGCAATTTTATGGTCAATGCCTGGTCGCTCCGTTTCTGGGCACCTCGATTGACTCAAAAAAAACGCCCGTTCCCGTCACTAAGCATGTTAGTGCGGCAACGGGCGCCTGAATTCTAGCCTCGGGTTAATTTACAACCGAAACCGAACGTCTGTTCTGAGCCCAAGCTGCTTCGTTATGACCGAGAGCAACCGGACGTTCCTTGCCGTAGGAAATCGTGGACAAACGGTTTGCCGAAATACCCAGTGTTACCAAGTAGTTCTTTACCGCTGTTGCCCGACGTTCGCCAAGAGCAAGGTTATATTCGCGCGTACCGCGCTCATCGCAGTTGCCTTCGATTACGAGCGTAACCGTTGGGTTCGCCTTCAACCAAGCGGCCTGCCGCTGCAACGTGCCTTGTGCTTCGTCAGACAGGTCATATTTATCAAATCCGAAGAAGACGCGGTCGCCAACATTCAGAACCAGGTCTTCCTGGCTGCCGGGCTGTACCGTGGTCGTAGTGGTTTCGGTAACAACAGTTGTTGTTGAGCCGGACGTTCCGCTCGTCTGGGTCGTCGCGCCCCCACCTGAGCTGTCACCGGTTTCAGTAGGTGCCGTTTCGCAAGCCGCAACCAGCAGCAACGCTGTGAAAATACTTAAGGTTTTAAGACCTAGATTGAGCCGCATTTACTTAACTCCCATCCTCTGGAAATCTCTGAACTATGGGTATCTCACGTCAAACAAGGATACAGTATGTATCTATGAGAAACTGGTAAAGATGGTCCCCCGAATATTGTAATCTCGCAAACTATAGTGGTTTGATCTCACCTGTTCAAGTTATACGGTGGCGACCAAGCCGGATCTGACCCGTCACCAGGCGTGATAACCTCCCGTTCGTTATATCCTGTTAGGTCAATGGACCACAAGCGAACTTTATCACCCGTGCCATCATTTTTTCCCGGAATCTGGCGGAAAAACATCAAAACACGCCCATTTGGCGCCCAAGTGGGCCCTTCATTATGGAAGCCTTCCGTCAAAATCCGTTCCTGCGAGCCATCAGTGCGCATAACGCCAATGGAAAACTGTCCGCCGGTTAGCTTGGTGAAGGCAATCAAATCACCGCGCGGAGACCAGACTGGTGTGCCATAATTACCACTACCGAAGCTGATCCGGTTCACATTTGAGCCATCTGCATTCATGACATAGATCTGCTGACGTCCGCCCCGGTCCGATTCAAAGGTAATCTGGGTGCCGTCTGGCGAGAAGGACGGCGCCGTATCGATGCCCGGATGATTGGTCAGACGTTTGAGTTCCCGGGTCCGCAGATCCATCAAATATATTTCAGAGTTGCCGTCCTGCGCCATGCTCATCACCACCTGATTTCCCGATGGCGAGAAACGCGGCGCGAAGGTCATGCCAGGAAATTCCCCAAGGATTTCCTGCTGTCCGGTATCAAGGTTATAGAGATATACCCGCGGCTTGTTGTTGAAGTAAGAAAGATATGTCAGCACCTGCTGCGTTGGCGAATAGCGCGGGGTAAGCACTAGTTCATTTCCGCTGGTCAGGAACTGATGATTTTCTCCGTCCTGATCCATGATTGCAAGACGCTTCACCCGCCGATCCGCCGGGCCGCTTTCCGACACATAGACCATACGGGTAGAGAAATAACCATCCTCACCCGTAAGCCGTTTATATATTTCATCGGCGATCAGATGGGCCGTCAGACGCCAGTTCGACGGTGGGGTAGTGTATTGGATGCCGGTCAGATATTGCTCAGCGAAGACGTCCCAGAGGCGGAACTGTACGTTGATCTGTCCATCGCCGAGCGCCTGAACAAGCCCCGTGGAAAGCGCTTGCGCAGCAATTTTGCGCCAGTTAGCGAAGACAGGAACTGCCTGCAGATCTTTTGGCTGCTGCAGATAGGCCCGCTGATCGATCGGTGTAAACAATCCGGAGCGCTCCAGATCGGCGCGGATGACATCGGCCATCTGCTTGCCGATTTTCGCCGTCGCCTCGTTATCCGCATAAAAATCCGTTATCGCGATCGGCATCGGCTCGATATTGCCCTGCGTGATATCGATGACCAACTCCGCCCGGGCTGCACTCATAACCGACAGGGCCACCATCAAGCCTGTCATGAATGCAAAGATTTTCTGTACTCTACCAATCATCATTCTTCCTATCGCCTAGAACATGTCCTTCGGATTGAAGTTCATTGTAACTTCACGCCAACTTTCGTATTTTTCTGCTGGCAGTTTATAGGGCTGACATTGCAAAACTGCTCGCCGCGCACTGTCTGCCGCCGCCAAAACATATGGGTCATCCAGTCCACCACTAACAATTTCTGGAGATCCGTTCAATGAGCCGTCCTGATTCAACCGAATTCGAATTGATACAACCAGTTCTTCCGCATCCACTGCCCCCGTCGGCACATTCCAGCATTTCTGGACCTGTTGCCGCAACGCATCCTCTTCTCCCAATGTCAACGGCAGGGATCTGTCCATCGCCTTGCTTGACGAGTTCGGCACTTTTTCAGCAGAATCGGGCTTTTTTATGTCTGCCGTATCCTGCGATTTCGCCGCCTGCTCCCGCTTCTTCTTATCAAGCAGCGCCTTCATCTGGTTCATATCGAATGCAGGCTTTTTCGGCTCTGGCTTCTTAGGCTCCGGCTTGGGTTCTGGTTTCGGTTTGGGCTTTGGTTTCGGTTTAACCGGCGGCTTGGGGACGGGCTTCGGTTCCGCCTTTGGCGCAGGTTCAGGTTCTGGTTCTGGCTCAGGAGCCGGTTCCGGCTCTGGCGCTGGTTCCGGCTCTGGCGCTGGTTCAGGTTCCGGGGTTGGCTCGGGTTTTGGTTCTGGCTTTGGCTCAGGTTTCGGCGCTGGCTTGGGTTCGGGCTCCGGTTCCGGTTTCTTCTCTTTCTCAGGCTCCGGCGCGGGCTTTGGCAAGTTGGTAATATCCGCCACATCCACAATTTCCACACTGATGACGACCGGCGGCTCATACAGCTTCGGGTCCGTAAACAACGGCAGGCCGGTATACATGATCACAAGGATCAGCATATGCAGAACGGCCGAAGCTAGGGCAGGCACTCTCATCTGTCGGAGGACCCCTTACTCGTTACTGTCTTGTTGCGCGTCGGAAGCCGCCTTGCCGGGACCGGCAGAGACCATCGCGACACGCTTGAAGCCCGCGTTATGAATTTCCCCCATGACTGACAGGACACGGCCATAGGCTACATTGGTGTCCCCGCGCACGAAAATACGCTGGTCTTGTTTCGCTCCAGTTACCGCCAGAAGCTTGGGCACCAAGTTAGCGAGCTCAATCTCAACATCTTCAAGATAGAGCCGCCCTTCCCCATCAACGCTGATGACCAACGGTTCGTCATTTCCCTGTACGGTCGCCGCCTTGCTGCTGGGAAGTTCCAGCGGCACGCCAACGGTCAAGAGCGGCGCGGTCACCATGAAGACAATCAGCAGAACGAGCATGACGTCAACAAAGGGCGTGACGTTGATTTCGGACATCTGCGTATGACGGCGCCGGCGGCCCTTGCCGGTAAATGCCTTATAGTTATTGGCATCCATATCAATCGTCCTGATCGAGCTGGCGAGAGAGAATAGCAGAAAATTCTCCGGCAAAGCCTTCAAGACGCGTAATAATCCGCTGCAGATCATTGGAGAATTTATTATAGGCGACAACCGCCGGGATGGCGGCAACAAGGCCAAGGGCCGTGGCGAACAGCGCCTCCGCAATACCCGGCGCAACAACGGCGAGACTCGTGTCCTTGGTGGCAGCGATCGACTGGAAGCTGTTCATGATACCCCAGACGGTGCCGAACAATCCAAGGAAAGTGGCCGTCGAACCGACAGTTGCGAGAAAGCCCAGATATTTCTCCAGCCGCTCAACCTCGCGGTCGATAGTTACGCGCATCACCTGATGAATACGCGCCTGCAGACCCGTATGCGAATGCTTGCCGAGCCCCTTTTCGGTGGAGCGAGACCATTCCTTCATCGCGGCGGCGAACAGCATGGCGAGCGGGTTATCGGGGCTGGAGCCAACCCGGCGCTGCAAATCCTCCAGATTTCCGCCGGACCAGAATTCATTCTCGAATTCGTCCGCGTCGGCAGTAATCCGGCGATAGCGAATGATTTTATCGACAATAATTGCCCAACTCCAAAAGGAGGCCAGCACCAGAACAATCATGACTATCTGAACAACAATATCCGCCTGAACAAATAGGCCGATCATCGATAAGTCGTGAGCATCGCCGCCCATCTGGGTGACGACAATTGCTTCGTTTTCCATTTACTCTTCCCTGGCTAAAGTCTTCGCATGTAAAGCCGAATCGCCCAAAATCGCATTAAACTTGTCATTTATGGCAGAAGAAAGACGCTGTGGCTTTCCTTCTCTGTCAAGGCAGGCGACACGGACTTTCGTCTCCACGAGGAGGTCCGCATCGCGATAAATATTCTGCGCCATCCGGAGGGATGCCCCGCGCAGATCTGTTACCATGGTTACTATTTCAAGCTCATCTTCCATCTTCGCTGGCTTAAGATATTCGATTTCACAGGCGCGGACGACAAAATTCGCGCCCTCTTCTACCATCATCGCCTGCTGATTAATACCTAGCCCCCGAAGCATGTCAGTTCGGGCCCGTTCCGTGAATTTGAGATAGTTGGCGTAATAAACGATACCGCCCGCATCCGTATCTTCCCAGTAAACAGGGACCGGAAAGATATGTCGCGTTCCGCCCTCGCCCGCCACAAACCGGCCGCGCATTTTGCCCTCACTCATCTCTGTTCTCTTCATCGATCAAGGTCAGCTGCTCGCTCATCACTTTGGGAAACGCCTTCCCCAAATGATCAAATGCCGCACGGGTCAGCATTCGCCCGCGGGGGGTACGTTGCAGAAATCCCTGCTGGATCAGATAAGGTTCGATTATATCCTCAATCGCGTCGCGGGGTTCCGACAACGCCGCCGAAAGCGTCTCGACACCAACCGGGCCGCCGCCAAAATCATCGGCGATGCGCCCCAGATAGCGCCGATCCATGCTATCCAATCCGCGTTTATCCACTTCCAGACGGTTAAGCGCGGCGTCGGCCTTGACCGCATCCACAAGATCAGCTCCGGCAACAGCCGCGAAATCCCGCACCCGGCGCAGAAGCCGGCCCGCTACACGCGGTGTCCCTCGGCTCCGCCGTGCAATCTCTATCGCGCCATCCTCGCTCAAATTCAGGCCCAAAACCCGGGCGCCCCGCGCGACGATAAGTTTAAGCTCATCCGGTTCATAGAAATTCATCCGGAGCGGAATACCGAAACGCTCCCTAAGCGGAGTCGTGATCAGGCCGGAACGGGTCGTTGCGCCCACCAGCGTGAAGGGTGGCAGGTCGATCCGCACAGAGCGCGCCGCCGGCCCCTCTCCGATAATAAGGTCGAGATGGAAATCCTCCATCGCCGGATAAAGAATTTCCTCAACGGCAGGACTCAACCGATGGATTTCATCAATAAAGAGAACGTCATTCTCTTCAAGATTGGTGAGCAACGCCGCCAGATCGCCGGCCTTGGTAATCACCGGGCCCGCTGTTGCGCGAAAATTAACGCCAAGTTCGCGGGCAACGATCTGGGAAAGTGTTGTCTTGCCAAGACCGGGCGGGCCAAAAAACATAACATGATCAAGGGCTTCACCGCGTGATTTCGCCGCCTGGATAAAAACGCTCAAATTCTCCCGTACCTGTTTCTGACCGATAAAATCATCCAGAACCTGCGGGCGAAACTGGGTTTCGATATCGTCCTGATTGCTGGACGCGGCACTGACAAGCCTTTCGTCACTCATGCGGCCAGCTCCTTCAATCCGGCGGTGATCAGAGTCTCAACCGAAGCTTCGGGCCCAAGATTGCGCGAAGCCGCCGCAACCGCGCCAAAGGCCTCCGCACGGCCATAGCCGAGATTGACCAGTGCCGAAACAGCATCTCCGGCGGCGGCTTGTGCCGGCTTCGGTGCCGCTTGGCTTACTTCAGCGTTAAAGGCAACAGGTCCCAAATCCATTTTTGCGACTTTATCTTTGAGTTCCGCCGCGATCCGACCCGCAACTTTCGGGCCGACACCGGAAACGCGAGTGAGTGCCGTCTTGTCCTGCGCCGCGACAATCTGCGTGAGTTCATCCCCGCTATACAGCGAAAGAATGCCCAGCGCGACTTTCGCGCCAACGCCCTGCACTGTCTGTAACAGGGTGAACCAGGCCCGCGCCGCCACACTCTCAAACCCATAAAGATGGATATGATCTTCGCGCACATGGGTTTCGATATAGAGGGAGACGATCCCGCCCGTCTCCGGCAAACTTCGAAGTGCCCGTCCGGAACAGAAAACGAGATAACCGACACCCCCGACATCAATCACAATCCAGTCTTCGCCAACCTCATCAAGTTTTCCGGTTAGTTTTGCGATCATGACGCCCGCCCCGCCATCATAGTGGCTTTCTTAAGGTTACGATTGCTACCCGCGTAATGGGCATGACAGATCGCAACGGCAAGTGCATCGGCGGCGTGTTCATTTGTGATTTTGCAGCCGGGCAACAACATACCGACCATGGCATGAATCTGATCTTTACCTGCATGACCCGCGCCAACGACAGATTTTTTGATTTTATTGGGAGCGTATTCCTCAACCGGAAGGCCATTGAGCGACGGGACCAGCAAGGAAATTCCGCGCGCCTGTCCGAGTTTCAGGGTAGAGACCGGGTTTTTGTTAACGAATGTTTCCTCGACCGCTGCTTCCGCGGGTTGCCAGTCCGCGATAACTTTCGAAATGCCGTCATAAAGCTGCACCAGCCGCTGGGATAAATCCAGTGTGCCATCAGAAGAAATCGCGCCATTGGCCAGATGCCGGAGAGTATTGCCCTCTGCCTCTATGATCCCCCAGCCGGTATGGCGAAGACCCGGATCCAGCCCCAATAAACGCATGATAAGATTACTGTCCTTCTAAAAAGTTAGTCGCCCAATTTCTCCATGATTTCTTCAGGAATATCGAAATTGGCCGATACCTTCTGCACATCGTCGTTATCTTCAAGCACATCCACCAGCTTAAAGAGGGAGTTGGCCAAATCCTCTGTCTCTACCGGAATGGAGTTCTGCGGCTTCCAGACGATGCCCGCTTCCTGCGGGGTGCCAAATTTCTCCTCCAGCGCGTCGCGGACATCATTAAAATCCTCCATCGCGCAGGTGATATCGTGGATCTGCGCATCACTCTCGACATTCTCTGCGCCCGCTTCCAGCGCCGCTTCAAACATGTCATCCGCATCGATTGCGTCCGCCGCATAGATGACCTGCCCGATCCGGTCAAACATGAAGGCAACGGAACCCGTCTCCCCCATTGTTCCCCCTGCCTTGGCAAAGGCCGCGCGCACATCGGCGGCGGTACGATTGCGGTTATCGGTCAAGGTTTCGACAATGATGGCGACGCCGCCGGGGCCATAGCCCTCATAACGCATTTCTTCATAGTTATCCGCACCGGCCTCGCCCGACGCACGCTTGATCGCACGGTCGATATTGTCGTTCGGCATATTGTCGCCACGCGCGGCAGAAATAGCACTTCTGAGGCGCGGGTTCATCGCCGGATCGGGCAAACCGGTTTTCGCCGCCACCGTCAATTCCCTGATATGCTTGGCGAAAATCTTCGCCCGCTTTTTATCCTGCGCGCCCTTGCGGTGCATGATGTTCTTAAATTGTGAATGTCCCGCCATATTCCGTCTCTTGGTCTTGATACTGTTTGGTTACTGTTTTGCCGTTTGTACCCGATCCGCCTTAAAGAGGCACGTCCTTTTTACAACTCTGACAGGCTTCAGGAAAGCTCAGGCCAAATCTCCTGCAGGCGGCCCCCAACCCGGAGCGGGGAAATATAGGTTGCGAGGCCGGTTTTGTCGTCCGTTTGAACAAAAACACCACAGGCTGTTCCCTCGCCCAGCGCCGGAGAAAACCGCCCACCCGGGATTTTCCGGGTAAAACGGCGAAGTGGTTCTTCCTTGTCCATCCCGATCACGGAATTATAATCACCGCACATGCCCGCATCGGTCTGATAGGCTGTGCCGCCCGGGAATATCTGAGCATCCGCCGTCGGCACGTGAGTATGACTACCGACCACCATGGAGGCCCGGCCATCGCAAAAATGCCCCATGGACATTTTCTCGGATGTGATCTCCCCATGAATATCAATGAGAATGGCGTCGTATTTCTTCCCCAGCGGATTTCCGGCAAGCATCTTTTCAACTGCCGCGAATGGATCATCAAGCGGATCCATAAAGAGGCGCGCCATGACCTGCACGACCAGGATCGTTTTCCCGCGTCGTGTCTTGAAGGCACTAAAACCACGCCCAGGCGTATCTTTTGGATAATTTACCGGCCTGAGAATACGAGCATCTTTTTCCAGCACCGGCATGATCTCTTTCTGGTCGAAGCTGTGGTTCCCAAGCACGACACAGTCTGTTCCGGCCCCAAAAAATTCCTCTGCAATTTTTTCGGTTATCCCGAAGCCACCCGCCGCATTCTCACCATTAACGACAACAAAATCCGGTGACAGACGTTCCCGAATTATAGGGAGTTGACCGACCAGAACGTCGCGCCCTGAGCGGCCTACCACGTCTCCGAAATAGAGGATTTTCATTCTATTATCCTAAAATCTTTTTCTGTTAATATGCCGGCAAGCCGCTGGTCAAAACGATCAGTCACGACCCTTTCTACTTCTTGCGCAGCGTAAGCTAAGCCGATCGCACGGCTTCCTGCCTCATTGCGAAGTTTTTCAAGCGTCCGGTCGTAATAACCACCACCATAGCCCAGTCTATTGCCCGCCGCATCAAAGGCAAGCATCGGCGTGATCACAAGGCCGGGAATGACATAGTCGGCAGATTTCGCCGGAACCATCACATTAAAGGCGCCGGGTTCCATCACTGTTTCCGGCGTCCAGCGGCGAAACAACAGCGGATGATCCTTTTTCTCGACCACTGGCAGGGCGCAATCAGCACCCATTTCATGAAGAACCCGCAAGAGCGGCCTTGAATCCAATTCACTCCCAAGGGGCCAGTAAAGGGAAACAGTAAAAGAGTCCAGTGATGGAAAGGCTTTGATGAAGTGGCGTGCGGCCTGCACCCCCGCATTGCCCGCGACAATTGACGCCCGGCGCGCAAAAGCGGTGTCGCGCTGTTGCTGTTTCTGGTCTCTCAGGCTTAGTGTCACAGGCAGCTTTTCGGCAGGGTCCGGAAATAAATAAATGCTGCACCAGCATAGCCGTCGACGCGTGGAAATCGCTGTGGCCTGACAAGTCAGGTGGGCGCCGATATATTAGGACCACGGTCCAGTCAGGGATCAGCTCCCGGGATTTCGTTATTGGCCCCAGGATATCATTCGTCTAACGCACAAGTCAGTGCAACATCGTCCATTTAAGCATTTTCGAGCTTTAGTGCAATAGCCTCAATTTTTTCTGCCCATGTATCCTGCGCAGAAGTGTCCCCGGCTGTTTCAGTACCTTCACGGAGGTTCTCGATGGTTTCATAAGCTTGCGACAGGTCATCGGCGATCAGCAGGCATGCCATCATCAGAAGCTGGCCCTCGCTCGCATTTCCGACCGACCCTGTCAAATCCTGAACCTTTTTATCAACGAACTCGGCCAGATACTCCAGATGAGGTTCCTCACCGTCGCCGCAGACAATCGGATAGGACCGTCCGTTCACATTGACTGTCAGTGATCCCATGCTACTGCTCCAATATCATGCTGAGTTGATCAATCGACTGATCAAGGCGACCGGACACTGCCTGTGTCTTCTTTTTCAACGCTTCATATTTCCCACGCAAAGCTTCAAGCTCGCTTTTCAGTGCCTCATTCTCGGCGGCCAGGTCAGATCCGACGGCATCACCGCCCGAACCAAATTCCCCCTGCTGCTTCTCTTGCGTCAGGGTAGTGGCGGCTTTCTCAAGCCTGGCTAAGGCCGCCTCCATCCTTGATTCGCTATCCTGCTCGTTCCCCATCAGACTATTCCACACTGTTTATGGTCAGTTACCGGAAATCTCTCACCTTTGACAATACGATCATGCTGTAATGCTCGTCAACCTTATTGGTTGAGACGCATTTTGTAGGGATTCGCGCCTTTTCCGTGAACTAAGCGGTTGACGTGCCGGTGTTTGGGCGGCATCTTCGCCCCGATTCCGAAAGGAACCCCTTTTGGCTTTGCATTCCGGACGCCGACTCGTCAATGCGCGAAGTCAGCAGATAAAGCGGAATGATCTGACGAACGGATACATTTTGAAACCACCCCGAAGACGGGCACCAGCAATCCGAAAATGCACCCTGTGCATTTGTCCCTTCAATCGCGTATGGCACGCAAAATTAAGGGTAGTATAAGGAACCGCTGGTGGATGGAGATGAGCCAAGTATGAACAAGATCGGGCTTAAGTCGTCACCGAACTCAAGCAAACATGATAATATGGCAAACGCCATTCGGGCACTGTCCATGGATGCCGTGCAGGCCGCAAATTCCGGGCATCCCGGCATGCCGATGGGGATGGCCGATGTTGCGACCGTCCTGTTTTCCAAATTCCTGAAATTCGACCCGGCAAAACCAAATTGGCCAGACCGCGATCGTTTTGTCCTGTCTGCTGGCCATGGGTCGATGTTGCTTTATTCGGTGCTTCATCTGACCGGATACAAGGATGTGACGCTGGAGGAAATCAAGAATTTCCGCCAGCTCGGCTCCAAAACCGCAGGGCATCCGGAATTCGGTCATGCGGAAGGCGTAGAAACAACAACCGGACCGCTTGGTCAGGGTCTTGCCATGGCTGTCGGCATGGCGCTTGCCGAAAAGATGCAGGCCGCGCGCTATAAAGACATTGTCGATCACCATACATATGTGATTGCCGGCGACGGCTGCCTGATGGAGGGGATCAGCCATGAAGCGATCTCATTTGCCGGTCACCTCAAGCTGAACAAGTTGATCGTGCTGTGGGACGATAACGCCATCAGCATCGACGGTTCCACCGATCTGGCGGTCTCCGATGATCAGGCTAAACGCTTCGAGGCCCATGGATGGGACGTTCAGTCCGTTGACGGCCATGATGCAGCGCAGATTGAAAAAGCCATTGCCGCGGCGAAGGAAACGGACAAACCGTCCATGATTGCCTGCCGTACGACAATTGGTTTCGGGGCTCCCAACAAACAGGGTACTTCCGGTGTTCACGGCGCTCCGCTCGGGGACGAAGAAATCGCGCTTGCAAGAAAGGAATTGAACTGGCCGTACGCTCCGTTTGAAATTCCCAACGACATCCTCGATAAATGGCGTTGTGTCGGCACAATGGGTGCCCGGCACTCCACTGCCTGGGAAGAAAGCCTGAACGCCCTGCCCGCAGAAGTTCGTTCAGAATTCAACAATAGCTTGGTCGGCGATTTGCCATCGGATCTTGATGATGCCATTTTGGAGTATAAGCGGCAGCTAAGTGAAGATGCCCCGGCTTGGGCAACCCGCAAATCAAGTCAGGAAGCACTGAAAGTCATCAACGAAAAGGTTGATATCACTGTTGGTGGCTCTGCCGACCTGACGGGATCGAACCTCACCCTGACACCGCAGTTAAAACCTATATCAGCGGAGGATTTCTCCGGCCGCTATATTTATTATGGTGTCCGCGAGTTTGGCATGTCCGCCATTATGAACGGCATGGCGCTACACAGGGGCTTTATCCCCTATGGCGGTACCTTCATGGTCTTCACCGACTATGCCCGCCCGGCAATCCGCCTCTCCGCGCTGATGGAGCAACGGGTTATCTATGTGATGACCCATGATTCCATCGGACTTGGCGAAGATGGCCCGACGCATCAACCAGTTGAGCATCTGGCCGCCCTCCGGGCGATGCCAAACGTCAATGTGTTCCGTCCTGCAGACGCCATTGAAACGGCAGAATGCTGGCAGCTAGCTCTTCAGTCCAAATCCACGCCATCCATCCTGTCGCTCAGCCGTCAGGGTCTGGAGTTGGTTCGGAAAACCCACACCGCAGAAAATCTCTGCGGCAAGGGTGGATATGAGCTGGCCGCCGCCAATCTGGACGCAAAAGTCACCCTTATTGCAACCGGGTCAGAAATATCCCTCGCCCTGAAAGCACAGAAGATGCTGGAAAGCGAAGGTATCGGCACACGGGTTGTTTCCATGCCATGTTGGGAATTGTTCGAAAAACAGGACGATGCTTACAAAAAAGAAACACTTAATACAGATACTGTAAGAATTGCTGTTGAAGCGGGCTGTTCCATGGGCTGGGAAAGATATACCGGCACGGAAGGCGGTTTTGTTGGCATTGACAGCTTTGGCGCCTCCGCTCCGGCGGGCGAACTATATAAACATTTTGGAATCACCGCCGAGGCAATTGTCGCATCGGCAAAAGACAGGCTTTAACTTAAGAGCAAAGGCCGGCAGAAACTAAGAGACCGGCAATCAGGAGTAGAAGAAAATGACTGTTCGTGTAGCAATTAACGGTTTTGGACGGATTGGACGGAATATCCTTCGGGCAATCTATGAATCTGGCCGGACCGATATTGAAGTTGTCGGAATCAATGATCTGGGTTCGGTTGAAGCCAACGCCCACCTTCTGAAATATGACAGCGTGCATGGCCGCTATCCCGGCACGGTAACGGTTGACGGCGACACCATCGATCTCGGCCGTGGCCCAATCAAGGTCACCGCAGAGCGTAACCCTGCCGATCTGCCTTGGGGCGCCCTCAATGTCGATATCGCCTTTGAATGTACTGGCATCTTTACCAAGCGCGAAGCCGCCGCCAAGCATATCGAAGCAGGTGCGAAGAAAGTCCTTATCTCCGCTCCGGGAACAGATGTTGACCTGACCGTCGTTTACGGCGTCAACCATGACAAGCTGGCGAAAGATCACACGATCGTTTCCAACGCGTCCTGCACCACAAACTGTCTGGCACCGGTTGCGCAAGTATTGAACGACTCTGTTGGTCTGGTTCATGGCTTCATGACGACTATTCATGCCTTTACAGGCGATCAGCCGGTTCTGGATACGCTACATTCCGATCCGCGTCGCGCACGGGCAGCCGGTATGTCAATGATCCCAACCTCGACTGGCGCTGCCAAGGCCGTTGGTCTCGTGCTGCCGGAACTGGTTGGCAAGCTTGATGGAACTTCGGTTCGCGTGCCAACACCGAATGTTTCCATGATTGACCTGACCTTCGTCGCCGGTCGTTCGACCACCAAGGAAGAAGTCAACGATGCCATCTCTGAGGCCGCAAACGGTCGCTTGAAAGGTGTCCTCGACGCGAACAGCGATCCAGTTGTCTCCATCGACTTTAATCATAACCCGGCCTCTTCCACCTTCGATCTGACCCAGACTCAGGTCATCGACGGCACCTTCGTTCGTGTCCTGAGCTGGTACGACAACGAATGGGGCTTCTCCAACCGGATGAGCGATACGGCACTTGCCATGGCAAACGCCAAGTAACGCACAAACTGGGACGGAGTAACAACATGGTTGATTTCAGAACTCTCGATGATCTGGATGCCAGCGGAAAAACGGTTCTGGTCCGTGTCGATCTCAATGTGCCAGTGGAGGAAGGCAAGATTGCCGACTTCACCCGTATTGACCGTATCCTGCCAACTTTGACCGAGCTTGCAGATAAGGGCGCGAAAGTCCTTCTGCTCAGCCATTTCGGGCGCCCCAAAGGCAAGGTCGTCCCGGAAATGTCCCTCCGTCCTATTGCCGACGGGCTGGCCGCTCATATCAAGCGGCCGGTTACCTTTATTGACGATTGCATTGGCACACCGGTTGCGGCGGCTATCGCCTCGGCCAAGGCGGGTGATATCCTGCTTGCCGAGAATGTCCGCTATCACGCGGGTGAAGAAAAGAATGATGCGGATTTTGCAAAAGAACTCGCCGCTGCTGGCGATGTTTACGTGAACGATGCCTTTTCCTGTTCCCACCGTGCCCATGCATCGACCGAGGCCCTCGCCCATCTCTTGCCCGCCTACGCTGGCCGGAATATGGAAGCCGAGCTCACTGCGCTTTCAAAAGCGCTTGAGAAACCTGCTCGCCCGGTTATGGCAGTTGTCGGCGGCGCAAAAATTTCCAGCAAACTTGAACTTCTCTTCAATCTGATCGAGAAGGTGGATGTGCTTGTGATTGGTGGCGGTATGGCCAATACCTTTCTCAATGCAAAGGGCGTGAATGTTGGCGCGTCCCTCTGCGAGCATGATCTTGCCGAGACAGCCTCCGAGATCCTTGCGAAGGCCGAGAAGGTCGGTTGCGATGTAATGCTTCCCTCTCATGTTGTGCTAGCCAAGGAATTCAAGGCCGGGGCCGCCAACCGGACGGCGCATGTCAATGATGTACAGGCGGACGAAATGATTCTCGATATAGCACCTGAATCTGTTACCTTGCTCAAAGAACGTCTTGCGACAGTAAAAACGCTGATCTGGAACGGCCCGTTCGGCGCCTTCGAGATTGATCCTTTCGGTGACGGCACAACCGCTGTCGCCAAGGAAGCTGAAAAACTGACAAAATCTGGCGCACTTATTTCTGTCGCAGGTGGCGGCGATACGGTTTCAGCGCTCGCAAAAGCAGGCGTTACCGAGGGTTTGACCTATATCTCGACAGCAGGCGGCGCCTTCCTCGAATGGATGGAAGGCAAGACGCTTCCTGGGGTTGCCGCGCTTAGCCGCTGACCCGGCAAATAATTTTAAGAGGTGAAGAAAATGGATGACATGGACCTAGAAGATATTGCGAAAGCACTTGTCGCCCCCAGCAAGGGCATTCTTGCCGCGGATGAAAGCACTGGAACCATCAAGAAACGCCTTGATACTATCAACACGCCCAGCACGGAAGATACCCGCCGCGATTACCGCGAGTTGCTGCTCTCCTCAAAGGGGGCCGGCGACTATATCAGTGGTGTGATCCTCTATGATGAAACCCTCCGTCAGCAGTCGAAAAATGGCGGCCCGCTGACCGATCTGATCATGAAGCAGGGCATTATCCCCGGCATCAAGGTCGATACAGGCGCGAAGCCTCTCGCCTTTTCTGAAGGTGAACTCGTAACCGAAGGGCTGGACGGCCTCCGCGACCGGCTCAATGAATATCACAAACTCGGTGCACGTTTCGCCAAATGGCGCGCCGTGATCTCCATCGGAGACAGCGCGCCCAGCCAATATTGTATCGATACTAACGCCCACGCCCTTGCCCGCTATGCGGCGCTTTGTCAGGAAGCGGGTATCGTCCCGATCGTCGAACCGGAAGTGATGATGGATGGCGATCATAATATTGACGAATGCTATGCGGTGACGGAAACGACACTAAAAACCGTTTTTGACGAGCTATACAAACAGCGCGTCGTGCTTGAGCAGATGTTGCTGAAACCGAATATGGTTATTTCCGGCAAAGACTGCCCCGAGCAGGCCAGTGTCGAGGAAGTTGCAACGAAAACCCTCTACTGTTTTGAGCAAACCGTGCCAGCCGCTGTTCCGGGTATTGTCTTCCTCTCCGGCGGACAGAGCGAGCAACAGGCGACTGAGCATCTCAATGCCATGAATAAAATGGGCAAGTTCCCATGGGAAATCAGCTATTCCTTCGGCCGGGCACTTCAGGCTTCCGCCCTTGCCACCTGGCAGGGCAAGGCTGAGAATGTGGAAGCTGCGCAGAACGCCTTCCTGCATCGCGCCAAGCTGACCAGCGCCGCCCGCGACGGCGAATACAGTTCGGATATGGAATAAGGTTTTATGGGGACAACGTCTGAAGAAGGTCGGGAACGTCCCCGCCTCTACCTGATATCACCGCCGGTCATTGATCTCAATGCTTTCGAGATCGCATTCCGTGATGCGCTTAAAGGCGGCGATGTTGGCTGTTTTCAGCTTCGCCTGAAAGATCGTCCCGCCGAAGAAGTTATTGCAGCGACTAAACGTCTTTTTCCTATCGCAGAAGAGGCAGACGTAGCGTTTCTTCTTAATGACGACGTGGACCTCGCAAAAGAGCTTCATGTTGACGGTGTTCATATCGGTCAGGATGATACACCCTATAAACAGGCCCGCGAAATTCTGGGGCCTGATGCAATTATCGGGGTGACCTGCAAAAACTCAAAGCATCTGGCGATGGTTGCCGGCGACGATGGGGCCGATTATGTGGCCTTTGGCGCGTTCTTCCCCTCCTCCACCAAGGCGAACACCGTCAAGGCGGAACCGGAGCTCCTGGCTTGGTGGTCGGAGACAACGTTGATCCCCTCTGTCGCCATTGGTGGAATCACGGTGGAGAATGCGGATATCCTTTTAGAGAGCGGTGCGGATTTTCTGGCTGTCGCTGGTGGTATCTGGGATTACAAGGACGGCCCGAAGGAAGCAGTTACTGCCTTTAATCGGGTGATTGATAAGGTCGTGGCAAACTGGTAGGTTCCGCCCAGAATTTTTTGACGAGAGCAATGAAAAATCATGAAAATTAATGGAAATGCTGTCCGTCCGGGCAATGTGATCGAGCATAAAGGTGGCCTGTGGGTCGCCGTGAAGATTCAACATACGCAACCCGGCAAGGGCGGCGCCTATCTGCAGGTGGAGCTTAAAAACCTCCGCGATGGCACCAAGCTGAATGAGCGCTTCCGCGCCTCTGAATCCGTCGAAAAGGTCCGCCTGGAACAGAAACCGCATCAGTTTTTGTTTGAAGATGGCGAATTGCTGACCTTCATGGATACAAGCAACTATGAACAGGTATCGATTTCAAAAGATATGGTTGGTGAACGTGCTGCCTTCCTGCAGGACGGCATGGATGTCGAGATTGAATTTCATGAGGAAAGTCCGCTGACCGTGATCCTGCCCGAGCAGGTCACGCTTGAAATTACGGAAACCGAGCCCACCGTCAAAGGGCAGACCGCCGCCTCGTCATACAAACCGGCTATACTTGAGAACGGTATTCGGGTGATGGTGCCTCCATTTTGCGGGACGGGCGAGAAAATCATTGTCAACACGGAAACATCCGAGTATCTCAAGCGGGCGGACTAAAGACCGCAGCAATCCCCGCTTCCTGATTAACTGTAAGGCAAAAGCCGATGGCGAGAAAATCCGCAATTATTAACGCAATGGAGCTTTCCGCGCGCAAAGCGGCCCGCAAGCTGCTTCGTGACTTTAACGAGGTTGAGCATTTGCAAGTTTCCCGCAAGGGCCCGGCGGATTTTGTTTCCCAGGCAGACCTGACCTGCGAGGCGACGCTACGTGAGGAACTCGGCCGCCTGCGCCCTGATTTTGGTTTTATCCTGGAAGAAGGTGGCGTTGTCGAGGCAAAAGATGGTACGACTTATTGGGTTGTCGATCCTCTTGATGGCACGACAAACTTCCTGCATGGCCTGCCCCATTTCTCCATTTCCATCGGCGTTAAGTCGGGCAAGGAAATCATTGCCGGTATTATCCTCGACCCAGTGAAGGACGAGCTTTTCTGGGCAGAAAAAGGCGGTGGCGCCTATATGAACGATCGCCGCCTTCGGGTTTCCAGCCGGACAAAGATGACCGATTGCATTCTGGCGACCGGCATCCCCTTTACGGGAAAGACAGATCACGGAAAATTTCTGCAGGAACTTGAGCAGGTCATGTCCGTTTCCGCTGGAGTGCGCCGGTTCGGGTCTGCCGCCCTCGATCTCGCCTATGTTGCTGCTGGCCGGTATGATGGTTTTTGGGAGCGAAATCTCGCTGAATGGGATATTGCCGCTGGCATTATCATCGCGCGCGAGGCTGGCGCTCTTGTCTCACAACTTGATGGCGGCGAGAAGATGCTGGAAAAAGGCGATATCCTCGCCACCAACAGCGGGATCAATAGCCAGATGATGGAAATATTCCGGAAAATCCGCCTCGGGCGATAAAAAACACTCGATCACAGCTTGTTCCAGATGATAGCTCGGCTATAGTAAGGCCCTGTTTTTCAATCAATAATAAGTCAGGATCAACGTGACATGCGCGCTATCGTCATCCATGAATTCGGCAACTATAGAGATGTTGCCAAACTCGAAACCCTCCCCGTTCCAGAGCCCGGCCCTGGCGAAGTTGTTGTCCGCAATAAAGCGGCCGGGGTAAGTTTCGCTGCCTCCCTCAACATTGCAGGAAAGTACCAGCGCAAGGCGCCCCTCCCCTACATTCCCTCGACAGAGGCCGCCGGTATCGTTCACGCCGTGGGAGAGAATGTAAGTCGCGTTGCCGTTGGCGATCATGTCATGTGCAGCGTCGATCACGGTGGTGCAGCCGGTTTCTGTAAAATTGAAGATGTCGCCTGCTTCAAGATACCGAAGGAAATGGACCCCGCCGTTGGCTCCGCGCTGATCACCTCCTACAACACGTCTTACGGGGCGCTCATCCGCCGGGCCAACTTGCAAAGCGGAGAGACATTGCTCGTTCACGGTGCAGCCGGAGCTGTTGGAACGGCAGCTGTCGAGATCGGCAAGGCCCTTGGCGCAACGGTGATTGCTGTCGCCGGCGGAAAAAATCATTGCGAGACAGCCCGCCATCACGGCGCGGACCACGTCATCGATCACCGGGAATCCAATTTTCGCGATGTCGTAATGGACCTAACCAACGGTCGCGGGGTTGATCTTGTCTATGACAGCATCGGTGGCGATGTGACAATCCAGTCCATCCGCTCCCTCGCGTGGGAAGGGCGATTGCTGACCATCGGTTATGCCTGCGGGGAGATTCCCAAAATCGCGGCCAATACACTCTTGCTGAAAAACGCATCAGCTATGGGCTTCAACCTTGGCCATTTCTTCGGCTGGTCGCCCGGCGGTAACCGAAAGCAATATATCGATGCCCTCGACGAAATGGCGGCTGGTGTCCTTGATTTATACTCAAAAGGCCTCATCAAGCCCGAGATCGGCGCCCGTTTTTCTCTTGACCAATTCGTTGATGCACTTGATGCCGTAATTGATCGCAAAGTCGACGGCAAATGCGTTATCGAAATCGGCGAAAAAGACTACTAACCGGTTCTATTCTATGGCAGTCGCGGCTCATGTCTTCGGAACCAGCCGCACTGCTGTGCCATAGGCAAGGATTTCCGCAGAGCCTGCCATCACCATGGAAGTTGTGAAGCGCATCCCGATGACGGCATCCGCTCCTTTCAGCTTGGCTTCGGTGATCATGCGATCTGTCGCCTGCTCGCGGGCCTCTCCCATCAGTTTTGTGTATTCCCGAACTTCGCCGCCAACAAGGTTACGCAGTGCCGCAATAATGTCCGTGCCAATATGCTTAGCGCGAATCACATTCCCCCTAACCAGACCAAGCACTTCGGCAATTTCCTGACCTTCAATTTCTTCTGTGGTCGCTACAATCATCGTTACTCTCACTTACTTATCGATATTTCGTTCATAATAATCATCTTCGTCACTGGCTTTCCGCTGCCACAAGACACGCGCCAGCAAGTAGAAGAAACAGGCCAACACGATGAAGAGGATTGCTCCGAAAGGAAATGAGGCTGTTGCACCGGCAAAAATCAGAAAGAATAGATAAACCGCGCCGGCAAAGACAGCCAGTATCAGCGCTATGGTATCAAGTTTCATTAAATCAGATCCTTCTTTCAGAAAGCTCCATTAAATTGTATCTTTTCGCCATTAAGTAAATCAATAATAGCAAAAAATCCTTTCATAAAGCTAAACACCAGAGAGTTGCCGAAAATTATGTCAACCGGTCGATTTGAATGCAAACTAAGGGATTGTGGGCGCGCGCGCGCTAAGTTATGGTGCAAAGCGGTTCATTCGCCTGTCGTAAAGTTGACAATTTCAATTGGCAGATATGAGCCTCGGACGTAAAGTTCGCGTGAATTTGATGTTAGTTATCGGTTAAAAGGAAAGGAAGGGAGCCAGTGACCAAATTGCCAACGGCAACTTACTCGTTTTCCCTGCTTGCCTCTCTTGCAGTATCCATTCCCCTTATCGGCATCCATACTGCCCCGGCCTACGCGGAAACGAGCAATTCAACGCGACCGGCGGTTGAGGTCAACCTGGATGCACTAAAATATTCAAGTCCGCAACTCAAGCTTCCGACCCGGATTATTGATGGCAATTCAGTGATCGTACTGACCCCGCCGTCCCTCAAGAAAAGCACCTCCTCCGCGCCGTCTCAAAAAATCGTCAAGCCGCTTACCAAGCCGGAACTGACGCTTCCTGAAACGACTGTCGCAGAGGCAAAGCCCATCCCGGTCCCGCGGGTCAATCCGTCTAAACTGCCGGAACCCACGGAAGAAGCGAAGTTTGAGGATGTGGCTATCCCCGTCGTCAAGATGGATACCGCACCGATCCCAACACCTGAAATTGTTGAGGAATCCAAAGCAAAAGTCGCGGACATTGCGGCAGAAAAAATTGTCAAAACGACTGATGTCCCCCTTGCCGAAACTGCTAACGCGAACCCCGCAGAGACTGAGACCACCTCTTCATCAGTTGAAACTGTGGCTGCGACCAGCGTCGATGTGACAGAACCAGAGGCTGCGACTGAGGAAGAAATCAAGCTTGCTGCTATTGCGCCTGATGCAGGAACACCCGCATCGACCACGTCATCTGATATTACTGACAATCTCACGCGCATTCTCTTTACCGAAGGTGCGGTGGATCTGTCGACGGAGGCGCAAACCACCCTGCAAGTCATCGCCGATCAGGTGAAGGACGGCGACCGGCGGAATGTCCAACTCCTTGCCTATGGTAGTGGCAATAGCGTCAGCGCGGCGCGACGTCTCTCACTCGGTCGGGCGCTTGCGGTTCGTTCAAAGCTGATGGAACTGGGTATTGATAACCGACAAATTGAAGTGCGGGCGCTGGGCGAGCCGGAAGGCAACGGGCCATCTGACCGTGTTGATCTCCTCATGATTACAAGGTAGCCATGTCAACTATTCCCAATGTCGAAACCCACAGTCTAGCCGGTACGCCGAATATCAAGAAACCACGGCGCTACCTGATCCGTATGACGATTTTTATCGGCGTTGCCATTGCCATTTCCGCCTTTCTCTATCCACAGCTTCAGATCGCTTTTTTTGCAAATCAGCTGTTAAACGGTCTTATCCTTCTGGTCCTGCTTTTCGGCGTTCTGTTTATCTTCCGTCAGGTGTTCATGCTAACCGGGGAAATCAACTGGACCCATAGCTTGCGCCGCCTTGAATCATCGCAACCGACGGTCAGGCCCCCGCGTCTGCTGGCGCCGCTCTATACGATTTTCAGCGACAGCAATGGCCCCGTCCGGCTGACCGCCGTTACAATGAACACACTGCTCGACAGTGTCAGCGCCCGCCTTGATGAAGGCCGCGACATTTCGCGCTACCTAATCAATGTGCTGGTATTCCTTGGTCTACTCGGCACTTTCTGGGGCCTGCTGGAGACTGTGGCGTCTGTCGGAGATGCCATTTCCACGCTCAATGTTGGCGGCGGTGGAGATTTTGTTGCCATTTTTGATGAATTAAAGGTCGGCCTGGAAAAACCACTTTCTGGTATGTCGATCGCCTTTTCCTCCTCGCTCTTCGGGCTTTCCGGATCGCTGGTTCTCGGCTTCCTCGATATGCAAGCGGGGCAGGCACAGAACCGGTTTTACGGCGATCTGGAAGAATGGCTGACATCCATTACCCGCTTTACAAGTTCCGGCTCCGGCACCATTACCGAAGGTGACCAAAGCGTTCCCGCCTATGTCCAGGCGCTGCTTGAGCAAACGGCGGAAAGTTTAAACAACCTCCAACGCACCCTCTCCCGGAATGAAGACAAGCGCGGATCGGCGGAAAACTCCCTCATTAATCTCAGCGAGCGTCTCGCGGCCCTCACCGATCAAATGCGAACAGAGCAGGATCTGCTGATCAAGCTTGCCGAAGGCCAGACGGAACTGAAACCGCTCTTTGAGCGGCTTGCGAAATCCGCTGAGAGCGCCGGGCTTGATCAAGCAAGCCGCAATCACCTTCGTAATCTGGATGTGCATATGGTCCGCCTGATGGAAGAAAGCGCCGATGGCCGCGAACAGGTGGTTCAGGAAATTCGCAGCGATATCAAGCTTCTGACCCGGACAATCGCCGCCATTGCGGAAGAAAGCCGTCGTGGTTGAGATCGTGCCTGCCACTAAGGACGGAGTAAGTTATGGCTCGTAGACGCCGCGGACAACGCGCCCCTTACGAGATTTGGCCGGGCTTCGTCGATGCGCTGACCACTCTCTTGCTGGTAATTATCTTCCTGTTGGTCGTCTTCGTGCTCGCACAGTTTTTCCTCTCGCAAGCCCTTTCCGGCCGCGATGCTGCGCTCGAAAAACTCAATCAGCAGGTCAATGAGTTAGCCGATCTTCTGGCGATTGAACGGCGAACCAGCGCAAACTTGGAAGGCCAGATCGCCCAACTTAATATCGATATGACAAAGCTCGCGGAAGAACGCGACAACGTTATCATCCAACTTGACACCCTGACCAGCCGCGCGCTCTCCGCTGAAGAAGATCGGGACCGCCTGACGGTCCTCTTGCGCGAGGAAAAGGATAAAACCGCCGAGGTGGAAGGCAAGCTGGACGTAAGCGAAGCAAGTCTGAAGGCCAATCTTGCCGAACTTGAAAGCCTGAAACGCGATATTACGGCACTTGAGGAAACACGCAAAAAGCTTGAAGAAGAAGTCGGCAAACTCGCCGCCACGATCGAGGATAAAGATACCGAGATCGGTAGCCTGCGCGATCGCAGCAAGGAGCTGGAGGCTCGTATCGCGGATGAAGAGGAACGGACAAATCTCGCGCAGAAAGATATTGAGGAGCGCGAAATTCGCCTTGCCGAATTACAAACACTTTACTTACAGACGCAAGATAAGCTGACCGAAGAAGAAGAACTTTCCGCCGCAGCGCGGGCACAGGTCGCGACCCTCAACGCCCAGATCAGCGCGCTCCGAAATGAACTTGCCAAACTAAATCAGGCACTGGATGCGAGCGAGGCCAAAGACGTGGAACAACAGGCACAGATCGCCGATCTTGGCAAACGTCTTAATCAGGCGCTCGCTGCAAAAGTACAGGAGTTGCAACAGTATCGCTCCGAGTTCTTCGGAAAACTTCGGGAGGTGCTTAAAAACCGTCCCGGCATCAGCATTGTCGGTGACCGCTTCGTCTTCCAATCGGAAGTCCTCTTTGATGCCGGACAGGCGGAGCTTGGGCCCGAAGGCAAACAAGATATGGCGAAATTTGCTGCAACCCTGCTCGAAATTGCGAAAGACATCCCAACGGATATCGACTGGATCCTCCGCGTTGATGGACACACGGATAGTCAGCCCATCAGTACGGCGCGCTTCCCCTCCAACTGGGAACTTTCTGTCGCCCGCGCTCTTTCCGTGACAAAATTTCTGATCAGTCAGGGGGTTCCTGCCAAGCGTCTCGCACCAACCGGATTTGGCGAGTTTCAACCGATTGACAACCGCGATGACGAGATCGGCTATCTTCGCAACCGGCGGATCGAGCTGAAGCTGACGGAACGCTAGATGGCGGGAAAGGGCCGGAATATCCTTGTCATCAAGCATGGCGCGCTTGGCGACGTGATCCTCGCACAGGGTCCGTTTCAGGCTATCCGCGCCCATCATGGGGACGCGCGCATTGTATTGCTGACCACCCGTCCCTTCGCTGCCTTCCTTGAGAAATCCGGCCTGTTTGATGAAATCTGGATCGACGAACGGCCGAAGATCTGGCAACTTTCCAAGCTCATTCCCCTAATCTGGAAGCTGCGCGGCGGAAAATTCGACCGGGTCTATGATCTGCAAACCTCGACCCGGACAAATAGCTACTTCAATTTCTTTCCAAAACGGCGAAAACCGGAGTGGTGCGGCGTAGCAAAGGGCTGCTCCCACCCACATGATAGCCCGCTTCGCACTAAAATCCACACAATCGAACGGCATATCGATCAGTTGAAGGTCGCAGGGATAAAGACCGTTCCAACGCCTGATTTTTCCTGGGCAATGACAAATATTTCCAAGTTCAACCTGCCCGCAAAATACGCATTGCTCGTGCCCGGCGGCTCGGCGCACCGGCCGGAAAAACGCTGGCCTGCTATTCGTTTTGCCGAACTTGCCGAGTATTTGGATGAAAAAGGCATTACACCCGTTTTGATTGGCGGCAAGGCGGAAGCCGAGGCGATTGCAACGATCACCAATGCCTGCCCCAACACCCTTGATCTTTCCTCCAAGACAGATTTCGGTGATATTGCCTCTCTTGGCGCGGGAGCGGTTCTCGCGGTTGGCAATGATACAGGGCCGCTGCATCTTATTTCCGCTGTGGGCTGCAAGACGGTGGTGCTTTTCTCCCGCGCGTCCGATCCGAATATGTCCCGCCCACGCGGCCCGGATGTGCGGGTTCTGCGCAAGGATGATCTTGCCGATCTTTCGTTAGGGCATGTGATCGGAGAGTTGGATCTGGTGTCATGAGCAAAGCCGCAGGAACTGTTCTCTGGTGGGGCCGTTTTGATCCTGACTATTCCCGCAACCGAATCCTACGTCAGGCCTTTTCCGCGTTCGGCTGGAAGATTATTGATTTTCGACCTCGCCTCAGTTCGCTTGGTGATCTGGAAGCAACCCTGAAAGGCATAAAGAAACCGGATATTCTTTGGTTGCCTGCCTTTCGTCAGCGCGATATGGCTGCCGCGGCAAGATGGGCCCGGCGACATAACGTGCCGCTTGTCTTCGATCCAATGATCTCCGCCTATGATAAACAGGTGTTTGAACGACGGAAGTTTACGGCGGACAGTCCTCAGGCGGCAAAGCTTCTTGAAAAAGAACGCTCCATCTTTTCATCCGCCGACCAGATCGTCGCCGATACAGCGGGCCATGCGGAATTTTTTGCGGATACATTTGGCCTTTCTCCTGAAAAAATTCACGTCGTCGCGGTTGGAGCGGAAGAGAGCCTGTTCTGCCCCGCCCCACTCACTGAGAGACGCCCTCAGGAACCTTCTGAGGCGCTCTTCTATGGCAGTTTTATTAGCCTGCAGGCACCGGAGGTCATTGTCGAGGCGGCGAAGCTCTGTGACGCCCCTATCCGCTGGACCTTGCTTGGTGATGGCCCACTGAAAGCCATATGTGAAGAAGCAGCCGGAGATCACCCCGCGATCACATTCGAGAGCTATACGCCCTATGAAGACCTACCCGCTCGCATCCATAAAGCAGATATATTGCTTGGTGTTTTCGGGAAAAGCGGTAAGGCCGCGCGGGTGATCCCCAATAAAGTCTATCAAGCGCTCGCTTGTGGTCGGGTTGTGATCACACGCGAATCCACCGCCTATCCCGCCCCGAAGAGCGAGGGTCTGGTCGAAATTCCGGCGGGGGACGCACATGCACTCGCAGAAAACGTGAAGCGGCTTGCTCTTGCGCCAAACCGGCTAGAGGCGCGTGGCGCCGCCGCGAGGACCTACTATGAGCAGCATTTCAGCTTGCAGACCATCCATAGCCAGCTTGAAGCCGTTCTGAAGAAGGTTTTATGCGGATAGTGCGTTCCGACCCACGTCGAATTGCAGCTTGGCAAGCTTGGCGTAAAGCCCGTCCTCAGCCATCAATTCCTCATGAGTACCCTGATTAACGATACGGCCATTTTCCAGCACGATAATCCGGTCGGCGTTAAGCACAGTAGCGAGCCGATGCGCGATAACCAGGGTCGTTCGGTTCTCCATGAGATGCTCAAGAGCGATCTGCACCTGACGCTCGCTTTCCGCATCGAGCGCGGATGTGGCTTCGTCCAGCAGGAGAATCTCCGGATCGCGCAAGATTGCCCGCGCAATCGCAATACGCTGTTTCTGACCGCCAGAGAGCTTGATCCCCCGCTCGCCGAATTCCGTGTGAAATCCTTCAGGCATGGCATCGATAAATTCGGTGGCGACGGCGGCTTCGGCGGCGGCACGCACTTCATCATCGCTCGCCTCCGGTCTACCGTACCGGATATTCTCCATGGCGGTATCGGCGAAAATGACCGCATCCTGTGGCACCAGCCCCATCAGCGCCCGGAGGTAGACCGGATCGACCTTGGCGATATTTGTGCCATCGATGGTAATACAGCCCGACTGCGGATCATAAAATCGCAGCAGGAGCTGAAATATTGTGGTCTTGCCTGCCCCACTCGGTCCGACCAGCGCAACAGTTTCGCCTTTTCGAATTTCAAGCGAGAAGTCATTGAGCGCCGCCTGATCCGGCCGAGACGGATAATGAAAAGTGACATCATCGAAATGGATATTCTTTTCAATCGTTGCCCCAAGAGGAAGTGGATTCGCCGAGACGGTGACAGAGGGCTCTTCCACGAGCAGTTCCATGAGCCGTTCTGACGCGCCTGCCGCCCGTTGCAACTCACCCCAGACTTCACTGAGCGATCCCATCGAACCCGCGACAATTACCGCATAAAAGACAAAGGCACCCAATGTCCCGCCGGTCATGCTGCCGTCAACGACAGCCGTTGCCCCTCTGGAGAGGACAAAATCAATCGCGCCGAAGATCAGCAGAATGACCAGCGCCGTCAACCAGGCGCGGGCGGTGATACGTTTTACGGCGATACGAAAGCTGGTTTCGACATCCTTACTGAATTGTGCGCGATCATGGTCTTCGTGGGTGTAGGCCTGCGATGTCTGAATCGCGCGTAAAGTCTCATCCGCGCGCGAACTGACTGCCGCGATACTATCCTGATTGGACCGGCTGAGCTTACGCACTATCCGACCAAAGACGATTATGGGTATCAACACGATGGGGACCACCATCAAAACCATCCCCGAGAGCGCCGGGCTCGTATAGATCAGAAACGCGAGGCCGCCGATAAACAGAAGAAAGTTCCGAAGCGCCACAGAAATTGATGACCCGATAACCGTCTGGATCAGCGTTGTATCGGTTGTCAGGCGCGAAAGCACCTCACCTGTGCGGGTAATTTCGAAAAAGGCCGGGCTGAGGGTCAATACGTGGTTAAAAACTGCCTTTCGGACATCCGAGATGACCCGCTCTCCTATCCAGGAAACCAAAAAGTAGCGACCAAAAGTAGCGAAAGCGAGTAAAGTGATCACGCCCATCAAGCCGATAAAAACCCGATCAAGGCTTTCCGGGCCGGCAGTAAATCCCTTATCCAGAAGATTGCGGATCGCCTGCCCTATCCACAAAGTGGTTCCCGCTGCAACGATAAGCGCGATCAAGGCACCAAAGACCTGTAGCTTGTAGGGCTTGACGAATCGCCAAAGTTGCCAAAGGTGCGTTACCACCTGTTTAGACTTTTCCTTCTCATCCACGTCAGGAGCGATTCCGTTTACATCAGTCACGCAGCTATACCTGCCTTTATTATGTCTTAAATTCCAGTTCTTGGGTGTAACGGTCATAGCCAGGAATGCAAGAAAAAATGCCAAAAAACATATCTTTGCTTGCCATAATGTCTCAGCTTTAATATAAGGCCCGCTGAGCGAATTTTAGCGTCCCCCAAAGGGTGAACCGACATGAAAAAAGAAATACATCCAGATTACCACATGATCACCGTCGAAATGACCGACGGATCAACCTTTGAAACCCGTTCTACTTACGGTAAGGAAGGCGATGTTTTGAAGCTGGACATCGACGTGAAAACGCATCCGGCATGGACTGGTGGCCAGCAGCATCTGCGTGATGATGGCCAGGTCGCGAAATTCAACAAGCGTTTTGCGAATTTCGGCATCAAATCAAGCTAAAGAGAATCTGAACCCACACGGGTTTGCGGATCAGGCGCTCATTTGAGCGCCTTTTTTGTTGCCGGTTTCACAAATTCTGATGATGCGTTTAAAGCTGGGCGCGCATAAAGGCGTGTTTTCCCTGCTCATCCAGCCGAACCAGCCTCTGGTAAAGGCGCTCACTTCGCTCCAGTAAGGATTGCAGCTCCTCCGGCAGCATCCTGGGGTCGCAAGCGGTGTCCTCCGCGAGGCATACATCCATATGCTGTAGATGACATTCCTCTTCTTGCGATTCTTCCAACGTAATCTCCCCCTCTTGCAGGGCGCGCTGAAATAGCAGCCAAGACATGCTTTCTGTCAGCCGCGTGGTGAGCCGCAATGATTCTGCCGCATAGCCGAAACTTGCCTCCGCCGGCATGGCTTTTGCGGCAACCTGTCCTGGACCGGCAAGATAGCTACGAGCCTCTTTCACCAGATCCAATGTTTCATCATAGGTACGGGTGAAAAAGATGGTCTGCGCCTTGATCTGCGTTCCATCATCATCGCTGACGCCCATCGGCTATCCTTTGTTGCGTTAGTGAACGGGAATTATTCGTGGGTTTGCAGGAAAAATCTAGCCTCCAAAAGTTAATTTTCCATATTTAGAGGCCTTGAATCTATAAAAATGCACCTCATATACAGTGCATCGGATGCCGATTTTGGGTCTGATAACAAGGGTTTGCCCCAGATTGGGGGGCCCGGATATATATTGCTTCATAGGAGAATATACAAATGCGTAGCTATGATTTTTCACCCCTGATGCGTTCAACCGTTGGTTTCGACCGGATAGAGCAACTTTTCAATGGCTTGGAAAGAGCGTCGGCCGACAACGGATTTCCGCCCTATAATATCGTAAAAACCGATGCGGATCATTTCCGGATCACGATGGCAGTGGCTGGCTTTACGGAAGATCAGCTCGAAGTGGTCGCCAATCAGAACACCCTGAAAATCAGTGGTAAGTCCGTAGAGGACAAGGAAGAAGCAGAATATCTGCATCGCGGCCTCGCAGCCCGTTCTTTCGTCCAGAAATTCGAGCTTGCAGAAACGGTCAAGGTCGTCGGTGCCGCCATGGAAAATGGCCTGCTTCATATTGACCTCGTCCGTGAAATTCCGGAGGAGCTCAAACCGCGCACCATTGAGATCAACAAGGGCAAGCTTCTCGAAAGTAAAGCCGCCTAATCTGATCCTTCTCTAATCAGGAATAGCCCGCCCCAGTGGCGGGCTATTTTTATGCCTTTTCCCTGACACTCCGGCACTTCTTTCTTGGGCCTATCTAATTGGATGGATATAGTAAGACAATATTTTTCATTTGTTCCGGGTGCCCGTCTATGTCCTCGCTTATCTCTACCAAAATTGATTTCGATAAAGATGGTATCCAACATGGATATCTACAGCTGCTCCATTCCGTTCATCGATCCGCCTACGGCTACATCCCGATCCCGATCGCCAGCATGAAAAATGGAGACGGCCCAACAGTCCTTCTGATGGCGGGAAATCATGGGGACGAATATGAAGGGCAAGTAATCCTCTCCAACATGATCCGGACCCTGCCGCTTGATCAGATACGCGGCCAACTCATCATACTTCCGATGGCAAATTTTCCGGCGGCAGAGGCAGGACTTCGTACATCCCCGATTGATCAAGGAAATCTCAATCGCTCCTTTCCTGGTAGCGATACCGGCACCCCGACACAACAGATCGCGCATTATATCGAGCATACTTTGCTGAAACGCGCAGATTTTCTATTTGACCTTCATTCAGGTGGTAGTTCGCTCTTTTACACGCCAACATTGCTCTTTTCTGTCACTTCCGATGATCCGCACCTCGCGTTGAAGCGGGAAATTGCGGAAGCTTTCAGCCTGCCCCACACTCTATATTTCGGACGCAGCGATGCAGGCAGTTTTTCCTCTTCAGCGGCTTTTCGCAACGGGGTTTGCAGCATTCTGACCGAACTTGCCGGCGGCGGGACAGTATCCAAGGGACTGCCCAAACTTGCCGGTGATGGTCTGCTCCGCTCCTTGCATAAAATTGGCGCAATAACTACTGCGCCGGATCCCGCCCCCAAGAAGAGCCGGATATTTAATGCGGAAGGCAGTATTTTCGCGACAGAGCCAGGTGTGTATGAACCTCTCGCTGATCCGGGAGAGGATGTCCGCGCGGGCCAGCCCGCCGCGTTGATCCACCGCACCGAAACCCCTGGCCGCGACCCAATCGAGCTGTGTTTTGAGGATGACGGAGTCATTCTCGCAAAGCGGCAAGGCGCAAGGGTCGTTCGCGGGGATTGCCTGTTTCATATTGGGCAAGGCGAAGAGAAAAACTAACTAGCCGGGAAGAGGGCGATATTGGAAAGTTGGTCATGCATGACATTCTTCTAGCCATCGCCATCAGCTTTATGGCCTTTGCTTCGACCAGTATCGATAATCTCTTCCTGCTTGTCACCTTGTCGCTACATCCGAAATACGGGGTTGCCAAGGTCCGGCAGGGATATCTTCTAGCCGTACTGGTGATGATCGGAATTTGCCTGCTTTTTGCCCAAGGTATTCAGCAATTACCCATTGAATTCATCCCCTATATTGGCCTGGTTCCTTTGGGGATTGGTATTATCGAGTTGTGGCAGCTTTTGCGGCGGAGCAAGTCTACAGAGCTTGCTGGCCTCAATGTAACGCTGAAAGAAGGCGGGAGCTTTCTCACCGTTGCGCTGATCATGATCACTCATAGCTGGGATTCCATCGCGATATTGGCCCCGCTTCTCTCTGATACCCGCCCCGGCCTAATCGGCTGGATGGTTACAAGTATCATCGCTACTGCGGTAATCCTCACCTTCGGCGCCCAAAAAGCGGTCGATCATCCAAAAACGAAGTCCTTTCTGGAGCGATACGCGCCAAAGGCCTTTCCCTTCCTGCTGATCGGCGTCGGCCTCTATATCCTGACCAACACCCCTACAGATATAACATAAAATATGCCCTTAAGGCTTTATCATGTCATGCGAAGCCGCTATTGTGATGGCTTAACCTTCGGTTGATTTAAGGAATGGATTGTTGAAATTATTAATTCGCCTTGCGACTCTTGCCCTTATTGCTTTTGTTGTAAATGCCTGCGAGCAACGAACACAACCATTTTATAATCCGACAAATGTTCCCATTCCAAAAAGCCTGTCTTTCACGTCGCTGGAGGAAGTTGGCACTTTAATCAAACAGGCAGGTGCCAGTCAGAACTGGAGTATGACAGACGCAGGACCCGGCCAAATAGACGGCGTTTTTAGAATTCGAACCCACAGGGCTCTGCCAAGTTTCCGCCACATATAAAGCTGGAAACGGAAATTCAAGTTGGTGCGGTAGTGGAAAAACCTGGAACTTTATTCTTGATCTTAAACGAGGAAAAATCAGCCAGACAGTTTGGGGCGACCGATACGGGCTACTCGTTTCCGGCGAAAATTCAGATGATTACGTCGATCTCCATTTTGATTACCCAACGGGCGGCAGCCAGTGGAAATGGACTGAGCGCTTTGTACTTGATGGGCCAGATAAATTTTTCAGGGCCGAGTCACCCAGTGGCGGCGGACTTTATGGGCAATGTCATGGGATCATCGGCATGCGTTTCAAGAAGGTAAAGTAAGGCAACCCGTAACTCATCTTCACTGAATTAGGGTTGAAGCACTACGCTATTACTCTTTGATCTCAAATTTCTCGAACATCTCACGGATAGTGTCATCGACAGGTTCGGTTTTGTGGGTCGTCTGGTTAGTGTTGACCCAAATAATTTCGCCCGTGCAATAGCGGGTATCTTCCCCTTTTGCGAATATCGCGAGCACGAAGGTGATGGAGGTGCGGCCAATTTTTTCAACCCGGCACCCCACCTCGATCTCAGCGTCAAACAGGATAGGTTTCTCGTACAGAACCAGTGATTTCACGAGATGAAAATCAAGCCCGGTCCGTTTCACATAGTCCTGATGATCATAGCCCAGATGGCGAAAATATTCCGAAATTGCTGTATCGAAATAGGTCAGATAGTGGGCATTAAATACCACACTCTGCGCATCAATTTCCGAATAGCGCACACGAAATGGATGAAAGAAGTTGAAATCCTGCCGATCCATGGGGGGTGTCCTTGTTTTGATTTATTTTCCCAATATATCCGATAATGCCTTTTGCCAATCAGGCTGGTCAATGCCAAAAACCTGTTTGATTTTTGTACAGTCGAGCACGGAATTCTTTGGTCGCTCCGCGGGAACCGGATAGTCTTCTGTCGGGATGGGGTTGAGAGCCGGGACGACAGATGAGTGAGCGAAAATGGCTTTTGCAAAACCAAACCAGGTAACGGCGGGTGCACCACAATAATGGTATACTCCCCAAGACTGAAACCCGGCCTTATGGGTATGTTTGGCAATCTTTAGAAGGCTTGCCGCGATATCATTCGCCGCAGTCGGTCCGCCGGTCTGATCATCGACAATATTCAATTCCTTATGGGTTTGCGCGAGACGAAGCATGGTGGTGACAAAATTCTGCGCACCACCAAACACCCACGCTGTCCGCAGGATAATGTACTTTGTGGATGCTGCCGCGACGCGCGCTTCTCCGTCGCCTTTGCTTTTGCCATACACACTGAGCGGTGCAATAGCATCATCTTCAAGATAGGCGCCATCCTTTTTACCATCGAAGACAAAATCCGTGGAAATATGCAGAAACGGAATATCCGCATCGGCGCAAGCAAGAGCCAAGTTTTCCGCTCCCTCGGCATTAATCGCGAAAGCTGCGTCTACGTCCTCTTCCGCTTTGTCCACGGCAGTATAAGCAGCGGAGTTGATCACCGCATCCGGGGAGAGATTGCGAACCTGCTCCCGGACAGCGGATTGATCTGTAATATCGAGTGCCTGTCGATCAAGAGCAATGACGTTAATCTCATGAGAAGAGGCAAGATTTTGCAGCGCCTGCCCCACCTGCCCGCCTGCGCCCGTGACCAGTATCTTCATCAGCCGCTCGTTCCCAGGCCGAGACGTTCCTGAGTGTAATCCGCGGCAACTGCCTTCACCCAATCAAGATTTTCAAGATACCAGTCGACGGTCTTTTCCAAACCGGTTTCCAGATTGAGAGATTGGGACCAGCCAAGCTCCGCCTCTATTTTAGAGCAATCCACCGCGTAGCGGGCATCATGCCCCGGCCGGTCGGTGACAAAGCGGATCAAGTCTTCATGCGGGGCCTTTTCCGGGAATTTTTTATCCATGATCCGGCAGATGCTGCGTACAATATCAATATTTGTCCGCTCTGCCCGGCCGCCGATCATGTAAGTCTCCCCGATCTTGCCAGAGGTGACAACCTGTTGCAGGGCAGCAGCATGATCTTCCACATAAAGCCAATCGCGGATATTTTCCCCTTTGCCGTAGACTGGCAATTCCTTGCCTTTTAGGCAGTTCAGGATAATCACCGGAAGAAGTTTTTCCGGAAACTGGTATGGACCGTAATTGTTGGAACAGTTAGTCACCAAAACCGGCAGGCCAAAGGTGCGATGCCATGCCCGCGCCAGATGGTCGGATCCGGCTTTGCTCGCGGAGTATGGAGAATTGGGATCATACGCGCTGGTTTCCGAAAACAACCCTTCGGGTCCGAGTTCCCCATAGACTTCATCTGTCGAGACATGCAGGAACCGGAAATCATCTTTCGCCGATCCATCGAGCGCGCGCCAAAATTGATAGGCTGCATCCAGCATGGTGAAAGTGCCTACAAGATTAGTCTGGACAAAATCCGCAGGGCCATCGATCGACCTGTCCACATGGGATTCTGCGGCCAAATGATAAACCGCCGTTGGTTTGTATTTACTGAACAACTCCCCGATGCCATCGCGATCACAGATATCAGTCTGTGAAAAATGATAATGTGGGCTATTGCTGACAGGTTTCAGGCTTTCAAGCGATCCGGCATAGGTCAGCTTGTCGATAATCATTACATCTTCTTTGCCCTGATTAATCAGGTCGCGGGCAAGTGCGGAACCAATAAAGCCCGCCCCCCCTGTGACAAAAACAGTCATCTGGTTTCCTTGAATTCGAATAATCTTGTCTGATCTTTTAATAAAGGCAAAATCTTATCTTTTTCTGAAAGAATTGCCTTTTCTGCCGATACAGACCAATTAATATTCAAATCTGGATCATTCCAGAAAATGCCGCAGTCATGCTCTGGACTGTAATAGTCGGTTACTTTGTAGACGATCTCGGTATCCGGCTGCAATGTACAGTAGCCATGCGCGAAGCCGGCTGGAACCCAGAGTTGACGCCAGTTTTCCGCAGATAATTCCACAGCAACATGCTGTCCAAAGGTCGGGGAGCCCACCCGGATATCCACCGCAACATCGATAATAGCACCGCGCAGAGCCCTCACGAGTTTTCCCTGTGCCTTCGGTGCTAGTTGATAGTGCAAACCCCGCACGACCCCCGCCTCGGCGTTATGGGCATGATTATCCTGCACGAAAGTAAGGTCCAGTCCCGCTTCTTTCAGCGTCTGAGCATTCCAGACCTCGGAAAAGAAGCCCCTGTCATCTCCAAATTTTTTTGGACACAGGATTTTTACGTCTGCAATTGCCGTCTCTTCAATCTGCATGCTCAATCACGTCCTCACACACCACGCTGCCGGAAACTCTGGCATATTGTCGTCAAGGCTTTTTGTTATAAAGTAAACAGTCCGGATAGCTAATTGTAAACGCACCATCTTCAATAATTTCTTGCTTAACCTTGACGTCCACCTGAAACCGATAGACTCCCCCCACCATCAAAGCCGTTAGAGAAGCCTTGTTTGTACAACTCTTCTCCAGCGCTTGACCCTTGATATGCTGCGGCCAATATTTGCTCCCCTTTATGGTGATTTTTTGTTCTTTTTCCATGTTTCGAGTCAGCATCAAGCCATCAGCCTCAGTGCTGACGGTTCTAATGGTGAACTTACCTAGGTCGGATGGCTGATACTTCGCTGTTGCCACCCGAAAGGAGCCCATGACTTGCTCGATCAAGCGCGGATCTATCCGGTCGCCATTTGGCCAATACCGAATCTTGCTGTAGCGCGCATCGATAGCATTTTGGTCGATAAGCGGCACTTCATTCGCGATGCAAAATCCCTTGCTGATTTTATCTGTTTCAACACCCGATTTTTTGGTGCCAAAGATTGCCACCCGAAATTCATGGACGTATCCCTTATCGAGCAGATAGCGAATGTCGCGGTCACGGCAAGCGCGATACCCTTGCTCCCGCACATAGTTGCTGGCCATGTTCCGGCGAATGGCGTTCAGCAGATCCAGGCCCTGAAGCCGGTCGAGACGATAGGTATAGTAATCTTGGATGATATTGCCCACCAGCCGTCGATGAGAAAATTCCATGCCGGGCGGCGTTGCGAGAAGAACATTTCCCTCCATCTTCGCAACGACACGCTGCGCCGCGGATCTCTCTTGCGGATCTGCGGGCCAGATATTATTCTCCGCCTGCCGTACCGTGCCTGTACAGGCGGCGAGACCCATCATCATGATCAGGCAAACAAACGCTCTCATGTCACCTCTGCTGTTAGGGGCATGACGCATAGTATAGAAGTCTTTTCCGTTTCTTCATCCATTAATTGCCATCGTCATTATCTCAAATAAAATAATCCCCCTCCGGCAAATTAACGGGTAATGTGACCGAAAATAAATCACAAGGACAGGAAATGCTGAAACTTTACTATAATCCCGGAACCATCGCGCTCGCACCTCACATTGCACTTGAAGAAAGCGGGACAGACTACGAGGCAAAAAAGCTAAATGCCGCGATAATGGAGCATACCAAACCTGAATATCTGGCAATCAACCCCAAAGGTCGCGTGCCCGCATTGGTGACGGATCGTGGCATCCTGACGGAAACTCCGGCAATCCTGCTCTATACCGCGCAAGTTTGTGGCGCCTCCGCTTTTCCGCCGCCAGAAGATCCCTACGATCTAGCGCAGCTCCAGTCCTTCAACAACTATCTCTGCTCCACTGTGCATGTCAATCATGCCCACCGCAAGCGCGGACGGCGCTGGGTGGACGAGCAGAACACAGCCGCTATCGAGGCGATCGCAAGCAAGGTCAAAAGCAATATGGAAGAATGCTTTCACCTGATTGAGGATGAGATGTTCGAAGGGCCCTGGGTGATGGGAGAGAATTACAGTATCGCCGATATCTATCTCTTCACCATCACTCAATGGATGGAAGGTGACGGCGTTGACCCTGCGGACTTCCCTAAACTGCTGGCTCATCGTAAGGCCATGCTGGCCCGCCCCGCCGTCGCACGGGTCATAGCCGAACATGCCGCTAAATAACCCCTAGCGGGTTATAGGCTTGTATTTGATGCGGTGGGGTTCGGTCGCTTCCTTGCCCAGACGACGACGCTTGTCTTCCTCATAAGCCTCAAAGTTACCTTCGAACCATTCGACATGACTGTCGCCCTCATAGGCGAGCATATGGGTCGCCACGCGATCAAGGAACCAGCGATCATGGCTGATGACCACGGCGCAACCGGCGAATTGCAGCAAGGCTTCTTCGAGTGCGCGAAGCGTATCGACATCGAGGTCGTTGGTTGGTTCGTCAAGGAGGAGGAAGTTGGAGCCGGATTTCAGCATCTTTGCGAGATTGACACGGTTTCGCTCCCCGCCCGAGAGCTGGCCGACCTTCTTCTGCTGGTCGGAGCCCTTGAAATTGAAGCCCGAGACATAGGCGCGGCTGTTGATTTCCTTTTTACCCAAGGAGATCACCTCGTTCCCCTCGGAGATTTCCTCCCAGACATTCTTGTTCGGATCGAGGGTGTCACGATCCTGATCGACATAGCCAAGCTGCACCGTCGGACCAACCTTGAAGCTGCCAGAATCGGGCTGTTCCTTACCCGTCATAAGCTTGAATAACGTCGTTTTACCCGCGCCGTTCGGTCCGATTACGCCGACAATTGCCCCCGCCGGGAGTTTGAAGGAGAGATCATCAATCAGCAGCTTGTCGCCATACCCCTTGGTGACATGCTCCGCCTCCACCACCAGATCGCCGAGCCGCTGACCGGCCGGGATGTAAATCTGCATGGCGTCGGCCTGCTTCGAATTCTGCTCGGCAAGCAGATCCTCATAGGCACTGATACGCGCTTTTGATTTCGTCTGACGCCCCTTCGGTCCCTGCCGGATCCATTCCAGCTCCCGATCCAGCGTTTTCCGCCGCGCATCCTCGGATTTTCCTTCCTGGGCGAGGCGTTTTTCCTTCTGCTCCAGCCAGCTTGAATAATTGCCTTCCCACGGGATACCATGGCCGCGATCGAGTTCCAAAATCCAGCCCGCGACGTTATCAAGGAAGTAACGGTCATGGGTCACGGCAACAACAGTGCCGGAATAGTCATGCAGGAAGCGCTCCAGCCAGGCGACGCTTTCGGCGTCGAGATGGTTGGTCGGCTCATCAAGCAGGAGCATATCGGGCTGGGAGAGGAGCAAGCGGCAGAGCGCGACGCGGCGACGTTCCCCGCCCGAGAGCTTGGTGACATCGGCATCGCCCGCAGGACAACGGAGGGCATCCATTGCAATTTCCACTTCCCGATCTAGATCCCAGAGGTTCTGCGCGTCGATCTGCTCCTGCAACTCGCCCTGCTCCGCGATCAGGTCATTCATCTCATCATCGGTGAGGTCTTCCGCAAACCGGGCTGATATCTCGTTGAATTTATCGAGGAGCGCTTTCTTCTCATGCACGCCATCCATGACATTGCCAAGGACGTCCTTTGCCGGGTCCAGCTCCGGCTCCTGCGCCAGATAGCCGACCTTTACGCCATCGGCGGCCCAGGCCTCCCCGGTGAATTCCGTCTCGATCCCGGCCATGATTTTCAAGAGCGTCGACTTACCCGAGCCGTTCAGGCCCAGCACACCAATCTTCGCGCCTGGGAAGAAGGAAAGCCGAATGTCTTTAAGAACCTGCTTGCCGCCCGGATAGGTCTTCGACAGACCATTCATCACATAGATATACTGATAAGACGCCATAGGGATTTCCGCTCCTGATCCACAATTAATTCGCTGCGCCCCTTTTACCGAAGCCAAGCGGGGAACGCAATTGTTGTGACACCCTAGGGCTGGGAATTATTGAGATGTAGCCTTGGTCAGAGAGCATACATCATTTATGACAAGGATAGAGGAATATGATGTGATATCTTTCTCGAAATACGAGAGGGAGATGAAATTGACGGAAGAACTGATCATTCGGAAAGAAAAGCTCAAAGAGATATGGATAGGCGATCATCTGGAGCGATGGAAAGACGCCGACTTTTTATTTAGATTTTTGACAGAACGAATGAAGGAGCGCACCAATGAGAAACGATCAGGATCATATGTTATAAACCTTGATGCAAAATGGGGTGGAGGGAAAACGTTTTTTCTGGAGCGATTTGCCGAGCAGTTGAGACTCGATAACCATTTGGTAGTTTATATTAATGCTTGGGAAGATGATCATGCAGAAGATCCGTTAATCCCAATAATTGCAGAAATCAACAATACACTATGCCCTTACTTTAAGGGTAAACGCAAACTACAGAACCTTTTAAATGTTACGAAAAAATCTGGGCTGCAAATCCTCACCACAGGTTTGAAGCATGCAGCAATAACTGGTAGTAAAAAAGTAGTTGGTGGAGGTCTTTCTGAAATCACAGAACTTATCTCAGACTCTGTAGAGCAAGATTCCACAGAACAGGTAGTAGACGAAGCATCTATTGAAAAAGCAGTCAGTGAAACTGTAGAAAAACTCACGAATAAACATGCGGAAGATTTATTAAGAAGTTTCCTAAAAACAAAAGAAGTCACCACGAAATTTCGCAAAAGCCTGACTAAACTGCTAATCGGTATCGAGGAAAATAAAACTGTAAATATCCCGCTTTTTGTACTTGTAGATGAGCTGGATCGATGCCGCCCGACATATGCAATTGAATTGCTTGAAAGGGTCAAACATCTATTCAATGTTGACAATGTCGTATTCATTTTGGCAACGGATACAGACCAACTTCAACATTCAATCAAAGCTGTTTACGGAAGTGAGTTTGATGCAAAACGGTATTTAAATCGCTTTTTCGATCGCCCCTATGTTTTTGAAAGTCCGGAGATAAGTCAGTTTGTTGAACATCTCTATAAACTACATCTTTCAGATGTTAATAATTTGTCGTCACCTTTCGAGGAATTTACGGATGATGATCAGCTTGATCTGAAATTTCTCCAGTGTACATTTAATGCGTTTTTGCTAGAACTTCGTGATATTGAACAATGCTTCGAATTGCTTCGAAATGTAATTACGGTATGGCGCAATTCCGCGAAAATAGAACTTATTGTAATGGTTCCATTGATTATTCTATACCAGCAAAAAAGAACTTTTAATCAATTGGCTTCTCAAAGTTTACCTAGCCATCTAAAAGAACTACGTTCCGAAAATGCTTGGAGCTTTATCTATAAACTTCCATCTCCCAAGCAAGAATTATTCAATAATAAATCATTTAAGTCCAATAAAAATATTGAGTTTTCAGGCCTTCTGAATCTCGTTTGGAACAATGGAAATAAAAACTTCTTTGATACTAAGGCGGAATTCTATGGACCTTCTAATTTTCCCAGCATTGAAGATCAATGGAGCATAAAAATCTTAAATGATGAATTCAATCTTGAGCATTACTCACACAATTACAGCGGTCTCAGCAAAATAGCACAGTATCCTAGATTAATTAGTTCGGCTGGGCAGTTAGTAGACCTTAGTAGAGATGAAGACTAACTAATTCACAAATAAATCCGCGGGCATCAGGCCGGTGGTCATGGCGTAGAGCAGCAGCGTCACGGTGACGACGGAGATCATGGTGGTGAGCAGGATGGTGGCGGAGGCACGCTCGACCCAGACGCCATATTGCTGGGCGATGACGAAGACGTTCGTCGCGGTCGGTAGCGCCGCGAGCAGCACGGCTGTATAGACCCAGAGCGGATCAAAATCGCCAAAGAAGCTAAGCGAGAGATACATCGCAATCGGATGCACCACGAGGTTGAAGGGGATGATGAAGGAAAGTTCCCCCGGCACGCGCTTCAACGGCCGGAGCGCGAGCGTCACCCCCATGGCGAAGAGGGCGCAGGGCGCGGCGGCCTGCGCGAGATAGTCGATCAGTCGCTCGATGGGCAGCGGCGGCGTGAATTGCACAATCGCCGCGGCAACGCCGACAATAGTCGCAATGATAAAGGGATGCAGGAAGACTTTCTTCGCGATTTGGCCAAGCAGGGCGCCGACATGTTGCTCCTTCCCGCTGCTCAGCGCCATCATCGTCGGCGCGACGATGAAATGCAGGATATTCTCAAAACAGAAGATCAGCGCGAGGGGAACGGCGGCCTCTTCGCCGAAAGTGAGCAGTGCAATTCCGGGCCCCATATAGCCGATGTTGCCATAAGCACCCGCAAGGCCCTGTATGGTTGCCTCCGGTGTTGTGGCCTTCGTCATCAGCCGGGCAATAGCATAGACGGCAAGGAAAATCACGAAGGTGGTCGAGATATTAGTGGTGATGAATTCCCAGCTCGTCAGCTTTTCAATCGGCGTCTTCGACAAGAGCTTGAAGAACAGGCAGGGCAACGCGACGTAAATGATAAAGGTGTTGAGCCAGCCCATGGCCTCGGCCGGCTGTTTGGTGATCCGCGCCGCCAGATAACCGAGCAGAATCAGCCCGAACAGGGGAAAAACAAGCCCGGCAATTTCAGCCATTTAGCGCTTACCTTATTATTGTACTGGAGGTTTCTTCCTACCTCTTGCAGACGCGCTGGTCAATCATGGAGGGCTATTTCGGCGGCATTCCGCCGACATAGCGAAGCGCAAGCGAGGTCCAGCGATCCAGCCCGGTCTCGATCGCCTCGCCCGCGTCCACCCAGATGAAACCCGGCATCCTGCGCGCGCCATGCTGCATCGGTTCCGCGCCGGGCATGTCCAGCGCTTCAGCTTCACGCTCTTTACCGACGCGGAACATAAAGCGTCCCACACGCGTTGCACAGAGCATATTCCCATTGAGCATAAAACAGATGCCGCCGAACATTTTTTTCTCGGAAAGGCCGGGATGATCGCCCAGCACATCCCGAAGCTGTTCCACGAGATGTGGATCGACGGCCATCTCTTCTATTCCGCGGCGAGGGCTTCCACGTCCCCTTTTTCGAAGCGATCAAGCAGGTTTTCCCGCTCGGCCTTCGCGGTTTTCAGATGCTGCTCCTTCACATGACCAAAGCCACGAATATGCTCTGGCACCGAGGCTATCTCGACGGCAAGCGCAAGATTGTTCTTGGTGAGCTTCGCGGCGATATCGGTCATCGTGTCGGCATATTCCGTGATCAGCGCGCGTTCGGATTTTCGCTCCTCGGTGTTGCCAAACGGATCGAGCGGCGTCCCGCGCAAACCCTTGAACTTGGCTAGCAGGCCAAAAGCCTTCATCATCCAGGGGCCGAACTCCTGCTTGATGAGATGGCCATTTTCCGGGTTCTTCTTGGCAAAGATCGGCGGGGCGAGATGGAACTTGAGCTTGAAGTCCCCCTCAAACTGGTCATTCAGCTTTTTCGTAAAGCTGCCATCCGTATAGAGCCGTGCAACCTCATATTCATCCTTGTAGGCCATCAGCTTGAAATAGTAGCGCGCGACAGCCTCGGTCAGCACCGTGGAGCCGGGCTTAACTGCCGCCTCCGCCTTGCCGACCGCCTCGATCAGCTTCAGATAGCGTTTGGCGTAGCGACTATTCTGATACCCTTTCAGGAAGTCGCTGCGCTTTTCAATCATGTTATCCAGAGTTTCAATCTCGATGACGTCTGCCGAGGATTCCGGCAAAGCGATTTTTTCGACCTCTTTCCGGCTGGCGGCGGCCTTACGGCCCCAAGCGAAGCTTCGCTTGTTGGCGTCAACCGCGATGCCATTAAGCTCTATCGCTGTTTCAATGGATTTGAGCGAAAGCGGTATTGTTCCCTGCTGAAACGCGTACCCTAAAAGGAACAGGTTCGCCGCAATGGAATCGCCCATCAAGGCCGTCGCAAGTGTCGTGCTGTCGATAAACTCCGTCTGCTCCCGACCGAGGCTCTGGCTTAACAGGTCGGTCAGAGTCTCCCGATCCATTGCAAGGTCCGGGATGAGCGTAAAGGCTGCGACCGGCACAACATAATCATTGATGATCGCCTTGGTTCGGCCAAGGTGATAGGTTTGCAACGCGTCCTGACTTGCGGCAACCACCAAATCACAACCGACAACAACGTCTGTCTGACGGCTGGGAATGCGAGTTCCCGCAAGTTCGGAAGCTGATTTTGCAATACGCACATGGCTCATCACCGCGCCGTTCTTCTGCGCGAGGCCCGTCTGGTCAAGGATAGAAGCACCCTTCCCTTCCACATGCGCCGCCATGCCAAGCAATGCGCCGACAGTGATCACGCCGGTGCCGCCAATGCCGGTCACCAGAATATTGTAGGTTCCATTGATCGGAGGAGTCGCTGGTTCCGGCAAGCCCGCCGCCGGGTTCATCATATCTATCTCGGTGGTTGATACTTCCTTCTTCTCCGGCTTTTTGAGACCACCGCCTTCGACGGTCACAAAGCTCGGGCAGAATCCCTTCACGCAGGAGAAGTCCTTGTTACAGTTCGACTGATCGATCACACGTTTGCGGCCAAAATCTGTTTCCAGCGGTTTTACTGACACGCAGTTGGAAACCACACCGCAATCACCGCAGCCCTCGCAGACCAGCTCATTGATAAAAGCGCGCTTCGCAGGATCAGGGAAAGTGCCGCGCTTGCGACGGCGGCGTTTTTCGGCGGCGCAAGTCTGGTCATAGATCAGTGCCGTCACACCCTCAACTTCACGAAGGTCGCGCTGTACCTTGTCAAGGTCGTCGCGGTGGAAAATCTTGACGCCCGGTGCCCATTTCGTATCGCTGGCGTATTTGTCCGGCTCATCTGTTACGACGACAACCTGCTTGACCCCTTCCGCATGTACTTGCTGACTGATTAGCCAAGGCGAGAGCGGCCCGTCAAAAGGCTGACCGCCGGTCAATGCCACTGCATCGTTGAACAGGATTTTATAGGTGATATTCACATCCGCAGCACAGGCCGCCCGAATAGCAAGTAAGCCAGAATGATAATAGGTACCATCGCCCAAATTCTGGAAGATATGTTTTTCATTCGTGAAGGGAGACTGGCCAATCCAGTTGGCTCCCTCCGCTCCCATATGGGTATAGGTTTCGGTTCTCCGGTTTGGCATGTGAATTGTCATGGTGTGACAACCAATCCCCGCCATCGCGCGACTTCCTTCCGGCACATTGGTGGAGGAATTATGCGGACAGCCCGAACAGAACCAGGGTGAACGCGTGACCGGTGCGGCAGGCATCGCATTACCGCTTTCTCGAGCTTCGGCAACGCTGATCCCCTCCATCACGCTATCGGGCAAATCACGAAGCTTGAGGCGAGACGCAATCGCCCGGGCAACCAGTGCCGGGGTAAGTTCCCCGTCGGAAGGGAGCAACATCTCGCCTTCCTCATCTTCCTTGCCGATCAGCATCGGATGCACTTCCATCCCGTAGAGGATCCTTGCGATCTGATCCTCGATCAGGCTACGCTTTTCCTCGATGACCAGAATTTCATCCAGTCCAACGGCAAATTCAATCAGTCCTTCAGGCTCCAGCGGCCAGGGGCAGGCGACCTTATAAACGGACAAGCCAATTTCCTCGATCTCCTTCTCATGGATACCGAGATCGCTGAGCGCCTGCTCCACATCCAACCAGGATTTTCCGGTGGTCACAATACCGAACCGTCGCTCGTTTGAATCAGTGGTTATTTTATCAAGCCGGTTGGCCCGGACAAACGCCTTGACCATCGGGATCTTATGCCGCAACAGGCGCGTTTCCTGAGCGAGCGGAGTATCGGGCCAGCGAATATGCACGCCATCCGCAGGCGGATCAATATCGTCAGGAATGACAATATCCACGCGATCCGGCCCGACATAGGCAGTTGCCGAACTTTCGACCGTGTCGGTCAGGCATTTCATGCCTACCCAAGCGCCACTATAGCGGGACATCGCAATGCCATAGAGGCCGTAATCGAGATATTCTTGTACTGTCGCGGGATTGAGTACCGGGATCATCGATGCCATCAGCGCCTGTTCACTCTGATGCGCAACAGTCGAGGACTTCGACATATGATCATCGCCCATCAGGACGAGAACACCGCCATTTTCTGATGTGCCCGCCATATTGCCATGCTTGAACGCATCCCCGGAGCGGTCAACGCCTGGCCCTTTTCCGTACCAGATGCCGAAGACACCATCGAAATCCGTCTTGCCGAACATGGGAAGCTGCTGCGAGCCCCAGATGCTTGTTGCCGCAAGATCCTCGTTCACACCTGGCTGAAAGTGAATATCATTATTCTGAAGAAAAGGCTTCGCTTTCCATAGACTCTGATCATAGAGGCCGAGAGGGGAACCGCGATAGCCGGAAATAAATCCGCCAGTTTTCAGGCCCGCCGCCGCATCGCGCTGTCGCTGCATAATCGGTATGCGCACAAGTGCCTGCGTGCCGGTAATAAACACCTGCCCGCTTTCAAGCTCATATTTGTCATCAAGGCTGATTTTAGCCGCTTCACTCATTTTTCTTATTCCCCCGCGCCCCGGGATCATTTGGTCAAATGGAGCCGCCTAAACCTCCAGCCACTCTTTGCGGATCTGCTCGTTGGCCTTCAACTCATCCGGGGTTCCTTCATACACCATATGCCCATGGCCCATGACATACAAGCGATGTGATATACGAAGAGCAATGGCAAGCTTTTGCTCTACAAGAAGGATGGAAACGCCGCGCTTGGCAATTTCGCTTAACAGATCCCCTACCTGTGTCACAATCTTGGGGGCCAGACCTTCTGTCGGCTCGTCGATCATCACCAGGTCCGGGTCCCCCATCAAAGTCCGGCACATGGTCAGCATCTGTTGCTCTCCGCCAGAAAGGACGCCAGCGTCAACATCGGCCCGCTCCCGTAAGTTAGGGAACATGTCGAACATATCCTCCATTGCCCAGCGGCCCTTCTTTTTCATGTTTTTGATGCCCATGATCAGATTCTGACGCACCGTCATGCCGGGAAAGACATCTCGATTTTCCGGAACATAACCAAGGCCGAGATGGGCAATTTCATGCTCCCTTAGGCCGGAAATTTCCTTCCCACGAAACTTTATTGATCCATGTGGCGGCACTTCACCCATGATTGCCTTGATCGTCGTTGAGCGGCCCACACCATTGCGGCCGAGAAGCGAGACGATCTCCCCCTCGCCAACATGAAAGTTAACGCCTTGCAGAATATGGCTTTTTCCGTAGAAGGCATGTAAATCATTTACTTCAAGCATCACTCTTCTGCCTCCGCTCCGAGATAGGCTTCCTGCACCGCCTTGGAATTCCTGATATTTTCCGGTGTGTCGGTAGCAATGATTTCACCATAGACCAGGACAGAAATCCGGTCCGCGAGATCGAAGACAACACCCATGTCATGCTCCACCATAACCAGTGTTTTTCCATCTGTGATCTTGCGGATCAGCTCTATTGCCTGATCGGTCTCGCTATGGCTCATGCCTGCTGTCGGTTCGTCAAGCATAATGGCATCTGCGCCCCCTGCCGCCGAGATTCCGATCTCCAGCGCCCGCTGCTCGGCATAAGTCAGAACGCCAGCCGGAATATGCTGCCGGGACGTGAGACCGATCTCCTCGATCACTTCCGCTGTTCTCTCGTTCAACTCCCGTTGCCGATCAACCAGATGCCAGAATGAATATTTATAATCCTTAACCCACATTAGACCGCAACGGACATTCTCGAACACGCTCATATTCGGGAAAATATTAGTGACCTGAAAGCTTCTGGAAAGCCCTTTGCGGTAAATCTCATAGGGCGGCAAATTACTGATATTCTCACCATGCAGCTTAACCGAACCGCCACTGACGTTATATCGACCACTGATAAGGTGAAACAATGTAGATTTTCCGGCGCCATTGGGGCCAATTATCGCATGCCGTTCCCCCTTTTCTATCGTCAGGTTGACGCCACGGATAATTTCTGTCGGACCGAAACTCTTGCGCAGATCCGTAAGCTCAATCGCGGCAGTCATGATCCCGCTCCTTCTGCCTTAGCAGGAGGTTTATTCGCCATTTCCCATGCGTCCCTGAGCTGCGGCAATTGACTCCGCGTCAGATAACCCCCAACAACGACCAACGCCAGAATGACGATCCAGGTCACAATGCCATGGCTGTCAAAATCGACCCCCATCAAACTCATTGCCGTTTCGCCTTCAACAGAGCTGCGCATATGATGAATGGTCTCCAGAAAGGTGGCGATCCCCGTCAGCATGGCCAGCGCCGGAATTCCCGCGCGCAGATACGGCAGCACAAGCAAGCCGATCCGTCTCATGCGCCACGCCGCCGTATGCATCACAATAATGCCCGTCAGCCCTTGCGGCACATACATGACCGTCAGGACAAAAAGGATACCAACATAAAGCTGCCAGATATCCGTGTAGTTGCTGAGGATGCTTTGCAGGAGAGTAAAGACAACCGCGCCGACAATCGGACCAATGAAAAATCCGACCCCGCCAATATAGGCCATCAGCAACACCGTGCCCGAAGTCAGCGCATTCAGGTTCTCTTCCGTCACAATCTCAAAATTCAGAGCGAACAACCCGCCAGCAATCCCCGCAAAAAAGCCCGAGGCACAGAAGGAGACGAAGCGTACTTTACGCTGGCTGTAGCCAACAAACTCCGCCCGCTCCGCATTGTCGCGGACCGCGTTGGCCATCCGTCCAGCCGGTGTACGTGAAAAAAGATACATCAGGGCGACGGTTACAAAGACCCAGCCAGCGATCAGGTAATAGATATGGATATCCTGCCCAAAATTAATCCCCATCAGCTCAGGGCCAGTGGTGCGGTCCCCGCTTACACCCTCCTCGCCGCCGAAGAACGCAACGAAGATAAGAGAACTGGCGGCCATCAATTCCCCGACACCGAGGGAGATCATCGCAAAGACTGTCCCGGCCCGTCGGGTCGAGAAGCTCCCAATTATAATACCGAAGACCAGCCCGATCAGGCCCCCGAATATCGGGATCAAGTACATCGGGAAGGTAAAATCTCCATCCTCGATATAATTCATGAAATGAACCGACATGAACCCGCCAAGGCCGAAATAAACGGCATGGCCAAAGGACAGCATCCCCCCCTGCCCGAGCAGCATATTATAGGACAGGGCAAAAATGATAAAAATCCCCATCAGGTTCATCGTATAGAGTCCGACGTTTGACGAGAAAATATTCGGCAATGCCAACAGCAAGATCAGGAAACCGATCCAAGGGGTCAGGGTTTTCAATAGAGGCCGGCTTGCCACCGGCGAAGCAGTTTTTGTAATTTCACTCATGTTTCGCGATTCCCGAACAGGCCCGTCGGGCGGAAAATAAGGATCAGGATCAACAACAGATACGGCAGTATCGGCGCAATCTGCGGAAGCGATAGCGTCCAGAGATCGCGGAACGCACTATCCGCATCAAACGAGATATTAAAAAGCTGAAGCAGGTCATTCACGGAATAGTCAAGGGCGATGGCGAAAGTCTGCAATAACCCGATAAGAAGGGACGCGACAAAGGCACCCGTCAGGGACCCTAAGCCGCCGACAACGACGATCACAAAGACAATACTTCCGAGAACAAATGCCATTCCGGGAAAAGTTCCGAGTGCCGGCCCGGCAATGACCCCGGCCAGCCCGGCCAACGCACAGCCAACACCGAACACGCCCATAAAGACCAACGGCACATTATGGCCAAGCATGGCCGTCATATTCGGCTTGTGAATAGCCGCCTGAATAATCAATCCGACACGCGAACGGGTCAGGATCAGAAGCAACATGATGAAGATACCGATTGAAATCAGCAGCATGAACGCCTTGTAGGCGGGAAAATTCTGTCCAAAAAAAGTAAAGAGTGGGAATTGCAGAATTTCCGGCTCGTGATAGGCCTTGGTATCCTTGCCCCAGATGAACTGCACCACTTCTTCAATCAGGAAGGCCAGGCCGAAGGTGAAGATAAGCTCTGCCACATGGCCCCAGCGATGAACGTAGCGAAGACCATATCGCTCCACCACCGCCCCCAGCAGGCCAACCAGAATGGGCGCCACGATCAAGCCGATCCAGAATCCAAGATAGATACTGATGGTATAGGCAAAATAGGCGCCAAGCATATAGAAGCTGGCATGAGCGAAGTTAAGGACACCCATCATCGAGAAAATAAGCGTAAGTCCGCTCGCCAGCATGAACAGCAGCAGTCCCGTCACAATGCCGTTCAACAGGGAAAAGAAGATCAATTCGAGCATCGGCTGAATCTCTTTTTTACACAGTGAATTTTGGTTGTTGGCCAGATACAATCCGGCTCGAAACTAACTGGCCGGACAAATGCCCGGCCAGTATTTCGTTCAGAATGTTGCCTAGCTGGCAGGGCGTTCCATGGAACAACCACTCGGCGGGATATCCGCATCGGCTGCCGAAATGGTCTTTTCGGTCACCAAGCCATACCCCGAATTATCCGCATCCAGAACGATATTTTCGTCTGTATGAACAGAAATGCTGATTGGCTGCATCAACTGATGATCTTCAGCCCGCATAACCACCTTGTCACCCTGAATAGTCGTATATTCCATGCCTTCCAGAGCCATGGCAACTTTCGCCGGGTCCGTGCTGTCGGTCTCGTTCATCGCGTTGGCCAGCATGACCAGCGCGTTGGCGATACGGAACTGGGAAATATCAGCTTCCGGATATTTCTCTTTAAAGGCCATGTGATAGGTCTTGTATTCTTCTGTCGGTGGAGGGTTTACGCGACCTTCATGAACCAGCCGGATCTTGTTCTTGCCTGAGGCCCCGATGGTTTTCGTAATACCATCATTCGCCGCATAGTAAGTATAGACCGGCGCATCGATTCCGGCATCGCCAATCGCCTTGGCAAGTCCGACCATATCCGCACCCCAGTTACCTGTGATGATAGCATCCGCCTCTGATGCCCTGATTTTGGTGGCATAAGGCGTAAAATCCTTCACTTTGCCAATCGGGTGGAGTTCATTGCCAACAATCTCGATATCCGGGCGCTTTTCGCCAAGATATTTCACAGCACCGGCGGCAACAGCCTTACCAAAGGAATAATCCTGACCAATGATATAGACCTTCTTGATCGATTCATCTTCCGCAATCACGTCCGTCAACGCGTTCATCTTGATGTTTGCATTGGCATCGAAACGGAAATGCCAGAAATTACATTTCTCGTTGGTCAATGCCGGATCAACAGCCGAGTAGTTCATAAACAGGACAAGTTCGTCCGGGTTCCGGCTGTTATGCTTTTTCACGGCATCGGTCAGCGCGTTTGCCACGCCTGAGCTGTTTCCCTGCATGATATAGTGAATACCATCACCGATGGCTCTTTTCAGTTGAACCAGGCTTTCCTTCGGGCTGATCTTGTTGTCAAAACCGACAACTTCAAACATCTGTCCGCCAACAACGCCGCCCTTCTGGTTTACAAGCATATCAGCCGCGAACTGCGCCTGTTTATAGCCGCTCGTTCCCGTCGCCGCGAAGGGACCGGATAACGGATCAATAAAAGCAATTTTAATGGTATCGGCAGCTTGCGCTGTGAACGCAGATAGCGCAGCGATCGCCGCACCTACGAGTATCGTCGATTTGAGTTTCAATTTATCCTCCCAGAACTAAATTGATCTATATGTAACGTTACGCCGCATTCCTGTTGTAAATTTTTTTTTGCACGGGGCACGGCAACGCTGAAAGTTTAGCAAATGCTTTCTTTCATTTTTTATGAAAGCCCAGATTGCCCGGAAGATCAACGAAAAAATCTGGAATTATTTCGCATCCTGTCGGCATGGACACCTAATATCAAGCGAAACCCGCATGCCATTCAGACCCGGATAGAGAGATATTCAATAAACCGCCCCACTTCCTAGCTATTCCGGGAATTCACACAGGAGAGCAATGTTTATTTTAATCGGACTTTCATTTTTTTGGCTATATTCTCTGAATAAATGTGTATGACCACCCTAAGATAAACTCCTTCAGGAAAGACAGCTAGACGAATGACGGCGCACACCAAGAAAATTGTTCTGCTGCTGATCGGCTGGCTTTTTGTCATTGTCGGAGCGATCGGGATATTTTTGCCCGTTCTTCCGACAACCCCTTTCCTGCTGATTTCCCTCTGGGCCTTTTCGCAAAGTTCCGAACGGTTTCACGATTGGCTCTACCATCACCGGATATTCGGTCCACCGTTGCAGGACTGGTCGAAATACGGGGTGATACCGCTTCGCGCCAAGATTATTGCGCTATCGACCATGGCAATAAGTGCAGCACTGGTTATTCTGTTTTCAAGCACGCCTTGGTATGGCCTGACCGCTATGCTTATACTGATGGGGATCGGAGCCGGTTTCATTCTCTCCCGGCCCAGCCGCCCAAAAGAAAAAGAAACGCCGTAAGCGCCACTCCTGCTTCACACCATCATGACAGGGGAATTTTCATGGGCGAGCAAAGTCGCCAGACGCTCCAGCGCTTTCACCAGCTTATCCTCACGCGGTTCCGCCATCAGGCATATCCGGACATGGTCAACATCAACGGACTTGTTCATAGCGAAGGTATCACCCGCAACGACAACGATGTTCTCTCGACGGGCGGACGAAACAAAATCGTTCATCGATTGCTCGTCAGGTAGCCTGATCCAAATATGCGAAAGCGGTGAATGAGATGGAGAGAGTGGCCTGTCGAGCCAGCGCCCCAATATGTCATGCGCCAGCCTCTCGCGCCTAAAACAGACTTCAACAAGCTGACGCCCCTGTTCAGCAACCTGACCAGATTGAAAAAGAAAGTTCGCCATATCCAGAATTAGGGGCGACGTCATCCAGGTCATCGTCGTCATTTTGGTCGCCAACCGCGGCACCAGATTATCCGGCGCCACCATGTACCCAAGACGAAGTGCCGGGCTCATGACTTTGGAACAGGTGGTGAGAAATAACGAGATATCCGGCGCAAGATCGCGATAAGTTGGAACCCCCCAGTTCTGCAGCGGGGCATAGACGCCGTCCTCAACGATGGTAACGCTATAGCGGCGTGCGATATCGATAATCTGTTTCCGCCGGACCAGAGACTGTGTTGCACCCGTTGGATTATGGTTGGTCGGCACGGTCACTAGTATTTTCACATTGCCCCGCCGGCAAATATCCGCGAAGGCCTCCGGTACTAGTCCCTCTTCATCCATTGCAACAGGCGCCAGCCGCAAGTCAAGCTCATAAGCTGCGGCGCGGATGCCGGGATAGCCAAGCGCTTCCGTCGCAACTGTCTCCCCGGCACTTGCCAAGGTTGCCATCGCCAGATAAAGGCCGGATTGAGCCCCCTGTGTGATAATAATATTATCCAGATCAACAGATTGAAGCATTGTCGAAAGCCAGGTTGCGGCGACTTCTCTGTCGCGCGGTCGCCCGCGGCTGTCGGAGTATGAAAAATACGCCCCCGGTTCGTTCCGCCGAAACAGTCGCTGCGCGGCATCGCGCAACCGATTTTCCGTCTCGTGATGAAAATAGCTATTCTTTGAAAGGTCCGTCAGGCCGCGCTGCCCCTCGCTCCAACTTTCCTTGGGAAATATTGCGCCTTTACCGATTCCTGCCTCATCACGAGGTGTCCCGTAGACAAAGGTTCCCTGCCCGATCCGGCCATAGCAAACCCCTCGCCTTTCCAACTCAGCGTAGGCGCGACTGGCTGTGCCGATGGAGCAGCCATAGTCATAAGCAAGGTCCCGATGGGTCGGCAACCGATCACCCGGCTGGAACGTCCCATCCTCTATCTTCTCGATAAACAGGGCGACAATTTCCTCGAATTTCTTCATTCGATTTCCCTTAAATTGTCATTGTGACAATATAGAATTTGACGGGGACATTATTATAACAATATTGAGACAATGTAAATTGTCTTGATATTCCTTTTGCAGCTCGCAAGGTGTCCCATGGATTACGGAAAAATGGCTTTGGTTGCATTGTTCGCAATGTCGATGGTGGGCTCGCCGGGTCCTGTGAATATGCTCCTGATGGCGTCGGGAGCCAATTTTGGTTACTGGCGCTCGTTTCCCTTCCTGATCGGAAGCATATCGGGATTTTTGCTTGTCTGCATAGCGACTGCGCTAGGGCTTGGCACGTTGTTCACGACCTCCCCCGTCTTACAGCTTGTCTTCCTCTGCGCGTCGCTTTTTTATATCCTGTATCTCGCTTATCGGGTGGCCACCGCCAACCCAACCCTTACGGAGAGTTCAGACCGGCCGGGTTATCTCGCCGGTTTAATCCTGCATCCCCTAAACCCAAAGGCCTGGGTGACGATTGTCGCTGCCTTTTCACAGTTTGTTACACCGGAAGAAAGCTATACGTCGCAGGTCTTCATCATCATTATGATATTTCTACTGGTCAGCCTGCCGTTTAATTCCCTATGGTGCTATGGCGGCAATTTATTGCGGCGGATGGTCAAGTCGCACCAAGTTTTGCGCGCGATCAATGTCACTCTGGCTGTATTAATGCTCGTGGCTGTTGGAGTTGCTCTCTTTCAAGCAGATGTTTTGAAGCCTTTGCTCGCCTCGATACAGGCCTAACCCGCTTCTTTGAGTTGCACAGTCCGCGCAGGCGGGAAGATCACGGTACAAACGGTTCCAACCCCGACTTCACTTTCCAGTGTAAATCGAGCATCGTGAACATCACAAAGCATCTGAACGAGCGTCAGGCCAAGACCTGTTCCATCGTTATTGCGGGCATAGTTGGTCTGCACCTGGCCAAACCGATCAAGGACGCGAGGAATATCCGACTGCTCAATTCCAATGCCGGTATCCTCAACCCGAAGATTGATCCCATTGTCTGAGCGAATTTCAACCCCCACCGTCACAAAACCTTCCTGGTTCGTAAATTTAACCGCGTTAGAGACAAGATTTGCGAGGATTTGTTTGATACGGGTCTCATCGCCGAAGAATACCGGGAGTTCCTTGGGAAGTTCCGTCTGCAAGCTGACCCCGGCCTCTGCTGCACGAACTGAGAGCATGCGGAAACAAGACTGTATGACAGACGCAAGATCAATTTTCCGCTCCGACAACTGCAGCTGACCCGCCTCAACCTTCGCTACATCCAACACGTCATTGATCAGGCCCAGCAAATGCCGCCCCGCGCCATGGATATCCGACGCATATTCCTTATAGTTGGGATGGCCAAGCTGCCCGAACGCCTCCGACGTTAGCAATTCGGAGAAACCGATAATGGCGTTAAGCGGTGTACGAAGCTCATGACTCATATTAGCTAGAAATTCCGATTTGGTGCGGTTCGCAAGTTCGGCCATTTCTTTCGCTTTGCGCAAATTTACCTCGGCTCGCACACGGTCATTCATATCCGTAAGCGTACCCTCGAGATACAGCATCTTACCGTCGCTATCAAACACGCCATGTGCGTTAAGCGCAGCCCAGGTCAAAGAGCCGTCCTTTCGACGCCATTGGTAAATCTGGTCTATCAAAAACTGCCCCTTGGAGACAAGCATGAGATGCTTCTCGGCAATCGACGGGTCTAAATATACTTCATCGATAAACGAAGAGACTTCGTCAACAAGCTCTGAAGATGAGCTATATCCCAGAATGTCAGCCATCGCCGGATTGGCGTTAATAATAAAAGCACCACTCGTATCCGCCTGAAAAATGCCTTCTGTGGCATTTTCATAAATTCTACGGTGCTTTAGTTCACTCTGTTCCAACGCCATTTCAGACGCCCGACGATTATAGATATAATAGATCAGCACGGCCGCAAGCCCTGCGAGACCAATCAGGACGAGCAGAACAGCATCCCGAAAGACACTGATCTTTTCCGCTTGTACCCTCAGTAACTCGACTGCGGTATTATTGGATTGCGCATGGAGACTATCGGCTTTAGTAAGAGCCGTACGCCCTCTATCCAGAGCTGCCTTCAGCACTATATCTGATGTTGGCGGCAACCCGCCGACCCCGTTTTCAAGCCATCCCTCAAGGTCGAATAATGCCGGTCTCAAGATACCATAAATGGCAGCTGTTCCAATCAGGTTATCGAACCCATATTTGATGCGCTTCTGCTCCAGAACAATGCTGACTTCTTGTAGTTTCTGCTGAGCTAACTCGATACCTTCGGCCCGTTCCTCACCCTGCGCAATTTTGGCTACGGCTACTATCTGGATGACATCTTCAACATCAAAAAGGATCGAGGCCATTGCCTGAGAATCTTCAATAACCTGGACCGGGATAGACTCCTCAATACCGGAAAGCGTCTCCTGTACATAACGAATAGTTCCAATGACAAACAAGGTGAGTGCCAGAATCGCGATGACATAACTGTTCTGTCGTGTGAGCAGTCCTTTAAAATTTATTTTCCCGTTTTTACGGGAGATGGAGGAGGCTAGCATTTCAATCTGTACCTAGTTCGTCCTGGTATCGGCGACATTCTCCCGAATTTCGCGATAGTATTTCTGTGCGCCCGGATGCAGCGCAACACTCATTGACGCAAAGGTTGTTCCCATTGAGATTTTGGATAGCTTCGGATGAAGGTTCATTTTCTTGATTGCTGGCAGATTACGCCAGAATGTTTTGGTAATCTCATAAACTTCCTCTTCACTCTGCCGTCTATCGACGATCCAGAGGGCCGTCACACATAATGTGCGCACCATATCGACGCCTTTATAGCTCCCTGCCTTTATGACCGATGTAGAGAAAAAGGTATTTTCCCGAGACAGCATCGTTGCTGTCGGTCCGTCAATCGGTACGAGGGTGATCAGACCTTCTTCGCTGAGCTCTGCAATCGCTTTCGATGGGCTGCCCGCCACAAGAAAGAAGGCGTCCAGTTGTCCGGCGCGCATTTTCTTAATGGCATCCGCCGCCTTGATATATTGAGCTTCAAATTCACTTTCCCGGACGCCGAAGGCATCGAGGATCAGCCTTGCATCGACGAGCGTTCCGGATCCAGGATCGTCCAGGGACACACGTTTACCGCGCAAGTCACTGACGCTTCTGATGTCGGCATCCTTACGGGCAACCAGATGAATATCCTCCCGATACAGGCTGGCAATCGCCGTGATATCCTGAAATGGGCCGGTTTCATCGAAAATGCCGGTGCCCGTTCGCGCCCAATAAACAATATCGGACTGTGCCAGGCCGCTTTCGATCTTGCCTGACTGAATATCTTCAATATTTGAAACAGATCCGTTTGCAGTCTGGGCAAGAGACAGAAGATAGGGAACGCCACAAGGATCGGGCGTACAGTCCTCTTTACCCAAAGGATTTGAAAGCATCCGGGCAATTGTCTTGCCGACAGGATAATAGGTTCCCCCGACGCCGCCAGTACCGATCCGGAACAGACTTACTTCTTCCGCGATTGCTGTGTTAACGGGCACGAATAACGCCACACACAAGACAGCAATATGCGTAAATTTGAACCGCATAGTTCCCTGATCCTTTAATTACCGCGGGTTTTGTGCTTTATTTTCACAAACCATCGACGTCAAATGCTCCAATTCTCAGCAAATGGTAGCATCTGCAAATTAATGAGCGGTAAACAACTCAAAATAAGATCAGGGTAAAAATACGGCATGGTGAAAGAAAGTATAACGGAACAAGAGATTGACCAGCTGAACATCGAGTATCTGCCGCGCCATACGGTCCCGGATATGATGCGCTATTTCGAGGATGCCGCAGGTCGGAGTGCCAAGGCTCGTGAAAAGCTGTCCGGAGAGTATGATATCTCCTACGGCAACACAGATTTGCAATGCGTGGATATTTTCCCTGCATCCAACCCCGGCGCGCCCGTTCTTGTCTTTATTCATGGCGGGTATTGGCGGGCGCAGGATAAAAGCACCTATAGCGAAATTGCCGAGCCCTTTGTCGCGGCCGGCGCGACGGTCGTCCTTCCCAATTATGATCTCTGCCCCGTGGTCACCATTACGGATATCGTCCAGCAAATGCGAGCGGCCCTCGCGTGGGTTTACAAAAATATCGCCGACTACAATGGCGCCCCGGACAAAATCTATCTTTCCGGCCACTCGGCGGGCGGGCATCTTACCGGGATGATGATGGCAACGGATTGGCAGGCCATGGAACTCCCTGCCGATATCCTGAAAGGTGCGACACCGTTAAGCGGCCTCTTTGATATTGAGCCTCATCGCCATACCGAGTTGCAGGCCGACATCCGCCTCACCGAGGCGGAGGCGGCGGCCAACAGTCCGCAATATCTCCCCCTCACCGCCCAATGCCCTGTGCTATGCGCGGTTGGCGGAGGGGAGAGCGCCTCTTTTCATCAGCAATCAAAGGAATTTGCCGAGAAATGCCGAGCCGCGGGCCTTCCATGCGAATATTTCGAGCTTGGCACCGATAATCATTTCGATATCACGGACCGGCTGCATAAGGCCGATGATCCGCTCACCCGCGTGCAACTTAAACTAATGGGCCTATAAGAAGACTGATATGGATACGACTTTGATTTTGCTTTCCGTTTTTGGCATTTTTATTCCGGCGCTGATGCTGCCCGGGCCGGATTTTATCGGCGTTGTCCGATCCTCCATGACGGGCGGCACAAGAAGCGGGCTGCTGACCTCCCTTGGTGTTTCTATCGGGCTTCTGATGTATGCGAGCCTGAGTCTTCTCGGTCTTTCGGCCATTCTCACCCAATATGAATGGCTCGCCTGGGCGGTGCGCGTTGCGGGCGCGGGCTACCTCATCTATCTCGGCATCCGGCTCCTGTTCGTGAAGCCCGACGCGATGGAGATGACGACCGCAGAGCGCAAGCCCGCAGGCAACGCGCTCCTGTTCGGATTTATGGTGACGCTCACCAACCCGAAGGCTGTTGTTCTGTTTACCAGCGTCTTCGCAACGGCGGTCACGGCGGAGACACCGAGCTGGCTCCTCCTCCTGATGATCGCGCTGGTTTTTACAAGCTCCCTCCTCTGGTACACAATCGTCAGCCTGTTCATGTCCTCAAAACCGGTGATGAACCGTTTTGCCAAAGCCCGCCACTGGATCGAGCGGACAGCCGGCGCCTGCTTTATCGCCATCGGCGGCAAGTTGCTCTCTGACGCGCGCAACCCGCTTAGCCCGTGAGCCTCCCCCTGCGACAGGAACGGCCCGACGATGCCCCCGCCATCCACGCCCTTATCACCGCCGCCTTCGGGCAGGAAGACGAGGCAAACCTTGTTGATGCCCTCCGGCAGGACGGGGATCTTTGGCTCTCGCTGGTAATGGAGGGGGAGGACGGAGAGATTATCGGCCATATTGCCCTCTCCCGCCTTAAATCCCCGAAAAACGCCCTCGCGCTCGCGCCCGTTTCCGTCACCCCGAAGCGGCAGGGAGAGGGCATCGGCGGCGCGCTGATAAGGCGCGCGATTAAGGAGGCCCGCAGCAAGGGTAAAACGCTGATCTTCGTCCTCGGCGACCCCGCCTACTACACCCGCTTAGGATTTAATGTCGAAACTGCCGCGCCGTTCGACTGCATCTACGCGGGCGACTATTTTATGGCGCTGGAACTCGGCGACGAGAAAGCAGAAGTCGCCCCGGTTGTTTATGCGGACGCTTTTGGGCGATTGGGGTAGTTTTTTAGGCTATCGTCTCAAGTTTTTCTAAACCAAGTAACTGCGCAGGTTCAAGTCTCAAATAACTCCAGCTTGGCAATTTTATGCTGCCGTTTTTATATTCCTCTAGCTGCGCTCTCAATTCCTCAATGTTATTTATGCCCAGCATCGGTTTTATTAATGCGAAATATGATTTCGATTTCGCCCTAGAGAATATTTCAAATGGACCTCGTAATCTTACACAATAAACTAAAGTCTCCGGCCACCATCCATCATAACTATCAGAAGCATCATGATCGCCTCGCAATAGCAACACAAAATCGGCCTGCATAAGATCATTGAACTCTATTCCTGTACCGCTAGATCGTTCACGCAATAAATCAGCATGAACCGATATTCTATTCAATTTTAGTCTTTTATTTCGGTATTTTAGAGATTCTAGATAGTTCCGAAATTCAGTAAACTTAACCATTACTGAACTTCCGTGGTTCGAATGATACGAAACATAATACTCGTTAGCTAAAAGGTAATTTGCCAACGTATAATTTTCAGTTTTGATGAAAATTGCTATCGTATACAAAAACATTTCATGGATGATGAATTTGAAATTATCAAAATCCCATTCTTTCCAAGATCCGACATCTTTAGGAACACTTAGATAGGGAATTAACAATTCGAAAAAACGATAAACTTTTTTATATACTCTTCAGCAGGACAATAGTGAGCAATTGTCAGGAGAACTTGGATTAATTCATTGCGATAAGGGATAAAACTTTCGATATTATCCACAACAGCGTCGTCAAACTCTCCCTGAACATTTGTTAGCCTAAAATTTTCTAAATTTGCCGAGAATATCGTAAAATATTCATCCAATGCACCTAAAGCGAAAGGCTTGTTATCTTTAATGGCAGAAACCGCGCGACGAAATGCAACAGTCGTTCCTAGTGATAAATCTTCTGGTTCATCGAGAAATTTAGGTTTCGTTCCCAACTCTGGCTTGACGTGTAATGGCTTATCAAAAACCCAGCGTAATAGTTTTTCGAAGTTCTCCGCATAAATATCCGACTCACTTAAATCTATAAATATTCTCGATTTATAATAAGTAGGAATAAGTGGATTGCCATCGCCATCTTTCTCCGTAACTATAACAACAAATTTGTCTTGATTTTGCTTGTCATATACTTCTTTAGAAATAATTTGCGTTTCAGTACCTACACCTCCAGCCCTTCCATCCGCTTTTTCTGCGTATGTGCTGTCAGAAATTATGGCAACCTTTTTTATAGATTTATCAGTAACCATTTTTTCCATAAATGCCACCGCATCATGGCCTTCTTTTAGGTCCCACTTGTCCAGAATTACGTCGATGCCGGATTCCACTAGTTCGGTCGCCAAATCTAGTACGAATTGCTCATGCTCTATGCTTGACCAACTATATGATATGAATAATTTTGGGGCTGCCATGAAATTCGGAACCAAAAAAGAACGGTTGTTAAAAGTACATTATTATTAGTTGAAGCTCAACATGGCAAACCTAGCAAATCATCCCACCCTCTTCAACTGCTGGTCATGCAGCCTTGACAGCAACAGCAGCGCTAGGATCGCGCCGAAAAGGGCCAGCGCCATATCGCTTTGAGTGTCCCAGATATCGCCTTGGGTGGCGAGGAAGTCATCGGCGGCGGCGCCGGTGAGGATCGCGACGGCCCATTCGATCAATTCATAAAAGGCACTGAAGGCGAGGCAGATGGAGACGATGATAAAATTCCGCCAGTTCGCCCCCCTCACAATCTCCAGCCGGATCAGGACCTCCCGCGCGATGATGGCGGGCACGAAGCCTTGCGCCAGATGGCCGACGCGGTCGTAATTGTTCCGCTCAAACCCGAACCAGGGTTTGATGGTGTCGAACAGCGGCACCTCGGCATAGGTGTAATGCCCGCCCACCATCAGAATAATGCAATGAATGAGAATGAGCGTGTAAAGCAACGGCGTTAAAGGAAATTTCTGGTATGTCAGGGCAAGGATAACTAGCCCGATCAATGCCGGTACAACCTCTAGAAACCAGATGAAATAGCCTTTCGGCTCAATCGCCGACCAGATCAAAACGGCAAAATAAATGCCGAGCCAGAGATACCGCATATTCCCCCTCCTCTTGCTGTTAGAGTGCCTCGGGCGGCCCTTTGAGCTCTACCACATTCCCCTCCGGATCACTCATATAGAAGGACGGTCCCTGCCCGTCCGCGCCGTAGCGACTTTTGAGCTCGCCCGGATCGATGCCATGGGCGTTCAGGTGGGCGCGAATTTCTTCCTCATCAAAATTCTCGATGGAGAGGCAGAAATGATCGAGATTGCGTGCCTCTTTCCCCGGTGCCGCGCCCCCCATCTGCCCCAGCGTCCCCTCGACCGTCACCAGATCGATCAGCGATGATCCCGCGCGAAGCTGATAAAGCCCGATTGCTTCTTGTGTTTTCTCCATCGTACAGCCAAGCGCCTTGATATAGAAATCCATCATCTTCTCGATATCCTTGACCCTCAGGACCAGATGATCGATATGCTTGATTTTGAACATGTCGCCCTCCCGTTGATTAGACGTGATATTACATCTTTTGCCACGCCCGCCAAACTGCTAGGTTGCCAGCATAATAACAAGAAAAGGAAATTTCCAATGATTACCCGTGACGATCTGATCGGTACCTGGCGCCTGAAAAGCTGGACAAGCCTCAAGAATGGGGAGCCCGTCGGCTACCCGATGGGCGAAGATGCGAAAGGCCAGATTATCTATAGCCCCGAAGGCCGGATGAGTGGCTTCCTGATGCGCACCGATTTCGCGGATCAGCCACGGGAAACGGCGGCCAGCCCCGATATCTGCCTCGCCTATGGGGGTAATTTCCGCCTTGAGGGTGATCAGGTCATTCACGATGTCGACATTGCGACAGTGCCTTACTGGATCGGGAACCCGTTGATCCGTACCGTGGTTCTGCAGGGCGAAAACGTTCTCCTTAAAACCAAGCCGGAAACAACATCTTCGGGCAACACCTATGAGCATCACCTTTTGTGGGAGCGGATAACCGGCTGACGATCCGGCGCGGGCGAGGGCTTAGCGGCCTTTCCAGTCGGGTTTACGTTTTTCGGAGAAAGCGCGCGGCCCCTCTATCCGGTCATCGGACTGATACCATTCCTTGAACGCGGGATAATCTTTCTGGTTCTTGATTGCCTCTTCAAGGGAGGGTTCATCCACGCTGCGCATCACTGTCTCCTTGGAGGCGCGGATCGCATGCGGGCTGCCGCGCAGGATAAGGCCGCACCACCGCTCAATCGCCTCCTCCATCGCGTAGGGCGCCACCACCTCGTTCACGAAGCCAAGGCGATCCCCTGTTTCGGCATCGACGCTATCGGAACTCAGGATCATCCCCATCGCTTTTTTCAGGCCTATCTGCCGGGCAAGACGGTGGAGCCCGCCACCGAGCGCGACTGCGCCAACTAACGGCTCAGGCAGGCCAAAGCGGGAATTTTCCGTCGCGATGATAATGTCGCAGGCAAGCGCAATCTCGAATCCGCCACCGAGCGCTACACCATCGACCGCAGCAATGATGGGCTTGTTCAAATCAAACCGCTCGATCAGGCCCGCATAGCCGTTTTTGGGATACTCACGCGCCTTCGGATCCGTGCTCGCGGCGATTGCCTTCAAATCACTGCCTGCACAGAAGGCCCGTTCCCCCCGCCCCTTCAGGACGCATATATACTGGTCATCATTCGCCGCAAACTCATCCAACGCACGTTGCATTTCATCATGCATCGGCTTATGGATCGCGTTCATCACCTCTGGCCGCTCAAAAGTAATCCGGGTGATATGGTTCTCCGCCGTGACGGAAATGAATTCATAGCTCATAAGGCCCCTCTTTTCTGTTAGCTTTTCTTCTTTTTCGTCATCATAGCAAGCGGCGAAAAGATACCTAGAAAAAAAGCGGCAACTCCTAGTAATCCCATTTCCAGAAAATACCAACACTGCTGTCTGTCGATTGCCCCATCTCGCTTTCTACAGAGATATTGGGGGTCAGCTCAATCTGCACCTTGGCACGCGTGCCGCCGGATTGAGTTCCCTGATCTACCCCAACATAGATATTATCCGAGACATATTTTCCGACACTTACTTCGGATTCGCCGGTTTGCTCGTTAGTGCTGGCGCTGACAACATCTACACCGAGGGTATCCCGCACAAAGCCCGTAATACCGCCGCCGCTGCCCAGCTTACCCGAGAGAGCGGCTACCGTCTCTGCCAGTTGCACCGCTTCGATCGCCGATAGTTTACCTGAGGATTTACCAAACAGGACCTGAGCCAGCACCTCGTCCTGCGGCAGTCCGTCAGGAGATGAAAAACTAATTTCCGGATTTGTGGCCGTCCCGGATATCGTCACAATCGCCGTTACATTCGATCCAGTGTATGTTGCTTTTAGCGAGAGTTCCGGGTTAATGGTTTCCCCGCCAACCAAAGAAATTTCTCCTTCAGTTAGTTCAAAACTCTTGCCCGCGAATGTGAATTGCCCCCGCACCGGGCTAATATACCCTTCGATAACCGGTTTATCCGCCGTACCCCGGATCGTGAAATTGCCCTTCCATTCGGAATCAAGACCGCGACCCCGAATGAACACCCGGCTGGGCATATCGAGATCGAAATCAAGTGAGATTTTGGACGGTTCGGCCTCTTTTACCTTTTCCCTGGGCTTTTCGCCGGGTTTATTGATCGTCTCATATTTCAGCTCCACAACATTTGGCGCAACCGAACCGCCGATATTGAGTTCTACCTCTCGAGTAGTCGCTTCGCCTTCCACGGTCAGATGCTGAAGGTTGCCCCTTATGTCGATATTGGCATCGGTAATGGCCGAAATCTCATCACGATTAATCGCCAGAAGATTGGAAAGAACTATATTCAGATCAAGTTCCGGCTCTGTCAGCTTGGCAAAGTCTACAGTACCCGAGGAGGTTACTTTTCCGCCCTGACTATCCGACGCGTTGAACTCAATTTTGAGCGTATCCGCATCAGTTATATTCGCATTCAGGGTGATATCCTTAAGAATGGTGCCCTGCTCAACATCTTCGAAATAGCCGTTGCTAATGCGTGCCTGCCCGGCAATAACGGGGGCTGAAATGGTGCCGTTAATAGTCGCATTGGTAGCCAATTGACCCTTCATGTCCTGTGTATCCAGTGCAAGAAGTGGCCATATCTTATTGATATCGCTATTTATATTTATATCTAATTTAACCGGTTTTTTTTCATCAACAAGAATATTTCGGGTATCCAAGGAAATATCAAACGGAAGCTGTCCGGAAACATCAATACTGGTTGCTTCCAGCCCTTTAACATTTCCCTGAAAGGTAAGCTGCCCATCGCTCAATTTTGCCGTCAGATTATTCTCGAACGTGGGTAATTCTCCATAATCTTCATCCTCCAGCTTGATATCCTTGGCCTTGATGGAAAGGTTTCCCGTTGCCGGTGTTCCCTTCGTCGCCCGCAGCGTCACGTCTCCATCCAATCCCCCGGAGACGGCATACGCCGGATCAATAAGCTCGACAAGATCAACCGGCAAATCGTTGAACGCCAAATCCATACGAGCAGTCTCATTTGATAATTTTCCCGATCCACGGAGTGATCCTGCCCCGAAAGTAAGCGCGAAATCATCAAGATTAATATTTCCCCCCTCCTGTTCGAGATAAAGGGGTTTGGTCAGCTCGATTTTCCGGTCCGCGAAAGCGCCATCCAACGTCACCAGCCGCAGCTTCGTCATTGCTTCGGTGAAGGCAAATGTACCGCTTCCGGAAAGTTTCAATTCCGGTTCTTGACCACGCAGAAGGCCAAATCGATAGTCGATATTCGATAAATCACCTGATGCAGTAGCCGTAAGTTCCTTTAATTGTTGCCCCGCCGCCAGAATGTCATCCGCTTTCGCATTGACCTTCAGGCTCGGTGTGCCTAGGGCATCAATAACGTCAAGGCCGGCAGTGACTTTTGCAATGCCGATATCTGCCGCCGCAACGTTAAGACTATTTGCCTCCATCGTCGCCTTGACGGATTGCGTTCCGCCAGCATCCGCAAGCGTCGCCGTGAATTCGATAGAGCCTGAGGCGGTCTCTTCCATCAACTCAGCGATCGGGGCAAGATTCGGAATTTTCCCTGTCATAGTTCCTTTAAGTGGCGTTCCATCAAAAGGTACCGTGAGGTTGCCGGTGATCTTGTTCTTCTGTTCTGTAAGGACAATATCAGAGAGTTCCAACCGGCTATAGTCAAGCATGGCGAACTTGGCAAACGCATCCGCCGTTACTTGCGCATGGCGAAGCTGCGCCGAAAAACCTCCGACAGGCGAGGTTGCCAGCGCCGATGCATTATAACTCGCGTCAACTACCCCTATTAATGTGCCATCGAGCTGAAGATCGCCGATCTTGACATCGCCGTTGATAGACGGATCATCAGGCGATCCCGATAACAACGCCGTTAGTTCCGCGTTTCCGGAAAGTGGGATACCGGCAAGATCACTGAGATTTGCAAGACTGGGCAGGCTTGCCGTTAAATCCGCATTGATAGTGTCAAAGGCGAGTGGCAGGCTTGCGTGCCCCCGGACATCCCCTGCTTCAGTCGCAAGCTTGATGTCAGAGAGGGAAAGCAGCTCCCCGACTAGATCAAGGTCCAGCGAAAGCGCAAGTGTCGGCCCGGTCCCTAGCAGCGAGGTCAGGTTTGCATCGCCCATATCGAGATTAACCGTATGCGCGTTGAGTTGACCGGTCAGAGACTTGCTGACGTCCCCGCTTGATAGGGTGAGATCGGCTAGAAGCTCCCCTTTCATCGGTGCGATACGGGAAAGTTCGTCTAGTTTTATCGATATATCCGCACTCGCGCCGAGATCAGCGAAACTAATCTCGCCCTGACTCTGCGCACTAATATGCGTACCAAGAAGGCGCAATGAACGAAGGGTGAGTTTTTCACTCTTAACGCCATAATCCATCTCAAAATCGATATCGAGATTTTCACCAACGAGACCGACAACTTCATCCGGAAGCTTAGAGAGACTGCCAAGCGCGGCAGAGCCAGTAACCGGCACAGTCGTTAGTGCCGTAAGATCAAGTTCAGAGGTGAATGTACCCGTCACCGACCGCGCGGCAAGACTATTGTCGATATCAAGATCGGTAGCTTTCAAAATCGCATTGGCCGTCAGATTATCAAAGGTCCCGTGTATATCGAGATCGAGCGTACCATCACGAATGGCGGCAGGCGCAATCAGGTCATTCACAGGCGCAGTATCACGCAACGCAGTTTTTACTGCCAGATTGATGGCCTCATTTGACGGGTCAACCTTACCGCTCGCCCGCAGCTGCAGGACGGCGTTTTCAATATTGGCGGAAGAGAGAGTTACTTCGGTACTTTCCGTATCTAAGATCAACGAGGCCGTGACTGAAATCCGCGAGTCGTCGATAAGCGGAATATCGGCCGCGAGAGACTGATCCAGAGCACCTCCTCCTTTCAGTTCGATGTTAATTTTCTCTGCCCCTTGCGTTGCGATGGCAAAATCAGCATCGAAAAGCTTGCCTGCACTCGCGCTGAACTGCCCGCGCCACGCGTTAAGAACGCCATTACCGACCAGATCCATCTTGATCGCCGGATAACCGGGCAACACCAAAAAGCGGGATATAAGGCCCCCTTCGGGCTCGTCCAGCTTCGCTTCGATTGCCAATGTCTCACGAACCGGATCAAAATCCACACCACCCGTCAGGAGAGCGCCCGGACCGTTCAACTCCGTCAGTTTAACCTCACTGCGAATAACATCGTCGGTCTTGGCATTTAAATTCATCAAGAGAGCGAGATCTGCCGCCTGACCAACAACAGGTTCTGCGATATTTATCTCCAGTATCTCGAACCGCGACAGCCTGATATCAATAGGTAAGGACGGTATTCCTGCAGAGGCCTTGTTTTCTTCTTCAGAGGACGGCAAATCCGGCTGACGATCCACGGAAAGGGTTTTAGCAGTGACTACGTGAATGGACAGCGTGCCGGATATAAGGTCAAGCGGTGACCAGGAGACAGCGATATCTTCTATGCTCAGCCATTCGCCCATTGCATCCCGAAGGCGGATCTGTTGCAGAGAAAAATCCCCAAAAATATTGCCGTCTAATGGCCCAAGTTTCAGCTCAAGCTCACCGGGAGTCGAGGCGGCTTCCTCGATTTGGGAGACCAGCAACGCACGGCCGCTGTCCATTTGCAAAAATGCGTACCCGCCCGTAATGATAATCAGCAGGATCAGGAATGGCGCGCAGATAATCGCCGCGATAAGCTTCTTGCGTGTCATTAAAAGGCCTGACCGATACTGATATAGAACTGATAGGCATCATCCACATTCTTGCGACGATTTAGGGGAACAGCGACATCGAAGCGGATTGGGCCGATTGCTGTGTAATAGCGAAATCCAAGACCAGCACCCCAGAGAAATTCACCGGAAAAATCGGGCGCCATACTCTCATAGACGTTGCCACCCTCGATAAAAGGGACAAGGCCAATACTGTCTGTGATACGCGTACGTGCCTCAAAACCGACCTCCAGAAGTGACCGCCCGCCAATGGGATCATTACTGGCATCGAGAGGGCCGACCGTCTGGTATTTATAGCCCCGGACAGACCCGCCGCCACCCGCATAAAACCGCTTATTTGCCGGAATAGACCCAGCACTATCTCCCGCCATCAAACCAACCTTTCCGCGAGCGGCCAAAACCAGACGATCTTCTTCAAGGACAGAATAATAGGTGGAGCCATCCATCTCGAACCTGATGAAATCGGGCGTATCGTCATTGAGCCCGAGATACGGCACGAGGGAAGCCGCGAAACGCCGGCCTTTTGTCGGATCCAAAAGATCATTCGTGGAATCATATCGGGCCGTCAGCGGCAACCCGACAAGCGCGTAATTCTCGGTCACACCACTGTCATCGATTTTTGCGTACTCGGCAGAAACACCGGCGCCGACCACCCATTTCTTTCGCCAGCGCCTATCCAACCCGATATAGGCAGAAACCGCATCTTCGTCATAAGCATCGGTATTTTCATTGCGAATGTCGAAATTTGCATTCAAATTCTGGTCAATTTTAGTGAAATTGGGCTTCACGAAGGTGAGCTTTAACTCACGACGAATTTCTGCAATCGTTAGATCTGCCCGTAGTTTCTCCCCCTCGCCGAAGTAATTGCGATTTTCCCAGTAATACTGTGTGCCGAAGCCTTCACTGGTTGAAAAACTCGCCCCAACACCAACAGATCGTCGATCCCGCTCGACAAAAACAAGAGTGATCGGAACAGTACTGTCAGGCTGCTCTTTTTCACGGGTCTTCAAACGAACGCTATCAAAAAGACCGCTCCGCAGGTAGCGCCGCCTCAGACTATCAAGAACACGGGTATCATAGAGTTTACCCGGCTGCCATTCAGCAAGACGCCGGATATAGGCTTCCTCAACTTCTTCCAGCCCTTCAAGCCTGAGCTCCCCCATGTAAAGGCGGGGTCCCGCGTCAATGGTCAGCGTCACCTCCATACCGTCAGTCGCAAAATCGACGATGGCGTCCTGTTTTGCAACAGTCGCATTGGGAAACCCGCGATTGGCAAGATCCACAATTATCTGCGTCCCCGCGTTAACCACAGGCTCTGATCGCGCAGCCATCCCGATCTCTATATCAATTGCAGATAAGGTCGGCGCGGCGGGGATATCTTTTCCCTTTGCAAAATGAATATCAAACTTAGTGATCCGGAAAAGAGGACCCGGCGTGATGTCAAAGGTGATAGCGATGGGCTGCTGTTTATTATCAATCTTCAGCACTACTTCATTGGCGTAATATCCCTCCGATCGGAGAACTTTTTTAAAACCCTCTACATCTGTTTCCGCGCGGCGGCGCAAAGCTGCAAAACTCGGCGGAAGCTTGTCTTCAAGTTGCTCAAGACGAGAGGATTGCTCCATCAGTTCCAAGACGGAATCCGTCGGCGCGCCATTTATTTTGACATCATAGTTTAAATCCGGCTCTGCAGTTTCCGTAGCAGGCGCCGCCTCTGCGGCACGCAAAGGCATCGCAACCGCCATAGACAATACCAGCCCCAAAAGGAGCAGCAGAAAAATGTTCATTCGACGATTGGACAACAAGGCTCATTATCTCGGAAAAGCCGGGTAGTGCGCCCCGGGCATAGGTCAAAGCTCGTTCTTTGCATCTTAATATGTTATCTGTAACCTAATGTTCCCCTCGCACAGAGTCTAGGTCACGACCCAATAAAAGGCACCAAACAGGAGGAAAAAAAGTGTATTTTCGTTATCCGGCCTAATAGAAAATGAACCTCTTGGTACATGGGTAATAATATTCAACGATTATTTGGAAAATATTTTCGTCGGACTATATAATACTGTTATGATTTTAGGAGAAGCATAATGTTACGCACTGTATTAACTCTCTTGGTACTCGTCACTATATCGCCTGGTTTAGCGCTCGCCGAGAAAGTTCAGAAAAATCAGTTTGCCTCTGTATATCTCAAAGATGATAAGGTTGGCCAAGTCCATTTGACAACAATACGCAACGAAAAGGGCGAGATTGAGGAAATGCGCGCCAACGCCTCGGTCTCTTTTCTGGGGATGGAAGTATATGGGTTCAACCAGGATTTGAAGGAAACCTGGTCCAGCGGAGAACTCCAGAAAATGGAAGGGAAAACCGACGACAACGGTACAGCCCATGAAATTTCCCTCAACCGAGGGGCCAAGGATTATAGCGCTGCCTACAACGGCAAAGACCTAACCCTTCCTCTCAATGCATTTCCGACCTCCCCTTGGCATTACAGCATTACCGACAATACACTTCTTTTCAATATCGTCGATTTTAAGCTTCTAAACGTCAAAATCGCCAAGACAAATGACACGGTCAAGGTCAACGGCAAGGACATCAAGGCTGATAAGTTCACATTCACCGGCGACTGGAAAGCGAAGCTCTGGTTCGATGAAAACAAGGAATTTGTCAAAGGTGAATATGACGTCTCCGGCCGTCAGGTGATGGTAATTCTGGATTAGAAAACGCGGCCAGCACCTGAAATTCGGTTGCCATTCAAACTAGTCATCTCTTAGAATAAAAGTCACTCATTTCGTGTTTTGGTTGGATATTCCATGTTTCGCACTTTCATTTCTGCATGCCTGATTTTATTTCTCGCAGCGTGTACAGCTTCAAAATTAGATACTGATTACACTTTCAATCTAACAAGTGACCAGAACCTCCTTATCATCAAACAAAAGCCGTCTCGCCAGAAAGCAGGGATTATTTTTGGGCAGGTTGATTTGACCGAGCGAAAATTTACAGATGTCAGGGCGAACTTCCTTATTTGTGGCGGTTTATGCGATACGGTATCCAGCTTCGGGACGTCAAAGCTTCAGGAAGGCACGCCGGATTTCTTCCTGAAACCTGTTCCCGCCGGCAAATATGCCGTTATGTCAAAATGGACAACCGGCTTTCGATCGATGACCACCACATGCTTTGCCAAGGGGACATATGTTTTCGATCTTGCCCCGGGTAAAGTCAGTCTGATTCTCATGGATAAGCTGGCCAACGCAGAAGACGCGCTGAAGCAAGCGAAACAATTAATTGCTTCATATCCAAACATTAAAGGAGAAATCGAATTAGCTTTACCAGTAGCAAAAATATCCTTCACTCCTGGCCGGACAGTTTTTAATAAGCAGCAATGTACGCCGAATTCGGAAGAGCGCCCCATTAAAATCCTCAAGCGATATGGCATTCGGCTTATTGAAGCCAGCAACGAATCCTTTGGCGCGAATTGAGCATATGAAGATTCCCTTGTAGGCGGCTATATTTCACCTTTTGTTAAGGGTATCTGTTCATTTCATATTAATATCTTTTCGATTTACTTGCTTCTCGTTTATACTAATTAAACAAACAACAGTCAGATTGGGTGGAACGATTTCGGAACAGAATGATGCAGGCGCTTCCGGACTAGACAAGCGGAAGTTCAGACGCAAGACAGTCATGTGGAATGGCAAACTGTCCTTGCTTTGGGGGGCCCGACTGATGGGCAACGAACAGACTGTTCCGGGTGTGGTGCGGGACATGTCAGTTAGCGGCGCGCGTTTTCAGACGAAACAGGACTTCCGGCCAACCAGTGACGTTATTCTGGAAGTCCCGCGTTTCGGGGCGTTCAACTGCAATCTTGTCTGGCAAAACGGCCATGTTGTGGGACTCAGGTTCGTCGATCCGCCGGAGTTTATTTTCAATACAGTAAACGGCGCCCTACCAGGTATTTCCCTCGATCCCAATCCGATTAACTAGACCCGCTTTCGGCAGCGTTCCGAAAGATGAGTGAACTGTTAATGCCGCCAAAGGCAAAATTATTGCTCATCAGGTGACGGACGGCAACGTTCCGCCCCTCTCCAGTGACATAATCAATCTCGGCGCAGGCGTCATCGACGTTGTCGAGGTTGACTGTCGGGGCGAACCATCCCTCCCGCATCATTTCAATGCCGAGCCAGGCCTCGATTGCGCCGCATGCACCCAGGCTATGACCAAAATAGCTTTTGAGGGAATGGATAGGAATATTTGATCCCATCACTTTATCAGTTGCATGAGTTTCGGCGATATCCCCCTGCTCTGTCGCGGTGCCATGCCCGCTGATAAAGTCGATATCCGAGGCAATCAGCCCCGCATTATCAAGCGCGCCCTGCATCGCAACTTCCATTGTTGCCTGAGTGGGGTTGGTGATATGACGACCATCTGAATTAGTGGAAAAGCCAACGATTTCAGCCAGTATCGGAGCACCGCGCGCCACAGCATGATCATAGGATTCCAGAACCAGCGTTGCCGCCCCTTCCCCGATCACAAGGCCGTCCCGATCTTTATCAAACGGGCGCGGAGATAAATGCGGGGTATCGTTCTTGATACTGGTGGCATAAAGCGTATCGAATACCGCCGCCATGGTTGGACAAAGCTCCTCCGCCCCGCCAGCAACCATAAGATCCTGCATTCCATATTTAATCGCTTCATAGGCATAGCCGATACCTTGGCTACCAGAGGTACAGGCGCTAGAGGTCGGAATGACACGCCCCGCAAGGCCAAAGAAAACACCAATATTGACCGCTGTCGTATGGCTCATCATCTTGACATAGCTGGTGGCAGTCAGATCACGCGAGTGACCATCCCTTATCAAATCTGTAAAGGCGATGACCGGCTTCGTACTGCCGAAGGAGGAACCATAGGCCACCCCCATCTTCCCGGATTTAATCACTGGGTCTTCCAGAAGGCCCGCCATCTCCAGCGCCTGCTCCGTCGCATAAACGGCCATTTTTGAGACGGGCCCCATACTGCGAAGCGCTTTTCTCGAATATCTCTTGTCAATATTGAACCCTTCCACCGGTCCGGCGAGACGGGTATTCAGGCCATCATAAAAATCCCAGCTTTCCATGCGCTGAATACCGGTTTCTCCCGCACGCATTTTTTCTGAAATCGTATTCCACTCTTCCCCCAGTGAGGTTACGCCGCCCATGCCTGTAACAACAACGCGCTGCATTACGCCATCCCTCCGTTTACAGAGATTACCTGCCGCGTGATATAGGCGGCGCCATCAGAGCATAAAAACGAGACCGTCGCCGCTACCTCATCCACATCGCCAAGGCGACGTAGCGGGATCATTTTCATAATTTCATCGAGCGGCAGGTCATCTGTCATCGCCGATTCAATCAAGCCCGGCGCCACGCAGTTGACCGTGATTTTCCGTTTTGCAAGTTCCAGCGCGAGCGATTTCGCCGCCCCGATCAGACCAGACTTCGACGCACTGTAATTCACCTGCCCGCGATTACCCATCTCCCCTGAAACCGAGGACATAACCACAATTCGCCCGCCCTTTCGGGCTGATACCATCGGCATGGTAATGGGTTTTAGCACATTGTAAAAACTATCAAGGTTAGTGTGAATAACGGCATCCCAGTCGTCATCGGTCATGGCCGGAAAGGCAGTATCCCGGGTAATTCCTGCGTTCAATACCGCACCATAAAAAGCACCGAATTCTTCAACATCAGCTTCCAGTATATCCCGACATTGATCTCGATCGGCAATATCGAACTGAACCAATCGAGCCTGTCCGCCCGCTGCCTCAATCAACTCAACTGTTCCCAACCCGGCATCACGATTGCGGCCGCAATGGGCGACAATATCAAAGCCATCCTGTGCGAGCCGCAGCGCAACGGCACGGCCTATCCCGCCGCTTGCCCCTGTAACTAGAATTCTATTTTGCATTCATTTTCACGCGATTATTTTTAAGGTTGGTATACATTAAGCCGAGCTTTAGCGACAAGCTCTTCCGCCCGGTAGATCGTTCCATCAAAGACCGCCATCGGCGTTTCGTCATATACCAGCTCAACTTTTACATTCAGCCTGTCTCCTATCAAAAAGTCAGAGCAGTTCAATGTCATATTTCTGGAGCTAACGAGATAACCGATCTTGACGCCTTCACCGGCATTACGCGCCTTGATCCCACTATAGGCGGCAATGGTTTGAGCCATATACTCAATTCCGACATAAGCGGGCACAGCGCCCTTTTCAACAAACGGGCTTTCTGCCGTAATCTTCACCACAGACTCAACGGCGGTTTCATTATAAGCAGCCACCCCGTCAATCAGGATCATCGGCGGCGCATGATAAAGAATTTCTGTAATGTCGTAAGGGCAGGCTTGCATCATTCCCCCTCTTTACTGAGGATTACGCTAATATTGTTCCCGCCAAAAGCAAAGGAGTTTGTCATCATCGCGCGTGCATCGGACCCCGCCATCCCTGTGGGCACAAGCTTTAGTGGTGGCAGTTCAGGGTCTACCACTTCATCCCAGATATGCGGTGGCAACATTCCCGCCTCTGACTTTAGCGCGAGCCACAGAAAGCCGAGTTCCGTACTTCCTGCTGCGCCGAGCGTATGACCCGTCAGCGGCTTGGTTGAGCTGCAGGGCACCGCTCCTAGCAACTCGTACACCGCTTTCGCCTCAACACTGTCATTGAGTTCGGTCGCTGTCCCATGAAGATTGAGATAGGCAATATCCTCGGGTGTAAAACCGCTTTGATCGAGTGCCTGATGCATGGCATTTAGGGCACCCAGACCTTCAGGGTCCGGCGTACTCATATGGTAGGCATCGGAAGTCTCACCGATCCCGGCGATGCGGACAGACGATGGTTCCCTGCTCATCAGGAACACGGCGGCCCCCTCTCCGATATTGATACCATTGCGATTTTGGCTGAATGGATTGCAAAGCTCCGGAGAGAGCAGATCGAGGGACGCAAAGCCGTTCATTGTCAGGCGGCAAAGCGTATCTGCCCCGCCTACAATCGCCGCATCGCAAAGGCCCGCCGCCATCATCCGCCGGGCTGAAGCAAGCGTCTTGGCACTGGAAGTACAGGCCGTTGAAATCGTCATGGCAAGTCCTGACAAACCGAAGTAGGATCGCGCGAATAAGGCAAGAGAGGCATTATCCTGACGATTGTAGTCAAATCCCTCGGGGAAACTCCCGCTCTTTACTTTCTCGGCGATGCCGGGTTCATTATCGCTGATCCCGGAAGTACTTGTGCCAAGAATGACGGCAACCCGGTCCGGTCCGTATTTATCAATGGCCGTACGGATATCGCCTTCTATCTCCTGCATTGCTACGAGTAACATTCGGTTATTACGGCTGTCATAGCCGGCAAGGTCACCTGTGATTTCCGGCAAGGCTTGTGCAACCGCGCCCGCCATCACCTTCTGATCAAAAAGATACCCTTCCTGCGGTTGCATTCCCGAAGTATCGCCCGCGAACAATCCCGCGCCCACTGCCGCCTTACCAACGCCAAGCGCGTTGATCATACCAAGGGCGTTGAGATAGTAGCGTTCCGTCATTCGGTCAACTCATAGGAAACAATAGTCAATTCATAATTCGCCGCCGGGTCGCGGATTTGCACGGTTTCATTCCAGGCATTCTTGCGACCACTCTGATAGGTGATTTCTAACTGCTCTGCCCGATCTGCCACCCGCACCTGCATCGGGTCATTCTCCGGCCAGTAGGCTGCGACGATTACTTTAAGGATATCAATGGCATCAAGGTCATCGGACACCCAGTCCGCTTTGCCAGCCCTTACACCGTTCTCATCCCAGAGAATATCAAACGCACGACGACCGAACGAATCCAATCCAGCAATTTGCATTTTTTCTTCCGTCAGGCTCATCCGAACCTGTAAAGAGAAAGAATTATCACTATGGCGTCCATTCAAAACCTGGACGACTTCCCGCGGCTGTTCCTCCGGTAACTTCCATGGCGCGAAGTCCGTCGCATGTTCCGGTGCGGTTGCACAGGCGGAAACTCCGATCAGGAGAAGAAGAAAAACGGCTACGCGCATTGCTGTGCCACCATGTCCAGATATCGTGGCCCCTGCAATACAAAAGGATTTTTCTCATCCCAGGCATAGCCCGCCAGGATAGAAACAATCATCTGCTTGATCGGGTTGTCATCTCTCGGCGGGTTAAAAATTACGTCCTGCAACTCGCCGCTGTACCATGCCTCCACAAAGGCACGAAAGCAGTCCACCCCGACTTGAAGCGGCTGCGCGAAGTCCGCCTCCCAATCCACATTTTCTCCATTTAACTGGCGCATCAATGGTTCAATCAGGAGGTCCGCTGATTTGAAGGCCACCGTGACGCCGGAAGAAAACACCGGATCGAGAAACTCCCCGGCATTGCCAAGAAGGGCAAATTGCGGTCCGGCAAGGCGGGAAACTTTTGTCGAGTATCCCGACATCTCTCCAACAGGTCGCAGTTCCCGGGCATCCCTGAGAAGGTCTTTTAGCTCTTTCGTTTCATTGATGATCGCCCAAAGTTTTTCAGAAGGCGTTCCCGGATATTTCCTGAGTTCCTCCGGTGGCACAATTGCCCCCACGGAGGATTTACCGTTTGCGAACGGAATTAACCAGAACCAGATATCGCGGCAGTGTGGATGGACCGTAATCAGGATCTTGTTGCGATCGAAATCACGCGTTGCCAGCTGGTCTTCTACATGAGTGAAAAGCGCATGACGCACGGGAAAATCTGATGGAGCATCCAATTTCATCAAACGCGGCAATACCCTTCCATATCCGCTTGCATCCACAAGAAAACGCGCTGTATGTCGAAAGGCGCCCTCCGCCCCCTTCCCCACGATCACGGTGCCCGCCTCATTAAATTCGACAGCCGTCACATCTTGATGAAAACGAAGATCTACCCCTGCGTCAACGGCAGCGTCCGCCAGAAGCGAATCAAATTTTTCCCGCTCCACTTGATAAGTGTTCCCCGGCCCTTCGCCGGATTTTTCAGAAAATTTGATTGAGCTGAACCGAGTATCATCAGAAAAATTTGCGCCATCTTTATGCTGGAATCCTGCCGCCGCCAACCGCGACAGCAAACCCGCTTTCTCCATAAACACCATGGACTGAGGGAGTAAACTCTCGCCAATGACAAAGCGGGGAAAGCTGCTTTTCTCCAGCATCGCGACATTCAGTCCCTCTTGCGCGAGACGTATTGACGCAAGCGCCCCCGCCGGACCTGCACCGATAACAATAACGTCGAAATGATCGGAACTTACTGTCATTTTACAAAGGCTCCGTCATGGGGTTTTCAAGATCGGCAGCACGTGGCGCCAAAATATAGGTTAATGTAATACCGACGAGGATTGTAATCCCGAAGGCATGAATGGCAAAAGTATCGCTCAACGTCAGAAGTCCGAACGCCAGCAAGGTCGAAATTGTCGACAGGCCATTGGCCAGCATGGCGCGGCGTTGCCGTTTCCCCGACGCCTCTCGGTTAAAGAGGGCATAATCAAGGCCGATGGCGAATATCAGCATGAGAGACATTGCGTTGAAAAACGTAAAAGGCTCCCCCATCAGAGCGATCAGGCACGGGGCAAGAATCACAGCCCCCATGGACGGGATCATGACTTTGATCGCACCAAGGATACCATACCGTAAAGACAGGAAAACCCAAACAACGGCATAGGCGACCGCAAGCATGATAAGTGCACGAACGCGATACGCACCGAAGGTCTTACTGAGACTGTCCGCCTGACTGATCAGGGCAACATTTTCAGACTTCTCGGCAAGCTTTGCGAGGGGAGCCGTATCGTTCACCCCGGAAAGCGATACGGCATGTACGACAATTCCGGGAGTTTTATAAACACGAAGATGCGAAAACAGTCCCGGCAGGTTGGCATCTGTGAACTGATCAATAGTCAGAACACCCTCCCCCTGTTGATAGGGAGACAACCTCGATAACCCGATCGTTTGCATATGTTCGGCAAGATGAGGCATTAACAACTCATCTACCAAGGCCTGATTTTCAAGCTGACGCGCCTTGGAGGGCACAAACTGGGAAATCATCCGATAGCTTCCGATAATCCCGCTTGCCCGCAATGCCTCCAGATCCAGCGCAAGCGCTTCTTCTGACTGCAACACCTCATCAGGATTAGATCCACGTACAAAAAACCGGTGGGTCTGATTTTCAATTCCGGCAAGAATGCGGATGGCTTGCTCTTCGGCCTGAAGGTCCTGCGGCAAGGACTGTAATCGGCGAACATCATCATCCACCGTTATGCGCATTGCGCCAAGCCCCCCTGCGATAATTAGAAGGAAAACGAACAACCATCGCCATTTTCGGGTGGCGTCTTTCCACCAAAAATCATGAAGGAGCATTGAGAAATTGAGATATTTCTCTCCATGACGAAAGGGCGTCGCGCGATCAAGGTAGGGAAAGACATACAGCACCGTTAGATAGGCCATCGTCAGGCCGGATGCGGAAAACAGGGCAATCTGTTGAAGTCCCGGAAAAGGTGTGAGGGCGAGAGTGATAAAACCGAGAACCGAGCTGACTAGCCCCAGCGTCAGGCCGGAGCGAATGGCCCGTGCCCGCGCTGCTGGCGCAGATGACGCCTGATTAAAGCGTTCACAGAAATAGTGAAATGCATAATCCACTGAAATTCCTATCAGCCCCGCGCCGAAGACCAGAGCCAGTAGCTGCAAAGTTCCGAAAAAAAGAAGCGTAACGGCTAGCCCCCCTGCAATTCCCGAGGCGATGGCCAGGAGGCTGAGCGCGAGAGGTTGAAAACTCCGGAAAACAAGAAAATTTAGAATAATGATGCCAAGCAAAGAAATCATTCCGATAAATCCGGCCTCATCTTCGGCCTGCCGATAGGCATGCTCCCCATAGAAAACAGCACCAGTTTTCAGTATCTGGATATCTCCGTGGCGCTTTTCGAGTTTGTCTTCCGCCTCATCAAAAACCTTACGCGCGCGGGACTGAAACCCCTTGTCAAACGGATTTCCGGCGAGTTCCCCTCGGACCAGAACAAACCATTTTTCATTTTCCTCAACCGCGAGAACATTGGCGCGGCTTTGGAGTTTAGAGGTATTTTCCGTGCTGGCGGCGATATAATTGGGCAGAAGTAAAAAAGGGTCGCGCCGGATCATCTCTGCGTCAGCAAGAGAAAGCGGGGACAGTATTTGCACCAGCGCTCGATCGACGAGAACCTGCTCCTGTCCGGCAGATAGTAAGCGCCGATCCCCTTCGCCAAGCAAGCCCGTACGATGCGGAAAAAGGAGTTCATTAAGGCTTACCAATGTCGACTGGTCCGGCTGGTCCTGCGTCAAATTAACGATGCGCTTCTCTTCAAGCGTCTTGCCGAGATCAAGCGCAGCAGTCCGCGCAGTTTCAAAGTCGGGATGACCGACGAGGACAATCAACTGGTTCGAACCTTGTGATCTTTCCGCGGCTTCGGCCCGGGCGACCCACTCCGCCTCTTCCGATTGGGGAAGCATTGCAACGATATTGGTATCAAGCGGAAGGCCATCTTGCAGTCGCCAGCCGATAATCGCCATAGCACTGCACAGCAAAGCGAGATAGATCATGAGGCCAGCGCGATTCACGGCTGCTTTTCCTTGGCGGCATCAGCTGCTGCGCTGACGTCCGCCACTGGTGCCACTTTTTGATCCGAGAAGGTAATTACATCGCGATCACCGTTGCTTTTCACAATCTCTACCGTTTCCAGAAAGTCACCAATCTCGAAATTGAGATAGGCAAAGGGGAGTGTCAGGCCACTGGTTTTTGGAGAAAAGCGCAACGTATATTTCTCATCCGCGGGAAGGAGCTTCGTTCCTGCCATTTCCTCAAGCGGTGTCCAGTTTCCACTCAAGCTGTTTTCAAGCGTATCGCGCAACAATTTAAACCCAGGAAACTGCTTGAAGCTGAGGCGTGTTACCTCAGCGCCTTTCAAGCCCTGACTGAGCCCATCTTCATCGATGACCATGCGACTGAAAAATGGCTTTTCCGTCTGCCAGATCAACGCCGATTTCGGCAGGAGGAAAAATTCCCCCTCCGATAGAATCGGTCTGTCGAAATCGCGCAAGTACCGAGCCTGAACAAACCGGCCCATCACCGCCTCCCCCTCGCCCAGGATCAGCGGAGCCGACCGGACCGGAAACGCAGCCAAAATAATCATGGCGCATATGAACAGGCGGATTGATTTTAGCACAGCAGAGCTTCAACTTTTCGAAATAGAATGGGTGGTGACTGAAACAGCATTTCCTCGGAGTTCTTATCAATCGCCACCTGAATTGTAAATCCCCGTGTCAGCCGCTCACCCGTGTCTACATCCGTGATCTGGTAATTGATTTTCAGCCGATTTTCATATTCCGCAAGGTCAGCGGCGACCCGCACTTCCTGACCAAACCGGATCGATCGGATATATTTGATGCGCATATCGACAATTGGCCAGGCGAAGCCGCTCTCGCTCATCTGCTCATAATTATAGTCCATCTTGTCTAGGAGGGCACATCGGGCCTGCTCAAAGTATCGGGCATAATTGCCATGCCAGACAATTCCCATCGGATCAAGATCATAAAATTGACATTTCAGAGTAATATCCGCCGATATCATGTTGTTTCCTTGTTACTCTTAACCGGTAAGGGTTTCTTTTCTGGCGCGGCCCAGAAATCATAGAAATTATACCATTGCTCCGGATACTTTAGGCAATTTTCCTGCAAGATTTTCGCATAACCCTGCATTGGTTCCGCCAGACCATCGTGCGGTGGACGCCCGCGCTTGACCCGATCTGTAATCTTTTCGAACAGAATACGGTATTTTTTCTCGTCGCGAAGACAATGAAGCGAATAGACCGGACTGCCGAGCAATGCCGCTATGATCCACGCTCCCTCTGAAAAAGGCGCCGGTTCACCCAGAAAATCAATGTTCCGAATACGCTTGCCGCCTTCTAATGGAATTCGGTCACCTGCAATCACAATCCAGTTGCCTGCCGCAAGCTTCTCCTCAAGAAGGATAAGCGTGGCAGGACCTATATCCTGCACTTCCATAATATCAACTGTTGCGGCTGGATTAGCCTCGCTCAATATCTCGTTAAAGCGGACGGCGTTGCGCGTATGAGCGAAGACTGTGATGTTTTTAATGCCGCGTGCCGCACCGACGGCACGAAGAATATCCACATTGCCAAGATGCGATGTCACCACCATAACGCCAGACTTCCGTTCCGCTAACTTGTCCAACATGCCGAGGTCTTCTTCAACAATATCGTTGAGGCGGATATGACCGATCCAGGCTGCCAGTTTATCGAGTGCCATCGCCCCAAAGGAACGATAATGCCGCCAGAGTTGCCAAATGTTCGGCTCTCGCACCTCGCCCTGCGCCACGTATACTCGACGCCAAAAGCCGCGCGACGCTTCGCGCTGTTCCCGCCCGGTCACAAAAAAATAGAGAAGCACGGGCTGCATCGCGTACCAGCAGAACCGACGCCCGGCAATACGATATAAGGAAAAGAGTATCTTCAGGCCAAGCGCCGCCCCTCGCTCACCTATACTTCCCCAATGTCGCGGCTCTTGTATATCGCCTCTCCGATTGCGCAAAATCTTGGGCACCTGAGTGAGCATCCCGAGAACGAGCCGCGTATGCATCTTGGTAATCAGCCAGTTATCTGCACCAAGACGGAAATTAGAGATATTGTCCTCAGGATAGGTCACATGGATTGGCAACATCCGGACCGGAGTGCCGCGCCAATATATTCGCACCATGATCTCGGTATCAAAATCCATATAATGGCCGACTGGCTCACTATCGATGACGTCAATCGTCGCATTCAGCGGATATATCCGATATCCACACATACTATCCGTAATCGTTGTCGATAGCGTTTCAACCCAGACCCAGACATGGGTGATCCAGCGGGCAAATTTTCGGGAGGCCGGTATTGTTTCATCATAAATCGGCTGACCACTGATCAACGCCTCGGGATGTACCACCGCGAGGTCAATCAGTGCCGGGAGAGCGTCGACATCATGTTGTCCATCCGCGTCAATCTGTAAGGCGTGAGTGAAGCCCTCCGCTGCGGCGAGACGAAATCCAGCCATCACGGCCGCCCCCTTGCCGCTGTTCTGTGGCTGACTATGGAGCGTCACCCCCTCTTCCGGGTCATGAAATTTCTCCAACTCGGATTTTGCCGGCTCCTCGCAGCCATCATCGATAATAAAAACGCGAAGCCCTTGTCCCTTCAGCGCCCCGATTACCTTGTCGATATGGCGATAATGATTATAGCTCGGCACAATGGCCGCGAGGGAAAAATTCATGGTGCCGTCAGTTCAAAATACCCTGATGAGCAGGTCTCATCCCCATCCCGGTAGGAGAAAATAAGACGCCGCTTTTCCCGGTTCCATTCCAGGCGGAGAAAGAGAAGACTATCCGCAACGATCAATCTTGAAAATTTAAGCTGGCCCATGCGCGTGAATGGCCCGTTAAAACCAAAATGCTCCCGGCCAAGCTGTGCAGCCCAGTCAATTTGCGCCACGCCAGGCAACACCGGCTCATTCGGGAAATGCCCCTGAAACTGAAAAAGGCCCGCATCCACAAAAAGTTCAATCTCAATGATGTCCCCGTCTCGCTGTTGACTGCGAATTTCAGGAAAGTGGCGGATATTTGACCATTTTATTTCAGCGTTTTCAGTCATGATCAGGATAGTTTAGTTCCGACCTGCCGGGACCGGCAAATAGTTCGTTCAAAGCCGGTTGCTGACGTTTACCTTGAGCATTAATGGGTATCCGCTTAACAAAACGCCAGCGCTTCGGCAGCGCCGCATTCTCCAGGTTAGGCGAAAGATCCCGCCGCAAGGCGCGCCCCAAACGAAAAGCACCGATTTCTTGATGGCGCTGCCAGCCAGCCGGGCTTAACTCGACCACTGCGACAAGAGTTTCCTGCTCTTCTTTAAGGATAAAGACTGCTGTTTCCGCGACTAAATCCGATTGGGCCAGATATTTCTCGACTTCAGCAAGGGAAATGCGCTTTCCTTCAATTTTAACGAACTGATTAGCCCGTCCCATCAAGATAAAACTTCCGTCATCAAGCCGTTCAACTATGTCATTAGTCGTATCCCAATCTTTACCATCGGTATAATTTGATTTTACACTGAGCAGCCCTTGCGCATCAATCCGTGTCTGCATGCCTGGAAGCGGCGTGAAGGGCGTGCGCTGTTGTTCCTGCTGACGATGGGCGACACCGCCGGTTTCGGTGCTGCCGAATACCTCCGTCGGAAGCGGGCCAAACTTTGCGCGTGCATCTTCAGCGGCCTCAAACGGCAAGGGGCCACCGGCCGTGAATATTACCGGTGCCATTTCTTCTGCGGGCAATGGATCAAACGGTGGAATACGTGTCAGATGCGCCGGACTGGAGACAAAACAGGCAGCAGGAGGCGCGACGGCGAGCAACTCCTCCCAGATCTCAAAGGTTTGCGAAAAAAACAACCGCCCCTCACACAGCGGGAGGAGGAGCTTGAAGTAAAGGCCAAAGATATGCTGATGGCTAACGGTCCCAAGTGTTGCCGCGCCTTCCAGTTCACGTCCCCATCTCTCATCCAGAACTACCAGTTCATTCTCAATCTGCGAAAGCGTCTTGGGCACCCTTTTTGGAGTGCCCGTGGAACCAGACGTATAAAAATCAAGATATGAGCGATCAGGGTCAAGCTCCTTGAAGTCAGTGATCGCCCCTTTTGAGCCATCAATCAAAATCTGATGATCACCCCCTGCCCCCTCAATATCGGAAAGAAGCGGACAGTCCTTGCCCACAAAATGTGCTAGCATTCCCGGCAAGGCATTGGGCGGCACAACGATACGGCAATCGGCATGCAGCGCCGCCAAGAATCCGGTTGCGAAGGCATAGCTGCTTGTGGTGGCCAGCACCAGCTTACGTATATTCTGTTCCTTTAATCGGACGCAAATATCCGCAACTTCATGGCTTAAGTCATTGAAAGTCTTCACGCCGTCCGGCGTGGTCGCGACGAGTGTTTCTCTGTCATGGCTGGAGGATAGCAATTTCGATAGCGGGGTAAACACCAATTAACTCACTTTTTTGCGTTTCACAAACAACCGGAGAATATATTCTCCCCCGAACATCAGGCCAATCAACAAATATGAAATAAATCCATTGTAAAGGGTCCATAAGGCCAGATCGGCGTGTAGCGCCGTCCAGAGCGAAATGGAGGCATTAACGAGAAAGAAAATGACCCAGGCCTCCGTCACATGACGCGTATAATTCATCGCCTGAGCATCAAGCTCGCCTTCCATCATCCGTGCAAACCGTTCGATTATTGGCGGTGGGTAAATCAGGGAATAAGCAAAGACCGCCGCGAAGGAAAGACTGATCAGCACGGGATAAGCCTTGATAGCGAGCATTTCATTGATCGCCAGCAGAGCAACAACCGCGCCCAGCACGAGCAGATATATCCAGGCTTCCGATTTGCGTGTCTGCCGGCTTTTGTTTAACAAAAGGCGCAGAATTAGAAAAGCGACAAGCGCCAGTCCGACAACCAACGGGGAAAATTTCATCAGTCCGAAATAGACGATAAAGGGATAGGCAATACTGATCAGGACGAGCAGAAGGTCCAGCGGCCCTGCTTTAAGCCGCCAAGAGGGCATGAACCCGATCCACCACATCACCTACCGAGCGCACAGTCCGGAATTCATCAGGTGGAATTTTCTTTCCCGTCAGATCCTGCAGCTTGACGACCAGATCCACCGCATCGATGCTATCAAGATCCAGATCTTCATAAAGCTGAGCGTCTTCGGAAATGAGGTCCGGCGGAACTTCGAACATATCTTCAAGATATTCGCGAAGTTTTTCATATATCTCGTCGCGGTTCATGCCCCTACTACCTTCCTTTCGGATGTAATGAAGCGCGCGAGATTGCGCACAGAAGCGAAATGCTCCTTCAAATCATCAGTTTTGTTATTAATTTTAATGCCGTAGGTTTTCTGTATGGCAACACCGAGTTCCAATGCATCGATTGAATCGAGCCCCAACCCATCCACGAACAGGCGCTCCTCACTGTCAATCTCCTCGGGCGTAATATCCTCAAGGTTCAAGGTCTTGATCACCAGCTTCTTAATTTCAAATTCAAAATCATTCATTGCAAAGTTTTCCAACATAATACTGCTCCAACTCACGCGTGAGCTTGCGTACCTTTAATGACCTTGGTTCATGCCTCAGATAGTCGGTCATGTCCAGTTGTTCGTCAAAGGTAATATCAAAACGAGCCTGGCGCGGAGGGATAGCATACCAGGGACTTCCTTTCGTTAAGGTTGACGGTTTGCATATTATTGTCACTAGCTGGATTGGGGCGCTGAAATGCGTTGCAATATTGGCGACTCCGCGCTGGAATTTAAGCGCCTGCCCCGGCACTGACCGGGTGCCTTCGGGGAAGACCAGAATGTTCTGTCCGTTCTTCAGGGCCTTCTCACACTGAGCCAGCATCATTTCCGCATCACCATCATTGCGGATATATCCCGCCGCACGCATCACGCCGCCAAGATAGGTATTGTTCCAGAGCTCATGCTTGACGATACATTGCACATTGGGCATCCGCGACATCAGAAAGACCGTATCGAGCAATGATGGATGATTGGCGACGATAAGAGCCCCGCGCACATCCTTAATTCTTTCAGTATCATGGAAGCGGGAGTCAATAATGCCACCGACCCGAAGCAGATAAACGAAAACCCGAAAGGCGTAATAAATGGTTTTACGTACACGGCGAATGCGCGACGTTTCATCCTTGGTAAAAAAGGCAATGGGCGCAAAAATAAAAATTGTCATAAATATGCCGCCAAGACCAAAGAAGGCAAAGGCGAGGCCCGTCCCGATCAACCGCCAGACATAATTTAACCGGTCAAGCATGGCGGCGACACGACCAGTCACCCTCCGGGCCGGACCAGTTCCAATCAGTTTCCCCACGCAGTAGAAACCGAATAAAACTTGTGAGCGGATCCCCCGGCGCAGGCCGTGTCTCTGTACCGGAAAATCCGAGGGAATATGCCTCTCCACCGTCCTTCGCTTTACTGATGAGCAGCGCCAGTGCACAGACGGGCACATCAGCATCCTGGAAGGGCGAATAGAAATCAGGGAGTGTTTCATCAGCATGCAACAGCAATACCGGTGAGATCGGGTCTTCCTTAAGACATGTCAATGCCTCTATTAGGCCCAGACACAGGCTTTCCTCACCAGCGGCAATCGCTGTCTGCGCCGCTCGGTTTTTACTGACAATGGACAACATACCGGCAAGAGAGTTATGCACCGACATACCAAAACCGGTGGGGGAAATAGGCTCCTCCACCGCCAGGCTTTTCAGCAACGACAACATTTGCGTTACATTGCCGTTGCGAGAGCTGAAAACAACACGGGGAGCCTCTTCTACCTCGACATCCATAGCGACACGTAATGCAACTTTACCCAACCGGGAAAGTCGTCGACGCAGTCCTGCCGGGAGGTCACGCACATCCGGCGTGGCCTCCTCGACTGGCAAGCCGACATCGTCGTCAGCCCATAGTCGCCATGCCTCTGGACTATCGAGGGACGGTGCCCAAGCAGACCAGCGCTGAACCGCAAAAGGAATCCCCGCCTCCATCAACCTTCCTTACGCCTGAAGGGCGGCGACGTTCAGACTCTTGTTGATATCGTTCTGCAAGGTCCGGATCCATTTATTATAGCTCCGGTGAATTTTCGATCCATCATACAGCAAATCAACGCTGGAAACATAATTGATCGAATAGTCTTTCTTGGAGTAGGTGATGTCAATGACTGCAACATGTGTGCGGTTGTGCAAGGTTGCCTTCATCTTGCCCGGCGTAACTTCGTTGACAACCCAACCACGGTTAATGGCGGCAGTCTGGATGATTGTACCAATATTTTCCAAGGATGTTTCCTGAAGCTTGACCGGAACCGGATTAGCTTCGGCATTATAAACAGGCTGAACACGCCCAAAGCACCCGCTGACCAAAATTGCCAGTGCGGTCACCATCGCTAATTTAAAAAACTGTTTCATCGCTCTCGTCCTTCCAAAGACTACATACCCAATGCCCGATTCTCCGGCCGGGCCAACCGGCTGCTGAAATGATTTACAATCCCTGAGATTGAATTGCCAGTACGAAACTGACTTTTTTATATCACTCACATTTTCTGCTAGCGTATAGTCAAGGTATCATTCTTAGCAATCTGCTGATATTGTCAGCACCGCCCCACCAACGGAACATTTTTGGTTGAAACTAGAAGGTGTAAAATCAGTCGATATGAAGGCCGCTGTTCTTTTCGAAACCGGAAAACCCTTGCGTCTTATTGACGGAATTGAACTCCCCGCCCTCCTCCCCGGCCAAGTCGAAGTCGAAATCGCCTACAGCGGAGTCTGCCACAGCCAGCTTATGGAGGTTCGTGGAAAACGCGGGGAAGACAAGTATTTACCACATCTACTCGGTCATGAGGCGACGGGAGTTGTGAGGGCCACGGGCGAAGGTGTCCGCAAGATAGCCGTCGGCGACAAAGTTATTCTCGGTTGGATTCGCGGCGAGGGAATGGAAGCTTCGGGCGCACTTTATAGCTGGCGCGACCAGGTCATTAATTCCGGAGGTATTACTACATTTAACGAACGAGCTATTGTGGCGGAGAACCGTCTTGTACCTCTCCCTGCCGGACTCCCCATGGATCTTGGTGTACTTTTTGGATGCGCCATTCCGACAGGTGCCGGTCTTGCACTCAATGAAATCAACATCACTCCGGATGATATGGTTGTCATCATTGGTATCGGCGGTATTGGCGCTGTCTCACTCATGTACGCCCATTGCTGTAACCCAAAAAAGCTCATTGCGATCGATGTCAATGAAGAAAAGCTTGAAGCCGCGTTAAAACTCGGTGCGAGCCATGCGCTCAACGGTGGCGATGCCGATATTCTGGAGCAAGTCGTTGCACTAACGGACGGGATGGGGGCGGATTACGCCCTCGATGCCGCAGGACATACTGCAACCATCGAGCTTGCCTTTAATGCCGTGCGGCGCAATGGCGGACACTGCGTATTTGCATCTCATCCCGCCGCGGGCCAGAAAATTTCCATAGATCCATTCGAATTGGTTAACGGCAAGCATATTCACGGTAGCTGGGGTGGCGGAACCCGACCAGACCAAGACTTACCGCGCTTTTATCAAATGGCAGTGGACCAGAATTTGCCACTCAAAAATATGATCACCAAACGCTACAGCCTTGACAATGTCAACGCCGCATTGGATGACTTGGAAGCGGGCCGCGTCATGCGCCCCCTATTGGAAATCAATCCATCCCTTGGGGAGTGAAATGACAGCAACCCTGAAAGACCATGCCTCCCGAATCTCCGCCCAATGCGCGGAACGTGGCGCTAATAAGAAAATCGGCATGGTGAGCGGCAACTTCAATGTAGTCCATCCTGGCCATCTCCGACTGTTGAAATTCGCAACCGATTGCTGCGATATCCTTGTCGTTGCGGTCAATGCAGACGACCGGCTGGGCGTGCTGGTGCCTGCGCATCTTCGGCTAGAAAATATTGCCGCAATCAGCTACGTGGATTATGCCTTTATTCTTGAAGATGACCTTGCCGATGCTATTGATACTATCCGCCCGGACCTTATCGTTAAGGGCAAAGAGCATCAGGAATTGCATAATCCTGAGCGCGACGCATTGGCAGCTTATGGCGGCAAGCTGCTGTTCAGTTCAGGTGACGCGGTCTTTTCCTCAATTGACCTCATTCAGGCGGAGAGTGAGAGGCCAACCTCAAATTTTAATTTAAAGTCCTCCGCGAACTATCTGAATAGGCACAATATAAGGAGTGAAGATTTCTCCGCTATTCTCGACCGATTCGATAACCTGAATGTGCTGGTAATCGGCGATTTAATCATCGATGAATATATTACTTGCGATGTGCTTGGCCTCTCAAGAGAAGATCCGACCATTGTTGTCACACCTGTGCTAGAGCAGAAATTTATTGGCGGTGCCGGAATCGTCGCAAGCCATGCACGGGGACTTGGCGCAAAAACCAGTTATCTCACCGTTTGCGGCGACGACCATGAAGCAACGGATGGCCAGAAAAAGTTGGAGGACTATGGGGTCGAGGTCATACTTGCTCGTGACCCAAGCCGTTCGACCACACTCAAACAACGTTTTAGGAGTGCGGGCAAGACGCTCCTCAGGGTCTCTAAACTTAAACAGCACGCGATCGAGCAGAGCCTGCAAGACGAAATTTTCGATCATTTCACACGCCTTGCCGCTAATCTGGATCTTCTGGTTTTCTCTGACTTCAACTACGGAGTTTTACCGCAAAGCCTGGTTAATCGCATCGCGGCCTATTGCCGGGAACGCCAAATTCCGATGGTGGCAGATAGCCAAACTTCTTCTCAGATCGGCAACATCGCCCGGTTTGAGAAAATGCTGCTGCTCAAGCCAACTGAGGTTGAGGCAAGGCTCGCCATCCAGAACCATGATATCGGGCTGGTCGCCGTCGCAGAAGCGCTCGCGAGGAAATGCGACCCGGAGCATATTCTCCTCACCCTCGGTGCGGAAGGGACATTAATTCAGACGACCCACCCGGATAAAAGCGCATGGATGACAGACCGTCTTCCGGCATTGTGCGCGTCGCCAAAAGACCCTGCGGGTGCAGGTGACGCCATGCTGGTCTCCGCCTCTCTCGCGCTGGCCTGTGGCGCGTCCATATGGGAAGCTGCCTATATCGGATCGGTCGCTTCAGGATGCCAGGTGGCGACGGTCGGCAACCGACCACTCAGCATCGATGAAATCCGCCACGAGCTTGGTGTACTCTAACAGGAGGCGTTAAGATGGAAGCTCTCTTACTTGCCGCCGGCCTCGGCACCCGCCTGCAACCGCTGACGTCAGAGCTGCCAAAATGCCTTATGCCCATTCATGGCCGTCCGTTGCTAGGGCTCTGGCTCGAAATGCTGATAGCAGGTGGAATTGAACGAATTTTCATTAATCTGCATTATCTTGCGCCAATTGTTCGCGAATATGTGTCGACAAGCCCATATGCACAACACGTGCAATTTTTGGAAGAACCGGAATTATTAGGAACGGCGGGCACCTTGAAGACTTTCAGGGATGAAATTTCCAGCGAAGCTCTACTTTTGGCGCATGCAGACAACCTAACACTCTTTGATGTCGGTGATTTTAGGAATTCATTCAAAGACCGACCGAAAGACTGTGCACTCACCATGATGACATTTGAGACGGATGATCCACAGAGCTGTGGCATCGTGACCCTCAACAAAGAAAAAAGGGTCATTGATTTCATTGAGAAACCAAAAGCGGATATCGGCCGCCTCGCCAACGGGGCAGTCTATATAATGGAACTTGCGGCTATTGATAAAATTATGGCGGCAAGTCCTTCGATTACGGACTTCAGCACCGAGATACTGCCGCATTTCATCGGGCGCATGAACAGCTTCCATAATGATCTTTATCATCGGGATATCGGCAATGTAACGGCGTTGGCTGAGGCGCAGAGGGAAATTCGGGATAAGACGCAAGCAATGTCACTTATCTCTTCGGTTCCATCCTATTGGTCTGCGGATGAGACCCGTCAAAACTATCTCCGCCAGTTTCAGGCCTGTTTGGCATTAGCCTCACTCGATACAAAGACAATAGACCTGATGACAACTAATTAGGGGCAAAAGAAATGGACGTCCCTCCCTCAAAGATGTAGTTAATAGATGATTTTTAATGCCCCGCGTATTCACAGGAACCACGCCAGACTGACCGGTAATTTTTCATGACCCAGAATTTTTTAGTCCTTGGCAGCAATTCCTTCTCCGGCGCGAGCTTCGTCGCCCATTTATTGAAATCTGGATACGTTGTGCACGGCGCGAGCCGATCTGCCGAGCCCCATGACGCTTTTCTTCCCTATAAATGGATAAGCGAGAAAGATAATTTCCAGTTCCACCAACTTGATCTGAACAATGATCTCGACAAGATCATTGATCTTGTCGTGGCGGAAAATATCACCCATGTGGTGAATTTCGCGTCACAAAGCATGGTCGGAGAAAGCTGGGCAAACCCCGGGGACTGGTTTCGTACTAACGCGCTTTCCACGGTATTGCTGCATGACGCCCTTCGCAAACTGGATATTCTCGAAAAATACGTCCATATCTCGACACCGGAGGTGTATGGCAGCACCTCTGGCTTTGTCCGGGAAGATCACGTCCTGAACCCGAGCACGCCTTATGCCGTCTCCCGCGCTGCGGCGGATATGAGCCTCAACAGCTTTTTCAAGACCTACGACTTTCCGGTCACCTATACCCGGGCGGCCAATGTTTATGGCCCCGGCCAGCAGCTCTATCGCATTATTCCGCGCACGATCCTTTATGCGCTCACCGGTCAGAAGCTTCAGCTTCATGGTGGCGGACATTCGGAGCGTTCCTTCATTCATATCGAGGATGTTTCAAGTGCGACGCTTAAAATTGCGCTGAAGGGTGAGTTGGGTGAGTGCTACCACATCTCAACTCCGGAACTGATCAGTATCCGCGGCCTTGTGGAAAAGACATGCGCAGTTCTCGGTGCAGACCCTGCGGATATGATCGAGGTGGTTGGTGAACGTCAAGGCAAAGATCAAACCTATAGTCTCGATGACGGCAAGCTTCGAAAAACTTTAAATTGGTCTGATGAAATCTCACTCGACCAAGGAATTTCCCAAACCGTCGATTGGGTGCGGAACAATCTGGAAGCGCTAAAACAACAGCCGCAATCCTACATTCACAAACCATGACATTCTCCGAACTGAATAGATAAGGAAACTAGGTCAACAATGGGACAGGAAATCGATCTGCTGGTAAACTACCCGAAGACAAAGCGGGATTTGACACAGCGGGGAAATGAAAAGACCGAAGAAGATCGCGCCGTCGCCCGACAGTTCGGGGAGGCGTTTTTTGACGGAGACCGGCGCCACGGCTATGGCGGGTTTTCCTATAATTCTCGGTTCTGGCAGCCTGTCATACCGACTTTTCAGGAGTATTTCGGTCTTACCGGAACTTCCAGCCTTCTCGACGTGGGTTCTGCGAAGGGTTTCATGCTCCATGACCTGAGGGAGCTCATCCCTGGCATCACGGTGCGCGGGGTCGATATTTCGGATTATGCGATTAAGAACAGTATCGAAAGCGTCCGTGATTTTGTGTCCGTCGCCGACGCACGAGACCTACCCTTTGATGACAACAGCTTCGATGTCGTGATCTCCGTCAACACGGTTCACAATCTCGAAAAAGAGGATTGCGGCAAAGCATTGCTGGAAATTGAGCGTGTCTCACGCGGTAAATCCTTCATCACGGTCGATGCCTATCGCACGGATGAGGAATATGAACGCATGCAAGCCTGGAACCTGACGGCCAAGACAATCCTACATGTCGATGAGTGGAAAGCCTTTTTCAAAGAGATCGGCTACACGGGCGATTACTACTGGTTTATCCCATGACACCAGAGCTGACCAAATCACTGGCCCGCGGTATGCGCCGCATTCGCACGGTCGAGGAAACTATCGCCGCGCGCTATCGCGAACAGGAAATGCGCTGCCCGACCCATCTTTCCAGCGGACAGGAAGCTGTCTCTGCCGCCGCTGGCGCGCTTCTGCGGCACAGCGACCTCACCGTCAGCGGTCATCGGGCTCATGCGCATTATATCGCGAAAGGTGGAAACCTAAACGCGATGATCGCCGAGATCTACGGTCGAGTGACCGGCTGTGCCCGTGGCAAGGGCGGCTCCATGCATCTAATCGACGAGACCGTCGGCTTTATGGGCTCAACGGCGATTGTCGGCGGCACGGTGCCCGTAGGTGTCGGCCTTGGCTACAGCCTGATGATGAAGGGCGGAGATGATATCGCCTGCATTTTCCTGGGTGATGCCGTTGTCGAGACTGGCGTGTTTCACGAGGCCCTCAACTTTGCGACCCTGAAAAACCTGCCGGTACTGTTTATCTGCGAAAACAATTTCTACTCCGTCTATTCCCCGCTCGAAGTCCGCCAGCCTACTGCGCGGGAAATCCATGAAAAGATCGCTGGCTACGGTATTCATACGGCATCGGGAGACGGTAATGACGTTGCGGCGGTTCATGCAATCATGTCTGACGCAATAACGAAAATTCGGACGGGCGGCGGACCCGCCTTCCTTGAATTCTCAACATTCCGCTGGCGAGAACATTGCGGTCCAAATTTTGACGATGATCTCGGCTATCGCCCTGATCCGATGATCGAGGAATGGACCGCACGTGATCCTATCTCGCTTTTCGAAACCAAGGCCCTATCTAAAGGTAGTTTGAAACAGGCGGATATTGATGCCATGCAGCAAGAAATTGACGCGGAAGTGAACGCCGCGTTTGACTTTGCGCGTTCGTCCGATTTTCCGCCCGCGGAAGAGGCCGCGATGCATGTCTTCGCTGATCATATGACGGGAGGCATGCAATAACCATGCGCAGCTTTGCCAATGAAATTCGTGATGGTCTTGATCAGGCGCTGGCAGAGGACCCCAGCGTTCTAGTTTTTGGCCTCGGCGTTCCGGACCCCAAGGGCGTTTTCGGGACAACCCTGGATCTACAGGAAAAATACGGCGAGAAACGTGTCTTTGATATGCCAACATCAGAGAATGCCATGACAGGCATCGCGATTGGCGCCGCTCTTGGCGGCTTCAAGCCTGTTCTAACCCACCAAAGGCTTGATTTTGCGCTTCTTTCCATGGACCAGCTGGTCAATAACGCAGCCAAATGGCACTTCATGTTTGGCGGCAAGCGTAGTGTCCCGATCACCATACGGATGATCCTGGGACGCGGCTGGGGCCAGGGGCCGACCCACTCCCAAAACCTGCAATCCTGGTTTGCCCATATTCCAGGTTTAAAAGTTGTCATGCCGGCGCTTGCATCGGACGCGAAGGGCTTGCTCCTTTCCAGCATATTCGATCCCAACCCGGTTATTTTCCTTGAGCATCGCTGGCTCCATAACGCCCAGACGGAGGCTGCCGATACCAACAGGCCCATTCCGCTCGGCGAGGCTAACCTTCTGCGGGAAGGAGACGCGGTGACCGTCGTTTCCGTCTCCTATATGACGATTGAGGCGCTGCATGCCGTCGATGTCCTGAAAGAGCAAGGCATTTCATGTGATCTGATTGACCTCAGAAGCATCTCGCCCATCGATTGGCCAAAGATCGAGAAATCAGTGAAGAAGACAGGTAAGCTGCTGGTGCTGGACACAGGTTTCAAGAGCTTCGGCATTGCGGCCGAGATCATGGCACATATCACGGAGACCTGCTTCAGGGACCTGACACTCCCCCCGGCTCGCTTAACGGCACCGGATTATTCGGAGTCGACCAGTCCGGCACTCACAAAGGATTATCATATTCGGGCCGAACATATCGCTGCCAGAATTGGGGAGATGACAGAACGTGAAATCTCGACCGAGCCAATTTTGAACGCCCGGAATGCCGCGCATGATGTGCCAGGCAACTGGTTTACCGGCCCGTTTTAGGGGCTCGCTTTGGCGGAAAAGGAAACGGGCAGATTGCTTTTTACAATTCTTAAAATCGCGATAGGAATTGGCTGTATCATCGCCCTGATCCATTTCGACTTTATCGATTTCAGCCTACTTGCAAATGCACTCTCCGCGCCGGGGGTTGTTCTCTTTGCCTTTACCTGTCTACTGTTCACTGTCTTTATCGGCGCGCTTAGGTGGCAGATCCTGATGCGCGCCCTGCACACGGAAATCGGCTATCTGCAATCCCTGAACTTCACTTTTATCGGTCAGTTCTTTAACGTCTTCCTGCCCGGAGCCTATGGCGGGGATTTTGTGCGCGGCGGCCTCGCCTATCGTCTGCACAAGGACAAGCTCGGCGCGATCATGATGAGCAGCCTCGTCGATCGCCTGACCGGCCTTGTCGGCTTGCTCGTGATTTCACTTGCTGTTTTGGCTCTGATCCCGTCGCAATTTCAGTTCTGGATCGGACTAATTGTTGTCACAAGTTTGGCGCTTGCGTTCTGTTGTCTTTTCGCCGCCGTTAAGTTTAAGAGGTTATTTATAGCGATAATACGGCTCATGCCGGGACCGTTAGAGCGTATTCTGATGCGTATATTCGAAACCGTCGTCGGGGCGCTTGAAAGATACTGGAACCGCAAGATGGACCTTGTCGCCGCCATCGCGCTCTCCGTATTTCAATATGTGCTGGTCCTGGAATCCCTGCACCTTCTCGGCGGTGCGATGGATATCACCGGCCTTTCCTGGATCGGCTATATTGTCTCAGGTGTCGCAGGGTTATTTGCCAACGCCATTCCCATTTCTCCCGGTGGCCTCGGAATTGGTGAAGCGGCATTTGGTCAAGTCGCCCATCTGCTGGAGGATCAAACCACAAACACGGCCTATAGTTCCGTCTTTCTGTTGATGCGGACATTGACTTTGCTCACCGCAGTATTTGGCGTGATCCCCTTCCTGCTATATCGCGATACCGTAAATGCTGTTACCCGCGAGAAGGACAAACTACATCAGGGCGGCGCCTAGCCATGTATCAGAATGTCTTTTTCCTGCTGCTCTTGTCGATAATGGCCGGGCTGTGCCTGCATGTCCTTTCCAGTCGGCGACGCCATGGCAAAGGCATTTATCAAATGGCCATTCTGCTGCTGAACGGCAGCCTTCTCGTGATGATTTGCCTGTTTCTTTTGATCGGCATCGACCTCACTTTTGAACATCTCGTTATCGCGGTGGTGTTCATCGAAAGCTTTGTCGCAATTTACTGCCTTATCCTGATCGGCGTTGTCAATGACTCCCCAACCCTCGCCATTGTAAAAGCTTTGATGTCGGCCAGGCCGGAAGGACTAACTGAAGAAGACTTGGACAAATTTATCAAAGCGCATCCGTTTGTTGGGTCTCGGCTGGAGGCATTACAAATTACAGGCGATGTTGTCGAACAGGACGGCGTTATCGCCCTGACCATCAGATCACAATGGATTGTTCGGATAATCTCGCTCTACACGCGGCTTTTGCGTATTGAACGGGAAACCGGCTAGATCATGATCACAATATTTACCACCATAGTCAGTGTTCTCACCATCGCGGTTATTTGTGATCTGCTGATCGCACGGACAAGCGGCAAACGGTTGCTCGGGTATATGACGAGCTTTGTAATCACACTAATCGGGCTACCGCTGGTCCTCGTGTCTGTCATGACACCCATCGATATTTTTGCGATGGTCATCGCGCTCGGGATCGCCCTGATGTGGTGGTTTATTTATCTCAACCTTGTACAAGCCGTAGAGTCTTCCTTACGCATCCGTATGCTTCGAGAGATTGAGGCAGAAGGCGGCTCAGTCGATATCGATAAGCTCAAATTAATCTATAACGATGACCGACTGATCCGTATTCGACTGAAACGCCTTGAAAAAGGTGGCGCTGTTATCCTGAAAAACGGACGGCATCACCTAAATTCCGGAAAGCTGGAAAAAGCCGCGCATTTTTTTACAACCCTCAAACGTCTATTATTAAACCGTCGAAGCCAGTTTGATGCTTAAGTCCGCCGTGAACGCCTATCCCCAGAACATGTTTGATCTACTGGAAATAAACAGGCTACCTTCCTTGTAGGAGGTCGGAACATCCCCTAGAGTTTCTACTTTCTGCCATCCCTTCTTCTGGGAGAAGAGGCTCACACCGAGACTGCTGAAGTAGCTATATAATTCGTCCGCGTTTTCTGGTGTACCGACCTCGACAACGGCGTCAAGTTTTTTCCAGTACTCAGCCGGAATGGCTTTCAGGATAACCGTCTCATGGCCTTCCGCATCGATTTTCGCAAAGTCCGCCCCCTTGAAAACATCTGAAGCGGCTTTGACCTCGACCATATATTTCGTGAGATCGCCATAGGGATTGCTCTTTGCGCCCGCCAGGTGGCTACCTGTTGTATTTCCCTCAACCCGGATAAACTCCGCCTGCCCGTTGGTATCGGAAACAGCCGCCTTGACCGGGGTCACGTTCCCGGTAACTCCATTCACTTCCAGCCGGCCTTTCAGCCAGTCAAAATGCCTGTCGTCCGGCTCATAGCTAGTGACCGCGAAGCCAAGCTTCGCCATCAGGATCGAATGCAAACCCAGATTTGCGCCGATATCAACGGTCGTTTTATAGCGATCCTTATTTGCATGATAGAAACTGAACAAAATCAGTTCGTCTAGCCCGAAAAGATCGAGAGAGTCGATTGCCCCCATTTTCTGATAGGGCATCACCAGAATTCCAAAAGGCCCGAAAGGAACAGGCCCTCCTTCCTCTGACGTAAAGGCAGAATTTTTGATAAATTCAAGGCAACACGCGTCGAGAAATTTATACAGTGGACTAGTGCGTGCATGCAGCGCGGATGTTGTCTGCAAGGCTTCGAATAGATTATTTTCCGCTAAGTTCATCACATGCTTTCCCGTTATTCGAATAGTTAGAGTGTGCCATCTTTATCCATTATATTTCGGAATGACCATCTCTTCTTCCAGAACTTCATCATCCAGAGCCGGAAGCTGATCTTCAAGTGCGGCTCCGAACTTTAGCACCGGATAGAGCCGTTGCTCCGGATTAATCTCAACATTGACGAAAACAGGTCCTGCTTCCGCATATACTTCCTGAAGCTGCGCCTGCATTTTTGCCGGATCGTCTATCGTGATTGTCTTCAGCCCCATGGAGCTGGCAACGGCAGGAAAGTTAGTAAAGGCAAGACCGGAAGGTTCATGCACCCCGACATAATTGGCACCGAGCCATGTCTCCAGCGTTTGTTTCTGAATCCCGTGACCATGATTATTAAAAAGAAAAATCCTGAGCTTCATCTGATGCTTGACGACGGTTGCAAGTTCCGGAAGGCAGACCATCAGTCCCCCGTCCCCGATCAGGCAGGTGAAAGCTTCATCCGGCTCCGCCGCCGCAGCTCCGATTGCCGCCGGCAGTGAATACCCCATCGGCGTATTGTTCCAGGCGCTGTGAAGGCGCTGACCGCGCTTGAACTGAAAGGCATTACAGGTCCAGGTTAAATTGCCACCGGTATCGGCAAAAATCGCTTCTTTTTCAGGCACGAACTCAGATAGCGCATCGATAAATTGGTAGGCATTGACAGTGCCCGGATTTGGCACCGGATCATAATTTTCACCGCCAAAACGGGCCTTCCATTGCGCGATATAGCCATGCCATTGCTCAAAGTCAGGGTGGTTCTTCTCTGCATAGCTATCGATAATCGGCAGAGCGTCTTCCATGCGAGCGGCGACTCGGTGTTTGACCGAAATACCAAATCCATCAAATTTATCCATCTCACCGGCGCTGATATCGATCATCGCGATTTCCGCCGCGCGTGCAAATGACGGAAGTATGCCACCTGTTAAATTCTGAGAAAGACGCGAACCCAAGCACAACAGAAAATCTGCATTCTGCACCACATAATTCCCAATGCGCGGCGCATAAACACCGAAGCTACCGATCTTGAAAGGATGGTTATGGGGTAACAAGTCAACGGCGGCCCAGCTGGAAAGCACCGGCGCGCCCAGTTTTTCGCAAAGAGCCGCAATATCATGGCCGCACTCAGGGGTTTTTAAACCACCACCCAGAATAACCGCCGGACGTTCGGCGGCAAAAAACCGCTCCATGATTTTATAAACGGGCGCGTCCAGATCAGGTTTTGGCGGTGGATCTGGTGTAAAGCCTACTAGGGTCTCTGGGTCGATCTCGGCGCGTTGAAAATCATCCGGGATATCAATCAATACAGTGCCGGGACGCCCTTCAAACGCCATATGATAGGCTTTTTCCAAGCAGTAGCGAATATCCTCTGGCTTCTTGAGCTGTACCGCATATTTCGTCACGGTCTCGAAAATGGAAACGACGTCAGTCTCCTGAAATCCGCGCTGGCGGATGTCGAGATTGCCTTTCAACCGATGCGATGCCACCTGTCCCGTCAGCATCAATGTCGGTACACTGTCATAGAAGGAACAGCAGGTACCGGTCAGCAGGTTCGTTGCGCCGGGTCCGCTTGTCGTGATCGCCACGCCGAGTTTCCCGGTCAGCCTTGCATAGCCATCCGCTGAAATCGCCGCGCTCTGCTCATGTTGAGAGCAGGTAAAGTCGATGGCAGGATTCTTGGAGACAGAATCCAAAAGATGCACCGCTGCGCCGCCTGACATGCCGAACACCTGCGTCACGCCCTTGTTGGCGAGAAAATCTATGACATAAGAAGATAGTTTCATCGATCCCGTCTCAATTTTTCACTCGCTTTTATGCTGATTGCCAGAGCGGCGCAATCGGAACATGTCATTATCTTCCCGAAGGGCCTTGACAAGTTCTCCCCCGCCGTCTCTCCAATCGTCATGAACAACAGAAAAATTTCGCCCCGCTGTTTCAGGATGTGCGAAGCACCATTTGATCAGAGCATAGATATCAGAAATAGGTGTCCCCTGCTCCCGCGTTTCAACGAAGGATCGGGTTGCTACCAAGTTATCGCCCGCGGCTTCACCCGCTGCAAGCGTCTGGTCATGTATCTTGCTGGCAACCCAACCTGTCCCAAGGGCGACGCAATGTAGGTCCGGTGTTTCATCGCTGATAAGCTCGCAGAACTTCACCAGCATCACCTTACCGAGTGAGTATGCGGAATAGTTGGCAAAGGCGCGGTTTATAGCTCCCCCCACAAGGAAAGCCACCTTTGCAGACCCAGTTGGTCGGCGATAAGGATAGAGATGATGGAGCAATTCCAACTGGTGCAATGAATTGATCATGATGGATTGACGCCAGCTGCTGGCCGGGAGGTCGACGAAATGACCGATTGGCTCCAATAATCCAACAGCGGAGACATATTCATCCCAAAAAAGGCCCCGCTCCGCGAGAAAAGCCAATACATCAAGGACTTCTTTCTCCTTCGCGATGTCGCAGGCGATCAGAAAAACATCGTCTCGATCAGCCAGTTCGCCAAGATGTTCGGGCTGGCGGTATGTGCCGATCACCTGGTATCCTGCCGCAAGATAGAACGTCGCCAATTCCCTGCCGATGTCACTTGAAATTGCCGCAATAAATACTGTTTTCGGAGTCGTCACACCAACAAGCCTATCTGCATCGCGAACCGGATCCCTGACAGGCCAGAACCCTCCGCCAGCCACTCTGCTCCAACGGGGAACCGACATTCCGATTTGCATTAACTATGACCTGTGTTACACAGTTTGAAACTTTTGACAAGTAGGGGAAAGAAAGACCGGCAACGGCGATTATTGCCGCCATGTCAGGATCTTCGAAGGGTTAGATTTATGCGTCTATTGGTAACGGGGGCCTGCGGATATAAGGGATCGGTACTGGTTCCGAAACTTCTTGCGGAAGGCCATGAAGTAGTGGCTTACGATATCCAGTGGTTTGGCAGTTTCCTGCCCGCGCATGAGGCCCTCACCGTCGTTCAGGGGGATGTCCGCTTCTTCGATACGGCGTTGCTTGACGGTATCGATGCTATTATTCATCTCGCGTCAGTTGCCAACGACCCCTGCGGTGATCTCGACCCAAAATTAACTTGGGAAATCAGCGCCCTTGCTACCATGCAGCTTGCGGACAATGCCGCCCGTGCCGGGATTAAGCGTTTTATCTATGCCTCATCTGGAAGCGTATATGGCGTAAAAGAGGAAGAGCAGGTTACGGAAGACCTCACTCTGCTGCCGATATCCGAATATAACAAAACCAAAATGGTTGCCGAGCGGGTGATGCTAAGTTACGCCGATCAGATGTGCGTGCAAATTGTTCGTCCGGCCACCGTCTGCGGAGTATCCCCCCGGATGCGGCTGGATGTCTCTGTTAATATGCTGACCATGCAGGCGTTGGTGAATGGCAAGATCACGGTGTTCGGTGGGGAACAGGTTCGCCCCAACATTCATATAGATGATATTGCCCGGCTCTATATTTTCCTCCTCGACCATCCGGAAGTCACCGGCGTCTATAATGCTGGTTTTGAAAATTTGAAAATCATCGAGATTGCGGAGCGGATCGCGGCGAAAATTCCTTGCGAGATTGAAGTAACCCCGTCGAACGATCCCCGGTCCTACAGAGTGAATTCCGATCGCATCCTTGCCGCGGGTTTCAAACCGGAAAAATCCGTAAACGATGCCATCACAGAGGTTATCGCTTCCTATCAGCGCCGGGACCTGCGCGATGAAGATCGCTGGTACAATCTCCGCTGGATGGAGAATATGGCTAAAAGCGCTTAAGCGCCTCAATAAAGAATAGATTTTATGAGCCTCTCTTTCTCTGATTACAGTACCCGCTTAAGCAGTGCCCTTGTTGCTGCAGATCCGGCAAACATTAATACGCTCTGCGATCATCTTCTGGCAGCATGGAAAGATAAAAGGCAGCTCTTTCTCTGCGGCAATGGTGGTAGCGCCGGCAATGCAGTCCATATCGCTAATGACATGATTTACGGGATCGACCGCAAAACAGGCAAAGGACTGCGCGCCCATGCCCTGCCCGCGAATACTGCAATCCTGACCTGCCTCGCCAACGACGAGGGGTATGCCGAGATTTTCGCCAAGCAACTTGGCGTCTATGCCAACGCCGGTGACGCGCTCGTTGTTCTTTCAGGTAGCGGTAACTCTCCGAATATCCTTCGCGCGCTTGAATATGCAAAAGACAACGGATTAACCAGCTTTGCCATTCTCGGTTATAGCGGTGGAAAGGCCAAGGAACTTGCCGATTATCCAATCCATTTTGCAATCGACGACATGCAAGTTTCCGAAGATAGCCAGCTGGTCGTCATGCATTATGCAATGCAATGGCTTGCCGAGCGTGCCCGCGAAGTAACCCTTTGAGAATTCGGGATAACTAACTGAAAATGATAAAAAAATGATCAGTTTTATTGTTCCGGCTTTTAATGAGGGTAGTGCCATTGCAGATACAGTGGAAACGATCCGCAGCGTCACACGCCTCCATGAAATTGATAACTATGAGATTATTGCCATTGATGATGGCAGTACGGATGATTCCAGAGACATCCTGAGCTCTCTTGCTGCCGTGGATTCCCGGATCGAACCTATATATCACTCGACCAATATGGGACTCGGCCGATCCATCGTTGATGGTGTTCACAAGGCGCGAATGCCACAGTTCATTATCGTACCCGGTGACAATGACATCAGCACGTCCTCACTCAGCCTGATGCTGCATTTCAAAGACGCTGCGGAGATGGTGCTAACCGTCCCGATTAATAAAGAAGCCCGGCCTAATCTGAGGCAGATCATCTCCGCTACCTATCAGATATTGCATAACATATTCTTCGGTACGTCAGTGAGTTACCTGAACGGACCCGGTGTGTGGCCGACCGCGAGAGTCAAAGATCTCAAGCTTATCTCCAACCGCTTCTCAATTATTTCTGAAATGAATGTCAAGCTTTTGACCAAGGGGGTCGAGTTTGCCGAAGTGCCCATCTACCTGCAAGCGGATGAACCCACCCGAGGAACAGTGACTCTCCGTAATCTGGTTGAGGTGGTAAAAGTCTTTTTGATGCTGGTCGTTGAATTGAACCTGAAGCCTGACCGGCCAGAAAAAAAACCACTTAACCGGATTAAAATCAACTTCGGCCGTTAGGTCGTCGGCGAAGGGGCGGGCATGGACAGGATCAAACGTTTTTTTGAAAATTACGAGACTTCGGCCTTCTTCCTGATCGTCGTGCAGCCGGTTTTCTACGCTCCTCTGCGCTTCACTGAGGCTCTCAATCAACGTCGTATTTTCTTTATGTTTTATGCGTTGTTTGCCTGTGCCTTAGTTGCCTGGACATCCAGCCTGTTCTCCGGCCCACTGCCAATCTACACTGCAGAACATGCTATGCTGTATGATTTCGAAAACACGGCATTCCAGCGGCGCATATACATGCTCTACGCGCTTGTTCTTTTCCTCGCGGCACTAATAGGAGCGATAAGCATCCAGGATCCAGCCTTTTCATATTTTTCGGAATTTCGGAAAAAAAACCGACTCGCCATACAGACAATTGTCGCATTAATGATCCTTTCTGTAACCCTTCCGGTTTTTTTCAATTATCTCGGAAGTATTACCGAAAAACGGGCCTTTTGGGCTGTTCTGGGCACTTTGATATTATTCGCCATTTTGCTCCGCAGCACTGAATCAAAACGCGGAGTATGGTTCCTTATTCTTTTCACACTGATTATTTTCTTCCTTTATTTTTTGCTGCCCCTGAAAGCGACCTTTATCGTTCAGAGAGATTATCTATGGGGACTTGACCATCATTGGACAGGTGTCATTGGCGGTGGATTACTCGCCAATATTTTCCCCACAACTTCGACTTCTGCCCTGCCTGAATACGGGATTTATCTGAATAGGTTGATTGCTTACGCCAACACGATGCCGCTCTTTGACGGGTTTGGCGGAACAATAAAGTTTCTCCAGGCTATCAATATCGTCTTCACCCTAATGTTGCTGGTCATACTCATTCAGCGATTTGGAACCCGGCAAATACCGCTTGCCCTGCTCTCTTTCCTGCTCGTTGTTTTTATTATGGCGCCGACGCTGTCATCGGCCTCCCCCACATTGCAGGTGCCGAACCAGGCAACGCTGCGTTTTGTTTTTATCCCCTTCATCCTATTGTTCGTGCCCTTGATGGCATGTGGTCCGGCTATTCTTTGGTGGATAGTAGCAGGAATTTTAAGTGCCATTGCGGCGTCATATAATCTGGAAACCGGGCTGGTCGTCTCGCTTGGTCTTGGTTTCGCGCTTTTTATCCGGTCAATGAGAAACGGCTACCTTATCGTTATTGTCGGCGGCATACTCTTTCTTGCAGCCTTTCTCTGCACCGCATACCTCGCAATTAAAGCGGGCGTGAATGGACAATTTGATCTCGCCGATATGTCGTCCCTGCTCAATCTCTTTGCGGCAGGCTATGGCGGCAAGGAATTCTACTGGTACGCGCCCTTTTTCATCATCATGGCGCATGTTTTCTATCTCTTCATCGGCTGGCTTCGCCGCTCCCGTGAAGATCGTGTTTTATCCAGAAGTGAGCTCCAGTCCATCGCCATCGTCGGCATGATTATAGCCTTTATGCCTTATGTCACCAATCGGTTCTATGCGCAGAACATGTGGATTCCCTATCTTCTCTATCTGCTGCTTATCCTGCCAATGATGACGAAAAAAACCTTACTCGGAAAAGCTCTTTTGTTGTTGTTTGTAATCGGTGTTCTCGCGCCGTCACAGCTGGAACAGTCGACTTTATTCGTAAAAAACCTCAAACAGACATGGACTTTGAAACCGGTGGAGACCTGCCTGAATGGTTTCACCGCGCCAAAGGAAGTCTGCGACTATGTCGGCGGGCAAGTAGCAGAATTAAAGAGCCGCAGCGAGAATGGCGATACAATCTGGATCAGTGCTGCCCCACTCACCTTAGCGACGCTATCAGGTATTGAGCCTTCCTTAAGTCGAGCAGATCCATTTGCTTATGCGCGCACGCCAGCATTTCAAGCTTCTTTGCGAGATGAAATCAAGGCGAAAGCACCCGATCTTATTCTTATCGACAGAGTCGATATACTAAACCCTCTCGGTATTCCGGCCGCCGTCGGCGACTGGCAAAAACGTCTGGTGAAAGAAGCGGGATACCGGATCGATGGAAAATCAGATTTCTGGCTTTATGCAAGGAAAATCAAATAAGGGTAGCTATAGAGTAGTCAGTCAGCTTGACGGGCCCGCAGGCTCGCCCCGAAATTCTCCCGAACGCCCATGCCCCCATCAGCGATCAACACCTGCCCGGTGAGGTAGGACGCATCTTCTGAACAGAGGAAAGAGACAATCGTGCCAATTTCCGCAGCACTCGCCGCACGCTTGAGGGGGACAATCGCCTCAATGATTTTCCTGTTCTCAGGGTTATCGCTGATCTTCATGCCGCCATCACGGTCAACAAGGCCGGGCGCGACCGCATTCACCCGGATACCTTCTGCCCCAAATTGACATGCCAAATAGCGCGTCATCTGCTCTAACCCAGCCTTCGAGACATGATAGGGCCAACTGCATTGCTCAGGGGCAACAGCGGTTGCCGTGACAGAGGAGATATTAACAATGGCGGGCATCGACGCCTTGCGAAGATGCGGCAAAGCCGCCTCCGCCAACCACGCAGTCGCTTGCAGGACAACCTCGGCATGCGCTGGCCAGTCTGGACCGTGAAGTCTTCCGATTTGCGCCTTGTTCCGACCTGGCGCCGCATTATTGATAAGCACATCCAGCGCGCCGAAGCTAGCAATCACGTCATTTACGGCTGAACGACACCCCTCCACCGTAGATATATCAGCCTGGATACTGATGACATGCTGATCTGAGTTGGAAAATGTCGCGGCATAGGCGGCGGCTGTCTCGGCATCTTTATCGACAATGGCGACTCGCGCGCCGCGCTCGACCAGAACCTTGACTATACCCGCACCAATCCCTTGCGCACCGCCGGTGACCAAGGCGACTTTGTCCTGATGCCGTTTAGCGTTCATTTCGTTCCTCACCTAAGATCGCGTAAACCTGGGCGGATCTCGATCCAGTTGACATTGGCTCTCTGATCATTGCGCAACAGGTCACCAATTACCTTTGCAATGTCATCCGGTAGCAGGTGCCAATCCTCATCCTCTACCCCGGCAAATCCCGTTGCCACCGCACCGGGTGCGACCAGACTCACGCCGATCCCGTATTTGCTCAAATCAAGAAAAAGGGCCTCGGAAAAGCCCTGAAGACCGAATTTAGTCGCATTATAGGCAGTCCCTCCTGGAAACGCATAGCGTCCTGCCCGGCTTCCCAGATTTATGATGTTACCCTTTGGCGATTTTTTAAGATAGGGGATTGCCGTTTTGCAGCAGTTGAACACACCATTCAGATTGATGTCGATCATGCTGCGCCAGTCATCTAAGGACATCGCCTCTATATTGGCAATATGCCCGACACCGGCATTATTTACCAACGCATCAAGACCGCCCATCGAGTTTGCCGCCTGATCCATCATCCCGGAGACAGCGTCATAGTCACGAACATCACAGACCGCGCCATCAATCGACGAGGTAGCCACAATATCTGATAATTCACGTTGTGCCGTCGCCAACTTCTCCGCGTTGCGACCGCAAATAAAAACCTGATGACCATCAAGCAGCAATCGTCGCGCTGTAGCAAGACCGATCCCGGCCGTGCCACCTGTAATCAGGACCTTGCTTTTGAAATATTCCCCCACTGTCGGCATAAATTCGCTTTACTGGACCGCGATGGGTTTTCGGAATAGTCGGTGAATATGTGGATACCTCATCAGCATTTTTCCAAGCCCATCGAAGCTATCGCCAAATTCGTCCGCATAATTCTCTATCATCTCACGTTGATGTGGCTGATGTGTCATGGCATATCGTCCCTTGTCGGAGACCTGTATCTGCTGCGGTAAAACCTGAAAAGATTCCTTCTCTGCCGCCACCAGATCGAAGGAAAAATGGTCGCTCTCCTCTTCCAGAATGGTGAGCAGACGATGTTTGCGTAACAAGCTGAACCGCTCCAGGTCGGCAATATAGCTAGCCATCAAATCGTCAAGCCGGTTCAACTCCTCAAGCCAGTCCTTTAAAAGTGCAAACAAAACCCTGTTCATGTCATCGAGCAACAGGAAGAACGATGTCGCCTTCCCCGTGGACATTTCATTGGTCCCGCGCTCATCACTCAGCATTTCATCAATATGGCTGTGAACATGATCGGCTAGACTATCGACATTATCCCAAAGTCTTTCCGATGTGCCGGATTTGAAATCGTCGTACATGGCGGTAATGGCATCGGATAGATTTCGGCGGTTTTCATAGAACCGCAGAATGAAGTCAAACCAAGAAAGGCCCAAAGCCTTGCAGAGCCCCTGAATTTCAGCGAACACCTTGCCATTGTGCAGAATCTCGATCGTCAGATCCAATTCTCGGCAGGCAATATAATCATCGAAGGGCAAGGTCGAATTCGAGACCAGAATTTCTTCAGACTCGACGGCGGTAAAGGTTTCCCCCGCAACTTCATAGCGCCCGAAAGACCGTGGCATAATCCGATATTTGGTCTTCATATTATATTTCTGACGGTTTTCCGGCGTATTGAGAGCCGTTTGCGGCAGCATAATGAGTTGATACATACGGATATTATCAAACCCCATTTCCACGGTATCACGCAACGACTGCGTATGTGCAGTCACTGAATCACCAGGAAGACCCAAAATAAGCTCAGAATAGGTGCCGGTATTAGTAGTGTTTGCCATCTTCCCGGCTTCGGACAGTTTTTCAACGGAGATATTCGACCGAGCGACATTGGCAAGAACCGTTGGATCTGTCGACTGAAGGGATGCCGCCATGCTAACCGCCCCGTTCAACGATTTGACGATATCAACCACCCGTTCTTTCTGGTTTTTACCCGTCGAAACATGGACATACTTCGGGTAGTTATACTTTTCCTGACAGTCCGCGATAATCCGCGCCTTTTCATAATCCTGCTTGAACATGCCAAAATTAGCGTCAGATATATAAAGGTCGCGCGGGCCGCGGACGCGCTCCGAAATATAATGCATCTCGCGCTCAAGCTGCCCTTCGCGCTGGCTGACGAGGTTATAATATTTGCTTCCTTCTGTGCAAAACGCGCATTTAAACGGGCATCCGCGCGTCGTATGGATCATCGGTCCCAGGTTTTCATCGAAAAATTTGTCCATCAAGCCCATCAGGTAGGGTGACGGGACATCCTCCAGATCGAGCCTCGGGAGGGGAGCCCCCTTGACCACCTCATCGTCCACCTTGTAGTGAACATTGCCTATTTCGCGGCGCTCGGCCTTGATGGCATCGACATCGAAGTCCGTCTCAATCAGGGTATCTAGCAACCGAACAAAAGCCTCTTCCCCTTCTTGGACCACATGGAAATCGATATCCGGATTTATGCGCCAGAACTCCGTGACCTCACCTTCTGACAGACCATAATTCGGACCGCCGAAGATCACGACAGTCTCCGGCCAATGCTTTTTGATCACTCGCGCATATTGACGGGAAATATCCTGGTTCCAGGAGTAGTTGGCAAATCCGATAACATCCGGCACGGCGACGTCAATAGCCGCACTCAGGTCCTCAGGGTATTTGAAAAGCTCAACATCAACCCCTTCGGGCTTTTTTTCCAGCAGATAGGCGGCAACCAAGCCAATAGAAAGGGGGAAAACGTTGGAAGAAAGCACCAGACCGTTATGTGTCAGATCGGCGAGATAAATACGAATGTTTGCCATTAGTCCTGCAGTAATCCGGTTTTGATGAAAAGGCGTTAACCTTATACATCCTTCCCCTGGATTTGTCAGAAAAAACTACCTTTTTGCTCAGCTCACGGCGCGTTCAGGAGCATCCCGCAAGGTAAAAGGACGGCAAAGATGATCGCCTTGCTGGTCATTAAAACGGCCCATGATGAATAATCATCATGGGCCGCCATTTAGTTTCTCGATTTCAGGTTGCGCAATTAAGCGGCACGCACCTCTTTGAGGAAGCTCTCAATATCCTGCCGGAGGTTGCCGGAGAGTTCTTCGAGCTTCGTAGACGCTGAGAGTACCTGAGAAGCGGCCGCGCCCGTTTCACCCGCCTTGGCGGAGACTTCGCCGATCTTGGCGGAGACTTGCGATGTACCGCTAGAGGCTTCCTGAACATTTCGGGAAATCTCGTTGGTGGCTGCGCTCTGCTCTTCTATCGCGGAGGAAATACTGACCGTGCTTTCGCGGATCGTATTGATCACGCCATCGATATTCCCGATGGCAGAAACCGCTTCCTCGGTCGCGAACTGCATATCGTTGATCTGCCCACCGATTTCTTCCGTTGCCCGCGCGGTCTGTGTCGCCAGGCTCTTGACTTCAGAGGCAACAACGGCAAAACCCTTGCCTGCCTCCCCGGCGCGTGCGGCCTCAATCGTGGCATTCAACGCGAGCAGGTTCGTCTGACCGGCGATATCATTGATCATATTGACCACTTCGCTGATCTTCCGGGCTGTTTCTGCGAGCTTGGAGACAGAGGTCGTGCTGCTGGCGGCTTCCGTTACCGCCTGCTCAGAGACGTTGTTTGCCTGCTGCACCTGACGGCTGATCTCATTGATAGAAGAGGTCAGCTCTTCGGCCGCAGACGCAACTGTCTGCACATTCGCAGAGGCCTCACCGGATGCAAGGGCAACAGCTTCTGAGAGCTCCTGCGATGCCCCCGCCGTCTGTGTCATTGAATTCGCCGTGGCCTGTAATTCACGAACCGCATGGATAACCGTCTCCAGGACTTCCTGTACACGACCCTCGAAGGTCGCGATCAGGCCAGAGATTTTTTCTGCGCGTTCCTGCTTGGCGGCGTTCTCCGCCTGCTCACGGGCGCGTTCATCCGCTTCCCGCTTGGATTCACGCTCACGTTCAGCACGCTCACGCTCTACCCGTTCCTCTGCCGCCTGCTTAGCTTCCGCTTCAAGGCGCTGCTGCTCTAGGGCATTGTCCTTGAACACCTGTACCGCCCGCGCCATTTCACCTATTTCATCTTTTTGTTCCTGGGAACCGATTTCGACGGTGCTATCCCCTTCAGCCAGCTTTGCCATAACATTGATGATTTCAGCAATTGGCTGTGTGATCATACGCATTGTGACAAATGTAACTGCACAAGAAATAACCAAGGCCAGAATCGCAATTACAACAAACGTGAGTTCAGTGTTATTAATTGCGTTAGTCGCTTCAACAAGGGACGCCTCTCCCATTTCATTCCAGAGGGTTGTCAAATCAGTAAGCGTACCGTACATCGTCCGAAACTGCAGGTCTGTATCCACCATCATAATAACCGCGGTGGAGGTATCGAGTTCCGTCATTTCAACGACTTCGGTAGCGGCAACACCATAGCTTTTTAATTCTTTCAGTGCCTTTGCCAGAATCTCCATTTCAGTTTCGTTGAATTGACCATTTTCAACAGCACCGCTGAAGGATTCCGTCAGCTTGCCAAGCGTCGCTATAACTGTCTGCCGTTCTGCAGCGAGCTTTTCTTCATCGACACCAGCTGTGGTTTCTGAAATCAGACGAAACAATCCACCATTAAACGCTTGTAAATCACGCTGGAAACCGATCGCCTTCCCGATTTTTTGCGTGTCCTGTTTATGCAGGTCGGCCATCTTGGCTTGAGAATTATCTAGCCCGACATAAGCCACTACGCCCAATATGATCAGGGAAGCTACAAAAATCATCGGTGCGATGAATAGTTTGGTTGAAATCTTTAAATTTTTGACGTTCATGAGCCTCTACCTTCTCATTTTACAATACGGTGCGTAGAACGGCCGTTTTTGAGACGACCGTACTACGCGGAGGTTTACTTAGTCGAAGTAACCAATGCCGAAATAAACATCACCTGATCTTTTGACGTAGGTGTGTTTCTGAGCAATTTTCTTGGTTTCAGGATGCGTCCATTTATAGTCGACCCAACCAACACCGGGACCTGTGGCTACAGTCCGCATTTCTGTAACGAAATGTTTGCCGTCTGTGTCCTTCAGCTTTGAAAGATTTTTGCCAACCAATTTTTCGTTAGCGCCGTGAAAGACCAATTTTCCGTTATTAATTTCCGTAACGAAAACATAGAATTCACCCTTGTTAAAATCTCCGCCTTTTTTAGCGAAATCCTGAAAGGCTTGGTCCTGACCAACTGACTCATAATGGCTGACCGCGCCGTCCATCATGTCAACAACAGTGTCTTTTTTCTCATCAGCACTGGCAACGCCCGCAAACAAGAACATGCTCATACCGACAACTAGGGATAAAACTCGAGACATATATTAACTCCTAATAAAATAAATTTTCCGGTTCCTTGTACTTCTCCATCGATTAGTACAATTGAATCTATTAAGAGTTTCCTAATGCAACCCAAAAACCGCCGAACCGTTGAATTCTGATAGATTTCAGCATGAAACAGCCACCCAATTAAGGGGCCGCTGTTTAGTATTCAGGCAGCTGAGGGAAGTTAAAAAATCAGATTCCGAATACCGGCTGAAGCAACCGGCTGAAAAAGCCGGAGAACTTGAGCGGTGCATCAGTTGCAATCAGGCAGATGCAATCCTCCGCGGTATCGGCGACAGGCTGATGATGAACGTCGCTATCCAGATCGGCAATATCGCCAGACTGAAAGCGACCAAGGTCATCGATATAGGAGCCGCGCAGGATCAGTGTGAGTTCCTGCCCAGAATGGCTATGTTCGGGCATGGTCTTGCCCGGGGCAATTTTCAATAGTCGGAGTGTGCCCTTTTTCTTTTCTGACCCGGTTCTGGGTAACGGATAATGGCTGATGCCCGGGATCAATGTCCGCCAGGGAATATCATCAAGGGTCGCAGGCATCCGCTCCGCAAGCGGCATCGGCACGCCCGTATTAGAATAGTCGTGCATGCGGCGCGACTGCTTCTCTGAAATATCCTCTTGTAGAGTGCTGCCCGGGATTGCATCCGCCATCGCTGTTTCTGTCGCGGATAGGGTGGATGTATCTGTCTCCATTAAAAAGAGTCCCGCCATTTCCTCCATCAACTCCTCACTTTCACGGCATTTTGGACAAATCGCCAGATGCGTCGCCACGACGACCGACAGTGAGTCCGCAAGGGTTCCGTTGACATATGCCATCAGCGTGTCATCGCCAATATGATGTCGTATACTCATTGCAAAGCCTCCAGTTCCGCGCGGATCTTACCGAAAGCCAGTCGTATTCTGGACTTTACGGTACCGAGAGGAACTCCTAATAACTCGGCGATTTCGCCGTGCGATTTTTCTTCAAAAAAAGACATCTTTATAATTGTCATCTGTTCCGGCGGCAGCAGGGCCATCGCCTTTTGAATGCGTTCTCTATCCTGTTTCCGACTGACCGCCTGTTCTCCGGTTTCCGGCCCATCCGGCACAAAGCACGGATCTTCCGGGTCAGGTTCAGGGCGGCGTTCCTTGCGCAGTCGGTCAATCTTGACGTTTCTCGCGATCGTGTAGACCCAGGTAGAAGCGGACGCTTTGGAACTGTCGAAAAGTGCAGCTTTACGCCAAACCTTCATCATTGTTTCCTGCATTACATCCTCGGCGGCACTTTCAATCATGCCCCCTTTAATCAGGAAATATTTCAGCCGCGGCGCTAGATCCGCGAACAACCGCTTGAACGCCGTTGGATCCTGATCCTGCCCAATAGCGATGAGATCCCTATCCAAGTCTTGCGGGATTGCCCGCGATCCTGCTGCGTCCTGCCTGATACCATCCGGTGAGGTCATGCTTGCCTTTAATTTACCTGACATCCACAATGTGTCGTGTTTCAGTCTACCCTATTACGGTAGATTTGAATAACCAGATCATTTTAGGTCAAATTTTTTTGTGATCTATCCTGTTAGTTTTCGCGTATCTCATTTAAATCGACGAAAAAACGACGGATATATAAATGAAAAAAATTGCGGTGATCGGTAGCGGTATTTCGGGATTGTCAGCAGCCTGGCTGTTAGCGCAAAATCACGACGTGACCCTGTTCGAGAAAGATGATCGTCTGGGCGGACACAGCAATACCGTTGAAATTGACGGTCAGTTCATAGACACCGGTTTTATTGTATATAACAAATTGAACTACCCTAACCTCGTCGCCTTTTTTGAACAGCTTAATATTGCCACTCAGCAGACAGAAATGTCTTTCAGCGCCTCCCTCGACAACGGGAAACTTGAATATGCCGGCACTTCTCTGGCGGCACTATTTGCCCAGAAATCAAATCTGTTCCGGCCTGCCTATTGGGGAATGATCCGCGACATTCTGAAATTCTATCGCGAAGCACCGGCACTTATGAATCGTGCCGAAACAGAGCATTGGACGTTAAGAAAGTTCCTTGTGCATGGCAGCTATGGACGTCATTTCATTGACAATCACCTGCTGCCAATGGGAGCGGCAATCTGGTCAACCCCCGCAAAAGACATGCTGGACTACCCCGCCGCGGCCTTTATTCGCTTTTGTCAGAACCACGGCCTTTTACAAATTTCGGATCGCCCCGAATGGCGGACTGTTACTGGCGGTAGTCGCCAATATGTCGACCGGATTGCCGAAACTCTCTCGGGCAGCATTCGCCTGAACAGTGCAGTCGCCGCAGTCCATATCGAGAAATCCGGTGTTCATGTCGAATGCAGGGGCGGACATGTGCAACAGTTTGACGATGTCGTGCTTGCCACTCACGCAGATCAGGCTCTCGCCATGATCGCGGAACCAACACCCGCGCAGAAAAAACTTCTGGGGTCTTTCAAGTATGAGAAAAACCTCGCGATCCTCCATACTGATCCATCCCTTATGCCAAAGCGGCGTAAAGCCTGGGCAAGCTGGAACTATATAGGCGGCAATCAGGAAAGTGGCTCTAAAGAGGAGCTTTCTGTGACCTATTGGATGAACCGGCTTCAGGGCCTCCATACAGACAAAGACTATTTTGTGACTCTTAACCCGGCATTTGAACCAAAAGAAGGAACGGTCCTCCGGAGTTTTCCCTACGATCATCCTCTGTTCGATAATTCGGCCATCGCCGCGCAGAAAATGCTGTGGAACCTTCAAGGGCAAAAAAACCTCTGGTTCTGTGGTAGTTATTTCGGTTACGGTTTTCATGAAGATGGTATTCAGTCCGGCCTTGCGATGGCAGAGGAGTTAGGCGGTCACCAGCGGCCATGGTATGTCGACCCGTCTCGTTCGCGTATTCACTTGCCGAAAGACGCAGCCGGACAGCCCTTTGCGAAAGTTGCCTGAGCCCGATGCAAAAAAGCGGCCTTTATAATGGAATAGTGACCCATCGGCGTTTAAGTCCCGTGGGACATCATCTCGACTACCGGATCTTTTATCTGCTCATCGATCTTGATGAACTGGATGATCTGGGGAGAGATATTCCCTTTCTATCCGTCAACAAACGCAACCTTGTCTCTTTTTTCACGAAGGACTTTGGTGATGGCACGCCTACGGATATAAAAGCGCGAATTCTTGAACAGGTAAAACAACAAGGGTTGGCAACGGAGATTTCATCCGTCCGATTACTCTGTATCCCGCGTATATTTGGATACGCCTTCAATCCGCTGAGTACATATTACTGTTTTGACGCGAATGATGATCTCGTCACCCTCGTTTATGAGGTCAGCAATACATTTGGAGAGAAGCACAGCTACATCCTGCCAGCCGGTCCCGCCGATTCAAGAGGGTTGGTGAAGCAAGCTTGTTCAAAGGAATTCTACGTCTCCCCGTTCATGCCGATGGAATGCCGCTATGAATTCTCGGTATTACCTCCCGGAGAGACAATCGCGCTTTCCATCCGACAGTTCCATGAAGGTAAAGCGGTCATGAATGCGTCGTTCGTCGGACAGCGCAGCCCGCTTACTCGTGGCGCCCTTGGCCGTGCGTTGTTCAAGTTTCCGTTTAACAGCCTCAAAGTCATTGTCGGCATCCATTGGGAAGCGCTGAAACTCTGGCTGAAGGGGATGAAACTTGTGGCGCGTCCCAAGAAGAAAGCAGCGAACCCGAAACCGGTTACCCCCTCCATATATGGAAAATATCAGGAGAAGTAGATGACGGATGTCACCCCGCAAACTGACATGATTGCCAGTGATCCGAAGGATCTCATTGCGGCATTTCCCAAACGGACCGACCCTTGGCTCAAAGCCCTGACAATGAGTCTGTCACGAATGGCCGTAGGTCACCTGACCCTTGTCTTGCCGACCGGAGCAAAACTCAAATTTGGATCATTACGCGCAGATGAGCCTGCGGCAACGGTCTTTCTACATAATATCAGGGCAGCCAAGCGTATTCTGAAATCAGGCGATATCGGCCTCGGTGAAAGCTATATGGAGGGTGACTGGTCCAGCCCGGACATAACCGCACTCATAGAACTCGGCTTACTCAATGAAAAAAACCTAAAGTCAGCGATGTTTGGCAAATGGCTTTCGGGGATTGTCAATTTTCTCCAGCATCTGCGCGCGCGCAACAGCCGGACCGGAAGCCGACGAAACATTGCCTATCATTACGATCTTGGCAACGCATTTTACCAAAGCTGGCTGGATGAAACCATGACCTATTCAGCCGCGCTCTTTACTCGAGAAGGACAATCGCTCGCCGAAGCACAGCGCGAAAAATATCGCCGTATCGCTGACATTGCTGGCGTCGATGAGAATGCGAATGTGCTGGAAATTGGTTGCGGATGGGGCGGATTTGCTCGCCTCGCCGCAGAGGAATATAGCGCAAAAGTAGAAGGTATTACCCTATCTGAAGAACAGCTCGCCTATGCGAATGAAAAGTCAGAAAAGTTACCGGTTCCCGCCCGGAATAGCTTCCATTTTCGGGATTATCGAGATCAGGACGGCCAGTTCGACGCCATCGTCTCAATTGAGATGTTCGAAGCCGTAGGGGAAGAAAATTGGGATAGCTACTTTGCTGCCATAAAACGCAATTTAAAAGTTGGCGGACGAGCGGCAATACAGGTTATCACCATTGATGAAAGCCGGTATCAATCCTACCGCAGTTCCGCTGATTTCATTCAGCGATATATCTTTCCGGGCGGTCAACTCCCGTCGAAAACCGCCTTTATCGATGCGGCGGCACGAAACGGCCTGACCGCGCATATCCGGGAGGAATTCGGCGGCGATTACGCAACTACTCTCAAAATCTGGAAAGAAAAATTTCTCGCCAAATGGAATGAGGTCGAAACACAGGGTTTCGATGCGCGTTTCAAGCGCATGTGGGAATTTTATCTGCAATATTGCGAAGCCGGTTTTCGCCAGAAATCAATTGATGTCGTTATCTTCGAACTCCGCTAAATTTTTGCACAAAACGATACTATTCTATGCCCTGCCCGGCTCGGTGATGGCGATGCCGCTGATTCCGGCGTTCGTACTTCTACCCGCATTCTATGCGGAAACAGTGGGGCTCGGCCTCGCGCAGACAGGGATAATTCTCCTGCTGGTGAGGATCAGCGACGTGATCAGCGACCCTGTTGTTGGCTGGCTCTCTGATTATATCCGTCGCTGGCACATGGGGAAAAAGATCCAGATTACTATCGGCGCCGTTATTTGCGGCTCGGCGCTTTATGCCCTTTTTACGCCCTCAGATACGGCGGGCGAACTCTATCTTTTTGTCTGGTATGGGCTGTTGCTTCTTGGATGGACGATCGTTCAGATCCCTTACCTTGCCTGGACAGTGGAACTCACCGGGGACTATAACGCGCGGGTCAATCTTAACGCCGCACGTGAGCTTTCCGGCCTTACCGGCATTCTGGCTCTCAGTATTTTTCTCGTCATCACTGCCGAGTATGGTGCCTCGCAACAGCTTGCCTACGCCGCTATTTTCGTCATTGGCTGCGGCGTTATTGTTTTTCCGTTGCTTCTCAGCCTGCCCACAGGCCGCGTTAAACAACCTCCGCTTAAACTTCTTAACTCCCTGTCCGGCTTGTCCCGAAATCGTCTCTTTTTTCGATTGTTGAGCGCCTGGTTTCTAAGCGGCCTCTCCATCGGCATAGCCACCGCCTGCTTCCCGTTGTTCATAACCCATGTTCTTGAACTACCGGAGGCATATAACTCGTATCTCTTGTTTGTGTATTTCCTGTCCGGAATTCTCGGCATACCTCTCTGGATTTGGCTGAGCGCCCGCATCAGCAAGCATCGAAGCTGGGGTCTCGCCATGGGGGTCGCCTGCCTTGCGTTTCTGACCGTCCCGATGATCGGTGCAGGAGACATTGTTTTCTTTGGTGTCATCTGCCTGATCACTGGGTTTTCCCTTGGCGCCGATCTTGCCCTACCACCGGCCATGCAATCCGATATCGCCGACTGGGATAATTATCTCAATCACCGCGACCGCTCTTCCTTCCTATTCGCGCTCTGGAGCATGGCGACGAAGCTGTCTCTCGGACTCGGCGTTGCCGCCGCGTTCCTGATCCTGGGTCAGGGTGAAACGAGTATGTCGCCAACTACTACCGAAATCGATCCATTTAGACTTGCGGTGATCTATGGCTGGCTTCCCGCCGTATTAAAGATAGCGGCTGTCGCACTGATGTGGGGATACCCCCTGACAGCCCAACAGCAGCAAGCAATTAATTTACGGCTCCAGCGACGCAACCAGTCACTCGCTTAGCCCGGTGAGGATAATATGATCAAAGGCTTAATGGTGGCGATCACCTTGACGATTTTAGCAGGATGTAGTGGGATGAAGGCGGAACAATTCGCGGAAGCAACCCCTCCTCTCGAACTTTTCGATTATTTCGAGGGCCAGACGAAGGCCTGGGGCATCTTCGAAGACCGGTTCGGCAATCTCCGCCGTCAATTTGAAGTAACGATCAATGGAAAGGTCGAGGGCGATACGCTGATACTGGATGAGTATTTCGTCTATCGCGATGGCGAAACGGACCGGCGCGTGTGGACCATCCAGCGCGAAGGCGACCATCACTATTCAGGGACTGCTGGCGATGTTATCGGTACGGCTGAGGGTGTGCATTATGGGAACGCGCTCAACTGGCGTTATGACATGGATTTAAAGGTAGGCGAAAATGTCTGGCGCGTTGCTTTTGATGATTGGCTATATCGTCAACCGGGCGGAGTGATCATCAATCGCGCAACAGTGACACGGTGGGGCTTCACCATCGGGACGGTAACGCTCTTCTTCAAGAAAGACGAAGTTTCTTCCTGATCAGTCGCAACACACCGCCAAGCAGGGGAACCTTTTCGTAAAAATGCGAGGCTGCGTCCCAATAGTCAACATGGCGGATTATCAAACCTGCCTCATCGAAATAAATTTCTGATAGTCCTTCAAAATTGAGGTTGCCAATCTTGTGTGCGTCGCCCGCAAATTGCCATTTCAATATCGCCGTCTGGCCGTCCTCCTCCCAGTAGCTTGCGCTGATCTTGAACGCCGGATGATCCATATCGTCGAACATTTGTTTGAACAGGCGTTTAACGTCTCGGCGGTTGGTCAGATGGTTGAACGGGTCTTCAAAGGAGAAACCTTCCGACGTCAAATTGTCGAGATCATCAATTGTTTGCAGCGTCAACGTCTCAAAATAACGGATATAGGCCGCAAGCCGGTCCTGATGCGTCTTGGGGACAGTCATCCACTGGTTCCTTTTCGGATAAGCGGCAGAGAAATCACGTAAGGGAGCATCCGGATGAATTTCAGGATATAGGCAAAGCGTCTCGGAAAGGTAATCTCAAATGCATTCCCTTCTATCCCTTTTATCATGCTAGCCGCTGCATCTTCTACTTCCATCAGGAAGGGCATGGGGAAATTGTTTCCGGCAGTAAGCGGCGTTTTGACGAAGCCTGGATTGACAAGCTGGATCGTCACACCACTTCCCATCAATTCCACCCGCAAGGCTTCACATAGATTAATCAGCGCTGCTTTGGTTGGCCCATAGGCAAGCGATAGCGGCAACCCCTGATACCCGGCGACCGAGGCGACAACCACAATCTTTCCGGATCCGTCACTAAGGTAATGCGGCAGGATTCGTTCAATGAGCCGAACAACGCCAGAATAGTTTACATCCATCACCTCCATGGCCTTATCAGCGGAGAAATGATCGAAAGACATTGGCGCATAAGCTCCTGCATTCAGAATAACTGTCTTGGGTCCCTCTCCATCCGCAAAGAGTTGGTAGGTTGCAAGCTTGACCGAACATTCATCCATTACGTCAAGTGGCACTGATTTAATCAAATCAGGTTTAAACGTGACAACCTCATTTAGTTTTTCCTTGCTGCGGGCGCTGATTATCACCTCTACGCCTTTATCCGCATATTGCAAGGCAACCTCGCGGCCGATCCCGCTGCTGGCGCCAACAATCCAAATGGCATTGTTTGTCATTCGTTCAATCCGACTTCCACAGGGCAGGTTTCGCAAAAATATACCATATCCGAATTGTCTTCAGCCTTGAATGCCATTTTAACCCAACGCCCTTTGCGATCATACCAAGACATCAGCGTCAACTCTCCGTCATAGACATAACGGGTCGCCCGAACAGTGCCGCCGCGAACGGGCACCGTTTCCTCACCTGTGTCAGTGATCGTAACGTTGTTCATTTTCCCGGTCAGCGTATTAAAAAGGCGGGATTGATCAAGAACACCTTTATGCCAATGATTTGTCGGATAGACTTCCGGATGAGATGTCGTAGCGTGAACTTCGCCATTCACTACAAATGCAGCCACATGACGCATCCCGCGTATTTTTGAGTTTGTGCCATCATCATTTATCCTGATGTCAATGGCCGTCAGCTTGCCTTCCGACCAAATAGCCTCACTCTCGTAATCAAAACGGTAAAGAGAGATACCAAGGAACTTAACTTCAATATTTAATTCACTATCAACTCGATAGGCATCCCCCACTCTCTCGAAAGAGACCATATGCTTGCCAACTGGAACACCATCACGATGCACGGAAAATTCATGCCTCTCGCCATACAGGCTTAACGGATCAACGGCACGATCCGACGATGCCGCCGCGCCGTGGATCCCGATCATCATCATTAATAAAAGAAGTACTCGCAGATCAAAAAAAGCGTGCCTAAACCGTCTAATATATTTACCATCGGTCATGAGTTATCTCCCGTTTGATGGATATACATTTTATACGGTGCCGCGATCGGTTCGGATCATTTCATAATGCGGAAAAGGCAGCGAATGGATACGAGAAGCTGGCGTTCATCCCGTTTCCTTTTTATGATTTATAAAAAATAAAAAGGTAGTTGAGAAATGAGTCTTATTGAAACCATCGCACAATCCCATAAATCCATGGTCGAAGGTCGGGATATTCCTTGGCTGCTGCGCCAATGGGTTGAGCGTTGCCCAGATAAACCTTTTATAATTTGGGAACCATTTGATGGTGCATCCCAATCTTTCACCTATGCCAACTTTGCGGCACGTGTGGAACGAGTTGCCGCCGCTCTGCACAAGAACGGCGTTGTTCTGGGCGATAAGGTCATGCTTCACCTGGACAACAGCCCGGAATTTCTGATTTCCTGGTTCGCTTGTGCGCATATCGGCGCAGTTGCTGTCTCCACCAACACCAGATCCGTCGCCCGGGACATGACCTATTTTGCGGATCATGCCCAGATTGTCGCCGCTATCACGCAGCCGTCCTTCGCCAAGCTTGTGCATGACTCCGCTCCCGGCATCAAAATTCTGGCCGTTACGAATAACGACGCAGGGGCGCCAGCGGACGTGCCTGCTGATCTCCCTCATATCCCCTTCAGCGCCTTACTTGCCGAGACATCCCCCTGCCCGCAACGCGCCGCTGACCCTTTCGCGGATCTTGGTGTGCAATTCACATCCGGCACGACGTCAAGGCCGAAAGCCGTCCTTTGGACTCATGCCAATGCGATCTGGGGAGCGCAGATGAATGTCGTGCATATGCGGCTTCGGCATGAGGATGTCTGCATGGCTTTTCTTCCGATGTTTCACACAAATGCGCAGTCCTACTCGATGCTGAGCACCTTGTGGATCGGCGGCACGATTGTCATGCAGCCAAAATTCTCTGCATCGCGCTTCTGGGACGTTGCCCGGCGAAACAAATGCACCTGGGCCTCCATAATCCGCTTCTGTGTCAGCGCCCTGCTCGCAAAGGACCCGCCGTCAGATCACAGTTTCCGGTTCTGGGGCGCGGGTATTCGCATTCCACAGGTCGAAGAAATTTACGGTATAAAGACATTGGGCTGGTGGGGTATGACAGAGACCATTACTCAAGGCATCGTTAGCGATATGGACCATGCCGGACCCGCCACAGGGATCGGCCGTGTCTCACCCGGATTTAACATTGATATTCGCGATCCTGATGGCTGTCATATCAAGCCCGGCGAACGTGGATTGCTCTATATTCGCGGGGTACGCGGGGTTAGCCTGTTCAAGGAGTATTTCCGTAATCCCGAGGCAAATGCGAAATCTTTCGATGAGGACGGTTGGTTCGAGACCGGGGATTACGCCCGAATGGATGAAAATGGCGATCTTTTCTTCGGAGATCGCGAGAAAGACATGCTGAAAATCGGCGCCGAAAATGTTGCCGCATCTGAAATTGAAGCCGTGGTAATGGAAACCGGCTGGGTCGAGGAATGTGCCGTTGTCGGGCAGAAGCACTATATGCTGGACGAGGTCCCGGTTGTTTTTCTCATCCCGAAAGCCGGAGCACCGGACGATCTGAAACACGCGATTATCGACTCCTGCAAGAAGAACCTTGCCGATTTCAAGGTTGTCCGCGATGTTATCATTCTAGATGATTTTCCGCGTTCGACCTTGGAGAAGATTGCCAAGAACGAGCTTCGAGAAAGACTGCCGGCGATTGAATCGGAAACCCAAGCAGGATAATCCGGAAAGAAGAATGCCAATGACAAATGCGACGACAATGCTCGATCTTATCAACTCTGGTGCTGGCGAAGATGCAGCCATCGGTGCGCCGGGCCGCCCTTCCCTTACTTATGCCGGCCTTAACGAACTGAGTGCCAACGTGATTGAAAGGCTCAACAGTCTTGGTATTGGACGTGGGGATCGGGTTGCGATTGTCCTGCCGAACGGCCCGGAAATGGCGAGCGCCTTTGTCACCGTCGCTTCTGCCGCTACCACAGCGCCACTCAATCCCGACTATAAGGCTGAGGAGTTTGAGTTTTATCTGGATGATCTTAAAGCCAAAGCATTGATCGTCGAGAAAGGCAGCACGAGCCCAGCAGTTAATGTCGCGAAAAAACTCGGCGTTATGGTGATTGAACTTACCGTGCCTGAGAAGGCCGCCGCTGGCTCATTTCAGTTGGCAGGTGACCCCATTGGGAATGCGACCTCACCGGGTCCGGCCAAAGCGGATGACATCGCGCTGATCTTGCATACGTCCGGCACAACGTCGCGACCGAAAATTGTCCCGCTCAGCCATCAGAATGTTACGGCATCCGCACGCAATATTGCCCGTTCGTTGGCGCTGACGCCTGCGGATAAATGCCTCAACATCATGCCGCTCTTTCATATTCACGGACTTATTGCGGCGGTGCTGTCCTCCCTGAAGGCAGGCGCAAGCGTGACCTGTACGCCAGGTTTCAATGCCTTGAAAATTTTTGGGTGGATCAGTGAAGAAAAACCGACATGGTATACAGCGGTTCCCACCATGCATCAGGCCATTCTTGCGCGCGGGGCTCGCAACGCGGATATCATTGATGCCGCCCAGCTTCGCTTTATCCGCTCTTCCTCCGCCTCTCTTCCCCCGCAGGTCATGACGGCGCTGGAGGATATGTGGAACTGCCCGGTCATTGAAGCATACGGCATGACCGAAGCTGCCCATCAAATGGCGGCAAACCCGTTGCCACCGGCAAAACGCATTCCCGGCAGCGTCGGTATTGCCTCAGGGCCAGAGATCGCCATTATGTCCGAAGGTGGAGACCTGCTCAAATCCGGTGAAACCGGCGAGATTGTCATTCGCGGAGAGAACGTCACACAAGGATATGAAAATAACCCAAAAGCCAATGCAGAGGGTTTCAGTGGAGGCTGGTTTCGCACCGGCGATCAGGGCATATTGTCTGCAGATGGATATCTTTCCCTTACCGGTCGGCTGAAGGAAATTATCAACCGCGGGGGCGAGAAAATCTCACCGCGAGAAGTCGATGAAATACTGATGAACCATCCGGCTGTAGAACAGGTTGTGACTTTTGCCATCCCCCATGAAAAGCTAGGCGAAGATGTTGCGGCGGCGGTCGTTTTAAAGGATGATCAGCAGGCGACAGAGGCAGAACTTCGAGACTTCGCGGCGAAGAGCCTCGCAGCTTTTAAGGTACCGCGCAGCATCACGCTGCTGGATGAAATCCCGAAAGGGGCTACAGGTAAACTACAACGGATCGGCCTCGCCGAGAAACTGGGATTAGCGTAATGAAAATTTGTATTTATGGCGCGGGCGCAATTGGCGGGCTGGTTGGTGCACTGCTGGCACGGAAAGGCGAGACGGAAGTCTCTCTTATCGCGCGGGGGCCGCATTTGGCCGCTATTCGCGAAAGGGGCCTGACAATCAACGGGCCGGAAGAAAGCTTCACCATTGAAAATATAACGGCGACGGATAATCCGGCTGAACTCGGCCCGCAGGACTATGTCATCATCGCCCTGAAAGCCCATTCAATCGGGGGCATCGTGGATAAGCTTCAGCCTCTTCTCGGCCCTGAGACGGCCGTCGTCACCGCGCAAAACGGCGTTCCTTGGTGGTATTTTTATGGTCTTAAAGGCGACAAAGAGAACCAGCGCGTCAAATCGGTCGATCCGGACGGATCAATCTGGGACGGGATCGGCCCGGAACGTGCCATCGGCGCGGTTATCTATCAGGCTGCTGAAGTCACCGAACCAGGTGTTATCTCGCAAATGGCCGGAGATCGCTTCCCTGTAGGAGAACCGACCGGAGAACGAACGGAACGTGTTACGACGCTTTCAAAGCTGTTGATCAGTGCCGGGCTCAAAGCACCGGTACGTACCGATATCCGCTCCGATATCTGGGTTAAGCTTTGGGGGAACCTTAGTTTCAATCCGATTTCTGCTTTGACCGGAGAGACCCTCGACAAAATAACCGGCGATCCGGATACTCGCGCCATTGCGCGCAAAATGATGGTTGAAGCGCAGGCCATTGGTGAGGCCCTTGGCGTAAACTACCCCATTAATGTAGATAAGCGTATTGAAGGCTCCTCAAAAGTGGGGCCACACAAAACTTCAATGCTGGTTGACTTGGAAAACCGCCGACCAATGGAGATTGATGCTTTGGTGACCGCGGTCCAGGAACTCGGGGCTATTACCGGCAATGAAACGCCGACGATCGATACGGTCGCCGCTTTGGTCCGACAAATGGCGCGGCGGGTCGGTTGTCTCAACTAGTCAGGCAATAATTAAACATATCTTACTGATTTTTAAATCTAATTACCCGCTGCGATACATGCTCGTGGCGGGTTTTTCTTGTCATGAGCAGCTCTATTGCAATTTACTATACATAGCTTATTATATAACAAACAAACTATTTGGAGGCGGCATATGAAACTCCCTGAGGAAAGCCTCGGTTTCTTGGTCAATGACGTGTCCCGGTTAATGCGACGAAACTACAACCGACGGGCACAAGGGTTGGGACTCTCCCTCGCCCAGTGGCGGGCATTGGCCTTTTTGTCGCGTAAAGAAGGCGTCAAACAAGTAACTCTCGCCGACTCTCTGGAAGTTCAGCCTATTACGCTGGCCCGTCTCATAGACCGGCTGGAGGAAGCAGGCCTCGTTACGCGTCGGCCAGACCCAGACGATAGACGGGCAATACGTCTCTACCTCACGCCTCAAGCCCAACCACTACTGGATCAAATGTGGAAGTTGGCGCAAAAAACGCATGAAGATGCTCTGAACGATTTCTCCGATGTCGCACGTAATGCGCTAATCAAATCGCTTCAACAGGCCAAGCAGAGTTTGCTGGTGGCCGAGGAACGCACATGCGATGGAAATACTGAGGAGGCCGAAAGAAACCATAATGTCACAAAACGCAACTGATCCCAACGATGGCCGGTCCCGATCCGAACAACTAAATTCCGAAACATCGACCGTTTTAAGCGTTGCGCATACTACTGCGAGTAAACTTGGACGCCGTCGCCGCTGGACGCGGAACTTTCTTCTTCTGCTAGGGCCGCTAGTTGTGATCTTTGTCGGTGGATATTTTTATTACACAGGCGGCAGATTTGTCGACACGGAAAATGCCTATGTAAAGGCGGATACGGTGATGATCGCGGCCGAAGTTTCAGGACTTATTTCCAGTGTACCGGTGAAGGAGAACCAGCGCGTCGTCAAAGGAGATATCCTGTTCCAGATCAATGACCGACCCTATCGCATTGCGATAGCTGAAGCTGAAGCAGGGCTCGCCAATGCCAGAGATAAAATCGCCAGTCTTAAAGCCACATACCGGCAGAAACTCGGCGAGCTTGCCCTTGCTCGCACCAATATCGCGTTTGCAAAAAAAGAGCATGACAGACAGACCCGATTGATTGCCAGCAGCGCCGTTTCACGCAGTAAGCTCGATGCAACGCGGCACGAACTTGACATTGCAAAACAGCAGGTCCTGGTCATCAATCAGGAGCTTTCGGAAATCAGTGCACAACTCGGAGGCAATCCAAAAATCCCTGTTGAAGAACACGCGCTTTTTCTTTCTGCCTTGGCCGCGAAGGAAAGAGCGGAACTTGATCTGGAGCGGACGACTGTGCGGGCACCGTTTGATGGAATTGCCAGCAACACACCACAGATCGGCCAACAGGTCATTGGCAACGGTGCTTTTAGCAGCCCAATCATGAGCCTCGTGGCCGACAAGAATATTTGGATAGAAGCCAACTTCAAGGAAACTGACCTCACCCATGTTCTAGCAGGCCAGAGAGCAACGATCCATGTTGACACTTACCCTGACCGGGAGTGGCGGGGAACTGTTGAAAGCCTTAGTCAGGCCACGGGGGCCGAGTTTTCTGTCATTCCCCCACAGAATGCCACAGGCAATTGGGTCAAGGTGGTGCAGCGAATTCCTATCCGGATCAAAGTAATCCGCCAGGATAATGACCCCCTGTTCCGTGCGGGCATGAGCACGACGGTTGAGATTGATACGGAGCAGAATCGCCCCATGCCGAAAATCATCCATGCTGCGCTTGATTGGCTTGGCGAGTTTCCAACCACCGCCATAGCCGGTGAGACATCCACCGAAAAATGACTGACGAAAGTGCCACCAGCACGCCGTTAGAACGCGGGCTAATCACCCTATCCATCATGCTGGCGACGGTTATGCAGTCGCTGGATATGACCATCGCCAATGTTGCCCTGCCCCATATGCAAGGGACCATGTCTGCAACGCAGGATCAGATCTCCTGGGTTCTGACCTCTTACATTGTAGCTGCGGCAATCATGACACCCCCAACGGGATTTTTCGCCTCCCGCCTCGGTCGTAAACGCCTCTTCATTATTATGGTGACCGGTTTTACCATTACATCGATGCTCTGCGGGACAGCGTCAACCTTGAACGAGATTGTGCTCTATCGGTTGTTGCAGGGGGCCTTTGGGGCCGGACTTGTCCCGTTGTCACAGGCCGTTCTGCTCGATACCTATCCCACAGAAAAGCACGGTTCCGCCATGGCCATGTGGGGCATGGGGGTGATGGTTGGACCGATCCTCGGCCCGACACTCGGCGGATTTCTAACCGAAACATATAACTGGCGATGGGTTTTCTTTATCAACCTGCCCTTTGGCATTCTTGCACTGCTGGGCATCCTTGCTTTTGTGCCAGAGACGGCGAAGGAGCGCGCCCGCAATTTTGACTATATCGGGTTCGCGTTATTGAGCCTATCCATTGGCGCACTCCAGATGATGCTCGATCGCGGAGAATCGCAAGACTGGTTCGCCTCGAATGAAATCATTATCGAAGCCGTCGTTGCCGGACTCTGCTTTTATATGTTTCTTGTGCATATGTTTACCGCAAAAATGCCCTTTATCGAACCGGGTCTGTTCAAGGATCGTAACTTCAGCGTCGGCCTTCTTTTGATATTTATGGTTGGAGTTATCCTGCTCGCGACCATGGCTCTCCTGCCACCATTCTTACAGAATTTGATGGGTTTCCCCGTTCTCATCACGGGCTATGTACTCGCGCCGCGCGGCATCGGCACCATGATCGCGATGGTGTTCGTCGGTCGCCTGATTGGGAAAATAGATAACCGTCTGTTGATCTTTTTCGGTATCAGCCTGACTGCCTATTCCCTCTATGAGATGTCGCGTTTTACGACCGATGTCTCTGTTAGCACCCTTGTTTGGACCGGGATTATGCAAGGAGTAGGATTAGGCTTTATCTTCATTCCGTTGAGTACTCTCACCTTCTCGACGCTGGCTGCGCATTTTCGCAACGAAGGCACCGCCATGTTCAGCCTGATACGCAATATCGGGAGCAGCATTGGCATTTCAATCGTTTTCACGATGTTGAGCCGCAATACCCAAGTCAATCATGCCGCTATTGCTGATCGGATGGATCCCTTTCGCGACGCGATGCAGCCACCGTTCTTGCCCAATGCCTGGAACTGGAATATGGCGTCGGGGCTCACCGCGCTTGATAACGAGATTACGCGTCAGTCCGCGACCATTGCCTTTCTCAATGATTTTACGCTGATGATGTGGGTGATGCTTGCCGCCGCGCCTCTATTACTGCTATTGAAAAGGCCGGAAAAGAAACAATCCGCAGAATTGGCCGTGGCAGAATAGTCATTGCCACCACCTGTAAATATGACCACAATGGCCATATCAAAAACAAGAAAATAGCCAATGCATGAAGGCTATCAAAAAGGGGCAATGATTTCCTATGCAGTATTTTAACTTCGACCCGTACAGCCTGCCGCCGGAGGCGGAAACGCTGCGTCGGGAAGTCCGAGAGTACCTGAATGACGAACTGGCCGACTATCCGGCCGTGTTACGCTCGCGCTCCTGGGCCGGACTCGACCCTGATTTTTCTCGCAAGATGGGGGAAAAAGGGTGGATCGGGCTGACCTGGCCGAAGAAATACGGCGGTGCCGAACGCACCTTCTTTGAACGCTACGCCCTTCTGGAAGAACTGCTCGCCTATGGCGCCCCCGTTGGCAGCCACTGGATCGCTGATCGCCAAAGCGGCCCCACAATCCTTCGATTTGGTACTGAAGAGCAATGCAACCGTATTCTGCCCGGTATCATCAAGGGGGAATCCTTTTTTTGCATTGGCATGAGTGAACCGGACAGCGGTTCCGACCTTGCCTCTATCCGCACCAAAGCGGACAAGGTTGACGGTGGTTATCTGCTTAACGGCACCAAAGTCTGGACGACTGGCGCGCATCATTGCGACTGGATGATTGCCCTCGTGCGGACAAGCCCGCCATCTGAAAACCGTCATGCCGGCATGAGCCAGTTCCTGATCAACCTGAAACAAACCAAGGGCCTGACCATCGACCCGATCAAGAATCTGGCAGGCGAAAAGCATTTCAATATGGTCGTGTTCGAAGATTTTTTCGTGCCCGAGGAAGACCGCATCGGTGCCGAAGGCGATGGCTGGCAGCAGGTTACGGCTGAGCTCGCCTTCGAACGCTCAGGGCCGGAGCGGTATATGTCTTCCATCCAGCTCTTGATCGAGCTGATCCGCGAGGCGAAGCTTGACCCCAATAACAAGGCGCAAGAACAGATAGGACGCCTGATTGCCCATCTCGCGACGCTACGCCGGATGTCGATCTCCGTGGCCGGTAAACTTGAATCCCATTCAAATCCGGCACTGGAAGCTTCTGTCGTTAAGGATCTTGGCGCAATCTATGAACAGGATATGCCCGAAATTGCGCATCGTTTCGCCAGAACTGAGGCCAGCATGACAGCCGCCACCGATTTTGAGCAGGTGCGCGCTTATATTACTCAAGCCGCCGTCTCTTTCTCCCTTCGCGGGGGTACGCGGGAGATTTTACGGGGCATTATTGCACGGGGGCTTGGCTTACGATGAATGAACTTCGTCAAATCATGGCCGATACGGTTGAAAAACTCTTCTCCGATCAGGTCACAAAGAACTCAAGGGAACAGGCGGAAGTCGCTATCTTCCCGGATGAATTATTGCAGGCCATCACAGAAAACGGTCTTTTGCACGTTCTTGTTCCGGAAAATATGGGCGGCGTGAGTGGACAATTTGCCGATGCGGAAGTCATCGCCCGCGCCGTTGGCCGCCACGCGGTCCCGCTTCCGATTGTGGAGCAAATTCTCGCAAATTATCTCCTTGCAAGCGCGGGAATAACACCGCCAGAGGGCATCACCGTCTTTGCTCCCGTCCGTGACGGTGAAGCGATCCAATTGAAGGATGGTAAAGTCACGGGAACGGCAACTCGCATACCATGGGGCCGCAAGGCCAGCCATGTCGCCGTTATCACGGATGACGGCATTGCCCTCGTCAAGGCGGGCGATTATACACTCACCGAGAACCAGAATATTGCTGCAGAACCGCGCGATACGATTGACTTCGAGAATGCGTCACCGGTTGAAAGTGGCGAGCTTCCGGCCAGAATGACAGCGCAGTCCGCCTTCGCACTCGGGGCGATGATGCGCTCATCCCAGATGGCAGGTGCCATTGAATGGATATTGGAGGCCAGCGTCCAATATGCCAATGACCGGGTGCAGTTCGGGCGCGCCCTCGGCAAGTTTCAGGCGATCCAGCAAAATATGGCGGAGATGGCGGGACATTCGGCAGCGTCCGGTGCGGCGGCTCTCGGGGCATTTCAGGCGGCTGATATGGCACTGAATAACGATATCAACAGTACATTCGAGATCGCCGCCGCCAAAACACGGATTAGCGAGGCGGCGGGTGTTGTCACGTCCCACGCCCACCAGATTCATGGCGCTATCGGTTTTACCTATGAGCATGACCTGCATTTCCGGACACGACGGCTTTGGTCGTGGCGGGATGAGTTCGGTTCAGACAGCTATTGGGCCGACTGGATCGGCGGACATGTCCTCGAACTCGAGGCAGATGACCTCTGGCCCTGGCTGACAACCCGACCGACTTAACCACACCGACACGGCGACGCACATCGCAACAAAGCGGTAACGGGCGCGCAAGACGCCCCGCCGCAAGAGGGAGAAAAACTATGTCACTCGACCTTAAAATCACAAACGGAACCATCATCGACGGGACGGGAGCGCCCGGCTATATCGGAGATGTCGGCATCAAAGACGGCAAGATCGTCTCTGTCGGCGAGGTTGAGGAGGACGCCGCACGAGAAATTGATGCAACCAGCATGGTTATCTCCCCCGGTTTCGTGGATATCCACACCCATTACGACGCACAAGTAATCTGGGACCGGATGCTCTCCATTTCGCCCTGGCATGGCGTGACAACCGCCGTCATCGGCAATTGCGGCTTTGGCGTTGCGCCTACCCGGCCCGAGCACCGCACCAGTATCATGCGGACCTTAGAAAAAGTTGAGGGGATGTCCTTTGACGCCCTTGCGGAAGGGCTCGGGAGTGACTGGCCGTTCGAGAGTTTCGCTGAATATATGGACGCGATTGAGGCACGCGGGACAGCCATTAATTTAGCAGTTTTTGCCGGACATACTCCGATACGAACCTATGTCATGGGACCTGAAGCGGTGGAGCGGACCGCCAATGACGAGGAGGTCGCCAGCATGGCAGATATCGTCCGCGAGGCGATGGAAGCTGGCGCAATCGGGTTTTCCACATCACAAGCGACGACGCATCATGGCTATGGCGGCAAGCCGGTGCCAAGCCGCCTCGCCGATATGATTGAGATGGACCAATTGGTTGCGGCTGCACGTCTTGGCGGAGCAAAAATAGTTCAGGCAACTGTTGGTCCGACTTTGTTTCATGACCAGCTTGCCTTGCTCTCTCAGAAGCATGATATCCCGGTGACCTGGACGGCGCTTCTCTCCGGCATGTCCGGCCCCGGCTCCCATCGCCGCCATCAGGAAACAACACGCAAACTTCGGGAAGACGGCGTGAAAATTCATCCTCAGGTCGCCTGTCGCCCGATCAATTTCGATTTTGAATTCAACGAGCCTTTCCCCTTCGAGATGCGCCCCCTCTTCAAACAGATCATGGAAGCAGACCGCAAAGGCCGGAAAGCAATCTATCGCGACCCTGAGTTTCGCGACCAGTTCAGGGACGATACGGCAACCGGGGCCCGGAATGCTGTAGCCGGCTGGATAGATCGCTGCGTTATCTCCATGGCACCTGGCAATCCAGAATGGGAAGAAAAGCCGCTTCGGGAAATTGCCGAAAGCCAGGGAAAAGACCCGATTGATTTCGTGCTTGATCTCTCACTTGAAACGGATTTTGTCGCCCGCTTCCGCTTCCCTATCGTCAATTATGATGAGGAAGAAGTCGCTGAGCTCCTGCAGGATGACAACCTCATACTCGGGCTTTCCGATGCGGGTGCCCATGCGAGCCAACTCTGCGATGCCTGCTACTCAACGCATCTTCTGGGGCATTGGGTACGCGAAAAAAATACGCTTAAGCTGGAGAAGGCAATTCATATGCTAACTCAGAAACCGGCTGAACTGTTTGGCATCACGGATCGCGGCAAGATCGCAGAAGGAGCCTTGGCCGATGTTGTGATCTTTGATCCCACAACAATTGCAGCCGGCGGACTGGAGCGTGTCCATGATTTACCGACCGGGGCCGATCGGCTTATTTCCCCGGCATCTGGTATCAAAACTGTTATCGTCAACGGACAGATACTATTGGAGGAAAACCAGGTCTCAATCCCTGAAGCTGCAGCGCTCCCCGGTAAACTTCTCCGGAACGGTACGGCCGCCTGAACGCCTCTTAGGCGGCAGGTGGATCAGCGCTGAACGTCGTACGATACAACAGCCTGCGGGTGCCATCATAATCATTGGTGGCGTAATGCAGGCAGGTGCGGTTATCCCAAATCGCTACATCCCCGGCCCGCCAGCGAAACCGACAGGAAAAATCCGGACGGGTGCAATGCTTATAAATGTCGGCTAGGATCGGCGCACTCTCTTCTTCGCTCATATCTTCAAACCGGGTTGTGTAGATGGGGTTAAGAAAAAGCGCTTGCCGACCGCTAAGCGGTTCCCTGATAACCGCCGGATGCAAAATTTCCCGGTCAGCCGCCGGATCCCCGCGAGTCATGCGAATGGAGGCTCCTGCCTGCTCTTCTTCAGGTGGTTGATGTGTCACGCCATAGGGCGCGCCAATATGGACAGCTTTGCGCCCGTCAACGACCGACTTCAGAGCTTCAGAAAGGGAAGTATATGCGGACACCTGGCTCGCCCAGACCGTATCACCGCCGACTTGCGGAACCTCGATCGCGGACAGAATGGAGCCGGCAGGTGGATTCTCAAGAAAGCTGAAATCGGAATGCCAGTCTCCGCCAAAGACGCCCTTATTGCATTCATCCGCCTCTTTCAGTACCGCGATTACTTCATCATCCTCGGGCATTGGTTCAACATAGGGCAGTTTCATAATCGGGCCGAAAACCTCGGTAAGTTCCTTCTGCTGCTTAATCGTAGGGTGCAGGTCCCGAAGGGCAATCATCTGATAATCCGCTAGCGCCTGACGCAGAAAATCTGCCATATCCGCTGTGACCCCGTTGGTAATGTCGAAACCCGTAATTTCGGCGCCCATCAATCCCGTCAGTTTTTCTATCTGAACCATTTTTTCCGTCGTTCTCGTTTAATACTCGTAAAATTTCGGTTGGAGTTGTTATCAGGTAAAGCTGCCTAAATTCATCTTTATTCTCCTTTTGTATTCACCGCTATTTTCTCATGCTTCGTCGGTCTCTGAAGTTTAATTTCATGACATTTTCTGATTCCGCAAGGTCCTGCAACTGCATCAAGGACTTTCAACAACTCGCAGTTTATGGTTTAATTATCATTCTCGCCATCCATCGGCGTATAATTTCTGATCACAATCCGGTCGTATGGAGGGCCCGGTTAAGTGTACCAACCCTTTGTCTTGGCCCTTTTACGTAACCCTCGACAGATAGGTGCAGTCGTACCGAGCGGCCAATCGCTGGCCCGGGCCATGGCCATCGCGGCCGCTCCTTCAGGTAAGCGAATACTTGAAATCGGCCCAGGCACCGGCGCCATTACCAAAGCGCTGCTGGCCGAAGGCGCCACACCTGACCAGCTTTGCCTGCTGGAGCGTGACACCAAGCTGACGATCTATCTTACAGAAAAGTTCCCCGGTGTCCGCGTGATCAATGGAGATGCCCGTTCAATTGCCGACGTGGTCCAGCCGAAATCTGGATCCTGTTTTGACATTGTTATTTCCAGTCTGCCACTCCTTAATATGAGAGAGGCCGATAAAATTACAATTCTGGACCAGGTTTTTTCAATACTCGATCCGCAGGGAGCCCTGGTACAATATACCTATTCGGCCAAAGCCCCTATATCTCCTTCCCTGACAAACAGGTTCGGCGTCAAAGGCGAAAGAACTGCCATGATTTTTCGCAACTTGCCGCCTGCGAGCGTTTGGAAATACTGCCATCCAAGAATGTATGAAGTCTGATTTTTTTAAAGCGCAGTGAGAATGTTTCTCAACTGCTGGATAAATCTTTATTCTGGTCGCGCAAGGCGACCCCGTCGAGGAAAACGGTCAAAACCTTCGCAATCAAGTCGTCCAGTGATTTCGACACTTCTTCCTTGTCCCAATTCGGGCGAAACCAATTGGCACTCCAATTCAACGCCCCTAACATTAGCTGCCGCATCTGAAGAACATCGAGATCACGTCGGACTTCCCCGTTTTCCTGTGCCCGCACCAATGCACGACTCCAACTGTTAGTATATTGTTGCCTTATTGGCCGATGCTTTTCTCTCACATCCTCGGGTAATTGCCCATAAATACGTATATTCATCGCGACGAAATCATTGCGTATGAATAGATAAAGCATATGTGCGCGAATGGCAGACGCGAGACGGCTGGCGTTATCAGAATAGCTATTTTCATTCTCAAGAATATAAGTAACGCCCTCAACAATCTCGTTCAGTCCCCGGGACAACACATCGTCGATAATCTCCTCCTTCGAGGAAAAATGGTAATAAATACTGCCCGCTTCAATCCCTGCCACTTCGGCAATATGCCGAAGCGTAACGCCGTCGTACCCCTTCTTTCGCAATGCCCGCGTAGTGGAAAGCAGAATGTGAAGTCGGGTCTGCGCCGCCTTGGACCGTCCCGCGACTTTTGGCGACATTGGCTCAACCATTATGCCTTCTACCTCGCGCCCATTCCACTTATGAGAATGATTCAGGATTCCATCGAGAAGAAGAGCAACCGTCATTTCAGAAAATTCCTGAACCGAGAATCGATCGCTATCAAACCATTCAGTTGTCCAGTTGAGTGCCCCAACAATTAATTGCTGGAGGGTCAAGACATTCACATCCGATCTGATTTCACGTTTTTTTTGGGCATTGGAGAACGCCGCTGTCCAAATATCTCCGTAAATCTCGAACACACGGCGGTGCCTTACCTGTGCTTCGGGAGACAGCATGGAATAATTTCGCATAATCGCCGCTGTAAACTCGCTGCCACCCAAGACCTGTTCCAGATGAGCATAAACCATCGCGGAAAATATCTCTCGGAATTCCGCGCCGCGCGCCTCATGCTCATCATATGCCGAAGAAACAACATCAATAACCTGACGGCAACCGAGGTCAAAAACATCATCGAGCAGATCTTCCTTCGATGCAAAGTGATAATAGAGGCTGCCTGCCTCCATACCGGCGGCGGCGGCTATATCCTTAAGCGTTGTACGCGCATAGCCTTTTTCACAAAATTGCCGTGCGGCTGTCGCAAGAATTGCGTCACGCGTACCGTTTGACTTCCGGTGCCTGCGCTTGCCTCTGCTTGCCCTGCCCGGCTGTAGGTTCATGGATGGTTAGTTCCTCAATATATGAAATCACTAGGTTGTCTCTCAGCGAGATCGGCAACGTTACGTCGCCATAATGCCAAGTGCAATGGAGAATAAAGATAAACTAATGCAGAAAAAACGAATTAAATCAATATGAAACTATTGTAGGAAACAATCACGTACAGCAATGTTTCAGGCGATGCAAAGCTGCTAAAACACCGGATTTCTTACTTTTGAACATCTTCCGTAAAAGCATCTTTTGTATTTTGAACTTCTCCAGCCTCTATATGGGAGACCATATTTGGATAGGCTGCGCGAAAATCACTAAGGAACTGCTCAATCGGAACATCGAGAAACACACCTCGATCATTCTCATACTCCATATGTCGCTCATCCTGCTCATTAAACTCGTGGAAAAGCGCATCCGACGTCCCGTCAAACTCAAGCGGTTTCACACCGAAGCGCTCACAAAGCTCCATATTAAAGGCCGGGGTAATCTTGTAGCTCTTCCCTTCCAGCCAGACCTGCACATAACCGTGATAAATGAAGAGATCCGTCCCCATCAATTCACTGAGCTTCGGTGTATTGAGATGATTACGCACATCCGCAAAGCCAAGCGCCGCGGGAATACCCGCCGCCCGCAGACAGGCCGTCAACAGGATGGCTTTTGGCACGCAGTACGCTGAACTTCCTTTTGCGATTACACTTGCGCGATAAGCGTCAGGGGTCAAAGATATCTGATACGGATCGTATCGCAAACCATCGCGCACCGCATTGAACAGGCATATGGTTTTTTCCGTATCGGAGGCAGCGTCCGCAAGTCCGTCAAAGGCTCTGGCGACAAATTCCTGTACCTCGCGTGAGTTACTATCTACAAAATCCGCAGATTGTAGAAATTCTTTCGCTTCCAGGGAAACAGGGTTGTCTTGCGCCTTCATTCTATAATTCTTTTCTCGGCGGTCATGCTCTAAACAGCACTTTCTCAATTGATTACCGCCTCTATCTGTTGCTGTCAATTAACCCCACAGGAAACAAGTGATTGAAGAAAGTTACTTGCGACCAGAGAGTTATTGATCTTTAATATAAGAAACCGCTTATCGTTTGATTGCGATCCGGCTAGAGAATAACAAACAAGACCAGGAGCAAAACATGGTCCAGCAACTCACCACGGATTATGAAGTAATTGTTATCGGTGCGGGTGTTGCCGGCATATACCAGATCAAGCGCCTCATTGATATGGGCATCAACGCAACCGTGCTTGAGGGCAGCGATAACCTCGGTGGGACCTGGTATAATAACCGTTACCCCGGCGCACGATTTGATTCAGAAAGCTATACCTATGGCTATTCTTTCTCAAAAGAAGTTCTGGAAGAATGGCACTGGAAAGAACGCTTTTCGAGCCAACCGGAGAATCTGCGCTATCTCAATTTTGTCGCAGACAAATTCAACTTGCGAAACCATATGCAGTTTAACTGCAAGGTTAAGGCGGCCAAATTCGATGAGCAAAATTCAATCTGGCAGCTAAAGGTAAGTGACGGTCGCACCCTCTCCTGTCGGTTCGTGATTATGGCCATCGGCCTACTTTCCCAGCCAACTCTCCCCAAACTGGAGGGCATGGATGACTTCAAAGGCACGTCGTTTCATACCTATTACTGGCCGCATGAGGGCATTGACCTGACCGGCAAGAAAGTCGGTATTATCGGCACCGGAGCCACGGCGATCCAGATCATTCCGGTTATCGCGGAACAGGCAGAGGAACTCTATGTCTTCCAGCGCCGTCCCAATTGGAGCGCACCGCTAAATAACAGTGAACTCTCAGAAGCGGAAATGGCCGACATCCGTACCCGCTATGACGAAATATTCGAAGCCTGCAGTGAGTCTCCGGGTGGCTTCGTGCACCGGCCGGACCGTCGCTCCTTCTATGAAGTATCCCGCGAAGAACGGTTGGCGCTTTGGGACAAGCTCTATGATGAACCTGGTTTCGGGATATGGCTCTCTAATTTCCGTGAAATTTTCATGGATGAGAAAGCCAATGCGGAATTTTCTGATTATATTGCGGATCGCATCCGCCAACGGGTGAAAGACCCTGTGACGGCAGAAACATTGATACCGAAAGATCATGGCTTCGGCATACAGCGGGTCCCTCTCGAAACCAACTATTTCGAGGCTTACAATCGGGACAATGTCCATTTGACGGATATTCAGAAAGAGCCGCTTCAAAGGGTGACCGAAACCGGCCTCCGCACGACGGCTCGTGACTATGATCTTGATGTCATCATTTACTCGACCGGGTTTGATGCGATGACCGGTGCGTTCGATCATATCGATATCGAAGGGGTTGGCGGTGCCAAGCTAAAGGATAAATGGTTTGAAGCCCCTGCAACGTTTCTTGGGATGATGATACATGGCTTCCCGAACCTGTTGATGCCAAACGGCCCGCAAAGCGGTTCAGCCTCGACCAATTATCCTCGCGGAATCGAATCCGGCGTCAATTGGCTTATGGATTTACTGGAGTATATGCAGGACCACGGGTATACCCGCGCCGAAGCAAGCAAGGCGGCGGAAGAAGAATGGACCGCCGAAGTCGTGGAAATGTACAAGATTATGCTGATGCGGAAAGCCAAATCCTGGTTCACCGGTTATAATTCGAATGTTGTCGGTCATGAGGCCGGGCATGTCCGTCATCTTGTCTATAACGGCGGCTCCCCAAAATACATGGCGCGGCTGCAAACGGTTGCGGCCACTGACTATGAAGGTGTTGATTTTGAAGGAGAGCCGACAGAGCCACAGGCAAAGCCGCTACAATCGACAGCCTGACACTCGCAAACGCTACGACAGTTTTACGACCGCCTTGCCGATCATTTCGCGATTTTCAATTTGAGAAAGCGCTCTGGGCACCTCTGCAAGATCCTCAAGCGGTTGGGTTGGCACCTTGAGAGCGCCCATTTGAATGGCCTCAAATACCGTCTTTGCGGCGATAGCCAATCGCGCGGGCTTGTGCCAACGGTAATAGCCTAGCACCATGCCATGAGCGGAACGGTTCTTAACCAGAAGACGGTTAGCGGCAAAGTTTGGTATGCCTCCTCCCGCAAAACCAATAATCAGATACCGGCCATCCCAGTCTAGACAATGGGCCGCAATATCCGCAAAGTCGCCACCGACCGGATCAAGGACAATATCGACATCCCGTCCTGAATTTGCCTCTTTCACACGATCACGTAAATCCGATCCGTAAATGAGCGCCGCATCGGCACCTGCTGCCTTCGCAGCGTCAGCCTTTGCAACATCGCTGACGGCGGCGATCACTTTTGCGCCGTGGAATTTTGCAAGCTGCACGCCAGTAAGGCCTACCCCACCGGCAGCCCCACTTATCAGCACGGTTTCGCCCGGCTGTATCTGTCCCTTTTCGACCAACGCCATTTCTGACGTGAGGGCAACGGAAAGAACAGCGGCAGTCTGGACAGGATCGCAATTTTCCGGCAAGGAAAATACTTCGAAAGCCTTGGCGCAAACGAATTCAGCATGGCCGCCTTCATACACCAGTGCGGCCACTCGATCCCCAACATCAAAATCCGATACATCGGGTCCCAGTGCTACAATCGTGCCGACAACTTCCATACCAGTGGAAAAGGGTGGTTCATGCTTGTTCTGATGCTTGTTTCTGCTCATCAGCACATCGACAAAGCTAATCCCGGCGGCAATCGTCTGAATTAATACTTCGCCTACAGCAGGTTCAGGCCTGTCAACTTCCGCCACATAAAGTGAAGACGGTCCATCATACTTTGAACAGATAAGCGCGCGCATTCTTTATCTTTCTTATAGCCGCCGAGCATCATTAGAAAAGCATGGGTTGCGCCGCTGCATCCAGATGCGAAACGGCACAACCCTTGGGAGAAACCTTACTTTGCTTCCGGCGGAATGATTTCTTCCGGAACATCGATACCAATTTCCTTGTAGTATTTATACGCACCGATATGCAGTGGCATATTCATCTGGCTCAAGGCCGTCTCCGGGGTAATGACTTTCATCCAGGCTGCAGCCTGCGCAAGGTCCGCAGTATGCGTTAAAATCCCCTTGGTAATGTTATAAGCGTCTTCTTCGCTCATCCATTTGTTCGTACCAAGGCCAACGATTGAGTTCAGAACACGTACGTCCGTTTCATTGACCAGGTTTTCGTACAAACCTTTCGGCAGCATAATGAATTCACGACCCGGCAAGCTTGACGCAGCCTTCATCTCATCAGATTCAAGTGCTGAATCAGGAATGCCGAGAATCCGGATTTCACCGATGGACGAGAGCTGAGCCATTTGTGGGCTTGGGACAGAGGTCGGAACGAAATACGCGTCAACTTGCCTATCCTGGAAAGCCTGCAAGGCTGAGTTAAAGTCAAGATTGATCGCTTCATAGTCTTTTTTGGGCTCATAACCGGTTGAGCCTTTAATGATCTGCTGCGAGACCGTCCGCGCGGCACCTGAAGGAGGGCCGGTAAAGACACGTTTTCCCTTCAAATCTGCGAAAGATTTAATGCCGGAATCAGCCCATACAACCGCATGATACGGCCCGATCGGGTAATTCAAAAGTCCGCGAAGATCGCTGAAAAGCTCTTTCGAGTCCTTCATTTTGGCATACATTCTGGTGCCGGTTTTCATGAAATGGTTAATTGAAACAGCGGTCACGAATAGATCCAGATCTTTCTTGGCGGCATCAACTGCCTGACGTGTCGCCGGAGCACCAGTTTGGAGTTGGATTTTATAGCCATAGGCTTTTTTCAGGATTTCAATCGCCGCAATAGAGAATGTCGTTGTTGAATTAGCGGCACCAAGTGACGCCATTTTAAACGATTCTGCTGCGCTGGCGGTGTGCGACATTGATAGTGTCGCCACTAACCCGAGGGTGGCCACCCCCATTGATTTAAGCAAGTTTCTTCTTTTCATTACTCTCTCCCTTTTCTTTTTTAGTTTAACGGAAACACCTTCTAGTTCTGCAATTTACGACGAGACCGGACGGTCCCGAAGGTAATCAACGACAATCCGATTACCAGAAAGGCAATCTGCAAGGTTGGTATTTGGATAAGCAATCCGGCACCCGAAAGCCCTCGCAATATTCGCTCAGCCGGTCCAAGATCTTGCCGTTCGTATCCAATCATAGCGGTATTTATAAGCCAGATGGCAAGGGACAGACAGACAGCAACCCGTACGAAACTCATCAAGTCGAATGTGCCAACCAGCAATAATGACGGTTCATAAATGAAGATAAACGGAATAATAAATCCAACAAGAGCAAGCCGGACCGCATAGACCGCCGTTGTAAATGGATGAGCATTTGCGATGGGCGCAGCGGCGAACGCACCAATGGCGACTGGCGGCGTTATCGCGGACAGAACACCGAAGTAGAACACGAACATATGCGTCGCCAGCAGTTCGGCACCCATTCTTTGCATAACCGGCCCAAGGACCAGAATAATAATCAGATAAGCCGGCAATGTCGGCATGCCCATACCCAGAACTAGCGCCGCAAGCGCTGTCGTGATCAAGGCCGCGAGCAATGAAAACTCACTAAACTCCGCGACCACTGAGGCGAAAGAAATACCTAGGCCTGTGAGGTTCAGAACGCCAATTATGACACCGATACAACCGACAGCGACAATAATCCAAGCGCAAGATCTTCCCGCTTTCACCAATGCTGTCCAGATAACCGAGGGATTTTCCCGGTTTTTCCTGTTAAACGCGCCCATGATGACGGCGGCTACAATCGCCCAGAACCCCGCAAGAGCCGGTGACCGCCCCATTACCAGCACAAAGACAATGATGGCTATGGGAATGACAAACATCAGGCACGCAATCAGATCTTTGCTGTTCAATGGAGGGCGCTCAGATTCTGGCAGCGGCTCGATGCCATCGGCTCCGGCCTGAATGGAAATAGAGGCAAACAACGAACCATAATAAAACAGCGCAGGAATAAGGGCCGCAATACAGATCGTCGTATAGGCCTCACCCGTCAGGTCGGCCATCAGGAACGCGGCCGCGCCCATAACGGGCGGAACTATCTGGCCACCGGTCGAAGCGGCCGCCTCAACACCACCAGCCATTGGCGCGGAAAACCCCCGGCGTTTGATCATTGGTATGGTGAAAGATCCGGTCCCTACCACATTGGCCGTCACGCTGCCGGACATGCTTCCGAACACGGCACTGGCAACGACAGCGGAATGCGCAGGTCCTCCCCTTGTTTTTCCGGTCAAGGCAACGGAGGCCCGGATAAGGGCATCACTCGCGCCGGTGCTTTCCAGAATAACTCCGAAGACCACGAAGATCAGCACCACCTGTAGGACAACACCCATCGGCAAGCCAAAAACACCCTGGAAGCTGTACCAGATCGTTTGCATGGACCGATTGAGACTGAAACCAGAATGATTAAGGAAACCCGGTAGATACTGGCCGTAAAGGCAATAGATGATCCCAAGCGATGCGATAATGACAATTGGCAAGCCGAATAGACGTCGCGTTGCCTCCAGTAGCACAAGAACAGCCGCGAATGCCGCCCATATATCTATTGATTCATATTCAAATATGGTTTCCTCAATGAGGATTTGTATGTCTATGAATTTCAATGTGCCGTAAATAAAAACGGCAACAAGGGCTAAATCGACCCCCCAAAGCAGCCATGCCGGAAGCCGGCCCGTCACCCCTTTGCTATATGAAGCCCTCTCTGCAAGTGGATTACCCAGCAATGCTATGACAACTGCGCCACAAAGGATCCATGATCGACCATAGGTAATATCCCAACTACCTGAAATGGCCACATAAATTGCCTGTAAAGCGAGAACGACGCCGACCAGCGCGACTCCCCAGGAAATGAGGGATTTGAAACTCATGCTCACGAAGACTCTCCTCTTTTCCTAAAACCCGTCAGGGGCAATATAGGGGCAATCGGCAATGGACCATTCCGGAACGGGTTCAGTCTTGAAAATCTGTCTCAGATGCACTTCATCTGGGCCGTCGCCGATACGAAACCAGCGGGCGTAAGAATGAGCATGATGAATCAATGTATCATCTGTCCCCCCCATGGCGCCGAAAAGCTGGACCGCTCTATCGGTCACTTTTTGTAACATGCGCGGTACAGATACCTTTACTTGCGATACGATCCGCCAGGTATTCTTGTCCGGACTTGTATCAAGCAGCCAGGCTGCCTTTTGGATAAACAAGCGATTCAGGTCTATATCAATGCGTGCTTCGGCAATCCATTTCTGAACCGTATCATACTCGATAATCGGGCGTCCAAACGTTTTCCGCTCATGCGCTCTGGCGACCATCTGCGCGAGAACCATTTCGGCCATCCCGACACACCGCATGGAATGATGAATACGCGCCGGTCCCAGTCGAACTTGCGCTCCCTTGAAACCCTGCCCTCGCTCACCCAGTAGGTTAGCTTTCGGAACGCGGACATTCTTCAGTTCAAACTCACCGATGGGCGCCACAAAATCTTCCCATCCCATAAAACGCAACTTACGGACCAAGGTAAGGCCAGGCGTACCGATCGGAACAATGACCATACTGTGCTGACCCGTCCGGCCTGCATCAGGGTCAGAAATCCCCATGACAATCAGAAAGGAACAATCCGGATGCGCGCCGCCAGTTGCAAACCACTTGCGACCATTCAGGACTAGCTCATCCCCCTCTTCATGGATTTTTGTCGCAATGTTAGTCGCATCGGAAGAGGCAACGTCCGGCTCCGTCATAGCAAATGAAGAACGAGTTTCCGCATTGAGCAGAGGGCGCAGCCATTTTTCTTTCTGTTCCGGCGTCGCGATGTCCTGAAGCATCGCCATATTCGGCACTTCTGGCGCGTGACAGTTAAAGACCTGAGATCCCCACGGCAATCGACCCAGAATCTCTGCAATCGGGGCAAATTCAAGATTGGTCAGCCTTGTTCCCGGCTCGTCATCCGCGAGTTGAGGCAAAGCAAGGTTCCAGAGACCTTCCTCCTTCGCTTTATCCTGAATTTCCTTAATGAAAGGAGCAGGTTTGCGCTCATGACAAACAGTCTGAACCCACTCGCGATGCCGCGGCAAAACTTCCTGCGAAAAGAAGCTTTCTGCACGCAGCCTGATATCATCGGCTTCCGAGCTTAAACTAAAATTCATTGTCCCCGTCGTTTTAATTATTTTTATGTTTGACGATAGTGTTTTATATATAGTAACAAACCATGTCAATAACTACAAAAATAAAAACAGTACTCGGAAGACTACATGACAGATAAAAACTCATCCGGCCCTCTAACCGGTCTGCGTATTCTTGACATTGCCACGATTATCGCTGCCCCCTTTGCCGGCACATTGCTTGCGGATATGGGTGCAGATGTCGTCAAGCTGGAACTGCCGGGCGTCGGCGACGGCATGCGCGGTTTTCCTCCTTTCAAGGACGGAAAATCTCTCTGGTGGAAGGCCGCGAACCGCGGCAAGCAATTCGGCACCTTGGACCTTCGAAAGAAAGAAGGTGCAGAACTTCTCCTCGAAATGCTGCCGGAATTTGATGTCCTGATCGAGAACTTTAAACCCGGCACTCTTGACCGCTGGGGCCTTGATGTAGAGAAACTGTGGAAGGCGAACCCAAAACTTGTGATTCTCAGGACAACTGCCTTTGGTCAGACTGGCCCGTATATCGACCAGCCAGGATTTGCGCGTATTTTTGAGGCCATGGGCGGCCTTACCCACATCACAGGGGATCCTGACCGCCCCCCTGTTCATACCGGTTACCCAATCTCGGATGCCTTTGGTGGCGTGTTCGGTGCGATGTCCATTCTTGCGGCCGTCCATAAGGTACGGGACGACGAAACTGCCATGGGCGAAGAGATCGACCTCTCGCTGACGGAGGCAACATTCCGCCTGCTTGACTTTCTCGCCATTGAGTATGACCAACTAGGTGTCGTGCGCGGACGAAGCGGCAACCGCAATCAATACTCGGCCCCCTCCGATGTTTACCTAACAAGTGACAAGAAATATGTATCTCTCGCAGGTAGCACCAACACCACCTTTAAAGGAAATGCCGCAGCCGTTGGACGACCCGAGCTTATAGATGATCCCCGCTTTGCGAACAATGGCCTGCGGGTGGAAAACGCCGAAGAACTTGACAAGATTTTCGGTAGCTTTATCTCATCTCATACACTTGAAGAAGTATTGGCCGCCTTTTCCAAGGCCAAGGGAACCATCGCGCCGATCTATTCGGTCGAGCAAATCTTCAATGATCCGCAGTATCAGGCGCGTGAGGCAATTACCTCTGTTCCGGACGAAGATTTTGGTTCCGTCCGGCTACAGAATGTTGTCCCTAAATTTTCCCAGAATCCGGGGAAAGTCAAATGGACGGCGAAAGACCTTGGTGCAGATAACGACGCTGTTTTCGAACGGCTTCTCGGGCTCACCAAAGAGGAAATAAATGCCTATCGTGAACGAGGTATTATATGAGCAGTGAGCATACCAATCTTATCGATCGCGTCGAAAGGCGCCATATCCCACTGGATGAAATGGTCGATGGCGATAGTTCACTTTCAACAACCCTGATCCGGGGGCTGGATATCCTTGCGTGCTTTCTCGACGGCGATCAAACCCTTACGAATGCGCAGATAGCCGCGCGGATCGGCATTAACAAGGCAACCGTATCGCGTCTTTGCAAGACCTTGATTGCTTTGCATTATCTTCGGCGCGACCCAAATGGAGGCTTCAAGCTTGCCCCCGGCCTACTTGCGCTATCCTATCCTATTCTCTCCCATATGAAATGGAGACGACAAGCGATCAACCTGATGCAGGATTATGCCGATTTCTCTAAAGGTAACGTCTCTCTTGCCGTCTTCAACGGAGGCGATGCCGTTTATATCCAAACCATCGGCGACATCACAAATTTCCCTCATGTCCCGGAGATGGGCATGACGGTTCCGGTGGCCGATTCCGCAACTGGTCGGTCATTACTTTCTCTGTTATCTGACGAGGAACGTGCAGAGAAATACCTGGAAGTTGAGAGTGCCTATCCCGGCGCTCTGGAGCGCTGCAAAGAAAAAATCGACAAGGGAATAAAGAGCTGTAAGGAGCATGGTTTCTGTACGTCTTACGGTGAGTGGCGTGAAACTATTTACGCAATGTCCGCGCCTGTCGGTCGGACTTCGGACGGTCTTGTTGTTACCCTGTCCTGTGGTATTCCCGCCTATCGTGCGCGCAAGGATGAAATAGAAAATGACCTTGCGCCACGCCTCGCGGCGGTTGCGGAAAATCTGCGTCAGTTCAACATTTTTGATACCTGACTAAAAAAATAAAAAGAAGGAAAAGATCATGGCCTTGACGTCACCGTTATGCGAGAAAATGGGAATTCGTTATCCGATCTTCGGTCTCGCCCACAATATTGACGTCATGGTGGCTCTGGGGAAAGCGGGTGGATATCCCGTTTTCGGTGCCGCGCGAAGCATGCCGGACGAAATTGCAGACATTGCCAGAATAATGAAAGAAGAACTTGGCGATCTGCCCTTCGGTATTGACCTGATGTTGCCATCGACTGTCGGCGACGATACCGACCGAGACGGAACTAAGACCAACCTGCCCGAGGAACATAAAAAATTTATTCAGGATCTAACGGGAAAATACAAGGTTCCGCCCGCTACGAAACCAACCTTCTTTTCCTCACAAATCCGATCGCAACAATTGTTTGAGGAACAGTTGGCAGCAACCCTTGAATCCGATGCACACAGTTTTGCCTCCGCCGTTGGCATGCCTCCAGAAATGATCAAAAAAGCAAAGAGCTACGGAAAGATCACTTTCTCCCTCGTCGGAGCGCCGCGCCATGCAGAAAAGGCGAAGGCAGCAGACGTAGACGTCATTGTTGCGCAAGGCTACGACGCAGGCGGTCATACAGGCCCAATCGGAACTTTCTCCCTCGTCCCGCAGGTTGTTGACGTCGCTGGGGATATCCCTGTTCTGGCAGCCGGCGGCGTGGGTCATGGACGGCATATCGCGGCTTCATTCGGCCTCGGCGCGCAAGGAGTATGGCTCGGTACTGCGTGGCTCGCCTCAAAGGAACATGCGCTTTGCGACGCGCTTTTGAACAAGCTGCTCAAAGCGAACAGTCTGGACACCACCATCTCCCTCAGCCATAGCGGAAAGTCCTGCCGTCTTATAAAGTCCGCCTGGTCCGAGGAATGGGATCAACCGGGTGCACCCAAGCCCCTCAAAATGCCCTTTCAACAGGTGCTCACGGCGGACATCATTGCCGGCATAGACGAGCATGAGATTGAACCGCTGATCTATGAGGCAACGGGCCAGAGCATTGCCTGGTTCAATGAACTCATGTCCGTTGAAGAAATTGTGCAGCGGCTCGTTTCCGAAAGCAATGCGGCACTCTCCAATATGAGAGACCTATTGGCCAACTGATCAGCCCCCGACTGCCATTATATTCAAAAGAGACAAACACATGATCCGCGATAAAGAACAACTAGAAAAACAACGCCTTGATGTCCGGGAATGGGTGGAAAAAGTCGCCATTCCAAACGAAGACAGGGTGGCGGAACTCAACGAGGTGCCTCAGGATCTCGTTGATGACATGCAATCACGCGGCTATTTCGCCTGGGCAATCCCAGAAGAATATGGCGGGCTTGGCCTGACCACGGAAGAATTGGTGCTGATGGCATTTGAGCTTTCCTACTGCTCAGTTGCCTATCGCGCCCGCGTTGGCTCAAATACCGGGATCGGTAGCGAGTCCCTCATCGTCGATGGGACGGAAGAGCAAAAGCGGAAATACCTTCCTAAACTGGCCGCCGGTGAAATTGTTGGCTGTTTTGCGCTCACCGAAAGGGAGGCCGGCTCTCAGGCCACGGCACTGACCACAACGGCCATCAAAAAAGGTAACCACTATGTCATGAACGGTTCAAAAGCGTTCATCACCAATGCGCCGATTTCAGATCTATTCACGGTTTTCGCACGGACGGATCCTGACGATGACAGCCATCGCGGCATCAGTGCCTTTCTGGTGGATAAGGACACGCCCGGCCTAACCGTTGGCCCGGCCTATAAAATGATGGGGCAGTCCGGCTCCCCCGTTTCAGAAGTTCATTTCGAGAATTGTGAGATCACACCTGATCGACTTTTGGGCGAAGAAGAAGGTGTTGGCTTCAAGACCGCGATGAAGGCACTCAACAAACAGCGTATTCATCTTTCCGCCCTTAGCACCGGACCGGCGATGCGAATGCTGGATGATGCGGCAAAATATTCCTTGGAAAGAAAACAGTTTGGACATCCTATTGGCGATTTTCAGCTCGTCCAGGCAATGATTGCTGACAGCCATGTGGATGTTGCGGCCGCGCGAACTTTAATCCTTGATACCGCGCGCAAACGTGACGAAGGGATCGATATCACTCTGGAAGCCTCCATGTGTAAATATTTTGCGACGGAGATGTGCGGTCGGATCGCGGACCGGGCCGTCCAGATATTTGGCGGGTCCGGCTATGTCGCGGATTACAGCAGTATTGAGCGGTTCTACCGCGATGTTCGGCTGTTCCGGCTGTATGAAGGAACCAGCCAGATCCATCAGCTCAATATCGCCCGTAAAACCCTTGATCAGATTGGGAAGACAGGCACAGTGCGGATTTAACGTCTATCCGTACGGAAAAACTATAATAAAGAACGCGCAAAGCGAGAGGGAGTAGTTCAATGGAAGAGTATAAGCCTTTTTGGCCGGAACCCGCAAAAGCACCGGATGGCGCACCGAACATTCTTGTGGTTCTCTTTGATGATGTGGGTTTTTCCGATTTTGGCTGTTACGGCTCGCCTATCAAAACCCCGACTATCGACAAACTCGCCGAAAAAGGCGTCCGATATACCGGATTTCATACGACAGCTATGTGCTCAACCACTCGCGCGGCACTCCTGACCGGACGGAATCATCATTCTGTCGGTGTCGGCTGCCTTGCCAATTTCGACAGCGGATATCCCGGCTATCGTGGCAAAATCGCAAAAACCGCCGGAACTCTCGCCGAGATGCTGCGCCCGAACGGCTATCGCAACTATATGATCGGAAAATGGCATGTAAACCCGCTCAACGAAAGTGGACCGACCGGCCCCTTCGATGGCTGGCCCCTGAGCCGCGGGTTTGATCGCTTCTACGGGTTTCTGGATGCTGAGACCGATCAATACGCCCCGGAACTGGTGCGGGATAACACCCATATTGATATACCGGGCACATATGCCAGTGGATATCACCTTACCGAGGATCTTGTGGATCAGTCTATCCGTATGCTCGCCGATCATCAGGCGGGCGCGGAAAAGACGCCCTGGCTTCTCTGGTGCGCCTTCGGCGCCTGTCATGCCCCCCATCAGGCGCCGAAGGATATTATTAAAAGCTATGACCCGATGTTTGAGGGCGGCTGGGATAAAGAGCGTGAACAACGCCTCGCCCGCCAGAAAGAACTCGGGATCGTCCCTGAAAACACCGAAATGCCGCCCCGCAATGACGGCGTCAAGGCGTGGGATGAACATACCGAGGACGAACGGCGTCTCTATACGCGGCTGCAGTCGGCCTACGCCGGTATGCTCGATCACACGGACCAGCATATTGCGCGGATTGTTGAATTTCTGGAAGAAACCGGCCAGATGGACAACACTCTGATCCTTATTCTCTCTGATAACGGCGCGAGTCAGGAAGGCGGGCGCAATGGGCTGGTCAATGCGATGGGACCGTTTAACCTGCGCCCAGAGCCAATGGAAGAGAAACTCGCTCGGATTGAAGATATCGGCGGGCCCGACACCCATACAAACTTTCCACATGGCTGGGCTATGGCTGCGAATTCTCCGCTGAAACGCTATAAACAAAACACCCATGGCGGCGGCATCCGCGATCCATTGATTATCAGTTGGCCGAAAGGTCTTCCCGCGCGCGGAGAGTTGCGGCATCAGTTTGCCCATTGCTCCGACGTGGTGCCGACCCTCCTCGATATTCTGGATATCGAAGCGCCAGACACCATCAACGGCGTAAAGCAACAACCAATTGAAGGACAGAGCTTCAAGGACAGTTTGTTCAAGCCGGAGGCACCCTCCCGCGACAAACCGCAGTATTTCGAAATGTTCGGACATCGCGGAATCTGGCAGGATGGCTGGAAAGCGGTGGCCTTTCATCCCATGGGAACACCGTTTGAGAATGATACCTGGGAGCTCTATAACCTCGACGAAGATTTCTCCGAAAGCCGGAACCTCGCCGACGAGCACCCGGAACGGCTGGAAAAAATGATCGAAAGCTGGTGGGAAGAGGCAAAAAACAATCAGGTCCTCCCGCTGGATGACCGCTTCGCACCTCGTTTTGCAGAAAATGCTGAACGGTTGCAGGGCGACCGAAATATTGCGATTTTCCATCGTGGTGTTGGTCATATTCCCTCAGATGTTGCGCCGGACCTCCGCAGCCGCGATTACCGGATTGAGGCGGACGCAGATATTCTGAACGAGGCAAGCAACGGTGTCTTGATCGCCCATGGCGATACAACGTCAGGCTACAGCTTGTTCATGAAAGACGGTTATCTGGTGCATGATCTTAATATTGGCGGGGAACATGTGGTTGTCACATCCGGCAAGAAAGTTGCGCCCGGTCGCCGCCTGCTCGGTCTCCGGGTTGAACGCCTGACTAAAGAAGAAAAGCCGCGCATGGGCAAAGGTATGGGACGGAGCCGTTATACACTCACTATTGACGGGGAAGACGCCGGATCAGTCGAAAGTCACCTCGGATTCTTTATGCTCATTTCTTGGTCCGGCCTCGATATCGGGCGGGATCGCGGAAATCCGGTCGGTGATTACGCGTCGCCGTTTGAATTTGACGGTTTCTTACGCAAGGTCACAGTCCATATGGATACGCAAACCCTCGACGGCGAAGGTGTTGGCAAAGCGGAGATGGCGCGGGAATAACCTGCGCCATCCCAATGCCCTAGCCTCCTTCGCGTAGCTCCACCCGGCGGATCTTGCCAGAGATCGTCTTCGGCAGACTTTCCACGAACTCAACCTGCCGGGGATATTTATAGGGTGCCGTCAGATTTTTGCAGAAATCCTGTATATCGGTCATAAGGTCCGGACCTGCTTTTTCCGGGTTCTTTAGAATGATATAGGCTTTGACCAGTTGTCCCCGCATCTCATCGGGAATGCCAATTACTGCACTCTCAACCACTTCCGGATGCTCCAGCAGTGCGCTTTCCACCTCGAACGGGCTAATCCGGTAGGCACCGGAACTGATCAAGTCATCTGCCCGCCCCTCAAACCAGATATAACCATCGGCGTCACGTCTTGCCGTATCCCCGGTAAAGTACCATCCATGACGGAATGACCCGGTATCCGGTTCGCCGCCGGTGTAATAACCATCGAACAGGCCAGGTGGCCAGCCTCCATCGTCTGTTCGGATCGCAATATGGCCCACCTCCCCATCCGGCTGGCGATTGCCGTCGTCATCGATGATGTCGATGTCAAACCCCGGAACCGGCTTGCCCATGGAGCCAAATCGCGGCTCCATTCCCGGAAAGTTTCCAACGATATTGATGGTTTCCGTCTGACCATAGCCATCGGCGATAACATTGCCGGTATGTTCCTGCCAATAGCGGATGACTTCCGGGTTAAGTGGCTCCCCGGCACCCAAGGAACGGCGCATCGTGTCCAGGTTATATCCGCTTAGATCATGTTGGGCGAACAGACGATAAACAGTTGGCGGGGCGCAGAAGGTAGAAACCCCCAACCGTTCAATCATTTTCAGATGAAAATCAACATCAAACGCCCCTTCCCCATCATAGAGGACCACTTTAGCACCGGCCAGCAACGGCGGAAACAGCAACCCCCAAGCCGCCTTCGCCCAGCCTGTATCTGTTAGAGTCCAGTGTACATCACCTTCTTTCAAATCCATCCAGAAGAGCGCCGTCGCTACATGGGCCAGCGCATAGCCAAAATCCCGCGGAACCATTTTCGGCATGGACGTCGTGCCAGAGGTGAAATAGGCCATCATCATATCGGAGGCCACCGTTGATGGCGCGTCCTTACGATCCAGCATTGGCGACGCATTCGCAACAAGCTCATCGAACGACAGCCAGCCCGGGTGCGTGCCGCCCACAACGATAAAATGCTCCAGGGTCGGGCATTCATCCCGTACCGCCTCCACCTTCTCACAATGCTCCGGCGTGACAACCACAAAGCGCGCCTTGGATCGCTGCACCCGATAGGCGATATCCTTGGCGGTCAAAAGGTTGGTCCCCGGCATCGAGATAGCCCCGACCTTCATGCAGGCGAACAAAACCGTATACCATTCCGGAATTCGGCCAATGACCATACAGCCAAAATCGCCTTTCGTAATGCCAAGAGACAGAAATGCATTCGCAAGGCGCGCTGACTGCTCCGCATAATCTGAATAGGTGATTTCCTTTATCGTCTCGCCATCACGGGATACCGCGATAACGGCAACACCGTCCTTACCCTCTCCCCGCTTGTCGATAACGTCATAAGCAAAATTAAAATCATTTGGAATATCAATGCGATAATCCTTAACCGCAGAAACATAATCGCGGTTGAACTGACCCAAATCCATCGTCACCTCCCATACTGACGTTGTCTTAGTTTTTATATTTCTCGGCGCAGCTTATCTTATTGCGTGCGCTTGTCTCAATTTCTTTTAAGCTGCGCAAGTGCCGGATCGCGTATATCGCGCTCCCCCGCCGCCATCTTACGCATTTCCTCCAGCCCTCGTTCATCAACCATCAAATCGCAGAAAAGCGTCCGTTCTCTCGCGAAGCCGTCTTCAGCGGAACGATTATTCACACCTTGGATCAAGTCCTTGATATGGCTGACAGCACGCGGCGAGCGGGACGCCAGAAGCGCTGCAACCTCAAGCGCTTTCTCAAGAACATTTTCTTTCACACAGTAACTTGCAAGACCCAGGTCCGTGGCCTCTCGCGGGGTCATTGTCCGCCCAAGTAGCATTAAGTCCAGCGCCTTTGCCTTGCCGACAAGTCCAGTTAGCCTTTGCGTGCCGCCCGCGCCCGGTAATATGCCAAGGTTAACCTCGGGCAACCCCAAATCATAGGGACCGTCTTTCACAATCCGAATATCACAGGCAAGCGCAAGTTCGAAGCCACCGCCCATTGCGCTGCCGTTGATTACTGCGATAAAAGGCTTGCCCATGGCTTCTATACGCCGATAGCATTTATGAATCAGGGATTCCGGCACTGGTCGGGTTGGATCGAACTTAAGGCCGCGCTCTGCCATTGCCTTACTCCTCTCATACAGCACTCCGACGTCATAATGGCGAATAAAAACATCATTATCCGCACCGGTAATAATCACGACCCGTATTTCGGGATCCACCTCAACTTCCGTCAGCGCGGCATCAAGCTCACTTTCCGTCTCGCCATCCATAAATCCCAGCGGCGGATTGCTGAAACGGATGATCCCGATATTATCCTGCCGGTCGATTGTGAGTTGAGCCATTCCCTGTCCCTTCATTTTCTTGTTTTGATTAATTTTAGGCGATTTGTGTCACCCTGTTATTTTTACAACAGTATAGAGCAATAAAAGGTAACAGAACGACCAAAATAGCCAGACGCGATCTCTGCACGTGACAAAGCATTGGCGCTTCGCTAAATAATCGCATCTAAGTGGACAAATTCTCACCATTATCTTTGGATAAGAGCAGCGGATGAAATCGCTCCGAACCGTCATAGTCGCCCTTGTTCTGCTGTTATTGCCAGCCACGCAAGTGCTTGCCAACGAGGCTGCCGAGGCCGATGAAGAAGAATCCGGTACATTTACGTTCGTGCTTGAAAATGATTTGTTCTTCGGAATCGACAGGGACTATACAAATGGCGTGCAACTTGCGTGGATGTCAGAGCCAGACTATGCACCTCAATGGGCTTTGAAGGCGGCGCGGCTTCTCCCTTTTTTCCCGGACAACGGCAAAGTTCGATCGACCTATGCCATTGGGCAAAATATGTATACGCCCAATGATATCTCCGATACGAACCCGCCGCTGGACGAGAGGCCCTATGCGGGCTGGCTTTACGGTGCCGTCGGAATCGTTGTCGAAACAGGAGAAAAGCAGCTTGATCAATTGCAATTGCAACTTGGCATGGTCGGGCCTGCATCTTTTGCAGAACAATCACAGAAATTTGTTCATAAAATCGTCAATTCTCCAGAACCACAGGGTTGGGACACCCAACTCAAGAATGAGCCTGGGCTGGTCCTAACCTATCAACGGAGTTGGCGCGCTCTCGGCTCGACGGAAATCAAAGGATTTTCAATTGACGCAACACCGCATATCGGCGGCGCGCTTGGCAATATATACACCTACGCCAATGCTGGCGCGACACTGCGATTTGGCTGGAATCTGCCCAACGATTATGGCCCTCCTCGTATCCAGCCAGGCCTTCCCGGCTCCGGCTTTTTCGAACAACAGGACGATATCGGTTTGTACTTTTTTGCCGGACTGGACGCGCGGGCAGTTGCACGCAATATCTTCCTTGATGGCAACACATGGGCCGACAGCCGCAGCGTAGATAAAGAACCCTTCGTCGCCGATGCACAAGTCGGCGTGGCATTCACGGTAAAATCCGCACGCCTCGCTTTCACCCATGTCTTCCGGTCTCGCGAATACAAGGGCCAGGCGAGCAGTGACGAGTTCGGCGCGGTTAGTCTATCTGTCCCCTTCTAGACCAAGTGTCATTTCGAAAATCTTCCGCGGCAGTTTTCTTGCCCTTTAAACTCATGCCAATAAGCGATAGAAGTAATTCCAACAGAGCGATGTAATGATCGCCAGAAGCTGGCTGATTGCAAAAGAAGGAATAGATGCGATGCATATGGCTGAAGAAACCACCCAAATTCTCACGCGGCTCGGGGTTGCCAAGACAGCCTATACAGGCGGCGGCCTTATTGTTACGAGTCCTTTGACAGGGGAAGAGATAGCGGCGGTCCCGGCCAACAATCCGGCTGACGTTGCTGCGGCAATCAAGCAGGCGAAGGCCGCCTTTTCGATCTGGCGTACAGTGCCCGCTCCCCGCCGCGGCGAACTCGTCCGGCTGCTTGGAGAGGAATTGCGCGCGTCGAAGCATGACCTCGGTCGGCTGGTTTCCCTAGAAGCTGGAAAAATCCCCTCTGAAGGGGATGGCGAAGTTCAGGAAATGATCGATATTTGCGATTTTGCCGTTGGCCTCTCCCGTCAGCTTTACGGCCTGACCATCGCCACGGAACGCCCGGGTCACCGGATGATGGAACAATGGCATCCGCTCGGCCCGGTAGGCGTTATTTCCGCTTTTAACTTCCCCGTTGCGGTCTGGTCATGGAATACGACCCTCGCCCTTGTCTGCGGGAACCCGGTTATTTGGAAGCCTTCCGAAAAAGCACCACTGACTGCGCTTGCCTGCAAGGAAATCATGGCCCGCGCCCTGGAACGTTTTGGTGATGCACCCGAGGGGCTTCTTGCCGTTGTCAACGGAACAGGCGATATTGGCTCAGCATTAGTGGAAAGCCCCGATATTGCGCTAATCTCCGCCACGGGCTCGACACGGATGGGCCGGATTGTTGGCCCCAAGGTGGCAGAACGGTTTGGCCGCGTCATTCTGGAATTAGGCGGGAATAACGCCGGTATCGTCGCACCAAGCGCGGATATCGATATGACACTGCGGGCTGTTGCCTTTGGTGCCATGGGAACAGCAGGACAACGCTGCACCACGTTGCGGCGCCTGTTCGTGCATTCCTCTGTTTATGACAAACTGGTGCCGGGCCTCAAGAAAGCTTATCAGACCGTTTCAGTCGGGAATCCTCTGACGACTGATGCACTCGTCGGGCCGCTTATTGACAAGCAAGCATTTGACCAGATGCAGAAAGCCCTTACCGCCGCGAAGAACGCTGGTGGAAAGGTAACAGGAGGCGAACGGATCGAGGATGGCCATGCAAATGCCTATTATGCCCGCCCGGCGTTGGTTGAAATGCCCGCGCATGAAGGCGTCGTGCTTGAGGAGACCTTCGCGCCGATCCTCTATGTGATGAAATATGATGATCTTGAAGACGCCATTGCCACGCATAACGCGGTGGGGGCGGGTCTTTCCTCCTGCATCTTCACGCTTGATATTCAGGAAGCAGAACTGTTCCTGAGCGCGGCGGGGTCCGATTGCGGCATTGCCAACGTAAATATCGCGACTTCGGGCGCGGAAATTGGTGGCGCCTTTGGCGGGGAGAAGGAAACCGGCGGCGGCCGCGAAAGTGGATCGGATGCCTGGAAAAGTTATATGCGGCGTGCAACCAACACGATCAACTATTCCAAAGAACTCCCTCTTGCCCAAGGGGTTTCTTTTGATATTTGAGAAAAAGAGAAAAATATGACGCATCTTTGGGTTCGTGCAGAGCAGCGCGAAAATGAACAACGGGTCGGTATTACGCCAGACGGCGTCCGCTCCTTATTGTCCGCCGAATTTCGGGTAACGGTAGAGGAAAGCAGTAGTCGCGCCATCCCCATCTCCGCCTATCGTGCCACCGGCTGTGAGATTGCCGCAGAAGGAAGCTGGGCCGACGCGCCCGCCGATGCAATCATATTTGGCCTCAAGGAACTACCCACGGCAACGACGCCACTTCCCCATCGGCATATCATGTTCGGCCATGCCTTTAAGGGGCAGACCGATGGGCCCGCCCTTCTCCGACGGTTCAAGGAGGGAGGAGGCAAACTCTATGATCTGGAGTACCTGACCGATGAGGCGGGCCGCCGCGTCGCCGCCTTCGGCTATTGGGCTGGATTTGCAGGCGCGGCCATTGCGCTGTTGGTCTGGACAGCAGAGCAAATCGGCAAGGGCCCCGGCCCCAGTAAAATAGATGTCTACGCCGGACGCGACGCACTGATCAGTGAATTGAGGGAAAGCCTTACGCACGCGCTTGATGCTGGCGGTAAAAAACCCAATGCGATCGTTATCGGTGCCCTTGGCCGGGTTGGCAAAGGCGCAAGCGACTGCTTCGAAGCGCTTGGTCTAAAGGTAACAAAATGGGATATCGCGGAAACTGCCCATGGTGGACCTTACCCCGAAATTCTAGAACATGATATATTTGTAAACTGTATTCTAGCGCAGGAAGGCGTTCCCGTTTTCGTGTCCAAATCTGCTCTGACTGCGCCGCGCCATCTTTCGGTGATTGCCGATGTCTCCTGCGATCCCAGCAGTCCCTATAATCCAATCCCAATCTATGATCATGCCACATCCTTTGATGATCCAGTTATTCGGATAAGCGACGGAACTCCCCCCCTCGATGTAATGGCAATCGATAATCTCCCTTCCATGCTCCCCATGGAAAGCAGCGAGGACTATGCCGCCCAACTTCTTCCGTCACTCCTCGCACTCGACCAAATTGAGAACGGAGTATGGGGTAGAGCTGTATGTATTTTTGAAAAAAAGATGTCAGAAATAAATTCATATGAATAGTATTAATTATTTAATATCAATATATTAACATGATTATATAATCTAATGCACTAATTCTAATTAAATTAATTTAACCGGTTAATTTTCTATATTAAGGATCTCAATCATTTCATCACGCATAATGAATTTCTGCGGCTTACCGGTGACAGTCATCGGAAGCTCAGGAACGAACCGCACATGGCGCGGCACCTTGTAATGGGCAATTTGATCCTTGCAGTAGGCCTTAACCCCCTCTTCATCTAGAGTTGAGCCCTCGCGCACAACAATCCAGGAGCAAACCTCTTCGCCGAATTTCTCATTCGGCACACCGAAGACCTGCACTTCCTGAATATCCGAATGAGTGAAGAGGAACTCTTCTATCTCCCGCGGATAGATATTTTCGCCGCCGCGAATGATCATGTCTTTCAGGCGGCCTACGATCTCGCAATATCCCTCCGCATCAAGGACGGCAAGATCACCCGTACGCATCCACCCGCCATCAACGATCGCCTCCCCTGTTTTTTCCTCGTCATCCCAATAGCCGCGCATCACGGAATAGCCACGCGTCCAGAGTTCGCCTTGCGCACCAACTGGAACATCTGCGCCGTTTTCATCGACGATTCGAACCTCCACATGCGGATGAATACGGCCAACTGTAGAGACCCGTTTCTCGAGCGGATCGTCAACACCGCTTTGGAAGGAAACGGGAGAAGTCTCCGTCATGCCATAGCAAATAGTGACTTCCGACATATGCATATGATCAATCACCTTTTTCATCACTTCAATCGGACAAGGTGCGCCTGCCATCACGCCAGTACGCAGGCTGGAAAGATCGAGTTCCGCAACAAGTGGATGATCAACCATGGCGACAAACATTGTCGGAACCCCGTAAAGCGCCGTGCAACGCGCAGTTGCCGCGGCTTGCAGAGTTTCCACCGGATCAAATGCTTCGCCGGGAAAGACCATTGCCGCGCCTGTACTGACACAGCCCAAGGAACCCATCACCATCCCGAAACAATGATAAAGCGGTACTGGGATACAGAGCCGGTCCTCCTCGGTAAAGTTCATGCGCCCGACGACATGGGCTGCGTTATTGACGATATTATAGTGAGTCAATGTCGCTCCCTTGGGCGCGCCAGTTGTTCCAGAGGTAAACTGGATATTGATCGGATCATCGGACGCCAGGCTATCCGTAATCGTATCGAGTTCGGCCCGCTCCTTATCACTTGCCAGCCCTGCGATATCGGAAAACGCATACATTCCCGCGCCGGGGTTATCGTGTATGCCGATAACAATCTTGAGTGCCGGCAGCTTCGCGGCATTTAGTTGCCCGGGCTCGGAGTTTTCAAGCTCCGGCGCCAGCGTCCGGATCATCTTGAGATAATCTGACGTCTTGAACTTATCCGCCGCAATTAACGCCTTGCAGCCCGATTTATTGAGTGCGTATTCCAGCTCTGATAGGCGATAGGCCGGATTAATATTCACAAGGATCAGCCCGATCCGCGCCGTCGCATATTGAGTCAGGATCCATTCGAGATTATTGGGCGACCATATCCCGATACGATCGCCAGTTTCCAGTCCAAGCGCGAGAAGTCCGGCCGCCAGTGCATCCACTTTCCGGTCAAATTCAGCATATGTAAGAGTAAGATTCTGCTGCGGAAAGATGAGCGCCGCACGCGTGCCATATTTCGCAACTGTTTCTTTCAACATCTGGGGAATAGTCTGCCGCCGAAGCGCGCTTGTTCTTTCCCCTGCCACATAAGACCGATCCTTGACCGGTGCTATAACCGACTGAAACTGATCCCGCGCACTGTCTACAGCCTGAGTATCCTGCACAGTTGACATAATATCCTCCCCATTCATGTCTCTGTTTTCAGGAAGTTTACGTCAATAGATCCAGCTTGTCACATCAACTGTCGACCCGGCGAATAATTGCGAGTTATTCGCCGGACTAGATCTATTAGGCTGCTCTTTTTGCGTTCTTTAAGATTGCCTCAACCATGGCCGTGACGGCCTCGTCCGGAATGTCATGCGCCATTCCATCTATCACAATCATCTCGGTGCCGGGGATTGTGTTTTTCACATCTTCCGCGCAGCCAAGCGGAACGAGCGGGTCTTCCCGTCCGTGAATAACAAGTACTGGCGCGGTTATTTCGGATAAATGCGCCACTCTGCTATCACCCGAGGCCAGGCTCGCCAGAAGATGGCGCCCGTTCCCTTCAGGGTAGTAGGACCGCTCAAAAAGGGCGACGGCGCGTTCTGCCAAAATCTTTTCATCCACAGGGAAGGCCGGGCTTCCGATGATCTTTGCCGTCGCGATCGCATCCTCCACCGCGCCTTCCCGTGTACCGGCGGGGTTACGCGGCTGACTGAGCCATTTCGCGGCCACCTCAGTTGGGCGGGGCAATCCACGCCGGCCGGACGTCGCCATGACCGAGATCAGAGATTTCACACATTCAGGCCGTCGATAGGCCAAAGTTTGCGCGATAGCGCCGCCGTTTGAACTTCCAAGGATATGTGCCTTTCCAACCCCAATCGCCGCGATCAGTTCAGCGGCATCATCGGCCATATCCTCCAACGTATAGGGAGCTGAAACTTTTTCCTTTGCCCGCGCCTGAGCAAAGGCCGCAGGAATATCCGCTGGTCCCCAGTCATCAAATTTAGTGGACAGTCCGGCATCGCGGTTATCATAGGAAATGACATGAAATCCTGCTTCAACCAGCGCCTCGATAAAAGTTTCATTCCAGGAGGTGAGCTGCACTCCAACTCCACCAACAAGGACAATCGGGTCGCCCGAGGCATCACCCCGTGTTTCATATTCAATTTCGATACCGTTTGCGGAAATTTTTGACATTTCTTCTCTTCTTTCTATCGGTCTGTGGCCTTGCAAGGTTCCTTTGAAATCAGTTTTACGCGCTTAACGTAGAACAGCGCAAGCGAACTCATCAGGATATGGTTAGGACTGGCTCTCCAAGTACGTCAAAATCCGGCGTTATGCTAAGACCAGGCACATCAGACGCTGTCATCCGGCCATTAACTCTTTGAGGCGATCCTTCGGCAATTGTCACTGTGCCATAGGAATTGAAATCTGTGGCCGAGAAGCAGAACTCCTCAGGCGTTGACCGTGCAAGATGAGCAATAGCCGCAGTCGTAATGTCGCCGCCCCATGTATCCTCAATCGTCATGGGGATGCCGGAGGCGATACAAAGATCACGCATCAGCCGTGCCCGCGTCAGGCCACCTACTTTTGAAATCTTGAGATTGATGACATCCATGGCATCTTCAGCAATCCCCCGCACCAGAACACCGGGACCGTCAATTACCTCATCCAGCACGAAGGGAAGCGCCGTGCGCCGACGGATCGAGACTGACTCCTCATAGGTCATGCAGGGCTGTTCGATATAAACATCCAGATCAGCGACCGCACTGACAACACGCGCCGCCTCGTGACGGGTCCAGCCAGTATTGGCGTCTGCCACCAGTATATCACTTTTCTTCAGGATAGCGCGTGTGGCATGGATACGATCGATATCCTCATTCGCGTCACCCCCGACTTTAAGCTGGAACTTCGTGTATCCTTCTGCGCTGTAGCCCTCTATCTTCGCGGCCATTTGCTCCGGGCTTTCCTGCGAGATGGCCCGGTAAAGTGCCACATCCTCCTGCATCGCCCCGCCGAGGAGCATATAGACAGGCTGTCCTGCTGCCTTTCCGAGAATATCCCAGCAGGCGATATCAATTGGTGCCTTCGCGTAAGGATGCCCCCTCAGGCTGCTGTCCATAACCCGGTTGATTTCATGGAGGGCAAGCGGGTTCTGTCCGATCAGATGTGGCCCTATTTCTGCGAGACCAGCGCGCACTCCCTTCGCGTAGGATGGCAGATAGGTCGACCCTAATGGGCAGCATTCGGCATAACCGGTTATGCCCTCATCCGTTTCGATGGCAACGACGGTGCTATCAAACACCTCAACGAAATTGCCATTGGACCAGCTATAGCGCCCCTCTTTCAAGGGCAGATCCACCTGCCAGGCTTTGATCGCGGTTATTTTCATGCTTTTCTCCTTATCTCACGACAAACCCGTGGGCAAACGGATCCCGCTCATCAATGATGATCCTATTGTATCCTGTCACGCGCGCCCAGCCCCCGATGGACGGGATAATCGCATCGATGTTTGCGACTCTAACTTCCCCCTCCACACGACCATTAAAGAGGGAACCGATAATGCTCTCGTGAACAAAGTCGTCACCAATTGCCAGGTCCCCGCGCGCGCGCCATTGCGCCATACGGGCCGAGGTGCCTGTACCGCAAGGGGAGCGATCAATCGCCTTGTCGCCATAGAAGACCGCATTCCTTGCCGTTGCACCCGCTACCGTCGGCCTGCCCGTCCACATAATATGGGTGAGACCTTTTATGTCCGGTTGCTCGGGGTGTACAAAATCATACTTTTCATTAAGCGCCGCGCGCAAGCCCGGACTCCATCGGATCAGGTCCGCCACGGAATAATCGGCCATATCTGTGAAATTCGCCTGCGGTTCAACGATCGCATAGAAATTACCGCCATAGGCCACTTCGACAACCAGCTCCCCTAGCATGGGGCAGGTTGCGCTCAATCCTTGCGCATAGAGAAAAGACGGCACATTGATAATCCGCACTTCCTCTAAATATTTTCCTTCCATACGATATTCCGCGACGACTTTCCCCGCCGGGGTATCAAGGGTAAGTCTTCCAGGCGTTCTCGGGATGACCAACCCCTCCTCTATCGCGATGGTGACGGTGCCGATGGTGCCATGGCCGCACATGGGCAGACAGCCCGAGGTTTCAATAAAAAGGACGGCAATGTCGCAGTCATCGCGAGTGGAGGGATAAAGGATCGTTCCCGACATCTGGTCATGACCGCGCGGTTCATACATCAGGCCTGTGCGGATCCAGTCGAAATCCCGCATAAAATGCGCGCGGCGGGCGAGCATGGTCTCGCCCTTAAGGTTCGGCCCGCCTGAAGTGACGACCCGCACCGGATTGCCGCAGGTATGCCCATCTATGCATTGGAATATATGTTGTGTCATTCGCAGACCTTAAAAGCGCCGGGGACTATAGGGCAAGAGATCAATATCATTCTTTATCCCCATCACCAGATCCGCCACCAGCTTGGCGGTTCCCGCCGATTGGGTCAAACCAAGATGGCCGTGCCCGAAAGCATAGGTGATGCGGCGGGACCGACTAGCAGGGCCGATAACGGGGATCGAATCCGGCAGGCTGGGCCGGAAACCCATCCACTGCCGTCCGCCCTCGATTTTAAGACCGGGAAGGAACCCCTTCGCCTTGTTGAGCAGAGCATCCGCCCGCCGATAGTTTGGCGGCAGCTTCAGCCCGCCCAGTTCCACCGCACCGCCAACGCGAATACCGCTCGATAGCGGGGTCACCACAAATCCATGCTCCTCGAACGAAAGCTGCCGGTTAAGATCAAACGCCCCTATCGGAAGCGTCGTGTTATATCCCCGCTCCGTCTCCAGCGGGATATGATCGCCAACAGTGCGGGCAAGGTGGTGCGACCAGGCTCCTGCTGAAACCACTACATGATCCGCCGATAACTCTGTTCCATCCTTCAGGCGCACGGAAACGCCCTCCGCCCCGTGCTTGAGCGCCACGGCCTCCGCGATGTCAATCTTGCCGCCTCTTGATTTGAAGAATTCGCCAAGCTGGACTGTATAATCCTTCGGATCGGAAATGCCATACCAGTCATTCGTCGCGATGGCCGCGACAAATCGTTTGTTGATTCCCGGCTGATATTCCGCAATCTGATCTGGGTCCGTTAGCGCCGTGAATTCAGTCCCCCGCTCGCCCCTTGCGTGCCAGACAGGCAAATTCTCCTCAAATGATTTGCGATGTTCATAAAGCTGTAAATTACCGTGCTGGCGCAGCATATTATGGGTGCCCGTCTGCTCCATGAAAGGAATAAGCCGGTCGCGGGACACTGTCATCAGTGTCGTGAGCGCCTCTATCCCCCGTCTCACCTGCTCGGGCCGGCTCGCGCTTAAGAAGCGAAACATCCAGGGGAGAATCTGAAGGGCGTAGGGAAGCGGAACGGAGAGCGGGCCCAGCGGATCCAAAAACCATTTCGGCGCTTTCCGGATAATACCGGGAGAAGCAACAGGCGACGCATCGGAAAAGGCAAAAGCGCCGGCATTACCTTGGGACGCACCCGCCGCGACACCGGCTTTATCCAGCACTGTCACCTTTGCGCCCTTCTCCTGCAATTCAATGGCCGATGTGATGCCGATGATCCCAGCACCGATCACTATAATATCTGGAATATTTACTGCTTGCCCTGACATCTCGCCCTTCCCCTTGCCGATCCGTAACGACGGCAAGGCATGTTAATCCAAAGGCGGCCGTCTCAAAAGCAGAGAATGTGAGGATGGGCTAACCGGCAAGATCCATGCCGAACCTCATCGCGGCATATTTCTTCGGCAGATCAAATATGTCGGAAATGGTATCGGCGGTGATTAACTTTTTCGACTCTCCGCCACCTTGAATCCACCCTTCCCGGATGAAAAAGCAACGATCCGTACAGTGATGGGCGAGATTGAGGTCGTGCATAACTATGATAACCGTGAGATTCTTCTCGCGACAGAGCTTTTGTACCAGATCCATTAACTGATGCTGGTGTTTTAAATCCAATGCCGACGTCGGTTCGTCCAAAAAGAGACAAGCCTCCTCCTGCTCCCATATCTGCGACAGCACCCGCGCAAACTGGACCCGCTGCTGCTCACCGCCGGAAAGGCTCGGGTAGGATCGATCCCGGAGATGCCAGGCATCTACGAGAGTAAGCGCCTCATCGGCAATCTCCGCATTTGAGGCGGTTGTCTTTTCGAGCGAATAGGGATTGCGGCCCATTACCACGACTTCATGCGCGGTGAATGGAAAGCTAATGGGGTTTGCTTGCGAGAGAACGGCACGGCGACGTGACAGCTCCGTCAGGGAATAGTGCCGCAAATCCTTTCCATCCAGGGATACCCGGCCCTCATCCGGCTTAAGCGCCCCTGTCAGGCATTTCAACAACGTCGATTTCCCTGCGCCATTTGGGCCCAGGATCGCCGTTACATCACCAGGCCTGAAGGTCGCATACACATACGCGAGGATTCTCTGCCCACCAATGGAATAGACTATGTTTTCCGCGTCAATCACAGGCCAAACCTTCCTGAAAATTGCTTCATCAACAGCCAAAGGAAGAACGGTCCGCCTATCATACTGGTCAAAATACCAACTGGCATCTCCGCAGGCGCAACAACTGTGCGCGCAACAGTATCGGCGAGCAAAAGCAGGATCGCCCCTAAAAAGGCCGATGCCGGAATCAAAAGCCGATGATCTGGCCCGAGCGTCAAGCGGATCAAATGAGGCACCACAAGACCAACAAACCCGATGATCCCACTAACAGAAATTGCCGCACCAACTGACAGCGCCGTGCAGATGATGATCCTTCGTTTCAACCGCTCAACATCAACGCCGAGATACCGCGCCTCACTCTCCCCGAGCAACAGCACATTGAGCTCTCGCGCATTCTTTACAAGGATCAGGGCAGACGGAATAATAATTGTCGCGGCAACAATAACGGACACCCACAAAGCACCACCGAGGCTACCCATGGTCCAGAAAGTCAAGGTCCTGAGTTGCTGATCATCGCTCAGGAATGTCAGGAACCCGACACCGGCCGCAGACAGGGCATTTATCGCAATACCGGTGAGCAACATATAGGTGACAGAAAACGTCCCGGTCAGCTTGGCAAATCGGAAAATCACGAAACAGGCGCCGAGTGCTCCACCAAAGGCAGCAATGCTCATGGCATAAAGCCCGAAATATCCGACAATTGGCCCTGCCAACACAATGACAATGGCAACGGCTAATGCCGCACTCGTCGAAATACCGATTAAACCCGGATCAGCAAGAGGATTGCGAAACAGCCCTTGCATTGCGGCACCGGATACGGCTAATGCACCGCCGACAATGACCGCTAAAACGACGCGCGGCAATCTGATGGAGTTCAGAACGGCCAACTGTTGATCTGCCAGACTACCCCCGAGAATATCAGAGAGCGGAATTGAAACTGCTCCGATCGAGGCAGAGACCAAGGCAACGGCCAGCAGCAGAAGGCCTAGCAAAGGCAGTGCCGAGAATTTTATCCGTTTCAGGAAAAACGGCGTGCAGACCGCTTTGTCAAGCAAGCTCATTGACGGTTCAACTGTCTGTTAAGTTCGAGGGCAGCCTCGGCCGTCCGCGGTCCGAAGCCGAGCAGCAAAAGGGCGTCCATCGCTACAATCCGCCCATTCTTTGCCGCTGGCGTAAGCGACACTCCCGGAGCCGCCAAAAGCGACGCTTTGCCCCCCGACTGTTCAAGCCCCTGAGTAGTAACCAGCAATACATCAGGCGCTAAGCTCGTTGCCGCTTCCGGTGACAAGGGTTTATATCCTTCATATCCCGTAACGGCATTTGTGGCACCGGCCAGCTTGATAATGCTGTCCGCCGCGGTTCTTGATCCTGCAACCATCTGAGCTCCGCCACTATGCTGCAAAATAAATATTACCGATTTGGATTCCTGCCCGGCGGCGTTAGCTTCTTTCAATTCGACTTCAGCTTTGTTGATGCCGGCAATCAATTCGGCACCCTTTTCTCGCTTATCCAATGTTTCTGCAAGAATTTCGATGTTTTCCTTCACATCCCCGATCGACCGACCGGCCTTGAGTACCAGCAGGGAAACACCGGCAGATTTTAACTGCTCAAGTACAGTTGGTGGGCCTGATTCTTCAGACAGTATAACAAGATCCGGGTTTAGCGAGAGAACGCCCTCCGCACTCAGTTCGCGCATATATCCGACCTTGGGCGCCGAGGCGGCGGCCGGAGGATAATAGCTTGTCGTATCGCTGCCAACGACAAGCCCCCCGGCGTCCAGCGCATAGATTGTTTCCGTAATTGCGCCCCCGACGGAGATGATCCTTTTCGGTGCCTCGGCATGGGCTGCCGCAGAGATGAAAACGCAGAGTACTAATAAAATTCTGATCATTGATTGGTTTCTTTTTGCATTAGAATATTGGCGGCCTCTATCCCCTGCGACTGCAGGTATGTCAGCACTTTAAGCAGTTTTTCGATTGAAATCTGGCGATCCCCGGCGACAATGATCTCATGATCGGAATGAGCAGCCCGACTTTCCTTGATCGCTTCTTTTAGCTCGCCAAAATGAGTGAACTCCTGACCATCAAGTGCGTAAGAGCTTTCCCGAATTTCAAGCATGATGTGCCGAGGTTCATTCAACTGTTCCAATTCCTCCTCTACGGCGGAGGGAAGCTGCAGATCAAGCGAACGCATAACTGTTCCGACCGTCAGCAAGAAGAACACGAGAAGAATAAACAGGATATCCAGCATCGGTGTCAGATCAGGCGCCAGCTCCCGCAAGGTTCCCCCGTGCGGATCTTCGGACTGAAGTGTGATCATGACCGGCGCGCCTCTGCGTTCAGAGTAACAACTTCAGATGCAGGCTCGTTCTTCGCCATTTCGAAAGAAAGCGACAGACGATTTAGCTCCAGGCAAAAGCGCTCCAGTTGGCGATCACTGAACGCACTGAAGAAATGCGCCATAAGAAGTGCAGGCAGTGCAATCATCAGACCCGCTGCTGTGGTCAACATCGCCTCCCACAACCCATCTGCGATCAACGCAGGCGAAACTGGCCCTGTCTGCACAGAAATCACCTTAAACGCGGCAATAATCCCGAGAATAGTACCCAGCAGACCTATGATCGGGCTGATCATACCAATCAGCCGTAACATCTTGATCCCACTGTAATAGGGACGCCGGAAATCATTCAGCGTCACCCCAACGAGTTCATCCCGTACAGCTTTTGGATGGTTCCTGTTCGCCCGCAAGTAATCGGCCAACCGCTCATAATGTGCCTTTGCCTTGATCGCCGCCCGAACGGTAAATACAAGCCGCTCCAACCCGACCGCAACAGCCAGAACAGAGCATATGGCAAGCGGCCAAGCCATCAATCCCATTTGGAAAAACCAGTCAGGAAGTATGAATGAAAGCCACTCAGGCAACATTCGATACCTCCTTGCGTGGCAGGCTATCGACAATTTCGCTCCATTCTGTCAGCTCCGGCACGCCGGGTTTCCGCTTGCCGAAGAAGGTCACTATGAGTTCGTTGTTCTTATCGAAAACTTCAACGGCCGTGATAATGCCATCGACAGAGGGCTTCTTTGTTACCCAGCTATGGCTGATTCCGCCCTCATCCAGATGCAGATTAAATTTGGGGTCGAGGACATTGCACCATCCCCCCGCCTCTACCAGCTTGTTCACAGGACCAGTGTGTATTTGGATACAGCCTTTGCTTCCGACAAAGACCATAATTTCACATTGACGGTCCCGCGAAAGTTCGAGTACGAGCCGTGCAGCACTGTTATCAAGTTCCGCAGCGAAATCCGTTCCGATTTTCTTCAAAGCCTGGACGCGGCCCACTTTGAATTTCCGGAGCATCGGAAAAAAGTCATGCGTATCTTTCAGTTTTTCCCAGGCGGAACGGAAACCTTCCCAGTCAATTTCTGAATCCGGGCGTTCTTCCGGTTTTGGTTTTGTGCCTTCAATTTCGATTGACGTATTTTGTTCAGCGTGGCGATGCATTGCAACCAGATCATCATAGGCGGCCTCGTCAGAATGGTTAGTCAGATAGATTTTGTGGATAGCATCACCGGCGCCATCAAAAAACTGCAGGCTTTTACGAACACCCGCTTTCCCGGTTTCTGTTACGGCAAAGCCATGTTTCCATTGCCCCATAAACAGACGAAGATCAATATCGGGATTGACAAACAAGCCCGTCGTCATGGGACCATGCTTAAAGAAGCTTGGGTTTTCATAGATGCCTTTCCGCTCATGAACACAATGCTCATTACGGGTCAGCGCCATCACCTCTCCAAGAGAGACCACAGACTTCAGGATTGCTTCGGCGTTATCGCTAAGGCGGGTAGCAACCGTTCCGACACGCGCCGCCACTAGCTGGCCTTCAGAAATACCCATTTCATTGGCCGCATTCCGCGCGCGCATTCCTTTTTCCTGGCTAAGCCGCTCATACTCTGCTCTGATTTCTTCCGGTGTCAGCTTTGTCGCTGTTTGAACTGATTCACTCATTGTCATTTCTGGCTCCTAATGGATAACAAAATTCACGGGAACACGAACCCAACTGACCACGGCATTCCCGTCGACACTAGTTGGTTCGAATTTCCATTTCTTAACGGCCGCCATGGCCGCCATATCAAGCAGGCGATGCCCGGAGGACTTGGCAATTTTTAGATCCCGCGGTGTGCCGCTTGGCAAAACTTCCGCATGCAACGTGACTGTTCCTTGGTGCCCAAGATCAAGCGCACGGCGCGGATAGGATGGCGGGACCTGATGGCGATAACGCGCCTCATGAATGACGGTCGAGTTGTCTTCTCCAATGCCTTTGCTGGTATCCGGGAGCGTGGCAACAACCTTGGGCTCCGGCGCAGGTCGAGGCTCCGGCTTGGCGACAACCTTTCTCACAATTTTCTTCTCCGGGATTTTCTCAACAATCTCCGGAACGATCTTTGCCATCTCGATCGGGGGAACCGCCTTGGTCTCGATGGGCGGTTCAAGCACCACGGCAGGCCGAACCATAGGACGCGGAACCGGCTGGGCTTTCGCTTCCTTTACAGGTTCGGCCTTCGGTTGCGGCAGCTTGGGAATAACCGCAACCTTCTCCGGTGCAAAGGGGGTTGTGACAACAGGCTTGACACGAACCGCCTCTGGTGGTGGAGGTGGTGGTACCTTTACAGGCTCCACCTTGCTTTCAACCGGCGGACTTGAGACCGCCGGACGAGCCAGCGTCATCAAATTCACCTTCAGAATTGGAATATCGTAAATTGGCTCGATTTTTGGTATCGGGTGGACCTGCGTCAAGAGAATGGCGTTCGCACAGACGGACAGGCCAAGAAAGACAACCCATTTCTTGCCCCAATCTGTCGGTTGTGCGAACGCCGCCCCTACCATTTATAGGCTACCCTGACATTATAGCTGCGCCCTTCTTCAAGAAGACCGGCGAAAGCTGTTGTGTAAGCTTTATCAAGAACGTTCGATACTCCGAGATCGACAGTGAGGGTATCGAGACCTTTCTCGCTCGGCGCCCAGCGATAGTAAACGTCATAGACGGAGTATCCCGCGGTCGGCACCTGTGAACTGGACACATTATCATTGGCGGCTGCAAATCGTCCGCGCAGACCGAAAATGCTATCAATTTCATCGGCGCTGTAAGCAACATCAGCAACCAGTGTCAGCGGTAGATTGTTGGAGAGATACTCCCCCGTGTCCTTGTTTTCCGCCTCAACATAGGAAAGGCCGAGTTTTGTCGTCACCGGATGAAGATTATACTGCGCGTCAACCTCGAAACCAGATAGCCGGGCATTCGGGATATTGACATATTGTGTCGTTCCGCCTGCGGTATTCACCACCTGCGTGATAAAATCATCTCCTTCACTGATGAACCAGGAACCCTTTACGGCGACCTTGTCATTGTCCGCGACGACATTATCGAAGTTTATGCCAGCACCAACTTCAAAAGTGACAACGGTTTCCGGCCGGAGGTCCGGATTTGGAACAAAGAAGTTAGCCGGAAAAAACGGGGGGACTGCAGGGAAATGCTGCCCCGACGCATACATTTCGGTGAGGTTTGGTGCGCGGAAGGCTTGCGCAAGACTACCAAAGAACATCACATTATCGTTTGGCAGATAGCTCGCCGATATTTTCGGAGAGACCTTATGTTCACTTTGGGAATTACCAGCATTGTCACTGCTGCGGTAGGCATCAAACCGTGCCGCCGGAATGATCAGGAAGCGACCCGCAGACGTCTTCAAATCGATTTCGTCCTGCAGATAAACCCCGTAATTAGTGGCATCCGCGTTTGGAACACCCGGACGCGTGCCACCCCCGGTTATGGTACCCGTCTGATCGTCATGGTACACTTCCAAGCCATAAGACAATGTATGCTTCTGCGTCTCGCTCGCCGTGAGCACCGTCTGATTGTCGGCCGTGAAGCCGATGGTATCCATGTCACGTGTTTGCACACGACCCAAATTTGTTCCCGAGATATCTTCTTCGCGAACTTCGGTGGTGTTGTAATAGAGATGGAGCTTCGGGTTCAGCCAGCTATTACCTGGATCTTCAAATGCATACTTCAATCCGAACTGGTTATCATTAACCCGCTTATCGACAACCGGGTTAGAAACCGTAATGGCGCCGCCACCATTATTCGGCTCCTGTCCATCATTGTGAAGACCCTGATAAATAAACTGCAGGCTGTTGAAGTCGTTAAAGCTATAACCAATCTTGAAGGTACCCGAAACGAGGTTGTCTTCGGAAATAAGCTTATTGCCGTCACCCTGCTCGATATCACCGGAATTGCGAAGCGCGGCGATTCCGATGACATCCAATGCCCCCGTCCGACCGTAAGCAGAGACAACCGGAGAATATTCCTTGTTCGCCGTCCGGTATCCCATTGAAGTATAAACACCCCAGTCCTCTCCGGGTTTCAACATGTCTGCTGCATCCTTGGTATCGAACGCAAGAACGCCGCCGATCGCGCCGCCACCATAAATTGCCGAAGAGGCACCCTTCACGATCTCCACCCGCTTGAGAAGCGAGGGGTCAACGAAAAATCGACCATCATGGGCCGCCTCGAAGTTCTGGCGACGTCCATCAATCAGGGTAATAATGGCTTCGCTATCAAATCCGCGGATAGAGACAGTCTGCCCATTCCGACGTGGCCCACCAGCCACCTCAACACCCGGTGTGAATTCAAGAAGATCTCCCGTATCCCCTGCCAATGCGTTTCCCGGCGCATCTGTATCAATATTCGAAGTCATCGCCGGCACCTCAAACGAGGATTGCGGCGTGCGGGTCGCATAGACCGTCATCGCGTCAAGCGATACAGTCGGCGTTTCGTCTGCCGCTGCAACAATGGCAGGCGTCAGAAAAGTACTTGAGAGGAGCGCGCCCAGACAGGCGAGCGGCAGAGTTCGGCGCATAACAACAGCTTTCTAGTTGTATCGCGTTTGCTTGCTGCCTGGCTGCCGAATATGTCGGGTGGCTGGGTGGCGGGCTAATTGCTTTATTTTGTTAAGATCAGTTTTCCATTTCCAGTAAGCCGCAATTTGTATGAATCACCGTTGTGAGCAATCGTGAGTTCCTTGCTGGTGATAAATAATTCACCGCTCTGCAGGGTTTCATCCACAAGCATAATCATCCGCTTACTGCTTTTGCGATCGGATTGATTATCCAACATTTTTTGACCGTTCTTTTCGTATGCAATTACAATATATTGGCTTATTTCTAGGAATGATTATCAATAGCCTCGATAAGAGTCAACTTCATTTTGCGAATTATTATCAATATCAGTTAGTTGAATTCCAGAAAGACGGCCCCCGTCCTAAAAGATGGAAAATTGTTTTTTTCTATCTTTATGGTATCTCTCTGCTTAAATTACGTCAGATAAAGCTTATCCAACGTACGGCTGCCAAGAAGCATAAGCATAAAGAACAACCGTATTTTATTCTCTGAATAAGAAAATTAAGAAGGAGAAGGAACGACAATGAATCTCGATGGAACAACTGCGATTATAACAGGCGGCGCGTCCGGCCTTGGCGCAGCAACGGCGCGAAAACTTGCTAGTTTTGGCGTAAAAGTAGGAATTTTTGATCTGAACGAAGAATTGGGCGAAGCCGTTGCAACCGAAATCGACGGCGCTTTTGCAAAGGTGAATGTTACCTCAGAAGAAGATGTCGATGCCGGGTTCGCATCCATTCGCGAAAAGCTCGGCCAGGAAAGAATTCTTGTAAATTGCGCAGGAACCGGTAACGCCGTAAAAACGGCTAGCCGGGACCGGGAAACCGGCGAAATCAGGCACTTTCCGTTAGATAAATTCGAGATGATCATCCAGATCAATCTCATCGGTACCTTTCGCTGCATCGCAAAGTCGGCAGCCGGCATGATGACCCTCGACCCGATCGACGGGGAGCGTGGTGTGATTATCAATACTGCTTCCGTCGCAGCAGAGGATGGTCAGGTAGGGCAGGCCTCCTACTCCGCCTCAAAAGGCGGCGTTATCGGGATGACCCTTCCGATTGCACGCGATCTTGCGCAGGAACTCATTCGCGTCAACACAATTTTACCGGGTCTATTCAATACTCCTCTGTTGCAAGGCGCGCCTGACAAGGTGAAAGCCGCCCTTGCCGCGCAAGTTCCGAACCCGTCCCGTCTGGGGCAGCCTGAGGAATATGCCTCTCTTGCTCTTGAAATGTGCCGGAATGGATATTTTAATGGGGAAGACGTCCGCCTGGATGGCGCAATTCGTATGGCGCCACGTTAGAAACAAACAATAACAAGGATCAAAATAATGACTGAAGCTTACATTATTGATGCCTGCCGTACTCCACGTGGTGTCGGCAAGGTTGGCAAGGGCGCCCTCGCCCATCTCCACCCACAGCATCTTGGCGCGACCGTTCTCGGTGCTCTTGCTGAACGGAATGATTTCAATACTGCCGATGTTGATGACGTTATCTGGGGAACCTCGACACAAGTCGGCAAGCAGGGTTATGACCTCGGCCGGATGTCGGCCTTGTCAGCTGGCTATGACATCAAAGCCTCCGGTATGACGCTGGATCGCTTTTGCGGTTCTGGGATCACGACTGTCAACCTCGCGGCGGCCCAAATCATGTCCGGCATGGAAGATCTGGTCATTGCGGGCGGTACCGAGATGATGAGTTATACCGCCTCAATTGCCGATCCCAGCAATCCGGCAATGCTGGATGCGGGCAACACCGCTCTTCGTGATAGTCATCCCCAGTCACAGCAAGGTGTTTGCGCTGATGCTATTGCCACGCTGGAAGGGATTGACCGGAAAGCCCTTGATGAACTCGCGGTAGAGAGCCAGAAACGCGCAGACAAGGCAATACAGGAAGGCCGGTTCAATAAATCGCTCATTCCAGTTAAAAACACGGATGGTTCAATCGCTCTCGATCGGGAGGAATTTCCGCGCCCCGGCACGACTATGGAAAGCCTTGCGGGGCTCAAGACAGTCTTCAATATGTTTCGCGATGTCGTCGTTGACGACGCCGGCAACACATATGGCAGCCTGATTACGCGCAAATATCCGCAAATCAAGGAATTTGATCATGTGCACCATGCTGGCAACTCCTCAGGTGTTGTTGATGGTTCCGGGGCACTACTTCTCGCATCGGGTGACTATGCGAAGAAGCATAACCTGAAACCCCGCGGCCGTATTGTTGCGACGGCTAATATGGGTGATTGCCCGACATTGATGCTGAACGCGCCAGTTCCAGCTGCGAAGAAGGTACTCGCCAAGGCAGGCCTGACAACGGAAGATATAGATCTTTGGGAAATTAACGAGGCTTTCGCCATCGTTACCGAAAAATTCATTCGCGACCTGAAACTTGACCGTAGCAAAGTAAATGTCAATGGCGGCGCAATGGCGCTTGGGCACCCCATCGGAGCCACCGGATCGATCCTGATCGGCACGTTGCTTGATGAACTTGAGCGGCAGGATAAAAAACGTGGATTGGTTACCATGTGCGCCGCGGGCGGCATGGCCCCTGCGATTATTATCGAACGTCTCGATAGCTAAAGAAAAGGTCTAAAAATCAGAGGGCGACGCAAAACTAATAGTCGCGTCGCCCTTTTTTTGCCTGCTTTACGCGCTGACTCTCAATCCGACACCCAGATTTTCCGGTGCCTTATGGAACTTGCCATCCTTCATGATGGCCATCAGACGTTTCTTGTCCTGCAACACTTTGACGTCCCGGGAGGGATCCCCGTCGACAAGGAGCATATCAGCGAGATAGCCTTCCCGGATCATGCCGAGTTCATTGCCCATTTTCATCATCTCACCGCCGATTTTCGTTCCCGCAAGAATGGCTTCCATCGGCGTGAATCCGAGTAAATCAACGAAATACTCCATATCCTTGGCGTTTGTACCCATCGGTGTCCAAGCGAAGCCATAATCGCCTCCGATTGCAATGCGAATACCGCGTTTATGCATCTTCTTCATGCTTTCAATGGCGTTCTCCAGCTCCCGCTCATAGGCGATGGTCAGTGGACTACCGGGCATGATGCCATAATCACCCGCGTTTCGCGCCGTATTAATCAGCCAGGCAAGGCCCGGGGCGACAATATGCTTGTCCTTCGCAGCCTCCAGCATATCCAGCGATTCTTCATCTGTGAAAGAAGCATGATAGATCGTCTCAATGCCGTATCTGACGCAGAGCTTAATCGACTCGGCTGAGCGGGCATGGGCAGCAAGCGACCTTCCGCGCCGACGTGTTTCGGAAACCGCCATAGCAATTTCCTCATCCGACATCTGGTTTTCTTCTGCGCCCATTCCGGCGACTTCCTCGCCTGAAAGGTTGAGCTTAATCGTATCATTGCCCCACTTGATCATCTCCCGCACTTTTTTCCGGACTTCCTCCGGTCCGGAGACCACGATGCCAAGGTTTAGCCCTTCATGCTGAATATGCGGCGGCGATGCATCGCCAAGCCCACCGGTTGTCGTAATTTCCGGGCTAGCGGCTGTATAGCGCGGTCCGGGAAACCGCCCCGCGTTGATGGCATCCCTGATAACGACGTCAAGCCGTGGTTTGGCCGCTGCCGCACCGCGCCCAGCTGTAAATCCGGCATCCAGAACAATTTTGGCCATTTCAACACAGACAAGAACATGCTCTTCCAATGGCATCATCTGGATCGGATCGACGCCCGGCGCATTGTTCCAGCTTAGATGCAGGTGGGAATCAATAAGGCCCGGCATCAAGGTCATACCCCGCCCGTCAATACGTTGACCGCCACTTCCGTTGCCCCAGCTGCCGCCCATGGCAGACCGGTTAATCGATTTTATCCGGTTTCCCGATACCGTGACCTCCCCGGAATAAGGCGCCTCCCCCGTCCCCTCTAGTATGCGCACATTGTTGAAGGTTATATCGGAATTCCCGCTACTCCCGTTACTTCTGCCACTCCAGTCAGTAAATGTATTTTCGGCCATGATTTAGTCTCCCTAGCTAATTCTGTTGGCGTCTAGATGGGCACGTAATAATTCAGCGGAGCGCGTCGGCGCTTCCATCATCATCCAATGCGCTACCCCAGGTATGATTTCGAGCTGCCCTTGGGACAATTTCTGCATCATTTGCTCCGCCATGGCGACCGGCGCCACCGGATCTGTCTCCCCCGCAATCAGTAGTGTAGGGCAGGTAACTCTCGCGAGATCTGCAGCCTTCGCGCTGCTAAGGGCCTGACAATGCGCTGCATAGCCGCTCGCATCCTGTCGAAGCAGGCTTTCCCTGACGAAAGCGGACGCGACCGGTTTGCCCTTAGAAACACTTGCTTTATGGACGGCTTCGGCAATGCCAGCCATCCCCTCGCGCTGCGCCGCTGAGGCCCGTTCACTTAATCCTGCGCGAGCGGCGGCGGGTGGCTCTGAAATGGGACCGAACAGGGTCAGGCTTTGCACCATATCCGGATGATCGGCGGCAAGATACTGGCATACGATCGTCCCCATGGAATGCCCAACAAAATGTGCTTTTTTTACACCTGATGCGTTCAGACAATCCAGAACGGCGGCAACAAGCCCCGCAATTCCCGGTCGACCAGGTCGCAACGGGGACCGTCCTGCACCCGGCAAATCTGGCCGCAAAATACGATATCCGTCCAGTGTCGAAATCAAGGTCTGAAAGCTGTTCGACGTGCCGCCGAGACCGTGGATCATTACCACAGCCGCCCCCTCTCCCTGATCCTCAACTTTCATGCTCCCGACTGAAATATCCGGCATGGCTTAATAAGCCTCCACCGGATTTTCCAGCGTTCCAATACCGCCGATTTCAACGCGGACCTTATCTCCGGGTTCCAGATATTTCGGAGGATTGAATCCAATGCCCACACCTGCGGGCGTCCCGGTTGCAATGATATCCCCGGGCTCAAGCGTTATGCCGTTTGAAATTGCTTCAATGATCGTCGGGATATCGAAAATCAACAAACCAGTATTGGAATCCTGCCGCAACTCTTCATTTATCCAGCATTTCACTAGTGTATCCTTGAGATCAATTTCATCTGCGGTGACCGCCCAAGGCCCCATCGGGCAAAAGGTATCCTGCGATTTGCTGATCAGCCATTGGCTGTGACGGCCCTGCAGATCCCTCGCTGTAACATCATTGACAACCGTGTATCCCCAAACATGCGAGAGCGCGTCTTCCTTTGAGATATTCCGACCGGCCTTACCGATAATCACGGCGAGCTCTGCCTCATAGTCAATCGCTGTGGATACTGACGCATCAATCCGGATCGCTGCACCATTTTTGACAACTGTTTCCGGCAGCTTTGAAAACACAATCGGCGCTTCCGGTATTGCCCCTTTCGCCGCTGAGCTATCAAAGCCGGAAGAGGCAAACTCCTTGGCATGTTCGTGATAGTTTTTTCCAACGCAGAATATGTTTCGTGATGGACGCGGCACCGGCGCCAGCAACTCAACCTCGGATATCGGAACCGTTTCAACAATCTTTGGCGACGCTCCATCTATCAGGGCGACGACACCATCCTGCTTAATTGAGGCCTCTGGTATATCAAAGCATTCTATGGCGTTCTCTGCTTCGATAACGCGCCCGATCTGGGTTTTGCCCTTCCAGTAAAAAACGGCGAATTTCATTTTTGACCTTTCTGATAATCGTCAGGAATAAGAATACTTGAGCCAGTCGTTTCCCGCGCTTCCAGCGCACGATGTGCGTCTGCGGCCCGGGAAAGTGGATATTGCCGCCCCACATCTACAGTGATGACATGCCGTCTGATCGCTTCGAACAGCCGATCTGTAATGGCGGCGATCTTCTGGGGCGTATCGGTATAATGGCCAAAGTTCGGCCGGGAAATCGTAACCGACTTTGACGCGAGAGAACTAATATCGCGTTTGCCAATATCACCCGACGCCTGACCGAAACTAATCAGGTGTCCGCAGGTGGCAAGAGCCGCGACGGAATGATCGAAGCTGTCTTTTCCAACCGCATCGAAAATCACATCTGCACCATGTTCCTTGGTGATTTCCATCACCTGTTCTTCAAGGCTGCGATCCGTCGGTAGGACCACATGATGCGCTCCCGCATCGCGAGCAGCACGGGCCTTTTCCTCACTGGAGGTTGCGCCGATAACCGTCGCGCCAAGGTTATTCGCCCATTGGCAAAGAATGCGACCTACACCTCCGGCGGGGGCATAAATAAGCACAACATCGCCTTTTTTAACTTGATGCACGCGATGCAAAAGAAATTCCGCTGCCATCCCCTTCAGCAAGCCTGCCGCGGCAGTTATGTCATCAATATCGTCCGGGATTGGAAAAACGAGCGCCGCCGACATCGTTCGAACAGAGGCATAGGCGCCGACTGGCGGACAAGCATACCCAGCCCGCTGTCCCGGCGAGAGATGCCGCACGCCCTCTCCCACAGACTCAACAAGACCAACAGCTTCCATCCCCGGTACTCCGAGCGGCGTAAGCAGATCAAAATATCCGGATCGGCAATAAACATCGATATAGTTAACGCCTATGGCGGTCTGTCGGAGGCGAACTTCACCCGGCCCCGGCGGTGCTGCGGTCACTTCAATCGGGCGCATTTCCTCCGGCCCGCCATGACGATCTATGCCAATCGCCATGCCGGAAAGTGCCGCCTCATTTGCAATCGCAGCAGACGTCGAAGAAGACTGGAGCGCTTGCTGTGCAAATGGCTGACGAGCCGTCACCCGCGACCGAACGGCCTCGAACCCGGCCTCATAAACCACTTCCGCAACCAGCTTGGCAAGTTCCTGTTCCCGTCCCTTTGGCGTCTCAAAGCGCGACGACCACGACCAAAACGTGCAGTTTCCGTCCGTCACGGGTTTTAGCGAGACTTCTGCAATGTAATTCTGCAACGGAATATCGCTTTCTACCATTGAATAGCGAAAGCTGTGATCTTCATCAGACATAGACAGAAGCTGTTCGCGCAGATGTTCCCCTTCAGTCAGTTCAAAATTCCGGACAGCGCTCACCTGATCAGTTCGCTTGCCGCCATCCAGATGGCTCCGCCGGACGGCCGGATGCCATCGGTCATGCCCGTTAAAATCGCGCAGGATTTCCCAAACCGCCTCAATCGGTGCATCAATGACAGTGCTGCGGCGGACAGAAACCAACTTATCCCCCCATCCGATTTTTGAGGGACGTCAACCCTCCGAGAAAGACATTTGTGCCGATATGATCGATAAGCTCCTGCTCCCGGCCGGATGCGCAGTCAAACTCCGCTGACCATTCCGCGAAGGTATGACCGCCGTCTGTTATCGGAAAGAGCTTGACCGTTGAGATATAATTCTCCACGCCCATAGGGCTTTCCAGAATGGCGTAAGAAAAGCTATAGTCATAGTCGGAAAGGGCCAGCAGTCTTTCCCGGATAACGCCACCATCTGCGAGCCGAAAAGCCCTCACACAGCCGATTTTATCAGACGGCAGCCCTTCCTCTATCCGGCTATCGACGACGAACTCCGTCCAGTCAGGTAATGCATTAAAGTCACGGATAACGGACCAGACACGGTCCGCTGGCGCGGCTATAACGGTTGATGTGTACACACTGGGCATTGCTAGTCGTCCTCGCTCTTATCCGACTTCGCGCCTTTGGCAAGAGCCTGGGCATCTTTTGCGGAACGGAAAATATCACCCATTTTCGTCACGCCCGGGTTTTCGACACCGATTTCCCGCATCATCTCATCAATCAGCGGGGCCTGCGCGCGATACCGAAGTGCGCTTTCGATGACCTCGTCAGTTGGCGAACGATGATTGTTGCCACCGCCACCATTCATGCCGTCGACATGCAGGATCTTGATGCCTTCGATATTCTCCATCGGTTTGACGCTCTCGCGCACGATGCCTTCCAGACGATCCAGCATCTTGGACCGCAAACGACCGGCCCGCGCATCCTCGCTGAGGATGTTTTCTGCTTCATTCTGCAGCCGTTGTGCTTCCGCCTGGACAGTAGCGGTAATCTTGTCGGTTTCCGCTGCAATTCTGGCGGTATCCGCATTCTTTTCCGCTAACAGCCTGTCGACCGCAGCGATGCGTTCCGCGATGACAGTTTCCCGTATGGTGGAGACTTTCTCGGCGGCTTCGACGGCTTTGGCTTCCGCCGCTTCCGTTGCAACGCGCGTATCCGCGACAGACGCCTGCTCTTTCAAGATCAAAATCTGGCGCTCAATCTCAGCCAGTTCAAGTGCTTGATCCCGCTCTATTTCCAGCCTTCTGAGGTCCCGCTCCTTCAAAATTCGGGCTTCATCAAGTCCACGTTCTGATGCGATCCGTGCCCGCTCCAATTCTTCCTGAGCAGATATCTCATTTTCTTCTATCTGCTGGCGGAAAGAGATTTGTTGCGAGCGCAAGACACGATCGCGCTCGATACGAGCTTTATCGAGCACTTGCTCCTGTGCGATCCGCGATGTCTCGATCGCCTTTTGTGCGGCAATCTTCGAGGTTTCAATTTGCTGGTTCCGGGCAATATCACGGTTTTCCGTTTCTTCCTCGGCCATAATCCGCGCTTCCTGAAGCAGTCGATCGGAAACAATCCGCGCCCTCTCCACATCTTCATTTGCGGAGATTTCAGCGGAGTCAATTTCATGACGTTGTTGTATTTGCTTTTCCCGAATCATTCGATCGCGGTCTATACGAGCAGCTTCAAGCTCCTGCTCCTGTGAGACGCGCATTTTTTCGATTTCCTCTTGCGCCTTTATCTCCGCTGCCTGCAACGCACGTTGCCGGGCAATTTCTATTTCACGGGTTTTCTGCTCATTCAGAATACGGGATTTTTCCCCTTCAGCTTCTTTTTCTGATCGCGTATGCGTAATTTCAGCTCTCTGCATGGCGCGCAGGGCTTCCAAGTCTCGCTCCTGCGTCAGGCGGGAGCTTTCACTTTCCTGCTCAAGTTTGAGAGTTTCCTTTTCCGCTTCGAGATTTCGGGCGCGAATGGCTACGACAGAAGATTGCTCAATATCATTGCGGAGTTTCCGGCGGGTCTCGATTGTCTCAATCAACTGAGTAAGACCTTCCGCATCAAAGCGATTGGCGGGATTGAAAAACTCAAGTTCCGTCTGATCGAGATCCGTGATCGCAACGGTTTCAAGTTCCAACCCATTTCGTGCCAACACATCAGCGGCCCGTTCATTGACACGCTCCACGAAATCGCCGCGCTTTTCGTGCATTTCATCCAGCGACATTTCCGCAGCAACGGAACGAAGTGCACCTACAAACTTACCTGAAAGAAGATCGGCAAGAGCCTCTGGTGACATGGTTTTCCGGCCCAGAGTGGATGCCGCAGCCGCAACGGCCTTTTTCTCCTGTATGACGCGAACAAAGAATTCCGCCTCGATATCCACGCGCATACGATCCTTGGTAATGACAGCATCTTCCTTCGTTCTGGTGACGGGTATCCGCACCACATTCAGGTTGACCGGCGTTACTTCATGAATGATGGGTAGAACCAGTGCACCCCCGTTTATGACAACGGTTTCGCCGCGGAATCCTGTCCGCACGAAGGCTACTTCCTTGGTACTTCGATGGTAAAGCCAGTGAAGAAGATAGGCGATCACCGCGATGACTATAATCGCAATGATAAGCCAGAGAATTGTCGAGCCAACCACGCTGCTTGTCATTCTTTCAACCTCCCTTAACCTAAGCTCAAAGCCTTGAAGGCTTCTGTCTGTTTTGTCAGCGCGACTTCTGTTGGCAACCGCTCCATCGAGGAGGCGCCATAGAAGCCATGACATGTTTTTGTGTTATCGAGGACATATTGCGCATCCTTCGGCATTGAGACCGGTCCGCCATGCACAAGAACAATGACTTCCGGGTTTACATCGCGGGCCGCTGCTGCCCAGCTATCAACCATGGCAGGGCAATCCTCCAGTTTGAGCGCCGTATCCGCACCGATGGAGCCTCCGGTGGTCAGCCCGAGATGGCAAACAATGATATCCGCCCCTGCTGCCGCCATGGCCGCTGCATCCTCTTCGCAGAAAACATAGGGCGTCGTGAACATGTCTTTTTCGTGGGCGAGGCGTATTACATCCACTTCCTGGGAATATGACATGCCCGTTTCTTCCAGATTGGCGCGGAACGTCCCGTCAATTAGCCCGACTGTCGGAAAATTCTGTATACCCGAAAAGCCGATCGCTTTTACCTGATCGAGGTAGTTGTCAAACTGACAAAACGGGTCTGTGCCATTTACCCCGGCGAGAACAGGTGTATGTTTGACAACGGGTAAAACTTCCTGCGCCATATCCATGACAATTTCATTTGCATTGCCATAGGCAAGCAGCCCCGAAAGCGACCCTCGGCCCGCCATGCGATAGCGACCAGAGTTATAAATTACGATCAGGTCGATGCCGCCGGCTTCCTCACATTTCGCGGAGAGTCCGGTTCCGGCACCCCCGCCGACTATGGGGATACGCCGTCGTTTCATATCCTGGAATCTTTTGACTAACTCCATTCGTTCAATACGCGGCATTACGCTTGCTCCTTGCGGTTGGATAAATTTCTTCGAGTGCGGCAATAACGGCCTGTGTAAAGGCCATATCGTTGATATGATAAGGGGTGCGGATCAGACGACGTTGAGGGGTCTCGCGAAAGCGGGACGCCAGCGCGTCGAAAAGCGCGCGATCCGCTTCCGGATCATGGAATGGCTGCCCCGGCGCATCGAGTGCGGATACTCCTCCTTCGGGGATCAAAAACCGGACCGGACCCGTCATCTGATTAAGCTTGTCCGCAATCCACTCTCCCATACGGGCATTTTCAGCCGCAGTGGTGCGCATCAAGGTGATTTGCGGATTATGCTCGACAAACTTTCTGTCACGGTAGTGGTCCGGCACCGTGCTTCTTGCGCCAAAATTGACCATATCCAGTGCCCCAACAGAACCTACATAGGGAATGCGCGTGCGGATAAAGGCATCGAAGCGTTCCTCCGTCGCGGCAAAGAATCCGCCCATCATCATGTCGCATATTTCGGTTGTGGTGAGATCAATTGCAGCTTCAAGCAGGCCGCTATCAACGAGTTTTTCCATGGACCGACCGCCCGTTCCTGTCGCGTGGAAGACCATGCATTCAAATTGATCGTCCAATTCTGCAGTCAGTTGCTGTATCGCCTGCGTGGTGACACCAAACATCGTTAGCCCAAGCCCTAGTTTGTCTGCCGAAGACGCCCGTTTATCAGTATCCTTTTTCGCGTCCGCGACCATGCCGGATATCGCATTGGCACCATTGGCAAGAACTCGACGAGAGATTTTATTCAACCCCTGCACATCGGTCACCGAATACATCATCATAATATCCGTCGGTCCGACATATTGACCTACCTCGCCGGAGGCAACTGTGGAAATCATGACCTTTGGTACACCGATTGGAAGTTGACGCATGGCCGGCGTGACAAGCGCGGTGCCCCCCGATCCCCCGGCGGAGATAATTCCGCCCAAATCTCTTTGACGCCGGATCCAGTTCTCGAAGGCCTCAGACATCGCGCGGACGGATTTCCCCCGGTCCCCTGTAAAGACCGCGCTAGCGCCTCCCGGATGATAGGCAGCGACCATATGCGGCGGCACATCAGTGGAAGACGGCTTTTGCGTTGTGGATAAATCAACTGTTCTGACCCGCAAGCCATGACTTACTATTCGGTCCCGAATGTAGTTGAGTTCCACTCCCTTCGTATCAAAAGTCCCAGCCACCAAAACATCCCCACCTGACATAGCATCGAAAGAAATCGGTGGTTCATGAAAGAGTGGCTCAGGGACGGTATCGAATGGTCTCACCGTTTGGAGATTTTTGGCTGGCGTGACAACCTTCTCTTCCCATGCATTCCGGGACCAGCGGGTCGGAGCGCTATAAACCACTGTCTTCCGGGTAGGCTCTGACTCAACCGGTGGAACAGGCGCATCATCACTAGGTATGGCAGGCTCTGCCAACGGCACTTCCTCGATCTGCGTCATTTCAGTGAATTTGGGAAGTTCTGTTTCGTCATGTGAATGCCGCCCGACACCAAGAAGCCGCTCCTGCAGCGCCCGATCTGATGCGAGTTCTCTCGCTGGCATTACGCGGTTTATGCGGCCATTCGCCATGATCGCCACATCCTCGGATATCGAGGTGGCAACCGATATATTCTGCTCGATCAGCAAGATAGATACATCCGCGTCGGCGGCAAGCTCCGCCAGCAACTTTTCGACCTGATCCACGATCACCGGGGCAAGTCCTTCAGTCGGTTCATCCAGGATCAGAAGTTGTGGGTCTTGCAGTAGCGCCCGCGAGATAGCGAGCATTTGCTGCTCCCCGCCTGAAAGCTGGCCCGCGCCATTGCGGCGTCGCTCAAATAGTCGCGGAAATATTTCATAGATGCGGTCGATCGTCCAGGAGCCGCCGCCTTCACACAGCTTAAGATGCTCATGCACAGTTAAGGATGGCCATAACCGGCGCCCTTGCGGTGTGTACCCAATCCCTGAAGAGGCAATTTTATAGGGCGGCATGCCCGTGATATCTTCACCGTGATAGCGGATGGAGCCTCGCCGGATTGGCAACAGTCCCATAATTGCATTACAGAGGGTTGTTTTCCCCATACCGTTACGTCCGACGACGGCGTGAACGCCATGGTCAAGAGTAAGATTCACTCCCTGTAAAGCGTGAGATTGGCCATAGTATACATGCAGATCCTTAACCTGCAGAATGGCAGCCGGTGCCGAGCGTCTGTTGCTACGATCAGCCATGTCCACCTCCGTGGCCGAGGTAAAGCTCCTGCACTTCACCGTCATTCTCGATTTCTTCCGGCGTACCGTCTTTGAAAATGCGCCCGTTATGCATCATGGTCACTCTTTGGGAGACCTTGAGCGCGACATCCATGTCATGTTCGATAATGATATATCCAATATGCGACGGGAGGCTTTGCAATATTTCGACAAGCAGCGTCCGTTCAGTTGGCGATAGTCCCGCAGCCGGTTCATCAAACAAAATGAGGCGCGGTGCGCCGGAAAGCGCAAGCGCAATTTCAAGCTGGCGCTGTTGTCCATAACTCAGCTCTGCGACCTGTTTGTCCTTTACATCATCGAGATGAACCGCTTCAAGCAGGGACTGCGCTAATTCCATTGACCCGTCATCCCGCTTCGGACGACGAAGCGAGAACCGTCCCCGGGTAACGCCCCGGCAGGCCAGAAACGTATTTTCCAGAACGGTAAGGCCATTGAATAATAATGAAATCTGATAGGTTCGGCGAAGACCGCGACGGATCCGCTCATGACTAGGCAGATCCGTTACGTCTTCTCCGAAGAGCCGGACCCGACCTGTTGTGGTCGGAAAATCCCCGGTAATCGCATTGAACAGTGTCGTTTTACCAGCACCATTCGATCCCAGAACCGCGCGCCGCTCCCCCGCTTTGACGGTCATATTAACGTCCGCCAAGGCTACCAGCGCACCGAAATGGCGACTGACAGCTTCAAGCTCTAGCGCATATTGGCCAGTGCTTTGCAAGCGAGAGAGAGCGTCGGTTCCAGGCATTCGGGTTATCTTCCCTTAGCTACAAGACGGATTTTCACGACCAACTTGGCCATATTCCAGGAATTTCTCGTAAGAAACACCAAGAGTCTGGTTAACCTGCGGGATAACCTTGATGGTTTTATTCAACAGATTTCCGTCCGGCCCTTCGATCACTTCCGTCAGGAATATGTCGGCAACCGCATTGCGGCGTTCGTCAACACTGACCATGCCCGTTGGTGTCTCGAATGACAGCTTGGAAAGCGCCGCGCGGAACTTCTTTTCGCCATCGGAAAGATCGCCATTGACCTCATTAAGCGCCAACAGAGCAGCCTTGGTATTTATGTAATAGGCATGCGCGAAAAGTGACGGTGACGGGAAGCCATCTGGAAATGCCTTCTGATAGGCTGCAACAAACTCTTTCCAGCGCGGATCATCCCAGGTATCCGAAACCGGACCAGCTGAAGGTGTTCCGACAACAAAGCTCCGAGCCTTCCCTTTGGAACCAAGAACAGACTGGTCAACCGTGATAGATCCACCAATTAGCGGAAGATCACCGCCGGACTGTTCATATTGGGTCAGGAAATTGACTGCATCCGCGCCGCCAAGAGCCACGAAAATAGCATCGACATCATCCGGCAAAGCTGCGATCACAGAGGAATAATCCTTATTCCCGATCGGCACCCAAAAGCGTGAATCAATTGCTGATTTTCCGCCTAACCGACAGAAAGGCTCAAGGAAACCGAACACCTGCGTATAAGGGAAGGAATAGTCTTCCGCCAGAACCGCTACGTTGCGGTAGCCTTTTTCATTGTAGGCATATTCTCCGAGACCGGCCATCCATTGCGCCCCTTCCGTGCTAAAACGGAAGAAGTTTTCAGCAGGACTACGCAGTGTCGTATCCTGCGCAGCGGAAGAACCGTTCAAGAATGTCACGTTCGGCTGCGTCTTTGCATAATCCTTTACCGCCAACCCCTCAGACCCAGAAAGCGGACCGATGACGAGTTGCACGCCGTCCTGTTCCACCAGTTTCCGGACAGCGCGCACAGCGCTGTCCGGGGAGGCGTCAGACGACCCCGTGATCAGCTCAATCTTCTTGCCGCCAGCCATATAATCAAATTCCTGAAGCGCGAGTTTAACGCCACGCATCCCATCTTCACCGAGGACAGTGAACGCGCCTTCCAATGTTGCCAGCGCACCCATTTTGATATCGTCCGCCGCGGATACTGCGGGGACAGTAATTGACAGCGCCAATGTCGCCGCCATTAAATGCTTTAGTTTTCCCATAGCCGTTACTTCCTCCTGTTATTCAGTTTTCTCTAATGATCCGGTACTGGCCGGACCATCCTTGTTGACGCGCTCATCTCCCAGCAGCGCGTTCCCTCTGAACCGAAGCCTGTCACGGAAACGGTTCCAAAGCCCTAGCAAGCCATCTGGTGAAAACAGGACAACGAGCAGAAATGCTGTCCCGATGACCATGTTGAACCGCTCCCGGTCGATCAGGTCGATGGCAAAATTCTCAAGCAGTACAAAGGCAATTGCCCCAAGAAACGGACCGATCGGGTGGCGCATCCCGCCAACCACCGCGATGACGAGGATATCGATAGCGACATCGACACCGACTGTACCGGGCGATACCCGTCCGTTGAACCAGACGAGCAAGACGCCCCCAAATCCGGCAATAATTCCCGCAAAAAAATAGGCAACGATACGATGTAGTGTCACATTAAAGCCAAGCGCCCGCATCCGGCGGGGATTATCGCGTATTGCCTGAAGTCCCAGCCCGTATGTTGATTGCGCGCAATAATAAACGGCGGCGAAAAAACCGATGGCGACCGTCAGGCTCAAATAATAAAATGGAACCGGATCTCGCCAGTAGATCCCGAATAAAGTCGGCGGCTCAACACCTGCAAATCCGGTAAAGCCGTTGAACAGCACATAGTTCTGCCGCACGAAATAGAAAAAGGCGACGGCGACGGCAAGGGTGATCATAATAGTATATATCCCCTCCGTCCGGACAGAGACCGCGCCGATAAAGGTGCTGAAAAGGGCCGCTCCTAAAACGGAAACGATAACGGTCAACCACCAAGGCCACCCCAGGCCCATTACGTCCATACTGTTTTCCCCAAGGATTGCCATCAGATAGGCGGCAAACCCAGCCACCGTCAACTGTGCGAGACTGACCATCCCCCCATATCCGGCGAGCATCATGAGGGAGAGAGCAATCGTTCCAAGGATGAGCGAGTAAGCTCCTATCTGGAAGATAAAGAAATCAGTAGCAAAACTTGGATAAGCCAACAGAAACACAGCAGCTATCAGCACCGCCGGATGAATATCCTTGAAAGAGATCGAACCCGAGAAAAGTCGTCGTGAATCCATGTATCAGCGCCCCCCCATCAGTCCCTGCGGGCGCACCGCAAGAACGACTACCATAATCAGAAAGGTGAGCACCACTCCGTAAGTCGGGAAATAGGCAAGCCCGAACTGTTCTGCGAGGCCAATGATCAAGGCACCGATCGCTGCGCCCGTGATCGAGCCGAGTCCGCCGACAATCACCACAACCAATGATGCCAACAAGTACCGTATGTCTTCGCCTGGGGCGACGGAGAGCGCTGTGCCTCCAATGACCCCCGCAAATCCGGCCAGTCCGGCACCTATCGCGAAAACGAGAACGAACACAAGCTGTACGTTCACACCTGTTGCAGCCAGCATTTCCCGGTCATTGACTCCGGCGCGGATCATCATGCCAATGCGCGTCCGGTTCAGGAAAATCCAAAGACTAATTCCAACAGCAACGGCAATTACCAGGACCACAAGCCGGAAAACCGGGTATTTAATATAGACAGCAGCGCCCGAAGACTTGATCACGGAAATAATCGGCAAATTAGCCGCACCGAACAACCAGTCAGGCGGCGAGAATTGATAAGTTGTCCCCGTCCAGATTGCCAGCATGGCATCTGCGGCAATAATGGAGATACCGATTGTGACAAGGGTCTGCCGCAAGTCATCGTTAGCCATTCGCCGGAAAATGAGCACCTGAAGCAGCACACCGCTGATGGCGACACTAATAAAAGCAGCGGCAAGTCCGAGGAACCAGTTGCCGGTCAGGTCTGCCACCTCATACCCAATATAGGCCCCAAGAAGATACATCGAGCCATGCGCCAGATTAACATTTCGCATCAAACCGAAGATCAATGTGAACCCACTCGCGACCAGGAAATATAAACCGCCCAGCGTGACCCCATTAAGGAGTGTGTTAACGAAAGTCTTCTTGCGACCAAGCGCATCGACAAGCCAATCCGGCCAGACAGCAAAAATCATCCAAAGAAAAATTACGGCGACAAGCAACAGGACAATTGCCCAGAAGGTATGACGTTCAACGAAATTTCTCATGGCTTATGCCACACGGGCGTTGTGCGTGAATCGTCAAACGATTTGTCAAACCGGTACATCAATTTGTAATCCCGCTCCGCGCTTTTATTTAAAGCGCTCTCCCTGTTTTCTTTTGCGACCACCAGCTTTTCTCGTTTGATTTGTTGTGCTGTGTTATCGCTTTAGTTCATTTAACAGTGCCTTAGTCCAGCTAGGCCGTGCAATATAGTAAATTTTCTCAATCGGGTAAAAATGGGTAATTTATAAAACTAATATGCGAATCACGGTGAAGTACTGATACTTAAAACTTGGAAATCACCCCTTACGCACCAGAAATAATTCTTGAGAATGCATCAAAGTCCCTGAATTTCATAAAGCTCCCATTTTCATTAGTTAACCTGCCGCACTAACAATCCAATTTATTGAATTGGTGTCAAATTTTTTACTGAAACTTATAATTTTATATGTTTTTCAAATAGTTATACCTTACATAAATTTATACCAATCAAAAAATTGGTATGTTATTGTTAGATTGATAACCGGATCAAAGAGAATCAGCCAACATGTCCTCAAAAATTTCCACTGTCACGGAACTCAGGAATTTAATTAGAACGACCTATTTCGCGCCGCAGTCAAAGCTCCCTTCTGAGAGAAAGCTCGCAGAGATATTGAAAGTATCACGGTCTACTTTGCGAACGGCTTTAGACACCTTAGAGTCTGAGGGGGAGGTCTGGCGCCATGTCGGGAGAGGTACTTTCGTTGGGAAGCGTCCCTCCGAGAATATAGAAGTGTTTCCCCTGCCCGCCGACATGACTAATCCGTCCGAGGTTATGGAAGTACGCCTCATTATCGAACCGCAGATCGCTGACCTTGCCGCTCATCGCGCGACAATCAATGGTATTGAGTTTATGAAACAATGCCTTGAAAAAGGCGAAGCGGCAGAAGATACAGCCTCCTATGAAATGTGGGATGGCGCATTACATCGCGCAATTGCGGAAGCCGCGCGGAATACTCTCCTATTGGCCCTTTTCAACGCCGTGAATGCGATCAGGGAGCATGCCGTCTGGGGACAACTAAAAGAGGCAACCCTGAATGATCAGAGACGTAGACGATATTCGATCCAGCATAAAAACCTTGTGCGGGCAATTGAACGACGCGATGCCGTCGATTGCCAGCGATTAATGCGCGAGCATCTTGCCGCGGTTCGGGATGATATGCTCAATTAGTCTGCTGTTCAGTAATAGCGATTTTGGAATAAAGAATGATCGAATTAATGAACTGGCGCATTGTGCTAAGATCGGAGAGAAAGCCCGCCCTGACGAGCGTGCCATCGTCTATCCTGACCATCGCCCCGCAATTTCATCACGAGAACCTTCCCAGCGAAGTTGGTCTCCTGCTACCGACCAACAGTGGTCCCAGAGCATTAATTGATACCGTTGTTGAAACACCAAATCTATGCAGGGACGCGGCGCTCGGGTTGTTTCTTGCGGATCCACTCCTGAATTTGACGCGAGAACATCGCCGCCTTTCTGATGCCAAAGTCGAATGGGTTTCGAATTTACCTAGCACTGAACAGCAGGATATTGAGTTTTCGCAACAGCTATCTGACGTTGGACTGGACTATAAACGGGAGCGAGACATGCTCGCGAGTTTTCGCTCTGCCGGCTTTAAGATTGCGGCCGTTGTTACCGATGCGACGGCGGCAGCTGCCATGACCGAAGTATATCCGGAAGTTGTCATTGTCCTTCCGCGAATTGCTGATTTTGCAGCGGGCTTTCCATCTCTTCATCAGCGAGGCTCCATGACGCAGGAGATTTTCCATGTTTTGCAGGATGCTGGGTGGTCGGGTATTTTGCTGTGTCTCGGGGAAACCAGCGAACTTGCCCATGAAAGGCAATGGCCCGATAAAGTAGATGGCCTGATATGCCGCCCTGAGCTCGTTTCGAGCGCCCTATCCTGAGAGCCCGTATTTCTTGATTTTGTTATAGAGCGTTTTACGAGATATACCGAGGACTTCTGCCGCCTTGGAGCGATTGAAACTATTCCGCCAGAGAGCGTCGACAATCAAATCTTTCTCCGTCCTCCCCTTTCGCTGCCGGCCGACACTCGGCGCAGACTGCAACAACGGCTCTAACTCCTCAGTTTGAACAGGCAGTCTCGAAGAGCGGCCGGCAAGGCGTCCAATAATTGTGCGGAGTTCAGCCTCATTACCAGGCCAGTCATGGGCCTGCAATCTTTGCAATGCGCCAGAGGAAAACTCCCACTGGCTCCCCTCCGCTTCCGCGTCTATCAAAAGGGGTAGATCAGAAATTCGCTCCCGAATAGGCGGTAACCGCAAAACCCAGCCTTCCATATAAGAAACCAGTTCCGGCTCCAATCCGGCGCCAAGCAAGTCTTCAACTTGCGCTTCATCCTGAACATGGATATCGCATAGCAACACTATGCGAGGCTCTATTTTCAAGGATCGGCGTGATCCCGCCATGCGAAAAACGCCGTCCCGCAAAGCGCGCGCAAGGCGCCGCTGAAGTGCCTGAGTCAATTTTTCAGGCGCGCGGATGACGGCAATTTCAACGGATGGGTCGGCCAGAATTGGGGGACGTATGTTGCTGGCATCCCGATGTCCAAACAATACATTACGTGCCCGCGCAGGAAGATCCTGTTCGGCAACATCAATTTGAACCATATTCAGGGACCGACTTCTCGCTTTGGTCGCACCTAATGCGCGCACGAAAGGCAACGAACCTTGCCCCGGTTCTGCGACAATCAGAACCGGATCACGTGCCGACGAAAGTGCCTGCAATCGTCTCAATACCGCAAGATGAGTTTCTGACTGGCCTACAATACCAAATTGTTTCGACCAATTGACAAGACCAAGACTTTCTTCATCTATTCTTGTCGGCCGAAGGCTTGCGCGCCGAAATCCATCGATCATACTGGCAACTGAGGCTTCCAGAGGCAGTCTATCGATCGTCGATCCCCCGACATATCCATCTAGCGGCGCGAGAGAGAGTACACGGGATAAATCTTCAGGCGCAGCAATTGGGCCACCTTCCAATAGGAACCGTGTCTTCGGGCTGATGCGCTTAATCAGGCGGCCAATTTCCCTTGCCTCCATGGCGACCTCCTCAATTGTGGAACGGCTGCGGTGTCCGAGCGCACCCCCAACGTTCCAGCCAATATTGAGGCAAACAAGATCAAGTCCTGCGTCTGCCGCGAGCCGGGCTTGCGTACGCGTAGAGCAGTAAAACATGGACATCATGCCAGCATCCTGAACGGCCTTAAGCAGTGCAACTTCCTGCTCAATACCACGGCCCGCACGGGACAGTATCTGCTGCATCGGTCTGGAATAATGCATGCAGCTTGGAAAATTAACGGCGCCGGCAAATCCCCCCTCTCTTATCGTTTCCGCCTGAGCCACTGGATTAAAGTCACGTCTCCATACATTCACGCCGAGGAGAACCGGCTTTTTGCAGAGGGCAAGCAATTCCTCTTGTGCGTAATCATCCGTCAGGCTGTCGGCATCCAGAACCGGCAACATGCTTGCGATGGAAGGAACGCCCATATTACGCAAGCGACCTGCGTTGATGGCGAGCAGAAAATCCGCCCCACCCCGTTCAACGGCCAGCGCATTGCTGCCGGAGCCGATAGCAGCTCCTATCAGAAAACCGGAATTTAATTCCTGTGTCAGCAATGAACAGTTCCCAGTATATATATCCCCGCCCGGATTTATTGGCTTTGCCAGCCTTTGTCCGAAAGTACTCGTTTTTTAGAATACAGGGAAACTGCCAAGTAGTTATATTGCTATTTTTGGAACGAAGCGATCACAAGCTATAGCTTTCCGCCACATTCTTTGGAAAAAGTTCATCGATTGTGACCCGCCGCGACGACAACCCCTGTCGATGATGATGGTCTAGAAATGTGTTTAAGGCCGCTTCATTGCCGTTAATGCCATACGACCAGAAATTTTCCCCCATCAACTTCTTCGCCTCATTCAGGTGATCTTCGACGAATGGCATTGTTACCTTGGTAGCGGAGGTATCTGCCAACAGTGCCTCAGCGGACGCTTTTGACGCACTGAAGGCTTTCATAAGGGCACCAGCAAGAAACGGGTGCGCCTCCAGAAGTTCTCGGCGCACTCCAAGAAGGTGCATAATCGGAAAGATGCCGGTTTTCTTCCAGTAGACACTTGCGACTTCTACTGTATTGCCGAAAAGTCTGCCGACATTCGAATTTTGCTCATCAAAGCAATTCGGGCTGCGCGGTCCGATAAACCCATCTATCTCGCCGGAGATAAGAAGGTCATTCAGGGATTTATCCTCGGGCGCAGTTGTCATTTTGACATCTTCGGGCAATTGAATGGCTATTTTTTCGGGTCGCCCGGGCGAATTCATACCCCCCCGCACCCAATGTATATCGGACGGCTTGACGCCATATTCGTCTTCCAGAATGGCGCGAGCCCAGACGTTCGCACTAAGCTGATATTCCGCAATTCCGATTTTTTTACCCTTTAACTGTACCGGGCTTTCGATACCTTTATCTGTCCGGATATAGATGGCGCTATGGCGAAAGGCTCGCGACAAAAATATCGGCAGCGCCTGATATTTTGAACGATCTTGCGCAATGCTGACAACCTGACTTGCAAAAGAAACTTCCGAAATATCAAAGTCCTGATGCCGAAAGGCGCGAAAGAACATTTCTTCAGGCGTAAGTGCCATAAAAATAGGATCGACCCCGTCAATCTGCACCCGCCCATCAATCAAGGCACGGTTTCGATCATAGTCTCCAATGGCAATTGAAAGCTTTAATTTACTCATCTATCTGTTCCCTGTTATGTCGTTGCCGGATAGCCCGGAACGGGCACCTGCTCCCGCATGATCTGAACCTCGCCGGATCTCCCGGAACTCAAAATACCGTGACAAACTTCAAGCGTGGCATGGCCCCATCGCCCATCCTGAACCGGCGCCTTGTTTTCCCTGACCAAACCCCAAAGTGCGCTCAGGACATTGCTCCGCCTCCCAATGACAGGCAGGACTGGCTCACTCCTAATATGATCCTCTCCATATATTTCAAGCATTTGTGGCGTAACCCGGATATCCGCATGATCAAACGTCAGGGTCAATTCTCCGAAGTGCTCGTTTCCAGATACGTCTTGAAAGTTTACAGCCGAACCAAACATGCGCTGATTTTTGAGGTCTCCCTCAGACTTGCCGTTCACCGTCCTAAGCAGCTTTCTTGCTGCGCCATACTGCGCAGGATCTTTCTTCATCCCTAGTTCCGACATCCAGCTAAATGCCGCGTCAGTATCGTAATGGGCGTAACCAGAATAATGAAGGTTGGCAGAAATACCGTTTTCAAATTTCAGAAGTGCCGTATAGGCCCCTTCGGTCGGCCTTTTTTCATCCCAATCACCGGTATGGGAAAATACCTGTTTCGTCAGCCCCCCGGCAAGCAGACGGACGATATCAACCTGATGGACGGCCTGACTGAAAACAACTCCACCGCCGTCCTCGGTCCGCATTTCTTCTGGTCGGCGCGGTCGATACATGAAATCTGTGTAATAGCTCGTTCGTATCATCCTAAGACGCCCAAACTCCTCGGACTTAACTATATCCAGGCAGGCTTCGATTTGTGGGTCAAAACTATGGCTAGGACCAACAATTACACTGCCTTTACTGACAGCTGCGGCCTCAATGATTGCGCGGCTAGCGGAAAGTTTAATGGCAATCGGCTTTTCAATCAGAACATGCTTATCGGCCGTCAGTGCCGTGATGGCATGCGCCTCGTGAAGTTGATGCGGACTAGCAATGTAAACAGCCTCTACGGACGGATCGGCAGCAAGTTTCTCTACGTCAGAGTAGGCTGCCGCAGAGTATCGAGTAGAAAAACTATCCCGTGCTTCAGCTCTTGTGTCACAGGCCGCGACAAGATTAAAGCGCGCATCGCCCTCAAAATCCGGTCGCGTGAGCATGAAAGCGCGCCCCAATCCAACAACGCCTACCCCAATCGCATCGATGCATTTATCCGCCTTATTAAAGGTCAAGGGTGATCTCTCCCCCCTTCGCCCGCGAAACACAGATCATGATGAAATCTTCTCTCTCATCATCGGTGAGTACCAGATCCCGATGCTCGACGTCACCGGCAAGCAAACCGGTCTTGCAGGATCCGCACGTTCCACTTTCGCAAGATGACCTCAGGTCATAGCCGTGATTACGCAACGTTTCGAGGATTGTCTGATGCTGCGGGATGGTGATCCAGATATTGGATTTCTTCAAATAAACAGTGAAAGATACATCGTCCTGCTGAATAACTTCTACCGGGTTAAAATCTTCAAAATGAATTTGGCTTTCGGGCCAATGACCGGAAAAATCCTGGATCGCTTCCATCATCGGCTTCGGACCACAACAATAAACATGTGCATGGGTGGGTGTTTCAAAATGCGGCCAGAAATCATAGTTGTTCGCAATATTCCCTTCGTCATGGTGAAGGATGACGTGAGGGGCAAGTTCCGCCTCTGCCAACTGATCGGCAAAAACTGTACTTTCAAGCGACTGCGTGCAATAGATCAGACGAAAGTTTGAATGCCCATCGGACAACAGCTTTCGGCACATCGCCAGTATGGGCGTAATACCAATTCCGCCGGCGATAAAAAGGTATTCACTTGCCGGGATCAGTTCAAAATTATTCTCAGGCGGCTGTATCTCAAGAATGTCGCCGACATTTGCATCCTTGACGAGGCTAAGGGAGGCTCCTCTCCCTTCATTTTCCGCCTTGACCGCCAAAAGATAGTAGTCCCTTTCCGACGGACTATTCGCGAGAGAATAATGACGCATCCCTCCCTGTGGTGTTTTTACGGAAATATGCGCGCCAGCACTGAACTCAGGCAGGTCCCCACCCAGCACCGAGCAGAGTTTCAATACGCAGTAATCATTCGCGATAACCTTCTTCTCAGTAATCACGACATCTAAAAAATCAGTTTGCATCATAAGGACCTAGTGGCTATATTCTAAAAATAATATTAGATATCTAATTATAAATTTGCAAGAACTAGAAACACTCTTGCGAAAGATAGAGAAAAGCTGGAGACCGTTATGCTGACATCAGAAGAGAATGATCTCTTATGCCGTGTAGAGGGCGACGCTCCGATGGGCCAGATGATGCGGCGCCATTGGATCCCTGCCCTAATGTCAGAAGAGCTTATTGCCGACGGCAAGCCGGTTCGTGTCCGGCTTATGGGCGAAGACCTGGTTGCGTTCCGCGATAGTGACGGAAAGATTGGTCTTTTGGATGAATTCTGCCCGCATAGAGGTCCATCTCTTGTTTATGGCCGGAATGAACAATGCGGCCTTCGTTGTCTTTATCACGGTTGGAAATTTGATGTCGCGGGCAATGTCATCGAAATGCCGTCCGAGCCAGCGGATAGCCCAATGAAAAGGAAGGTGAAGATCAAATCCTACCCAACGGAGGAAACGGGAGGATTCGTTTGGGCCTACATGGGGCCGCCAGAAAAGATACCTGCATTTGAGCGCCCCCCATTCGCCCCGGATGATCAAACTCCGATCTCCATCGCTAAAGTCAAGGTGCCCTGCAATTGGGCCCAGATTCAGGAAGGGCAGATTGATTCCGCGCACTCCTCTACTCTTCACTCCACAGACATGGTGCCGGCCCGAGTTGACTCCGCTGGCGCAACAGAAAAGAACTGGACACGCCCGTCGACGGACAAGGCTCCCAGAATGATCACTCAAACCACACCCTATGGGTTTCGCTATGTCGCGCTCAGAAGGCCGATCAAGGATGCGCGAACACACGACTATGCACGGGTCACGGTATATGTTGCGCCATTTATCTCCCTGATCCCGCCGAACTCATCCTATAACGTCGCCAGTATCGTTGTGCCAGCCGACGATGAAAGCAGCTGGTTTTACTTTCTATCCTGGGGCGGCGAAGCGACAGTCGGCACGGAACAATGGCGGCAGTTCAATCGGCTCGTCATGGGGGAGGATATAGACAGCGACTACAACAGCACCCGAACCCTTGAGAATGATTTTTTGCAGGATCGGGAACTTATGAACAACGGGAGCTTCACCGGCCTCCCCGGCATACCCAATCAGGATATTGCCATGTGGGTGAGTATGGGAAAAACTGTCAATCGTAGCCGGGACACTCTAGGAGCAAGCGACTTTGCGGTAGTCGAGTTCCGTCGCCTGATGGTCGACGCCGTCAAAAATTTCCGAGATGGAAAGGCCGGCCCGATCGGAATTTCAGACCCGCATATCCCTCAGGTTGAAATTTCATCCTATCAGGGAATTATTCCGAAAGGCACCGATTGGCTCACTCTCGGGACCGAGGAGACTGAACAAATGTTCCTGAGTAACATGGGAAAAGCGGCGTCTTAATCGAACAAGGACAAATTCAGCTTCTTATGCCAAGGCTTCTTGTCGAAGGGATTTTCTTCCCATCGGCAAGCGCATGCGCTTCATCGACAGCAAGGTTATAGATCATAGTCAGCAAGCTGTTACGGACAATCATTTGTGTTTCATCATCAATCCCGGCAAGCGCAATCTTATTCACTTCCTGAGCGAGCGGTACAAGCTTATTTTCGAGAGCCCTCCCCTCCTTTGTCAGAAAGATATATTGCTTTTTCAGATTGCCTTCCTTACGACGGCGGCTGACATATCCCAGCTCTACCATTTTGGTGATTGCCGTGTGGGTTGTTGGCTCCGTCAAGCCGACCTGAACCGCAAGATCGCGTTGTGTCACCCCATCTTTATGCCACATCGCGCGAAGGAATATCCAATGCCCAAAAGACACTCCATGATCTCCCAGACGGGTTTGTAACGACCGCGTAAACCCCCGAGCGACATCCCTGACAAGATGGGCGACCCTGTCATCGGGCTTGATATGATCCCAATGTTCAAGAATAGCCTGAGTTGTAGCATCCGCTTCAACTGTTAATTTTTTTTGTCTGACCATAATTGCCTTAAAGTTGCGATATTACATATTCTGTGGCCGAGTGATACTTTATCGCCCGCAATGTTAAACATTAAAACTCTACATGACCGGCTAAAGCTGTGTATAGAACCGAAACAGGTGAGTAGCAAATATTTACGCCTCTTTCTGATCTATTTCCGACATCAAGGTGATATGTCAATATGCGGATGGTTTCGCAACCTTCAATACATAGTATTTGGTATTATCAGCGATAAAATCGGGAATAGCAGCAAAAGGACAAGGATCACTACCTCCGCAATCAGAAACCGCGAAATGCCGGCAAATATGGAATGTATCTGAATATCCTTTCCACCGACCGCCTTGATTATAAAGGCGTTTAAACCGACAGGCGGCGTTATCAGCCCAATTTCCAGCAATTTCACAACAATGACGCCAAACCAGATCAGATCCAGCCCCATATTCTCAATCAATGGGATTGAAACCGGAAGGGTCAGAAGCAAGATGCCAATCGGATCCAGGAACATGCCCAGTACAAGAAACATCAGGCACAGTATCGCAATAACGATCCAGTCGGAGACATTCGCGGCCTGAACCTCCGCGATCAACCAAGGCGACACTCCGGTGAGCGAGATGAAGGAGACGAAAATCTTCGCGCCGAAGACGATCATGAAGATCATAGCCGTTTGATAGGCTGTCTCGCGCAGTGACAAAATGAAGCTGGCGAGGCTCAAACGCCGCAATACAACGCCAAGTACAACTGCGGTCACAGCACTTATACCGGCGGCTTCCGTTGTGGTAAAAAGTCCGCCATAAATTCCAACAACGATAATCAAGAACAGCAGAACAGCAGGCCAAGCCCGCAGCGCGGCACGGCGACGATCCCCAGGCCGTTTTTCTTCAGTAAATGCCGGTGCTTCTTTAGGGTTAATCTTAACCCAGATAAAAACCACAATAATATAGCCGACAAGTGAAATAATGCCGGGCAGAATACCCGCAAGGAAAAGCTTGCTGATCGAGGTTTCTGTAAAAATTCCATAAAGGATAAAGGGCACACTTGGCGGAATAAGTGATCCCAATGTCCCGCCTACAGCAACAGAAGACGTTGCGAGCCGTTGGCCATATCCTGCCTTGAGCATCTCTGGCGTACAGATCCTGCCCATTGCCGCCGCACAGGCAACACTAGACCCGGTAATAGCCGAGAATCCGCCACAGCCAAGGATGGAGGCAATTGCCAGACCACCTGGCACGCGCGCAAGCCACACTCGTGCGGAATTATATATTTCCGTCGTTATACCAGCATGATAGGCCACCTGACTTAGCAGGATAAACAAGGGAACCATCGTGAGTTCAAAAGAATGAACAAAATCATAGCTATTTGATGTCAGGATAGTCGTTGCCGAGCGCCACCCTGCCGGGCCGTTGAATTCCCCACCATGAGGCCAAGCATAGAACAAAAATGTACAGGCGACCGCAATAGAACCCAGACAGAAAGCAATCGGGACCCGAAGTGCAAGCAGAATAACAACAATCGCAAAACCGCAAATACCGAGTAAAAACGGATCCATTACCTGCGCCCTTTTTCTGTCTTACCGTGATAAATCAAGCGCGTAATATCCGTCACCAGAATAAGGAGAAGCCTGATCAACACCATTAAAAATCCGAGAAAAAACATCGACCGGCCGGGCCATTCCGGCAAATAAAACTCGCCATCAAAATAGCTGCCATAATCAATCGCCTGCCAAAGCGCAATACCGGTTGCCCAAGTAAGCGGGCCAATCATGGCCAGACCAACAACAGCCGCCAAGATATCCAGCCTTATTCTCGCCCGCTCCGACGTCCAGTTCGTAAAAAGCTCCACGGCGATATGGCCACGCTCCGCTGTAATATAGGCCCATGGGAGAGCAACAAGCGTCACCATCAGTTCTCCGGAAATAACAAGGTCATCCGGTATCATTGAGCCAAAAAACGTTCGGCCCACGACAGATATGGTGATAACACCCGCGAGAATAACGATTGCAATGGATGAGACGACCACGCCGGCATTTTCAAGCCAGACGAGGAACGCAGGGTCCACACCTCTATGGACCTGCGATCGCTCATTCGGGAGATCTAGTTGTTCCACGGATAACCTTTTTCATCACGAATTTTTTCATATTTCGCGACAAGTGCCATGTAGCTATCGAAAATGTCCTGACCGGGAAGTCCTGCATCATTTGCCCGCTCAATCCAGTTCGGGACTGTATCAAATCCCATTTTCTCCAGCTTGGCCTTTTCATTCGGATCCATTTCGACAACTTCCAGTGGGCTATCCCCGCTCGTCATTCTTTCAAGTGCCTTGATATTTGCTTCCTGTATGCGACGCGCAAACTGATCAATGAAGTCAGAGGATACTTCCTGCAAAACCTGACGGTTTTCATCGGACAATCCCCCGTATGTCTCCTTGTTCATCACGACGCCGAAGCCAAGATGTTGCCCCCAATCAAGCTTCGTCAGCTTCTTTGCTACGTCATTCTGCTTATAGACTTCGATTGAGTACATATAGTTCTGATTACACTCAACAATTCCAGAGTCCAGCGCGTTATAGACTTTCGCCTGGCTCAATCGCGCGACATCGGCACCAAGGTCCTTGAATATACGACCATAGGGGCCGACAGCCCGCATTTTTACACCCTTTAGATCATCCAGTGTATTGATGAACTTGTCTTTACACAGGACTTCAATCGCACTGGTCGAGAGATTGGTGAGATACACCAGGTTCAGATCGTCAAACATCTTTTTAAGAGCCGGGTGTGTGGTAGCCAATTCATACATGGCGCGCATGCCGACCCAGACGTCAGAGTTTGGAAGCGGAATATCCCCGACACTGTAGGCGACGAGTTCTTTTGGTGTATATGCCGCAATAATCGTTGCAATGTCTGCGGATCGAGTACCTACGCCCTTGACGGCAGATTTCGACTTAAACAATGCCCCGCCCCAATGGAATTCTACGCCGAGATCGCCGTCACTTCGTTTTTCCAGTTCGTTTGCCATCCACTGCAATGTTTCAGAATTCACGCCACGATTTGGCTGACCATCGGACCAGCGCAGAGTTGTTTCCGCCGCGGCCGTCGATGCGAGCGCAAACGTTCCTGATATCGCTAGAGCCGCCATGGCGGCCGAGCATTTTTTCATTAATTTCATAACACTTTCTCCCTGCTAATTATGCTGAAAAGTCGACGGCTGATCCCAAGAAAAACACCCTCAACTTTTATCGTTATTTTTCACCTGTTTCATTGCGTTCAGCTTTTTACCCAAAAATATTATTAGATATCTAATTATTGTCAAGAAAACACTAATTGAGCATATTCAAGGCATTCAGTAGGACTTTGGCAAGCCCAGAACATGCTCTCCTATATAATTTAGGATCATTTCTCGGCTGACGGGTGCGATGCGCGCAAGGAATATTTCACGAAAATATCGTTCAACATGGAACTCCTTTGCATACCCCATTCCACCATGTGTCAGAACAGCCCTTTCACAGGCCGTGAAGCCCGCCTCTGCCGCAAGATATTTGGCCGCGTTTGCCTCCGCACCACAAGGCTTTCCGGCGTCATAAAGCTTTGCTGCCTGAAAGCACATTAGATTTGCCGCCTCAAGTTGTGCCCATGCATCCGCCAATGGATGCTGAATTCCCTGGTTCATGCCAATTGGCCGACCGAAGACAACCCGCTCCTTCGCATATTCCACCGCTTTTCGTAGTCCTGCTCGACCAAAACCGACAGTTTCCGCCCCGATAAGAATACGTTCTGCGTTCATTCCGTGAAGGATATACTTGAACCCCTTTCCTTCCTCTCCGATCAAATCATCCTTAGAGACTGGCAACCCATCGATAAAGACGGCGTTGGAATCAACAGCTTTGCGTCCCATCTTTTCAATACGCTGAACATCGACATAGTTTCTGTCGAGATCTGTATAGAAAAGCGACATCCCGCCGGTTGGTTTGTCTGCTTCATCACGCGGCGTCGTCCGGGCGAGTAAAAGAATTTTATTGGCGGTCTGGGCAGTGGATGTCCACATCTTGCGGCCGTTGATAATGTATTTTTCACCATCCCAATCCGCGCGTGTTTCAATTGATGAGGTATCGAGACCGGCATTAGGCTCTGTTACGCCAAAGCAGCACCTATCTTCTCCGCGAATGAGCGGCGGTAACATACGTTGCTTTTGCTCGGTGGTTCCATAGGCGACAATCGGGCTCGGACCGAAAATATTGATATGCACACCACCACCGCCAGTATATCCGGCGCCCGACTGCGTGATGGTCTGCATCATAATGCAGGCTTCAGTCAGGCCGAGGCCTGCGCCACCAAATTCTTCGGGCATCGCAATGCCGAGCCAGCCATCTTCGGCGATATCGCGCACAAACTCTTCCGGGAACCGGCCGTCTTTATCTCTCTCCAGCCAGTAGTTATCGCCATAATTGCGGCATTTTCTATCGATGGCATCCTGTATTGCCACCTGCTCCTCTGTCCATCCCAAATCCATGGTTGCCCTACTCCCTCATCAAAGAACCCAACAGTCTATCCGGTGCTGTCTTATTATTTTTCCAGCGATTTAACCGCCCTCTCCCGCAGCAAACCGTTGATCTCTTCACCTGAGAACCCGAATTCTGCTAGTATTTCTTCGCTATGTTCCCCAATTTCCGGAGCCCTGTACGCTGGTCTTTTAGGCATTCCATCTATCCAAAGCGGGCTGTTGACGGTGCGATCGACCTGCCCGTCTAAACCGTGAAAAGGCATAAGGGCTTCACTTTCGTTCATCTGCCGATCTTCCGGGATATCGCGCAGCCTCTGCACCACGCCTATAGGAATGCCTGCTGCATCGAGCTTTGTCTGCCAGAACTCCATGGTTCGGCCAAGGAAGATCGCATCCAGAATTTTAACCAGATCAGAAGCGTTTGCGTGCCGTTTCGCCGTGGTATCGAACCTTGTATCCGTCAACAGATCCTCTCGCTCAATTATCTGCAAGAGAGCTGGCCAACGCTTTTCCTCCGGGATGACGATAAGATGAAACCATCGATCGTCCGACGTCTTGTATAGATTATGCAGAGCATTATCCGCGTTCTCACGGGCCGGGCGATAGGCATATTCTGCCCCACAGAGCATAGCCTGTACCTGTATGGCATTACACCAGAGACCATTAGCCATTAGGTTGGTTTGCACCGATGTCCCTTCCCCTGTTATTTCCCGCCGATACAGCGCCATCATAATGGCCCCGAATAACGTCATGCCGGAAGCGTGATCGCCCATGCCAAGAGCCGCACGAGACGGCGGCGCATCCGGGGCGGGCCTTACCGTGTCCATCATGCCTGTGCGGGCCCACAAGGCAGTATGATCAAATCCGGATCGGTCGGCCTCTGGTCCCTTTTCGCCATAGGCCGTCAGGGACGCATAAATCATTCTCGGGTTAAGGCTCTTTAAGTCCTCATATGTGAGCGATAATTTTGAACGGCTTTTAAGCGGCAAGTTGACGATAATGACATCTGCAAGAGCTGCCATCCTTCTAAAGGTCGTGCGACCGGCATCACCCGCAAGATCGAGCGCAAGGCTCCGTTTGTTACGGTTATCCATTTGCCAGCCATAGGCAACGTCACTTGTCGGATTTCCCGGTGAATTCTGAAATACACGATAGGCATCACCCGCTCCCACGGGTTCAATTTTTATCACATCGGCCCCGAAGTCACCAAGTATCGTTGCCGCGGCGGGTGCCGCAATGTAGCTGGAAATATCCAGGACCCGCAAATTTGAGAGCAAACTCGCATTCTCAGGCATGGATTGCTCCTGCGCCATCCCTAACGACCCTTCCAGACTGGCGCACGTTTTTCGGCAAAGGCGCGCGGTCCCTCCTTGCCATCTTCACTCTCCCAGTCAACCTGGATCCGCTTTTCGTGCATATGATCATACAGCGGGCGCCATGCATAGCGCAGGTCGAACGCACGCTGAAATGTTTCCTTTGTTGCCTGCACCGCGAGCGGCGCCTGATTGGCGATGACCGTCGCAATCTCCATTGCCCGATCGACCAGTTCCTCAATCGGGACAACCTCAGTCACAACCCCGAGTTCATAAGCACGCTTTGCATCCATACGCTCGGCAGTCCCCATATAGGCCATCCGGCGGATCGGACCCTGCGGAACGCGAAGCGCCATCCCCAGCATTTCCCGAAGCGGAACCCACCCGACGCTCACATGCGGTTCCAAAAAAGTGGCATTTTCCGCTGCAATCGCAAAGTCAGCCTGCCACATAAAATGCCAGCCGCCGCCGGCAACGACGCCATTAACGGCGCAAATTACTGGCTTATAAAAATCCTCTGGAATATCGCCCCAGGCATCAAACCCCGTATCGCCCTTGTCGGATGCAAGCTTCATATCCGCACCGGTACAGAAATGACGTGTCCCCGCGCCCGTCAGAACAACGGCACGAACGTCTTCATCCTCACTCAATTTCGGCCAGAGCGCGATTAATTCATGCGCCATTTCCGCATCGCTCGCATTTCCTGCGTCCGGCCGGTTCAATGTGACAAGGGCGACGCCGTCTTTCTTATCCAGAAGCACTGGCTGATAAACCATATTGAAAAATTCTCCCCGTTACCGCGTTTACAACTTTATATTATATGACGGAAAATTTAATTAGATATCTAATGATCGTCAAGTTAGATATCTAATTTTATAGACTATAATCAAAGAATGAATGACCCTCAGCAGAATATTTATACCGAAATCCATACCCAAGCCCCTGGGAGGGAAAACATGAGTGCTTGCCGGATAATGTATCCGCCGAAGGTCAAACCCGGTTTGAAGATATGCATTTTCACGCCCATTAGCGCGCCGCATATCCCCCATCCAGCGCCAGTTCGGTGCCGGTCATAAAAGATGATTCATCGCTTGCGAGGAAAAGTGCGCCATAGGCAATTTCAATCGGTTTTGCACGCCGTCCCAGAAGATTTCGTCGCTTCACGATTTCACTGAATGCTTCCTTAGAGACATTTCTTTGTTCAAGCGAATTATCAAACATCGGCGTTTCCGTTCCGCCCGGATGCAAGGAGTTGCACCGGATATTATATCCAAACGCCGACACCTCCACGGCTACCGATTTCGAAAACAGGCGAACGCCCCCTTTGGTCATTGTGTAGATACCCGACCGCGCCGTACCAACGAAGCCCGCGGTTGACGAGACATTGATTATCGAGGCGGACGGCATGTCCGCAGGCCGGGTTTTCATATGCAAAATTGCATGTTTGCAGCCAAGAAAAACACCTTTCAAATTGACATCGCAAAGCTTGTCGAAAACATCGACGGAGGTATCCTCAATAGGAGATTGATCGCCGATTCCCGCGCAGTTCATCACCACATCCACTTGCCCGAATGCTTCGATAGATTTCGCGAATACGGATTTCCAGTCCCCTTCGTTGATGACATCCATTGGTTGCGAAAGGGCGCTACCGCCCTCTTCCGTAATTTCTTTACAAGCGCACTCGCAGCTCTCTTCCTGGATGTCACAAATGACGACATTTGCGCCTTCATTCGCGAAGAGAGCTGCGGTGGAGAAACCAATTCCACGCCCTGCGCCTGTGATAATAGCTGTTTTTCCCGCTAACCGGCCCATTGAGATACTCCCGTTCCTAAATTGGAAAGCGCTCTTGAACCCAAGCAACTAGGCGGTTCATCACCCTATCCAGAGTTTCGTTGCCGTCATCACCTTCATCGGGCTCAAAATAATGCAGCGCTTCGGGGATGTCCCAGTATTCCTTATCCGCAGACTGAATAGTGTTAAATGTCAGCTTCGAGTGGGTTTCCGGGAACACATCCAGATCCTTGCCGGCTTGTATCACAACGGCAGGCTCCGTGATTGAGGGGCCGGTCTTCGGAATACTCGCGTTTGAGGATAGCCCCGACCACGTCGACAGCCATCCATGTGGTGTCATGACACGAGCAAAACCAAATCGCTGAAAATTCATCAAGTCCGGGCGCGGGCTGATCAAGGAGCCATAAGGGCGCGGTGACGGATCAAGAGTGTTATCCGCATAATGCAAGTTGGCCATGGTCCGGTAGATTACCATTACCGGCTCAAAGGCTTCCCGCTCCATCACGCGGCGCTGCACATCGGTCGGGAGATCCTCGAAGCCTTCACTGCCATGAATTCTCGCGGCATCATTGGAAAGGTTAATCCAATCATGTGCCACCGCATCAAGCCTTTGAACTCTATCAAGCTGAGCTTTCCTGAATTTTTTAATAAATTCTGGAGAATACTTTACCCATTCGGGCGCTGGTTTAAACCCATTCTCCGGGTCATACATGTCAAATTCAGGGTTTGTTTTGAGCGGCTGATGCTCGTCAACGACAGACGGGTCAATCACTTCATTGATAATCAGGCCCTGCCCCGTATGGGCCGCCATATATATGATAGCATCCCCCGGAATTAGCTCCATCTTTTCAAGGCCTGTCGGACGTCCGCCCGGAGTAACTTTAATCCTCTCTTCCGGCGCTGCTGCCGCCTGTGACTGGTAAAAGGAAAAGAGAGAGCCTCCACCTGAATTGCCAAGCAGGACAATTTTTTCTACGCCATTTTCCTTAAGCCATTGCATATAGGCAGCAATATCGACGACAAGCTTTTCATGCTGGCAGTCTGAATCATTATTGACGTTCCGCATATTGGCGCCCATGCAGGCATATCCGGCCTTCAGGAATGCGGGAAAGGCATGATGTTCCGAAAAGTCACCTCTTGGATGGGCTGCAATGACAGCCACTTTTGGACGCGGGCTTTTATCAGGAGTCCAATAGACGCCCCGGAGCCGTGCACCATCCGCGGCATTCAGGGCGACGCTGATCCCCGTCACATCCTCCACAGGATCCCGAAAGCGGATTTGCGTACCATGCCAGTAGGTTTTCGAAAGTAATCTCATTGTATTCTTTTCCCCTGTTCCCTGCCCGACTTATACGCATATTATCTTGCGCTATTTTCTGGCTGAACCGCAATCGCGGATGCATTCTTAACAATTTATTCTTAGATAGCTAAGTTATAAATTTGGAGAGCCTTAGGAAAATTGTCAAGGCTAATCTTTATGATTTTGAAATACGCGCTAACATTAAAAATGAATGCCTATCGGGCTCGCATTTCATCTACCATAGAACCCTAATTTTTCTCAATAAATTCCATGGAATTTTAATCGCACGCCTACAACACCGGCTCATACTCCGACACCCGGCAGGCATGAGCCCATGCATAACTTTATGCTATCCAGTGCGATTTATCTTTGTCGTTTAAACGACGGACAAAGACCGTTCTTTACAAATACTCACAACCTCTTCAGGATCGCGTTTCCACCAATCAAGTTCAGAGAAAATTTCAACCTCATGAAACCCATCATACCCGGCGTCTTCAACCCAGCCGCGCAGCAACGGAATATCGATTATGCCATCGCCCATCATCCCGCGATCCATCAGGAGGTCGCGCGTCGGAACAAGCCAGTCGCAAACATGAAAAGCCAATAGTTGATCCTTGCCTGCCCGCTTGATCTGGTTCAGCAGCTCTGTGTCCCACCAGACGTGGTAGACATCAACGGCGACACCAATTCCCTCGCCCGCGCGCTCACAAATATCAAGAGCATGACGCATGGTATTGACGCAGGCGCGATCTGCCGCGTACATGGGATGTAGGGGCTCAATTGCCATTTTTACGCCCGCCGCGCGCGCTTCGGGCAGGAGTGTGTTAATTGCTTCTTCCACCATCGCGTGGGCACCGGCCAGATCTTTTGATCCCTCCGGCAGTCCACCAACAACGAGGACAAGGCACTGCGCATTTAGGGTTGCCGCCTCCTCTATGGCCCGTCGATTATCGTCGAGCATGGCCAGTCGTCCCACCTCATCCACCCAAGGAAACATCCCGCCGCGACAGACACCAGTAACAGTCAGATTTGCATCCCGGATGGCTTTTGCCGCGTTGGCAAGCCCCATCTCCGCAATCTGGTCCCGCCATGGGGAGATACCGCCCACACCGGCGCGCGCGTAGCCATCAATCGCCTGCGAAAGGGTCCATTGGGCACGGGTGGTTGCCGTATTGATCGATAAACGAGAATGATCCGTTATCGGGCGGGCATTAGTCATTATGCAATCCCCCTTACCGACATGACGGAGGCACAGCGCGCCGCTGCCATGTCCGGATCGGCGAACAAACCGGCTTTATCTGCCAGCCGGAACAATTCCGCCAGATGCTGTGTTGATCGGGCACTTTCCTGACCTCCGATCATAGTGAAATGATCCTGATGGCCATTGAGATAGGCCATAAAGACGACGCCCGTTTTATAGAAATTGGTCGGTGCCTTGAAGATGTGGCGAGAGAGCGGTACCGTTGGTGCAAACAAATGATCGTATTCCGCAATATCCCCAGCCGCGAGATGATCGAGCGCCGCCGCAGCCACAGGCGCGATCACGTCAAAAATACCCAACAAGGCATGACTATACCCCTGATCATCACCTTTGATCAGCGCCGGGTAGTTAAAATCATCCCCGGTGTACATGCTGACCCCATCAGGCAACATCCGCCGCATCTTGACTTCTTTCTGATCATCCAGAAGCGAGATTTTAATCCCCTCAACCTTCGCAGCATTCGTCTGCAAAATCCCAAGGCAGGTATCCATCGCCGTATCAAGATTTTCTGACCCCCAATACCCTTTTAGCGCGGGATCAAACATATCCCCAAGCCAATGGATCATTACTGGCTCCCGCACCTGGGACAAAAGCCGGTCATACACTTTCGCGTAATCCTCCGGTCCTTTGGCAACCTTTGTGAGGGCCCGGCTCGCCATCAGGATCAGATTACCGCCGAGCTTCTCAATCGCGTCAATCTGAGTTTCATAGGCCGCAATTACATCATCCAGCGATTTTGCATCCGCCGGATCAAGATGGTCAGTGCCACACCCAGAGGCGATTTTATCATCCGGCCCGGCCGCTTCCAGCGCATGACGGATAAGGTCTAGGCTATCTGCCCAATGCAATCCGCCGCCACGCTGCGCCGTATCCATAGCTTCAGCCACACCAAAACCCAAACCCCAGAGATGCTGCCGATAAGCAATTGTCCGGTCCCAGTCTATCGCCGGGGATAACCACGGATCATTATCCGCGAAAGGATCTGCAACCACATGCGCCGCCGCATAGGCAATCCTGTTCCGTCCGCCCGCCTTTTCAGGTGCGCTCACGGGAGTACCGGATAGACTGTAACGCTCGGTCTTGCCACCCACTGTGGGCAGAATCAGGCTGGTCATCGATTTATTTCCCCATATCTGGCACTTCAACAAAGCGCTTCTCATCCCAACTCTTGAGGGCGAGCTCTGCGAACTGCACGCCTTTTGCCGCCTCCCGCAATGTCCAGCGGAACGGCGTATCGAGAACCACATGCCTGAGGAACAATTCCCATTGTGCCTTGAAGGCGTTGTTGAATGGCTCCCGATCCGGGATCGTCTGCCAGTCATCAAAGAAATTCATCGCTTGTTTCTCATCCGGATTCCAGACAGGCTTTGGTGTTGCCTCGCGCGGCTGGATACGACAATCGGTCAGGCCTGCAACGGCGGAACCATGCGTTCCGTTCACATGGAAGGTCACCAAATCATCCCGTCGAACGCGTGTGCACCAGCTGCTGGCGATCTGCACAATAGCGCCATTTTTAAGCTCTACAATCGCATAGGCCGCATCGTCAGCCGTCGCGTCGTAACGCTCCCCATTTTCATCCCAACGCTCCGGGATATGGATCGCACCGCGACAGACGACAGAACTAACGTCGCCGAACAGATTATCGATAACATAGCGCCAATGGCACATCATATCGAGGATCACGCCGCCGCCATCTTCCTTGCGATAGTTCCAGGATGGGCGTTGCGCCGGGGTCCAGTCTCCCTCAAACACCCAGTAGCCAAAATCAATGCGGACATCGAGGATCCGGCCAAGGGCGCCGTTATCAATTGCCTGTTTGAGTTTCAACAATCCCGGCAGCCAGAGTTTATCCTGCACCGCGCCATTTTTTACGCCCGCCGCCTCGGCCGTTTGCGCCAGATCAAGCGCAACGTCCAGGTTATCGGTGATTGGTTTCTCGCAATAAACATGCTTACCTGCGGCAATCGCTTTTTTCAGTAGCTCCGCCCGCATTTGCGTGGAGCCGGCATCAAAAAAAATCGTGTCATCCGGATTGGCAAGGGCTTCATCGAGATTGTCCGTCCAACGCTCCACACCATGCTCTTTCGCCAGATGCTCTACTTTTGCCGCATTGCGGCCCACCAAAATAGGATCGGGCATCAGCCTGTCGCCATTTGGCAAAAGCATGCCGTTTTCCGCGCGAATGGCAAGGATGGAACGGATCAGATGCTGGTTCATCCCCATTCTGCCCGTTACCCCATGCATGATGATCCCAATCCTGCGTTCCATCAAAATATTCCTTTCAGTCTTATCCGTTGTGTTTCGTGGTTACGAAACGAGTTTGGTTGTCAGTCCGCCAGCCATCTGTCGAGATTTTGGCGGACAAAGTCGTCGTCATTCAGTTCAGGGTATGATGTGTAAACCCGATCGATTTCAGCGAGCTGGCCCCGGCCTAAACCCTCGTCCGGATCGAGACACCAGATCCCTTCCAGTAGACCTTGCCGCCGGAGCACTTCATGAAGACCGGCAATCACGCCGACATAATCATTTGCCGCATCGAAGAAAGCACCGTTGCTATCCGTCACCGCCGCATCGCGTGTCCACCAAGCCATGGGGGCGGCTTCTTGTCCGCGGATGGCGGAAATCTCTTCAACCAGTTCCACGGCCTTGCGGGTCCAGACCGACCAATGGCCGAGCAATCCCCCAACGATGTTGATCGTCTCCGTCTTGCCATTGATCTGAACGGGGAAAGGCGTCATCAGGTCGCCAACAATGTGATCGTCATTCCCGGTATAAAGCGTTATGCGGTCCTTCGCGCCGGCATCGGCAACGCCACGCACAACGTCTAGGGTCTTGTAACGATTAAACGGGGCAAGCTTGATACCGACGACATTTTCAATTTCAGCAAATTGCTTCCAGAACTCGTACGGCAGGTTCCGGCCACCCACAGCCGGTTGCAGATAAAATCCCACCACCGGCATGACATCGGCGACTTTCCTGCAATGTGCCACCAACTCATCAACGCTAGCGTCATTCAGCGCCGCCAACCCCAGAAGAACGGCCTGATAGCCGAGCGATTTGGCAATCTTCGCCTCACTTAGCGCCTGATCCGTCTTACCGACAACTCCGGCGATCATGAAGGGCGTTCTCTCGACCCAGCTCTCTGCTTCCTCTGCCGCGAGACGCAAGACTGGTTCATATAGCCCAACATCGCGAATGGTAAACTGCGTCGTATGAACCCCGACGGCGATACCAACTGATCCCGCATCAAGGTAATATCGGCTCAATGCACGCTGGCGGCGGACATCCAATTCACGCTGACTGTTTAGCGCAAGCGGTTGGGCCGGAATGACACCTCCGCGCCGAAAGGCCGATAAAGTTTCTTCTGGAATATCATCAATTCGCATCACTTTATTTCCTCAATTTATCAGTGGGGACCGACGGTTGTGTTTTCGGGTGACAAAGATATCCGAGAATGACCTCCACGACGTGGTTACGCCGCTTGTCCAGCTCTTTGCGCGACGACAAGTCGCGACCGAATATTTCAGACAGGGTATGCATGTTCGAAAAATAAAGATAGGACACGCCCGCGATCGACACGTAGAGCTCAACAGGGTCCACGTCGGGCCGGAAATACCCCTCCTCCTCTCCTCTTCTCAGAACTTTTGAAATGATATCGACCAATGGCATATTAAGGGTCAGAACAGAATCACTGGACTTGGCATGCACGGCGCCATGCAGGTTTTCCTCATTCAGGATAGCCATAAATTCCGGATGCTTTTCAAACCAGTCAAAACTGAAGGTGCAAAGCTCCGTCATCGCTTCAATCGGATCCCGACCCGTCAGGTCAAGACCTTCCTCTGCGCTTCGAATATCCAGATAGATTTTCTCCAGCACCGCCTGAAACAGACCATCTTTGCTGTTAAAATAGTGAAACAGCATACGTTTACTGACACCTGCCGCGCGAGCAATCTCATCTGTGCGGGCACCTTCGATACCCTTCTTTGTAAACTCCACCGTCGCCGCATCAAGGATTTGCTTACGGGTGCGCTCTGGGTTTCGGGTGCGTGGCTGGGTGATTTCCATGACCAATCAGTAGTTTCCATCACTTACTTCAAAATGCGTGGGCTTACCCAAGCTCTCTTGGCCGCGCGCAACCCAATCTGCTGTCCAGTCGACCAGTTTAGAGAGCGGCACTGACGGATAGCCGAATAAATCCTGCTGCTGGTTGGTATTGACGAGCCAGGCTGTCTCGCCTTCTTCCCCTTCAAATATAGCAGGCTTATTGAACTTCTGCGCAAAGAGCTGGGCAACGGAACGAATGCTCGCCGTCTCCGGTCCGGAGATGTTTATCGGCGTCATTGGCGTCTCCGCATGGGCAAGGCAGCGCAGAGCACAGGCGTTCGCATCCCCCTGCCAAATCACATTGACATGCCCCATCGCGAGCGAGACTGGCTCACCCCGAAGGACAGCTTGAGCAACATCATGCAAAACGCCATATCGCATATCGATTGCGTAAGACAGACGGAACAGGCGACCCGGTGTGCTGTTCTTCTCTGAAAAATACTCGAATATCCGTTCCCGCCCGACGCAGGAGTTGGCATACTCCCCTTGCGGCGTTGGCAACATATCTTCCGTCGCGCCCTGATGGCGGATATCCACGAAGGGATAAACACAAGCGGTGGAAAAGGCGACGATACGACTCGTCGTAAAGTGACTAGCTACAAGCGCCGGGACATGGCTGTTCATCGCCCATGTGAGCGGTTCGTTTCCGGTTGCACCGAACTTCATTCCGGCCATGAAAATCACATTTTCAGTGACTTCAAGTCTCCGCACGGCGGCTTCATCAAGAAGGTCGCAGGCAACGGTTTCAATACCGGCGTCTTCCAGCTCCTGGCGAACTGTCGGATCAGAGAAACGGGCAACGCCAATAATACGGCGGTCCGGATCCGCGCGTTTTGCCATGCGTGCGAGCGTCGGCCCCATCTTACCACCAATACCAAGGATCGTGATTGCGCCGGGAGCCTTCGCGAGATCTTCAGAAAGCCCTTTTTGCGGACGCGTCATGAATTCCTCAAGCTCCGCTACATTCTCAAATTGGTCTGGCAGATCACTCATGGCTTATTCTCCAACATCTCAAATTTCCAGTCTTCTTCCGGTACGCCATTATTCAGATTTGGCCGATCGGTAACGCCTAGCCCAGGCACCTGTAGCGAGCGTAAATCCAACATGCCGTTGTCGATACAGAGCGCCCCTGAATTACCATGCCGTTCATAAAGCCCAGCGTGATGTTCTAAGGCGGACGTCCATTCAGCTTCCGGCAAATGATCAAGACCGCAGAAGTAATGATGCCCGTTTCGCTCTACATGCGGAATACCAAGTGTGGCGATGACGGCAAGATCAGCCTGCAACGGCACAACAGCAAGATTGGTCAGGTCCTCAGCAGAGAGGAAATAATGTTTATCACTATTGGATCGGTTGCGAACTGCCGCGAGGCCGGTGTTAATTAAGGATCGATAGACACCCTTGCAGTTCTTGTGACTGACCCCTTCATATCCAAGCTCAATCGCATCATAGAAGGCCTCCGCCCAGCCATCCGCCTCATCAATCAATAGCGGCTTGCCGATTGCAGCAACCGCGTCTGACGGTAGCGGCGCAGCCATGGCAACATCCCGGTGCAGCGGCTGTTCGATGAACAGGACAGATTTCCAAAGAGCATCAAGCGCCGATGTTGATTTGATCCGTTCTACAAGCGCGACAAAATCTTCAAGGTTCTTATATTGCTCATTACCATCAAAGGTCATCTGGATCGGCTGATCAGCCGCCTTAACCACCTCTGCGATTTGGGACAATCGATCTATATCTTCCTCGATCTGCCCCCCTACCTTGACTTTCAGGTAACGAAGTTTGTCGACAGTGAGATATTCTTCCAGCGTGACCGGGAACCCGTCCTTTGGTGCGTCGACTTCTTTATCCGCCGCAGAAATAGGATCAACCAATCCAACCGTGTGACGAAGCGCGACTTCCTCAAGCGGACGCGCGGGGAGAACTCCGAGTATATCGTCATAGCTAACCTCTTTCAGCAACGCCGCCGGGTCAATCGACAGGCTATTGCTTCGGACCATCTGATCGAATGTTTGTCCACTATGACGGCCCATAGCGTCAATAACGGCCCGCTCCATCATTGAGCTTGCGAAGGACGCCCCAAGGCGATTGAACCCGCAGGCGAGTGATTTTGCCTCAATCTCTTCACGGGTCGAGAACCACAATCCGTAGGGCGTTCCAAATCCTGCCCCGGAATAAACGTTGCGGGCATCGCGAAGTGCCTGAAGCAAGTCCGCAACATTATCGGCAGGTGTTTTTTCCGGTGATTTATCGAACCATTTATATGCCAGAAAATCACTCGCAACGCCAATGGCGCGCGCGCCGTTTTCAAACTCCACCTCGACCTGCAGAATACCGACCGGCGCAGCTTCCATAGTGACCACCCCAAATCGAAACGGCAGTCGGGTGAAGGCGTTGCGCACAACAACACGGCTATCCACAATGCGGAATTTTGGATTGCTCATACTAAATTCTCCATTACTCCGCGAATATAGCCCGCTGCCACTGCGGCAGTGTTTGGCCCATCGGGTTCATAGACAAAAGGCTCCACCGCAACAACCCCGTCATGGCCGACATCCTTCAACGCCTGAAAAATTGGCGTGAATTTATTCTCGCCCTGCCCCGGTGCACGCTGATTGGTATCATTGACCTGAATATGACCAATATGTCCAGTCGGCCACCATTTTCGGATGAGTGCATCAACCGCCTCTTCCTCTGCAAGACCAGCAGAGGCCGTATCGATCATGGTTTTAAACGCCGGAGAGTCGATTGCCGCGACAATCTCCGCCCCCTCTTCAACAGTATTGATATAGTCGGTCTGATTTCGGCTAAGCGGTTCAATGCAATATGTAACCCCTGCCGCCTGCGCCCAGCTTGCAACTCTCGCGAAGCAGTCCATGGCATTTTCACGCGCGGCCTCAGGTGTTGCCGCTTGAGACAGCAATCTCTGCGCCGGTGAGCCATGCACGAGGACAGAACCGTTCATGCTCGCACATAACGTAATCAGATGTTCCATCAAGGACAGGGTTTTGCCCCGGACAGCCATGTCATCTGTCGTGATCGAAAGTCCGGGAGGTGCAACCAGAAGCCAGTGAAGCCCGGTGATCTCCAAGCCATAGTCTTCGGCAATCCGACGGCATTCTTCCGCCGTCGCCTCCGTCAGTGCCATCGGATCATCGCCCAGTGTAAAGGGCGCCACTTCCAGCCCCTTATACCCCAAGGAGGCCGCGATGCGGCATTGATCCGGAAAAGGATAATCGCGCAGCACTTCATTACATAGACTTAGTAGCATAAAGATTCAGCCTCCCGGCAGTCGGACAAAAAACAAGTCCTGAAATACATAATTGATGACGAGACCGGCAATGATGGCAAGGACAAGCGCGGTTAGCAGTTTCATACGGCTCGGCAGGCCGCCATATTTCATCGCTTCCGTTGCGACGACAAATACGAATATGAAAATCGGCGTCGCAATCCAGAATGGCACATTCGGAAATAACAAGATCGCATAGCCCATTGTTATAACTACGGTTACGGCGGTTCGCATGACCATGGCGGAACCAAGCCAGCGGCGCACTCCATCTTTGTTCAGGCTGAGCTTCCACCCCCCACGCCGTATGGACCGCACAAGAATAGCGAGGCCCGCAATAGTCAGGAACAGCCCCAGAAATCCCGGTACAATTCCCGGTACCGTGTAGGAGTTGACATTGAGATTTTCGAGCCTTGGAAGGCGCAAGCTTTCCACAACAATCCCGATACCGAATAACGTCAGAACGATTGAGGAGATAAAATCCGCCTTGTTCATGGCTGGCTGGCTCATTGGATCCCTCCCTCAGTTTTCTGTTTGAAAAGACGGCCTAGCAGATTTCGGATTGAGGGCATCGTCAGCAAGATAAAGAGAAGCGCAGATATCCAAAGCACCATACTGATCGGCCGATTAAAGAACTGAATAAGTTCGCCATCAGACAATACAAGACCGCGCCGCAGACTCTTGTCCAGAATATCGCCGAGAACAATCCCGAGAATAAGCGGCGCCATCGGATATTTCAGTTCCCGAAGGATAAAGCCGAAGACACCGAAGAACAGCATCACCCAAACATCGAACGTCCGACTGGCTATAGCAAAAGCACCAACGGTACAGAGGACAAAGATGATCGGCATCAGGCGCTCTCGCGTCACTTTGAGGACCATCACAAGTGGCCGGGTCAGCAGCAGCCCGAGAACACCCATCGCAATCGTCGCCAAAAACACCATGGCCACAACGGAATAAACAAAGCCCGGAGATTCGATCATGATCAGTGGTCCGGGGCGAATGCCATGAATAATCATCGCCGCCAGCAAAACAGCGGCCGGTGCAGAGCCAGGTACAGCCAATGTCAAAACCGGAATGAGTGCGCCCGGAACTGCGGCGTTATTCCCGGACTCAGCTGCAAGCAACCCTTCAACCGAGCCTTTACCAAACTCTTCTTTGTTTTTGGATGATTGCCGGGCCGCCGCGTAGGACGCCCAGGATCCCATATCTTCACCAACACCGGGAATCAAACCCATAAGAGTCCCGATTAGGCCTGAGCGAATGGCGGTAAATTTATATTTGTAAGCGTCGCGGATACCGGACCAGACACTGTCCGATTTTGCCCGGACAGCTTCATAGGCTTCGTGGCGCATAACCGTCAAAATCTCCGCAAGGCCGAACGCCCCCACCATAGCGGGAAGCAATCCAATCCCCCCGGAGAGATCCGTCGAGCCATAAGAGAAGCGCGGGACGGCATATATGCCTTCCTGCCCAATTGTTGCGATGAAGAGTCCAAGGAAACCCGCAATCCAACCCTTAATCGGATCATCAAGCGAAGTAAGCTGGCCGGATATAAGAACGCCAAATACCGCTAGCCAGAAAAATTCAAACGCCCCGAAAGACAACGCAAATTCTGCAAGGACTGGCGCAATAACTGCCAGAGCCATCATGCCGATCAAACCGCCAAAGACTGACCCGGTTGTTGCAATGGCCATCGCCGACCCCGCCTTGCCCGATCGAGCCAGTGGAAATCCGTCAAGCGCGGTCGCCGCATTCGCGGGCGTACCAGGGATATTCAGCAAAATGGCGCTCCGGCTCCCGCCATAAATCGCGCCAACATACATGCAAACTAGAATAAGGATTGCCTGATCCGCTTCCATTTTGAACGTCAATGTCGTCAGCAACGCAACACCGAGGGTGGCAGTTAAACCCGGCAACATGCCGACGATAATGCCGAGCAGCGTCGCCCATACAACATCGACGGCTGACCAGCTCGTCAGGATGGAAGCAACGGAGTTTGCAAAGGATATGAGGCCGTCCATAAATTAACTTTCCTGATCCAATGCCCTGCTCCCGGCAGGGTCAAAAGGCAAGCCCAAGCATTCCCTTGACGCACTCAGCGCCAAGGGGGATGCCAAAGGATCAAACGCTATGGGCGTTTAAAACCGTATTTAGTTGGATCATTCTTTGTCTTACCGCCATCGAACAGCAGGAAGACATTCTGCGTCAGGGCCGGACTAACAGCCTCAAGAGCCGCATCACCTGAAGACGGATCAAGTATCGCGCCCCGGTTTGCAGCATATTCCGCCATTGCATCGGACTTGGCGATGGCGTTCGCCCATACCTTGTCCATGGTTTCAAGAACGTTGGCCGGAACGTCAGCAGGCGTCCAGATACCAAAGTAGTTGTTAGCCGTCTTGATGTCCGGCACCCACTGCTTGATGGACGGAATTTCACCATATCCTTCAATGACAAGTGGTTTGTCGGCGAGCACTGCAAGCGGGACAATACGGCCAGCACGGATCATTTCCGCCTGCTCGGATGCGAGCTGCGTCGTCAGCTTGGTTTCACCAGAAACTGCCGCCAGTACTGCCGGTTTACCACCGTCATAGCTCACATGCTTGTACTTACCGCCAGCCGTTTGGGCAATTGATTCCATGGCGTTATGACCACCGGAAGTTACACCGGCTGTTGCGACTGAAACGCTATCCGGATCGGATTTCATTGCAGCGAGCACGTCACCAAAGTCTTTATATCCTGAATCGGGGTTTGCGCCGACGACAGCAACATTGGCGATATGCAGATAAAGTTTCCAATCGGTTACCGGAACGTCGAGCATGCCAAGAACCTGATAGGCACCAAGGTCAATGGCGGCCCCTGCGGCCCAAGTCAGGCCATCATGATCTGCCTGCCATGCGTTTGTCGTCCCAACGGAACCCGCGGCGCCAGGCTGATTGACAATAACAACAGTCTGGCCCAGCGCATCTTCAAGTTCGCCCGCAAGAACGCGTGTAACGCTATCGGTTGAACCACCCGCAGACCATGGCACGATGATTGTTACCGGTTTGTCCGGTTTCCAAGAATACTCTTCTGCTGTTGCTGGCGCAGCAAACAAGGCCACAGCAGCAAGCATCGATATGATGAATTTCATTTTATTATCTCCCTGTAGGAATAAGTAACCTGCTGGATACTTAAGAAAAGATATTGATAATACATCGCGCTTGTCAAGAATCCTTTTTCACGGGGAATATCGCTCTGATTTAAAAGGATTCAGTGCCGATTGATACCGATCATCGAGGAGAAGAGTTTCTATATAATCAGCACTTTGATACGAATCGAAACTGATTTTACCGCAAGGGCTGAAGCGGCGTGAACAGCACTTTCGAGGAAGTCATATACAAAAGTCTAATGCACCTCTGAAAGGAGAGGAATAAATTGCACTATTCAACACCAAGCAGATCGTAAATTTTCCGGGTATAGGTGCCGAATTGCGGTTCCGTCTTGATCGCCAAATGTCGCGGCACATCGAGTTCAATTGGAAAATAGGAGGCCATCCGCGCCGGTCCCGCCGTTAGAACCGCGCAATGAGTGCCAAGAAAAACAGCTTCCTGGATGCTATGGGTGACGAACAAAACGGTCTTTCCTGATTTTCGCCAGATCTGATGCAGCTCCGTATTCATTTTTTCGCGCGTCAACGCATCAAGTGCGCCAAACGGTTCATCCATCAGGACAATTTCCGGATCATGCACTAAGGATCGGGCAATTGCCGCTCTTTGTTGCATGCCACCCGAAAGTTCATAGGGATACACATCCTCAAACCCTCGCAGACCCACCATTTCGAGCAGGTCTTTCGCCCTCCCTCGCGCCTCTTTCATTGGTAGCCCAAGGATTTCAGCGGGCAAGAGAACATTATCGATAATCTTCCGCCATTTCAGCAGCAATGCCTGCTGAAACACCATGCCAATATCCCGGCTTCGATCTATCGGGCGCGTTGCATTGCCAATCTCGATTGATCCGCCCTCGACCGGAATAAGGTCGGCAATAATTTTCAGGATTGTAGATTTACCGCAGCCGGACGGCCCCACCAAAGAGATAAAGTCACCCGTATTGATCTTCATACTGACATCGGAGACGGCAATCGTTTCCTTTTCCTTGGTGCGGTATATTTTCTTGATACCGGAAAGGCTAATTATCGTATCCGTAGTCATGCTTTCTGCTTTCAATTCAAGATCATATAAAATCTGAGCGAAAAATTTCCCGTCCTAAAAACCACGGGTAATCTTCCAACTGTTTCGCATTTTCCACCAAAAACCCACCAGTCACCCCAGTTCCGGCCCCGCGGCGGCAAAGGCATGAGACGCCTTCCCTAATGGTGTGACCGGTCCGCGTGTCATTCGGGTGAAGCCGCGCTGCGCCTTGAAGCCGCGAGCCGCCAAATGGCTTGCAAACTCCAGCTGTGCATCAAAGGCATCAATCGTCACCGTGCCGGAGAGGGAAGATAACGCCGCATCAAGAAGGTTGGCCGCGATAGTGCCGTTTTCTGCGGAAATCGGGCCAATCTGGGTCACGCCCCGCCCTTCTCGCCCAAGCAGAATTCCATTCTGATTTTTATCGACGAAAGCTGGCCCGCGCATCATCAAATTGCCGACTATAGACGGTCGACACGCCCCAAACACCTCAGCATCATAATCCGAAATCCAAATCAGATCGTCAGCTCTTGCCTGGCAATCCTCTTCTTCCTTGACCGCAGTTATAGCTTCGCATCGCCACCGGGTGATACCAAGCTGATCAGAGAACCCCATCTTTGAATATACCGCACGACCATCCGGGGTTGCATCCAACAACGGCGTAATCCCTTGCTCTTCAAGCCAATTGCAGCAGTTTTCGACTAATTTCGTCGCCAAACCTTTTCGCTGCCAATCCTTTGTCACCAAAATCATGCTAACCCAACCGATTTTGTCATCCATAGGCAAGGCAACGCCTGAAGCGATGGGCACTCCCGTCTTATCGCGAAATCCAACGCAAGACCCGGTCGTCATCATCAGAGCCCAATCGTCGGACACTTGCGTCCACCCCGCCTCTTCCGATAAGGCAAGGACAGCCGCCATGTCATCGAGCGTCAAGGTGCCGAACTGTAAGGTCTCTAGATCATTCATATGGGCGACTATCTGTAAGTACCATGGTCCATTCGTCACATTCCATAGCCTGGCCTGAATTCATCCCAAGGTAATATTTTCTCAAACAGTCTTGCCGCCTGTAGGACACGCGTATCTGCAAACTGCGGCCCGACGATCTGCATCCCGATTGGCATCCCGCTCGAAGAAAAACCACAAGGGATAGAAGCCGCTGGCTGACGCGTTAAATTGAAAGGTGACGTGAAGGGTATCCAGTCATACCGACCACCGCCTTCCGGGGCATCAAGTTCCGCAGGAAACGCCTGAGCGGAAATCGCAGGCGACAGCAAAATATCATAAGTTTCGTGGAACTCCGCCATGTGACGATGCAGCGCCGCACGCTCTATCTCGGCATCAAAATGTTCTGCAAGGCCCGCACCGCGCGCGGCTTCAATTTCAGCAGCAATCTGCGGATCAACTTTCGCAAGGCCCTCGGGCCCGAGATGCCGAAAGGCATAATCAGCGAACCCACGCTTCAAACGCTCCAACATATCAATCGGGCTGTCCATCACCTTGTCCAGCACATCTATCCGCGCGCCACTATCCGAAAGCCTGTCTACGGCGGCACGGACAGTGCCCTCAACTTCCGCATCGACATCCGCATACCCCAGAGTAGGGCTATAGGCGATACGAAGTGTTGAGAGATCACCCTCTTCAATCAGGTCTTCATAAGACACTGGATCATAGGGCAAGCTGCCAAAATCCCTTGGGTCAGGGCGGGAAATCACGCTCAGCATCATCGCGGCATCGCCAACCGTTCGGGTAATCGGACCAAACCCGGCAAGACTTGCGTAAGGCGTTGGTGGAAACATCGGGACACGCCCACCGCTTGGTTTATGGCCGAACACACCGCAGAGACTGGCCGGAATTCTGATGGATCCGCCTGCATCCGTGGCAAGCGCCAGCGGCGCCAGACCAGAGGCCACCGCAGCAGCGGCTCCACCACTCGACCCACCCGGCGTAAGCGCAGGATTCCACGGGTTTCGGGTGATGCCGGTCAAGGCACTGTTCGTGACCGGCTTTGAGGCAAACTCCGGTGTTGTTGTCTTGCCGAAAATCACGGCCCCGGCCTCCCGCAGCCGCGCTACGGCCGGTCCATCGACATCCCAAGGCTGATCAGGATCGATAGTCAATGAGCCCCGCAATGTTGGCCAGCCTTTTGTCAGGATAATATCCTTTACCGAGACTGGAATTCCATCAATAGCGCTTAACGGTTCACCCACTGCCCACCTTTTCTCCGATGCCTGGGCGGCCGTCATTGCGGCCTCTTGATCGAGAACGCAAAAAGCGTTGAGGATCGGCTCCAGTTTTTCAATTCGCGAGAATAGATTTTCCACAACATCTATAGGCGAAAGCTCACCTGTAGAAAAAGATTTCGAAAGGTTTTGCGCAGATTTAAAAGCGAGTTCTTCTGTCATACGTCGATCCTTGACCTTAGGACTGATTATCCAGTCGGGCATCGCTTGGGACAAAAATATACTCAAGCAGAGTGACAATCCCAAAAAGACTAATTCCCAGTACGCTGAGCAAAATTACCGCCATGAACATGGCCGCGGTATCCAATGTTGATTGCACCTGTATCATCAAATACCCAAGGCCCTGACTTGAGGCCACGAATTCGCCCACAATCGCCCCCGCAAGCGCGAGGATCGCGCCAACCTTCATGGAGGAGAAAATATACGGCATGGCGCCCGGTAGCTGGATTTTGCGAAAGATCTGCCAGCGCGTTCCTTTAAGCGCCCGAACCAGATCAAGGAGATCAGGTTCCACCTCCCTGAGACCGCGCCCGGAGGTGATCAAGATCGGGAAGAATGACAGGATAAACGCAAAGAATATGTTCGTCCCGATCCCATATCCAAACCAGACAATTAGAAGCGGGCCCAACGCAATTTTCGGGATCATGCTGAACGTCACGAACAGAGGAAACAGGGTTGTCTGCAAACTTCGAAACCAGGAAAACATAAGCGCAAGCATGACACCAACAACTACCGCCAGACAGTATCCTGCCAAAATCTCCCATGCCGTAATGAATGTATTATTTGCCCATTGATACTGTGGCTGAGTTAGGGTCGCAAAAGTCTCCCCCGGGGATGGCAGGATCAGCTTGTGAACAAAGCCAGACGCCGTCACTGCATACCAAAGCACCAGGACGAGGATATGCATGAATGCCACAATGGAATATCTTGGCAGATTGGAAACAAACAGCGGCCATTGTTTGCCAAACCGGGAGCGAGTAGGTTGACGACTGATCACACTATCATCGGCATCCGGATTCGTGCTTGCGCTTTGTGTTTGTTCGCCCATACATACTTCCTATGCCAAACCTGAATATCATCCAAACAGTTGGTTGATTATTGAACATAAAAATATCTGCTGTCAATAACGGAACGACGAGCGCACTGTCAATTTTCAAGCCGCGTCTGCCGCAGACGGTTACTTGATAATCGCGTCCGTTATTAACTTCACAACATGCGCTTTCCGCTCGGAGATATTCTCGCGCGTGTCAAGCTTATGGCCAAAAATGGCAGACAATGTATACATATTACTAAAATAGAAGAAGCCGAGGGCTGCAATGGAAATATAGAGCTGCTCGGGATTTTGTCCGCTTCGAAACAAGCCCTCTTTCTCCCCTCGTTCCAGGATCTGGCCAATTGCGACGATCAATGGCGAATGTAAGGTTTCCAGATCCGCTATATCTTTCATATGCCTGCCCTTGTGGACATTCTCATCAATCAAAATAGGCGCAAAATCCCGGTTCTTTGCCGTATAATCAAAAGAAAATTCAACCAGCTTTTGTAAGGCTTCAAGCGGGGGAAGCGTATCGAGCTTTAACGCCTGTTCGCGCTCGCGGATATCCTGATAAATGCTTTCAAGTACATGCCGGTAGAGCTCATCCTTATTCCCGAAATGATGGTAAACTAGTTGCTTGTTCACCCCTGCCCTCTTCGCAATCTCGTCAACGCGCGCGCCCTCAAATCCACGATTGGCGAATTCCTTCCGACCGGCCGCCAGTAGCTTTTTTCGCGTCGCGCCCGGAACACGTTTTTTTGGCTGTGTTTCACTTGCCAATGGCTTGCCATTCTGCTTCGTCGAGACTCTACCCATATTCCCTCTAACCAACCAACCAGTTGGATATATATTGACTTATATTATGACATAGATAACATTATTGCACGATCTGACAACTTATATCGACCGCAGAAATTATAATTGATCGCGGCTGGCGGCTAAAGATTAATTAGCAAAAGTCGATATTTATTTCAATTTACAGGAGAGAGTCATGAAGAAGCTTTTAGGAACCTGGATTGCCGGTTTCGCCCTGTTGGGCCTATCCACGACCGCCGGCTTTGCTAAAGAGGCAAACCTCATTCTTAATTGGACACCTGGTGCGGACCATGCACCAATTTATTATGCGCTTGATCAAGGTTGGTATGCCGATGCCGGAGTTGATTTGCAGGTAAATAGTGGCAAGGGGTCCGGTCTTGCGGCGCAGACAGTTGGCACAGGTTCCTCTGAATTCGGGATTGCCGAATTGGGAACCGCCTTTGTTGCGAAAGCGAAAGGCGCCGACCTCACTGCAATTATGGTGCTCTACGCCAACTCTCCACTGACCCTCTACTGGAAGAAATCTTCCGGCATAAAGGGCCCCAAGGATTTTGCGGGCCGCACATTAGGGAACCCTCCGGGTGATGCCGCGCGCGTCCTCTGGCCGGCCTTTGCCAAGGCTGTCGGACTGGAGGATGGGGCCGTCAGCTTTGTTAATCTGGCACCGCCTGCGAAGAACCCTTCCCTCGCGGCAGACCGCGTTGATATCATCAGTGAGTTCTACAACGGTCATGACGCAAAAGTAAGCGCCTTTGGGGATGATCTTGATTTCCTTCGCTGGAGTGAATATGGCATTAACCCGTACGGCAACTCTTTCATCGTCAACACGGCCTATATGAAAGAAAACCCGGAAGTCGTCGCGAAATTTGTTGAAGTCACCCAACGTGCTTACGCTGAATGTGTGAAGAACCCGGACCCATGCGTCAAGTCGATCATGGATGCCGCCAGCGGTCTCGATAAAAAAGCTATGGAAGATCAATGGACACGCGTTAAGGAACTCATGGCTGACGAAACTACCACAACAGAGGGACTTGGCTTCTTCAGTGGAGATCGTATTCAAAAAACATATGATCTGATTGATACCTATTTCGGCGTCGAGAAGCCGTTCAATCCGGCGGAATCCTATACGAACGAATATCTTGATAAAAACATCAAGATGACCGCTCAGTAAAAAACACAAGCGGTTCAACGATTGAAGGCCAGCCGGATTATATTTGGCTGGCCTTTCTTTTTATCTAAAGGCGATCTTAAAGGGCTGCATCAACATCGATCAACCATAGTGATGCCGTATCCCTTGCAAATCGCGTAGAAAGCGCGCAAAAAAAGGAAATAAAGTCTAATCATTCTCTTGCTTTTCGGGTATCCCACATGGATCTTCAAAATTTTTCTGAAACGCTTGTTCAAAATATTTCAGACGCAATCGTTGTCTCCGATGCAAACGGCATCATTAAATTCTGGAATTCTGGCGCGGAAAGGATATTCGGGTTTTCCTCCGCCGAAGCAGTTGGTCAGTCGCTTGATATTATCATCCCACCAAACCTGCGCAAACGACATTGGGATGGATATTCGGAAACAATGGAAACCGGAAAAACCAAATATGGCGCAGGAGACCTCCTTTCAGTTCCGGCGATCCGAAAGGACGGACAACGCATTTCAACCCAATTCTCAATCCTGGGCCTGTCGGATTCATCTGGCAGCCTGACGGCAGTTGCCGCCATCATGCGGGACGTCACTGAAGACTATGAGGAACGAAAGGAGCTCCTGAAATCGCTCGCGAAATGTAAGAAGGCGCTTTTGGATAAATCTGGCAGCTCATAAATCAAATCCTTAATTTAATAATTTAACCAGTTAATTTATTAAAACCGAAGGTAAAACAAATTAGTTTCAAGAGACCTTTCTTTTATCAGACGCCGATCGTTTGCTAAAATGGACGTATTCTTTTAACTGACAAAAGAATGATTTTTAAAATCAGCAGATAGTTTCGCCGCACGGCAATGACTAGGTTCCCGTTATCAAACGAAAGGAACCCGTATCATGACCATTCAAAATATCAACACTCTTGCGCCAGCTTTCGATATCACACATTTCTCTAAGAACAGGCACACGACGAAGGCCTTTGACCCTTCGAAAAAAATCTCTGATGAAAACGTTAAAAAAATCAAGGAATTACTGCGCTTCAGCCCATCAAGCACAAACGCACAGCCTTGGCATTTCATTCTCGCCTCGACCGAAGAAGGAAAGGAAAGAATTGCTAAAGCGACAGACCGACTTTTTCCGTTCAACCGTAATTCAATAGTAAACGCGTCCCACGTTGTGGTGTTTAGCAGCCGCCTGTCCATAGAAGAAGAATTTCTACAGAAAGTGCTTGTGCAGGAAGAAAAAGACGGCCGTTTCGCAGGTGATCCGGAGACATTCAAATCGCAAATGCATGCAGGACGCAGCCTGTTCGTCAATATTCACAAGCAGGATTACAAAGACGTTCAGCATTGGATGGACAAGCAGGTTTATCTGAATATCGGCCAATTCTTGCTTGGCGTGGCAACACTTGGTATAGACGCAACACCTATGGAAGGGATCGAAGCCAAGGTTCTGGACAAAGAATTTGGCTTACGTGAAAAAGGATACAGCAGTCTTGTTGTCGTGCCGGTTGGCTATCATGACACCAAAGCGGACTTCAACGCCACTCTTCCTAAATCACGCCTGCCCTATTCCGAAATCCTGACGGAAGTCTGATCCGCCGATGATATGAACTTATCTGTCTATTCGTGATATCCCTAAAGGATCTCGGGTGGGCAGGTATTCACCACTTTCTCCTACTCACTACAGGATATTTCGGACAGCGATTGAAAAACAATTTATTATAGCGCTCGTTCGCCTAAAACCATCTCGGATTAAAGCGACAGTTCCTTACACAGGCAGAGCGTCCCGTAAGGCTTGATTGCGAATAATGATAACAATAAAGCCCAGTTATTCGGGAGTTCAATTCAGTGTCAGCACCCAACATTAGTTCTATCCCTAAAAGTAACCTGACGGGAATTATGTGGATGCTGTTGTACACGCTTGCAATGACAGGCATGCACTCGGGTGTGCGTCATATCTCGGAGACTATTCATCCGTTTGAAGCTGCGTTTTTCCGTCTGGTTTTTGGGCTGCTCGCGCTCGCGCCGTTTTTCTATCGGCATGGACTTAGCGTGTTAAATACAAAGCGTTTACCGATGCTATGCCTCCGCGGTGTGATCAATGCGGTCTGTATGTTGGGCTTCTTTTTCGCTCTCTCAATTGGCCCCTTGGCGCAGGTAACAGCCCTTGGATTTTCCGCAACTCTCTTCGGAATTATTCTGGCTGTCATTATTTTTAAGGAAAAGGTGGGGCTGAACCGCTGGGCCGCCATCTTTGTCGGATTTGTCGGCACGATCGTAATCATACGTCCGGGATTTGCCCATGTCGGAATTGAGAGCATCGTAACCCTTGGCGCTGCGTTTGGCTGGGCCGTTTGCATGATGATCATCAAGGATCTGGGACGTACCGAATCCGCGGCAACGATAACGGCCTATATGTCTCTGGTTATGGCACCGATCGTCTTGATACCTGCTTTATTCGTCTGGACCACACCCACGCTCTATGATTTAGCTTGGCTCGTGGCAATCGGCATTATGGGCGGCATCGGACAACTCGCGATGGCCAATGCCCTCAAATTTGGAGAGGCGCAAGTAGTCCTCCCCGTCGAGTTTTCCCGACTTGTCTGGATATCCATCATTGCCTTTTTTGCTTTTGGCGAAGTCCCGGGGATCTATTTATGGATTGGCGGTGGCATGATTATTGCCGCAACAACCTATATCACCATCCGCGAAGGCCAGATAAAAAAGAGGGGCGATAACAACTGATAACAACTGATAACCTTCCTACTTTACGCCAGCGGAAAAACCCGGCGCAGATGACAAAGATTTCAGATACTCAATAATCGCATTCCTTTCATTGGTCTTGCCCAAACGAAATCCCATCGACGTGCCTTTGGCGAAGGCCGTTGGGTTCACCAGCCAGTCATTGAGTGTTTCGTCTGTCCAAATCACATCAAGATTCTTTAGTGCCTTGCTATATTTAAAATTGGCAACCACGCCAGCTTTGCGGCCATAGACATCCCGATGCCGGGGGCCGATCCGGTTATTGTCGAGAGAATGGCACCCCCCGCAACGGCGCTTGTACAGCTTTTCTCCTACGCCAACCAATTTTTCGGAGACAACGTAAGGGGGGACGCTGTCTCCTTGCGATGTCACTTGTGTTTTATCCATGCCGATAGAATTGATAGCGTCTTTTGCTAACGCGCTACCGGATATCAGAACTGCACAGAATAACACGATGACATACAATGGGGTTTTCATGAGTAGATATAGCTTTCACGAAGATAAGGTTTAGCCAAACATCAACGCTGCTTTGGGGATCGGCTGGCCAAGTGCGTTTGCCAAAATGGCTGCATGGAACGCTTCATCTCCAGCCATTTGGGCGGCGACCTGGTGATAATCCGGTCCAAGAGAGGGGATCAGCCCGAGATATGCATTGGCCGCCCCAGTCTCCAATGCTAATGCAAGACGTAAAACATCTGCCTGATTTTTAAGAGTTGAGGCCTTCAGCTCTTGTGCATAGGCACCGAGTGATTTTTCCTCTGCCGGAGTTCCACCCAGCATTTCAACGGCCTTCACAAGAACATCTCGATGCCCCTTATGATGGCCCTGAAACGTCACACCGATATCAACAACGGCAGGGTCCAGCAGGCCACTAGTGGCTGCAATCTGATACGCAGCAATGCCTTCATGCTCTAGCGCAATGGCGGCATTCAGAATTTTAATATCCTGCGAAGCATCGGTGGTGGTGGCGGTCGCCGACCGTATATTGCCGCCGACAACCATGGCAAGCGCCGTCGCCGACAATGTTTTTCCGGTTTTTCCCAGAAATGCGCGTCGTGAAGACAGAATCATACTGTTATTTGGCATCGAAATACTCCTCGTTAAGGGGGGGTGGGTGAACTTAGATATTCAGGGCGGCCAGAACACGATTGGTCATGGCATCGCAATCGGCACCAGCGAAGGAAATCGCATCCACGGCGACGGTCTCGAACTTGAGTTCCAGATGCTCGCGTAATTCACGGCGGGCCCTGAAAAGCCGTGATTTAACCGTTGCTTCCTTTATCTGTAGCGCGTCGGCTGTTTCGGCTACAGACATCCCTTCAATATCACGCAGGACGAATACAGAGCGGAATTCGTCAGGCAGGCGGGCAATGACGGTTTTCAAAAGCTCAGAAAACTGCTTTCGCAACAGTTCTGTTTCCGGAGATAGCCGGCCTGACTGCGATTCATATCGTGCCTGATATTCTTCCAAGATGGCGACATCCTGCTGTAAATACTCGCTATGGCGACGTTTAATTGCTCGTTGGCGGTCAATTGCTGCGTTGTAAACAATACGGGTGAGCCAGGTTGACAGGCTGGAGTTGCCGCTGAATGTTTCGAGAGAATTAAACGCTTTCAAATACGCCTCCTGGACCACCTCTTCCGCATCTGCATGATTGCGCAGGACACTCCATGCCGTTCGAAACAAACGCTGATTATTGCGCGTGGTAATTGTTCGCACTGCATGCGGGTTTCGGGCCGCCGCATATCGTGCGAGCTCGACGTCATCCATCATTTCAATTACTGCAAGTTTCTGGGGCATATTAATCATTCCTTTTTGCCCTGTTAGACGACAGGCAAACAGAAAGGTTCCCGGAATTTACAGTCTAGGTGAAATGCCCCGCCTGATCGACAGAGTTTTTACTGGGGATCTGCTACGCGTTGGCTGGTGTCAGAAGATCGGTCTGCACTTGCCCAATCTATTAGTCATAGAGTTCCGGTCGCCGGTCTTGCCGGTAGGTCGCGACGGAGCGCCACTTCTCAATATCCTCAGCCTTAAAGTCGAGATCCGCGATAGCGATGCCTTCCCCGTTCGGGATAGATGCAAGGATATGGCCCGACGGCGCAATGATGCAGGAATGGCCGAGGCTATCAAAGCCCATCTCCGTTCCTGTGCGATTGGCCATGGCAACGATCACCCCATTCTCCAGAGCTCTTGTGGCGGCCATACCTTGTGTCGTAACGCCGCTCCAGCCCCAAACATCCCGTTGGTAGGCGTCACTGATCCAGTTTGTACTATTGATGATGATCTCTGCACCCCGGTTGACGAGAGTGCGAAAATAATCCGGGAAAATCATGTCATAGCAAATTGTCATCCCAATCCGCCCCAAGTCTGTATCGACAACAGTCGGCGTATTTCCAAGCTCGTAGGAGAGCCGCTCCGCCGAGAATAGATGAGCCTTGTAATATGTCGCCAATCGTTTCCCGGTGGGTGAAAATAAAACCTGTGCATTATAGAACTTCCCGCCATCCTCAACGACGGTGCCGATGGCCATGTGAATGCCCGACTTTGCCGCTATCCTGGAGAGTTCTTGATCTGTGGGTCCGTCCTTGGGCTCTGCAAGATGGGCAAGATCATCGGAGATAAAGTATCCTGTTGTTGCACATTCGGGGAATATCGCCAGATCGACATTCTGTTCTCCCGCTGTCTCGGCAAATCGGCCTATTTTACGCAAATTTGCCCCTATATCTCCAACGGCACAGTCCATTTGCACGACAGCCAGTTTCAACTTGATATCCTCAGTCATTTCGGAGCCTTTGTATAATAGTCACTATATTCAATTTAGCGTACCGGTGGCCGCCTGAAGCACTTTCTCTTCCGTCAGTTGGCTGGTTGGCAAATCTTCTACGATGTCGCCTTCATGGAGAACGAGCAAGCGATGTGCGGCCGCAAACAATTCCTTCATCTCGGATGAAATAAAAATAATTGCTACCCCCTGCTGGGCAAGTTCGACCAGCAGCTGATAAATCTCTTCCTTCGCCCCAACATCAACCCCTCGTGTTGGCTCGTCACATATAAGCACTGATGGATTACACATGAGCGCCCGGCCAAAAATCGCCTTCTGCTGATTTCCACCACTCAAGGTGCTTATCGGGACATCGACAGAACTCGCGACCAGATGCAATCGATCAAGTATCTTTGTGCCAGCTTTCTTTTCATTTCCCTGACGCAAAAAACCAAAGGATGTAAATCTTTCCAGTGCCGACGCAGTTGTATTTTTAAGAACAGACAGATTGGCAAAAAGACCGTCATGTTTCCTGTTTTCGGTCAGATAAACAATACCTTGCTGAATGGCATCCTGCGGAGATCCGGGATTGACTTTCTCCCCATGCAGGAGGATGTCCATATCGTTATTTTCCTCTATACCGATGAGCTTGCGCGCAAGACGGGTCCGACCAGCGCCAACGAGTCCGGCAACACCGAGTATCTCGCCCTTTACGACCGTGAAACCACGACGTTTGTCTTTGAAACTAACCTCAAAGATTGGCTCTCCTGAATCAGCCGTAGAGAGCCCTGAGGACTGCTCGATATCATGGCCGATCATCATGCGAATGATATCCGCAGGTAAAATATCCGCTGTCTGCACCGTATCAATTTTCTTTCCGTCCCGCAGGACGGTCACCCGATCAGAGATTGAGAATATCTCCTCCATTCGGTGAGACACATACAGGATCAGCATGCCCTGCTGTTTCAGTTGTTCGATGATACGGAAGAGGTTTTCCTGTTCGGGTATCGACAATACAGCCGTTGGCTCATCGAGGATGAGAATACGGGACTCAACCGAGAGCGCCCGTGCGATTTCAACCAATTGCAAATTGGCAACCGTCAAGTTCTCAACCAGAGCTTTTTCATCCAATTCAAGGTGATATTTATCGAGTATTGCGCGCGCATCGGCGTACATTCTCTTATGGCTCAAGATGCCGGATTTTCCGCAAGGCTCTCGCCCCAAAAATATATTCTGCGCGACAGTCAGTTGAGGTATTGAGCTGAATTCCTGATAAACGGTACTGACGCCGCAACTGACGGCAATGCCAGGAGTTGAAAGCTGTACAGCCTGGCCATCAATTATTATTTCGCCATCTGTCGGACGGTAAACGCCAGATAGCAGATTCATTAGTGTACTTTTTCCGGCCCCATTCGCACCAACTAGAGCGTGGACTTCCCCTGCCTTGGCAGAAAAATCCACGCTCTCAAGTGCTAACACACCAGGGAATCGCTTCGTCAATCCTTTGATTTCAAGCAACATTGCTGCCCCTCAGTGTGAATTTGATAGAGTTATTTCGGTTTCCATTCTTCCGGCAGCTCACTGGCCCACCAGTCATCCGGACGATCCGCTTCCGCATATGCACCTGCTGCGCCGGGAGAAATATACTCTGATGGAACCTTCATGCCCTTGCGCACACTTTCACCGCGCAAGATACGCATGCCAAGACGAAGTGCTTCCTGACCTGCCCGTGTCGGGAAGGTAACGGCGCCGCCCTGGTTATGATCGCGAACCCATTTCAGCCAACCGTTATATTCATCGCCCGGTGACATCACAACTTCACCAAGCCGGCCGGCTTCATCGAACGCTTCAGCCACGCCGATAGACATCTGTCCAGCGGGAGAGAAGACACCGTCAATTTCAGGATATTTCTGCAGCAGGTTTTCCGTAATCTGCTTCGCTTTCGCCCGGTTCCAATCGCCATATTCCGCGCTCAGCAATTCGATACCCGGATACTCTTTCATAACCGCTTCAAGTGCGGCGAGCTGATCGACAGCCGCCGTTGTTCCGGCGATTGGGAGCATGGCAAAAATCTTGCCCTTACCACCCATATCCTGAAACAACCGACGGGCAACCATCTCACCCAGATTCCACTGATCAATAAAGACACTCGCCGTAACGGAAGGACTGTCGACAAAGCCACCGCCAGTGTTAATTGTCGGGATTCCTTTATCTTTTGCTTTTTTGAGGGCCCCTTCAATCGCCTTGTCATCAACGGGCCAATAGAGGATCAGGTCCACGCCTTTGCTGATCAGATCTTCGATGTCCGCAACCTGTTTCGTCGGGTTGAAGGCCGCGTCCGTAACGAGCACTTCGGTTATTTCGTCGTGAAGAGAGGCTTCATACCTGATGTGCTGAAGCGTGAACACAACCCAGGAGTTCCCCATATAACCGGCGGCAACACCGATTTTAAGTGGTCCTTCTTTCTTGTAAGCAGACGTGTCGACCATTTCCGCCGCCCGCTTCTCCTGCATAACCCGGGCATCATCAGCAGCCACCGCCAGACCGGTCCATAATCCGATCAAAACCAAGGTGCTTCCGACAAATGTAATAAGTTTTCTCATTGCCTTCCCCTTATTGTGTTGTGTGCATTGCATACCTAACGCACTTTCTTGAAATAAATGTATGCTGAAGATGCAATAATGATTATCGCACCCTTGACAATAAGCTGGGCGTTGTAATCAAGCCCAACGATGTTTACTAAATTGAACGCAATCAACAGTACAAAAACTGCGGCAATCGTGCCGCCAATTCCCCCGCGCCCTCCCTGAAATGTCGTGCCGCCAAGAATGACCGCCGCGAGCACGTCGAACTCCAGCCCCCGACCGGCGAAAGTACTGGAAACACCTGAGCGCGCGAGAAGCGCAATCCCCGCCATAGCCCCCATCAAACCAGAAAGGGCATAGGCGGTGATGGTTATTTTTCTGACGGGTAGTCCAGAGAGTTCCGCAGCCAGAGGATTGCTTCCGATGAGATAGAGGTTGCGACAGAACTTTGTTGTTTGCTGTAGTCTCACGCCCACCAAAGCAAGGCCCAGAAAAGTGAGCGCAAGGACAGGAACAATACCGCCAATCCTGTAATTAAAGAATTCGCGAAAACCAGGAGAGACAATCCCCCGTGCGGTGCCGCCCGAATAAATTTGCGTAATACCCATGACCACCACTGCCATCCCGAGTGTAAGGATAAAGGGAGAAACGCGATTATAAGCGATCAGGGTTCCGTTGATCCCACCAATAATGGCACCGGTGGCGAGTGCGACTGTTACCGCGAGGGGGATATTCGCGACATGGCCATCCATCAGGACCGCCGTTAGAACAGCCGTGAGCGAAATAACGGCACCGACCGACAAATCAACACCGCCGAGGATCATGACCAATGTCACACCGATGGCGGCAATCCCGACCGGTGCCGCCTGACGGACGACGTTGAAAATATAGACGGGGCGAAGAAACGCATCAGATAATAGGGCCGCAACAATAAACAGCAGCGCAAGAACTACCCAGATTGCGTTGGAGCTTGCCCACCGCCAGAGCTTGATCTGAATTCCGTCGACGTCGCCTCCCATTCTATCACTCATGATGCGACGATCCTTTTTGGCTGATTTAGAAGGATAGCGATCACAACGATCAGGCCTTTGACAAATATCTGAACAAAGGAAGATATTTCCATCAAATTCAGGATATTACTGGCGACGCCCAAAACAAAAACTGCTGCGATGGTTCCAAGAATGCTACCACGTCCACCCGCGAGGGATGTCCCACCGAGGACGACGGCGACAATGGCATCAAGTTCATACCCAACTCCGGCGTTGGGATAACCCGTACCAAGTCGCCCCGCGACAAGCATACCCGCGACGCCCGCGGACAATCCGGAGAAAATGAAAGCCCAAACCTTGACACGCCCCGTCAGAATACCCGCGCGACGCGCCTGTTCTTCTCCCCCGCCAACAGCGAATATATGCGCGCCAAGGCGTGTTCTATGGAGAAGGAATGAGACAAGGACCGCAACAAAAATCAGTAAGATAATCGCAAAAGGCACGCCCAAAACCGTTCCATTTGCCATCCAGGAAAATTCAGGGGACGTCTGCCCCACACTTCTGTCTGTATAGACGAAGATCAACCCTTGCAGGATACTCAGCATCCCGAACGTCAGGATGAGCGGATGAATACGCAACAGGTTATTGAGCAAGCCATTGATCATTCCAACACCGCCGCCCAGACCGAGAGCAGCAAGGATAGCAACAACCGTCATACTTGACTGACCTTGCATTATATCGGCAGCAATAACGACAATAAGCCCGAGCAGCATGCCGACGGACAGATCAATGAGACCCGCAATAATCACAACCGTCTGACCGATCGCAAGGATCGCCAGCGGCGCGGACTGTATGGCAATATTGGTAAGATTGTTTATCGTCCCGAACTCCGGCACGAAAATAAACGCGAAAAATACGGTCAACCCCAGCAGGACAATAATGCCATATTTACTGCTCAGGATAGAAGTCAGCGGATTACGCATGTTTCATCCGCGTCAATATATCGTCGGAGCTAGTGACCCAGCCAAATTTCATCGCGAAATTTTCCAGGGTTGCGGCATGTAGATTTGGCGCAAAAGATGAAACAGCATCCGCGACCATGATTGTCTTGAAGCCGTGATGAAAGGATTCCCGGGCTGTTTCCTCAACGCATATCTGCGTGACCGTACCGGTGACAATAACCGTTTCTATTTCCAGCGCATGGAGCATATCCGCCAAGGCTGTGCCATGAAACGCGCCATAGCCGAATTTTTCGATAATGTGATCCCCGTTTTCAGGGTAAATTTCACTGATGATATCGGCGCAGTCGAGGGATTCGTTGCGGTCTTCATAAAGCCGCTGATGCCCTTTCCAGCAGCATTTTGTCTCCTCCTCACACTCGGGTGACCAATTCCAGAGTAGCGATCTATAAGGTGTGGAAAGAAATTTGGTGTAAAAAACCGGGCGTTTCGCGGCGCGAAATATGGAAATGAGCGATTGGTGCTGCGCGATTGTTTTGCGGGCATCGGGTACTTCCAAAGGCGCCCCGGGCCGCACAAAATCATTCTGCATATCCACGATTAACAAAGCCGGATTGTCTATTTCAAGCAATGGTGCCACTACTCTCCCCTCCGCATTGAAGTCGCCATTTTCTGAGGCGGTTTTAACCAGATAACTAGATCAAAATGACAGATTATTTACTGAAGAATACCGAAATATGTCGTTTGCATTCCTTTTTAGATCCGCCGTTCGCGCCGCATTCCAAGCCCCCATGAATTGACTTACCCAAGTCACAAAACTAAATATTAGCCAGAACCTTGTCAATAGTAACCAACTGGTTAGTTGATAAAAATTTAGGATGTATGCCGCACCTCGGAAGGCACCGACATTTTTCTCGATTAATGAAAATCCCGGGAAGGAAACAGGGCCTTTGTCATATCACGGGGATGCTTATGCAGACTCACCGCGCTGCCTTTAATGGGAGTCGCTTTGGACAGTTTTTTGAGGAAATTCTCATCATCCAGGCTTTCCAGATAGTAAGAATAATCCATAATGTGATCCGCAATCAGATGAGTAACGATATCTTTGCGTTCAAGCACCCCGGATATCTTAACCAACCGCCCGGTCATCACCGCCCGCCGGAAGCGTTCAAAAACTTTTTGCCAGACAACAACATTTATGCTGCCTTCCTCATCTTCAAGGGTCATGAACACCACCCCCTTCGACGTACCCGGTCGCTGACGGGCAAGGACAAGCCCCGCCACGCTCACGCGCTGCTTATGGGAGACTGACAGCAGGGATTTGGATTGCGCTGTGCCCGGAAACTGCGGGCGGAGAAGTTTGAGCGGATGATCCCGCAAGCTGAGGCGAAGAGAACGGTAATCCTGCAGAACATTTTCACCGACATGCATTTTAGGTAAAGTGGCATCCGGATCGAGCCCCTGCTCATCTTCTCTCGCGTAGGAAAACAAAGGCAGAGGCTTCTCGCCCTTGATCCCGCTCGCCTGCCACAGCGCTTCACGTCGATCCAGATTAAGAGAAGAAAAGGCATCCGCATTTGCTAACCGTTTGAGAGCCGCGGGTTTCACCCCGGCCCTCATCCATACATCGCGCACGGTGACATATCCATTCTGTCTCGCCGCGACGATCCAGGCCGCATCCTCCTCATTCATGCCTCTGACCTGCCGCAGTCCCAGACGCAGCATCAATCCGCCCTCCCCCGGTTCCAGAATGCTGTCCCATGCCGAGTAATTCACATCAGGTGGCTTCACCGTCACCCCATGCTCTCGGGCATCGCGAATAATCTGTGCGGGCGCATAAAATCCCATTGGCTGGGAATTCAGCAAGGCACAAGCGAAAACGTCCGGGTGATGGCATTTAATCCAGGCCGAAGCATAGACGAGCAACGCGAATGACGCCGCGTGGCTTTCCGGAAATCCATATTCGCCAAACCCTTCAATCTGCTTAAAGCACCGTTCTGCAAACTCAATGTCATAGCCATTTTTTTTCATCCCTTGAATAAACTTGTTATGGAAGGAATTGATGGTGCCCATCTTGCGGAAAGTCGCCATGGCACGGCGCAACTGATCCGCTTCCCCAGGGGTGAAGCCCCCGCCCACAATGGCAATGCGCATAGCCTGTTCCTGAAACAGGGGAACGCCGAGTGTTTTGCTCAGAACTCCTTCAAGTTCTTTTGACGGATAAACCGCTTTTTCTTCCCCATTTCTGCGGCGGATATAGGGATGCACCATATCGCCCTGAATGGGCCCGGGACGAACGATTGCCACCTCAATCACCAGATCATAAAAATTGCGCGGCTTCATTCGCGGGAGGAAAGACATCTGCGCCCGGCTTTCTACCTGAAAGACGCCGATGCTGTCGGCCTGACACAGCATATCATACACCGCGTCATCTCCTTCGGGCAGAGAGGCCAGCGTATGGGTGGCGCCATAATGGGTTTTCATCAATTCGAACGCCCGGCGAATGCAGGACAACATCCCCAGACCCAGCACATCAACCTTCAAAATCCCCAGAGTATCGATGTCATCCTTGTCCCATTCAATAACGGTACGATTTTCCATCGCCGCATTTTCGATAGGAACGATTTCATCGAGGCGAGACTTGGTGACGATAAAGCCGCCCACATGCTGAGATAAATGGCGCGGATATCCCATGATCTTCTGGCTCAACTCCGCACAAAGTGCCAGCCGCCTGTCGTCCGGATCAAGACCTGCCGCTGTTATCTGGGCACGACTTGCGCCCTGATCTGCCGTCGACCAGCCCCAGATAAGGCTTGTCATGGAGGATAAGGTATCCTGCGACAGGCCCAGCGCCTTGCCCACTTCGCGAATGGCCGAACGGGCGCGATAGCAGATCACCGTTGCCGACAAACCGGCGCGGTGGCGACCATATTTTTCATAGATATACTGGATAACTTCTTCACGACGTTCATGCTCGAAATCAACATCAATATCCGGCGGTTCGTTACGCTCAACGGAGATAAACCGCTCAAACACCATATCAAGCCGCTCCGGCGAGACGGAGGTAATGCCCAGAACATAACAGACCACCGAATTGGCGGCAGAGCCCCGCCCCTGACACAGAATTCCCTGCTCCGTTGCAAATTTCACGATGTCATAAATGGTCAGAAAGTACGGCGCATAATTTAGCTCCTTAATGACCGCCAGTTCCCGCTGGACAAGCTCTATGACCTTTTCCGGGACGCCATGAGGGAATAAATGAGCTGGGTATCGGATTGGCAGATGTTGTATAATCAACCGCTCCAGTTCCGTTTGCGGATCCTGCCCGTTTGACACCTCGTCTGGATACTCATATTTCAGTTCACCCAGCGAAAATGTAATCTGCTGGCTGATTTTCTGACTTTGACGGACCGCGTCTTCATAACCAGTGAAAAGCTCAAGCATTTCTTCGGTGCTTTTCAAATGCCGCTCGGCATTCTTCTGCAGACGCGTGCCGGCTTCATCAATAGTGCAATGCTCACGGATGCAGGTCAGGATATCCGCAATCGGGCGGCTTTCTGGGACATGCATCATGGCATGATTAGTGGCAACAACCGGCACCTTATACGCCCCGGCAATCGCGTGCAGCCGGGTCAGCTGCAACTCATCATGGCCAAGCAGCAGATTTTCTGCCGCCATATATAAAGATGGTCCCAAATGAGCTGCCCAATAGCGCAGGCATTCCTCGAAATGCTCATTGATTTCCTCTGGTGGCTGTAAGATGAAGATCATCCCCTCTGCCCATTCCAGTACATCTTCCTTATGGATGAGGCATTGGCTTTTCTCGGCCCGCCGACGCCCGCAACTGATCAGACGGCACAACCGTCCATAGGCGAGCCGGTCCGTTGGCAGCGCGACCAGACATTGCCCGTCGGACAAAAGAAGCTCCGCGCCGATAATGATCCGCTGCCCGATTTTTCTCGCCTCCGCATAGGCCCGGACAACACCCGCTAGAGAATTACGGTCCGTGATAGCAACGGCTTCCAGACCCAGCTCCTTCGCCCGGCGGACATAATCTTCCGGATGAGAAGCCCCCTCCAGAAAGGTGAAATTTGTTGTTGTATGGAGTTCAGCAAAACGGAGCATCTGTCAACTTCCCAACCCGTGAACAAACCATTGAGTCTTTTCTTCATCTGACACCCGATAGAGCCAGAGCAACGCCCCAAAATCGGCTTTTGCCCACCAGTAATCACGCCCCCCGCTCCGCCAGTCGGGATCATCCCGCCACCAGTCCGGCTCTATCCGTTCTGGCCCCGATAGTGGCGTCAAATGGCATTTCCGGCCGTGCCAGAAAACTGTTTCAGGCGCCATCTTCTCAATGCCGTCACGCAAGAGAACAGACACCGGCTTCTTCAAAATTCGAAGCGGTCGCGTGCCGGACGGTGATTGCCATTCTTCCAATCGGGAGGCGTACAGCGCGGCCACCCGGCTAAAAGTCCGCTCCGGGATATGGCTGTCGACTGGAAAGAACCGCTGAACGTACCGGGCACCGACCATGTTTGAGAGTTCATTGATCAGTTTTTCCAGATCCTGCTCCCGGTTCTGGGTTTGACTATTCTCCAATGACAATTGGTGACAGGAAAGCGGCGCCACCTGCTCTGCGACCAGAATAAGACGGTCTATGCCAAAGCCCACGTCAATCTGGTCAAAATGGTGCAAAAACAATCGCTTCAAAAGATTCACATCAATACTCGGCCGGGTGAGTTGAATGGAAAAGAACATGGTTTCATGATCCACCCGATCCAGCTGTAATTGCGATTTGCGCACCCCTTGCCGCATTCCCGACAGGCGTTGGCACAGCTTTTCAAGCATTCTTTCCAACGCCGCCTCCACCCCGGCATTTGTCGCCAGCGGGTCAAAAAACTGCTCCTCTTCAATCAACCGCTTCTTATGGCGCGCAAATTCCGTGACCTCCGCTGTCCGCCCAAAGAACCGGTCTATCCGGCACACTCCGTCCAAGCCTAGTCGACTGGTCAGGGCCACGCGGGACAGCTTGGTCAACTCTCCGATTTTTTTCAGCCCCAGTCGCTGGCAAAGCGCGGTGGACGCATAGGACAACCGCAATGCCTCGACAGGCAACTCGCGTGCCGCCCCTTCTAATCTCTCCGTCGTAATATTGCTTTTGGTGCTTCCAAAGTGAGTGAAACCCCAGGCGGCGGCCTTACTGTCCGCGAGGGCAAGTCGGGTCGTAAATCCGAAGTCCTCCAACTGTGTTTCTATTTTCTCCAGAAGAACATCTTCTCCGCCGAACAGATGGCTCGCGCCCGCAATATCGAGATATAAATTATGCCCGCCGCCCCGGGATACGCGGGGCGTGAACCGGCTGGCCCAGCGCAGCAGCCCCTGCAAACAGCGAATATCCCGCATTGGGTCCGCATCAAAATAGAGCATATCAGGTGCGGCAGCGCGCACATCGGCGAGGCTCATGCCCGGAGCGAATCCCATATTTCCAGCATTCCGGCTCAAGGCAGAGACAAAGGCACGGTTTGCTTCCCGCATGACCAGGGCAAACGGCCTCGTCGCGAGATCATGATTTTGCCGGATCAGCCGTTCACTCTCCAGAAACGGAAACCAGATGCAAATCATACGTTGCATGGTCAATCTCCACGATCCAGCGGCATGGGGAACCGCGCCGGTTCTTTACAAGATATAGCTCGATCTGCGTTTTCTCATGAGACCAATCGACGACCGTTACATACCAGCGGGTAATTGCCGACCCACAGGCGCTTTCACGCTCCGGGGAGGTTGTGCCCGTATGCGCACCCCTGGTAACAAGACCCAAGCTGTCAGTATTCTGCACGGCGATCTGAAGTTTTCGCATTTGCGTCTGGGTGAGCGGTTTTTGCACTTCAAGCAGCACGCAGCCCACCACATTCGCGGCCAACACTTCATAGGCGACCTTCAGCAAGTCCTTTGTGTCCGGCAGACAAACTGAGATAACCTCTTCCGGTTGGCCGCCGTATTGCGCCATTCCCGGCGGATAGTATTCCTCATTCGGGCTGCTGGTTGCCAACCAGAACGCTCCACCCCTTTTTTGCCGCAGGATCATTTGCGTAAAAAAAACAGCCGCAGGTCCTGTGACCTCATGCATGGCGCCAAGATCCAGCCCTCCCTGCAAAGCATCATCAATCGCGGACAGTCCGATCGGTATAAATTGACGCTCCCGCCGGCCAAGCTCCAGCGCAATAATCTGCTCTCTTAATGTTTCATACCGCATGACGTTCTCTCATATGTTCTCTTTTTGTTCTTATACAAAGTTACATACAGAGTAAAAAACTGTTGCCGCATTAATCCTATAAAAATGATAAGGGGAGGATATGGTTTAACGTCTAGCTACCAGATATCTCCCGTTCCATCAGCCACTGGTAAAGACGCGGTGAGATGCGGTTAATCCACCAGGAAAGGCGCGCGACCCGGCCCACCAGAATCATCGGCTGTGCCCGGTCAAATCCACGCATAATCTCTGTCGCCGCGGCGTCCGCTGTCATATAATCCTTGCCATCTGAGGCAGACCCGGGCCGGGCTATTCCATCCGGTTGACGATCCGCTTTCCCGATATTGGTCGCGACAAATGAGGGCGCGGCAATCTGCACATGAACACCGTGTATCTTTTCTTCGGAGCGTAAAGATTTAAAGAACCCTTCAAGCGCGTGCTTTGATGCCGCATAGGACGTCCGGTGATAGAGCGGCGCAAAGCCAGCGACGGATGAAATCGCCAGATGCGTTCCTTTCGCCCGCCGAATGGCATCCAAAAGTAAGTGCGCAAGAGAAACGGCCGCAAAATAATTGATCTCAAACACCTTTCGATGGCTGAGATCGCTTTGATCTTCAAACGCACCGATCTGTGTAATCCCGGCATTGTAAATGACGAGATCGATAGCATCATATTGCGCGATAATCCCCTCGGCCGCATGTTTGAGTTGCACAGGATCGGTAAGGTCGCACTCCACGAGGCTCTGCGTATCCGTTGTCTGCAAACGACTGACATCGAGATCGATGAGTACCACACGCCACCTCCTTACCTGCAAGTCCCGCGACAAGGCCTGCCCCAACCCGCCTGCGCCGCCTGTAATCACTGCCGTTTTCATAGGCCCGCGGCCTTCTGCCATAGGGAGAAAACCTCTCGGCTTGTTAATTCGGGCATATAACCGAATTCATCCTTCAGCTTTTGGTTATCCAGAACCGGACGATACTGCAGGAATTTAACCTGCTCTGGACCATATTGCGTCAGGCCAAGCGGCTGCGCTATCGCGAGGGCCGCTTTCAAGACCCATGCAGGGAGCGTAAAAATCGGCTTTTGGAGTAGATGAGCAAGATCGCTAATGCCAAGTGCACCGTCACCTGCAACATTAAAGATGCCCGCAGGACCATCCCCTGCCGCCCGCTTCAAGATACGCGCAAGATCACGGGTCCAGATAAAGACAAACGGACTTTCAAATCCCTGTATCGCCAGCAGGCGTCGTTTATGAAACAGAGCCGTGATCTGATTCTCCGTTCCCACCCCGAGCACAGTTCCCACCCGAAAAACCACCTGCTCAAGCTGAGGTGTCGCTTCGCGCGCCTCTCGCAGCATCTCCTCAACCAGTCTTTTATGATGTGAGTAGGCAAATTCCTCATTTCCGCGAATGGGGTCACTCTCTTGAAGCGGAACGGCATTATCTGCATGATAACCATATGCTGCGCCGGAGGACGTTACGACCAGTCGCCGAACATCAGCAACGATCGCCGCCTCGAGAATTTTCCGCGTTCCTTCAACATCTACCTGATAGGCAAAATCACGCCCCGTTCCCTTTGGCGGCGTCACAATAGAGGCCAGATGGACAATGACATCAGGCCGGACATCGCTGATTACCAGAGCCGGGTCATTGGTGGTCACATCCAGCTTTTGAAACTCAATCCCTGCTGGCAGGTCATCCAGCGGCGATATATCTGTCGCGATAGTTTGATATTTTATATTGTCCGCGAGTTCTTCGAGCAGAGCCCGCCCCACCATGCCAGCGGCACCAGTGACGAGGACAACCGTTTTATCGGTCATCGCGCTGCCTCCGTCCGGGAAAGATACATGGCCAGGCCAAGGCCGGAAATCGCATGCCAAATCCCCCAGAAAGCCGCCGTTACGGCCATGCCACCAAGCCCGTGGAAAAAGGCGAATATCAGGACAAGGCCCAGCGCAGAATTCTGGATACCGGTTTCAATTGTCACAGCACGCCGGTCATAGGGTGACAATCGGGCAAGGGTTGCGGTGCTCCATCCACCTGTGAGGGCAAGAGCATTATGCAAGATCACCAGCCCGGCCACAGCACCGGCAAATTGCTGGAAAAATGTCCAGTTCGCCGCGAGCGCCAAGGCAATAAAGCTGATAAAAATTGCCATGGCCAGCCACTGAAGCGGCCGTCTGATCCGGGCCGTCAGCACCGGCGCCCGAAGGTTACATTGCACCCCAAGGATAAGAGGCAATACCAGCATAAACCCGACGGTGATGGCGATCTGAAACGGATCGAGCGATGTTTGTTGCAGGATTTCCCGTGTTGGTGGATAGAGGTTACCCCAGAACGCGACATTCAGCGGGGTCATCAAAATAGCTGCGATCGTCGCGATCCCGGTCATGGAAACAGAAAGGGCAGAATTCCCTCCGGCCCGATGGGTAATAAAGTTGGAGATATTTCCTCCGGGGCAAGCCGCAACCAGAATGAGTCCAAGCGCAATGGACGGTCTGGGCTGCAACATCCACACCATCAAAAATGTCAGCACGGGCAGCACAATAAACTGGGAAAACAGCCCCACAAGGAGGGGTTTCGGTGCCCGGCGGAGCTTATGAAAATCCTGCGGTGTCAGGTCAAGCGCAATGGAAAACATGACGATGGCCAGCACCGCATTCAGGATCAGCATGGAACCCGGGCTGAAATTCAAGACAACATCGTCAATAGCACCCATTATCCTGTCTCCTTAAGCCGCTGGATCCAGTTTTTGACCGACTTGAGATAGGTAGCCTTGTCGACATAATAGGCCATACGCGGCAGATCGATGTAATTCATTCCTCCGGTTGCCCGAAGAAACCCTTTTGATTTTTCAGCCTTCAATTCCTTGGCCGCAGGTGCATCCAGCATCAGCCCCTTGATATATCTCGCAACCATTTCCGCCTGTTCATGACGCCCCTGCCAGCCGAGGCCGCTCGCCTCAACCATACCAAGAACAAACAAATCGTCCCGTTCCGGATGTAAGGCATTCAGATACAAGTGTGGTGCATTTCCCTGCCAGTTGAGCAATTCCTGATCAATAAAAGGATAGTGCAGCTTGTATCCTGTTGCGGCCAGGATCATGTCATATTCGCCGACACTTCCATTCTTAAAATAAACCGACTTTCCATCAATCCGCTCAATATCGGGATGAATCTGGATATCCCCATGCCCGGCATGATAAAGCACCAATGAATTAACGATCGGGTGACTTTCATAAAGCTGATAGTCAGGCTTCGGAAAGCCGTATTTCTGTGGGTTTCCAACGAACCATCTTAAGATCATTCCATCGATACGCCGTTTTAACCACATAGGCAGTTTAATCATCCCACCAAGTGTGTCGGCCGGCTTTCCGAACACATATTTCGGAACAAAATAATATCCGCGCCGCATTGAAAGATCGCAACTGAGACCATGGTGAATGGCATCCACCGCAATATCACAGCCAGAATTGCCCGCTCCGACAACCAGAACACGCTTACCTTTGAATTGCTCGGGATAACGATATTCACAGGAATGGATCATCTCACCTTCGAATGAGCCGGGAAACTCAGGCAGGTTCGGTTCCGAAAGCGTACCATTGGCGATCAGGATGCCCGCAAATTTCTCACTCTTTTCTCCCTCATCGTCCTGCCAGGTGACTTGCCACCCCTCCCCCGACTGACCGAGCGGAGTAGTCTTTAAAACTTCGGCGTTAAACAGATATTCCTTCCGAAGATCGTAATAATCCGCGAATTCACTGAAATATGCTTTCATCTCGCGATGAGAAGGATATTCTGCCACCCTCTCCTTCATGGGGAAATCTGTGAATTCCGTCATTTTCTTGGAGGAGATCAAATGCGCGGTTTCATACATCGTGGACTTCCGCCCGTCGATATCCCACAGGCCTCCAACATCCGAATGCACCTCAAATCCCTGAAAGGGAATCCCCTGCTCTTTTAGCACTTTTGCCATTGCCAAACCCATTGGACCCGCGCCAATGAGGGCGTAGCGTTTTTTTGTATTTTTCATGCTTCCTCCGTTGCTCTTTAGATTGAACAAATGTACAAAATAAGGCAATAGATTTTTTCAGGGAAAGAAATGCCGACACAAGCTCCGCGAAAAAGGGCCCCTTCCGTCAGGTCGTTACAAACCCGGAAACGGATTCTGGATGCCGCAGAAAAAACCTTTGCGGAGCATGGATTTGATGGCGCATCGCTTCGGGATATCGCCGCGCAGGCAAAAGTTCCCGTTGGCCTTGTTCATCATCATGGAACTAGCAAGGAAGCCCTGTTTTGTGAAGTTGTCAGGCGCCGCGCCACAAAGTTATCTGATATCCGTATTAACGATCTGGATGTCTTAATTGAGCAGCCAGATGTCACACTGAAAGATATTCTTGATTGTTTTTTCCGCGCTTATTTAAAACTGGTGAAGGATGATAGCGATCAGTGGATTTCTTACGGCCGCCTTGTAGCCCATGTTTCTGCGGACGCTCGTTGGCGGGAACTTGCAATTGAGTGCTTTGATCCGACAACCCATCGGTTTCTGGATGAAATTCTGAAGCTCTACCCTAAGGCATCTCGGCAGATGGCGGCGATCGGCCAGATTTTTTCCGTTGCCGCCATGCTGGCATTCTTTAACTCCGCCTGGCGGATTGAAACCCTTAGCCCAGATATGCCGCGTGCAGAAATCGATCAGCTTGTTGATTTCTGCACGGCAGGAGTAGACGCATTATTGCAAAGCCACGCTTAAGATATGGCCTAGTACTTGGCCTGAATGTTGGTTTCAGCATTCGGATCTTTACGGGCCAGTTCCACGCAATCGCGCAAGTCTTTCAAAAATGCATCGCGGGCGCCATCATGTAGAAGGGACATCATCGCATGCATTCCCTTGGGTTCGCGGGTCAGGCCAGAAAGCCATCCACGGCTCATCATCTTTTCAGATACAAGGAAAATATCGACCTCTTTCGAGCCGTAATTGATAATTGAAAGATCGGGTTTAGCCCAAAGCTCCAACCCTTCGATATTGCAGATACCCTCGCAATACTGATCTGTCATCTCGGCAAGCCGGCGTGCCGCGTCTTCATAGCCTTCTGTCCCCAGATGGTTAAGTACAGCCCAGGCTCCAGCAACTGCACCTCCGGGTCTTGTGCCAACAAGAGTTGGCGTTTCAAACGGTCCGTTTGGCCAGGAATTGGATTTAAACGTCGCACGCTCCAGATCGGCAGCATCCCGATAGAAAACCGTCGATGCCGGTTTGGGGCAAAATCCGAATTTATGTAAATCGGCCGAAATGGACCGGACCCCTTCAAATCGAAAATCAAAATGGGGTGTCGGGCGCCCAATCCGCGTAAAAAACGGGGCAATCCACCCGCCAACACAGGCATCCACATGTAACCAAATGCCCGCATCCAAAGCAATTGCACTCAATTCGTCAATCGGATCAACAACCCCATGCGGAAAGCAGGGCGCAGAACCGACCATGGCAATCGTTCGTTCATTAATAAGCTTCTTCATTTCTGCCGGTTCAACCCGCTTGTCATCCCTTAGCGGTGCCCGCAGCATTTCCAGATCCATTGCATCTGCCGCCTTGTCAAAAGCCGGATGCACTGTGATTGGCACAACAATGTTTAGTGTTTCACCGCGCTGCGCCGGGTTGCGCGCCCTATGGGCATCACGCGCAGCCTTCATCGCGATAAAAATGCTCTCCGTCCCGCCGGAGGTAAATGCCCCCGTCGCGCTTTCAGGAGCACTGAACAAATCAAGCCCGAAATCAAGGACATCTTTCTCCATCGACCCGATTCCAAAAAAGGCTCTTTTCCGACCTAAGGCATTTTCGCTAAAGCATTCAAAAAAGGCTTTACGCCCAATTTCATAGGTCTCCTGATCATTTCGAAAAACAAACAACGGAGTCCGCCCATGCTGCCAGTCCACGTCATCGGCACAACGTTGCCGAATATCATGCTGCAGATCCGGCCAATCTCGCCCCCCTTTAGGAAATGTGTTTCTTGTAATTTTCATGGAAATTCCTTTCATAAATTGAGCGTCTGGATAGATGAGAGAATTTAGGCATCCGGTTTATCGTCGTTCAATACGGCAACAATGGCGGCAGCTCCTTCGGAAAGGTCGCGTGCAACCGCGACCGCAGCGGCAGCGGCGTCCCGCAACTGAAGGGCCGCAAGAATACGCTTATGGTTTTCATATCCGATCAAGCGTTTGCGATAGCTATAGGACAACCGATTTCGTGTTGGTCCGGCCCGGAGCCACAGGGTATCGATAATACTGCGCATGAAAGGCTGGTTCGCACGATCGCAAATTGACAAATGAAATTCTGAATCAATTTGCAGTGCGTCGTTAAACCGCTCTTCGCCAATCATTTCCTTCATCTGCTCATTCAGATCGACCAGACGTTTAATTTCCTCGTCGGAAAAAAGCGGCGTCGCCAGCTCAATTGCAATCGGTTCAAGCGCCCCACGAAGACGCATGACCTCTTTATATTGCTCACAGTCAAGATCAACGGTAGAGAATGTCCGCTTTTCTGAAACGTCCAGTGCGCCCTCATTAACGAGGCGCATAATCGCTTCCCGCGCAGGCGTCAAACTCACACCGAGATCCCGGCTAAGCTTTCGGGCCGTCAGTTTCTCTCCCGGGCTCCAGACGCCCATCAGCAATCCGTGCCTGAGCTTTTCATAAACCTGATCAGTCAGTGACGGGCCGCGATCCACAACACCAAGCAAGTCCCGGGTCGCGGGATCTGCTTTCAGGTTATCGATCTGTGAAATCATTATAACTTGTCCTTTTTATTACCGGTCATTTGATTGTTCCCGCATATCACGAAGGGACCGTTCCGTCTGACGTCCGTACCATGAAATACTCCCGCACATTAGCGCATAAATAATGCCGGCAAATACATATGTCTCTACATAAAAGCCAATCCATTTCGGATCCGCCAAGGCAGCCTGGGCCGCACCGAGCAGATCCATCATGGCAACGATAACAACCAAAGATGTTCCCTTTAACGCCCCGATAAACAGATTGACCATCGCCGGTAATACAGTCTCGAAAGCCTGGGGCAATATGACTTTCAGCATCATCGGCCAGTAGGCAATCCCAAGGGACCGACAGGCTTCATACTGACCTTTTGGAATGGCCTGAAGGCCACCGCGCAGCACCTCTGCCATATAGGCTGCCAAAAACAGAGTAAGACCGATCAATACCCGGCCCAAACCATCCGGCGTAAATCCATCGGGCAGGATCAACGGCAACAGTACGGACGCCATAAACAGCACGCTGATTAACGGCACGCCGCGGACGGCCTCAACAAAGACAATCGAGAATAGGCGAAAAACGGGCAGTTTAGACTGCCGCCCCAAAGCGAGGGGGACAGAGATTACCAGCCCGAATGCCACGCCAAAAACTGTCAGCAAAATTGTGAGCGGCAAGCCACCCCATAGGGAGCTTTCCACGTAACTTAATCCAAAAACCCCTCCCCACATCAGAATTCCATATGAGAGAAGCCCGGCGACCCAGGCCGGAAGCAACCATTTGCGCCAGAAAATCGGGTTAAGCGAGATAACGACCAGCGCCACCAGAATAACCGTCCCCACCAGCGAGCGCCACTGATCGTCATATGGAAAGCGACCGAACAAAATGAGCCTTAGCTTACTGCCGATAAAGGCCCAGCAGGCGCCGGAACCGGGTGGGCAGCTATCTCCAGAATCTCCCGTCCAGACCGCGTCTATCAAAGCCCATTGTACAATTGGTATCGCAATCAGCACCAAGACAAGCATGGCCGTAATATTTAGCATCACCGATACTGGCGATCTCGTGAATTCAGCAGTCAATCGTTGCCACCAAGAGAGCCGAGGTATGATAGTATTTGACATTATCGCTCCTCTCTCGATGTTCGGGCATTCATTAAATTCAGAATCATCGACGTGATGAGACTGAGGATCAAATATATCAACATGATGATCGACACGCATTCGAGTGACTGGCTGGTTTCCGCAAGAGTGATATTGGCCACTCGAACAACTTCGGGATAGCCAATTGCCACACCGAGGGAACTCTCTTTCGTCAGATTAAGGTAGGAATTTGATATTGGTGGAATGATAATGCGCAGCGCCTGCGGAAGGACAATCTTACGCATCACCTGACCCGGATGGAGGCCCAACGAGAAACCCGCCTCGACCTGCCCCTTCGGAACACCCAAGATACCGGCGCGAATGATCTCCGCATTAAATGCACCCGTGTAAAGGCTCAACCCGAGCAACATGGCGGTGAATTCAGGGGTAATCGTTAATCCACCCTTAAAATTGAAACCGCTTAAATGTGGGATATCCCAACTGATCGGTGCTCCGGCAAAATAGATTGCGGCAATGGCCGGTAATATCGCGATCGATAGCCCCCATGGCCACAAAGTAAACTCTGCATTTGTCTTGCGGTGCCAGATTCTTAGTCCGACGGCAAGAGCAATCCCGCCTAATAACGCTAGCATCACCACCCAGAAAGACGGCTCCGCCACGGGGGAAAGCAGGTAAAGCCCCCGATTGGTAAAATACACCCCTTCAACCGGCGACAGCGCCTGCCGTACCGTCGGCAACCCGCGTAGCAGAAAGGTGTGCCAGAACAAAAGCTGCAACAACAACGGGACATTTCGCACAACTTCGACATAGCCACGACACAAGCGCGCAATCACCACGCTTTTTGAAAGCTGTCCCAAGGCAATAATCAATCCGACGAATGTTGAAAGAACTATCCCAAGCGCGGCAACCTTTAAGGTGTTCAAAACACCGACGACAAAGGCCATGAAATAGGTATCGCCCGCACTGTAAGGAATTAAGCTTTCCCCCAGCTCGAACGCAGCCTTCTGCCACAAAAAGGCGAAACCGGATTTCCCGGAAGATTCTGCAAGATTTTCAGACGCGACCTGAATAGCGCCCCAAACCAACACAACAACTATAATGACAAACAGCGCCTGCGACTGAAATTCACGTTGCGCAAACAGGCGTGCAAGACGTACCCCACCGGGTACGTCTTGATAGGTTGGGCCGGATTTCATTGCCAGCCAGGAGCGACCATTGCGCCGCCGTCACGCCATAGCGCATTCAGGCCGCGCGGTACCTGGAGGTGTGAATTCTTACCAAGAGTGTTGTTGTAGAATTCTCCGTAGTTACCCACGGTCTTGATGACATTGACCATCCAGTCATTTTTGACACCCATATCGGCTCCAATTGTGCCCTCAACGCCGAGAAAGCGCAGGACGACCGGATCTTTTGATGTCTTGGCGACCTCATCAACATTCGCTTGGGTAATACCTAGCTCTTCCGCAGTGATCATTCCGTAATGCATCCATTGCAGTACCTTGAAAAACTTGGGCGACCCTTCGCGGATAACCGGCGCCTCAAACGATTTAGCGATAAGAGTTTCCAAAATCACATGATCGTCCGGACTTGCGGCCCGCGCACGGCGAATTGCAAGATAAGGCGGCTCCATCGTCACCGCGTCGCAGCGTTTATCAAAGTACATTGAGTACATCTGATCACTGTTTTCCGCAGCCACAGGCTGGAATGACATTCCATTTGCCTTGAACCAGTCGGCTAGATATCGCTCTGTCGTGGTTCCTGCAAGAACACAGACTGATGCGCCGTCCAGCTGTTTAACATCGGTCACACCTGTATCCTTATGGACCATAAATCCCTGACCCGTCATATGGTTCGGACCAATAAAGCTGAACCCGAGCGTCGTATCGCGCGAAATAGTTTCTGTGACGCTACGTGACAAAATGTCGATTTCGCCCGATTGCAAGGCAGGAAATTTTTGCGCACCGGTCAAAGCAACAAACTTAACCTTCTTTGCGTCTCCAAGAATTGCCGCCCCTGCGGCCTTGCAGAAATCGACGTCAAAGCCACTCCATTCGCCTTTATCATCGATGAACCCAACACCCGCGATGTAGTTCAGTGTGCCGCAGACTAATTCTCCGCGTTCCTGAATCTCATCAAGCAGGTCTGCCGCATTGGCTATCCCACCAGTTCCCATGCATAACGCTACCGTTGCAGCAAAAATCGAACTTCTTATCATATCGCATCCTTCCTGAGCATGTGTGACGTTTGTTCATCTGACCTGGCTTGCCACACCCCAACCGGTCATACGCAAAATTATGACATTTGATATATCATATTACAATATTTTAAATTCAGCGCACTTCCGGGCTCGCTCATTCCAGGGAAAATCTGTGCCAAAACAGCACTATTATTGATGAAGCATTTAATGACAGAGGGACGGGCAGACCTGAATAATTTGGTCAGACGTTAGATCCGCGACAGATGGCTGCTATATCGCGAGTCTGGGGAAATAGTTCGTGTGGGATAAAACCTGTTATCCCGCCCTCATTGCTGAGGAAGGGCCAGAAACGTGCCGTTACTTCTGCGGGTTACTTCCCGCATCAAGATACCGAAGCGATCCGTTGCCCCTCTGGAAATAATGCCAATGGCGTGTATACGGGCGAGTGGCTTACCGGTGATCCGGTTTGTATTTAAACTTTCCAGGCGGTTAATCACCGCATCATATGACGAACCCGTATAATCATCTCCCAAAATATAAATGGAGAGACTCACTCCCGGCTTGGCATATGTTTTCAAGGCAACTTCAAGCCCTTCAACCGGGCTGCTGTTGGAGTTGCTGCGCCAGTTGGCAAAGGCCTTGAAAATACCCTTGCGCCGACTAGGGGTATCGGGAATCCATTTCCCGTTATAGGAGGAAATCAGGTGAATGCCGTTATCATTCAAGATCTGAAAGCCTTTAACCTTTGGGTGAATGGAGAGCACTTTTTGCATCAGGCGGGACACTTGTCCCCATATCCTCTGCATACTGCCGGAGGTATCAACAATGAAAAGGACATAGTCACTATCGACAGGAATGCCGCCGACCTCATCGTCGCGCTTTTCCGGTACTGTGTTCGGACGAATAGAGGCACGGTTAAGTGACTCCTCAACCAGCTGCAATCCTTCGAGGTCATCCAGCGCCTTGGCTTCGGCCTGCTCGGCGGAGGATTTTTGCTGATCCAAATCCTCGATTGTATTTTCCATCTCTCCGGCCAGGTTTTTGCTCGCGCTTAGTTGCCCCTCCACCATGGACGTTTGATCTTCCAGGTCGCTGATAAGACGTTCTGCCCGTGTAATCTGTCCCATCAGATCCCGCGCTTCGTCAATCCCGCCAGAGAACTCCCCCTCCCCCGGTTTAGAGATCAGGATCAAAAGAACAACCGCGCCAAACCCGCAGGATACAAGGTCCAAAAAGGAAATACTGAATATCTCCAATGTCCGACTGCGCCGTCTCATGGCCAGCTCTCCGCCGGGCTGATCATCAGGCCGTTTGTCGAGAAGGTCCAGCTCCAAAATGCCGGCGCAGCCTTTGGATCCCCTTCGAGTGGCAGGAGGACGACATTGACAGGCCGTCCTTTATGAATACCATGCTTCCTGATGGTGTACTGGAATAGCTTAAGTCGGCAATCTCCGGAAATCGTGGCCGATTTTCCAAAAAGAGAATTGCAATTGGAAAACGGATTTAGCGACACAAAATTGGAGGTGCCTGCGGTTGGCAGACCGTCTGTCACAAGATAATAGTCGGTCGGCGCATCACTAAACCCATTAACAGATTCAAGGACCGCCTCCAGATTAGTGGCTCCCTCCGGGACCACATTTTCCATTCGCTGAAAAACACTTTCGATCGCTGCGGCGTCTGATCCAGAGAACCAACTACTTGGTCCGATAGCAAAGACCTTCTCATTAAATCCAACGAACTTTGCCTGCGACTTTTTCGGAATTCGATTGGCGAGCCATTTGACTGTTCTGATTGTCCGCCGCCATTTCGGACCCTGCTTTTTCTCTGCATCGGAGGCCACTTTCCGGCCGATGATATCTACAAGCTTTTCGTCAGTCATTGACGCGCTTGTATCAATCAGAAAGGCAATCCGCTTTCCTTCCACTTTGAGGCCGAGCAGATATTCTTCCTCCCCGCCCTGATCGGATTGTACGGGGTCAGCTTTTTGCAACGGCGGCTTTTTGACTATGCTTTCAGTAACGCTTTTTATCTCGGCAACCTTTTCCTCCATCCGGCTGGTGGAATTATTGATTGCCTCCGTCAGCGCATCCTTCTTCCCAGCAAGGCTTGCCAGCCTGGAATTGAGCGCTTCCAGTTCAAGCTGGTCCTGTTCCAGTGTGACCTGCAGTTCCTCCGCCTTTTCATGCCGGACTTCCAGTTCTTTCTTGAGGGCGTCCACATCAACGGCCGATTGATCCGGCTGAAGTTTCAGCAATATCAGGATAAGAACGGCCGCACCCAACCCACATGACATGATGTCAAGGAACGAAAGACTGACCCCTTCTGTTTCACGACGTTTGCGCAAGGGATACCTATTTGCTGACGCGGTTTAGCAGAAATTTTTCGCAATATTCCTGAGTCTTGATCAACTGCCCATCCTGAAACCGCTGCAGTCCATGTAGCAACAGCATTAAGGGAATGGACAAGCAGAGTGCCACCAAGGTGGAGTTGAAGGCAACGCCAAGGCTGTCTGTCATAAGGGTAATGTCTCCCTTCAATGCCTCATCCGCCTGGGTCAACGCCGCGCCAATCCCTCTGACCGTGCCGATAAAACCGAATGACGGGATCGCCCAGATAACGTAGCGGATCATCGTGTTACCAGCATCCTGCCGGAGGGCCAGCGCATCGATACTAAGCGAGATCGCTTCAGAGGTGCTATGAACATCCTCGGTCATAAGATAACGGCGGATACTGGCAATCAGGGTTTGGATAACCGGAGTGGTGGTTATTTTCTCCGGCAACTCATCGATTTCCGTCATGGTTTTACGTAAAGTCAGCTTCTCCTCTTCGCCATCAGCCGCTTCAATCATCGTACCCAGAAAATCAATGTCGTAGAAATGATTGTCACTGAAAATATCCCAGTATTTAATGCTGAGCAGCAGCAAGCACCATAAAGCGAGCGTGATACATATCTGCTGCTCCCAGTCCTTGATGATCACCACAAAGACCTGTGGGGCGGCGCTGCCGTTTTGTCTTGCTTCCGCAACCAGGCGAGCGGCTTCCGGAATGACGATGACTTCATAAACGACCCAAACGCCGAAAGCACAGAGCAGCAAGAGAGCCGTTGCGAGAATAAAGTTCTTCATCTAGATATCCACAGGGAAAGCAACAGGAGTATTAAGCGATATCGACGCGCTACTTTGCGCATAGGCATATTGCAACAGGACCACTCCGCCCGTCAGCGCAACAACGGCAACAATGATCTTTCTGCTATTTAACCATCTCATTTTGCATCTCCATAGACGTAGCGAGCGACCCTGAAGCCAATTTTGTCCGTTCCCTGACCCGAGGATGCCCGGTAGGCAGGTCTGATTTCCGTCAGCGTCCCAGATGCCCAGCTCGCCCCTTTAAACATATGCTTATCTCCCGCCTGAGCCCCTAACGGATCTGCCAGAACCTCACCTGAGGCGGGCGGCACAAGGGTATAGAAATCATGAACCCATTCAGACACATTGCCAAATAAATCGTGGAGCCCGGCTTTGTCCTTAACGAAGCTACCAGCCGGAGCCGCGTTCGCAAACCCGTCAATATAGCCGGGAACAAAAAACGGAGTTTTGCCGTTTGCCGTTTCGTCGGCAATATTTCCGGCTCCTTTTGGGATGACGGCATCGTCTCCCCAAGGGAAAACTGTCTGTTTGTTCCGCTTGGCTTTTCGGGCAAGCCATTCCCATTCCGCCTCGCTCAGCAATCTATAGCCAGTTGACTGCGCATCAAATCCCCGATAATTGACCCCATCAAATTTGTAAAACATTGGCAGGCCTTCAATCTTGCTCAGCCAATTGCAAAACCGGGCAGCTTCCTCCCATGAAATATTCGTAACCGGAAAATTATCTCCCCTTTTACGCTTACCCTGGAACTGACTGTACTGCCCCTCTGTCGTTTCTGTCGTAGCTACATAGAAATGCCGCGTCAGATTGACGGGGCGAAGAAATTCGTTTGCCCGCTGTCCTTTCTCATGACGTGGTGCGCCCAATTGAACCTCTGTCGGTTCAAACAATCGCATTTCCATACCCAAACTGTTTTTATAAACCGGTTTGGCCGTGTCTATCGTTGCCGCGCGTTCTGTTTTGAGCGTAACATCCAGTTTACGAACCGCTTTCTGATCAAGTTTTATAACTTTATTGACGCTCACATAGCCCGGCCGTTGAAGAGTGAAATCATGCGCAGTTGCCGGAAGCCTAACGATAAGCGGCGTGTTTCCTGCTGGCTTGCCATCAATGAGAATTGATGCGGGGGGCGTGGACGTGATATGGATTTCGCCAATTTTAAGCGCCATATCAAACGTCACATCCAGATGCTCATCCGGCTTGAGATTAATTTCCTCTTCCTTCGAGCCATAGCCGTCTTTTTCATATCTCAAATAGTATTTTTTATTGGCCGAGAGTTGCAATTCTTTCCCCGCCGAGACCGACTTGCCGTTTAATGTAAGGCGTCCGCCTTTCGGAGTGGTGGAAACAGTTACATAGGCAGGCTTTTTTTGTAACCGGTAGTGTCGCTCGATCTCATTCTGCTGGAAGGTCAGATTAATGACATCCTGTATCGGCGCAAATCCGTCTTTTGTTACCTCAATCTCATATTGCCCTGCTTCTATGCTGATTTCCGCAGGAACTTCGCTGACGGATTGTCCGTTGAATATCACATTGGCATCAGAAGGCGTGACATTCAGACGTATGGTGCCGACAGCTCTTTCGAGAGAAAGTTCATCTGAATAGCTTTCCCCCCGCTCCAGATCGTATTCCCGCTCCACCGGCTGAAAGTAGGGATGCTCTGCGCGCACAACGTAGTGCCCTGCGTCAAGTTCCGCCTCCAACTGTGATGTCGATGGATAGGTTTTCCCATTGATACGCCAGTTCAACGCCTCTTCCGGCGCTGCGACCTTCACCGTCAATTTAGCAGGGAGTTCCCGGAGGACAACTTCAACAGCCGCTCCCTCCTCAGAGGGGCCAATTTCTCGCTCGGCCGTTACATATCCCTTTGCCGCCGCAGAGATGACAGGATAGCGAGAGAGTGAAAAAAGCGACCCTTGGAAATAAATCGCAGCTCCTTTCTCGACAGTAACAACTGCCTCTGTTGCGGCAGGAACCGGAGATACCTTAACCGGTGTTACCTTCATCAGCAGAAAGCCGACGGCTACCACCAACATAAAGCCGAGACCGAAACCACCAAAGCCCAGAAGCAGGAGCCGTTGACGGCGAGCGGCATTCTCGATTTGTTGTTTAAATTCGCTCATCGCTTTTGACTGTCACCTCAAGCTGACTATCTTCCGGAGAAATCGTGATCTGGACCGATTTCGTCCTGAACCCTTCACGGCGCCCTTCGAACGTATATTGCCCCGGCTTCAAACGTATTTTATATCGCTCCACCATACCGACCTTGCCGACGCCCCGCACAGTTACATTTGTCAATTTATCGGAAAGGACCCAGACTTCAATTTCCTTGTTTCGTTGGATAATTTCCGTCTGCAACCGTTCAACATCATTCGCAAGAGCCGGGCTCATCGCACTATAGATTTCCGCATCAGCAATTGCCTGTTCTGCGGCCTGCCGTATATTATCCACCGATAATCGTGATGCATTTTTAAGAAACCCCTGAACTTCCCCACTCATACGCAATATTTTCTGCGATAGAGAAATAGCCTCCTGGACTTCTATTTTGTCCGGATATAGTGCCGACGCATTCTGGTAGGAAGCAAGAGCATCTCGCCAATTGTCTTGTTGAATTGCGGTGTCTCCCTCCTTTACGAAGGTGCGAAAGCGCAACTCGCGTTTTAGCTCTTTTAAAAGGGATGCAAGGTTCTTCGTTTCCTCTCGCGACGGGAAAAGAGCATTTGCCTGATCATATGCACTTTGGAGATTCCCAAGCTGTTCTTTTTTGCTCGCGATCAGGCCTGAAGTAACGATCTTTTCAAATCGTGCTTCACGCAGCAAAACATCAATCTCCTCTATCCGCTCTTGATACAGTACGCGTGTCGGATCAAGCCGTATAATTTCAACGGATAAATTTCGTTCCTCTTCCAGATTATTCTCTATATTCGCGACGCGCGCTTTTTCCATTAATTCAAATAATTGCGGAAGCTTTTTAATTTTTTCTTGCAACTCCAGAGCAACGGCGTCATCCGGTTTGAGCTCAAGCGCTCGTTCCACTTCAATTGTTGCCCGCGTCACATCCTCAGCCTCATAGGCGCGTATCGCATTTGCCATCGCTTCTTCAAAGACAATCTCATACTCACTTACTGCGGTGGAGGCATCTGCGATTAGATTATTTACTTCTTCGAATGCTCGATCCGTTTCGCCATTCGCGAGATCCGTGATGACTTTGTCTTTTCGCGTGATCAGATCATGCTGCAAGCTGCCGTTCCATTTACCGAACCCGCCCGATTGGATAATACCTTCAAACTCTTCTTCATACCGGCGCAGCGCTCCGACCACCTCCTCGGTGGTACGATTTTGCTTTATCTTTTCATCGGCGGGTTTTGACTGCTGAACTGGTGATATCTTCGGAGAGATCTCTATATTTTTCTTTTCGGCCTCAATCCCGGATACATTTGAAGTTTGTTGTAACGAGAGCTGCGTTATAAGAAAAGCAACGGCACCCCCCAAAATCAGGATAGCGACCAACAGTAACAACACAAACAATTGTTGCCGGGATTTCCGGGCAGCTTCTTCTAGTTTTTTTTCAAACATTGTCGTTACTTAAAGCTGTTTTTCTGGTGTTTTTTCCTGTTCATATACTTGTTTCAGAAAACTTCTCCATTCCGCAAACTGTTTCGCAGCATTACCCGTAAGTTTTTTTGTCTCACCCTCGAACTCAACAACCTGTGGTGCCAATTCAGAATCCACAGACTCGCCTAGCTCTTCAAGAGTACTCGCATGAAATTTTGTCTCATTGCCCGTTTTAAATCCTTCTGAGAAGAGAATAACCGATCCAACACCGGCGGCCGCAGCCCCGGCAAATGCTCCTGCGGACCGGGCGGCATTTCCACTGTTTGAACTTGCAGCCGCGAGACCAACCCCCAAAATCGCCAAAAGAACACCCCCGACGATTTGCGTCGTCTGCTTCACTCTTGCCTCGTTCAACGCGATCTGGGCTTCCTGGCTCTGTTTCTGCCAGACGGTATAACTCGGGGCCATCTTGGCATTGAACGCCTCATAGTGCTGTTGAAGATTATCCACATACAGTTGATCTCGGACCCAAATCGCCCTGATCCGGCGTAACATTGGATCATCCTCACTTGGCAGGCCGGTCAATTCAATCTCTCCGCCGTCATCTTTGATATACTCAGAGAAGGATTCCTCAGAAAAATTCGCTCCAAAACGCATTTCTGTCACAGGTTTCAGCAAGGCAAGTTCGGTATCATCCGCATCATCCAAATGCTCGACTAGGTCTTGCGCGGCTTCCACGAAGACAGGGTCATATGGGTCTTTCCCTTTATTTCGTATGGACATAAAGAATTTCTCCGGCACTTCATGCTCATATTCTTCATCATACCATTTTGCACCTGAGATATCAAAAACGTCGACACCGATTTCCACGTCCAATCCGTTGGATTCTATGATCTTACCAATGACATATAAGTCTCCCGTCGCCTCAGCATTCGGCGTCACGCGAACGGCACCAAATTTTCCAGTTGCTTCAATTTTTTCTTTTAATATCAAGGCAAAGCGTACGGCCTCTGCGCGCCGCAACTCCGGCCAGACTTCTTCATCATCTTCGAGAGCAGCGTCATCCTCCGGGATGCCCGGATCGAACACCGGAATGATGACATCAAGCTTGGGTTTCGGCGAAGAAGGGTCAATTTTTGCCGCAGTCATGACTTCGCTAGAAACCCGGGGACCAACGCGCGACGACATTCCGGGCGTGACACAGCTCGTCAACAAAAAGCAGCTACAGATCAACCAGCCGACAAAACGCTGAACGTTCATCCTATCTCTCTCACTTTGCTTTCAACCTTAAATTTGCGATAAGCCCTTAAGCTTACGATATTCATTCCACAACTTGGCACGTTTTTCGGGGTCAGGCTCATTCATCGCCGCCTCTTTCACCTTTTGTTGTAGCACAGTGTCGTTGTCAGACGACGGAATATCATCGGGCAGCTTACCATTTGGCAGCACCTTATCCTGCGTTTGCGCTTGTGCCTGTTTATTTTCAGCGGCGTCAGCTGCCGTCGTGGGCGAACTGGATTTATCCGTTGTGTCGGTTTTCTCCGTCCCCTGAATACCGGCAGACGCCGTTGAGGAGGAAGCCTCCGTACCAACCGCATTTCCATTGGCACCATTGATACCTTGGGAACCGCTGGCTCCGTTAGCGGAAGCCGCACCGCCAGACTGAGATTGTTGTAGGCAATCGTCATATTTATTGAGCGACTCGAACAGAGCCCTGTCCATCCGGTCTGTAATTTCTTCTTTTGTCAGACCTTCCGTCTGCTGGTAATCGACGCCATATTCCTTGCATTCTTGCGCGTCTGTTCCAGTCTCTGTTGCCTGTGCAACCGCAGTATCGATATCAGTCAACAGAATTGCCAACATAAAAATGACTAAAAACAGAGTGAATTTACTCATTCAAAAATCAAGCTTCCAACATAAATATTATTATAAAAATCTAATTAAATACGATCATTACGTCAATTTCAGAAAGAATATCATATTATCAATTAGCATGGCCTTAACGCAAAATAATTACAAGGCCATGCTATGTCAGTGTCATTGAACGGAAAACTCCGTTTATACAGCGCGATGGGTTTCCTGTTTTCGCTTATTCAGGCTCCGCCTCACAGCAATCCATGTCTCCTCTCTCGTGAACATTTGGCAGGCAAAAACAAGCGCGGGCAATACCGGGCTGCTGCTCTCTTTTCCCGGATTCTCCTTTAGATGGGAGAAGGACTGAGACCTTGTCGATGCCGAGATCTTCCAATTGATATGGCGTCCCATGCCCAAATTCCAAATGCCCACGCCCAATGATCCCGATGACGAGCGGTGGATTATCACCCGTTTGCGTCGCGGCGATATTACAGGCAAAAGCGCGATCCCATGTCTGCTGCGCACGGGTAAAACGATCTTTGCGCGCTTCGGCTTCCTCTGACTTTGTTAGAAAAATACCGTCCGGGCCAGAAACGAGCGAGAAGAGATAGTCGCGATAGGCTTCGGTAGCGGGCTTTGCGGGTGTCAGACCGTCACGATCCTCCTCAGCGACGGCCTCCCACCCCTCCTTGCCGACGCGGGTCACCAGCGCGCGATAGCAATTAAGCGCGATCATCCGAACTCCGACTTCCCGACAAAAGCGGAAGATCGGCAAGTAAAGCTCCGGCGGAAAGCCCCAGACTTTTTTCCAGTCGACCTTTTCCAGAAACGCCTCCTCCGACAAATCGCCCGCCGTCCATTTGTCCAAAATAGGTTGGGCGCTTCTTGGAAACATCTCGAAACCGACTACGATATTCGAGTTATAGGCATGAAGTGCGGCCGTCACATAAAGCTGCCAGCGATGGATGTCGTACTGATCATGGGTCTCCCCCAGCAAGACAACGCGATTTTGCGCAAGTTCTGAGATTAACGCAGCATGCGGAATCAAGGCGCCGGTATCTGGATCAAGCCAGCTTGAAACGGGATGTGGGTAACTTGCTGTCATTTAGAATAACTTCCTTTTACTTAGTGAGATCGAATATAGGAATTCCCGGGTTTGGGGAGAGCGGAATATAACGCAATTCGCCAAAGCCGTCGGGCGGACGATGCGCCACAAGAATAAAGGTCGTGTTCGGTAACCGCGCCCGCAGCCGGGCGAAAATTTCTGCTTCGCTATCACTGTCAATAGCGCTGCTGGCCTCGTCCATGAACACCCAGTCCGGCTTTTCAATCAATAGCCGCACAAGTGCCAGGCGTTGCAGCTCTCCTCCGGAGAGGCCCGAAATATCCGGCTTTAATCCCGCCTGCAACGCCCGAGCCTGATCCGGCAAACCAACGGCCTCCAGGTAATCCGACGCCTCATCAAGACTGATGCTCCCCTCTTCCAGGGGATAAACAGCGCTTTCGGCAAGACTTGTTCCGTTGATCGTGCTCCGCTGAGGAATAAAGGCACACGACTTTCCATCCGGAATTTGGATCTCGCCATGACCATAGGGCCAGATATTTGCAAGCGCCTTTAGGAAAGTGCTCTTGCCGAGACCGGAAGGGCCGGAAATCCAGACATGCTCCCCGGACTTCAGGTCCCACTCGGACGGAATTTGCAAAGATTTTCCGACCGGGCTTTCAAGGGTTAATTTCTTGACATGAATGTCACCGCCCGGATGTTTCGTCACCGAAATTTCGCTCTCTGGCGCATTTTTGCATCGCTCGATCGCGTCCAGCAGATCACCAAGCCGGGTTATCGTCGCCGCAAGTGCCGCAAGACGGTTATAGGCAAAAATAAACCACGATAACGTCGTGACCACACTTTGAAAGGCGGAGGCGAGCTGCATCAATCCACCAAAATTGACATGCCCAGCAAAATAGGCCGGCAACGCCAGCAGGAGCGGTATGCGCAAGATGGTGCGGAAATACGGGATCTTGAAACATCCAAGATAAAATTCCCGCAGTATCAGCCGCCGCCAGTTGGCAACGATAGCGGCGAACTTTTCATCCAGTCGACGCCGCTCCGCCCCCTCAAAGCCGGAGACGGCGATGGGGTCCGCATTTTCTCGCAACCGTACCAAATCGAAGCGAAAATCTGCTTCTTTTCTCTGTTGATTAAACGTCAGTTTCTTCAACGGGTAGCCCAGCCAATGAGTTAATCCGCTGGAGAGGAGAACATAAAGGAACGCCGCCCAGACCATGTAGCGAGGGATTGACACGTCCCAGTCGAACAGCGTGAATTCCAATGGAAAATTCGAAAGCGACCAGAGCACGGCGATGTAGGTGAACAGCCCCGTCACCGATGTAATGAGATCAAGCGTTTCGTCGACAAACTCTTCAACGAACAGGCGGCAGTCGTCGGCAATACGCTGATCTGGATTGTCGATTTTCTCGACCCCGTAGCCATTCTGGAGACGCCAGTAAATCTTGTCCGAGAGCCAGTCGTTGAGGACGGCGCCGGTCAGATCCTGCCGCCAGCGCATGATGAGAAACTTGCGAAGATACCCTCCAGCAAGCGCGAGTGCCGCGTAAGCCGAAATTAGCAGAGCGTAGATACCAACCTGACGTGCTGCTTCCGACCCGTCAAAGCGTTCCAGCGCGCCATAGAAATCGGCCGTCCATTGGATAAGGCGAACGGAAACCGGTATGCTGCCCAACTCAAAAAGCAAAACCACAATGTACAAAAATACATTGCGGCTGTTTGCTAGGTTAAAGAAGCTTATGCGCAGGATCATCCAGAGTTGTCGCGCGAGTTCTGTCATTCGTTCACTTTCCAAACGGGACTAACAGGCGCCCCGTTCGATAGTTTTAGGTTAAAGAAAAAGGGTTGGAGGTCGCCGCTGTCAGAAAGCGTAGCTGAGACCGACCTTGAGGCTACGCCCCGGTGCAGTTTGCAGCTCAATCGGGTTACCCCTCTTAACCGCATCCGTACCATTGATTGGAAAGCCACGTGTTTCCGGTCCAAAGTAGCGCGTATCGAAGATGTTGGTTAAGCCCGCCCTGAGCGTGAGATTTTCTGCCGCCTGCCAACCCGCAAGGACATCGAACACCGCATATCCGCCCGGTGAAAATTCTGTCGCAGGATCGGCCACATCGGCGGAACCGGCCTGAAATGTTCCGACCAGTTCTACATCGAAACCAAGCTTCGGATGCACATAACGTAAACCCGTCACAACTTGGAGCGGCAAAGCACCATTATAAGTTTCCTCAATGCCATTGTCCTTGATCTTGCCCTTCTGATAGGACAGCGCCACTCTTGTCGAGAAGTTGCCAGGAAGTTGCATGGCCGCGGTTGCCTCGATGCCATACATAAGAAGCGAGTCTGCATTGTCATATGTAAGGGTCATTGTTCCAGGAGGCAGGCCGTAATCCGCAGGATCTGCATCGACGAAGTTTTCGATAAAGTTCTTGTACTTCGCGACGAAGCCGTTGATTGAGAAATACCCCTTGTTTCCAAAGTCACCCCGGAAGCCCAGCTCATAACTATCGACCGACTCAGGTTCAAGATCAGGGTTCGGCACCAGCGCAAAGAATGGCAAGCTGTCAAGAGATTGATAGAGTTGTTGTGCTGTAGGCATCTTAAAGCCTTGCGCATATTGCCCATAAACGGAATAGACATCTGTCAGTTCGTAAATTGTGCCCAACTTGAACTGCAGATCCGACGCCGTGACCTTCTTCGGCTCCGCCCCTGGCACAAGTTGATAGTCGCCATCCGTCTTTGGATTGATGGAGTAATTAGTGAAGCGTACCCCCGGCGTTATCTTGAGCCGACCGTTATTGAAGGACATCTCGTCCTGGACATAGGCATCCAGGCGGGTCGTTGTTGCATCGGCGAAGTTGAAGCCCCCCGCCCGCGTCACCGTTGTCGTGTCTGTTGTAATGTTATGGGTGATGTCCTCGCGGTTATAATCTGTCGTCGTTACATCCCCGTCCAACCCATAGGTCAGGGTGTGCAGGCTCTCGCCCCAGTTAAAGGAGGATTCCAGTTGGAAATCACCTTCATAGAAAGTCTCGTCATAATACTGACTGATCTCCCGAACCTCCTCATCACCACTCGCAATGACCGTGCGGTAACGCTCACTGAAACGATCAACCTTTTGTGGGGAGTAGGTCACCTGCCACTTTATACGATCAAGCCAGTTCAGATCTTCAATAAGCCAGTCCTGATCAACGGACAGGCGATAGCGCTTGATCTTCTGCTCATGATCATATGCGTGAATATCCGAGGTGCCGTCCGGGCCGAGCACTGAATTCTGGTCAACGGAAGTGTCTCGGTTGAAATACTCGCCCGTCAGACGGAACTGGTTGGTGTCGGACGGATGCCAGACTAGCTTGGAAAGCAGGTTGTTCGACTGGCTGATGGTCGGGTCATATTCATTACAGGGCGTTGCCTCTGGATTTCTCGGGCATTCCTGAATAGCATAAGGACCGACCTCTGCATTCCCAAGATCTGTCTCCCGTCCGTCCCGACGTGTATAGCTCAACAAAGCCTCAAACTTGCGGCTGAACCGCGCGGCACCAGTGACAGACTCGGTAAAGGCCTCATCCAGTGTGCCATAGCTGAAATCAGCAGAACCACCGACCGCCTTCCCACCAGTCAGATAGTCAGAAGGATCCTTCGTGACAAAATTGACCGTCCCGCCAAGCGCGTCACTTCCCCAAAGGACCGAAGAAGGTCCGCGAATGATCTCCACGGCCTTAACGTTGGAGGATTCCACGATGTCGCGGGTTGAATCCGTAATCCGTTCAATCGTCCGGTTTCCGTCCACTAGAACCTGTGTCCGGTTACCGCCAACCCCACGTATGCGGATACCGCCCGAACTGGAGAAAGGATCGGTGCTGGTGCTTTGCTTGGGCACCTCAATCCCTGGCTCGTACTTGAACACCTCTTCAATCACGTTATCCATGCGCCGGTCGAGGTCTTCGCGCGTCACTGTTGACACATTACCGGGAGTTTCCAATAGGGTTTTCTGTTTGCGATCCGCTGTGACTGTCACCGGCGGGAGCGATGTCATACTTGGATTCGATTGTGTAGACGTTGTCTCATCTGCCTTATTCTCGTTATTTTCTACTTTGGTCTCGCCTTGATCGGCGTCCGTTTTCGAAGTTGTTTGCGCCACAGGCATGTCCGGTTTCGAATTTGAAGATTGTGCGTAAAGAGCTGTTGTCAAAGCAAAGTAACAGCAAGTTGTAAGGGCAACCAAGCGAGCAGACCTAGGCATTTCATGCACTCCGTTTTCTTGTTTATTTCGCTAACGACTATAACTGCTATTAAGAATCATTAGCATTAACTGGCGATAGTTAATAATGATTATCAATATCAATACAAGATGTTTTATAAAATTAGTTTGAAAATTGCGCCCGTTCAGACAAGCAGAAGGCTCCGCAGACGTTAGAATTCTGCGGGTTTCGGTAAGATAAAAAAACTTCGCTTTTTCAGTATTTTACCTAAAGAAGCAAAGTTTCGTTGGATGAAACATGATTAATTTGTCAGTCTAAATTCACGCGTCCAGAGGAACATTGAGCCTCGTTCCCTCAACGATGATGCCACCGCGATTACCGATTTCAATCGTACCATAACGCTGACGAAAACAATCCGGCAGCGGACGGTCACCGGGCAGAGACAACCATAACCTCAGCAAGTGACGCTTCTTATTTGTCTCTAACCAGTCAACAAACGCTGTCCGATCATGTAGCAAGGAATGATTATACACGAACTGAATGTCGCCCGGCTCCAGCTGCATGGAGAGATGCAACGTAGGGTCATTCGCGAGAGAATCAAAAAAATCGAGCGCCTCCACCTGCTTCTCGGTAAGACGGGGCGCATCGGGGAAGCGCTGTGCACTATTAACATATTGCCGTTGATACAGCCCTGTTAAAAGCCCTTGATGCCAGTTCAATACCGGTATTTCAAAAAAGGGCCTCTGACCCGCCGGCACTTCGCCCCGCCGATCTGTCGCCACGGGCTTGAACATTTCCGCAATCAAATCGGGCCTTTGGCGCTGCATCTCGTTATAGATCGTGACGGTACTGACAAGCTGGGAGAGCCCCCCCTCCTTCGCCCCTTGCAGGCACATCAGGCCAACAACATCGGTGGAATCCGTATGAAATGTCTGACGCTGTGCTGTTTGGTAGATTCTAGTTCCGGAATCTTTTGGGTCTTTCCCGACGTCACGTACATGCCCAAGGATATGACCTGCGGCGTTCTGCGATCGAGCACGCCCGAGATAAGATCCTATTCCACAGAATATTGTTGCCGCCTTTTTCTGGCTGTATTCCTGCACCGGCAGACCGCGCATAAGGCTGAACCCAATACCATGCATCAGATCATTGCGTAATTGCGTCAGTTTCGGCGCAAGAAGAGGGAGTGAAAAATTTTCTGGTGATATATTCGCCAGATCCAGACCATCGGACTGGAAGCGTTCCGCTGCTTTTTCAAGCTCAAATGCTTCGTCCGATGAAAGTTGTGTTATCCAGGCTTTCGTATCCTTTGCCAACTCATGGCCGTACCACGCGCTCGGTGTTTTTATCATTTGCGGGGGAAAGTCTTGTTCATTCTTCATTGTCGCCCTCCTCTTCACCCAGACAACTTATACCTTATTCAATCGAGCGGGTCACTCCGGAAACCCGTACTGAGCTTCCAATCTCTTCGCCAAATTCAACTGCGATCATTGACCGGGCTCCCATATCCTCCCCCTGTATAATATCTAGCTTACCGCCGCGGGGCCATTCAATATCTCGCAGATAGCCGGAAAAAGCTGCGGCGGCCGCTCCAGTAGCGGGATCTTCAAATACACCCCCCGAGGCAAAAGCGTTTCGGACATGAAACTTGCTACTGCTTTCTTGCCAGACGAGCATGATCGTAATCAATCCACGGCTGTTCATAAAATGACGGCCCGCGTTCAGATCATAATTCATAGATCGAAGATCATTCCGGCTTTTGAGCGCAATAACATAGTGGTCTGCTCCACCGTGAACGCGTGCGGGTGGAATGCTTTCATCCAACTGAAGCCGGGAATATCCAAATAGTGCCAGCACAGCCTCTATTTCTTCGTCGCCCAGTTTTTCACTCCGTGTAGGCGGAGATTGCAAAGCCGCAGCATACTGATTTCCAACCGGCTCTCCTTCAACACTAATTTCCGCATCATTAAGTCGAAGAAAATATTTCCCCGGACCGCATTTTTCCGCTAATGCCGCGCCAAGCGCTATTGTCGCATGACCGCAAAAGGGAACTTCAGATTCCGGGGAAAAATAGCGAACCCTCCAAAAATTTCTATTCTTTTCCCGCGCGGCAAATGCCGTTTCTGAAAACCCTACCTCTGCAGCAACCATTTGCATTTTTTCTGGACTCGGAAGTGTATCGCACAAGACGACACCCGCTGGATTGCCGCCGATGTTGCCATCAGAAAAAGCCGCAATTTTCAAAACATCCATTATCATCTCCAATTATCAAAACGATCATGCCTTGAATATGGCGGTTATTAAACCTAATATACATAACTTAAGTAAGGCAATTTTATATATTAATTATATTTTATTAGGAATTTTTCTGAATGACCTTAGTTTTTGAAAATGGCATTGATGGTACTGATCGTCTCATTCTTAAGAACCTTCAATCAGATGGTCGCTTGAGCATGAGTGATCTCGCAAAGGCTGTCGGAATGTCAGCGCCAAGCGTCAAGGACAGGGTACGTCGGTTGGAAGACCGCGGTGTCATCCGAAAATTTACTATTGATATCGACATGAAGGCGCTTGGCTACGAACTTGAGGCCATCGTCAGAATAAAACCGCGCCCCGGAAGTTTACATCTTGTTGAAAGAATGATCCTTGATGAGGCTCGTTTTACGAATTGCGACAAAGTAACCGGCGATGATTGTTTCATCGTCCGCCTTGCATTGAAGTCCGTTCAAGAACTGGACAGTTTGCTTGACCCATTTCATGAAAAAGCTGAAACGAATACGTCTATTGTAAAATCTTCACCTATTCGGAATAGAACGCCCGTAAGCCAGTAGATATCACAATCTTCACCCGATTATTCAATAAGCCTCAAAAGGTTTTTGACTTTGCAATCGAAGACTTATCATTTCGCAAATTGTTTACGGAGCTCAGTTTTCAGGATTTTTCCGTAATTACTTTTCGGCAATTGATCGACAAAGAAATACTCTTTCGGCCGCTTGAACCTGCCAATGTTATTCAGGCAGAGCTCTTCTAACTCTTCAGGAGTAACCGTCTCCCCTTCCCTCAGGACAACAAAGGCGACAACTTCCTCCCCCCAGTCCGGCTCCGGCCGACCAACAACAGAAACTTCATCCAAACGGCTGTCCATCAGCAGGATTTCCTCGATCTCACGGGGATAAATGTTGGTGCCACCACTGATGATCATGTCCTTCGATCGATCTTTCAGGGTGAGAAAACCGTCTTCATCCAGAAATCCAATATCCCCAGTATGAAGCCATCCATCCCGTATCGCCTGGTTTGTTGCCTCCGGATTATTCCAATACCCCGCCATGACGACGTCACTTTTCAAGACAATCTCACCGAGTTCCCCGGTCGGGACTTCATTGTCTTCCTCATCGACAATTCTGACTTCCACGCCTGTGCGCGGGAGGCCAACGCTGGAGAGGCGCTTTTCATACTTCGGGTTATCGTAATCGGCATGAAGCTGTTTACTGAGGCTGGTGCCGGTATTAGGAGATTCCCCTTGCCCAAAAATCTGGATCAGGCAGGGCCCAAATGTCGCAAGGGCGCGTTTGGTATCCTCCAGATACATCGGCGCGCCACCGTAATAGATTGTCTTGATATTCTCAGACTTGGCAGAGCCTGCCTTCGGATGGTTCGTCATCCGCGTCAGCATTGTCGGTGCCGCCATGAAGGTCGCATTTTTGTAGGTTTCAAGAAGTCCAAAAATTTCCTCTACGTCGAAACCGCCGCTTTCCGGCACGACATGGTGCGACGCCTTGATTAGATGCGGAATGGCATATAATCCATCCGCATGAGACATCGGGGCCGTGTGAAAATAGGTATCTTCCGGGGAGAGCTGATCCACATCCGCGTAATATCTAAGCGTCATACCCAGCAAAGTCCGGTGCGTGAGCGTCGCCCCTTTCGGTTGGCCCGTCGTTCCGCTTGTATAGAAGATCCAGGCCGGGTCCGTCTCTGAGACATCCACCATCTCAATCGGGGGGTGCCTTAGCAGCGCTTCATAGGCATCGTCATTTACGCACAGAACCCGCTCGAACCCGTCGACAGTTTCTAAAGACTCGCTGATACCATCCATCAAGTTTTCGGTAACAAAGCAGGCCTTAACGCCCGCATTCTTAATGATATAGCCGAATTCCTTCGGATGCAGCTTGGAGTTCATAGGCACGACACAAAGTCCCGCATGCCAGCAAGCCACCAGAATTTCCAGATACTGCGGTGTATTCAACATGGCGAGACCGACCCGATCCCCCACGCCCAGCCCAAGCTCACCGCGAAGCGCCCCCGCGAGGCCTCGCACACGATCGGCAAACTCGCTGTAAGTATGGAGTTGTGTCGTCCCGAGGGAGACGGCAGGTTTATCGGCGTAGACCCGTGCTACGCGGGATAGAAAATCTGAAATATTCATTACATTACGTCCCCAGTTCTTATTGCTGTTTCAGGGTCATATGTTTCGACCGTCAGCCCCTCACTTCGGGATGCTAGATTGCCCGCTCTTTATTGGTCCAGAAGCTGGCGCGAATATCCTTTTTCCGCACCTTCCCGACCGGTGTACGCGGCAGGCTTTTCCAGATTTCGACAGACTTCGGCGCCTTCACACTGCCAAGAGTTTTCTTGCAGAGGCTGATAATTTCCTCTTCTTCGAGTGTGCAGCCTGCTTTCAGCTCAATCACCGCCTTTACCGCCTCGCCCCATTTTTCATCTGGGGCACCAATGACGGCACAATCCTGAACGGAAGGATGGCCCCAGATCACCTGCTCGATTTCACTCGGGTAGACGTTGAATCCACCGGTGATGATCATGTCCTTCTTGCGGTCGACAATGTAGACATACCCGTCTTCATCGATATACCCGATATCGCCGGTATGGTGCCAACCGAAGGTAGAGACTTCTTCGGTCGCTTCCGGGTTTTTATAGTAACCCGTCATCACCAGATTTCCCTGCACGACAATTTCCCCACGTTCATTCGGCGGCAGAATATTACCCTCATCATCCATGATACGAACGCGAGTCTGCAAGGTTTGCCGGCCACAGCTCGCCAGACGCTTTTCCTTTGTATTACTGCCTATTACGAGATGATCTTGAGGTGAAAGATAGGTGCAGAACATGGGTGCCTCGGCCTGCCCGAAAGACTGACTCATGACCGGCCCAAAAATATCCAGACATTCCTTCAGCTTGTCGACTGACATCGGCGCCGCCGCATAGATAAAATGCTCCAGACTGCTGTAGTCAAATTTCTTTACATCCGGATAGGCGAGCAGCATGTAAATCGCCGTCGGCGGCAGGAAGAGATGCGTTACCCCCTCACTCTCGATTGTCTTCGCAACCATTTCCGCATCAAACTGCGGAAGAATGACCTGAGTTCCGCCATTCGCCATAGAGAGAATGGCAAGCACACCCGCCGCATGGGACATCGGGGCAACAACCAGATGAACCGGCGGTTTCTTCATCGGCATCGTAGTATAGAAGGCCGTAATCATGGCATCCCATATACGGTTGGTCCAGAGCACGCCTTTCGGAAGGCCCGTCGTCCCGCCAGAGGAGAAAATTGACGCAAGCGTGTCCTGATCACTCGGAATGTCAGGATCGTTACTCTCCTCACCCTCTATCCAGTCTTCCAGATAGACGCCGCGACCACCCGATTTATCGATACAGATTAAATGCTGGATTTTCGGGCAAAGCTTGGCGAATTTTCCGGCTTTCTCCTCGAATTCACTATGATAGAAAAGTATTTCCACATCACAGTTATCAAGGATATAGGCGTTTTCTTTGACTTCATTCTTCGCATTGAGCGGAACCCATACGATACCTGCACGCAACATACCAAGACAGCATTCAAATGCCGGCACGGCGTTGGAACTAAAAACAGCGCCTTTCACCTGAGGTTTCACACCCAGACGGATCAGGGCATTGGCAATCCTGTAGTTGCGTTCCTGCACCTCCGCATAGCTGCGCGAAATGCTGTTGTCTTTCAGGCAGATCCTTTCCGGATCCAGCGCAACGCCGCGATCGAAGTAATCAATTACACGCATGAAATTCTCTCCCGCAGTCGATCAGTTTTTTTGCAAAATAGTGATGCAGGCGGCGGCTTCTTCATAGCCTAGAAATCCACCACCGTTTTCGGCAATAGCTGTCCGTGCGCCGTCCACCTGTCGAGGACCCGCCTCCCCGCGCAGCTGTGTTACAAGCTCATAAACCTGCGCCAGACCGGTTGCGCCAATGGGATGCCCTCGGGATTCCAGTCCGCCGGACGGGTTGACGGGTATGCGACCGCCCACTGTAGTATGGCCTTCTGCGGACAAACGCCCACCTTCCCCAAAATCACAGAAGCCCAATGCCTCAACCTGGAGAACTTCAGCAAAGGCCGTCGCATCGTGAACTTCCGCGACGTCCATGTCCTTTGGCGAAAGTCCTGCTTTTTCATAAGCTGCATTTGCCGCGAGATGTGTGATTTGCTTATTAAATTCGTCATGTTTACGGTTCGTACCTGAGCGCAACACTGTAGCCGCGACACGCACTGCCCGTCCAAGTCCAAGCTGCCGCGCCTTTTCTTCCGAAACCACAATGGCCGCCGCAGCGCCGTCACTGATCGGTGCGCACATGGCTAGCGTAAGCGGCCAAGCAACAGGACGATCCTTTAGAACCTCTTCCACCGTCATCTTGTTCTGATATTGCGCTTTCGGATTATACTGAGAATGAGTATGGTTCTTTGCACAGGCAGCGGCAATTTCGGCTTGTGTAATGCCAAAGCTGTTCATGTGATTTCGCGCCAGCGATGCATAGACATCCATAAAAACGCTGCGCTGCCCGCCATCATCCTCGGCTTCCGGCGGTAAAGGCATATCCTTTGACATATCCTTCAGGCGGGCAATGGATTCTGCCGCCCTATGAACATCCCAGCCACCATCAAATACTGCGAATGAGCGGGCGCGATCCGTCGAATTCATCTTGTCTGTTCCGATTGCGAGCGCGATATCACCCTGACCCGACTGAACAAAAGCGCAAGCTGAATTGAGCGCGGTGCTGGCACTGGCACAGGCATTCTCGATATTGGTAATCGGAATTCCTTCAAATCCGGCGGCACGGAGGGCTATTTGTCCGGGCACCAGATATTGCGCCTCAACCGCCGCTTGGGAGGCATTGGCAAAAAAGGCCGCCTGAATGCTCTCGCGGTCCAAACCGGCATCTTCCAGTGCCTCCGCAACGACTTCGGCAGTCATGTCCTTGACGGAACGGTTCAAGAATTTCCCGAACTGCGACATTCCAATTCCAATGATATACACGTCTGACATTTTCTTCACTCCGAGTTTAGAGACTTATAAGCCCTTCAATTTTTTCCCGCTCCGCCAGTAATTCTTCGGTTTTCCCTGACCAGCGAATATGTCCGTTGTCGATCATATATTGCCGTTTCGCCAGTTTGAGAGGCACTTTCAAATTTTGTTCCACAAGAAGAATTGCCACGCCTTCGGCGTTAATCAGGGCCATGGCATTGATCAGATCCTCAACCACTAAAGGAGCAAGACCTTCAGTCGGCTCATCCAGCAACAATAGCTTCGGATTGGTCAACAATCCGCGACCAACAGCAAGCATTTGCTGCTCCCCACCTGACAAGGTATCACCGCGTGAATTCATCCGCTCCTTCAGACGTGGGAAAAGATCGTACACCCGATCGAGGTTCCAAGCTCCGTTGCGGCCCATCACAGTTGCAATTCGCAAATTTTCATCTACATCTAATGTCGCAAATATCCGGCGATCTTCCGGCACATAGGCAATGCCCGACCGCCCGAGCTTTTCTGTCGCGACTTTCGTCGCATCCTGTCCGTCATATATACGTTTTCCGGCAGCAATCGGATTCAACCCCATAATAGCCTTCAATAAGGTGCTTTTCCCCGCACCATTCCGGCCGATAAGAGATATGATCTCGCCCTCTTCCACATTGATGGAGACATCGTGCAAAGCCTGCGCCTTACCATAAAAAACATCACAGTTTTGCATTTCCAGAAGGCTCATTCTTCCTCTCCCAGATAAGCGGTGCGGACGCGCGGATCCCGTTTGATCGTTTCCGCCGCGCCGGACGCCAGAATTTCGCCCGCGAGCATGACGATAATCTCATCAGAAATTTCCATCACCACGTCCATGTTATGCTCAATCAACAAGACTGTGCGTCCCTCAGAAACTTTACGGATCAACTCGACGGCCTTTTCCGCAACATCATGACCAACACCAGCGAGCGGTTCATCCAGTAGCAATACCTTGGGTTCACTCAAGAGCGCCAAACCAATTTCAAGGGCACGCTGATCACCATGTGAGAGGCTTCCCGCACTGACATGCCCGAAGCCTTCCAGCCCAATCTCAGAAAGAACCCGCTCCGCATCACGGGCGATATCTTTAAACTTGCTCACAGGACGCCAAAAAGGCTGCAGCCTGAAACGATGCGCTTGCGCCGCAAGACGCAGATTTTCGAACACTGTCATCTCAGGGAAGATCTGTGTAATCTGGAAGCTCCGGCCGAGGCCCGCCCATGTGCGCGCATGAGGAGGCTGACCAGTTATTTCCTGCTCATTCAGAAACACCCGGCCATTGCTGAGTTGCGCCCGGCCCGACAACGCATTCATAAGCGTCGTCTTTCCCGCGCCATTGGGTCCAATCAGACCATACAACAACCCCGGTTTGAACTCATAGCTGACATTAGTGACGGCCTTGAAGGCGCCATAGGACACCTCGATATCCTCACAACGTAGTACAGATTTATTTTCTGCGGCGGTGTTCATGGCTTACTCCCCGGCATGATGCGGTTCCAAAGCTGAATAATCATGCCCGCAATACCTTTCGGCATGGCAATCGTGGAAATGATAAATATTAACCCCAGTATGCCGTACCAATGAGATGTCTGGGTCGAGAGCCATTCACGCATAATCTCGAATATCGCAACGCCAAGAATAGGCCCAAACAACGTTCCCATGCCGCCCAGCAGAACCATAATCACAACATCACCGGATGTTTTCCAATGAAGCATTTGCGGTCCGACATAGAAGATAAGAGAGGCAAGTAGACCGCCACTCACACCTGCATAAATACCTGAAATAGTAAATACCGACCGTTGCAGCCGCTGGACATTGAAGCCGATCTGCTCTGCCCGCACTTCGTTGGACTTAATGGCTTTCAGGGCCTGCCCCAGAGGGGATATCCGAATAAGACCGGAAATCAGCAATGCCAGCACGAACAACGTCAGCAAAAAGAAATAATAGTTGCTGTCATTATAGAAATCGATGCCGAACAGGTCCGGGCGCGGAACACCGGCGATACCATCGACACCACCTGTGAGCATTCGAAGCTTTGTTCCCGCCATGATATAAATAAGTTGGGATAACGCGAGCGTGAGAAGCGCGAAGAACAATCCAGATACCCGGATCGCAAAATAGCTGAAGACTAGCGCAAGAGCCCCGCCAACCAAACCGGCGGCCCCAAGTGCTGGAATGAAATCCCAGCCCATGCGCATTGTCAGCAGCGAAAGGGTATAGGCCCCCACGCCGAAGAAAGCGGCATGTCCGAATGACAGCATACCTGCAACACCGAACACCAAGTCAAAGCCGATAGCAAATATGGACCAGATCAGGATAGCGTTCACTAATCCAACATTTTGTCCATCAGGAAACATCAAGGGCACAGAAATTATGATGGCGACAACGAGCGCCATTAAGCGTTGTGCGTTCATGCCGTACGTCCCTTGCGACTGAATAGCCCTTCGGGCCGGAGAATGAGAGTTCCAATCAACAGGATAAAGGTGAGAAAATCGACCCAGCTCGGCGCGTAGCTATAGCCGAGTGCCCGCGTCATACCGATTAACAAGGCCGCCAACACCGCACCGCGAATGTTGCCAAGCCCCCCTATGATCACGACAATGAAGCTATCGATGATAATGTTAAAACCCATGCCAAGCTCGATTGGAAATAGCGGTCCGGCAACGGCTCCTCCAAGGGCCGCGAGGCCAGCGCCGAAGGAGAAAACCCCAGTGCGAACAAGCGAGACGTTAATGCCAAGCGTCCGCACCATCTCAGGGTCGCCGCTGGCCGCGCGGATGATCATGCCGTATCGACTGCGATCGAGCATGAAGAACAGGCCTGCTGAAACAGCTGCACCGAAGCCAATAATAAACAGTCGGTAACTTGGCACGGAACTACCGAACATTTCGATCGCGCCGGAAAATAACTCCGGCGGATACATTTGTTTATATTCCAGCCCCCAAATGATCCGGACGGCCTCGTCAATCACCAGAATGAACCCGAAGGTCAGCAAAAGCTGGTATACATGATCGCGGTTATAAACCGGCCGGAGCGCGATACGCTCCATTAACGCGCCAACAATCGCTGCAATAATCGGCGCAGCGATCAATCCTGCCCAAAAGCTTCCGGTGATATTTACCACCTGAAACGCGAGATATGCGCCGAGCATATAGAGCGAGCCATGGGCAAAATTGATTACCCGCAGCATGCCGAAAATAAGGGTCAGACCTGCCGCCAGCAAAAACAGCAGCATACCCATGGACAGGCCTATCACGATGGTAGACATAGCCGGATCACCTAACCTGGAAAGGAAATGGGGGCGACCAGAACTCGTTCATGGCCGCCCGGATTTTGATTAAGCCAGACTATTCTTCACAAGCCGGGAAGAGAGCCTCTGGCTGGAAGATATTCGTGATCTTCATTTTCAGATCAGGATATGGAGCCTCGCCTTTTTCAACAACACCCCAAAGGCCAACCTGCATCGCCTGATGATCACAGGCACGCATTTCTTTACGGCCTTCCACGGAATTCTCGCGAACACTTCCTTCAAAGGCTTCGACCCACTTTTCCCGATCCCAGGAGCCCGTACTGTCAACTGCATCAAGGAACCAGCTCATCCCGTCATAGGCTTCACCGGCGAAACTATCTGGCCATTCATTATATTTCGCACGATACGCCTCAACAAATGCCTTATTGGCAGGGTTGTCTAAGGAATAATGATACCGAACACCGGAAGCCGCACCTACTGCATCGGGACCAACCGCCGCTGCAAGAACTTCATCCTGCAAAACCGGACCGAACAGTGTCTTGTTCTTCCCAAGGCCCGCCTGACCGGCCTGCTTCAGGAACGTTACGCCGTCACTACCTGTCACGATAAGGACAACGCCATCAGCATCCGTCTTGGCAATTTTATCGATAATAACGGAATAGTCGCGATTGCCGAGTGGCGGATAGTCAATGCCGACGATCTCGATGCCAGCCTCTTCCGCAGCGGCCTTATAGGCTTCCCAACCGTCACGAGTAACAGCATAATCAGCACCAACACCATAAATTTTCTTCAACCCTGCGGCCTTGGTGAATTCCATCGCCATCCGAATTTCCATTCCGAGCGTATTTGATGTCCGGAATGAATAACGATATCCATTTGCGCGCGTCAGCTTATCATCAGCAGAAATCGTTATAAGAAGGGGAACTTTGCGTTGCTCAGTGATGCCCTGAAGAGCTGCTGTTGATGCAGAACTCGCCGCACCAAAAATCATCTGTGCACCGCCCGATATCAGGCGCGTTGCTTTTTGGACAGCCGGCTGTGGTTTGGTTTCACTGTCTTCCCAGGTCACCTCAATCGGTTTTCCCAGAACCTTGCCGCCCCGCAGATCAATAGCGAGCTGCGCACCCTGTTTCATGCCCTTACCGATAATGCCGTAAGGCCCGGAAAATGGCAGAACCGCACCAATTTTGAAGGTATCCGCCTCTTCCGAATGTGCATAATTGCCGCCCGTAATGGCAAGCACAGCAGCGCAGGCAACAGTTAAAACTGAAGACTTAAGAATATTCATGATCTCTCCCTATAAGGTCAGATGGTTTAATTACGGGCCAATTTTGCCCAACCGCTTTTTTAATCTTTTTGTCACGCGCAATGCCTGTGCCGCATGATCTCCCAGATTTATAAAAAATATAACAGTCTTCCTGTTTAAGTCAAATTGTTTGTTATAGTTGAAAGCTGGTTTAATCTGGGGGAAATTCCACCTCCATTTTCCTTGACTAGAGCCTTTATGATGGGCCGCGAACCTGCATTCCCGTAACAGATAAGATGTATTTATAACAATATAATTGATCTAATAAGCTATACTGTTATAAATACATCTTTAGGATGACTTATCCGTTGTCCGTATATCTGATTTTGAAGGACCAACTATTCGCAAGCCAAGACATAACGTTTTGTTCAAGCCTTTCGAAGTAGCTCGACCATCTTTCGTAGAATTGGTTTCATGCTACAACAACGGCGGCTACCTTCGAATTTAGATCATGCAGTTGAATTATGGGAAAAGGTCAATTATAGATGCCTCACCCAAACAAGGAGTAAGCGTCGGAATGGCATTTGACGAGGAGGACCTCTGCCCTGAGGATCATGCGCATTGGCTGTTTTCGGTCATGTATTTGGGTTACAATAGCATGCTCGAAGTGGGCGACGTCTACCTTCAATCAGTCGGCCTCCGTCGTCCTCATTTCCGAGTACTATACGTAATCCAACGGAAACCTGGGGCAACCGTCAAAGAGATACTCGCTTTTCTGGACATCACCCAACAATCAATCAGTCCGATTATCAAAACACTGATCGGTGGCGGCTTCATTGCCCAGAAGGAAGATCTTAAGGATCGCCGAAGCCGCCATCTCTATTTAACCAAAAAGGGGCGAACCGCTTGGCGCGGTGTAATTGATGAACAAACTGCGTATCTAGAACAGGCCTATAAAAAGGTCGGGTTCGAAAATGCAAAGGGGTATGCTCATACCGCCTATGCGATGATGAACGAGAAAAATCAGCGTCAGCTCGAAGTTGTCTGGAAAGATAAAACTTTTTTCCTGGACGACAACAAACCCTGAGTTGCGGCCCTACTCCGTCAACGTGAAAGCTAAATGGTCAATCCGCCGCCAACGATCAATGTCTGGCCGCTGATATAATTGGATTCCGGGATACAGAAAAGATAGACACCGTCCGCGGCCTCTTCCGGTGTGCCGGCGCGACCGAGCGGGATCATCATCTCCATCCCGCTGACCAGTTTTTCCGGGATACCAATGCCGACTTCGTTTCCTTCAACGACAATTGTCTTTTTCTCATTAGTCGCCTCGGTCAGTCGGGTCTGGATCATACCGAATGCGACGCAATTCACGTTCACTTTCAGCCGTCCCCATTCCTTTGCCATTGTCTTGGTCATGCCGAGGACGCCGGACTTTGCCGAAGAATAGTTGATCTGTCCCGCATTGCCGCCCGTGCCCGCAACTGAAGAGATATTGACAATCTTGCGGAAAACCTCCCGCCCCTCTGCCGCTTCTTTATCGGCCTCTGCCCGTATAAACCCGGAGGCCGCACGGATAATCCGAAACGGCGCCTTCAAGTGAACATCGATCATGGCGTCGAACTGATCATCACTCATTTTATGGACAAGCGCATCCCAAGTGTAACCCGCATTATTAACAATAATATCAACACCGCCAAAGGCATCAATTCCCGTATTGATGAATTTATCCGCAAAACCTGCTTCGGTCACACTCCCCGGAACAGCAATGGCTTCACCGCCGTTGGCTTTGATGACGCGGACAACTTCCTCGGCTGGCTCGACATCAAGATCGTTTACCACCACTTTTGCGCCCTCACTGGCGAGTTTAAGGGCGACGGCTCGGCCGATACCGCGTCCCGACCCCGTGATATAGGCGACCTTTCCATAAAGTTTGCTCATTTTTTCATACTTTTCTCTTAATGTTTGGGAAGGACGATGAAGGCATCAACAGCAAGTTTTATATCGCCGTCCTGATTGGCTGCCTAGAGAGTTACGAATGCGTGCCGGACTCGCGCCCTATATGGCTGAAATCAATCATGGTTATGATTCCGTTGCCGAAGGGAAAGGCGTGCCTTGCCGAAGCAAGACACGCAGAGGGAGAAGCGGTTAGGCCGCCTGATACATGGTAATGACGCAGGCTCCACCGAGTCCGAGATTGTGCTGAAGCGCGGTCTTCGCCTCTTCTACCTGTCTCTTCCCGGAGTTGCCGCGAAGCTGGTTGACAAGTTCATAGCACTGGGCAAGCCCTGTCGCACCGAGAGGATGCCCCTTCGACAGCAACCCGCCAGACGGATTGGTCACTACCTTCCCGCCATAGGTATTCTCTGCATCCCAGATAAATTTCTCCGCGCCGCCTTCTGAAGCGAAACCAAGACCTTCGTAAGTGATCAATTCATTTACGGTAAAGCAGTCATGAAGCTCTGCCACATCGACATCTTCCGGTCCGATGCCCGTCTGCTCATAGACCTGCTGGGCTGCGGCGGCGGTCATGTCATAACCAACAACGCGCATCATATCATTCATATCAAAGGTGGAGCCGAAATCTGTTGTCATGGCCTGACCGACGATCACAACACTGGCGTCAATGCCGTGCTTTTTAGCAAACTCTTCCGTACAAACGATTGCAGCCCCCGCACCGCATGTTGGCGGGCAGCATTGCAGGCGCGTCAAAAGACTTGTCATTTTTGGGGATTCCATGACGTCCTCAACGGAAATTTCTTTGCGGAAGATGGCCTTATCATTGTGGACAGCATGGCTGCTTGCCTTCGCCCGGATCTTTGCGAAAGTCTCATCCTTAGTTCCGTGTTTCCTCTGATGTTCTAGCCCGGCACCACCAAACATCTTAATGGCCATGGGGGAGGTAAAGTCCTGAGTTAGTTCATCCGTCAGATTATTGAACTTACCAAGCGGGCTTGGACGATCCGTCCAAACGTCAGCCAGAGCACCCGGTGTCATCTGTTCAAAACCGACTGCCAGTGCACAGTCGACCACACCGGATTCGACTGCCTGACGCGCGAGAAAAAGAGCGGAGGAACCGGTTGAGCAATTGTTATTTACATTTACGATGGGAATACCCGTCATCCCCACTTCATAAAGAACTCGCTGACCGCAAGTGCTATCACCATAGACATATCCGGCATAAGCCTGCTGAATTTTGTCATAGTCCAAACCAGCATCTTCCAGCGCCATGTTGATTGCTTTCACGCCCATAACCGGATAGGCCTCATTCTGACCCGGCTTTACGAAAGATGTCATTCCAACACCTGCAACAACGATTTTCTTACCCATGATTTCTCTCTTTCTTTTTTGATAAAACCTAGTTGACGTTCCGTTCCTTGCCTACCCAATAGGGCGCCCGCAAATCTTTCTTCAGGACTTTCCCCGCCGCAGAAAGAGGCATCGGTTCGGTTCGAAATTCGATGCTGCGCGGGCATTTGTAACCCGCGATCAGATCATGACAATGCTTGATAATTCCTTCTTCCGTTGCGGTCTCTCCCGGCTTCAGGATGACGATGGAATGCACACTCTCCCCCCATTTTTCATGAGGAATGCCAATGGTCGCGCATTCAGCTACAGCAGGATGTTTTGTTACGGCCTGCTCCACTTCGGCGGAGTATACATTCTCCCCGCCGGACACAATCATGTCCTTCATACGGTCCGCGATGAACAAAAAACCATCTTCGTCCAAATAGCCGCCGTCACCGGTATAAACCCAGCCATCTTGCAGCGCCTCCGCTGTTTGCTCCGGCTTATTCCAATAGCCAAGCATGGTGATCGGCCCTTTCACGGTAACATGGCCCACAGTGCCTGTCGGAACATCATTCCCGTCTTCATCAACGATTTTTAACTCGCATGTTCCGACTGCCTTGCCCGCAGAGCGTAACTTACCGGCGTTTGGCCCTTCGGTTACGTGGTATTCTGGCGGCAAGATTGTCGCAACAGGGCTTAGTTCGGTTTGTCCATACGCCTGAACGAATTTCGTATGCGGCAACTTGGTCATTGCCTCGACTAGCATGGCCTCACTAATGGCAGACGCGCCATACATTATCGTCGTTAATGAAGAGGTATCATATTTTTCAAAATCAGGATGTTGTATCAGCATCTGAATCATGGTTGGCACCAAAAGCACATTTGTCGGTTTATGCTCCTGAATTGCCTCCAACGCGCCTTCGGGCGTGAAGCTTGGGATCATGATATGTGTTCCGCCCGCAAAAGTCACGGCAAGCGATGCCGCCCCATCGGCCAGATGAAACATGGGTGCGGCATGAAGGTACCGTGCGCCATCTGGCATACAAAATTCGCGGCAAGAGGACAGATTACTAACGTAGAGGCTCCGATGAGACAGCATCACCCCTTTAGGAAATCCCGTTGTCCCGCCGGTGTAATAAATACCGGCGAGTTCTTCTCCTGAACGGTTTGCATCCCCAATAGGCTTTGATGCACCCAAAATTTTCTCGTAGTCTTCCATGCCGGGCGGGATTTCACCCTCCCCTGCGAAGACCAACGTTTTAAGGCACTCCGAATTTTCCTGTATGGCCGGCACCATAGCTGCAAAATTTTCATCGACGAGCATGATCTCAATGCCGGAATCATTGATGGAGTAGGCGTTTTCCGCCGCCGACCACCTCAAGTTCATCGGCACGATGACACCACCACCCCATAATACGCCGAAAAAATATTCCAAATAACGATCTGAGTTCAACGCAAGCATGGCGACCCTATCGCCATTTTTCATTCCCAACTTTTGCAGCGCGCCGCCCAGCTTAGCAACCCGCTCAACAAATTCATGCCAAGTCTGTTGCCTACCCTTGTAAACGGTCGCCATTCCCTTGGGATTTACCTGAGCGGCCCTTCTGATAACAGACGTTAGCTGCATAAAACTGCCTCCCCAAATCGCCCTGAAGCCTACCTGCTAAACTCGCATCTTCAAGCATAATTCTTATTTTTCAAAAATGTATCCCACCAGTGGGTTACATGTCAACAAATATGGTATATACTCACGGTTTCTAGCAACTTGCATAAGTAATCGAGGTTGTTTAGACGAGACCTGAGTCAGGGAAAAGGCGGGAAAAATGATATCAAACACATGGCGCGAGGTAACGCTTGATCAGGATGACCCCCGTGAGCAAAAGCGCATGGCGGTATTGCGCACCGGTGCCCGGCTTTTTAACGAGCACGGATTTGACCGAACGTCACTTGACGATATTGCCTCGGAATTGAATGTCTCCAAGCGAACACTGTACTATTATGTAAAAAACAAGGACGATATTCTTTTTGAATGCAGCCGCCTCGCGCTTGAATTTATGCATCACACTATGGCGGATAGCCATAATAACAACCTCCCCCCTCTTGAACGCATCGAACTGATCATGCGGAGCTATATGGACTTACTATCCAATGAATTTGGTGCCTGCCTTGTACTATCTACGGACCGGGTTTTATCGGAAGAATGCCGGAAAATTTTAAGGGACGGAAGAAGAAGTCTCGACCATACGATAAGGGACCTTTTGCAGAAGGGAATTGAAGATGGCTCGATTGCGCCCTGCGAGCCCAAATTAGCAGCCGCAGCCCTTTTTGGCGCCTTCAATTGGGTACCGCATTGGCGACCGGACAGAAACGGTGAAACCTACACAAAAATCGCTGATGATTTTCTCAAAATCTTTCTAAATGGCCTACGCAATGATAAGTAGCCTCTGAGTTCCTATATTCCGACGATGGATATATTATCTGCAGAGAGAAATATATCAGGATTAGCTAGAATGGAGCGACAAGGCAGAGAGTAGCAGGAATAAGATGTACCCTATAGTCTACAGCCGCTTTGCGTCTATTCGGTTCCCTTTTACAAACGTCCGGCCAGGGTTTTCATCATTTCATCACGCATGACAAATTTCTGGGGCTTGCCCGTTACAGTCATCGGAAGCTCAGGAACCATCTGCACGTATTTCGGAATCTTGTAGTGGGCGATCTGGTTCTGACAATAGGATTTAACATCTTCTTCCGTCAGAGTTGCCCCCTCTCGCGGAACGATCCAAGCGCAGACTTCTTCACCGAGTTTTTCATGCGGCACGCCAAAAACCTGAACCTCTTGTATGTCGTTGTGCGTAAATAGGAATTCCTCGATTTCTCGCGGATAGATATTTTCCCCGCCCCGGATAATCATATCCTTTAATCGACCAACAATTTGGCAATATCCCTCCGCATCCAGAATGGCGAGATCCCCGGTTCTCATCCATCCATTATTTACGATGGCTTCGCGCGTCTTTTCCTCATCTTCCCAATAGCCGCGCATGACAGAATAGCCGCGCGTCCAAAGTTCTCCTTGTTCTCCAACAGGCACATCGGCCCCTGTCTCGTCAACAATTCTGACTTCGACATGCGGCTGAACTCGGCCAACCGTAGAAACGCGCTTCTCAAGCGGATCATCGATATCACTTTGAAAGGACACAGGTGAGGTCTCAGTCATCCCATAACAGATTGTCACTTCCTTCATGTGCATTTGCTGCACCACCCGCTTCATAACTTCTATAGGACAAAGCGCTCCCGCCATGACACCCGTGCGCAAAGTGGAAAGATCAAATTCCTCCAGTCTGGGATGATCCAGCATCGCGACAAACATTGTCGGAACACCGTAAAGAGCAGTGCATCTTGATTTGGCGACAGCGGCAAGCGTTTCTTCAGGGTCAAACGCCTCTCCCGGAAAGACCATGCAGGCACCACGGCTGACACAGCCAAGTGATCCCATGACCATGCCAAAACAATGATAAAGCGGCACCGGAATACAGAGCCGTTCCGTATCCGAAAAATTCATCCGGTCGACGACATGCGACGCATTGTTGACGATGTTAAAATGCGAAAGCGTGGCTCCCTTCGGCGCCCCAGTTGTTCCAGAAGTGAACTGAATATTGATCGAATCATCCGGAGACAAGGACCGGGTAATATCATCGAGCCGCAGTTGCTGTGCGGGTCCGCCCAAGGTGCGAATCTGATCAAACGAGAAGATACCCTGCCCCGGATCTTCTTTGATCCCGATAACTATTTTCAGTGTTGGTAGCTTCGACGAGATCAGACGGCCCGGCTCACATTTTTCCAGCTCAGGTGCGAGCCTTCTGATCATTTTCAGATAATCAGAGGATTTGAACTTTTCCGCCGTGATCAAGGCTTTGCAACCTGATTTATTCAGCGCGTATTCCAATTCCGACAATCGATATGCCGGATTGATATTGACCAGAATAAGCCCTATACGCGCCGTTGCATATTGCGTCAGTATCCATTCAAGCTTGTTGGGAGACCAGATACCGATACGATCCCCTTTTTCAAGACCAAGCGCCAGAAAACCGGAGGCCAAACTATCAACTTCCCGATCCAGATCATAATAGGTCAGAGTCTGATTATCCGCCGGAAAAGCCAGAGCGTCCCTCGGTCCGAACTTAGCAACTGTTTCCCGGAACATTTCCGGAATTGTTACATACTTTAACGGGTTCGATTTATCTCCAGCGACGTAGGATCGATTGTTTACCGGTGCAATAATGGCAGAGTGAGTTTTTTCCCGTCCTTCCTCAAACATCGATTTTCCGATCTGATCTGCAAGGCTCTCATTCAGAATGGACATTTTATTTACTCCCGCTCAAAAGGTCCGCCAGTCACCGCTCTGTTCGAATGCATGGGCCGCCTGATAGATCGTCATCTCGCAAAAGTCATCGGCGACGAGCATCATTCCAATCGGCAAGCCCTCACTCAACCCGCAGGGAATGGACATGGCCGGAAAATGTCCTGCATTGAAAGCCGCGGTGTTCCCAACCATCTCGAAAGCGCGCGCTACATATTCGTTTATACTGACATCATATCCGGGAATTTTCTGGGCTTTCATCGGCACCGTCGGCATTAGCAGCGCGTCATATTGCCGGAACGCCTCTTTGTATTTTAGCCGAACGAGCCGCATCAAATTCTGCGCCTTGCCATAGAACCGGCCCCTATATTGCGTCTGAAAATGCTCACCGATGAACATGCATGTCTTAAGCGAATGAGATAACTCATCCGCCCGGCTGCGCCAGTTGGCAAAGTGATCGATCATCGATGGAAGGTAAAGTCCGGCGTAGTTTGTACCTGCACTATTGCCATGCATCATATGATCCTGAAGCCCTTCAACAGTGATCGCAACCCAAGCATCGCCGGCCAGTTCATGTTCAGGTATGGAAACTTCACTAACAATCGCGCCAAGGCTGGTGAATTTGTCAGCCGCCGCACGCACTTTTGCATCAACATCGGTCTCGCTTTCCGGACGGCCGAAGCCTTCTTTCAGGATGCCAATGCGTAGTCCACGGCAGCCTTTTCCAATAGCTTCCGTGTAGCGATAGGTTTTCGGAGCCCTCTGACGAGGGTCGAGCCCATCCTCCCCTGCGAGTACCTCCAGAAACAAGGCGTTGTCCGCGACATTGCTGGTGATCGGTCCGACATGATCGATGGTTTGTTCAACCGGCATAATCCCGGAATATGGAACCAGGCCATGCGTTGCCTTCATCCCATATACGCCGCAGTTCGACGACGGAATTCTTATCGATCCTCCCTGATCTCCGGCAATGGCCATATCTACTTCACCCGCGGCGACCAGCGCCGCGGAACCACTTGACGAGCCGCCTGCCATATATCCATGTTTCCACGGATTATGGACGGGACCAGTCGAGTTGGTATGGCTGCCCCCTGAAAGGCATAGATTCTCGCAATGAGATTTGCCGACAATTATTGCCCCTGCATCGAGAATGCGCGTGACGATTGTCGCATCAATTTCAGGGGTATAGCCTTCCATAATCGACGATCCGTTCATCATCGGCACACCGGCCAAACAGACCGTATCCTTGAGAACTATCTTCTTATCCCTCAGCGGACCATCCATAGCGCCTTTGATGTTCGTCTTATAATACCAGGCGTTCATCGGATTTTCTGCCGGGGATGGGCGATGTCCCGGCGATCGTGGATAGCGTACTTCTGGCAAATAGTCCGGCAACGCATCCAGCCTGTCATAAGACTGGATATAGGGTTCCATGATTTCGGAGAACTGCCTCAATTCGTCATCGCTCAGGGACATGCCGAAGCGGTCGGCCATGCTGCGCATTTGGGAGAGGCTGGGTCGTTTCACTGTCATGTTCGTCACCGGAAAATTATATTGGTTATTGGCCGTGGCTGTGGGTGCGTGTAAGGGAGCGGAAGCGGCCAGCGCACTTTGGCCGGTTAAAGGGGCGGATACGGCTGGCGCGGCGGTATTCTGGCGGACAGGTGCGCTATTACGGGTTGTCCGGGCTGTACCGAAGCCCAGAAAGCTATCCACTTTCGCCTTATCCAGAAGATCGCTGCGCGACAGTTCGCCAGTAATTCGACCTCTTTCAAGAACCAATACCCGGTCCGACAGATCGGATATAAAGTCAAAATTCTGCTCGACAAGCAAGATGGAAAGCCCTCGACTTTTGCGCTGTTGCAAAAGAGTTTCGGCTATTTCCTCGATTATCGACGGCTGAATACCTTCTGTTGGCTCATCCAGTAACAGAAATTCTGGATCGGACATCAGACACCGAGCCAGCGCCAGAAGCTGCTGCTCACCGCCTGACAGAGCACCGCCTTCCCGATCCAAAAGCCGTTCTAACCGCGGAAAATCACCAATAATTGTGTCAATGGAGTCCGCCTCACTCCCCTGCCCGTTATCAATATAGGCAAAACGCAGATTTTCGCGAACTGACAGCTGCGGGAAAATTCCGCGTCCTTGCGGGACATAGGCAATACCTAGTTGTGCCCGATCGTGGGGCGAATATCCCGTAATTTCTACGCCACGGTAACGCGCGTTTCCGGCAGTGGCTGGCAAGAACCCCATAGCCGTTTTAAGCAGGGTGGATTTCCCCATGCCGTTATGGCCCAGAATCCCGACAATCTCATTCTCCTGCACGTCAAGGTCAATGCCGTGCAGCACCGGCACCTTTCCGTATCCGCTCGCGAGGTTCCTTAGTTGAAATAGCAGGTCATTTTCTGACATGAATTATGCCTTTTTTCCGAGGTAGACATTACGGACTGTTTCATCCGACATGACCTGCTCGACATTCCCCTCCAACAGAATGCCGCCCTGATGAAATACGGTCACGTCCGTCGCGATGGAGCGAATAAACTGCATGTCATGCTCAACGATAATGACCGCCGCCGTCGTTGTCATTTCACGGATAATTTCCGTCATACGGTCAACATCTTCAGATGTCATGCCTGCTGCCGGTTCATCCAATAGAACCAGCCAAGGGTCACCAGCCGCGACGATCCCAAGTTCAACGCGCTGTCGTTCTCCATGCGCAAGTTGGCCAACATTGCTTTTCGCAATATCGCCGAGGTACAGCCTTTCGATCGTTTCTTTCGCCTTCGTTTCTGCAATGGAAGAGGAGAAAAACCGCCGCGCCGCCAGCCAGATATTTTCATGAACAGTTACCCCGTCCAATACACTTGCGACTTGGGTTTTAATTCCAACACCCAGTGATGAAATTTCATGAGTATGCCAGTTCGTCGTCTCTTCCCCCTGCATAAACACCGCTCCAGATGTTGGTTTAAGTAAACCCGTCAAGCATTTGAAAAAAGTACTTTTACCCGCACCATTTGGACCAATCAAGCAACGCAGTTCGCGCGCTTTGAGCTTGAAATCAACCGCGTCGCAGGCCGTCACCCCTCCGAACGTCATTGTCAGTCCAGATGTCTCTAAAACCGTTTCAGCCATTGGTAATGGCCCTCCCTTTCCGTCGGCGAGACGGATGGCAACGACGACGCTTGCCAACGCTGAGCTTCCAGACGCTTTCAATCGCCGGGATCAACCCCTTGGGCAGGAACAAGACGAACAGGACCAGAATGAGGCCCATGATAATGGTGTTATCGATAAAGGCTTGCTGACCCAATAGAAACTTGAGATAAGCGAGACCCGCCGCCCCGAGGATCGGCCCAAGCCGGGTACCAAGACCACCGACGATGCACCAGATTATAATTTCCGCAGTCTGGCTGAGGCTAAACAGGCCCGGGGTTACAATTTCCGCCCAATTGGCGAAAAGGGCACCGGCAAGTCCGGCAATGGCCCCGCCGATGGCAAACAGGATCGTTTTGCGCGCGCGAATGTCATAGCCCATAAGAGAAACGCGCTGCTCGTTCTCCCGGATCGCGACGGCAACCCGGCCAAACGGGCTTTGCAGCAACCAATTAACAAGCCAGTAGGCAACAACCAACAGCACGAAGGTGACGTAGTAGAGGCTATCGCCGTAAATATAGTCATCCGGAAGCCCAGGAATATTGAGCGTCTGAAATCCGGGAATACCATTAAATCCGCCCAGCCGTGCGGTTCCGATTACGTAGTCTGGTCCAGCAGTTGAATTCATGAACTTGAAGAAGATGAGAGTCACTACAAGTGTGATAACGCCGAGATATACATCGCCGAGGCGACCATAAAACATCATCGCGCCGAGAACTGCGGCAAAGATAGCCGGAACCATAACGGCAATAAGCATTGGAATGGTACTCTCGCCGATATTAATTGCCGAAATCGCATATGCATAAGCGCCGAGCCCAAAAAAAGCCGCCTGTCCGAAGCATAGAATGCCACCAAACCCCCAGATCAAGCCAAGACTCATCCCCAGCATTCCGTATATCAACAGTGGGGTCAGCACGAAGGTGTTCATGATGACGGGAAGGAAAAGCATCAGCGCCGCAGCGATAATAATCGACAGGGTGAAACGCTGAAGGGTGATTTCCCGCATTACATTTTCCCCTTGAAAAATCTTGCTGTGATACCCTGTGGCAGCAGCCTGAGAAGGATGACCGCGCAAACAAGCAGGGCAACCTCTCCGATCACCGGGGACATGGCGAAGGTAAAGAACTGATTGACGATACCAAAGACAGTGCCGCTGCTGATCAGTCCGGCGATGACGGATGGACCGCCAGCGATGACGGTAATGAAGGCTTTCGCGATATAGGCACCGCCTGACGACGGACCGAGCCCAACCAACGGAGCCAGCACTGCACCTGCAAGTCCTGAAACCGCAGAGCCAACAAAGAAAGTCGCCATATAAATCCTGTCAGGACTATAACCCAGCGCGGAGGCCATATCCGAGCGCTGCATCGTCCCGCGTGCGATCAGGCCGAGCCGTGTGCTTTTAAGGACCAGATATATCGCGAGCACAAGAAGGATCGTGACCACGATGATAAAGAAGTTGTATCCATTGATCTGGTAATTACCGACAGTAATTCCGGCGATCGGTGTTGATATCCCCGTTGTAGTATTGCCGAAAATCATCGTGACGATGCCGACGAAAAACAGGCTTAGCCCCCATGTCGCCAGCATAGTATCCACCAGCCGCCCATAGAGATGACGGATCACCAATCGCTCGACGATCAAGCCAATGACACCGACAACCAACGGTGCAATCACTAGTATCGCCACATAGATATTGATGCCGAGATTAACGGCAGTGATGGCCGCATAACCGCCCATCATCATGAATTCACCATGCGCCAGGTTGATAACCTTCATCATGCCGAACACAATCGCCAGCCCGGCACTGATAAGGACTAGACTTGCGATGACATATACCGTCTCTACAACAATGACTGCCGCCAGATCCATAGTCACTCCGAATTTGATCTATTGAGAAATTCCGTCCCTGTTCTGCCGTAAATCAGGGAAAGGCAAAGCCGGGACAGCCAATGGGCTGTCCCGTCGTCGGGTCGTATGCCGCTAAAACTTTATCTCATACTGGGTGTTGTCATCCGGGTTTGCCGCAAGATCGCAAACGGCCTGTGTATCGATCGGCTGACGTTGCGTGAAGGTTTCAATGACCTTCATTTTTTGACCTTCGAACTCCATGATATGAACATCGAGAACAGCATGATGAGTTTTCGGATCGACGGTCACCACGCCCCCAGGCCCGGTAATGGATATCCCCGTTTCCAGCGCCGACAAGACATCGTCTCGATTGGTTGAACCGGCCTGTCTAACCCCCTCGGCCCAAGTCAGAATGCCCTGATAATGCGACACAGCAATTTCGTGAATGGAGTTTGCATCACCATAGGCGTCGGCCCATTTTTTCTTGAAAGCGATGTTCTCTGGCGTTTCCAGTTCCTGCGAATAGTTGTAGGCGACCATGATTCCGTCGCCCTCCTCTGCAGTCAGAACTTTATGCTCGTTCCCGACACCCAGCGTTGTCGATGCCATAGGAATTTTCTTGTTCATGCCCGCAGCAGCCCATTGTCTAAAGAAAGAGAGATGCGCGCCGCCAACCAGAGAGGCGACAATCAGGTCCGGATCGGCAGCCTGAATTTTCGCGATGGTAGAACCGAAATCAGACACATCAAGCGGGAAGAAATCCACGGCAACCGTTTCGCCGCCATTATCCGCAATATATTTCTCGATCCATTTTGCTGTGATCTGCCCATAATTATAGTCAGCAGCCAGCACATAAACCTTTTTGCCCGCCTTTTTCATTGCGTAAGGAATAAGAACCTCTACCTGCTGTGCAGGTGTCACGCCGTTTATGAAAATATTGCGATCACAAACGCCACCTTCATAAAGAACATTATAAAAATAGAGTGTTTTGGATTTTCTCATGATCTGACGAATGGCTTCGCGCGACGCGGAAAGAATCCCACCATGCACCACATCCACTTCGTCCTGACGTGTGAGTTGCTGCGCGTACTGGGTATAAAGCGCCATATCCGACTGAGTATCATAGGCATTAATATCAATCTGAGATCCATTCAGGCCGCCATTAGCATTGATCTCGTCAATTGCCAGGCGCATGGCCATGTCCATCGGCTTGCCATAGGCATCGAAACCGCCCGAAGTATCCATGATGGATCCGAACTTGATATTATCGGCAGCACCGACTGAAAAGGGCAGCATGCTTGCCCCTGCGATAGCTGCGGTTGCGGTTAGAAACTGTCTCCGATCCATAGTCATAATAAAACCTCCAGGTTAATCTTTTTTCGATTTGTCACTTGTCTTAATTCGGTTGGCATAGTCAGCCGTCCGACCGGCTATATTCGGGTCGAAATCAACGCCGATTTCTTCGCCCATCTGCTTCATTGCAGGGAGACGGACTGCCATCCCGAGAATCTGATCCATGGCCGCGCCGAAGGCACCGTCAACGCCACCACCAGCCCCCGCCCCCGCACCTGATGAACCGCCCAAGCCACCAATCTGGTTAATGCGGATACTGTCGATTTTCTCCACCGGCTTCATCATCTGGCCAAGAATTTCCGGCATCCGGTCGAGTTTGCGCTCCTCAAGGCGCATAGAAATAATGCTGTCGCTGATACCATTCTCTGCGGCGATCCGCGCGGCCATGCCTGTCGCTTCAGCCTCCATACGGGTTTTTTCTGCTTTTGCCCGAACTTCGACCGTTCGCGCTTCGGATTGCGCAAGCAAGGTCTCGGTTTCGACTTTGCTTTTTGCGGATTCCTGGGCGACCGAAAGTTCCTTGTTCAACCGCAGCATCGCGATTTTCCGCTCGCGCTCAGCGGCCGCCTGCTCTTTCTCGGTCTGCACAGCTTCAGCCGCCAAAATTACCTGTGCTCGCGAAGCTTCTTCCGCGGCTTTTGCCTTTGCTTCTTCTGCCCGCCGGTTAGATATAAAGATGGAATGATCGATCTTGACGCCTTCTAGTTCGCGGATCGCTTCCATCTCTTTCCGGCGCAGGGCCTCGTCATGATCAATTTTGAAGGCCTTGATATCCCGTTCCTTCGATAACGTCACTTCTTCCGCCATCAAGGAAGACTTGACCCGGGCACGCACTGATTCAGACTCAGTTTCCGCCTCCAAACGTGTTAAATAGGCTTGCTGCGCCATTTCTGCTTCCCGCTCGGCCCGTTCAATATCAAAGCGCCGCTGAGACTGGGCGAGACGGCTTTCGCGCACTGCAATATCAGCTTCAGTCTCAATCTTGATCCGCTCCTTCTTGTTCATAGATACCAACTCGGTCACTTTTCGCATCCCAATCGCATTGAACACGTTATTCTCATCAAGAGAGCCGAAAGCCGCCTGATCAAGATGAAGTAACGAGGAGGATTCCAGGCGAAGCCCGAGGCTCTCAACAAAAGTTGAAACAGAAGCCGCGATCTGATCCGTGAAGGATTTCCGGTCGCTATGGATATCCTCCAGAGTCAAGGAAGCGCAGGCTGCCTGAATGGTATCGATAATCTTACTTCCCAGAACCTCGTGAAGCGCATCCCCGCTTCGGGCAATCCGCGGCCCCAGCGCCTGTGCTGCCGTCGCGACGCCTTGCTCGTCCGGTGTGACCCGGACTTCGAAGTTCATTTCAATATCGACGCGTAAATGATCCTTGCTGATAAAGGACTGCGCGCCCTGCCGGGAAACCTTAAGCGGGATAGCTGACATCATGACTTTTTGCGACTGATGCAGGATGGGAAGTGACAGGCACCCCCCGTCAATCACGACCCTTTGGCCGCCGAACCCTGTACGGACGAGAGACATTTCCCTTGTTGACTTTAGATAGAAGGCGCGGAGGAACAGAATTGCGATGAGCAATACAACAAGAGCGCAAATAACGGCTGCGAACCAAATCATTCAAATCTCCCTTGGCTGAGCAAACTGCTGACATGCCAGATTATGAGGAGACTCCTAGCCTATTTTATTTTCCAATTCAAATAAATTGTTTTCCATTTCAAGTAAAATTTTTGATCTATATACTTTTAGAAGAAGCAAGCTATTGAAATTAAAATATAAATTATGTTAGCGCGAAAATGCTTACCGGGCAGATGAGTGCCTAATATCGACTTTGCGTATCAGAGTTTCTCAACTATCGAGAATTTGTAACCGTCCGCACGGGCGAGATACATCGGCAAGGTCTTACGTTTATTATTGATATAACATGCGTCTCTTGCGGACCGATACTTAATGGGCGAACGTGTATGCACATAGTCTTGACCCGCCGACTGCATTCTCGTCAGTTCAGCGAGAAACTGAACACCTTCATATAAGGATTGCCCGATCGAATTCAGCGCGGGCGCGCGCTCCCCATGAAAGCTGTGATATCTTTCCTTAAAGCTATTATTCGACGGTGTATCTAAGACAGAAAAATAGGATGAGGATGAATAGAGCTTCTTGGAATTTTCATCGCCAATCGCCAGAAGGCAATTCTCCTCGATGGCACAAGACAACCTGACAATCTTCTGATCCAGTCCGAAGGCACCAAAGGCACGGTTGAAGTCAATCGAGTCCTGCCCGACGAAAGATATCAGTACCGCGTCAACGCCTTTCTCTTCAAGCTGATAGAGCAACCTCTCCGTATGATCGACACCGAACGGCACATAGTCTTCAATAGCGACATTGCCTCCCAAGGCGCGAATACTTTGCTTGGCGAGAAAATTTGACGCCCGGGGCCAGACATAGTCACTCCCAATCAGCGCCCAATTCTTGACTTTATGAAGACTGCTGATCGCCTGTATAGCGGGAAGCAGTTGGTCACTTGGCGTTTCCCCGATGGCATAGACCCCAGGGCTATTCTCTCCGCCTTCATAAAGAGGCGTGTAAACATGTGGCACCCTTCCCCGAACAACCTTGGCAAGCTGTTGCCGGACGGCGCTGATTTGCATGCCGACAATCGCGTCAATCTCCTGACGCTCGATCATTTCATGAATGGTGTGGTACAGGATGTCTTCCGATTCAATGGCAGAATCTATCAGGACAAACTCCACCTGCTTACCCATAATGCCATTTGCGGCGTTCAATTCAGAAAGAGCGATCTGCGCACTCGCAATACAGGAAGGGCCCCATAAACCCGCTGCGCCGCACATCGGCACAAGCAGGCCAATGCGAAAACAGTTATTGCAATCCGTCAGGCGAAATCTCTCAAAGGCTGTAATATTCTGATCGAATATTGCTTGCCCCATTACAAATCGACGGCTCAGGTCCATGTCACCATGCATTTCGATCCTGCCCCCACAGAAATACGAAACATCATTGAAGAAAATAATTTTCCATTTCAAGTATACAGGCTATCATTAATATTGTAAATCACCTGCAATTGTTCGCAAAAAGGCGCTTTTTGAAGATGAGTAATCGTAAGGAAAAAATTACCGACAATCTGGCCTATGTCCTTGCTCAGGCCCACCGCAATGTTCACCAAATGCTGGAAAAGCAGCTCCGGCTTGAAGGCATGCAGGTGGAGAACTGGCGCATCCTTGATGTGCTGAGCGATGAGAAAGGCCGATCCATGGGCGACCTGGCAGAAATTGTTCTGATGAACCATCCGGCCCTGACAAAAATGCTGGATAAGATGGTTGCCAATGGCCTCGCTCATCGGACGCTCGATCCAAACGATCAACGAAAAGTCATTGTATTTATTACCAATTCCGGCCTTGAACTGCATCAGAAGCTGAACGCGCATGCCGTCGAGTTCAACAAGAAATTTTCATCGAATATCGGAACGAAGAAGCTGCAGGAGCTTAAAGATTTACTCAACGAAATCATCGATGAAACAACACCGGTGCAATAGCTAGAGAACGGTGTCGAGCCCAGAGTGCATTGCAAGGTCAGGCTGGAGGTGAAAATATCCATCTTCTTCCAGAGACCTCAAATCACTGAAAGTGAGTAGCTCCCCGCCACGCATCAAATTTTTGATTTCACATTACCCACTGTTGCGTAAACCCGCGGCGATGCCATTGATTGCAATATGGATCCCGCGCAACAGTCTGGGATTATCAGCACTGTTTCGGCTTTGCTTTAAAAGCTCTACCTGAATATGGTTTAGCGGATCAAGATAGGCGTATCGGTTATGAATTGATCGATCGAGCAGCGGGTTCTCCTGCAATAGCTGATTGTGATCCGCAATGCTGAGTAGTGCATCAATTGAACTCTGCCATTCGCCGCGGATTCGGCCAAAAATGGCCTCTCTTAGCTCGACATCCGGAACAAGGCTAGCGTATCTTGAGGCAATCGCTATGTCGCTTTTCGCCAATACCATATCCATGTTCGATAGTTGAGTTTGGAAAAATGGCCAGTTTGCATACATATCCCTCAGAGTAGATAGACCCGTCTCAGGGTTTTTCTCAAGCCATAGCTTCACGGACGTTCCGAACCCGTACCAGCCGGGAAGCATCAATCGGCATTGCGCCCAGCTAAACACCCAGGGAATTGCGCGCAAGTCCTCCACCCGACGGGTCTTTTTTCGTGACGCCGGACGTGAGCCAATATTCAGGGTCGAAATTTCATTAATAACTGTCGACGCCCAGAAGTAATCTTCAAAACCCTCCGTTTCATAAACCAGATTTCGATAGGCCTTAAAGGCTTCCTCAGACAATTCATCCATCGTATCAATATAATGGGCGGGAACGGATTTCTGATCTTCCCCTAGGAGCGAGGCCTCAAATGTTGCCGCCGCTAGGCTTTCGAGATTCCGGCGGCCAAGTTCCGGTTTTGAGTATTTGAAGGAAATTGTCTCCCCCTGCTCTGTAATCCTGATCTGCCCCTGTACCGCGCCCTTTGGCTGCGCGAGAATGGCCTCATAGCTCGGCCCACCACCGCGCCCAACTGTCCCCCCCCGGCCATGAAACAAACGCAGCCCAACGCTGTGGCGGCTAAAGAGCTCAATGAGAGCCGTTTCCGCTTTATAGAGTTCCCAACCCGACGTCACAAAGCCACCATCCTTGTTGCTATCGGAATAGCCCAGCATCACTTCCTGAACACCGCCGCGCGCATCTAGCAGCTTCCTGTATTCCGGAATGGAGAGCAACTCATCCATAATTCCTATGCAATTGCGCAAATCTTCAATTGTCTCGAACAAGGGAACAATATTGATCTTGCTCCTCCCTTCGGGAGAGACAAGTCCGACCTGCTTTAAGAGCGTTGCCAGTTCCAGTAAATCGGAGACACTTTGCGTATTTGAAATAATGGCGGTCATAATAGCTTCATCGCCATATTGCTTTTGCGACGCGGCAACCTCCTCCAGAATTTCAATCTCTGAAGCGGTTTCCTCCGAATAAGTCCAAAAAGGCCGTAGCAAAGGTCGTCCTGAACGCAGCTCAGCGATAAGAAGCGCTACCCGCTCCGACTCCGTCAATTCTCCATAATGGATATCCGGATCAACCGCATTTAGCAGCTCGGCAACGGAACGGGCATGCACATCTGAGTTTTGTCGCAAATCAAGCGTTGCCAGATGGAACCCGAAACAGCGAACGGCCCGCCGGAGCTGCTTGAGTCTGCCATCGGCGATTAATTGTGACTCATGCGCCATCAGGGAGGCATGAATGATATCAAGATCCGTCAGATACTCCTCTGCATTTAAATAGGCCGGTGCCGGGCCTAATGGCGCACGTGCGGGGGCAGGCGATCCAAACGCCGTCAAGGTTGCAACAAGTCGCGCATAAATTCCCGATATTGCCCGCCGATACGGCTCCCCCTGTCGATGGGGCGAATGATCAGGCGATTTGTCGGCCAGCGCCAGCAACTCTGGTGACATTTCAACGATATTTGTCGAAATCGACAGTTCGCTCCCTAATTGATGTGTTTCCTCAAGATAAAAATTGAGAGCATGGGCATTCTGCCGCTGAAGCGTCTGACGCAGCACTTCCGCTGTTACGAACGGGTTTCCGTCCCGATCGCCGCCAACCCAACTCCCCATTCGCAAAAATGATGGAATTGAGACATTCTCCGATCCAAGCCCCTGTCGCGCAAGCTCATCTTCCAGATCGGCATAGAATCTCGGAAGTTCAGCAAAGAACGTTTGGTCGTAATAAGAAAGGCCATTTTGTATTTCGTCAGAAATCTGCAATTTTGTCCGCCGCAGGATATCTGTTTGCCAGATCGTCAGAACCTCACGGCGGAGTGCTTTGTCCAGGGCGTCAATTTCCTTCTTGGTCCAATCGACACGCTCCCGCTTTTCCAGCAAATCTGCAATCGCCATTTCCCGTCGCATTGTGCTCTTGCGTCTCACTTCTGACGGATGTGCCGTCAAGACCGGGCTGACTATCGCAGTTTTAAAGAAGTGATCAAGTTGCTCGGCTGTAACATTCTCATTCTTAACTTTCGCCAGCGCATTAGCCATGGTTCCGGGCCGTGGCAGAGAGCCTGTAATATCGTGGAAACGGTTGCGCCTGATATGATGCTGATCTTCCGCGATATTGGCAAGCTGCAGAAAATAGCTATACGCCCGGAGAACCAAAACTGCTTGTTCTATCGACAGTTTATTGAGAATCCCTTCAAGTTCCTCCCTGTCCTCAACCGAATTACCACGCTGGAACTGGATGGAAGATCGCCGAATGGCCTCAACCAAGCCGAAGATCGTCTCGCCTTCTTGTTCAAGAATTGATTCCCCGAGCAACCGCCCCAACAGCCGAATGTCTTCTCGCAACGGTGCATCTTTTTCTGACACATGCTCATCGGCTTTTGTTGTCATCATTCACTCATTTCGCCATTAATGGGAGTCGGGCCACATTTCTAAATACGTCACAAAGTGCATTTCTCTAATAACGCTTTCTGCACCCTAACTCTTAAAATGCACCCAAAGCAATAAGGACCTCAACTTCACAATCTCGCGCTTTTGGGCGAACCGGCAGGCGCAAGTTTCCATTATAAGCCGTCTGATAAGATCAAAGGCTATTAGATCTTGATGCTGTCTCAAGAATAGCGATTACGGCAAGGGCATCTCCTATTTGGAGAGCTTTTCAATATAATTCGTGGTGATGTTAACTTCAGCAAAATCAGGGTCTGACAGAACGTCCAATAGAAACGCAATATTGTTCCCTAGCCCTTCTATCCTTGTTTTGGACAGGGCCTCTCGCATTCGTGCAATGGCGGCCTTCCTATCTACGCCCGAAGTAATAATTTTCGCGATCATCGGATCGTAATAGGGCGTGATGGTATCGCCTTCAACCACCCCTGTGTCGATACGCAAGTCTGCTGTCTCCTCTGGAAATGTAAGCGTGGCGAGCGTTCCGGGGGATGGCATGAATTTCTTCTCCGGCCGCTCCGCATATATCCGGCACTCGAGCGCATGACCGGTCAATGAAATGTCGTTCTGGTTTGCTGACACATACTCCCCAACCGCAGCCTCAATCTGACAACGAACGAGATCAATACCGGTCACCATTTCTGTCACCGCATGTTCCACTTGAATGCGGGTATTCATTTCGAGGAAATAGAAGTCATTCCGGTCGCAGTCATAAATAAATTCTACCGTACCGGCCCCGAGGTAGGCTTGATGCCGAACAAGCGTTAGTGCGGCCGCGCGCATACGCTCCCGTATGCCGTTTGAAAGAGCGGGTGCCGGGGCTTCTTCGATAATTTTCTGGAAGCGCCGCTGGATTGTGCAGTCCCTGTCAAACAGGTGAATGCCTTCACCGTTGCCAAAGCCGAAAATCTGGATTTCCACATGCCGTGCATTGGGAACATATCTTTCCAGAAAAATGGATGGATCGCCAAAAATACGTTCTGCCAGCTTCTGTGTAGTCTCAATCTGCGATGTGAGTTTCTCGGCCGCATTGACCGCCCGCATGCCAATTCCCCCGCCACCTGCGGCTGCCTTGACCAGCAACGGGTAGCCGATCGTCTCTGCGATCTTGGTGGGATCACCGTCATCTCCGGGACGAAAACGGCCACTCCCGGGTAGCACCGGCACATCCAGACTCATCGCGAGTTCGCGCGCACGTTCCTTGTCACCCATCGCATCGATAGTCGCCGGATCAGGCCCAATCCAGATATGTCCAGCATCTTGAACCGCCCGCGCAAAACCTGCGTTCTCAGCAAGCAACCCATAGCCCGGATGTACGGCATTTGCCCCGCTTTTCTGCATTACTTTCAGAATCATCTCGATGTCGAGATAGCTCTCGTTTACTGGCGGCGGACCAATTTCAAAGGCCTCATCCGCCATTTTTACATGCAGAGCTTCCTTGTCCGCCTCCGAATAGACGGCAACGCTTGGTATCCCCATAATCTTACAGGTACGAATAATCCGGCAAGCAATTTCACCGCGATTGGCGATCAGTAATTTATCTACAGAAGGCATGATTTTCTTTTTAATCCGTATTTTTATTATTCAAAGCTTATTTCTTTGTTTAAGACGATGCATCGTCGGCAACAGGTTATTATGTTTGCGCTTTTTCACCAAGCCAAACTGCCCGGCGTTGTCCGACGACCACAATTGCAAGCACGGCGATTGCGGTAACATCCAGCCACCATTCATTCGCAGCGACCAGTGCCCCGGTGATCCCAAGGAATAAGGCAATCGGGAGTGAAATACGCTGACGATAGAACCGTCCACCGCCAATAGCGAGGAGCATTGACGCAACAAAGCCCATGACAACTGACCACAGGATTTCGAGAGTGCCCGCCTCTAACAATACCGCCGGGCGAAAGACGAAGAACAACGGCATCAGGTATTTCATCAACGCAAGTCGAATAGAAACCAAGGAGACAGACCACCAGTCCGTCTTGGCGATAACAGCCGCCGTAAAGACAGCAGTGCAAACAGGCGGTGTGAGGGCGGAAAGCAATGCAGAATAGAATACAACAAAATGGGCAACCAGAGGATCAATGTCCAGGCTGATAAGGGCTGGTGCCGCGACTGCGGCGGCCAAAAGATAGGCCGCGGTAGTGGGCATTCCCATCCCCAAGATCAGCGCGACAATCATTGACAGCAAGACGCCGACAAACAGCTGCCCCCCGCCTATGCTGACAATCATTTCCGAAAGCTTGATACCGGAGCCGGTCAACCCGATGAGTGACAAGGCCACCTGCGCCGTAACCAGCAGGGCGAGGATACCGGTAATCCCAAATGCGGCCGAAATAACCGCTTTTTGTAGGTTCAAAATTCTCTGCTTAAGGTCCTTGCCATGGAATAGCCCTATCAACAGATAAAGCCCGACATTCGTGCAAATTGCATAGAAGGCGGCAAGGGTCGGTGTATTGCCCGAAAACATGCTGGTCAACAAGACCCCGAGAGTGACAACCAAAGGTCCGATACGCCCTATGGCAAGCACTTCCGCACGGGTAGGAAGTTCTGTTTCATCGAACGAGCGCATGTCTTCACGGCGCGCCTCAACATCGATTGACATCCAGACACAGACGTAAAACAACAGGGCCGGAATCGCCGCCGCATAAACAATATCTAGATAAGGCACAGAAAGTAGCTCGGCCATGACAAAGGCCCCAGCCCCCATGATCGGTGGGGTAATCTGGCCACCGGAAGAGGCTGTTGCCTCTACCGCGCCAGCAAAACTCGGTTTATAGCCGAGCCGTTTCATGGCAGGGATGGTAAAGGCCCCTGTACTTGCAACATTTGCGACCGCCGCTCCATTTAACATGCCAAACAGAGCACTGGATACGGTTGCAACTTTCGCCGCTCCGCCCGGAAATCGTCCGGCTGCCAGCAGAGCCATATCCATGAAGGTTTGCGCCGCCCCCGTGGCCATCAGGAACGCTCCGAAAATGATGAAGATCGCAATAAGGTTTGCAGACAGTCCCGTGACGGTTCCCCATATCCCTTCCGTGCCGAGATATAAATGCTCAATCAGATACTGAAAATCAAAGCCCGGGTGGCCCCAGGTACCGGGGATATGCTGGCCCAACATCGTATACAGCAGCATAATGATAGCGAGAATAGGAAGGGCCGGCCCAGTCGTTCGCCAGGCGGCAACGAGTAAAATAATCGTCAGAATGGATCCCAAAATCAGGTCTATCGGCATCACTGCTAGATTAAAGGATTCTGTTATCCTTGTTTCCTGCGTCAGGATGTAAATGGTTGCCACTATGGAGAGAGCTGCAAAGACCATATCGCTGGCCTGCCAGAGATTTTTCCGCGAACCCATATTGCCGTAAAAACGGACAAAACCTAGGAACACAATAGCAAGGCCGAGCCCAGCATGAACTGCGCGCTGTGACAAGGGCGGCAATTGTCCGAAACCGGCAGTATATATCTGGAAAAAGACGAGAGCCATGCATAGTGCCCACATCAATGGCCGATAGAGCCGGGGCATCGCATCCAACGCGTTCTCTTCGTCTTCTTCCTGCAATAATTCTCCCGCGCTCATATCCTTTGATCCCTGCCGAAATTTTGAGCTGAATTTTGGGTGATCACTGCTTACCCAAAGCAAATAATTTAGGGTAAGCGATGCATCTGTCTCCCGTTAGAACGACATTCTTCGAGGCGGGTATGTCCGGCGAGCCTGTCACACGCCGGACATACTTCCTCAAAGAAAAAACGCTTATTTCATTTCTGGTGGAATAAGACGTTCCGGAACCTCAAGACCACGAGAACGGTAGAATTTTACCGCGCCGCTATGCAGAGGAATGGTGATAAGGTTCAAAGAATCCTGCATCACGTCAAGTTTCCCAAAGGACGGAAAAGCCGCGACCTGTGGTCCCGGGTTATCGACGACCCCCTCCAGAATGGCAATGACTTGCTCATCTGTCATACTATCCGCAAGTGCAAACTGGCCGATCACCTGAACGGGTGACGTAAATGCTGGAAAGTCTTCAACTTCATTATCTTTATATTTCTGAAAGTTGATGAACGGAAATTTTTCTTTCACCTTACCAACTTCTTCATCCGTAAAGCCGAGCAATCTGATCGGAGTAAAAGCCATCAATTCTAGCGTCGTACCATCCAAAACGGCCGTTCCACCCGCTTTTACATAGCCATTTGACCGATTGTCTTTAACCGCCGCGACGGCGTCGGCCAAGCTGGCACGATAAAGCTCTGGTTTTACATCAACTGCTTCAAGCATCTGGATGGCAAGCTGCTCTGTGGCAGAACCGCGTTGACCGGGGGTAAACTCCTTACCAGCCAAATCCGAAATTGACTTAATACCGGAGTCCTCCCGCACAACCCATGCCTGCAGGGCCGGCGCATGTACCCATAGACCCCGAAGATTTGGCATGGCGTTACCCTCGAATTTACCAATGCCTTTATAGGCCTGATAAATTGTTGCATAGGTGCCGAGGCCCATGTTGATCTGGCCCTGACCAATGCGTTTCAGGTTATCAACCGCACCGCCAGTCGAGATGACGGTAATATCAACTTTGTCACCTGATTTTTCATTGATGGCTTTCGCCGCTGACGCTGCATAGGTGTAATGCACCGATTTTAGAGCCGTTGTACCGAAAGCTATCCGGTCGGCGGCATTTGCCCCACCTGCAAGCATAAATACGGCACAAGCTGCCGCCAAACTGTTACGAATTTTCATTTTTATTACCTCCCTCTTCTTTATTTTAAGATCGAACCGGCATTCTTTAAGGACCGGCACCGATATGGCACCCGTCAGGGTGAAACGCCCGCCTTCCTTTTTGGACCAAGATTGGCCTTGAGCCGACCTTCCGCAAGCGCGATATACTCACAAAGGATCGGGCGGGTTTCGCTCGGGTCGATTATTTCCTCCACTGCAAATGCTTCTGCTGTCCGGAATGGAGAGGCATAGGCCCTGAGTTCCGCTTCGAGTTCTTTTTCGCGCGCCTTCGGATCGGCTGAATTTGCGATATCACGGCGGAATGCAGCGGCAACGCCCCCTTCCACCGGCAAAGATCCCCACTCACCGCTTGGCCAGCTTAATTTCAAGTCGATATCATTCTTGTTGCAGGTCGCCATACCCGCCATGCCATAGCATTTTCGAATGACGAGAGTGAGCGTCGGCACGGTTAGTTGACCCGCCACATAAACGGCGCGCATACCTTCACGCAATGTCGCCTCCTGCTCCGCCTTCAGGCCCACCATGAAGCCCGGCACATCAACAAGAAAGACCAGCGGTATATGGAATGTGTCGCACAACTCCATAAAACGGATCTGTTTATGGGCAGAGGCCGCATCCATGGCACCAGAATAGAATTTCGGATTATTGGCGACGATGCCAACCGGACGACCGTCCAATCGGGCCAAAGATGTTATGACTGATTTTCCATTCGTTGGCTGAATCTCGAACACTGATCCTTTGTCAACGACCAGATCGATCAGATCGTGCATGCTGTAGGGCTGCGTGCGCTTTTCCGGCACAATATCGCGCAGTGCCGTCTCACACCGATCTACCGGATCGTCGCAAGGAACAACTGGCGGCATCTCCCATACATTCTGCGGCATATAACTTAGGAATCGGCGGATCTGATCAAATGCCTCTTCCTCTGTATCAACGGCATTGTGAATTGTTCCCGCCTTGTCGACCGCGACTGCGGCCCCGCCAAGCTCTTCCTTATCGATGTCGCGTCCCAACGATCTTTTCACAACTGGCGGACCGGCGGCGAAAATCTGGCTCGTCCCCCGAACCATGACCGAAAAGTGGGACAGAATTGCGCGTCCCGCTGGTCCCCCGGCAGCAGTTCCCAACACAGCGGAGACGACAGGCACTTCACCCAGTAGCTGAACCGAGCGTTCAAATCCATGTACACCTGGAAACGCGACATAGCCACGTCGCTTGGCTGAAGTAACCGTTCCCCCGGCCCCGTCAATCAGGTTGACCAGAGGAATTTTATAGTAATGAGCAAGATCTTCAATAAAACCGCCCTGCCCGCCCTTACGACGCGCAGCACCAAAGGTCGTTCCGCCGCGAACAGTGAAGTCCTCACCGCCAATGGCAACAGGACGCCCATTTACTCGCGCCATTCCGGCAACGTAAGGTGCCGGTGTTACCCGAACCAGTTTATTGTTTTCATCATATTCGCCTGAGCCGCCAAGCGTGCCGACCTCACGAAAGCTGTCTGCATCCGTCAATTTGGAAAAACGTTCACGGACAGTCAGCCGCCCATTTGCATGCTGGCGCTCAATCGCTTCCGCTCCCCCCATTTCGAGGGCGGAGACACGCCTAAAGTGGAGCTCCTCATTAATGGGGGTCCCGGCGGTCTCTTCGTCGTCCGCTTTCGCCTTTTCTGAGTTTAGCTCTCGATTGTGCATAGCACCTGATCCTCATCGACGGAATCTTCCGGTTTTACTTTCAGTTCAGACAACGTACCGTCAGCCGGGGCCTCAACCGGGATTTCCATCTTCATAGATTCCAGAATCATAATGATGTCGCCGGTTTTCACCGCATCGCCCACCTTCATTTCCACTTTCCAGACCGAGCCAATTACCTCGGATGAAACATTCGTGATGCTCATTTACGCGTCTCCAATTTGCTGCGTTTAAAATGTCGTCGGCCAGTTGGCCAATTTATGACGGCCGATACCACGACTGCGTCTTAAGTGCTGAATTTTCAATTCTTCAATGAGATATCTGCGGGTATCCTGTGGCGCAATAACACTCTGTGCCGCGAATATCTGCGCGAGACCGAGATAAGTGCTATTCCGCTCCATATCCTCGCGGATGGCTTCTTTTTCTGCGTCACTGGCATTCCGCCCCCAGGTCACGACGTCTGTCGCATATCTCGGGTCCATGAAGCTGACCTCCGCCGTTGGCCAGGCGGCTACGGAATCGGAATTACGCCCACCGCCCATATTGAGATACGCTTGCCCATAGCTCTTACGCATAATCACGGAAAGTTTGGGAACTGTGCACATCTGCAGGGCGGTCATGAAATTGATGATCTTACCCGGTGCTTTCTTTTTCTCGCCTTCGATACCGATCACGAAACCTGGTGTATCGACCAGCATGATAATCGGGATATTGAAACTATCGCACATCACTAGAAAGCGTGTGACCTTCTCGCACCCAGCGACGTCCAGCGCCCCGGCCTTTGCTATCGGATTATTGGCTACAACACCGACAACGCCGCCATCCAGTCGAGCAAGCCCGGTTACCGCTGCTCGTCCGAAGCGTGGCTTGAACTCAAAGAAGCTCTCCTGATCAACAACGCAATTGATAATTTTACGTACGTCGTAGCCGCGCTTCCGGCTGTCCGGCAAAATTTGCGGAATATTCGCCGCCGCCTCATCGCTGCCTGCAGGCACATCCGCGACTGGCGGCGTTTCGCCATTGTGCGAGGGCATGTAGGAAAGGAATTTGCGAATTTCGACGAGCGCTTCCTCATCTGTCTCAACGACGCGATCCACCATCCCGGTTTCCTCACTATGGAGTTTCCAGCCCCCCAGATCTTCAGGGTCAACCGTCTGTCCGATAGCTAGAGAGGCTAGAGCGGGACTGGCGACGGCAAGAACGCCGCCTTTGCGCATAACCGTGAAATCGGCAAGGCAGGAATACCACGCGGAAGAACCAAAACACTGACCGAGAACTGCCGACACCCAAGGTGTTTCGCGCTCCCTTGCGTATTGATGTGGATCGTTGCCGAGCATGGTTCCCATACCTTCCGACCCCATATTATCGGGCATCCGGGCGCCGGAAGATTCTCCCAGGAAGATCAGTGGAAAACCCCGATCCGTTGCGGTACGCTTGATATGTCCGATTTTCTTCATGTTGGTCATGCTGGACGATGCGCCCTTGACCGTAAAATCGTTGGAAACCACACCAACCATGCGATCTTCGATCAATCCAAATCCAGCCACCTTGCCGTCCGCAGGTGTCTTGTCCCGGTCTTCATCAAATACCGTGGAAACCCCGAGCAATCCATTTTCAGAGAAAGTCCCCGGGTCGAGCAAGGCATCGATACGACTTCTGGCATTCATAACACCAGCAGCCTCTCGACGCGCGAGCTTTTCCTTACCGCCCATCTGCCGCGCACGCTCTTCCAACGCACGCAATTGCGTCAGGCGACCGTCAAGGGTTTCTGATTCTTCTAGCTCACTCATTTTGTTACTCCGGCAGGCTGTTTTTGGTTCTTGTTTTTTACGTCGGCAGATTTCTGTTCTGGACCTTTGACGGTTGAATTGCGCTCAAGCTGATTGATTTGATCCACCGAAAGGCCCAGCTCCTCACCCAGCACGTCATAAGTATCTTCACCGCATTGTGCACCGGCCCGCCAAATCTCTCCTGGCGTGCCCGAAAGTTTTGGTACGACCCCGGCCATCGTCACATCGCCTAGCTTTGGATCTTCCACATCAACAAGCATATCCCGTTCTCTAAAATGTGGGTCGACGAAAATATCCTCCATCGTATAGATGCGCGCAGCAGGGACATTTGCGGCCAGCAATTCGTTCTCTATCTCTTCAACCGATTTTGAACGAGTCCATTCTGTAATTATGAGATCACATTCATCCTCATTTTTTGCGCGGGCTACAGCCGTTGCAAATAGCGGGTTTTCACTAAGTTCTGGTTTGCCTATAGCAGTGGCGAGACGCCGGAAAACCGGATCGGACGCAGCCGCAATCACAACAAACCGATTATCGCCTGTTGGATAAATCGAGTTTGGTGTGTTCCCTGGCAGGCGAGAACCGGCGCGTTGAGCAACTTGTCCCAGTTGCTGAAAGGCTGGCACATGAGGTTCCATAAAACTAAAAGCAGACTCATACAGCGCAGAATCAACAACCTGACCAATGCCGGTACGATTTCGCTCCACCAGCGCCATCATCGCCCCGAATGCGCCATAAAGGCCGGTAATATAATCCGTAAGAGATGTCGCCACCCGCGGTGGTGGCCTGTCCGGATCACCGGTAATTTCCCGAAGGCCACTTACCGCTTCGCCAACAACACCATAGCCGCTTCTGCTGCTATAGGGGCCTGTCTGACCGAATCCACTGATCCGAACCAAGACAAGGCCCGCATTTTCCTTAGAAAGGTCTTCATAGCCAAGCCCCCAACGTTCGAGCGTACCGGGGCGAAAATTCTCAACAACGATATCGGCTCCGATACAGAGTTTTCGAACCAGATCGCGGCCCTGTTCCTGCCTCATATTAATTGAGACCAGCCTTTTGTTTCGAAGTATTGAAGCCCCATAAAGTGATTGCCCCTTCCGCCGGGTTCCCATGGAACGCACAGCGTCCCCCTCCGGCTGTTCGACCTTGATGACATCTGCGCCAAAGTCGGCCATGAGGCGCGCGCAGAAAGGCCCGGCAACTGTCGATCCCAGCTCTATGACCCGCACTCCTTTCAAGGGGCCTGCCCCGGTATCTTTTTTGTTTTTACTGGGTGTCATGATCTGGCCTGATGTCAGAGGAGGAAGTCGTTATATTTAAGGAACCACTGACGCGCGCTTCGAATATTGTCTCGCTTTAACTCTTCCGCTCTGTCTGCGTTGCCCGCCTGAATAGCCCGAAGGATTTCCTGATGCTGACGGAAGCCCTCACTCGCCCGTCCGGGCACCAGCATCAAACGGCGCGTCATACTCAGGACGCGATCATAGATATCGTCGAGCAACCCTCTTAATGTGTCGCTGCCCGCCGCTTCGATGCAACCTTGCCGAAATTGGGCGATCGCCGCCATATAGGCGTTAAAATCGTTATCTTCGACGGCCTTTCCGAGATCATCCCCAAATAGATTGATCAGGTCATCCCAATACTCTGGCTCCGTATTCTGTGTCGCCAGCCGGACCATTAATCCTTCCAGCACCTCTCTAACATCAAACAATTCAAGAAAGCTGTCCGCCTCAAGGCGCATGACAACGGCACCTTTATTCGGAATTCGCTCGATAAGCCCGCGCTCTTCCAGTATCCCGAAGGCATCCCGAACCCGGGATCGCGATACGCTGAATTCTTCGGCCAACTCATTCTCTCGGATGCGAGACCCAGGCGGCATTTCATTGGTCACAATGCGTCGACGCAGCTCGTCGACGAGTCTGTCAGTATCAGAACCAGCGGGCTTCGGATTAGACGCGACAGTTGTCAGCTTGGTGACATTTCTTTTTGTCATAAATTTTCGATTTTTCTCGTTTGACTTCCCTGTTAAGCAAACGATATGCATTGCCAATAATATTGTCAACAATATAATATGCAACTATGTCGGCAACAAAGAATTGGGCAGAAACCAGCATCTAGAGACAGGGCCGCGATGTCGCACTAAATGGATTAGGAAGTCGATTTCGAGGAGGTGACACGAGATTCGAGCCAGCCCTAGTAAATGACGAATTCACCTCATCGGAGGCGGCATCCGACAAAATAATCATCGTCCTTCGAGGGGGAAACGACAATGCCCCTCGCCCGCCGCTTCGTCGCAGCAAGCAGAGCATCGAGCCAGTAACAGTGGGACTTGTGGACGAATAATAATTGAAGAACTATTTTAATGCACCGCCGCATACATAATTTTTTCTTCTGTTACATCTGTTGAGTTAAATTCTTCAACGATGCGTCCCTGCCGCGCTACAAGCACACGATCCGCTAATGCCATCACTTCTGGCAGATACGAGGAAATCACAAGTACCGTAACGCCTTCCGCCGCCAGATCGCGAATGATCTGATGAATTTCAGGAATGGATCCCACGTCAACCCCGCGGGTTGGCTCGTCAAAAATCACGAGTTTTGGCCTCTGCACGACGGATTTTGCGACAACAACTTTTTGCTGGTTGCCCCCTGATAGTTCATTGACCCGGGTTTCTCCGGATGGCGCCCGGACGGCCATCTTCTTGACCATTTCAGGGCCAAGCGTATTGCGCTGCTTTTTTGATACCAGAAAAGAACTGCCTAGTTTGCTGGCGAGCCAGGACAAATAAATGTTGTCGTTAATGGACATCGTTTCCAGAAAACCTTCAACTTTCCTGTCTTCGGTAATATAGACAATACCATCATCGACGGCTTGTTTGGGAACGCGGTATCGAACGGCTTTGCCGTCAAGAAAAATACGCCCTCCATGAAAAAGGTTTCGCTTATAAGCTCCGACAATAATTTTGGCAATTTCCGTCCTGCCGGATCCAACCAAACCGGCTAACACGGCGATCTCTCCTTCATACGCTGAGAAAGACATGTTCTTGACCATATTACCCATGGTTACATTTTCAACGGTCAGCATTTTTTTCTTTTTCTTGGCCACCCCTGAAGTCGTACCGCTTGATCCTTCGTGATGGTAGATCGTCTGCTCCTCGCTCCGGCCGACCATATGCCTGACAAGGTCATCACGCGACATATTGCCAGTTTCATCGGTGACGATATGCTTGCCATCGCGGAGTACGGTGATCCGATCGGAGATTTCGAGAGATTCTTCCAATGCATGCGAAACATAGATAATCGCAACACCGCGGGCTTTCAGGTCACGGACAAGATCAAAAAAATGTTGTTTTTCTTCCGGTGTCAGTGTGGCCGTTGGCTCATCAAATATGATGACCTTGGCGTCATGATAAACGGCGCGCGCAATTTCAACCATTTGTCGTTGCGCGGCACCAAGCATAGACACTGACAGCGTTGGATCGACATGAAAGTTCAAGGTTTGTAGCATGACCTGACCTTCAATATAGAGGCCACGCATGCGTGTCAGGAATTGCTCCTTACCCAATCTCAAATTCTGCGCAACAGACATTGACGGCACCAGGCTGGTTTCCTGATACACCATGGCAATCCCGACATCGAGAGCTTCACCCGGATCGGCGAAACTCCGCTCTTCACCGTTGATATAAATCGAGCCCGATGTCAACTTGATGGTACCTGCCATGGACTTGCACAAGGTCGATTTTCCTGCCCCGTTTTCTCCCGCCAAAGCATGTATCTCACCCGGATACAAGTCGAAGCTAACATTCTCAATAGCGTGAACGCCACCGTATATTTTCGTCGCTCCCTTTATCTCAATAATTGGTTTAGGCGTAGTGTTTTCGTTCATTATTGACCGCCTTGTTCAATGCAAATTACCATCTCACTACCCTTTGCCGCCGCCACAGCTTTACCAGACCAAGACGCCAGCCCTGTTACTCCGTGAACCTTTCCGTCAGCCCGGCTGTGCATACTGCCGACTATCTCAAAATCCTCATCAAGTCGCACAACCAGCCCGTACGACCGTGGGGGCGCCCAAGGCTTGATAATGCCCAGCACGCGAAATCCACCCCCTTGAAGAGGTTCCAGAAAATGCCTCTCTGGCTCTAGTTTCGGACGAACCCAGTATTCAGGATCAATGGTTTCCATCATTTCCTGCCGATAGTCATCCTCTTCCAGAACGAATTCCAGCATCTCGGTTCGCATGCCGAACAACGCCAGCCAAAAACCACCATTTTCTCGGGCGCAGATACGACCGGGATACCCTGGAAGATTGGGAATGAGCACCTCTCGCTTGAAAGTGACTTTTGGGTCTGATGACATGCGGAAAAGCGAATGTGACCAGCTTTCACAAACGACAAGTTTCTGTCCATCTTCTTCAACCAGTATGCCATTGGGATAGGCTAGGTTATCGGCAAGAACCTCGGAAGTGCCTTGCTCAGGATGCCAGCGTAGAACCCTGCCTGAACGGTTTTTTTCCATTAAGTCATGAACCCAATCGGATGCGCTATGCTGCGATGACCCTTGGCAAATATATAGATGGCCGTCATCGGATTCGGTAACAGCTGTAGGGCAAACAATTGGTACGCCGTCAACTGAGTCAAGCCGCGCACCCTCCATGGGGCCGCCTTTGATCTGGACTCCCGTTCCATCAAGGCAGACAGCAATTCCACCATTGCTCAAACAGGTAATCGCTCCAACAGCGCTGTCAAATATCGCAAATTCGACAAGTCCCGTGTCCGTCGTGTGTCGAAAGACGCTGTTTTGACTGGAAATGTAAAGAGCGCCATCATTTCCGAAGGTCACATCATCCGGTTTTATGATCTCACCTTCGCCCAAAATGACCTCGCAATCATCCAGTCTGTTATTCGGCCGCAAAGGCCCATCCATTGACGGAATAGCATGAGTTTCGCGATCAGGAGAGACAATATCCCTAATCATTTCCATCCATCTGGCCGCCATTATTTCGGTCCCCAGTAATTTTCCGGGCCGGTCCAATTCGGATCTGCATCCGGTAGATCGATAACCCCGATCCGGTTATTCATCAACCCACCCAAATACAATTTCCCTCGATGTTCCCGCATAGAGGTTATGGCAGGATGACTCTCACCGCCTTTGTCCCAATAGGTTTCCAACACTTCACCGTCCCCTGAGAACTTGATAACACAACCGTTATTGATATTTGAATATATCCACTCGTCAGGTGGCACGCGCTTGACCATACGCGTTCTGAACCCTGGCTTCTTCATAGCCAGATCAAAGGCCGGCGTACGCATGCCGGTTAAAGCGAGCCAGTAATTCCCGTCCGATGCCCGATTAATATTATCCGGATTTCCCGGCAGGTTTTCTATCGCGACTTCCAGTTTGCCTTTGTTCGGCCCGGCAATCCAGTATTGCATAATATTACATGCCCAGGTTTGCGCGAAAAACAGAGATTGGCCATCGTGAGCGATACAAACGCCATTCGGAAAGACGAGATCACGCAAAATCGTACGTGTTTGCTTTTTTGCCGGGTCATAGCAGACCAGCCGCCCGTTACCGCGACCTTCCAGACCGTCCATTGCCCAGCTGTGCATCTCGTAGCGTATGGTCGCTTCACTGAAATAGATTTTACCATCCGGGGCGATATCAAGGTCATCTGCAAGCCTGAGGCGACTGTCATCATTAATTTTCCATGGTGTCCGATTGGTTTCATCTGTGATTTTGTAAACTTCACCATCGGGATGAACACCATAAACACCCATTCCACCAATGCAGATAATCAGGTTATCTTCGGCATCGAAAGCCATTCCCAACGGCCTCCCGCCAATCCGGGCGAAGACTTCCTGATGTTCATGATTGTCGCCGCTAAAACGGACAATCCAGCCCTCCCGCGTGCCTGCATATAGCCTGTTTTGTCGATCAAGAATAACATCCTCCGGACCGTCAATTGTACCCAGGCCAATCGCACGAGCGTTATTGAGCTTACTGTTTTGCTCAAACACCGTGTGCGAATTAATACGCGCATCCGGCCGCTCCCCTAAGTCCAGAAATGCGGGCACTACATAGATCTTTGAAATGGCCTTGTTCTTGTTCTTCAACCATTTCACGTCGATGCCCACGGCGATTAACATAATCATGCCCTGCATCACCAATGTGGGGCCACCAGTAACGCCGAGACGGACCAGCCCGTTAATCAGCACCAGAATTGTTGTAGCTCCGATCAGGGCACGCCCGACAGAGCCTTTCCCGCCGGCAAGACTTACACCACCAAGGACTGCCGCTGTTAAAGCCATGACCTCCAGGCCATCGCCGGTGTTAGATGAAGAACTGTTCAGCCGAGTAGCGTAAACCAAACCCGCAGTAGCACTCAAAATACCAGATAAAACATAGGTGCAAAAAATCGTAAAATCGATCCGTATACCGGCATGACGGGCGGCTTTACGGTTCGATCCGATCGCAGCCACATGCCAGCCCGGCCGAGACCGACTGAGAAGAATATGGGCAATTACTGCCACGATAATCAGAATAATAATATTCGCCGGAATTCCGAACAGGGTGCCATCGCCAATGAAGTCCCAGACTTCGCTTTCCTGATAGCCCGTTGCAATCTCCACCGCGTAAATCGGCGTTATCAGATCGAAGGTCGCCCTGAAGAGCAACAAAGTAACAAGGGTCGTAAGAAAGGCTCCCAGTTTCAAGTAACCAATGAGCACGCCATTGATCGCCCCCATCAGAGCGCCCGTTAAAATTACTAAGGGGATTACGCCCCAGACCGGAATTTCAAACACATTAAACAGGACCAGCGCAACGAAATCAGCGAGTGCGAACATTGCCCCGACACTCAGATCAATGCCGCCAACCATCAAAACCAGTGTCATCGCCAACACGACAAAACCGAATTCAGCAAACTGGCTGAAAGTATCAGATAGGTTGGAGAAAGAGAGGTACCCGGGTATCGCAACGGCGCAGAATATTAACACCATGCACATCATCAAAAACGGAATGATAGATTCCATCCATCGCTTGGCAAGAAGTTCAGCGACCGCACGCTGAAAAGACCATTTATACCGGACTTTCTGGATAGTTTCAGTGATAGATGACATGGAGGGGCTCACTCAGATTCGGGGAAAGACATTATGTGTGGACGACGTACATCAACATCGCCCACTCTTTTTTTCCAGACCAACTACTTGGCTATCAAATCGTGACAGTCTGTTGCCTTAACCGTTTTTGAATCCTGAATCATGATCGGTGAATAGAGTGCAAATGGCTTCTCCCCGGGTTCCAGGCCCGTCTGGGCAATAGCCTGAATGGCATTGACCACATCACGACCTTGCAAGATAGAGTCATAACTGAAGTGCTTGTGTAGTACTCCGGATTCCAGCGCGTCACATACCGGACGAGAATTACTACCGCTTCCGTAGACAAGCACCTGGTCACTAAGGCCGGCCTCTTTCACCGCCTGCCCGGAACCAAGCATCATAATTCCCCAAACGCCCGCAGTGGCGCAAAGATCGGGGTTTTGCTGCAATACGGCTGCTGTAATATCATGGGCTTTCGTGGCATCCCACTGAGCGGCCTGATCATTGACGATTGAGATAGCAGAATCTTCGCCCAATGCCTTTTTGAGTCCGGCGACAAACCAGACATTCGCCGCAGCTGTCAATTCACCTTGTACAATAGCGACTTTGCCGCTCTTTCCGCTACCGGTGCCGCATTCCTTGACAATATCCTGTCCGATTTCTTCCCCATGGCTCACCCAGTCAACGCCAACAAACCCGCTGGAGCGATAATTGGAAGCCATATTCAGCTGAATAACATGTGTTCCGTTTTCTTCTGCCTTTTTCAGCAGCTTGGCCAGCACCTGGACATCAGGATTTTGGACCACAAGATAATCAACTTTATCGGAAATCAAAGCCGAGATAGCCTGCGTCATAGCATCGACTTTCCACGCTGGATCCTTAACCACGAACTTCATGCCCGCAGCTTCAGCTGACGTCTGAATGCCATACATCCAATAGTCAGACAGCGGCAGGCCCAAGGAAATTGGCACATAGGCTACCGTCTTACCTTCAACCGCAGTAACATAATCACTACGCACCATACGTTCCGTTTTACCGCTGATTTTGCCGGCGGCCATTGTTGTAGATGCGACTGTAATCGCGACGCCCGCTATCATGAGCGTGCTGGCGATTTTCTTGATTGTTGCCTTTACCATTTTCGTAAGCCTCCCTTACATTGATATTTTATTCTTCTCTCAGAACGCGACCTCATCCGAACTATGTGACCTAGTCGCTAGTGGTCTCCCTGCTTATCTGTTTCTTCGTCTTTTGGATGTAATCTGCGATCCACGATAATTGCCGCCAGCAAAACCACCGCCTTTGCAATATTCTGGACATCCGAATTGATATTCAAAATTGTCATGCCGTTGAGTAGAATACCGATCAGTATGGCACCAACGACAACACTGACTATTCCTCCCCGGCCACCGCTCAGGCTTACTCCACCCAGCACCACGACGAGCAGCACATCGAAAATCAGTGTCGAATTTACGATTTCCGTGTTCATCGACGCGACAGTTGCGGCGGTCGTAATACCCGCAATAAACGCAGCAGCGGCGCTTATCATGTAAGTTAAAATTATGAGCGGCCGCACTGATATCCCAATTAGTCTCGCGGCTAGAATGTTATCGCCCAGACCGTAAATATGTCGCCCGATCGTTGTGCGCCGTAAAAACACATGAATAACGCCCGCAACAACAAGGAAAATCAGAACCGGCATCGGCAATCCAAAGACGATCCCTTGCCCCAGAAACAGAAAATCCGCAGCCTCTTTCGGTGGATAAGCATGAACGCCACTTAAGAGCACCCATCTGCCAACTCCAAAACAGACTAACCCGGTTGCAAGGGTCGCAAATAGCGGTGGAATTTCTATAAACGCTACAATCCAGCCATTCAGAATTCCCACTACAAGCGCAAAACCAAGGCCCAGGAACATGATCGTCACAAGACTCATGTCACTCGACATCAAGGTCAGGACCCAGGCTGAAGAAATGGCCATCACCGAGACTTGAGATAAATCAAGACCACGCCCGATTACGACGACCGCCATTCCTGTACTGAGAATTCCTAAAACCGCAATACTGCGCAGCATGGTCACCAAGTTCCCGAAAGAAGCGAAACCCGTGAGCGTCACCGCGAAGAAAAGAAAACAAACAAGGGCCGTCGCCAAGACGATCAGTTCCTGACTTGGTTTTTTTAGCCATCCCTTTTTTGCATAAGAGTTCTGATTTAAAGACGCATTTTCAGCAGTCTCAGCAAGATCTTGCCTGCTCATGCGACGCTCGCGGATAGATAGTTCCAGGCTAATGTCAAATTTTCTCTCCCCCGAGCATTGACGATTATTACTGTTTTTACGCCTTCCTCATTACTCTAATCCAAAATCCTCTAAATTAGCAAATTAGAAATCTTTGTTTTTTTAAATTCAACCATTGAGAGTTGAATTATCAAAAGACATCTTGATGAACTAATTTGACGCCCAATTTGAAGGGGCATCCCCTAGTCGTTCTCGCACTGGACATTAATAGAGATATTTTGGGCAGAGTTCAGAAGCGGTGAGAACAATGATCAAGCGATGAACTGATCAATGTTTTTTTCAGCGGGCGTTATATGTATGATCACAGAAATGATAAAACCATGACAGTCGAAGACGATAAATGTCGTAATGGTTCTCAGGGGACATCATCCTGTTGGTACGCGGCACATCTATAGTTTATACTACTTAAGCGTTATCGCCGACCCAAAGAGTGAATAGCTCTTCAACAATAGTCCCGCGCATGAATAGATTGTAAAATAGTCTTGCGAAGGTTCGCTCGGCTCGGCGTTGAATTACTCCAACTCAGTGATTACCAGCAAACCGGTAGATGTCATTTCAACGACTTGACCCGGTAGCACCAAGCAAGTTGTCGTAGGCTCTTCAATTATCAAAGGTCCCTCAAGCTGGCAGCCTGAGAAAAGCAATTCACGATCATAAACGGGGCATTCTACCCAGCCGTAATCTGGACCAAAAAAGACATCCCTCACGCCTTTCTTTGAATGGATAACCGATTGTTTTTCTTTCGGTATTTCACTTAGTGCGATGATATCGCTCTTATACTCAGCTTGCAGATGCAGATTAGTGATTTCGACCGGGCTTTCCGGCAACTGAAACGTATAGGCGGTTTCATGGGTCGCATGAAATGTGTCTAAAAAGCTCGCCACCGTATCATTGAGTTGAAAAGCGGCAGAAACGGAATGCTCCTGTCCTTGATAGCGCGCCTCAACGGAAAAATGAAGATGCAATTCCGCAGCTTCACTCACATTAAAATGTTGTTCTGCCTGAGCGATCAATTGTTGGAATTCCGAACGGACCTTTTCCAATCCCTCATTATCCATTTCACAGAACAAAGTCCTCCGCAAATCAGTCCGCGGCAAGGCCGCGAGCATCCCCCACGCGGAAAACACACCCGGATATACCGGAATTACCGTTGATTTTACGTTTAGCTCCCGCCCTAATTTAGTGGCCAACATGGGCCCCGCACCGCCCGTCACGACCAAGGATAAATCCCTGGGATCATGCCCACGCTGAACTGTTACAAGCTTCAAGGCATTTATCATATTAGCTTCAGCGATACGAATAACCGCGCTTGCGGCCTCTTCAACTGAGCATTTTAATGCAAGAGCAATTGGTTCAAATGCAGTACGCGCACTTGCTATGTCTAGGACCATTTGGCCATTGGCGAAATTCTCAGGATCAAGAATTCCAATAACCAACTTGGCATCAGTTACAGTTGGCAAAGTGCCGCCTCGCCCGTAGCAAACCGGTCCCGGCGTTGATCCCGCACTATCCGGACCAACATGTATATGACCCGCGTCATCTATCGACGCAATAGAACCGCCGCCTGCGCCGATCTCAACGATATCAACGACCGAGACTTGAACCGTATAGCCTGGCGAAAAGCGGCTCCATTCAAGTTTATACTCAGGAACTATTTGCGGACGTCCGTTCCGGATTAAAGAACACTTAGCCGTGGTCCCCCCGACATCAAGCAACAAAACATCCGGTGCATCAATCGCTTGGCCAATTCTCACAGCCCCGGCAATTGCTCCCGATGGCCCCGATTCAACAAGCGTGAGTGGCTGCAACCTGACATCATTAAATGTCGCCACCCCACCGTTAGACTGCATCGCATATAGCGGGCAATCGATCCCGATTTCTGTCAGTTTGCTCTCAAGGTTCCTGAAATACCTATCTATTACAGGTTGAACATACGCATTCAAAACTGCCGTACTCGTTCGCTCATATTCACGCCATTGTTGTGAAATCTGACTACTTGTAGAGACCATGACGCCCGGCAAAAGCGAGCGCAACAAGTCGGCACACCGCACTTCATGCCGATCATCGATATAGCTATGTAGAAATACAACCGCGATAGCCTCAATACCTGCGTCTCGACAGATATCAGCAACTTCGGCCACTTCGGCTTCAACTAACGGCGTGACAATATTGCCTTGCCCATCAAGACGCTCAGTTATTTCAAGGCGATAACGACGCGGAATATAAGGCGGCGGCGTTCTCGCCTTTAGATTATACAGATCGGGTCGATTACCGCGCCCAATCTCCAAAACGTCCCGAAAGCCGCGCGTCGTAACAAGCGCCGTTTTCACGCCTTTCCACTCAGTAATAGCGTTAATAACTGTGGTGCCGCCATGAACAAAAAAGTCAACAGCCGCTAGGTCAAGATTGCTCGTTTCGCATGCATCAGAAATGGTGTTAAGAACACCAGTGGATTGATCATCTGTCGTGGTTAGCGTTTTTGTAAACGTGATTTTTCCCGTTTCCTCATCATAAGCGATCAGGTCAGTGAATGTGCCGCCTACGTCTGTTGCCAATCTCACCATAAGCCTGTCACTCCTCACCCATCTTGAGGGCGGTCTGACTCAGACCATATGTCTCGAAAGCTTCTTCTGGCGTCATAAATCCATCAGCGATATCCGTCTGAATATCGGTAATAGAGCGGTCTTCTGAAGCCCCCCAACCGCCACCGCCACCGGTGACAACCTTTACATGGTCACCCTCCTGAAGTTGCCAGTTCGGATGATGATGGACACGAGAAGGAGTACTATCTGCGGCCGTCTGAACCTCAACGAAATTACAACTTCCTACAGCGCCGCCCTCCATACCCCAAGGTGGTGTACTGTTGCGACTGATGCCGCAAAAGAAAGACGCCTCGTCAGTGCGCATTTCATATTCGCGTATCAAACCGTAGCCACCACGATGGCGTCCTGCGCCGACACCCCCTTCAATATTGAACCCGTAGCGACGCACAAGAACCGGCAATTTCGCCTCCAGCAACTCTACAGAATGGTTATAGGTATCGCCATCAGTCAAAGCAATGAGCGCATTAGCGCCGTCACGATCAGAGGTCGCCCCCCAGCCACCGTGCTGCGGCTCGATATGAACGAACAGGTCTCCATTTTCCTTTTTACCGGTTAGATAGAGTACGGTTAAACTAGTATAGGATCCGGCCGAGAATTGTTCCGGCTTCAATGGAGCCAAGGCACGCCACACAAGCTCTGATGCATGAACGGACCCTTCATAGTACCAGCCTGTCGGTGCTGGCTTGGCCGCGCTAAAAACCGTGCCTTCCGGAACGATAACATCCAATGGCGCAAACCAGCCCTCATTAGATGGCGCACTTGGATCAACAAGCGCCTTAAAGACAGTCTTCACAGCCGATTCCAGCGCGCCACGTGTACAATTGACTGGCCCCGCTGTTGTTGGGGAACAGCCCGTAAAATCAGCTGTCATATGATCGCCCGCGATGGTGATCCGCACACATACCGGAATGGGATCGTCCGTCACCCCGTCACCATCGATTGTATCTTGGGCTTCATAGACGCCGTCCGGAAGCTCTGCGATCACTCGACGGCTACTCTGAGAGCTGCTCTCATTAATCTCAGAGAACGCTGCACTGACTGTCTCAAAACCATATTTCTGAGTGGCGTCACGAAGATTTCGCTCCGCAATTCGGACGGTTGCGATTTGAGCCCGGAGGTCGCCCATTGCCAATTCAGGCATACGCACATTCTCTTCAATCAGACGAACCAGGTCATCATTGAGTTTATCTTCACGGGCGATACGGATTCCGGGAAGTCGCAATCCTTCCTGAAAAAGAGAGGTCGCATCAACAGGCAAGCTGCCCGGCACAGTACCGCCGATGTCCAACCAATGCGCAACAGTAATCGCATAGGCTAACAATTGTTCTTCAAAAAATATGGGCCGAATAATGGCGACATCATTTGGGTGGGTTCCGCCCGCAAACGGGTCATTCGTCACAAAGATATCTCCGGTCGCCATGTCATCCTTGTAGCGTGCCGCCAAAGCTCTCACTTGATAAGAAAAAGTACCCGTGAATAAGGTGATACCGTTTGATTGTGCAATCAGGTCGCCGTTTGGCGCACAAATACCACACGCGAAATCAAGAACCTCGTATACGATTGGGCTCATGCTGGTCTTTGTCATGATGATGCCCATTTCATCGACGGTCGCCAGCAGTTTCCCGGTCAGAATTTCGACTGTTACCGGATCAACCTTCTTAATTGGCTCTGGGCTATTAGACATCAGTTTCCAGTGTTAATCCGCCCAGAATAATCTATCGCGGTATCTCAGAAGCGAAATTTACTCTAAATCGGCTTGTGTTATTTGGTTCGTATACGATCAACAAAGACGGCCGCAATTACGACACACCCCAGAACAATCATCTGAACATTGCCATCAATGCGCGTCAGGTTCATTCCATTTGACAGAACAGTAACAAACACGGCACCCAATAAGACCGCCGGGATACCCCCAACACCACCACGCAGGCTTACCCCGCCAATCACGGCGGCGGCGATACTCTCCAGTGCAATGCTGCCACCTAAGTTCGGTTCACCCGAACCTGTACGCGCCGTCAACAGAATGGCTCCGATTGCCGCCAAGACAGAACAAATAATATATGCATATGTCAGGTACAGGCGGCTCGGCATGCCGGCAACCTTAGCGGCCCTTGGATTACTGCCCAAAATGTAGAAACCCCGCCCGAACACGGTCCGAGTTAAAATCAAATGGATGATCACGAGCAGAACTGCGGCAATAATAATTGGCGCAGGTATGCCCAAAAATTCTCCACTATAAACCATATTACTGAATTCGCGTGGCACCCCAAAGACCGGCCGGCCACCGGATATCGTTGACGCAATCCCGTAACAGATATTCAACGAACCAAGTGTTACAATAAAGGGATTTACGCGCAGAACAGAAACGCAGAACCCGTTAAACGCACCGACTAGGACACCAAAGGCAATTCCGGCGGATACAGAGAGAACAATAGCCAGCGTCAAGGATTCAGGGTCGGACTTAACAATACCCGTCATAACCAACGCGACCAGCACACTGACGGACGATACGCACATGCCAAGCGACAAATCGAATCCACGGGTCAGGATCACCACCATTTGTGCGGCGGCAAAAATGACCAGATAACTGGCTTGCGTGGTAATATTCAGAAGATTTGCTTCAGACAGGATGCGCGGCTCGACAGCGGCAAAACCAAGCCCCATCAAGACAAGACAAATTGGCATCAGCCAACGCATGATTAGTGGCATAATGCGAGAAAGCTGCCCTTTTTGTGCGGAAACCGATGCGTCACTCACGAATTTTCCTCCGGTTACCATATTCTTCAAGTGCAACAGCAAAAATCACGATAACGCCAAGCACGATCGTCTGAATTTTACTGTCAATCCGCACTAAATTCATGGAATTTGTTACAATCGACAAGAACAAAGCGCCCAATGTCACCAGCTCGACCCGGCCAATACCGCCCCGCAAGCTGACACCGGCAATGACCGCCGCCGCAATAGATTGCAGCATCATAATATCACCGCCAAGCGTCGCCTGGCCCGAGCCAACACGAGCGGTCAGAAGAACGCCAGTAATCGCAGCCAGCGCGCCGCACATCGTATAGGCTGTGATCAAATAGCGTTTCGTCGATACACCGGATACCTGCGATGCCTGCAAATTTCCGCCAATGGCATAGATGTATCTCCCAAGAACCGTAAATCGCTGAATAATCCAAACGATTATAACAAGGGTCAAAGCGACGTAGACTGTGGTTGGTAAACCAAGCCAAAGAGCACGGCCAAAACCGTTTACAAAAACTTTCGGCATTCCATAAACAGGAATGCCGTTAGTTAGCAGCAAGGCAACACCAGAGGCAATTGAGAGCGTTCCCAAGGTGACCATAAATGGAGACACCCGAAGGTATGCAACGCACAGACCATTCACTAACCCTACAACTACGCCGCACCCAATCCCAGCCGCGACGCCAATGAAAATCACCAAACCGACGTCATCCGGCATGATACCGAGCATATTCGCCATTACCGTGGCCATGACAGTACTAGATAATGCGACAACCGCTCCGACGGATAAATCAAAGCCACCGACAATCAGAACCAACATTTGCCCCGCGGCCAGGATCGCCAGAAACGAAGTTTCCCTGAGCACATTGAGGATATTGAATATCCCCAGGAACCGAGGTTCGAAGATTGACAAAGCGGCGACAATGATCACCAGCAGAATAGGCAATAATCCCATCGTTGAAATGACCCTGACAAGATGGTTCACTTCTTTTTGGGGCAGATGACCTGAAGCTATGTTATTGCTCACCAACTAGGCTCCTGCTTTTGAATTTGCTTCTTCATCTTGGAAGAAACAGGATAAGACAGCTTGCTCGGTCATATCATCACCGGTCAATTCAGCGACCAACTTCGCACGATGCATGACGTAAAGCCGATTTGAAAGGTTCAAAACTTCTGGCAACTCTGACGAAACGAGAATAATTGCTGCACCGTTGTCGACTAATTCTTTCATGAGATCATAGACCTCGACCTTGGCGCCAACGTCAATCCCGACCGTCGGTTCATCAAACAAAAATATATCGGTTTCCCGGGTTAATCCGCGCGCCAACATGACTTTCTGTCGGTTACCACCGGATAGATTGCCTACTGCACGCTCAATATTGGGTGGCCGCAATTTTAATCGATCAACAATGCCCTGAATGAGCTTTCGCTCGTTCAGTTTTTTCAATACTCGCATCCATGAGAAATCCGTCAAATTGAGTGCGGCCATAGACGCATTTTCGCGAATGGGACGTTCCAGGGCCAAGCCTTCGGCAACCCGATCAGAAGGAAAATAACAGACACCTTTACTTAAACTGATATCCGGGCGCGGGTGCGAGATTTGTTCGCCTTTAACAATGATCTCTCCCTCTTCTAATGCCTCCAGCCCAAATACGGCCCGCACGAGTTCTGATTTGCCGCAACCAACAAGTCCTGCAATACCTGTAATCTCGCCAGCGCGAGCATAGATACTCACATTCTCAACCACGTGATTGGCGAGTGTAAGATTATTAATCTCAAGCAGTTTTTCTGCCGGCTTATGGTCAATTTTTGGAAACAGGACATCAATTTTGCGCCCTGTCATCAATTCCACGAGCTCATTTTCACCGACATCGGCGGCATTGCATGTTTCAATTTTGAGACCATCACGCAATACAGTAATTCTATCACCGATTTCTTTTATTTCGCGCATGCGGTGGGAGACATAAATAATGCCCACACCGTCGGCTTTTAATCGGCCAATCAGTTCGAACAGCTTATAGGTTTCGTTCTCGGTCAGGGATGCAGTGGGCTCGTCCAAAATCAGCAACCTAACATCGGCGAGCAGGGCTTTGGCAATCTCAACCATTTGCTGGTGCGCTCGTGACAATGACGACACGCGTTTTTTGGGATCTAAATCGAAGCCCAACATCTCAATGACTTTAGCGGCACGGGCACTCATCGCCTTTTTGCGAAGGAACCCGGTCGTAGATGTTTCTCGTCCCAAAAAGAGGTTCTCTTCAACCGTCAAATTCGGGATAAGTGAAAACTCCTGAAAAACAGGGCTAATTCCCATGACACGCGCTCGGTGGGGTGTCAGATGAGAAATGTCTTTCCCATCATAGCGAAATGTCCCTTTATCCGGCGGGAATGTTCCCGCGATAACATTTATAAGTGTTGATTTTCCTGCGCCGTTCTCGCCAAAAAGTATATGCACCTCACCACGACGAAGATCGAAATCTACGTTATCCAACGCGAGAACACCGGGAAACTGTTTAGAGATGCCACGCATCTCAAGGATACTTGAAGAAGGAACCTCCTCCCCAGTGTTAGCTGGGGAGGAAATCACTGCATCAAGAACTTGATCTGAATCTTTATACATAGGTTATGATTCTCTCAAGCTATTCGTTGCTTATTCTGCGGTCACAGAATATTCCGGCTTCCATGTCGCTGGCGCGAGTACCAGATCCATGTTGATTTTGTCCGCATTCGCTTTAGCAATCATATCGGGGATTGGCTTCAGGAATGTTTTCAATTCTTTACCTTCAAGAGCGCGGATTGCCATATCGACAGCAATCATGCCTTCAAGTACCGGATATTGCGTCGCAAATCCAAGAATTTCACCACTGTTCATGGCATCGAGCATTGCCTGATTTTCATATGAAGACATGATCATCATGTCATCGCTACGACCGATCTCGGCAACAGCGCCAATCGCGGCTTCAGCAGTCGGAGCTGAACCCCAGATAACATTCATGTCCGGATAAGCCTGCAGAGCGTCCTGGATCAGCTTGAGCTGAACACCAACGCCTGTATCACCAAACATTTCAGTTTCGATTTTCACGTTGCTGCCATCAAGAGCGCGCTGGAAGCCTTCATAGAATGCTTCTGCCCAACCAGATCCTGCAGGACCAGGGAATGCGACAGCGTTTGCCGGCTTACCCTTAAGGTGATCGAGTAGATATGCGCCAGTTTGTTCGCCCATGGTGTCAAACTCAACAAACATTTTTGCTGTTGTTTTTGCTTCTTTAACGGGGTTCACCGTCGCGATAAGCGGCTTGCCAGCAGCAATGCTTTCTTCGAACTTCTTGGCCAGTCCCGCTTCGGAAATCGGACCAACAATGATTGCATCGGCGTCAGAGGCCATGCAGTCATCGATTTGAGACAGCTGACGCGGGAGGTTCTCGTAACCACCAGCTTCAAGCAATGTCATATTGACGCCTTGGCGCTTGGCTTCAGTCACGATGCCGTAGGCAACAGCAACCCAGAAGCTATCTTTCATATGCGGGAAGGAAACGCAAAGGTTCCAAGGCTTGGATGCTTTTTCTAACGGAGAATATGTGGTTTCCACATTCTTGCCCGAGCTCGCATCATAGACCTTTACCGGCCACCAATCATCGGCTGCCTGTGCACTTGCAGCTGTGAGTGCAAATGCACCCAGAGCAGCTGCTACTAACGATGTTTTAAGACTTAATTTCATTATTTTCGCCTCCATGTATTAGCCTTGTTGTGAACGTCGGAAAATGAAATCTAACTTATAGAATTATGACGATTTCATTCAGACTTAATCAGATGATTTACTTGCCGACGTTATTTAACTGTCACCTTCGCTCCTACGCATTTACTTTAAGTGCCGCAGGTATCTTACGAGGAAGTTAGCGAAGCTCCCTCGTTGAAACTAAAGATCATCTTAGCGCTTCTGCTATCATTGTAAAATCTGAAAATCAAAACACTGACATCACTTTTTTCAATATTAAACAATGCTTTTTCACCAAAAAAAACACCTTTAGATAGTAAATATTACTGTTATCCCAGAATTTCTTTCGCCTCATCCAGTCCTCGCGTAATTCGATCGAACATCTCGTCGATTTCTTTCTCTGTAATTATAAGCGGAGGGCAAATACCAACGCCGTCACCAGGCATCGGCCGAAGTATAAGATTGTGTCCCAAGATTTTTTCAACAGCTAAGGGCGCCGCTTTTGCGCTGGCGGGATATTGCTCTTTGGTGGCTTTATCAGCCACCAGTTCCAGGCCACCAATCAGTCCGACACCGCGCGCCTCACCAACCAGCGGGTGTTCGCCCAAGGCCTTAAGTCTCTTTTGAAAATGTGGTGCGACACGTTGAACATGGCCTATGATATCGTCATCCTCATATATCTTTAGTGTTTCCAGCGCCACAGCCGCTGCAACAGGGTGTCCACCATAGGTGTTTCCCGTTCCAAAAGTCCCCAATTTGGTACTGTGTTCGACGAATGCGCTATATATCGCGTCCGTAATCAAAACGGCACCAATTGGCAAGTAAGACGAGGAAAGCTGCTTGGCGCATGTCAGGATATCAGGCTTGATTCCATAGGTATCTGATCCCCACATTTCTCCAGTTCGACCAAAACCGCAGATCACTTCATCTGCAATCATCAGCACGTCATGCTTTTTCAGAACCTTCTGTATTTTTTCGAAATAGGTTTTGGGCGGCGTCATAACACCACCCGCGCCCATGACCGGTTCCGCGATGAAAGCAGCAACCGTTTCCGGACCTTCATCCTGTATTTGCTGATCGAGATTTTCTGCCAGCCGTGTGGCAAAGTCCTCTTCTGACTCGCCATCTTCTCCATACCGATAATAGCATGGTGTGTCAGTATGGCGGATGCCTTGGATTGCGGGCAGATCCCATCCATCCTGCACATACGGCAGAGCCGTCAACGAGCCAGCCGCCACCGTTACGCCATGGTATGCGCGTTTGCGAGAAATGATCTTTTTCTTCTCCGGTTTGCCGATGGCATTATGATAATACCATACCATCTTGATGGCCGTATCGACAGCTTCAGAGCCAGAATTGACCAGATAAACCTTACTCAGGTCACCCGGGGCCAATTCAATCAACTTTTCAGATAGGTCGATAACCGGCACTGTCGCCCGGTGCGAAAACGAATGCGAAAATGGCAGGACGTCCAGTTGACCCTTAATCGCATCAACGAGCCGTTTTTCACTAAAGCCAAGGCCCGTACACCAAAGCCCCGCAAGACCTTCGATATATTTATTATCTTGGTCATCATAAATGTAAATGCCTTCGCCTCTCGTTATAACAAGAGGTCCTTTTTCCTGATGAACGGCCAAGTTGGTGTATGGATGTAACGAATAAGCCAGATCGCGACCGGCAAGAGAATTTGGTGCATAGTTCATAAGTGTATCTCCGTGATCAAATATCCCGTGGACTGATCGCTTACTTCATTTCGATCACTAAACAAGGACATCGAGTTATATTAAAGTTCGTGTCGATTACTTCTTTTGTTTGTGCTTCAGCACGTAAGAACCAGACTTATCAAGTTTCGCTGACCAACCTGGCTGAACAACAATTGAAGTCGTTGTTTCTTCAATGATAGCAGGCCCCTCAATCTGAGCGCCGGCACCAAGCTTATCACCATCATAAATAGGTGTTTTGGTCCCCTTGCCTTTCGCAGAAAAGATCGCTTTACGATGGCCTTTAAGGGCTTTTTCCAACTTGAGACCCTTGCCGAGTTTAAGCGGGTTTGGCTTTTCTATCCGGCCATAAAGCGTGCATTCAACATTCACTATTTCGACAAAATTATGCGGTTCTGAGTAGGTGTAAAGTTCCTCATGGCGCTTATGGAACGCCATTTTCACATCCTCGATAGACTTATCATCAATTTCAAAATTGCCGATTTCAACTGTACACTCGTGCACCTGACCAACATATCGCATTTCAATACTGCGTTTGACATCAATCTGTGACTTCTTGAAACCATCCGCGATGAGATGCTTCGTTCCTTTCGCCTCAAGTTCCTTGAATACCTTGTTAATACGCTTATTCGGCGCGCTACCTTCGAGCCGAACAGGACAAGTCGCCATATAGTTATACTTAACATCCGAAATAATCTGACCAAATGCGCAAAGGCCAGAGGCCAGCTTATTCAGAATGACAGTTTTGACACCCATTTCAGAGGCAAGCGCTGTGATATGTGCGGCGGTCGCACCACCTGCCCCCACAAAAACAAAATCACGCGGATCATAACCACGTTCAACAGAGACGCGGCGAATACCGTTCACCATATTGTTATTCACGATAGTAAACATCCCAAAGGCCGCATGCTCCACCGAAATACCGAGTGGGTCCGCCAAATGGGTCTTAATCGCGTTATAAGCCTTATCCATATCAAGCGGCAGGCGCCCGCCAATCAATCCTTCCGGACTCAAATATCCAAGCACGAGATTTGCATCAGATACCGTGGGCAACTCACCGCCCTTACTATAACACGCAGGCCCAGGGTCTGCGCCCGAACTCTGCGGCCCCATTTGCATGAGGCCCATATCATCAATGTGACCAATCGATCCGCCGCCGGCGCCAAGCGTTTCCACCTGGATCATCGGCACACCAATTCTATAGCGTAAAAAGTCGATATCTTTGTTGAGGTTTGTAACCCCATCTTTGGTTAGCGTAATGTCGAATGACGTACCGCCCATATCAACGGTTATGACATTTTTGCTGTTGAAAGGTTCTGCCACATACAACCCAGCTTGGGGCGCAGAGGCCGGTCCAGAATTAATCGCGTAAACGGAGCGATCACCCATTACTTCGCCAATAGCAAGACCGCCGTTAGACTGGAAATAACGGACTGGATATTTGGCCCCGAGATCGGAGAAATATTTATCCACAGATTCCACATATTTACGCAAAATCGGAGCTAAATAAGCGTTCGTTATCGCCGTTGAAGTACGCGTATATTCCCGGACTTGCGGATACAAATCACTGCCAACTGTAATGATAACCCCGGGCAGCATTTCGCGCGCAATCTCGGCCGCACGGAGTTCATGTTCCGGATGCAACACAGACCATACAAAAGAAATGGCGACACTTTCGACACCCTCTTTCTTAAACAAACGGCATGCGGCTCTTATATCAGCCTCATTCAATGGTGTTTTAACTGAACCATCAGAGACAACCCGCTCCCGAACACCCTTACGAAGATAGCGCGGCACCAACATCGTTGCCGGAGGATATTCAGGGTCGTAGCGATATCCATCTTCTTTATGGCCTAATCGAATCTCAATCGAATCCTCATGGCCCGCAGTACAAATCAAACCGGTCTTCGCGCCTTTATGCTGAATGAGCGCATTTAGCCCGACAGTCGTACCATTAATGCACAAATCACAATTTGATATTATTTCTTCGATACTTTCACCGATATCTTCAGAAATAAGTTCAAGGCCTGTTTGGATTGCTTTCCTCGGATCGGACGGCGTGGACGGTGTTTTGTACAGTTTGATCTGACCGTTTTGTTCTGCCAAAACGAAATCTGTAAAGGTGCCGCCGGCATCAACGCCCAAGCGATATTTCATACGCATGATATTTTCTTCTCTTTAGTCTATCTAAATAACTAGGCCGCGATGGATTTAGCGCGTAACTTCTTAGTGGCATCTGCGTCCACTTCCAAAGTTTTCGTGCTCTTGATCACGACACCGTAGTCACTTGCCGCGCCCTTAATCGACACCAAACCATTCTTAACGTCATCAACGACTTTTGGAACCTCACGCTCGAACGGATTACCATAGCCTCCGCCCCCGGGATTCTTGTTGGTAACTGTGTCACCGGGCTGAATGTCTTCGATAACATTTTCACGTATTATCTTTACCTTGCCCTTACGCTTCACTTCGACGCGACCAACTTTGCTATCAATAAGCGTCGATTTCGCACCGGCAGCACCCATAGCAGGAATATGCCGCCCCTCACCAAAAGTTATAAAAGTCATTTCGCTATCTAACGGCTCAACTTCCCAAGCAGTCCCAGAGCCACCGCGGTACTTCCCTGCACCACCGGAGTCTTCCATCAACGAATATTTATGAATTATGATTGGGTAGGAGTATTCCAAAAGCTCGACATCCCCTGATGTCAACGCCCCGAAACAGCACTCTGGACCACACGCGTGCCAACCGTCCTGCTGCGGTGTCGCGCCGGCACCCGAAATCATGCTCGCCAACACCATGGTGACGTATTCTTCGTCATGTCGTTTATCCCACCCGGTAATATTCAAACCGTTTGAATGCCCCCAGGAGGCCGACACTTTCGACGGCATCGCCTGTTCAAATGCCAAGCGAACCGCGTCAGTCAATGTTTCCATTGGCGTGGTCGTGCAGTTCATATGAGGGGCCGGTTCCTTCGCATTACAAAGGGTGCCTTTTGGGCCCATATTGACGCTGATGCAACGATACAGCCCTTCGTTATAAGGGGGTGGAAGTTGCGCATACATCATCAGACCGAGATAAACGCCTGAGTAGGAGTTACCCTCATAGGAATTGATGAAATACGGGATCTGCGGCGGACTTGCGATTTCAATATGGCAAGTATCTTTCTTGATCGTTACGGTCGCCGTAATATCAAAGTCACCTAATCCGTGGCCAGCATCTTCAAGGACCGCCGTCCCGGTATACTTGCCATCCGGGACCGTCTTAATTAACGATCGCATATGTTGTTCTGCCATCGACAGAAGTTCATCGATACAGTCGTCAACGACATCCATGCCGTATTTATCGATCAAACCTAGAAGGTTCCGCTCACCTACCTGACAGGCGCCGATCAATGCATTGAAATCGCCTTCCTGATCGCGGCGCGCCCGCATGTTGGTCAAGATCATATTCAATACATCTTTGCGTGGCTTTCCTTTGTCCCAGATTTTTACTGGTGGAATCCGCAAGCATTCTTCATAGATTTCCTTAGCATTCGGGTTATAGCCCGCAGGCACTGGCCCGCCAATGTCCGTCAGATGCCCCTTGCAAACGGTCCAGTATCGGAGCTTGCCTTCAAAAAATACTGGCTTGTAAAAACAGACGTCGATCGCATGACTGCCGCCATAGGCTGGATCATTATGCAAGATAAGATCGCCTTCGTGGATATCGTCGCCAAAATAAGCGGCAACAACTTTCATCGCCGGGATCAGCGACCCTAGATGGATGGGAATGTCTTGCCCCTGCAAGATCATCTCGGGTTCACCATTAAATAGGGCCGTTGAGTAGTCATGCGCCAAGTTAAACACGCTGGAACGAGCGGTTTTCTCAAGTGATAACGTCATTTCACGTTGCGTGGTCTCAAGTACACCCCGAACAACAGATAAAGTGATCGGATCAACCTTGCGCTTATTTGCTGACTTCTTTGCCATCATAACCTCTTCTTTTAGAAATGTTATACATTGCCGCAACGGCCCTAATTCTTATTCTACTATGCTAATGATGCCCTTACTTTATCGAGCATTGCCTGCCGATCGTGGCGTGCCGCGAGCGCCTCTTCCATATCCACTTTGACGAAGCGGGTTTCAGAGTGCGGCTGCAGTTGGCCAATTAGATCCATATCTGCGGAAATCACGGTGCCAACCATGAAATACCCGCCGCCTGACACCGCATCACGATGCAGAACGATTGGTTCTGTACCGCCGGGCACCTGAATGGATCCATAAGGATAACAACCATCAACAATATTAGACGGATCGGAACCCGCGCCGAATGGGCGCTCACGTTCATTGAACTGAATGTGCTGACCCCCTTTGAAACGATACCCGATACGGTCCGCTTCTGGCGCCACTTTCCATGTATCGGAGAAGAAGTTAGTTCCCGATTCCTCGGTGATCCAATGCCAGTAGAGCCCCGGCAAAGCCCTCAACTCGGCAGGATTTCCTGGCAGACGACGAAGCTCTGGAACAACGGTCCTGCCACTCCCCGCCCCGAGGGTTTCAGACAATAACTTCAGTTCATCATCTTTACCGAGCGGGCGGCCTTCAAAACCGCCAAGGGCACCAAGGGCATATGTTGACCTGCTACCTAACACAACGGGAACATCGATACCGCCAGAAATAGCGATATATGCCCGTGCTCCAGACTTTAGATAATCAAATGACAAGACCTGACCCGCCTTTATTTCAAAAGACGACCAGGATTCCCGCGCTTCACCATCGACCTTTGGTGGCAAATCGCCACCTGTAACAGCAACGGTAGCGTCTGCCGTGAATTCCAGCTCTGGCCCCATGAAAACCGCTTCAAGAGCAGCCGCACCTTCCTCATTACCAACGAGCATATTGGCAACCCGGAGGGCAAAGCGATCCATGGCACCTGAAATCGGGATACCCAAATGATAATAACCGGGGCGTCCGAGATCCTGAACTGTGGTCGCAAGACCTGGAGAAATGACTTTAATCGCCATAGAGGACCTCCTCGAGCTTTTGGTTGTAGGCATCAATATCTTTATTAAAATCATCGAGAGAAAATGTGACTGTTTTCACTCGCGGCTGATAAGTACCAGCCTCTACTTCAGCGACAATTTTATCATGCGTTGTATGATCAATTGGCGCGAACTTGACGATGTCTCCGGGCTTAAAGAACACCATGAAGTCTTTAAGGTAGCTGATTTCTTGTTTGGGATCGTAAATCGGCATAGGCGTCACACCGAACATCTGATACCCGCCGGCCCCTCGCACCGAATAAATGCAAGAAAAACACCCACCGTACCCTACCGTCTGCTTTGGCGTATCGGTACGGGGCCTTAGATACTTCGGCACCTCAAGCTGGCGCGCGCGATCAACCATCTGATAAAGGAATGGCAATCCTGCCACGAAGCCGACCATTGAAACGAACCAAGGCGCGGAATGATGGGCCTTGATAAATTCATCTGCATTATCAAACCCGTTAATTTTCGCTGCATAATCAAGATCTGTCCCGTTAGGGTCCTGATGGCGTTCGCGAAAGCGCATTAATGTTTCATGCGTCCACGGATCTTTATAGAAGACCGGCACTTCGACAATGCGGGTTTCAATCGTATGATCGGCGTGTTCCGCTGTCGCTTCTATTTTCTTGAGTTCCGCCAACATCTCGTTGGGACTGATCACATCAGGATCAAACTTAATCTGGAAGGATGCATTTGCCGGACAAATTTCTGTAACACCCTTTATGCCCTTGTCACGAACACCATTCGTCATCGACAAGCTTTTAAAAAAGGCTTCGAGAGACATTTCCTCGTCTACTTCAACAAAGATGTGTTCATCGCCGCCGAAAGTGTACCTCGTTTTCATATATTACCCACCTTCCCAGTTATACCTACTCGCCCAACTTAGCCTTATTTTTCTCCAACCAACCCTCAAGCCATCGGGTGTCAAACCGCGCGTTACGAACATCTTCGTCCGCGGCCAAGGCAATAAATAATGATTTTGTCGTCTTCACGCCCTCGGTCTTGAGTTCATTCAGAGCGCGCTGCAAGCGAATAATTGCTCCATTTCTATCCTCATCCCAAACAATCAACTTACCCAGCAACGAGTCATAGAATGGTGGAATGGCATACCCTGCATACAGCATCGTATCAAAGCGAACACCCGGACCGCCGGGCGCGATAAGTTCACTGACGACGCCAGGAAACGGCATAAAGTCCTTCGCTGGATCTTCCGCATTAATACGCACTTCAATGGCATGACCGCGGGGAACAATGTCTTGCTGTGCATAGCGTAACGGCTCACCGCCCGCGATACGGATCATTTCCCGGACCAAATCAATACCGCAAATTAACTCAGATACAGGATGCTCGACCTGAATACGGGTATTCATTTCTATAAAATGAAAATCCTGCGTCATATCATCGTATAAAAATTCGACCGTGCCTGCGCCTTTGTAGTTTACCGAAACGGCCAGTGCGACAGCCGCCTGGCAAAGCTTATCCCGAACATTTGCGGGCAGCACCGCAGCCGGTGCCTCTTCCCACACCTTCTGGCGTCGACGCTGAAGCGAGCATTCACGCTCATAACAATGAATGACGTTCTCACCGTCACCGAGTACCTGCACTTCAATATGCCGTGCAGACTCTATAACTTTTTCAATGTAGAGGCCGCCGTCACCAAACGCAGCTTCTGCTTCTGCCTTTGCCTGAGGCGCCTGATGTTCAAATTCGGCCATATCGGCGACGATCCGAATTCCCCGGCCGCCGCCACCCGCCGCAGCCTTGATCATCACAGGAAAACCCGTTTTATCGGCAACTGCTCTGGCTTCTTCAATGTTTTCAATGCGGCCATCGCTACCCGGTACAGTCGGCACGCCAGCCTTCTCGGCGACTTGCCGCGCCGATACCTTATCACCCATCAATCGGATGGTGTCGCCGCTCGGCCCAACAAAGATCATTCCCGCAGCGACCACAGCATCTGCGAAATCTGCATTCTCTGAAAAGAATCCATAGCCTGGATGCACCGCATCGGCTTTGGTACTTTTCGCGGCTTCTATAATTGCGGAAACATTTAGATAAGATTTTGATGCCTGTGCGCCACCAATATTGACAGCTTCATCTGCTAACTTCACTGCGAGAGAGTTAGCATCGGCATCACTGAACACCTGAATAGTATGAATGCCCAATTCTTGCGCGGCACGGATTATCCGTACTGCAATTTCGCCGCGATTGGCGATTAATAGCCTACGAATAGTCATGATAAGTCCCTAGCATTCTAACATGATATATTTGACTTACTCCTGTTCAATCAGAGAGTTCAACTATTGGCTGACCTGCCATCACCGCATCTTCATTTTCAACCAGAAACGAACTAACTGTGCCCGCGGCATCCGACTTTACTTCGTGGAATGATTTCATGACCTCGACCAAGCCAATGACGTCACCGACAGCAACGCTATCGCCTTCGGATTTATATGCCGGATCATCTGGTGTTGGCTTACGATAGAACGTACCGGGAAGCGGAGATAATACCTGTTTGTTTGCCATTTTTCCTCATCCATTGCCAAAAGTTATAAGATTTTTATCTGTAACATTATACCTCATGCGGCCATGTACGGCTGGATGGCCGTACGAACTGCTGTCGCTATTTCAATCGCATTCGGCGTATCTGAATGTACGCATATTGAATCCGCGCGCACATCAATCTGGTTCCCGCTAACAGACGTTACCTTGCCTTCATTAATTGCCCGAACACATTTCGCTGCCGCGCCATCCGCATCGAACGCCTCGTGGACCTGAGAAACGATTAAACTACCGTCATCATTGTAATCCAGGTCAGTGTAAAACTCAGACACGAATTCATGCCCGCGCGCGGGGTACATTGTTTCGTGAAGTGTCCCTATCATGCCAAGCAAAGGTACCTTGAATACATCAGCGGCATCGCAAACCGCGGCGGCAATATGTTCTTGGCTGGCGGCCATGCCATAAAGCGACCCATGTGGTTTGATATGATTGAGGGTCATCCCCTCTGCGTCAAGAAATCCTTTAAGCGCGCCAATTTGATAAATCAGGCAATTCGCCATCTCTTCGCGCGACATCTTCATTTCGCGGCGGCCAAATCCCTGAAAATCCGGCAACGACGGATGCGCACCAACTTTCACACCATGCTGCTTCGCAAGCCGTACAGTTTTCCGCATATGGTTGAAATCCGATGCATGAAAACCGCATGCTACATTTGCAATTGAAATAAGAGGCATAAGACCTTCGTCATCGCCCATTTGGTACAATCCGAAACCTTCTCCCATATCACAATTCAACGTAACCGCCATTTTCCATTCCCTTATCGTGTTGTATTGGATTTTTTTATGCGTACAGTTTGGCAACGATTAAGCGGTATTGTAAAATAGAAAAAAATGCTTGATGATATCGATTTTGTAGATGCGCCTAAGGATCGAGTTTATGCCATTAACCTTGAAACAAATTCGTTACTTCATCGCAACAGCAGATTTTGGACAGATATCTCAAGCGGCCAAAGAGTTCAATATTTCACAGTCGACTGTGACTGCGTCCATTCGTCAGCTAGAAGAAGAAGTTGGCATGCCTCTATTTGAGCGCCTGCCGTCAGGTGTTTCACTCACCAATGAAGGTGCGCGATTCTTACAGCATGCACGCAACATCATGGCTGCTGTTAATGAAGCAGTCCAAACACCACTATCAACCGAAATCAATTTGTCGGGCAGCATTCGCGTTGGAATTACTACTACTGTTGCCGGCTATTTTATGCCAAAGCTCTATGTTCGCTTCACACGAAGCTATCCAAACTTAAAACTTGAAATGATCGAGGCTTCCCGGCCAGAGGTAGAAAAAAGTCTTTTAAAGGGGGATCTCGACATCGCCGTCATCCTGGTGTCAAACTTGGGAGATAAGCAACACCTTAAGTTTGAAACCTTGGTCCGCTCGAAGCGACGTCTTTGGCTCCCATCAAATCATCCGCTACTTGAAGCAAAAACCATTACTTTTGGTGACGTAGCCAAGGAATCCTACGTCATGCTGACCAGTGATGAAGCAGATCAGACGGCCGGTAAGTATTGGATGCCGACAGGGCTTAGCCCGAAAACAATTTTTACGACATCGGCTGTGGAGGCCGTAAGAAGCATGGTGGCTGCGGGCGTGGGGGTCACAATATTGTCCGATATGGTGTACCGCCCATGGTCACTTGACGGCCAACGAATTGAAACAGTTATCCTTGGGCGGGATATTCCAACGATGGACGTCGGTTTAGTATGGAACCCTGATAATCAGATGTCCCCCATGACAAAAGCTTTCATGGATTTTATGCATCTTTCGTTCAGCGGTGCCGGATCAGAATAAATTTATTGTAAAACAACCATCTTTGCGGAGAAGAAAAATGAAGCTGAAGAATAAGATTGCCATTGTTACCGGTGGCTCGCGCGGAATTGGTGCCTGTATCAGCAAACGGCTCGCGAGCGAAGGTGCGATTGTCGTGGTTGTTGCACGGTCCAGAAAGTCAGAAGCCGATGCATTAGTTGACACTATCAAGTCTGATGGCGGCCAAGCCCACGTCCATATGATTGATTTATCGACACCCGCAAATTGTCAAAAGCTGGTTGATCAGGTTGTCGAGGAATTAGGCCGCGTCGATATTTTAGTCAACAACGCTGGAATTTTTACGCCGACTCCTATTGAAGAAACGACTGAAGAAATTTGGGACCAGCAACTCGACATCAATCTCAAGTCGGTTTTCTTTCTCAGCAAGGCTGCCATCGCAGACATGAAAACTCGCAAAAGCGGGAAAATTATCAATGTGACGTCAATTGCAGGAGTTGGGGGTTTTCCGAATTCAGCCGCTTATTGTGCGTCTAAGGGCGGGCTCGTCAATATGACCAAGGCTATGTGCCTGGAAGTCGCGAAGTTCGGCATTAACGTCAATGCGGTAGCGCCCGGTAATATTAAAACAGAGATCAATGCAGACCTGAGAAAAGTCGAAGGTTACGACGAAAAAAATGCGTCCCTCACACCGAATGGTGTCGGGCATTTGGATCCGGAAGAGCTCACCGGCTCAGTCGTGTTCCTCGCCTCCGACGACGCCAACTCTATCCACGGAGTAAACCTTCTTGTCGACGGAGGATGGGCAGCCTGGTAGCAGAATTTTTCATTTCGGACATTGAAATTAGTGTCGGGTTCTAGATAATAGGCGTTTCGCATAAAGACTGTATTGTCCCATAATCGACTGAATTGATTGGCAAAAACATGAATAAGAAAGCTGATAGGGCCGAAGTCCTCATTATCGGCGCAGGTGTATCGGGCGCTATTGCCGCAAAACATCTTGCTGAGGCTGGGGTCCGTGTTGTTTGCCTGGAGCAAGGTCGTAAGGTTGAGCCGGAAGAGTTTTATGGCGATAAACCAGAATGGGAATTAATGTCTCAAAAGCGTTGGCACCCTAATCCAAATGTCCGTGACCAACCCACAGATTATCCGATCGACGTCTCTGAATCTGATGTTAATCCGCTAATGTACAGTGCCGTTGGTGGCAGCAGTGTAATCTATGCGGCGCATTGGCAGCGTTTCATGCCGTCGGATTTTCGCGTTCGCACACTCGACGGAGTCGCGGATGACTGGCCTTTTAAGTATGAAGACCTTGAACCCTTTTATGATCTTGTTGATATTGAAATGGGCGTGTCCGGGTTAGCAGGTGATCCGGCTTATCCGCCTATGTCACCTCCCCCCTTGCCTCCCCACCCGATCGGCGCGATCGGCAGGCGGGCGGCTAAAGGTATGAACGATTTGGGTTGGCATTGGTGGCCAGCGCCGCAAGCCATTCCATCCCGCCCTTATCGCAATCTCAGTCAATGCGCTCGGCGGGGGACCTGTATGCAAGGCTGCCCGGAACAAGCCAAGGCGTCGACCGACCTAACCCATTGGCCGGACGCCTTAAAATCCGGCGCCACCCTGATCACCGGCGCGCGAGTACGCCAAATCACTATGGACGCCCAAGGAAAGGCAAACGGCGCGATCTATCTGGATCGTGAGGGGGCTGAACAATTTCAAGCCGCAGAAACCGTTATTCTATGCGCGAACGGTATAGGTACACCGCGCTTGTTGCAGCTTTCGGCCACAGCCGCATATCCGGACGGGTTAGCAAATTCGTCTGGCCTCGTTGGTCGCAATTTGATGATGCACCCGTTCGCTGCTGTTGTTGGATATTTTGACGATCCAATGGAGAGCTGGGTTGGACCCGCCGGTCAGGCAATCCATTCGATGCAATTTTATGAAACCGATGAAAAGCGCGGCTTTGTTCGGGGCGCAAAATGGAATGCCATGCCAACAGGCGGACCGCTTGGCATGCGATCTGTTTACGGCGGCAAACCACTTGAAGAATCTTGGGGTGCAACTCTACATCAATCAACAAAGAAGCGCTTCGGTCGATCTTTCGAATGGGGGATTATTGCGGAAGATTTGCCAAGCCTCGACAATCGGGTTGTCTTGGATGATACCTTGATAGATTCTGACGGCATTAGCGCCCCTAAAGTAATCTATAAAAACTCAGAGAATACTGAACGCTTGTTGGCCTTCCATCTTGAACGCGCCAAAGAAGCGATGATGGCATCTGGTGCAACGGATATGTCGACGACCGAGTTGATGCGCGATTGCGGATGGCATCTGATGGGGACCTGTCGCATGGGGAATGATCCGAAGAATTCCGTTACCAACCAATGGGGTCAGTGTCACGACGTGCCCAATTTATACATTTTTGATGGCAGCTTGTTTGTCACCTCGTCAGGCTTCAACCCGACGGCCACTATCGCTGCAATTGCGTTGCGTTGCGTGGCTCATATGATTGAAAACCGTAGCTCCGTAGTGGTGGCATCATGACTGATCAAATCTTGACTAACCTCGAACATGAAACCTTCGCCACCTTAGCGGATGTATTGATCCCTGCAGCAGAGTCAATGCCATCATTTAGCGACCTAGGCGCGCATAAAACCCATGTAGAAAGAGTGTTGACGTTGCGCCCCGAACTTCAGGCAGACCTGCGTCGAGCCTTGGCAAAGGTGAATGCCTCGTTACCCAACGAAGCACTTGAAAAACTGAATATGGGTGATCCGCAAGCCTTTGGTACACTCGGCCTTGTTGCCTCGTCAGCATATTATCTGGATACTGAAGTTCGCGACTTACTTGGATATCCGGGGCAAATCAGTCGACCAGCAAGCCCGGAAGAAGAGCACGACTACCTAATTGATGACTTGCTTCAACCTGTTATTGACCGAGGGGCAATTTATCGTAAAGCCCCTGATTAAAGTGCAAGGTAAATGGTGTTTTATTTACTTAGTTTGATTGGCTCCACACAGAGGCATCGTAAAAGCAGATGCGCCAAATCAAAATTTTGAATTTTCCATACCGCGTCACATTTAATAGCCTTTTAACGAGAGATATTTTGCAACGCAGCCCTTTAATGGGAATGCATCGCCAGGAATCATCGCTAAATGCAAACAACACCTGACAAAATCCCTCCAAGCCCGCTTGTTTTGGCAAATAGTGTTGACGAAGCGCTTACCGTTCTTAAATCAGCAGGCCCAAATTCCGTTCTACTAGCTGGCGGTACTTGGCTGATGCGCGCCAAAGCACGCCAGGAAGCCACGGATCAGGTATTTGTCTCTCTTTCCCGCATTGAAGAACTACAAACGATTGAGATTAATGAAGATGCGATCAATTTGGGTAGCATGGTCACACATGATTCTTTATCCAAAGCATTAGTTGGCATGCAAGACCCTGCAGGGCTATTTCAGGCCGCAAACAAATCCGCTAACCCCGCAGTTCGTCGCATGGCGACAATTGGTGGAAATATCTGTACGACCGTTTTTCCGGCCGCCGATTTACTGCCGATGCTTTTGTCCCTGAATGCGTCTGTAAAACTAAAGAGTCTGTCTGGATCACGAAATATTCCACTCGCCGATTTTGTTGCAACCGGTCGTCAGTCAACGCACGATGAATTGCTCACCAATATTCATATCCCTCGCTGTGGTCACTTTAGTTCACATAGCCGAATGTTGATGCGAAAGGCTGGAGAATATCCGGTTGCCAACCTCAGCCTTTGTGCCGGTTTCGACCCTACCGGCATAGTAAACTATGCACGCATTGTTGTTGGCTCGGTAGAAACGCGTCCAAAACAATGGATTGGATTGGAACGCGCCATTTTAGGCGCACGCATTGCCGCTACCGACGTGAAAGCTCTCGCGAAATCTTATGTTGATGAGTTCGATGCGCGCGACGATACAGACGCCCCCGGTTGGTACCGCAAAAGAATGTTGCCCGTTCTTGCTGCTAGAGCGTTTAAAGAGGTCGCCTCAGAATATGATAGGAGTACCCGATGACCGTCAATCTGGCTATTAATGGCGACGCGAGTACTTACGAGGGAGATCCGCGTACCTCCCTGTTGGACGTACTCCGCAACCATTTCCGCCTGACCGGAACAAAGGCTGTTTGTGGCGAAGGTTTTTGCGGCGCTTGCACTGTTCACGTCAATGGCAAACCCATCATGGCTTGTCTGCAACCGATCGGGGTTCTTGACGGCGCGGAGGTCACCACCATTGAAGGCATTGCGCCATTAGATGAACTCAATGCTGTCCAACAGGCTTTTGAGGACTTTGATGTTGTCCAATGCGGCATGTGTTTTCCCGGCATGGTTATGAGCCTGTCCGCATTCCTAAAAGAAAACCCAAACCCCGAACGTGATGAAGTGAAGTCTGCAATGACTGGAAATATCTGTCGATGTACGGGCTATGAACGCATTATTGATGCCCTGATGTCGGTACAGGGGCTAGAACAAGTTTCCTCACAAAAATCAGAAAAGGTCACGTCATGAGCGGCAAATTCAATTCGAATAGCGCTGTCATGAACTTTCCGCGTCGTGACTCACAAGATAAATTGCGGGGCCGCACCAAATATACAGTGGACATGGAAAACTCAGATGTTCTTCATGCGGCGCTACTACGTGCTGAGATCCCAAGCGCACGCTTGATCAGCATTGATACGTCAGAGGCAAAAAAAATGCCCGGCGTAAAAGCAATCGCAACCCACTTGGATGCTCCGGGTCTTCACGGTATTGGCATTTCTGACCATCCCATTTTTGCCGGTGATGTTGTCCGATATCATGGTGAACCAATTGCTGCGGTAGCTGCCTTAACGAAAGCACAGGCTGAAGCTGCAGCCGCGGCAATAAAAGTAACGTTTGAACAAGACGACGCTGTCCTAACCATGGAAGATGCGCTGAGTATAGACGCACCACTTGTTCATCCAGATTGGGAAAATTACGAAATCCTTTTTGATGGCGCTGCTCGGGGAGGAAATATTGCCTGGGAAGCAACCGTTCAACGTGGCGACACAAATGCTGCGTTCTGTCGTGACGATGTCACAATAGTTGAAGGATGCTACCGGGTTGGCCGGCAAAGCCACGTGCCATTTGAACCCCGCGCAGTGGTCGCCTCATTTGAGGACGGTCGTTATCATATTCAAACATCCACACAAGTGCCGTGGACTGTCCGGCATGTAACGGCGAAGGTCTTGGGCATTCCGGAGGCGCAAGTACAGGTTACTGTACCTGCCGTCGGTGGCGGTTTTGGCCTGAAATTCGATTGTTCTTTAGAACCCTATGCCGCCATACTGGCCAAGAAATCGGGCCGGAGTGTCTCGCTCTATAACTCACGGCGAGAGGAGCAAATGACCTGCCTTTGCCGTGAAAATGCGGAAATCCGCCTTCGTTCGGCAGTTACCAAAGAAGGTGAAATTGTCGGTCGTGAAGCAACAGTTCTGATGGATTGTGGCGCCTATGGCGGAGAGCAGGTATTTCTTACAAGCATGACGGCACACACACTTGGGGGCAATTACAAGCTTGGTTCGGTGCGCATCTCAAGTCGCGCTATCTACACCAATACCCCGCCTAACGGTGCGTTTCGCGCCTGTAATGGCGTCTACAACACCTTCGCGCTTGAACGTCATACGGATGAAATTTGCAGCGCAATTGGCATGGACCAGATTGAATTTCGCCGTCGTAACGTTATTGGCAATGGCGATATTGGCGCTACGGGTCAGGTGTTCGAGGGAGATGTTCTCCGGCCAATGCTTGAACAACTTCTCGAAAAATATCCCATCGGTGATACACAAGAAGTTCTTCCCGATGGTCGGCTATTTGGACGCGCGACAACAGTCGGCACTTGGTTTATCTTTGTTGGACCATCGGCGGCTACGGTGAATTTGAATGCCGATGGCAGCGCGACCCTTGTGACATCAGGCGTCGAGATCGGCTCCGGTACCATGATGCAGTCACTGCCGCAGATGGTTGCGGCCAGTCTTGGTCTCCATCCAAGCGATGTGATCGTGAAAACAGCAGACACCGATGCTTCCGGCCGCGATTTGGGCGTCGGTGGCGGTCGCACAACAGTGTCAATTGGTGCCGCGAGCATGGCCGCCTGCGAAGAAGTGAGAGAAAAACTGCTTTCAGTCGCCAGCCAAATGTTACAAACCAAGGCCGAAGATTTGGTCCTGAAAAACGGACGGATAGAAATTAAGGACCGCCCTGGATCCGGCGCGACCATTCAAACCGTTGCCCAGCAAGCAGAGCTTGATTTTGGCCCCATTTCTGGAAGCGGCGCTTTCACCAATCCCGGAGTAAAGGCGATGCCCGGTTGCGCCTCAGGTCACTTTATCGAGGCAATAGATATTCCTGTTTTTGCCGTACATGATTGTGAAGTCGCCGTTGATCCGGATACAGGTCACGTCGAAGTACTGTCGTACCGCATCATTCAGGATGTGGGACGCGCCTTGAATCCACGCGCCATCCACGGCCAGATACAAGGAGGTATTGTCCAAGGATTGGGCTATGCCCTTCAAGAGGAAATTACCATAAATGCCGATGGCGCGTTTGATCAAACTGGTTTCGAAACCTACAGGCTTCCACTCGCCGGTGATGTTCTGCCCATAGATTTTGAACTATTTGAGGGAGCCCCCTCTTGCGGACCATTGGGCACTAAAGGCGCGGGCGAAGTTCCGATCCTGAACGTCGGCGCATCAATTGCCTGTGCTGTTGCCAATGCAACAGGTAAAGCGGTTTCTGAATTGCCCCTTACACCGCCCCGTGTTTTAGCGCTTTTGGATGATGACGGGTACACCGGATTATCACTCACGCACATCAGCAGTGAATGGCACAAAAACACCCTAGGCAGGACATCGTCATACTAACTTTGTAGTTAAGATAAATCAGCTACATCCATTTTATTCAAAGCCTTTTACTCGTCACAAGACGTGGCACGTTCTGATTTATTATTGAAAGGCCTCATCAAGCACTTTGCCGTCACGGACAACTTCGACACCGTCAAGTGATACTGTGCAATTTCGGAGCGGGATATCCATATGACAGGCCGTTGTGCGCGAGCCTCCCGCCTCGTTATTTGGACCCAGAGAAAAGAGAAAATTACCTTCGTAAGCCCGCGCATCCATACCAATCGTCGCTTCGCGGTCATATAAACCCAGTGTCGATCTCTTTGCCCTAGGTTGCAGTCCCCAGCCTATATGCGACATGGCATAGGCTTCTGGGTCTTTAAACGAGTCCATATATTCTGACAATAACTCCGCTTCCCAACCGCCACTGATATCGACAGCATAACCGTTTAACATTTCAACAATAATTGATTCTTGAAGGTAAGATTTTTGCGGCAACAGAATGTCACCTTTATCGATAATGATCCGCCCTTCACTGCCGCCTTCATTGGGAAAGCTGAAAAGGAAACCACTTGGCCAATGATCCCATCGTCCAGGCTCGTCCACGAAACCATATTCTCCTATCACCGGAAATTCCCCTAATTGACAGGTAAGGTCGGTTCCGGCGGGAGAGGTTACTTTCATGACACGGGCTTGTTCAAATACTTTCTTTGCTTTCAGGACACGACTTTTATCTTCAATTGTTGGTATCATACGCGCCAAAACTTCCGGTGGCTCCACCGCAAGAAGGATCTTTGTTCCTGTTTCAAGAATTTCCATTTGTTCAGGCGAGAACAACAATGTCATCAAGTCCAGAACAATGTCGCTTTGCTTGAGGGCCTCAATTACCGCAGTGTTACCAGTCAATGGAGTCGTGCCCAAATAAGCAAGCGGGTCGCGGCTTAATGCTTTTTCCCCATTCACGGGGGGCAAATCAATCCTGCTAACGATCGCCCCAAAAGACTGAACCGCGATTGTCGCCGTTGAAAGAGTTTGTGGATGCGTATTAATCGACGTCAGAATGGTAACTATTTGGCCTTTCTGCAGCTCTGAAAGTTTCAGAACTTCAGTCCAAGCTGTAATCATCTGATAGTCGCTAACCGGCATTTTTGCTTCCTTTCCAGTCTTGGGGCATTTCAGGGAATACTGAAATTTTCATCTATGAACACCTCCTGAAATGCGAGTGTCCATCTCCAGATTATTTATTAGTAAGGCTTATTTAGGTGCAGTGAATCTTGGCTAAAATTTATCTATTGATTTTAAGCGGCGAGCTTACCGAGATGCAAGTGCCGTTGTATGAATGACCACTGAATTTTCCGCCCTTTTCTGCTAAATACCTTTGACCACAATCAATGTTGAGCCAGTACACTCAGCCTATGTTATCATTCGGTTCGGTGCTTTGGCATATCCGGTTTGTTAGGCCAGACTAAATCCTACTCTCTAAGGGAGCGGCATGAAATGAAATTAAAAACCATCCTGACGATCGGTGTCATGGTTGTTGCCGTTGCGGCTGGGGGTTATTACTGGTGGCAACAACAGCAAAGCGATCTACCTGATGGGTTCGTCCGCGCCAATGGGCGAATCGAGGCGGAGCGAGTAGACGTTGCTCTCAAATTTGGTGGACGGATTGCTGAAGTTTTGGCTGACGAAGGGCAAATGGTTGCGTCCGGTGATGTTGTCGCTCGCATTGACTCCACTGAGCTAGAAGCAGAAATCCGTGCCGCCGAAGCGGCAACTCGTCAGGCCGAACAGGAGCTAGCGCAGGCAAAGGCTTTGGTCGCTCAGCGTGAGGGCGAAGTGACCCTTGCCCAAGCTGAGTTAAAGCGCACAGAGACCCTGATATCGCGCGGATATGCAACCGGACAGACGTTGGATCAGAGACGTTCACAAGAGATCACCGCGATTGCGGCACTAAATACCGCGCATGCTCAAATTGCCTCTGCCAAGGCAGCAATAGAAGCATCGGAGGCGAAAGTCGCAGCCCTGAGGGCAAATCTCGCTGACTATACTTTGACCGCCCCTAGAAACGGCCGTGTGCAATATCGCTTAGCCCAGCCCGGCGAGGTTCTCGCGGCGGGCGGGAAAGTAATCACCCTGCTTGATCTGACAGATGTCTATATGGATGTTTATCTACCCACTGATGATGCGGGCCGGCTCCGCTTTGGGGCCGAAGCACGGCTGATCCTTGATGCCGCACCACAATATGTGATCCCGGCATCTGTTGAATTCGTCGCCTCCGAGGCGCAGTTCACTCCCAAGTATGTTGAAACCGAAAGCGAACGCGCGAAGTTGACATTTCGCGTCAAATTGCAAATACCGGCAGAAGTTCTCGAGAAATATCAAGAGGTAGTGAAAACTGGCGTTCCCGGATTTGCCATTGTCCGCGTTTCTCCAGACGCGGAATGGCCGGAAATGCTGACAGTTAAACTGCCATGACTAAATCGGCTTCCGACATGGTCGCCACCCTCACCAGCGTAACCCACCGCTACGGGGCGACCGCAGCGCTTGAGGATGTGTCGGTTGCAATCCCCATGGGCCAAATGGTTGGCTTAATTGGACCTGACGGTGTCGGAAAGTCCACATTTCTGGGACTGATTGCGGGCGTGCGTCGACTACAAAACGGTACGGTAGAAGTGCTCGACGGCTCGATGAGTGACCGGGAGCATCGTGATGGGGTTTGCAGACGCATCGCTTACATGCCGCAAGGACTCGGGAGAAACCTCTATCCGACACTTTCAGTCATTGAAAATATAGATTTTTTTGGTCGTCTTTACGGCCAGTCGGCTCAGGAACGCACCACACGCATCACTGATCTGCTGAGGAGCACGGGACTTGCGCCCTTCATGGATCGCCCGGCAGGCAAGCTTTCCGGAGGAATGAAGCAAAAGCTTTCGCTTTGTTGCGCACTTATCCACGATCCCGATTTACTGATCCTCGATGAACCGACAACCGGTGTCGATCCTCTATCACGCCAACAGTTCTGGCAACTAATCGACCGCATTCGCGCGCGGCGTCCCGGCATGAGCGTCATTACCGCAACGGCCTATATGTCGGAGGCCGAGAGGTTCGAACACCTGATTGCCATGAATGCAGGCCACATCCTCGCTATCGGAACGCCAGAAGAATTGATGTCACAGGCTGGCACCGATACACTTGAATCAGCGTTTATCGCGCTATTGCCTGAAGAAGATAGGCAGGATCATCAAACTATTACGCTGCCTTCGCGCAAAGCTCAGGATGGCCCACTTGCTATTGAGGCCGACGGTTTGACTATGCGTTTTGGCGACTTTACTGCGGTCGACCAAGTCAGTTTCCGCATTGAGCCAGGCGAGATTTTTGGCTTTCTCGGGTCAAACGGCTGCGGTAAGACCACGACCATGAAGATCTTGACCGGACTTTTGACGGCAACCGAAGGCGATGCAAAGCTCTTCGGCAAACCCGTCGGCACCGATGGCTTGGCGACACGACGGCGCGTTGGGTACATGTCGCAATCTTTTTCTCTTTATTCGGAATTATCGGTACGACGTAATCTGGCACTGCACGCCGATTTGTTCCACTTACCCCGCGCAAGCCGCGATGTGCGTGTCGACGAACTGATTACACGATTTGATCTAAGCGACGTGGCGGATGCTATGCCTGAAAGTCTTCCACTAGGCGTGCGCCAGCGCCTCCAATTGGCTGTGGCGGTTCTGCATAAGCCCGAGTTACTGATCCTTGATGAACCAACTTCCGGCGTTGATCCAATAGCTCGTGATGCATTTTGGGCTTTGTTGATCGAGTTATCACGCAAGGACGGTGTGACGATTTTCATCTCCACCCATTTCATGAACGAAGCCGAGCGGTGCGACCGCATCTCGCTGATGCACGCGGGTAAAGTTCTGGCTCAGGGTACTCCCGATGCATTGCGTCAGCAGCGCGATGCCGCGACACTCGAAGAAGCATTTATTGCTTATTTAAAGGAGGCTGGCGCCGAGGATAATACACCCAATGAAGAACTTGACCTTCCCACGACGACCGGTCAGCGCGCCGCCAAAATCGGATGGGTGTCCCCTTCCCGTATCTGGGCATTCGCCCGGCGCGAGACCATGGAAATTCTGCGCGATCCAATTCGGCTGGTTTTCGCACTGCTTGGCCCGATCGCCCTAATGCTGGCGATGGGATACGGCATCACTTTTGATGTCGAGAACTTGTCCTATTCAACATTAGATCAAGACCAGTCCCGTGAAAGCCGGATGCTGCTCGATTCAATTTCGAGTTCGCGCTATTTTGATGAACGACCCCCGATAAAGGATTTCGCCGAACTGGATCGCCGCATGAAAGCCGGTGATATCTCGCTTGCGATAGTCATCCCCCCCAACTACGGCCGAGACCTCTTGGCGGGCCGAACACCAGAAATTGGTGCGTGGCTGGACGGGTCGAATACGACGCGTGCAGAAACAGGACGCGGATATCTACAGGGTGCGCTGTATTCGCACTTAGGTGATATATCAATGCGGGAATACGGTGAGATACCAAGCTACTACCCTGCGACTGTTGAACCCCGCTTCCGCTACAATCAGGCATTCCGTTCGCAATATGCGATACCGCCCGGCGTGCTAATGATGCTGTTAATCATGATCCCGGCCATGCTTACAGCACTCGGCGTAGTGCGTGAAAAGGAAATGGGCTCAATCGTCAATCTTTATGCAGCCCCAGTTCATAAAATCGAGTTCCTGCTCGGAAAGCAACTACCCTATATTGGCGTTGCAATGGTTAGCTTCGTTAGCCTTGTTGTCCTGATGCTTACAGTGTTTGGTATTGGAATGCCGGGCAGCTTTCTGGCATTGGTCGTCGGGGCGCTATTGTTCACGGCAGCTGCCACGGCATTTGGCCTCGTCGTATCGACATTTGTTCGCTCCCAAATCGCTGCGATTTTTGCGACAGCGATTATTGTCATGATCCCAACCGTCAATTTTTCGGGCATGATGTATCCGGTCTCCACCCTCGAAGGCGGCGCGCGGTTCATCGGTCAGGCTTTCCCTGCACTTTATTTTCAGCAGATTAGCGCGGGAGTCTTCAACAAAGGTCTCGATTTCGCGATATTGCTTCCCAATCATCTGATCCTTGCCGGATTTTGTATCCTCTTCTTGGCGACCGCAACTGTATTCTTGCGTAAGCAGGAGGCCTGAGCCATGCGCTGGATTACCAACATATACCGCCTGGGCGTAAAGGAATTATTCAGCCTTCTGCGCGACCCGGTGCTGATGGGCCTGATCTTTTACACCTTCACATTTGCGATCTACACCGTCGCCCACGGAGTACAGACCGAGCTGCACAATGCGTCCATCGCTGTTGTAGATGAGGATCGGTCGGAACTGTCGGGACAGATCACCGGAGCGTTTCTGCCCCCGTACTTTAAAACGCCGGAGGTGATTGATTTAAGCGCGGTCGATCCGGGCATGGACGCGGGCCGATACACTTTTGTGCTGGATATCCCCCCTGATTTTGAGTCAGACGTGTTATCAGGACGCATTCCTGAAATCCAGTTGAACGTCGATGCGACCGCGATGACGATTGCCGGTAACGGGGCAACTTACATTTCCAGCATCGTCAATGCCGAACTGCTGAAATTTGTTAGTAGATCCAGTGGCGCTGTGGTTTTACCAGTCGATTTACGGGTGCGAGCTAAATACAACCCAAACCTCGATTCCACTTGGTTCATGGCTGTGATGCAGATCATCAACAACCTCACAATCCTCGCAATTATCCTGAGCGGCGCCGCCGTAATCCGCGAGCGTGAGCACGGAACCCTCGAGCATCTGCTGGTGATGCCGGTTACCTCCAGCGAAATCATGTTGGCCAAAATCTGGGCAAATGGGTTGGTGATTGTACTTGCGGCGGTGCTCTCGCTGCATTTTGTCGTACAGGGGCTACTCGGGATACCCATCGTCGGTTCGATTGCGCTCTTTGCGCTTGGTTCCGCCGTATATCTTTTTGCCGTAACCGCAATGGGTATTACGCTTTCGACGCTAGCGACAACGATGCCACAGTTTGGGTTACTTTCTATCCCGGTTTTCGTTGTAATGAACCTGTTATCGGGAGGTATCACACCGTTGGAAAGCATGCCAGAGGCACTGCAAAACACAGTACAGGTATTGCCTTCCACGCATTTCATCAAGTTCGCGCAGGCCGTTCTATATCGTGGCGCGGGGATTGAGATTGTTTGGCCTCAACTGCTGGCAACTACAGTGATTGGGGTAGCCTTCTTCACTTTCGGCCTAGCTCGTTTCAGGGCAACACTCGCCTCTGCGAGATGAAGATTGGCGTGGATTTTGTCATCTAAAAACGCGGCGTTAGCTTTTCCGACGCAAGAATTAGCTGAACGGCGGTAACTTGCCGCCCGAATCTTTGTCTTTTGAATTTTTCTTTTTTAATGCTTCAAATCCCGTGATTACATCGAGAAGCTCATTGGTAATCTCTGACTGGCGTGCGGACCGGACAGCCTGAAGCATTTCCTCATGGCGATCATCAATGGCCCGTTCTGCTTGCTGCATGAGGGAAAGCCTAGCAGCATTTTCCGTTGCAATGGCCTCGGCGGCAGCGCGAAACAGGCTGGCAAAAAGGTGATTTCGGATCAGTGCCGTAAAAATTGCAGCATCATCCATCATCAGGATTGGTAAGGAGCGGGATTCCCATGGCCGTTTTGCAAGGTCCGTCAGGAATGTGGAAGAGAGCGGCAGTAACTCTTGCGCCTTCGGTGCCTGAAGAATGTGGCCGCTCCGCTGCATATAGATCAACGTCAAGGCAATCTCGCTCATCTGAATCTGCGCGCGATACTCATCTAACGCTACCAAAATCTCGCCCGCAAGCCGACCGATACCATCGGGCGAGGCTGGCGGTGTAAAGCGGTTCGAAACGTCAAGTCCAAGGCCGCACAACGCATCCTCCATTTGTGCCCCAACAGCAAGAATATGCCAACTATTTGCGCCCACATGCGCCTTGGCTGCGGCGGCAACGGTCTCGTTATATCCGCCGCAAAGACCGTGGTCCGAGCCGAAAACCAGAGCAATTTTCGGCGCATGGCGATCCACATCCACGCTTATATCAGGGAGCCGCGCAGACATCGCAAAAACCTGCAATCCTTGCAGAACGGTCTCATGATAGGCCTTGATTGAGGCCGCCGCGCGATCATAAGGAGCAGCGTTCACGGCAGAGAGCGTCTTCATCGTCCGCACGATACTGCGGATGCTTTGCAAGGTTGACATGCGATGGTTTAGCGTTTCAAGGGTCTGTGCCATCACCCTCCCCTTTTTCAAATTCGGCAAGCGCGTCCCGTGCGAAGTCAAGGATGGTTTGCTTATCTTCTTTTTCAAGCTTTTCTAGTGCCATGATCCTATCGGCAACTAGGCCAAGCCGGATCCGCGCCGTCTCGCGCAACGCTGTCATCGCCGCTGCCATTTCATTTTCGGCAATGCCATCAAGCAGACCGTTCATTGCCGCCAGCAGGATCGTCAACTGTTCAGGTGCAGGGATCGGATCACGTTCGGGCTGTCGGAGGGCCCCGCGAACCGCGCTTCCCCGCATCAGGCGTTTCTTCGTCTCCTCATCCAACCGGGTGCCAAAGCGGGCGAAGCTTTCCAGTTCCTCGAACTGCGATAGAGTCACACGAATATTCCCGGCGACCTCCCGAAATGCCGGGCTCTGCGCTTTACCGCCAACGCGAGAAACGGATTTCCCGAGATCAACGGCGGGAAACTGGTTCTTCCGAACCAGATGAGGCGATAGATAGACCTGACCATCGGTGATGGAAATCAGGTTAGTTGGAATATAGGCGGAAAGATTGCCAGCCTGTGTCTCTATGACGGGAAGTGCCGTTAACGATCCCCCGCCATGCGACGCGGAAAACTGTCCGGCCCGCTCTAGGAGGCGGGCATGAACATAGAAAATATCGCCGGGGTAGGCCTCCCGTCCCGGCGGCCGACGCAACAGCAGAGAAAGTTCCCGGTATGACTGCGCATGGCGCGTAAGGTCATCATAAATAACCAGAACATCGCGTCCCTGATCAGAAAAATACTCAGCCATTGTCGTCGCTGCATAAGGCGCAATATAGCTCAGCCCCGGCGTTTCCTCACCACTTGTCACCATGACAATGGTATTTTCCATCATCGCGCTGTCTTTAAGCGCGCCAATGACTCGCGCAACGGCATCGCCGCGTTGGCCAATGGCGCAATAGATACAGATCACACCGGTCGTCGCCTGATTGAGAATGGCATCGACAGCGATTGAAGTTTTACCGGTCTGCCGATCACCGATAATCAGTTCACGCTGTCCCCGGCCGATCGGTACCGCCGCATCAATCGCCTTTAGACCGGTCGACAGAGGGCGCGTAATTTCAACGCGGGAAAGGATTGCCGGGGCGTCCGCTTCCACCGGTCGCAACTGCACGCCCGTTATTGGCCCCAGATCATCCAACGGCTTTCCCATCGCATCCACAACCCGGCCCAGCAGCTTTTCGCCCACTGGCACACTCACCACCTTGCCCGTCCGGCGCACATCGTCACCGACTGCAACATTATCTGAAGGCCCCAAAAGGATCACCCCTAGCCGCGTCGGTTCAAGATCAAAAACAATGCCCTTCACGCCAGACGCAAAAACTACAAGTTCGTCCGAAAGCGCCCGACCAAGCCCGGATACCATGACAATCCCGGCGCTAACCTCCGATACCTTGCCAATTTCATTGACGGTAGGCTGTGGTGAGGGACCGGATATCAGTTCTCCGATAAGAGCGAGCGCATCCGAACCGGCCAGACCATTGTTGCTGGGGAGTTTCATGATCCACCTTTTCGATGTATCGTTTGCGTCGCCAGACGTTCTTCCAGCATCCCCTCAAGCCCGTCGATATAACTCTCAATCGTCCAGCCGATCCGCGCGCCACCAAGTTGTAAAATGACACCAAGTGATTGATCCCCGTCCGTCTCGAACTTCAGCGGCACGCCCGCAACCAGCTTGTGAAAGCTTTTCGTAAACCGGGTGCGGGATTTTTCGGACAGTTTGAATCTGGTCAGGACAACAGCTTTTTCGCTCGTCCCCGAGGATGCCTGAAGTTCCTGCCCAAGCTCGGGCAGCTTGCCTTCAAGATGCGCGACAATGTAGTCCTCCAGTTCGGCGTTTGCGAGATCATTAAGGACCTTCCGGGTCAGAGACAGGATGGCACCCGCGCCAGCCGCCTTGAGATCAGCTGCATAGTCGGCTCTCATCTTAGTCATTTCCGCCTGCCAGTTCGCTCGATCCACCTCGATAAGACCCTGTGTCTCGGCTTCGAGCTTCTCCAGCTCCTCTGCTGCTTTTGTGCGGGCGGCTTCAAGGAACTCGGATTTTTGAGCATGGAGCTTTTCAAGCTCAGATCGATGTTCGGCTTCTACCGAATGAGCCTTTTCTGTCGCGGCTTTTGCCTCAGCAACGCGCTGCGAGATTTCCGCCTCTCGTGCATCGATCCCATCAAGGATCGGCCGATAGAGGAAGCGCTTGAGCAGCCAGACCAGAATGAGGAAATTGGCAAGCTGCGCCGCAATCGTGACCCAATCGATTGACATGGACTAGCTGCCTGCAACTTTGGCGGCGGCTAGCGCTGCGTTCCAGAAGGGATTGGCAAAAATCAGGATCATCGCCACAACAAAACAATAGATGGCTGTCGATTCAATCATCGCGAGACTGACGAAAAGCGTTCGTGACAGAGTACCCGCCGCGTCCGGTTGCTGGGCAATGGAGGCAAGCGCCTGCGCTGCCGCACGAGCTTCACCGAGAGCTGGCCCGAGGGCGCCGAAGGAAACAGTCAGTCCCGCAGTAAAAATCGAGACCGCTGCAATAATACCTAGTTCAGTCATTCATTCCTCCTTTGTGGAAGTCATTTTTCCGTCACCTTCTGTCGTGGCGGCAATGTAGACCGTGGCGAGCACGGCAAAAATATAAGCTTGGATCAAGCCGGTGAGCAGCGCCAGCATATCCATCACCACCGGGAAAAAGAACGGCGCAACACTGAGCAGAATAACCGCGATAACCGCGCCACTCATGATGTTGCCATAAAGACGGACGGCAAGTGCCAGCGCCCGCGAAAATTCGCCGATAATATTAAATGGCAGCATGACGAAAGAAGGTTCTATATAGCGCTTGAGATACGTCCTGATGCCCTGACGCGCAATGCCGAATATGGGCACCGCAATAAACACCGAAAAGGCAAGCGCGACGGTAGTAGAGAGGGATGCCGTCGGCGGTTCGAACCCCGGTACGACCAGAAGCAGATTGGACACAGCGATAAACAGGAAGAGCGTGCCAACGAAATAGATCAGGCGCCCAGTCGGCCGGCGGGTGATCTCGTTTATTTGCTTTTCAATGCCCTGAACAATCACTTCAAGCGCGGTGCGCCAGCGGGTTGGTGGCGCATCGGGCCGCAGCCGCCAGGTCACAATCATCGAGACAACTGTCAACACCGCCATCACGATCCAGGTATTAAAAATGGTCGCGTTAATGGGAATGCGAAAAGCCGTAAAAACCACATGAGCATCAGGTGTGAGTTCCATCGCTACCCCTCCCGTCCGATCGGCGCACGGACCCAGGTGACGATGGCATAGCGCGCAACCAAAAACGCCACACCAAAACCGACTGCGCTCCAAAGTCCCCACTGCGCCACGGCCCAGCCGCTCAGTAACAACAGTGAAATCCGGAGCGCGGTACTCATAAGAAGGATCGGTCCCGGCCTCCCGCCCTTAAGTGCTATTCGGACGCCCAGTCCGAGACCGGCAAAAAAGAGAATACCGGCAACAATGCCAAAGGCCGCACCAACAGCTAAATCGATCACGTCCATCGTCGTCCTTTCTCTCTTATGTCCAGCTTATTCCAACTCATTCCTCGCCCCCTTCACGGATTGCCCAGCGCCAGGCTATCCCCATCCCGACAATTGCGCCGGCAATAATCAGGGCGATTGCCCAGGAAAAGTTTTGCGGTGCAACGCGATCAAGCCAAACGCCAAGGAAGGCCCCACCGACCGTCGGAACCGCAACGGACCAGCCGATCATGCCGAAAACCCCAAGACCGCGTAATGGGCTAGAGGGCGGCGCATTCCGCGCCTCTTCTATCCGCTGGGCCCGACGTCCGATATCTTCTACTACCTTGTCAGGCCTTTTCAGAGCTTTCGTCATTGACGTTGCTCCCGGAGTTCCATGAACCGACGCACCATATCCGCTTCCAGCCGCGATAACGCCGATCGCGCCGATCGTTCCATATCGTCAAGATCAATGAATTCGTCTCGAACGATCATCTCGAGACTACTAAGCGTCGTTCCCCGCGCCGCACGCCGCACGCAGATATCCACCTGCCGACCTCGCTTGACCATAATTCCTTCATCAACTCCGAAAACCAGCTCCTCTCCATCCAGAGCGGTCAGCATGAGGACGGAGGGAACCAGAGCCGTCGCAAAATCTATATGATCGGGCAGTATACCGAATGCTCCGTTCTCCGACCTTGCAGAAAGTTTGCAGGCGGCGCCCTCATAGAACACTCGCGCTGGAAGGCGTAGCGTGATGCTCATGCTGGCCGAGTCGGTCATGAGGCTTTCCTCAATTCACTTAACGCGCCGATCATGTAATAATCCTGCTCCGAATGAGAGAATTCCGTCTCACCAAGCAGCGCCTCACACCCATCCAAGGTTTCCTCAAGAGAGACACGCCGCCCCTTCTGGTCTGAAAAAGCCTCAGTCGTATAAAACGGCTGAGTTAAAAATCGTTCCAACCGCCGTGCGCGAGCGACAGTCATGCGATCCGCACTTGAAAGTTCCTCAAGCCCGAGCATAGCGATGATATCGCGTAAATCTTCATAATCGGCCAGGGTCCGTCGCACCGCCCGCGCGATGTCATAATGACGCTGCCCAACGGTATTCGCGGAAAGCATGGTGGATGTCGACGCGAGTGGGTCAATTGCGGGATAAAGCCCTTCACTCGCCCTTTTTCTCGACAACACTACCGAGGCAGAAAGGTGCGAGAAAATATGTGCGGCGGCAGGGTCGGTAAAATCATCAGCCGGGACATAAACCGCTTGGATGGATGTGATTGCCCCCGATTTAGTAGAGGCGATCCGTTCTTCGAGTTCCGCAAGTTCTGTCGCCAACGTCGGCTGGTAACCAACACGGGATGGCATACGGCCCAGAAGCCCCGAGACTTCAGACCCAGCCTGAACGAAGCGGAAGATATTATCGATTAGCAGCAATACGTCCTGATGCTTCTCATCGCGAAAATATTCAGCCATAGTAAGCGCTGTCTTCCCAATCAGAAAGCGAACACCCGGCGGCTCATTCATCTGTCCGAACAGCATTGCTGTTTGATCCAGCACACCTGCCCGGTCTATTTCGCGGTAAAGCTCCTCCGCCTCGCGGGATCGCTCACCAATGCCGCAGAACAAGCTGACACCCTTATGAATACTAACCGTATTATGAATAAGCTCCGTGATCAGAACGGTTTTACCAACACCCGCGCCACCGAAGAGACCTGTTTTTCCGCCGCGCTCAATCGGGCAGAGCAGATCGATCGCCTTGATCCCGGTCTGCAAAACCTCTGCGCGCACGACCCTATCCGTCAAATTTGGCGGCGGACTATGGATGGATACTCTCTGGCTCGCCTCAACGGGCTCCTTGCCATCTACCGGTTCGCCAAAGACATTCAACATCCGCCCGCGTACTGCATCCCCGACAGGAACAAGAATTGGAGAGCCGGTCGCAACTACTTCCATCCCAAGGCCAAGACCATGCGTCGGCGCAAGTGCAATACCCCTCACCACCCCCTGCTCGGCAAGGTCCGCGACTTCGATGGAAACTTCCCCGGCTTTCAGCAGATCATGGATCCTTGGTATCTTGCCGGAAAACTGAATATCGACGATGCCACCGCGAATGGCGACAATTTGGCCCTTCTCATTTGCTTGCGCGGGAGTTTTCATCATTTCACCCACGCACTGCCCTACTTCAAAGCCCGCTTAAACGCCTTCTGCATGTCCTCGGTCGCCTTGTCGAACGCCTTTCGGGAATCCGACAATGCCGAATCTAACGCGGACCAAGACTCCTGCCCCGCCTTTTTCATAGCCTCAAGCCGCGCTTCCGCATCCTCTGCGTCACTTTTCATTTGCCTGACCGCATCCTCAAGATCCGCTTTTCGCTCATTTGGAAACTTGGCTGCTGCCTTAAATGCGTCACTCAACGCAGACTGCCAAGCTTTCATTTGTACATCTGCCCTCGCCTTGAATGCTGCCTCATATTGCTCTGCGTTATCCTTAGTGGTTTTCACATAAGTTTCGACATCTTCCTCAAAGGCTTTCCAGTCCTTTTTCAATTTTTCTGATTGCTCTTCCCAGACGCTCTCAGCACTTTGCATATTCTTGTCGAGGTAATCTTTAAAGGAGTCACGCTGAGCCTCCATATCAGAAAGCACCGCCTTCGCTTTGCCACTGACGTCATCGCCGAGTTCCCCAGCCTTATTCTCGAATGTGGATAAGGTCGCATCCATTTCGTCAAGACGGTTTTTGGCCCATTCGATATAGGGATGAACTTTGCTTTCCTCGGTCATATCTCGCTCCTCATGTCAAAAGAATTGGATTGGGGTAGGCTTAAGAGGCACAGGCTACGACTTTACAGAATAATAAATTCCTCGCGTTGATCCTGATCAAAATCTGCAAGCTTGCCGGCGAGCCCTACTTCTTCAGAGCCCGGCGTAACCTTGAAAGCAACTTAGACTTCTGCTTGGTATCTGGTGTACTTTCCAGTTCCGATCGAATATCAAGTGTCAGCTGGGCGAGCTCGTTATGCCAATCAAGCTTGTCGACACTATCCATCGCCAAACGCTTGCTAACACCACGCAACCTACCCGTTTTACCGGAAGTACGCAGCTCATATTCCTCGTCAAGCGCAGGGGTAATAACCTTCCCCTCCTCAAATCCCTTTTCCAGCAACTGGGCTTGCATTGCCTGAAGAGATTCCTGAGATCCATGAGTGAGAAAGATAGCCTGACGAACGGGTTTGCGCGCCTCTACCCACGCGACAAGCCCATTGCCGTCGGCATGGCCCGAATAAGTATCTATGGATCGGATATGAGCGCGGACCTTGATCTCCTCGCCTTGAATTCGGACTTTCTTAAGCCCCTGCTGGAGCAAGCGGCCGAGCGTACCTGCCGCCTGATACCCGACCAGCAGAACAGTCGATTTAGGCCGCCATAAGTGATTTTTAAGATGGTGGCGAACACGTCCCGCGTCGCACATCCCGCTCGCCGCCACGATGATAACGCCGCCATCAAATCGGGCGATGGATTTGCTTTCCTCAACGGTTTCGGTGAAGTGAAACTTCGGGTTCGAGAAGGGGTGGTCACCCTTTTTGACATCTTCAAGGTCATTTTTATACTTTGAAAAAACTGATGTGACCCGGATGGCAAGGGGTGAATCAAGAAAAACCGCCGAGCAAGCGATTTGACCATTATCAAGAAGGTCGTCGATATCGAGCAGTAGTTCCTGTGTCCGTTCTACGGCGAAGGAAGGAATAATCAGCGCGCCCCCCGCTTTCATGGCCTCGTTAATTTCAGCCGACAGGATTTCCCGTCGCGCCTCCGACGTGGCATCCTCGCGGAACCGCCCACCATAAGTAGATTCGCAAACCACATAGTCGAAGCCGCCGGGAGCCTCAGGATCGCTATGAAACAGCTTGTTGTCCGGACCGATATCGCCAGAAAACAATAGTCGGAGCGTTTCATCACGCTCGGTGATTTCTATCTCGATTGAAGCAGCCCCCAGAATATGACCTGCATTCCAGAATTTTGCCTTTACCTCGGCGCAGGGTTGCAGCCACTCTTCGAACTCAACAGGATGAATCTGCGCAATCGATTGTTCGGCGTCTTTGCGCGTATAGATCGGTTCAACCGCCGCCTTGCCGCGCTGCTGGTTGCGCCGGTTGAGACGCTCGACCTCGACCTCCTGAATATAACCGCTGTCGGGCAGCATATAACTCAAAAGATCGCGTGTCTGAGCCGTGGTATAGACTGGCCCTGTGAAGCCAGCCTTGATCAATTTTGGAATAACCCCGCTATGATCGATATGAGCATGGGTGAGAAGAACAAAATCAATCTCCGCCGGATCGAAGGGGAAAGGCCCGTAATTTAGCTCCTTCAAGGTCTTTGTGCCCTGAAACATACCGCAATCCACAAGGAACTGTCGCCCTGCGACTTGCAATCTGTAACAGGATCCGGTAACCGTTCCGGCCGCGCCGCAAAATTTGATCCGCGTTGTCATGTCACGTCTCCTTTGTCAATGCGCGGCAAAGAAGCTGCGCGAGGCTGATTGCATTGGTCGAATGTGGCACGCTGTCTGTGGAACGGATACTTAGGACACCAGCCGTTTGTATTGCGATCAGATCTGCATCACTGCAGAGCGCATGAACTGCGATAACCTCGACAGTCTTCGCGCCTGCCTTTAGCAAGGCTTCCGCGGCACGGCAGACCGTCATCCCGCTCGAAATCACGTCATCAAGAATAACGGCATTCGCGCCCATTATCTTTTTTTCATCTGCGAAGCGGACCTCTACGTTCCGGTCGTCATGTCGAACTTTGGTCGCAACAATAAAGGGCGCATCAAGTTTTTCCGCAATCGCGCCAACCCATTGCAATGACTCGGCATCCGGACCAACAAGAAGCAGACTGCGATCTACTTTCGCCAAAAGGCTATTGGCGATCAAGCCACTTGCGGTCAAGGCATCCGCTTGGCAATTCGAAAATATGCTTTGCAGATTGTCGATACGGTGTAAATGCGGATCGACAGTGATCACCCGGTCAAAATAGCGGGATAGATAATCGCCGATGATCCGTTGGCTGACAGCATCGCCCGTCTCGAACGCCATGTCCTGCCGCATATAGCAAAGATAAGGCGCCACAAGGATCAGGCGCGTTGCCCCGTCGTTCCGCAGTGTGGCCGCGGCGAAGGCGAGATGTAGGAGTTTCTCGTTGGGATTGTTCAGGCTCGCGAACAGGATAGCCGTTCCCTTCACAGGATGGATACGCACCCGGCTCTCGCCGTCAGGAAAGCGGTGGATGATGATTTCATGAGCGCGAATGCCAAGACGGGCAGAAAGTTCTTCGGCGGCCGCCCGGCTTGTCGGCAGGAAATGCAGGGATGCCGCACTCATCTTCCGCCCCCGATCGTGTAGCCATTTCCCTCGCCCGCATATCTGACTGCAAAACCAAAATCAGATTGAAAACAGGCATGGATGCGGTAAAGCGGTTCGCCCTCGGCGATATTGTCACCGATTTTCGTGAACAGATCGATGCCCGCCCCCTTATCCATCGGTGCCCCCGCCAATCGCGCAATCCGGGCAAGACGAAAGCAGTCGATCGCTGTGACGGAGCCGCTTTTTGGCGCGAGAACATCATGGGTTAATTCACCAACGCAAGAGATTTCCGCCGCCCGGCCCTGCGCCGCAATTATCCGCTCCATGGATTTCAGCGCCTCGCCACTATCCAGCAATTCCTGTGCCCGTGCATAGCCGCCGCCGCCGCGCAAGCCCGGGTCGTTCTCAAGCAAGGCCCCCGCAATCCGCAGGGATTTTTCGCGTAGATCCATCGGCGCGCCCTCCTCCCGGCGGAGCACCGCCATCACGTCACGCGCTTCCAGCACCGGACCGATGCCATTGCCGATCGGTTGCGTTCCATCGGTCACGATCACGTCTATGGCGAGTCCGACCTGATCGCCGACATATTCAAAAAGTTTGCGCAGACGCATGGCATCAGTGTGGTTGCGGACCTTTGCGGAGGGACCGAGCGGGAGGTCAATCAGGAGATGCGTTGAACCGGCCGCGAGTTTTTTCGACAGGATGGAAGCAACCATCTGCTCGCGCGTATCAATTGAAAGCGGTCGCTCCACCGAGATCAGTATATCATCCGCCGGCGACAGATTGACATGCCCACCCCAGATAATGCAGCCGTTACATTCTTCCACAACTCGTTGCATCTCCGGCATGGATAGATCCACTTTCGCAAGCACTTCCATGGTATCCGCAGTTCCAGAAGGCGACGTAATCGCCCGCGACGAGGTTTTTGGGATGGTCAGGCCATGGGCGGCAACAATCGGCACGATGATCATCGAGGTACGATTGCCCGGAATGCCGCCTATGCAATGCTTGTCGACGACAGCCGGCGATTTCCAGCGAAGCTGTGTGCCCGCCTGCGCCATGGCTTTCGTTAGCGACAGCATTTCGTCCGTCGTCATAAAGCCGGCTGAGGATACAAGGAAGGCCGCAATTTCCATTTCCGAATAACGGTAGTTGACAATATCCTCGATGATCTCCTCGATTTGCCGGAAATCAAGAGTATGGCCGTGAATCTTGTTCCGCAAATGATCAAGGCTGCGAGGAGGCTCTGCCGGGGAGATGGTTACATCCGCCCCCTCTTTCAGCCCCATCCGCCGGAAAGCCTGCTCCGACAGGCCGAGTTCGTTTGGCCCGACAATTGACTCATCATCAACAATCAGAAGGGACGCCAGCAGATGGTGTTTTCCATTCATCACCTCAATTTTCTTTAAGGCTTGATATTCCTCGGGCCGGTACACACTGCAATTTCTTGCCAGAAACGCCACATTGTCCCGGTAGGTATCAATGGCAACCCGTTTTAATTCAAGCATTTCCCACCCTATGCCCCCTCTTAGCCTTGTTGTACAGCCCACCCCCCACCATGTCCTTGATTGAGGTCAAGTGGAAGCAGATAGTTCTGTCAGGTTGTTGTCACATTAACTTAGTGGCGGAAAAATTATTGGTGCTCTAATCTCGATCGATGAAAAATATCTCTTATTCCCGGCACCGATTTCCACCTCATATCATTCAACATGCAATTTGGCTTTATGCTCGATTTACGCTGAGCTATCGAGATGTAGAAGATCTGTTGGCCGAGCGAGGCCTGGATATTTCATACGAAACAGTTCGAAGATGGTTTCTAAAGTTTGGCGAACCAATAGCCAGAAATCTGAGATCCAACCGCCCTTCTCCCAACGATATCTGGCATCTGGATGAAATGGTCATTTTTATTCGTGGTAAACGACATTGGCTATGGCGTGCTGTCGATAGCGAAGGTGAAGTCTTGGATTTCCTTGTACAACCAAGGCGAAACGCCAAAGCGGCCTTAAAACTGATGAGAAAATTATTGAAGAAGCAGGGTTTCGCGCCGATGCAGATCGTCACGGATAAGCTAAAATCCTATCATAAGGCGCTTCGAATTCTAGGCATGAAAGCCGAGCATATTGATAAGAAAAGAGCGAATAATCGGGCAGAAAATTCACATCTTCCCATCCGGCGAAGAGAAAGAAAAATGCAGAAGTTTAAATCGCCAGGTTCAGCCCAGAGATTTCTCAATATCCAGTCTGCCACTTACAATAGTTTTTATCTTCAACGTCACCTAATAAACAGATCTCATCTCAAGCAAAGCCGTGCTAAAGCATTTGGCGTTTGGGAAAATGCAAGCGCAGCGGCCTAAACATTTTTTCTGAGGTTTCTATGCGACTTTCTCAAGTTAATGTGACAATGCCCTTGAGCCCCATTCAATCCCGTTTAGCGCGGAAAAAGATCCCTTGGCCCGTTGGCACAATTCCAACACTCGGTGCCTACGGTCTCCACTCGATCTCGCAAGTAAAGGTTGAAAACTAGTCGCGTTACTGTGATGATCGCCCCAACGCGTTAGATTTAATTTGGATTCGAAATGCCCGAAAATGCGATCAAGTCAGTTGGCAGTGAAGTCGATCAAGTTAGTGTTCAAATTGGCCCACAGTTCCTGAACCTATTTAGTAAGCAGCTATATTCGTCGCCTAACAAAGCTTTTGAGGAGTTGATAAGCAACTCTTGGGACGCGGATGCTGAAAACGTTTATGTTAGCGTCCCAGAAAACCTTGATAGCGTTAGCGCAAAAATCTGGATTCTTGATGATGGAATCTCCATGGATGTTTCCGGATTCAAAGACCTTTGGTCGGTCGCTACATCCAAGAAGCGCCAACCTGAATACAAAGCCATGCGTAAGCCAATTGGTAAATTTGGCGTCGGTAAACTTGCTACCTATCTTCTGGCCAACGAACTAACATATATTTGCAGGGCATCTGACGGAATAATTCGCGCTGTCACTTTGGACTACCGAGACATTGACGCGGAAAAAAACCGAGAGAAGCTGCACATTGATGCCTTGCCGTTGCCTGTGCGAGAGGTTTCGATGGATGAAGTAGAAGGGTTGCTCTCCGAAACTGACGAAGGCGCTAGATTGTATGATCTCTTGTCCCAAGATGTGCCGGACATTGTTGCAGCAGATTATGTCGATGAATTCGGTGGCCCAAAGGAAAAGCCATCATCACGCAATCATACTTGGACTGTTGCAATCCTTTCAGAGCTAAAAACGGAGGGAACTCAACTTAAATTAGGTTGGGTCAAGCACCTGCTAAAGACATCGCTGCCCCTTGGCGATTCAATTCGCATTTCAGTGAACGGTGAAACCATTGTGCCACGGAAGGTCGAAACGAAGGTTATTTCGGAGTGGACGCTCGGAAAGGACTACGATTTTGAAAGCATTGTCGTTGATGAAAAATTGGTCCCTGTGACCCACCATACGACACCTCACCCACATATTAAACTAGAGGGCATTGGGGAATTATCCGGAACTGTGAGACTATTTGCTGACAAAATTTCTGGTGGCCGCAGTGAAGAGAAAGAGAGTTCAAATGGCTTTATAGTAAATGTCCTAGGACGAAATATCCTACCGGAAGACCCCTATTTTGGACTTGAGAACCTAAGCCACTCAACGTGGGCTTCTTTCAGATGTGCCGTTAGAGCTGATTACCTTGATGGGAAAATTTCTGTAGATCGTGAAGGGGTAGCGGCTAGCCGCGAACTTCTTGCAACTCGTGCAATTCTGATGCGTTTTTTCAATGACGCTAGAAGTGCGGCAAACAAGGCAGCACAGGAAAGCTGGCCCACCGAAGGTGATGCCGTAGCCGGCGAGTTTGGCGCGCGAATGCCATTTCAGCCTCTTGAACGTCTCGTCGAGGAATACCTAGTTGACGTCAACGATACTCCAGATTTCATCGACGCGCGAGGTGTTGAAGACTCCGTTTCGTTTCGTAATAAGTGGCGTGAGGAGATCATTGGAAAACCTGAAAACTTGGTCCGTAAGATGCCAATGGTCGAGTTGGAGCCTTCTGAAAAACTGGTCCGGTACGACGTCTCTAAACAAGAGATTGTAATCAACAAGAGCCACCCGTTTAGCGTTGAATACTCTGACAACCCAGAACAGCTTCGAATGCTGCAAGACACAGCATTGGTCGAATTTCTTACTGACACGTATATGCTGGACAGTGGCTTGCCGGAGGACCGGCTGACAGAAATAAGCGATTATAGAGACAGAATGCTCCGTCTTGTGGCCACTCTCCGGAGGCGAACTGCACCGCAAATCGTAAAGCTTTTGAGCGAAACCACCGATCATGTTAAGGGGTTTGAAGTGATCGTCGGCGACGCATTGGACTATCTTGGATTTGTAGTCGAGCGCATGGGACAGTCTGGCAAACCAGAAGGGGTCGCGTCTGCTATCATTTCTCGAGAAAAGGACGAGCAAAAACAGGACTATAAACTGACCTACGATGCAAAATCTTCCATTCACGGGAAAGCTTCGGCTGGCAACGTTGGTGTCTCGGGTCTAGCTAGGCATAAAAAAGACTTCGACGCTGACTATGCTTTGGTTGTGGCTCAGGACTTCGCCAACGGTGCATTGCAAAAGGAGTGCAAGGCAAACAGTGTTACCCCGATGACGGCAGAAGCGCTCGGTCGATTGGTTTCGGTCACGTTACAGCAGGGACCACTCGATCTACGCAAATTGAAACCTCTCTTTGATCTTCACACTCCTGAAGAAACCGCCAAATGGGTAGAAGATTTTGAGAATGGTCTGATCCATGACCAAACGCTTACAATCAGTGTAATCATGCAGGCCTTGGATCAGATAGTATCCAAGAACCCCAAGTTGCCAGATGTTATCCACGCTACACAGATCGCAGCGAGTTGCCGTGAAATCCTTGACAACGAAAATTTTCCACAAAAGCTAAACATTATAGCCGCTATGCGTGGATTGCAGCTGATGGTTCCAAACGTAATTTCGGCAAACATGAGTGGCGATGTTTATCTGCTTACGACACCCAAGAAAATCGGGGAAGCGCTGCAACAACAGCTAGACGCGCTTCCCGAAAAGTACCAAAAAGGACAAGTCAGCTTGTCTCTTGGAAAATAGATGCTTCATTCACGATCATACTTACACCCGTTTCCCGCTCGGATGGCGCCGAATATTGCACTTGAAGAGATTGAACGCTTTGACGCAGGCAGTATCATAGTCGATCCAATGGTCGGATCAGGCACTGTTGCCATGACTGCCGTAGCCGCTGGGCACCAGTTCTACGGTTTTGATCTTGATCCCTTAGCAGCTTTGATAGCCCAAGTTTCAACAAGCTGCTTGGATTACGACAGGGTGCGCGGATTGTTCGAGACAATCATACGGCAAGCGAGATTGAACTCAGCTACACCAGCAGACCTTCCTTGGGTTGAAGTCGAAGATGAAACCCACAAGTTCATAGGGTTTTGGTTTGCAGACAAGCAAAAGCGGGCGCTGTCCGGCATTGCGGTGGAACTCGATCGACTCCATCAAAGTGAACCAAGCAAGGAAGTCGACGCGCTCAAAATTGCATTAAGCAGAATTATTGTAACAAAAGAGAGCAAGGCATCACTTGCACGTGATACATCTCATAGCAGACCGCATAGAGTAGCAAAGACCAGCGACTACGATGTCTTCAAGGGATTTGAGCAATCAGTCACCCAGATGTTGCAGCGGCATTCAAAATTGAAAATTGATGGAAATGCTACGATCCAGAGAGGAGATGCAAGAAAAATTGATTCAATTGGCGACGGTTTTTGCGATGCAATTGTCTCCTCACCTCCTTACCTCAACGCTATCGACTACTTGCGTGGTCACAAGTTGTCCCTAGTTTGGCTAGGCTTCACCATTCCTCAAATTCGGCAATTGCGATCAATGAGCGTCGGCGCCGAACGAGCAACAACAAAGTCCGTGGAGATGGTTTCCAAGGTTCTTGCTGGTTTCGGCGACATATCCAATCTCGCGCCTCGCCAGAAAGCTATGATATCAAGATATGCAATTGATCTCCACAGGTTGTCAAAGGAAGCGGAACGTATTCTAAAACCCAACGGAACTGCTCTGTACGTCATGGGAAACTCTTGTCTAAAAGGTGTGTACATAGATAACGCATCCGCGCTCGCAAACGCCGCAGAATTAGTGGGTTTGACGCTTTTGGACCGTTCAGAACGTGAAATTCCGCTGGGTAGCAGATACCTACCTACACCGAAGGAAAACAACGCACTTGCCTCAAGAATGCGAAAAGAGATTGTTTTGAAGTTTCAAAAGGTGGCGTTTTCTAGTTAAATTGGTGAAAATAATTGTTCAGTTTAAGCAGTTTCGCCCGGTACTTGCTAGAGTACAAAACACATCCTTAGATGTATGCACTGAGCTTTGGCCATGTGAGAGCGCGAACAACACGTTTCATAGCCCCCACAGAGCCGCTGAAGATTCGACGAATGTCTGCTTCAGTGAGCCGCACTGCAGCATGTTTGGGCTCCCCTCAAGGTCAGCTTTAGGCCGGAAGCACCAGTGCGTAATGCGATGTCGCAGACCTTGAGAGGACTCGGAGATTTCGTTTGCTTCAAATTCAGTTCAAGTCTGAACCATTACACCCAAGACCTGTACGGCGAAGCATCGCTTAACGACTCTGGCAAAATCACGAACCTAAATCATCGATATCGTTTGGGTGGCCAACGCTAGCATGGTGGCGGTGATGGTATCTCTGCTCCCGTTCCAATTCCACAATTGGCCTTCAGCTGAGTCCAGTGTCAGAAGCGCAAACGGGCGTATTCTTTTTCAGCTGTGAATGAGTCTGCCTTTGTATGAGCCGTGCTTTTAACAAAAGCAAGCTGTCTTATTGGGCCGTGAAGAACACTGCTCTGACAATGCCCCCCTTCTCCTTTCTTTTGTAACGCGCGTTCCCGTGCGGGCCTTTTTCTTTTGTTCTAGCGCACCGCTTCAGGTGCGCTGCAACTGGCTGCCGCATATGCGGGTCCAGTCCTTCTCTTGGTGTTTCGGTCCTGGCGGATGCAGCGTCGAGCGGCGCGCTCTTCGATCGTCATCAAGGCCGCGACAGGCGCGGTTCAAGAGACAAAAGGAGAAGCGCAATGGCCTATTTCATGAGCAGAGATCAGCTTCAGAATCTGACGATTAGACAACTCACCGCTTTATTCGCCACAGCACGTCAGGCCGTGATCTCAACAAGCCCCTGCACCGCAGAACACGCCAAAACCGTTGCTGCCATCCGCCAGATCGCTCAAATTATCGCATTCAAAGATGCCCAGATGCGCGCTTTCATACCGGCACCGCGCTGTATAATAGCCCCTCATCCGGGGCTTTAAGCCCTGAATTCTTGACTGTTTTCAACGCATGCGGAGAATACAACGCTTAATCTCCGCATATATTGCGCCGAATAATCTTGTTTTTGCGGAGAATACGAGCAATAATAACCGCACATTGTGCGGAGATTAAAATGTATATCTGGGAACAAACGGACTGGCCGGAGTTTAGCTGGGACGGAAAACAGATCACAACAACGCTTTTAAAAGCGCGTCACGAACAAGGGCGACTTCTGGGACATATGGAGGCATTAGGCTTCCAGCTACAGGAAGAAGCTGTCTTGCGCACACTCACTGAAGATGTTCTCAAATCCAGTGAAATCGAAGGCGAAAACCTCGACCCGGATCAGGTTCGCTCATCTATTGCCCGCCGGCTGGGAATGGATATCGGCGGACTTAAACCTGCCGACCGCAACGTTGAAGGCGTTGTTGAGATGATGCTGGATGCCACCCGCCACTTCGATCAGGCACTGACGAAGGATCGGCTGTTTGATTGGCATGCCTCCCTCTTCCCCACCGGGCGCAACCTGATGACTAAAATCCGAGTTGGCGACTGGCGTGATGATGCCAACGGACCGATGGAAGTTGTCTCCGGTCCGATTGGTCGGGAGCAAGTTCACTATACCGCACCGCCGGCAATGCGCCTGGAGGCTGAAACGTCTCGGTTTCTGGACTGGTTCAGCGGTAAACAGGAAATTGATCCGGTTTTGAAAGCAGGATTAGCGCATCTCTGGTTCGTCACCCTTCATCCCTTTGATGATGGCAATGGGCGTATCGCCAGGGCAATTGCTGATATGGCGCTAGCGCGCTCCGAAGGCAGTGCCCAGCGCTTCTACAGCATGTCAGCCCAGATCCGCAGTGAACGGAATGACTATTACGATATTCTGGAAGCTACGCAGAAAGGCCCGCTGGACGTTACGCGATGGCTGGTATGGTTTCTGGACTGCCTCCTCCGCGCGACTGAAAGTGCACAGGAGACGCTTGGCTCCGTTATGATCAAAGCACGCTTCTGGGAACGCTTTGCGACTGAAGCTTTAAACGAGCGCCAGATCAAAGTGCTCAACAGAATGTTGGACGGTTTTGAAGGTAAACTAACATCTTCGAAGTGGGCGAAGCTTGCCAAATGCTCGCAGGACACAGCCTATCGGGATATCCTTGATTTACTTGAAAAAGGTGCTCTTCAGAAAAACCCTGGCGGCGGGCGCAGCACCAGCTATGATCTGACACAAGGCTAGAAAACCGCCGATAATGAAAGGCAAGAGAGGTGACGGACAAGGATAAACTCAAAGAACTGCAATTGAGACAAGCCATCCGACAAGGTGATCTGCCAAAATGCCGGGCACTAATTGCCGCTGGCGCTGACTTCACCGCCACAGATGAAAACGGATGGACACCATTACATCTGGCCGCACTGGAAGAAACGCCAGAGATCACCGGCCTACTCTTGGAAGCCGGAGCTTCCACCAGCGCCCGCTGCGGCAAAGGCAACTGGACTGCTCTCCACATAGCCGTGAGTTACGGACACGCCGAAACTACCAAAGAGCTACTGGTTCACAGTGCTGATATTGAAGCGAAAGCAGATAAAGATTGGACCCCACTGCATATCGCTGCATGGGCTGGGCACGCCCAAACCCTATCGATATTGCTAGGGTGCGGTGCAGACACAGGCGCTCAGACAACGTCCAGCAAAACCGCAGCCGAGCTTGCAGAGGGCAAGGGGTATGCAGAAACTACGCTGGAAATTAGCAAAGCCGTCAGTTTGCGCCATGCGCTGCAAATGAAAGCACTGAAGAAACTCATGGCAAATCGGAAAAAGAAGAATTGAGCGAGAAAACCCACTACTTAAAAACACTCGCTGTTATGCTATTGCTATACTTATAGTAGTTTCCAACCATTTATAAAGGCCTGCCTGTTGAGCGCAAATAATACCAAAACAGATGGTAAGCTTTTCCAATTACCTTCCCCGCTCGACCCGGCGCAAGTCACCCGGATCGGCGCTGTCCATCGGGGATTCCTTTACCAACATTTGTACGGTGTAGCCTGCCTACTTACCGTTGGCCGCGTGGACGAGACAGTTATCATCATCGAGCACGATGAAGATATCGAAATCTCAATTCCAAACGGCCACCACTATGTTCAAGTAAAAACCCGAAACCGCCCACTTCAGCCAGGTGACCTTGGCGGCGCGAAGGAGCGCTTTGATCTACTTCGAAAAAAACATGCCGGAGGCCACCGCACAGGTACGGCTTCATTCTCATTTGTCAGCAACGTTGAATTGGGGCCGACACTGACCGCTGCCTTGAAAACTGACTGGCTTCCAGATGTCGCCCTCACGGTTCCCAGCTCTGCGGATGGATCGTTTCCTCCAGCATGGCCAACCATAGAGGACGCTTTCGCATGGTGTGTAGAAAAAGCTCGGGACATACCATTTGGGACATTGTCTGCTGAAACTCTTGTCTGGAAGCTAGCCGCACAGGTCGCTTACGCATCGACGGGTGGGCGAGACCGGATATTCCGCGCTAAAGAGCTGCCAGAGCTTCTGGAACAGCTTGTGCTCCAATTGCAGGACTTCCCGGACCCACCAGATCACTATAGGCCGCAGACGGACGAGCCGCCGCTAGTGACTGACGCTCGACTCCGATTGGTTATTGGGTTTTCGGGTGCAGGAAAGACAGCTTGGGCATCACAAACGGCGCTCCATTGTCCCGATCCAATTGTATATTTTGATGTCAGCGAAATCCCAGCTGCGTCGATCGCGACGGGCCTCGCACGAGAACTCGCCGCTCGGTTCGCAGGCGGGAGGGAAAAAGGTTTCGGAGGCGCGCTCTTAGCAGAACAGAGCGGGCTGAATGTCCTGCGCGCTTGCGATAAAAAGATGTCTGACGATGGTTTGTCGGTAAGCGTCATACTCGACAATGCCCATCGACTCGATTCAACGACAGTTCGCGCACTCCTGGAAGCGGCGCCCAATCTTCGATTTCTTTGTCTTGCCCAGCCATGGGATGGCGCCGCTCAGATAGAGGCGTTTCATCAGATTACAGCTGAGCGTCTTGCTGGGTGGTCCAGAGAAGATATCGCAGCTGAATTCAATCTTGTGGATGCACCGATTTCCTTAGAGACCGCAGATCGAGTGCATTCATTGACTGGCGGATTACCACTTTATGTACGTAACGCCGCAATGCTGGCGGCGCGGGACTATCACGGTGATGCTTCTGCTTTCTGCGACGCTATCGAACGGCGTGTACATGCTCAGGCCACAGCTCAAGACATCATCCTTGAAGAAGTATTCGCGAAACTGGAACCAAGTGCCTCTCGCGCAGCAGCGCTGCTGAGTCTTGCCGATGTGCCCCTGACGCAGATTGAATCTATTGAGCTGCTAGGTGCTGGCGAACTTTCTGAAACAGAGGCGGCTATAGTGCTTCGTCAACTCCGAAAGGCATCAATCGTAATTAGCTTTCAAGGTGATCGGCTCGGTTTGCACGATGCAACCAGACCAATAGCCATAGATGCTCGCCGGCACCTCGCCAAAGGGCAGGAAAGAGAAGGTCTTGAGCGGGTGTTGTCAGAGGAAAGTTGTTAGGCGAAGTAAAGAGGAAAGATGACGATCCTTAAGCGGCAAGCTGACGCCACTCCATAAGAGCGGCTTCACGTTTCAACTTGAAATTTTCGTGGCTATGGAGATGACGTTCGTGATTGAAATGGTTGTGGATTGACGAGTGAATAGAGACAAACTTCTGTAATGATTTTGTACTCCTGAATTTGATCATCGCGCGTTCTCGTCGGCGGAACGGTTGATGCGAATTTTCAGCCCGGTTGTTCAGCCATCGACCAGTTTCCTGATGATCCGCGTTGCCTATATCTTTCATTGCCGCTCGATAGGAGCGAAGTTTATCCGTCACAATAATCTTCGGGCTGCCATATCGTTTCATGGCTTTCTTCAGAAACTTCAAGGCAGCGCTGCGATTGCGCCGCTTAGATACGAAGGCTTCAAGAATTTCACCTTCGTGATCAACGGCTCTCCAAAGATAATGGATCTCGCCATTGATCCGCACGAAAACTTCATCCAGATGCCATCTCCATTGAGATGAGTTATGGAAGGAAACGGAGCGGGCTTTTCTGATTTCTGCCGCAAACACTGGCCCGAAACGATTCCACCATGCCCGGACTGTTTCATAGCTGACGTCGATACCCCGCTCATGCAGGAGGTCTTCAACCTGACGTAATGACAGCGGATACCGAACATACATCATCACAGCCAGTCGAATGATATCAGGTGAAGTCTTAAAATAGCGAAATGGATTTTTCATGTGCCGACCGTAAATCCAGCTTCGTTACGGCTCAAGCCATTTTCCTCTGACAACACCGAGAGCGGTACTGTGACAGCGATTTAAGGGTGCCTGACCGCCTCCCCTCGCCAGCCCGGCTCTCCTTCCCTCAGGCGTCGGGCTCGCCTCAGTGCAAGCCCCGGCGCACCGTCGGGACAATAGCACGGAGGTCGATATGACAGCAGCAAAGACAGAACCGAAACCGGAGGCAATCGAAGCAAAGGCAGCAGGAACGTTGCCCCCGAGTAAAGCGCACGCCAAAACGGCAACCAAACGGGCGGCTTCATCCGGAGCGCGGAAACCGGTAAACCCCTCCCCTAAAAAGCCCGATATTATCCTCAAACTTGTCAAACGTTCAAAAGGCGCGCGGATGCAGGACCTGCAGAAGGCAACCGGATGGCAGGCCCATAGTATCTGGGCGGCGCTGACGGGGCTGCGCAAACAGGGCGTGCGAATTGATCATTCTCGAACCCCTTCCGGAAAGACGATATATAAAGCCGTTGAGGGATGAGATGATGGCAAACGTAACTACGGACGCCCAACCATCTCGACCTGACCTTGTTGACGCCTGGATTAAGGATTACGGCGGACCGCCGCCCAAGGGCTTGAGCACCCGGCTTCTTCTCTACGCCTGTCATTACAACCGTCAGGCAAAGGATTGCGGTGGTTTGAAGAAATCGACCCTTCGCCAGCTTCGGCGATATGTACCGGCTTCGCCTGGAACGATGACCGCCGATACAGGAATGCCGGCAACTCACAAGCTTAGTCCCGGCAGCAGGCTGGTTCGGGAATGGCGGGGAATGACCCAT